>NZ_CP125378.1:920000-2120000 GCF_034008635.1 Pseudomonas sp. P8_229 | reverse complement strand
CCGGCAACCCACGGCCCGACCAGCAACAGCAAACCAGCCGCGATAAAACCTTTTCGACCGCTGCTGAGCAGGCGCGGTGCGTTGTAGATCAGTGCCGCAGTCAGGGCCAATACGAAGGACACCAGCCACATGCCACCGACCGGCGCGAGCCCGGACAATGGGCCGTCGAGCTGGCTGTATCCGGAATAGAGCCACGGGAAACCGGTGAGGAACCAGCCGCGAAATGCCTCCTGGCCGACCCACAGCGCGGCAAACGCCAGCGCGTCGGCCAGCGGTGCTTCGTTGCGGCGTAACCAGCGTGCCCAGAGCCACGCGGGCAGCGCGAAGAAAAAAGCGATCGCTGCGGTGAACAGCAGCATCAGGAACCCGGCCAGCAGCACGGAGGCACCACCGAAATGGTGGATGCTGTAGTAGATCCAGCTGGTACCGGCGCCGAACAGGCCGAAACCGAAGCACCAGCCACGGCCCAGCGCCTGACGCGGTTTCAGCTCACGCAGGCCGGCGTAGAACAGGCCGACCGCCAGCAGGGCCAGCGGCCAGATGTTGAACGGGGCCAGGGCGAAGGTGGTGATTGCACCGGCCGCCACGGCCAGCAGGTTACCGGGCCAGCCGGGGCGGGTTGTCCAGCGCATTTCTATCCTTAATGATTACCGAGCGATTGGCGTCAGTCGCAGCAAATGAATCCGACGGCTGTCGGCGTTCAGGATGCGGAAACGATAGGCGCCGATTTCAGTGGTTTCGTTGCGTTTTGGCAAGTGCCCGAACGCGCTCATCACCAGGCCGCCGACCGTGTCGAACTCGTCGTCGGAGAATTCGCTGTCGAAAAACTCGTTGAAGTTCTCGATCGGCGTCAGGGCCTTGATCAGGAAGTCACCGCTGGGCAGCGGCTTGATGTAGCTGTCTTCTTCGACGTCGTGCTCGTCTTCGATGTCGCCGACGATCTGTTCCAGCACGTCTTCGATCGTCACCAGACCCGCCACGCCGCCGTACTCGTCGATGACGATGGCCATGTGGTTGTGGTTGGCGCGGAACTCACGCAGCAACACGTTCAGACGCTTGGACTCCGGCACGAATGTGGCCGGGCGCAGCAGATCCTTGATGTTGAAACTGTCGCCGTTCTCCTTGAGGATCAGCGGCAGCAGATCCTTGGCCAGCAGCACGCCCATCACGTCGTCATGGCTTTCGCCGATGACCGGATAGCGCGAGTGGGCCGAGTCCAGCACGGCGGGCAGGAATTCACGAGGGGTCTGGGTCGCCTTGATGCTGATCATCTGCGAGCGCGGGACCATGATGTCGCGTACTTGCAGGTCAGCCACCTGGATGGCGCCTTCGACGATGGCCAGCGCTTCGCTGTCCAGCAGTTTGTTCTGATGTGCATCACGCAGCAGCTCAAGCAGCTCCTGACGGTTCTTCGGCTCGTGGGCAAAAGCCTGGGTCAGTTTGCCCAGCCATGACTTCTGCCCGTTGCTCGATCGATCTTCGCTCATAGCGATTACTCTGAATCCTTTGTTGTAACGATAGGGGATGTTTCGGTTTCGTCGTCCGCGTACGGATCGGGATAGCCCAATTCGGCAAGCAACTCGCGTTCCAGTGCTTCCATTTCTTCGGCTTCGTCGTCATCTATATGGTCGTAACCAAGCAGATGCAAGCAGCCGTGAATGACCAGATGTGCCCAGTGCGCTTTAAGTTCCTTGCCTTGTTCGGCGGCTTCGCGCGCGACCACGGCCACGCAGATCACCAGATCGCCGAGCAGTGGGATGTCGAGAAACTCGTCGGGTACTTCGGCAGGAAACGACAGGACGTTGGTCGCGTAGTCCTTGTGGCGCCAGGTGTGGTTGAGCTCGCGGCCTTCTGCCTCGTCGACCAGGCGAATGGTCATTTCCGAGTCAGCAGTGCGCTGGCGCAGGGCCAGTTCGCACCATTGGCGGAACTCGGCTTCGCTCGGGGCTTTCGCTTCGGTAGCGATTTGCAGATCCAGCTCAAGCATCGCGCGAGGTTTCCTTGGGGGCATCGGCGCGGCTTTCGAAGCGCTCGTAGGCTTCGACGATCCGCTGCACCAATGGGTGGCGCACGACGTCTTTGGGCTGGAAGTGCGTGAAGCTGATGCCCGGCACGTCCTTGAGCACTTCGATCACATGATGCAGGCCGGACTTGGTGCCGCGCGGCAGGTCGACCTGGGTGATGTCACCGGTGATGACCGCGGTGGAGCCGAAGCCGATGCGGGTCAGGAACATCTTCATTTGCTCGACGGTGGTGTTCTGGCTTTCGTCGAGAATGATGAAGCTGTTGTTCAGCGTACGACCGCGCATGTAGGCCAGCGGCGCAACTTCGATCACCTGACGTTCGATCAGCTTGGCCACGTATTCGAAGCCGAGCATTTCGTAGAGGGCGTCGTACAGCGGGCGCAGGTACGGGTCGATCTTCTGGCTCAAGTCGCCGGGCAGGAAGCCGAGTTTTTCACCCGCTTCAACCGCCGGACGCACCAGCAGGATGCGGCGGATCTGCTCGCGCTCCAGTGCATCGACCGCGCAGGCCACGGCCAGGTAGGTCTTGCCGGTACCGGCCGGACCGATGCCGAAGTTGATGTCGTTACCGAGGATTTCCTTCACGTAGCGCAGCTGATTCAAGCCGCGTGGGCGAATCATGCCTTTCTTGGTGCGCAGGGCGACGGAAGCTTCGGCGGGGGCGTGATTGTCCAGCTCGACCACGGCCGATTCCTGGAGGAACAGGTGCACCAGGTCCGGCGACAGCTCGGTACCTTTGGTTTCCCGGTACAGGCGGCGCAGCAGGTTTTCCGCAGACGTGGTGTGCTTGGGTTCGCCGATCAGTTCGAACTGGTTTCCGCGGTTGCGGATCTCGATGGTCAGGCGCTGTTCGATCAAGCGCAAATGCTCGTCGAATTGCCCGCACAGATTGGCGAAGCGGCGAGCCTCAAAAGGCTCGAGGATAAAACGATGTGGTTCTATGGGTGCGTTCAAGGTCGTATTTAGCCGCCCTGGGGCAATTAAGATGAAATCAAGGATAACGCCAGAGGCTTGGGTGCGAAAGCTCTTAAATATGGATGCGAGTTTGGAACGCCTTTCTGTGGCGGGTGGAGTTATCTGTGGCGAGGGGATTCATCCCCGATGGGCCGCGGAGCGGCCCCAAAACCAGAGCTCTCGGTATGGCAGATTCACCGTAACTTCAGCTTTGGGTCGGCTGCGCCAACCATCGGGGATAAATCCCCTCGCCACAAAAGCCTATCCACAATGCAATGGTGTTACTGGACCAGCGAGCCGCGCAGCGAGTGCGGTTGTGCCGCGTCGATGTGCACGTCGGCGAACTGGCCGATCAGGGTCGGATTATCGCAGCGGAAGTTGACGATACGATTATTCTCGGTACGTCCTTGCAGCTCGCCCGGGTCTTTTTTCGAGTAGTCGGTGACCAGAATGCGCTGGATCGAACCGACCATTTGTCGGCTGATCTCGAACCCTTGCTGATTCAGACGGTGCTGCAAGGCGTTCAGGCGTTCTTTCTTCAACTCTTCCGGAGTGTCATCGGCCAGATCGGCTGCCGGGGTGCCCGGGCGCTGGCTGTAGACGAACGAGTAGGAAAAGTCGAAACCGACATCGGCAATCAGCTTCATGGTCTGTTCGAAGTCTTTCTCGGTTTCGCCCGGGAAACCGACGATGAAGTCCGAGCTGATGCAGATGCCCGGCACCGCTGCACGCAGTTTGCGCAGCTTGGACTTGTACTCCAGCGCCGTGTGGTTGCGCTTCATTGCCGCCAGAATCCGGTCGGAACCCGACTGCACCGGCAAGTGCAGGTGTTTCACCAGCTCCGGCACGTCGGCATGGGCCTGAATCAGACTGTCGGAGAACTCCAGCGGGTGCGAGGTGGTGTAGCGGATGCGGTCGATGCCATCAACGGCGGCCACTACGCGGATCAACTCCGCCAGATCGGCCAGGCGACCGTCATGGGTGGTGCCGCGATAGCCGTTGACGTTCTGCCCCAGCAGGGTCACTTCACGCACGCCGTTTTCGGCGAGGTGGATGATTTCGGCGAGCACGTCGTCGAACGGCCGGCTGACTTCTTCGCCACGGGTGTAGGGCACCACGCAGAACGTGCAGTACTTGCTGCAGCCTTCCATCACCGACACGTACGCGCTCGGGCCATCGATGCGCGGCTCGGGCAGGTGGTCGAATTTTTCGATTTCCGGGAACGAGACGTCGACTTGCGGCAGCTTGGTGATACGCGCAGCGTCGATCATTTCCGGCAGGCGGTGCAGGGTCTGCGGGCCGAACACCACGTCGACGTACGGGGCGCGATCGCGAATCGCCGCGCCTTCCTGGCTGGCCACGCAACCGCCGACGGCGATCACCATCTCCGGGTTGGCGAGTTTCAGTTCGCGCCAGCGGCCGAGCTGCGAGTACACCCGATCCTGGGCGCGTTCGCGGATCGAGCAGGTGTTGAGCAGAATCACGTCGGCATCTTCCGCGCGCGCCGTGACTTCCAGGGCCTGATGTTCGCCCAGCAGATCGACCATGCGCGAGCTGTCGTACTCGTTCATCTGGCAACCGTGGGTTTCGATGTAAAGCTTCTTGGCCATGGAGTAGGGTCGTCACGTGATTCAAAGAACCGCGCATTATAGGGAACAAGCCCTCAGGTTCCTACCGCTGTGCGTCCAGTGGCTATGCTATAGTTTGCGCCCTCATTTTTATCCCCGATGTTATCCCCCCGCCATGACCAAACGCGAAGCTCCAATCTATAAGGTGATTTTCCTCAACCAGGGCCAGGTGTTCGAAATGTACGCCAAGCAGATCTATCAAAGTGATCTGTGGGGTTTTCTGGAAGTGGAAGAGTTCGTCTTTGGCGAGCGCACGCAAGTGGTGGTCGATCCGAGCGAAGAGAAGCTCAAGGCGCAGTTCGAAGGCGTGGTGCGCAGCTTTGTGCCGATGCATTCGATCGTGCGCATCGACGAGGTGGAACGTCTGGGCACCCCGAAAATCAGCGAAGCCCGCGGCGCGGTCGGCAATGTGATGCCGTTTCCGATGCCGATGCCTGAGAAGTAAAACCGAACCTGGATTGATCGTTCCCACGCTCCGCGTGGGAATGCCGCCTTCGACGCTCTGCGTCGGTGACGCGGAGCGTCACGGGATGAATTTCCACGCAGAGCGTGGGAACTATCGCTTATCAGGGTAGGGGCGAAAACGGCGTACGCCCATCGGCGCTCTGCAGTTCCATCAGGTATTTACGGAAAATTTGCCCGAGCACCTGGGTGGCGGTTTCGAGATCTTCGCGGGACATTTTTTCGGAGACTTCGTCGGCGGTGTCCAATGCATCTTCAGCGCCGTTGACCGCGGCCATCTTCAGCACGATGTACGCCTGAATGTTGTTGGCCTGCACGCCTTCGCCGTGGAAGAACATGGTGCCGAGCTTGAACTGCGCCTGAGCGTGGCCTTGCAGCGAGGCCTTTTCGAAATAGCTCAGGGCTTGATTGAGGTCGCGTGGCGCATTCTTGCCGTCGTAGTAGAACTCACCCAACTCGTACTGCGCTTGCGCGTCCCCTTCGTCCGCCGCTTTCTGGCAGGCGGCCAGTGCCTGCGTGACGTCTTGCGGCTGAGTGTTGAGGGTGCAACGACCCATCGCCGGGATCAACAACGAGTTGCCGCCTGCTTGTGCATGCGCGAGCAGGGGCTGAAGGAGCAACAGGCAGCCCAAGGCAAGGGTGCGGCCGGTGCGGTTCATGGGAATCGACTTACCTCTGAAGGGCACGCGGACCCATCGAGGGATCCAATAAGCGCGCATTATGAAATAAGCAGGGCCAACCTTACAAAGTCTTTACTCGTTTTTCTGCTGCGCGGGGAATATATCGGCCACTTTCTGGCAGATTTTTAGCAGAGGCGTGGGAAAAACGACGCAAGTGTAGGTGAATGCTGACGCTGGCAATGGCCAACGTCAGCGTCACGGCCATTACTTCAGTGCAGCGAAGGCGCGCTCGGCAGCGTCCAGAGTGATTTTCAGCTCGGCTTCGCCGTGGGCGATCGAGGTGAAACCGGCTTCGAAGGCGCTCGGCGCCAGGTACACGCCGCCTTCCAGCATCAGGTGGAAGAAGCGACCGAACAGGGCTGCGTCGCTGGCCATCACGTCTTCAAAGGTGACGATGTCGTCGGCGCCGCTGAAGTACAGACCGAACATGCCGCCGGCCTGCGTGGTCACGAACGGAATGCCCGCGGCATCGGCACGTTGTTGCAGGCCGTCAAGCAGGCGCGTGGTGTAGTCGGTCAGCTCGGCATGGAAACCCGGGCGGCTGATCAGGCGCAGGGTGGTCAAACCGGCGGCCATCGCCAGCGGGTTACCCGACAGGGTGCCGGCCTGATACACCGGGCCCAGCGGCGCGATGCGCTCCATGATTTCACGCTTGCCGCCGAAGCAGCCGACCGGCATGCCGCCGCCGATGATCTTGCCGAAAGTGGTCAGGTCAGGATTGACGCCGTAGTAGGCCTGGGCACCGCCGAGGGCGACACGGAAACCGGTCATCACTTCGTCGAAAATCAGCACCACGCCATGCTTGTCGCAGAGCGAGCGCAGGCCTTCGAGGAAGCCCGGCGCCGGCGGTACGCAGTTCATGTTGCCTGCCACTGGCTCGACGATGATGCACGCAACGTCCTGGCCGACTTCAGCGAGCATCTGTTCAACCGCGTCGATGTCGTTGAACGGCAGGGTCAGGGTGTGCTTGGCGAACGCGGCCGGTACACCGGCGGAGCTCGGCACGCCTTGGGTCAGTGCGCCGGAGCCGGCCTTGACCAGCAGGCTGTCGGAGTGACCGTGGTAGCAGCCTTCGAACTTGATGATGCTGTCACGACCGGTGTAACCACGGGCCAGACGGATCGCGCTCATGGTCGCTTCGGTGCCGGAGCTGACCATGCGCACCATGTCCATCGACGGCACCAGCGAGCAGACCAGATCGGCCATCTCGGTTTCCATCGCGGTCGGCGCGCCGTACGACAAACCGTGTTGCAGTTGATTGCGTACCGCGTCGAGCACGTCCGGGTGGCTGTGGCCGAGGATCATCGGACCCCACGAACCCACGTAATCCACATAGCGCTTGTCGTCTTCGTCAGTGACGTAGGCGCCTTCGGCGTGCTTGAAGAACAGCGGCGTGCCGCCCACGCTCTTGAACGCGCGAACCGGCGAGTTCACACCACCGGGAATGTGTTTCTGGGCATCGGCAAACAGGGTTTCGGAACGAGACATGATCGGGCTCTCAAATCAGATTTTCTAAGCTACTTAAATAGAAAGCAGTTCGTTGAAGGCGCGCGCGCGGCGGGTCACTTCGGCGCTGCTGTCGGCGCCGAACAGGCCATGCACCACCGCGAGCAGGTCGACGCCATGGGCCACCAGCGGGGCGGCGTTGTCGAGGGTGATGCCGCCAATCGCGCAGATCGGCAGGTGCAGCGTGCGCTTGGCTTCGTCGAGCAGATCGAGGCTGCACGTCGGCGCGCCGGGCTTGGTGCTGGAATTGAAGAAACGGCCGAAGGCGACATAGCTCGCGCCTTCTTTGGCGGCTTGTTCGGCCAGCGCGATTTGCGCGTGGCAGGTCGAACCGATGATGGCTTTCGAACCGAGCAGCGCACGGGTCGGCGACAGCGGGCCGTCGGTCTGGCCCAGATGCACGCCGACGTTCAGGCGCGCGGCCAGTTCGGCGTCATCGTTGATGATCAAATGAGTCTTGTAGCGCTCACACAGGTCACGCAGCGCTTCGGCCTCGCGCAGGCGGCGCGCCTCATCGCTGCTTTTGTCGCGGTATTGCAGCAGGGTGACGCCACCTTCCAGCGCCGCCTCCACGTACGACAGAAACTTGCCCGCGAGCAGTGTGCTGTCGGTGATGGCATACAGACCACGTAGTTTCATCAGGCAGACCTCACGACGTTACGAGCAAAAATCCAGCGGCAGGCGACGCGGCACGAACTGGCCTTTACCCAGTTGTTCGGCATCGCGCAGGGTGCGCCAGGTGTAATCCAGCGCGGTGCGTACGGCGCTGGCGAGGTTTTCACCTTGGGCCAGGCGACCGGCGAGGGCGCTGGCCAGGGTGCAACCGGAACCGTGATAGCTGCCTGGCAAACGCTGGCAGTAGAAGGTTTCACGCAAACCATCACGGCTGTACAGGCGATTGTGGATTTCAGTTTCGTCGCCATGACCGCCGGTGATCAGCAGGTTTTTGACGAACGGCAGGAGTTTTTCAGCGCACTCGTCCGCGGTGCCTTCGGGCAGCTCGGCGAGGATCCGGGCTTCGGGCAGGTTGGGAGTGGCAATGATCGACAGCGGCAGCAGACGCTCGCGCATCGCATAACCGACCTCGTCCTTGCCCAGGCGTCCACCGCCGCCGGCACGCAGCACCGGGTCGCAGACCACTGGCAAGTGCGGGTGCGCCGCAAGCAGTTCGACAACGGTGTCGACCATTTCCAGCGAACCGAGCATGCCCAGTTTGACCGCAGCGACTTCGGAGTCGTTGAGCACGGCATTGGCTTGGGCCAGTACCCACTCACGGTCGAGGACGCGGAAGTCAGTGACGTTGACGGTGTCTTGCACGGTCAGGGCGGTGACGGCCGGAGCCGCATGGCAACCCTGCGCGAGCAGGGCTTCGATATCTGCCTGCAAGCCGGCGCCACCACTGGGGTCGTGGCCGGAGAGACAGAGGACAACGGGGCGGGAGCTGTAGATATTCATGGTGCGCGAGCTTACCACCAAACCTGATTTTGGGGTTCAGTCCTGACAGCGTTCGCCGATAGATTGTCTGACAAGCTGCCACCATGAGTTCACTCACAACTGTGGCGAGGGGATTTAGCGAAACGTCGCACCGCCCCGATGGGTCGCGAAGCGGCCCCAGACCCTGCAACCCGATTTCTGCTGGCGCACCGCGCCGGCTGACTTTGCGACTGGCTTCGCAAGCGATCGGGGATAAATCCCCTCACCACAAAGGTATTCACATATCGGGTGTAGTAGTGAGCTGACCAACTCAACAGCTCTAGCCCGCTGCTTTGCTCTGAAACGCCCGTTCTAGAGCCTTTGTCGTAAAGATTTTGATGGTGCTCAATGGCCATCAACGGCTATGCTAGTCTGGATCCAAACCAATAACAGGTAATACCGGTTTTACGTCTACTCAAAGGGAATGGGGGGCTTCCTGACACAACCGGACGAGCCACGCTGGGGCTTCAATGCGCTATTTGCTGATGTTGCTGTTCTGCTTGCCCCTCTTCGCAAGCGCCGTCGAGTTCGACGAAAATACCCAGAGCCTTCCCCTGGGTCGCTCCTTGCAGGTGTTCGAAGACCCGAGCGGTCAGGCGAACATCGCCGACGTCCGCGCTCAAGCGGCGGCGGGTAATTTCAAAGCCCACGATAAAGCCACGCTCAATGCCGGTTACTCGCGTTCGGCGTTCTGGCTGAAGATCGACCTGCGTTACCGTCCGAATAATCCAGCCGCACAGCGCACCTGGCTGCTGGAGCTGGCGTACCCGCCGCTCGATCACCTTGATCTGTACATGGCCGATGCCAACGGCGACTATCGCCTGATCCGGCAGACCGGCGACGCGTTGCCGTTCGCCAGTCGCGAGATCCGTCAGAACAACTACCTGTTCGACCTGAGTTTCGCCCCCGACCAGCAACAAACCCTTTATCTGCGCCTGGCCAGCGAAGGCTCGATTCAGGCGCCGGTGACGTTATGGTCGAGCACCGCGTACCTCGAAGACCAACCCGTGCGCCTGTATGTGCTGGGCATCATTTATGGCGTGCTGCTGGGGATGCTGGTCTACAACCTGTTCATCTACTTGAGCGTGCGCGACACCAGCTACCTCTATTACATCTTCTACATTGCCTCGTTCGGCCTTTATCAACTGTCGGTGAACGGCGCGGCGGTCGAGTATTTCTGGCCGGACAATCCGTGGTGGGCCAACGCCGCCACACCGTTTTTCATCGGCTGTGCCGGCCTGTTCGGCAGCCAGTTCGCCCGCAGTTTTCTGCAGACCAAAAACCACAGCCGCTGGCTCGACCGCTTGCTGATCGCCCTGATCGCGTTCGGCGCCCTGGTGATCGGCCTGTCGCTGATGACCAGTTATGCGTTGTCACTGCGTCTGGCGACAATACTGGCGCTGACCTTCACCGTGGTGATTTTCGCCGCCGGGATTCTGGCCTGGTGGCGCGGCCTGCGCGTGGCGCGTTATTTCATCATTGCCTGGTCGGCGTTTTTGCTCGGCGGCATCGTCAACACGCTAATGGTGCTCGGCTTGCTGCCGAACGTGTTCCTGACCATGTACGCCAGTCAGATCGGTTCGGCGATTGAAGTGGCATTGCTGTCGCTGGCGCTGGCCGACCGCATCAATGCCATGCGCGAGCAGCAGGCGCAAACTCTGTTCGACGCCGGGCAGAAGCTCGAAGTGCTCAACCAGCAACTGGCCCACAGCAACAAGCTCAAGGACGAATTCCTCGCGACCCTGACTCACGAATTGCGCACGCCGATGAACGGGGTGATCGGTTCGCTGGAGCTGATGCAGACGGTCGAGCTGGAACCTGAGCTGGAGCAGTACCAGCAAACCGCCGCCGGTTCTGCCCGGGAAATGATGCGCATGGTCAACGGCATCCTCACCCTCACCGAACTGCAGGCTGGCAAGCTCAAGGCGACGCCGGGCAGTTTCAGTCTGCGTGCGGTGGTCGAGGCCTTGCGCGTTCAGTTCGATGGCAATGCGGCGGGCAAGTCGCTGGACTTCAAGGTCGAGGTGCTCCCGACCCTGCCGGACCGTTTGCACGGCGACAGCGCCAAACTCGCGCAATGCCTGGAGTGCCTGCTGGACAACGCGATCAAGTTCACCCGTGTCGGCGGCCTGGCGCTGCGGGTGACTGGCAAACCGGCGGCGGAAAACCGCTTGGCCCTGTCGTTTGCAGTGATCGACACCGGCATCGGTTTCACCGATCTGGGCGAGGCGACGATGTATCAGCGTTTCTTCCAGCTCGACGGCTCGATGACTCGCGAATACGGTGGCTTGGGCGTGGGCCTGGCGATCTGTCGGCAACTGGTCGAGTTGCTCGGCGGCAAGCTCACCCACCGTTCAGAACCCGGACGCGGCAGCCGCTTTCAGCTGGATGTCGAATTCGAGCTGCCAGTGGTCGAGACGGCGCCGAGCCCGCTGCACGATCGCAGCCGTGCGCCGCAGGACTGCACGGTGCTGCTCGTGGACGACAACAGCGTCAATCAGCTGGTGATGCGCGGCATGCTGCTCAAGCTCGGTTTCCGCGTGCGCACGGCCGACAACGGCACGGCGGCAGTCGATTGCCTGCAACGGGAAACCTTCGACGCGGTACTGATTGATTGCCAGTTGCCCAGCCATGAGGGGGCTTCGTTGTGCTGCCAGATCCACGCCTTGCCGGGCTGTGCCCATGTGCCGGTGTTCATGCTGGCCCAGGGCACGGATCGCGAGCATTGCGCGCCTGGCACGCGTATCGATTACCTGAACAAACCGGTGAAATTCGAAGACCTGCAAACGGCGCTGGAGCGTCGGGTGCTCAGCGCATAATAGGGCGAAAGCGCCGGCAGTTCGGCGTATATGACACTTTGATCAGCCACGGGGCGGTGCTTAACTGAATTCCTTGGCTGACCAAAGGAGCCCCGTCATGAACCTGCATCAGTTCGCCGAAACCCACGAAGTCACCAACCAGCCACCGTCGCTGGACGGCGCCAATCTGTACCGCATCGACCTGCCGTTACAGGAGTGGTCGCGCCGTTTCGGCGCCGGTTGGGCCGAGTCGCGGATCGATGTCTACGGTGCGCTGGCCGGCGGGCCGTTGATGGAAGCGGGGTTCCTCGCCAACCAGAACAAACCGGTTTTTGTCAGCCATGACCGCTACGGTCATCGTATCGATCTGGTGGAGTTTCATCCGGCTTATCACGAGCTGATGCGCACCGCGATCGAGCATGGCCTGACTTCTTCGCCATGGACCCATCCGCAGGATGGCGCGCATGTCGCCCGCGCCTCGATGAGCTATTTGCACAGCCAGGCCGAGGCCGGTAGCGGTTGCCCATTGACCATGACCTTCGCCAGCGTCCCGGCGATGCGCTTGCAGCCGGATCTGGCCGAGCAGTGGCTGCCGAAAATCCTCGCCACCGAATATGACCCGCGCAACATCGGCATGGCGCACAAGGCCGGCGTGACCATCGGCATGGCGATGACCGAGAAGCAGGGCGGCACCGATGTGCGGGCCAACACCACCAAGGCTTATCCGGTCGGCGCCAGTGGCCCGGGCCAGGCCTATGAACTGGTCGGCCACAAGTGGTTCTGCTCGGCGCCGATGTGCGATGCGTTCCTGACGCTGGCGCAAACCGACAAGGGCCTGACCTGCTTCCTGCTGCCACGCCATCGGCCGGACGACACGCGCAATCAGTTCTACATCCAGCGCCTGAAAAACAAACTCGGCAACCAGTCCAACGCCTCCAGCGAAGTGGAGTTCCGTGGCGCCCTGGCGTGGATGGTCGGCGAAGAAGGGCGTGGCGTGCCGACCATCATCGAGATGGTGGCGATGACCCGTTTCGATTGCATGGTCGGCTCCAGCTCGCTGATGCGTCAGGCGCTGACCCAGGCCAGCCACCACTGCGCGCACCGCAAGGTCGGCGGCAAACTGCTCAGCGAGCAACCGTTGATGCAGAACGTACTGGCCGACCTCGCTCTGGAAAGCGAAGCCGCGCTGGCCCTGAGCCTGCGCATGGGCCAGGCGCTGGATCATCTGGGCGACCGCCACGAAGCGCAATTCGCCCGGCTGGTGACGGCGGTGGGCAAGTACTGGATCTGCAAGCGCGCGCCGGCAATGATCAACGAAGCCGCCGAATGCATGGGCGGTGCCGGGTATGTAGAAGAGAGCATTCTGCCGCGCCTGTATCGCGAAGCGCCGGTCAACTCGACGTGGGAAGGCTCGGGCAACGTGCAGTGCCTGGACGTGTTGCGCGCGCTGTCGAAGGAGCCGGGCGTGCTCGATGTGCTGTTCAGCGAGTTGGGTGACGGCCATGGCGACAAGCGCCTGGCCGCGCACATCCAGCAGTTGCAGGCGCAGTTCAAGGACACCAGCGATATTCAGTACCGCGCGCGGCAGCTGACCGAGGATATTGCGCTGGGGCTGCAGGCCAAGCTGTTACTGGAAGCCGGAAACTCAGCGGTGAGTGATGCCTTTATTGCCAGCCGGCTGAGCGGCAGCGCTCGCGTTTATGGCACTTTGCCGCGTGGGCTGGACGTCGAAGCCATCGTCACCCGCTCAACCCCGCAAGGTTTCTGACACACCAAAAATCCCCCTGTAGGAGTGAGCCTGCTCGCGATAGCGGTGTACCAGTCAATGCAAATGTCGACTGATACATCGCTATCGCGAGCTGGCTCACTCCTACAGGGATCGTGGGTGTGTCCATATATTGTGCGGTTGCCAACATGCCACTGTTCCCGTGGCGTCACGATGCAGGCAAGATGAAGCTCTGCAAGTCAGAACACAGGAAGCTGATCGTGACCGAAGCGTTTATTGTCGTTCAAACCGCCGAACAAGCCGTGGACCGTCTGGCCGAGCTGCACGAGCGGGCCACCACTGCGCTGAACTCGGCGCTCAAGCGTTACCTCAAGGATCGCGTCGAGCCTGACGCTGCGCAGCGCGCACTGTTTCGTTATCCCGAACTGCGTCTGACCTACCTGTGCCAGGGCGAAGTCCCGCAGACCACCCGCGCGTACGCCAAGGTGCAACTGCCAGGCACCTACAGCGTCACCGTCACCCACCCCAAGGCGTTCCGCAAATACCTGCTGGAACAACTGGTGCCGTTGATGCACGACTTCACCGTGACCGTGGAAGTCGGCGTCAGCCAACAGAACATCCCGTACCCGTATGTGGTCGAGCAGGGTGATGAGCTGGCCGGCTCCGGCGTCACCGCTGCCGTGCTGGCGCGGGTGTTTCCGAGTACCGACCTGTCCGCTGCCACCGATGGCATCGCCGACGGTCTCTATGACTGGGAAAACACCGATCCGCTGCCACTGGCACTGTTCGACGCCGCACGGGTCGACTTCTCCCTGCGTCGCCTGGTGCACTACACCGGCAGCGACTGGCGCCATGTGCAGCCATGGATCCTGTTGACCAACTACCACCGCTATGTCGACCAGTTCATCGTCCATGGCCTGGAACAACTGCGCAAAGACCCGCGTTTCGTGCGCATGGTTCTGCCGGGTAACGTGATCATCGAGAAAAGTATGGATCACGGCGAAGCCTCGGCGATTGCCGCCGGCGTGGTCTGGCACCGCTATCAGATGCCGGCCTATCACCTGATCGCCAGCGATGGCCATGGGGTGACCCTGGTCAACATCGGCGTCGGCCCGTCCAACGCCAAGAACATCACCGACCACCTGGCGGTGCTGCGTCCGCATTGCTGGCTGATGATCGGTCACTGCGGCGGGCTGCGTCAGTCGCAGACCATCGGCGACTACGTGCTGGCCCATGCCTACATGCGTCGCGACGGGATTCTCGACCGCGTGGTGCCGCCGAACATTCCGATCCCGGCGCTGGCCGAAGTGCAGATGGCGCTGCAGCAAGCAGCCGCCAACATCACCGGCGAGAAGGGCGAAGAGCTGAAAAAGCGTCTGCGCACCGGTACCGTGCTGACCTACGACGACCGCAACTGGGAGCTGCGCTGGGCCCAGGAACGTCCGCTGATCAACCTGTCCCGCGCCGTGGCCGTGGACATGGAAAGCGGCACCATCGCCGCCCAGGGTTATCGCCTGCGGGTGCCGTACGGCACGTTGCTGTGCGTTTCGGACAAACCGCTGCACAGTGAAATCAAGCTGCCGGGCTCGGCCAACGCGTTCTACGAGCGTGCGGTCAGCCAGCATTTGAAGATCGGCATCGAGGCGGTGGATCTGCTGCGCACCGAACTCAACTCGCTGCACTCGCGCAAACTGCGCAGCTTCGACGAGCCGCCGTTCCGATAACGGTTAGTCGTGGTCATTTGGTGGTCGGGGCACTAGCATTGTCAGCCCTGATCGCTAAATGTCTGTTCTCTTATGTCCCGTCCCCCGCGTCCACCTTCCCGTCGCCCTGGCGTGAAGCCTCAGTCTTCCTCACCGCGCCGTGTCGCCAAGGCGCCGCCGGCCGAGCCGAAGCTGATCCTGTTCAACAAACCGTTCGATGTGCTGACGCAATTCAGCGATGGCGAAGGGCGAGCGACGCTCAAGGATTACATCGACGTTCCGGGCATCTACCCGGCCGGACGGCTGGACCGCGACAGCGAAGGTTTGCTGCTGCTGACCAACGACGGCCAGTTGCAGGCGCGGATCGCCGATCCCAAGCACAAGCTGGCGAAAACCTATTGGGTGCAGGTCGAAGGCGTGCCGACGGCTGAGCAGTTGCAGCGTCTGCGTGACGGCGTCGAACTGAATGACGGCATGACCTTGCCCGCCGAAGCGCGGCAACTGGATGAGCCCGAGCTGTGGCCGCGCAATCCGCCGGTACGCTTTCGCGCGACCATTCCGACAACCTGGCTGGAGCTGGTGATTCGCGAAGGGCGTAACCGTCAGGTTCGGCGGATGACCGCAGCGGTCGGGCTGCCGACGTTGCGGCTGGTGCGGGTCAGGATTGGCGACTGGACGATCGAAGGGCTCGATCAGGGCCAATGGAAAGAAGTACCGGCGCGTCTATAGAGCGCCGGATTCGATCAGGCCGATCACCACACTCTTGATGATGAACGCGGCCACGCCCAGGCCCAGCACGAAGAACAGGATGAACGAGCCGAAGCGCCCGGCCTTGGACTTCTTCGCCAGATCCCAGACGATGAAACCCATGAAAATGATCAGGATGCTGACCAGGCCAGTCATCATCCACTCTTCGAATACTGCAGGATCCATTGGGCATCTCCGGCGCAGGCGCGGCTGAAAGGGCTTGGCGATTATACGCCGAGGGTAGCTGAGGCCGCATTGACCTGCGTCGGTGTGCCGCAGTGAGGGGCTGCCTGTACCGGCCTCTTCGCGAGCAAGTCCGCTCCCACAGGTGAGCTCGGTGGTACACAAATTGTGTGCTCGACGAAGACCAATTGTGGGAGCGGGCTTGCTCGCGAAAGCGGTTTCAGCTGCGCAGATGCGTCAGCGGCAATTCAGTGCTGTTGAGCACCTGATTCAGCACAAAACTCGAGCGCACGCTGGTCACCCCTTCAATCCGGGTCAGGTGCCCCAGCAGCAGCTTTTGATAGTGATCCATGTCCGGCACCACCACTTTCAACTGATAGTCGGCATCGACGCCGGTCACCAGGCTGCATTCCAGTACCTGCGGCAGGGTGCGGATCGCCGCTTCGAAGTTTTCGAAACGCTCCGGTGTGTGCCGGTCCATGCCGATCAGCACGTAGGCGGTCAGGCTCAGGCCGAGCATCTTGCGATCGAGCAGGGCGACCTGGCGTGAGATGTAGCCGTCGTCCTCCAGTTGCTTGACCCGGCGCGAGCAGGGCGAGGGCGACAGACCGATGCGCTCGGCCAGTTCCTGGTTGGAGATGCGGGCGTCGCGCTGCAATTCAGCCAAAATACTCAGGTCATAACGGTCGAGTTTGCTCATGAATCTGTCCTTGGTTGTAACTATTGCGGCGGATTATCTATCCAGGGTTAAAAATTGCGCAAGTGGTGTTTATTTGAGCAATCTTCGCAATCCTCTGTCGCGGCCTCCGGCCTATTCTTATCACCAGAATCACTGCTCGGTAACACAGTCCACTGCGGCCCGCCCAATCAGGCCCGCCGCGGCCGCCACCCCCACCGGGGATGTGCCGGCCCCCGAGCTGCACACTGTCCAGAAGACGGCGTGAGGTGAGCCGACGTCAAAAGCGTCGAGCCAGGACGAAGTTCTCTAGAAGGGAGGCCGACGGGTCTCCCTTTTTTCTTGCCTGCGATTTTTGTGCCTTGCAGCGCCGCCATCCTCAATAAATAAGTTTCGTGACTGATAACCTGTCGCAGAACCCGGTGTGTGTATTCCCGGTCTTAGTTACAAGCCCCTTATTACCCGCAGTGAGGAAAAGCATGAAGTCGCGCATCTGGCGTCTGGCCGGTGTTGGTTTGCTGTGTGTGAGCGTCAGTGCGCAAGCGCTTGCCGACGAGCCACAGAATCGTGGTCCCGAGAATAACGGGCACGGTGGTGAACATCAGGGCAATCAGGGGCATGGCGGCGAGCGTCAGCCGCACGGGCAGAACAATCCGCCGCCGCAAAATCAGCCGCGGCCGCAGAACAACGAAATCATTCGTGGCGACAACAGCCGCCAGTTCGAGCACAACAGCCAGCAGCACAATAATAACGGTCAATGGCAAAACAACGGTCAGTGGCAGAACCAGAACCGCGCGCCCAACCCGCCTGCTCCGGTTCATCAGGCGCCACCGCCACCGGCGAACAATCTGCCGATCCAGCCACGGCCCGACGCCGTGCGTCAGACCCAGGAACCGCGCCAGGGTTACTACCGCGACGAGCGTCCGCAGAATGGTTACCACAACCAGCAATGGCAAACCGGCAACCGGCCCAATGACAATCGCTGGCCGGGCCGCCCGGACGGGCATGGCAACGGCTGGGGCCCAGGCCCGCAGTACCGCCCGGGGCATGTGATCGACCGCTTCCCGGATCGCGAATACCGTGTGCCGTATCGCGGCCAGGATTACTTCTATTCCGGTGGCTACTGGTATCGCCCGCAAGGCCCGCGCTACATCGTCGTGCAACCGCCACGTGGGATTCGTACCCAGTATCTGCCGGACTATGCGCGTGAAGTGTGGATCGGCGGTGCGCTGCTGTTCCTCGCTGCCGGCTCCTATTACGCCTATCAGGAAGCCACCCAGGATTACGTGGTGGTCGAGCCGCCGGTGCAGCAACCGCCGCAACCGCAGCCGCAATCCCAGGGTTATGACGTCGAGGCTTATCCCGCCAACGGTCAGTCGCCGGAACAAGTCCAGCAGGACGGTTACCAGTGCTACCAATACGCGGTACAGCAAAGCGGTTTCGATCCGCGTACCGCGACGTATCAACCGGCGCCCGAAGTGGTGCAGGCCTACCGTCAGGCTCAGGGCAATTGCCTGAGCAGTCGCGGTTATCAGGTGTCTTACTGAAGCCGGGTTTGCGCCCGTTCGGTCTTGACCACTTCCTGCGGGTCGGCGTGCACCAGCACCTCGGCTCGCGGGTAGGCGGCGTGAATCGCATCCGCCGCCTGATCGCTGATGCCGTGGGCGACTGACAGGGTCAGCTCTCCCGGCAACTCCAGGTGCAACTGCACGAACCAGTGATTGCCCGAGATCCGCGTGCGCAGATCATGTGCGCCCAGCACGCCGGGTACGCCGCAGGCCAGTTCGAGCATGTGCTGACTGACGTCCGTTGGCAGCTCTTCATCCATCAGCACCGAAAAACTTTCCCGGGCGATCTGAACCGCACTCCACAAAATGTACGCCGCAATCCCCAGGCCGAACCATGCATCGAGCTGATGAAAGCCCATGCCGGCGAGGACCAGCGCGATCAGAATGCTGCCGTTGAGCAGCATGTCCGAGCGGTAGTGCAGCGAGTCGGCGCGCACCGCGTTGGAGCCGGTCTGCTTGATCACCCGATGTTGCAATGTCAGTAGCGCAGCGGTCAGCAGCAGCGAGAATACGATCACCCCAATGCTCAACCAAGGCGCGCCCAGCGGCTCTGGTTGCTGGATGCGTTCGTACGCCTGAAAGGCAATCAGCACCGCACTGCCACCGATGAACAGTGCCTGAGCCATACCCGCCAGCGACTCGGCCTTGCCGTGACCGTAACGGTGATCGTCATCGGCCGGGCGCAGCGCGTAATGCACCGCCAGCAGATTGAGCAGCGAGGTAACGCCATCCAGCGCCGAGTCGGTGAGGCCGGCGAGCATGCTCACCGAACCGCTGAGCCACCAGGCGATGGCTTTGGCGATGATCAGCGTGCAGGCCACCGCGACCGAGGCGCGGGTCGCCAGCCGCAGCAGGCGGGCGTGTTCGGGGCTGGTGGTCATGTGGTCGTAATGTCCTTATGCGGCAGGTTGCAGGCCAAACATCGCCAGTTGTTGAGTGCTGCCCTTGTGCTGGATCAGACGTGGATCGTCCAGTGGCAGGTTGCGGCCCAGTTCTGTTTCGAGAATAGCCTGCAACTTGAGGTTATCGACCTGACCGTCCGGGCCAATGGCTTGTTTCAGCTTGGCCGGATCGACCTGGGCGGTGTGGCCCGGTTCGAAATAGATCGCGCCGGTGGTGAAGTCGACCGCAAAGGCGATCAGGCCGGGAATCACGTAGAACAGCAGGCCCACAGCGTCGAGCACGGCAATCGCCGGGTCAATCTTGCCGTCGATCTGGCCGCGACGGTCCGGGTAGAAAATCGAACCGCAGGCAGTGAGTTGAGTGAGCAGGGTGGCGACCAGTACACCGCCGATCAGGCGAGAAGGTAAGCGCATGGAAAATCTCCTGAGTCATCTATTAACGAAGCTTCGTCTTGTGAAGTTAAGACCCTGACGAACGCCAAGCAGTTCGCCGTTATACTCGCGGCTGGCAGGGCATGCCCACAGTAAATTGCGGCCTCGTCTCACCCCTACCGAAATATGTTGAGGATTGAAGTTGTTTTCTCCAGATCGACACCGCGTGAAGGCTGATGAATCCTGTCGGGGTTCGGCCCTCCGGGCTAATGCTGTGAGCACGCCATGCTGCGTTGCGGGACTTGGCAAGGAAACGACCCTCACCTGCGTCCCGCGCCTTGCCTGGCACGCTCACAGCTTTAACGCGACTCGCAATTTACGGTGGGCACGCCCTGGGGAGCCAGCATGATTTCTTTGCCGATCGATGAAGTTTTACCTGCCCTGCGTGAAGCGTTGGCGACACGCCACGAAGCTGTGCTCGAAGCACCGCCCGGCGCCGGTAAAACCACCCGCGTGCCCCTGGCCTTGCTCGATGAAGCGTGGCTGGCCGGGCAGACCATCCTCATGCTCGAACCGCGGCGTCTCGCAGCGCGTGCGGCGGCTGAACGACTGGCCAGCGAACTGGGCGAGAAGGTCGGTGAAACCGTCGGTTATCGCATCCGCCTCGACAGCAAGGTCGGCCCCAACACCCGTATCGAGGTGGTCACCGAAGGCATTCTCACCCGGCGCCTGCAGGACGATCCGGCGCTGGAAGGCGTGGGCCTGCTGATCTTCGACGAATTCCACGAGCGTAGCCTCGATGCCGATCTGGCATTGGCGCTCAGTTTGAACGGTCGTGAACTGTTCCGAGCTGAACAGCCGCTGAAGATTTTGCTGATGTCGGCAACGCTGGAAGGCGAACGTCTGGCCGGCTTGCTGGATGACGCGCCGATCCTGCGCAGCGAAGGGCGCATGTTCCCGGTGACGATGCGCTGGGGGCGGCCGTTCCAGCCCGGCGAATACATCGACCAGCACGTGACCCAGACCGTACTTGAAGCCCTGCACGATGAGACCGGCAGCCTGCTGGTGTTCCTTCCGGGGCAGGCGGAAATCCGTCGCGTGCATCAGCAACTGAGCGATGCCATTGGCGAGCGCAGCGACGTGTTGCTCTGCCCGCTGCACGGCGAACTGGATCTGAATGCGCAGCGCGCCGCGATCGACCCGGCTCCCACCGGCCAGCGCAAAGTGGTGCTGGCGACCAACATCGCCGAGACCAGTTTGACCATCAATGGCGTGCGTGTGGTGATCGATGCCGGGCTGGCGCGGGTGCCGCGTTTCGACCCTGGCAGCGGCATGACCCGCCTCGACACCCAACGCATTTCCAAGGCCAGCGCCACCCAACGCGCCGGCCGGGCGGGGCGTCTGGAGCCGGGGGTGTGTTATCGCCTGTGGTCACAGGACCAGCACGAACAACTCGCCGCTTACGGCAGCGCGGAAATTCTTTCGGCGGACCTGGCGAGCCTGGCGCTGCAACTCGGGCGTTGGGGCGTGACTCCGGGCGAACTGGTCTGGCTCGATGTGCCACCGACGGCGGCCTATGCACAGGCACGGGATCTGTTGCAGCGACTCGGCGCGCTCGAAGGCGAAACGTTGACCGCGCACGGTCAGGCCATGGCTGAACTGCCGGCGCATCCGCGCATCGCCCATCTGTTGCTGCGCGGTCAGGCGCTGGGGCTGGCGAACATGGCGTGCGACGTTGCGGCACTGCTCGGCGAGCGCGATATCCTGCGCGGTGCCGGCGCTGATCTGCACAGCCGCTTGGTCCTGCTCTGCGGTGAAGAACGTGCGGCGCGCGGTGCACAGGGTGGCGTGCAACGGGCCCGGCAATTGGCGCGACAGTATCGCGGTTACTTGCGCGGCAAGGCGAGCGCGCCGGTCAGCGATCCCGATCATCCGCGCTGGCTCGGCGCGCTGCTGGTGCTGGCCTACCCGGACCGCGTCGCCCAACAGCGGCGTGCCGGTGGCGCGGAATATCGTCTGGCCAATGGACGCGCCGCGCTGTTCGCTGAAGCCGACAGCCTGATGAAGGAGCCATGGATTGTGATTGCCGACCTCGGCAGCCGTCAGGGTCAGCGCGAGGAACGGATTTATCTGGCGGCGGATTTCGATCCGGCGCTGTTCGATTCAGTGTTGGCTGAGCAGGTCAGTTGCGTCGATCAACTGGACTGGGACGAACGCGAAGGCGTGCTGCGCGCCGAGCGTCAGCGCAAGGTCGGCGAGCTGATCCTCAGCCGCGAACCGTTGACCGGTCTCGACGAAGCGGCACGCAGTCAGGCGCTGGTCAATCTGGTGCGGCGCAAAGGTCTGGAGTTGCTGCCGTGGACGCCGGAGCTGCGTCAGTGGCAGGCGCGGGTCGCCCTGCTGCGGCAGCTGGATCTGAACGCTCAGGTCGAAAGCCAATGGCCGGATGTCAGCGACGCGACGTTGCTGAAAAACCTCGAAGACTGGCTGATGCCATATCTGGGCAAGGTCTCGCGGCTCAGTCATTTCGCCAATCTGGACCTGTCGAGCATCGTCCGTAACCTGCTGCCGTGGCCGTTACCACAGCGGCTCGATGAGCTGGCGCCGCATCACATCAGTGTGCCGTCCGGGTCATCGATTCGTCTGGATTACAGCGAGCAGCCGCCGATTCTCGCGGTGCGTCTGCAGGAGTTGTTCGGCCTCGCCGAGACGCCACGGATTGCCGGCGGGCGGCAAGTGGTCAAGTTGCACCTATTGTCCCCGGCGCGGCGGCCGGTGCAGGTGACGCAGGATCTGGCCAACTTCTGGCGCAGTACCTATGCCGAGGTGAAGAAGGATTTGAAGGGGCGGTATCCGAAGCACTATTGGCCGGATGATCCGTTGGTGGCCGAGGCCACTGCGCGGGCCAAACCGCGCGGCACGTGAAGATCAAAACATCGCAACCTGCCATCCATTGACGGTGCGACATCGATCTACTGTGGGAGCAAGCCCGCTCCCGCAATGAGTCGGAGCGTGTTCGCTGCTAAATACGCGCCTTGCCCGTCAGTTGTTCCCGGCAGTAATCGGCGAACAACTGCGCCGGCTTGGTCAGTTGCCCACGCTTGAGCCACGCCGCCACCAGCCCTGAGCCGGTGACGTCTTCGGCTATCTCCACGCACACCACTTTCTTGCCGTCATAGGTGCATTCCGAATGCGGACGGGTGACCAGCACCGAGAAGCCGAACCCCTGGCCGACCATGCCGCGGACCATCTCGATTGACGGCGAGCTGAACTCGATGCGCGGGGTCAGGCCCAGCTCTTCGAAGAGGCTGACGAAGTAGGTCCGGCTCGGCTGTACGTCCAGCAGAATCATCGGCTCCAGGCACAGATCGCGTAGCGACACTTGCTTGTACTGGGCGAAACGGTGGTCGGCCGGCAGCAGCGCATACGGGCGTTGCGCCGGCATCAGTGGTTCGGTCTGGATGGTGGCGTCGAGTTCGTGTTCATAAAGGATGACCAGGTCGAACGTGCCCGAGGTCAGGCCCAGCACCAGTTCCTGTTGTTCGCCGTCACGGATGCGGATTTTCACCCCGGGATAGAGCGTGGAAAACCCGGCAATCAATTGCGGCAAATACAGCGGGGCGACGGTTTCGAAACAGCCGATGTCGATCTGTCCGGCGACGATGTCGTTGTCGGCGAGGGCGTTCTGTTCGAACTCCCGGGCCATGCGCAACAGCTCCTGCGCCTTGCGGAAAAACCGTGCGCCGCTGGGCGTCAGGGACACGCCCTGGGCGTGATGGCGGATCAGCAGCTGCACGGCGAAGCTGTCTTCCAGGCCCTTGATTGCCGTGGAGATCGCCGGTTGCGCGATGTACAGCTTGCGTGAAGCTTCGGCAACGCTGCCGCATTCGACGGTGGTGATGAAGTATTTGAGCTGACGCAAATTGTAGGCGGCCACGGCAAACCTCAGGACGAGCGGACTCGACTTCCAAGCAATTTGTGCGCCGCCGCGTCCGCTGCGCGACGATGTTTTTGTCCTTGAACCTTAGTCATCCGCGCAGGTTTTGGGGAAACCGATTGAGCAGTTTTTTCATTGCCTGCGAAGATGTTTTTACTGGTTTTAGCCCGCTGGGGCCTGAGCGACCATCGACTGCACAATAACGTCCAAGGAGCATCCGACGTGTTCGAGCTTGTAGAATGGCAGCGCCAGGCCGTTGCATTGAAGTTTCCCGATCAAGCCGTGATCAACGGTCAACACTGCGCCGCGCAATCGGGGCAGACCTTCGCCGCGATCAATCCCGCCACTGGCCAGTTACTGGCCAATGTCGCCGCCTGTGGCGAGGAGGATGTCGACGCGGCGGTGCGTAACGCGCGACAGGTGTTCGAGACCGGCACCTGGGCGCAACGTCCGCCCGCCGAGCGCAAGCAAGTGCTGCTGCGCCTGGCTGATCTGCTGATGGAGCATCGTGAAGAATTGGCTCTGCTCGATTCGCTGAACATGGGCAAACCGGTGATGGACGCTTACAGCATTGATGTGCCGGGTGCCGCCGGGGTGTTTCGCTGGTACGCCGAAAGCATCGACAAACTCTACGACCAGATCGCCCCCGGCGCCGCCAATGTGCTGGCGACCATCACCCGCGAAGCGCTGGGCGTGGTGGCGGCGGTGGTGCCGTGGAATTTCCCGTTGGACATGGCCGCGTGGAAGCTCGCGCCGGCGCTGGCGGCGGGTAATTCGGTGATCCTCAAACCGGCCGAGCAATCACCGTTTTCGGCGTTGCGTCTGGCCGAGCTGGCGCTGGAAGCGGGGTTGCCGGCGGGCGTACTCAACGTATTGCCGGGGCTTGGTGAACAGGCCGGCAAAGCCTTGGGCCTGCACCCGGACGTCGATTGCCTGGTGTTCACCGGCTCGACGCAGGTCGGCAAATATTTCATGCAGTACTCGGCGCAATCCAACCTCAAACAAGTGTGGCTGGAGTGCGGCGGCAAGAGTGCCAACCTGGTGTTTGCCGATTGCCGCGATCTGGATCTGGCGGCGGAAAAAGCCGCGTTCGGGATCTTCTTCAATCAGGGCGAAGTGTGTTCGGCCAACTCGCGGTTGCTGGTAAAGCGTTCGATTCACGACGCGTTTGTCGAACGCCTGAAATCTCAGGCCGAGCGCTGGCTGCCGGGTGATCCGCTCGATCCGCAAAGCCGTGCCGGGGCGATCGTCGATCACCGGCAGACGGCGAGCATCATGCGTGCCATTCGCAGCGCCGAGCAGTCGGGTGCGACCCTTGTGTGTGGCGGCCAGCAGCGGCGCTTCAATGGCTCGGACAACTTCATCGAACCGACGATTTTTACTGGCGTCCGCGCCGACATGCCGTTGTTTCGCGAAGAGGTATTCGGGCCAGTACTGGCGGTGGTGCCGTTCGACGATGAAGACCAAGCGGTGCGTCTGGCCAATGACAGTGTCTACGGGCTGGCGGCGTCGCTGTGGACTGATGATCTGCATCGCGCGCACCGTGTGGCGCGACGGCTGCGGGCGGGCACGGTGTCGGTGAATACCGTCGATGCGCTGGACGTGACCGTGCCGTTCGGCGGCGGCAAGCAATCGGGCTTTGGCCGCGATCTGTCGCTGCACTCGTTCGACAAATACACCCAGCTGAAAACCACCTGGTTTCAGTTGCGCTGATACCGCGTCACCCCTTTTCGCGAGCAGGCTCGCTCCCACATTGGATTTGTGATCAACACAGAACCACTGTGGGAGCGGGCTTGCTCGCGAATGCGGTGGGTCAGTCACAGAAAATCCCTGATCTGCCCCCCCTTTGAGCATCCCCGCCAACCCTGCCCTTCAGCAGTGCGCGCTACCCAGTTTTTTCATCATTTGCTGCCAACAATTTCCTGATTTTCCTCGGCCCGCACATGGGCCACCATCGATCTCGCCAGCCCGGTGTTTCACGCCAGAGTCCAGCAGAGACCGCAGCGTGGATTCACATCATTGGTGCCGGCCGTACTGCCCATGACAAAACTAAATCAACAGCGTCGGGAGTGCTCCATGATCAAGTCCTTGTGTATTCGTCTCACCCACCCTCTGGCGATCACCGCCCTTGCAGCCACGGTCGCGACCAGCGCCCAGGCCGGCACCCTGTCCATCGGCCATACCACCTGGGTTGGCTACGGCACCCTCTACCTGGCTCAGGACCTGGGCTACTTCAAGGAAAACGGCCTGACCGTTGAACTGCCGGTGGTCGAAGAAGCTTCGATGTACATGGCCGCGCAGGCGTCCGGCCAACTGTCAGGCTCGGCGTCGACTATCGACGAGGTGCTCAAATACCGTCCGCAGTTCTGCTTCAAGGCAGTTGCGGCGCTGGATGACAGCCATGGTGGCGACGGCGTGCTGGTCGGCAAGAACGTGAAGTCGTTGCAGGAACTCAAGGGCCAGGCCGTGGCGGTCAACGAAGGCTCGACGTCGCAGTTCTGGCTGTCGTACCTGCTGAAAAAGAACGGCATGAAAATGAGCGACATTACCGTGCAGAACATGACCGCCGACGATGCCGCCACCGCGTTCATCGCCGGTCGCGTGCCGGCCGCCGTGACCTGGGAACCGCACCTGTCGATGGTACGCGACAAGCAGCAGGGCAAGGTGCTGATCGACAGCAGCAGTACCCCGGGGGTGATCGTCGATGTGGTGGCGCTCAATTGCACCGTCATCGAAAAACAGCCGCAGGACGTCAAGGCGTTGGTCAGCGGTTTGTACAAGGCGGTCAAGTACACCCAAGAACACCCGGACGAGGCTTACGCGATCATGGCCAAAGGCGTTGGCGGCTATCTCTCCGATCCGAAGGAACTGGCCGCTGCCGCCAAGGGCGTGCGTTTCTACGATCAGGCGATGAGCGAAAAGCTTCTCGGCTCGCCGGGCAAGCCGGGTGACAGCGCGGCGTTGATCAAACTCGCCAACGAAACCGCCAGCGAACTGCAGGGCAAGCCCTACAACGTCAGCCATGACGATCTGGTCGACAACCGTTTCGTCAGCCCGCTCTAGGAGGTCTGCATGTTCAAGCGCAAATCATGGCTGAGCCGCTGCCTCACGCCCAAGACCGGATTACCGGTGCCAGTGGTGTGGAGCGCCAGCGGCCTGGCGTGGGTGTTGCTGGTCGGCCTGTGGGCCGGGTTGTCCTACGGCGGCATCGTGCCGGGGATGTTTCTGCCAACCCCCGGCGCGGTGCTCGAGGCGGCCGTACGCCTGAGCCGCGACGGCACCCTCGGCACCCATGTGTGGGCCAGCGTCGAAGTGGTGATGGTCGGCTTCATTGTCTCGTCGCTGGTGGCGGTGCCGCTGGGGTTGTTGATGGGCAGCTTCCGCATCGTCCAGGCGTTCCTCGAACCGCTGGTCAACTTCATTCGCTACCTGCCGGTGACCTCGTTCGTGCCGCTGTTCATCCTGTGGATTGGTATCGGTCTGGAGCAGCGTGTGTCGGTGATTATCTTCGGCGTGTTCTTCCAGCAACTGGTGATGATCGCTGACGTGTCCAAAGGGATTTCCAAGGATCTGATCAACGCCTCTTACACCCTCGGTTCCAACCGTCGCGACGCAGTGCTGCATGTGATCGCCCCGGCCTCGGTGCCCGGTGTGCTCGACACCCTGCGCGTGACCATGGGCTGGGCCTGGACGTATCTGGTGGTGGCCGAGCTGGTCGCGGCCTCCAGTGGCCTCGGTTACCTGAGCCTCAAAGCCATGCGCGGCTTTCAGGTCGACGTGATTTTCCTCGCCATCGCGATCATCGGCCTGCTCGGTCTGGTCACCGATCAACTGTTCCGTTTTCTTCGCTTGAGGGTTGCCGCATGGGCTCAGTAACCGCTGCCAATCATCGTTTCATCGAACCGCGAGCCGCCGCGCCGCAAGCCGCTGCGCGCCTGCAAGTGGACAAGGTCAGCCTGCGCTACAAGAAGCCCGATGGCGGCACGTTCACTGCGCTGGAGCAGGTGTCGTTCGAAGTGCCGGACCAGCAGTTCGCGGTGCTGGTGGGGCCGTCGGGTTGCGGCAAATCGAGCCTGTTGTACCTGACCGCTGGCCTGGCCGAGCCGACGTCCGGCGAGATCTACGTCGGCGGTCAGCAAGTGCAGGGCCCCGGTGCCGATCGGGGGATGGTGTTCCAGAGCTACACGCTGTTTCCGTGGCTGACGGTACGGCAGAACGTCGAATTCGGCCTCAAACGACGCGGCATGCCGGCGGCGCGGCGCAAGGAAATCGTCGACTATTACGTCAACGAAGTGGGCCTGGCCGGGTTTGCCGACAGCTACGCCAAGCAGCTCTCGGGCGGCATGATGCAGCGCGTGGCGATTGCCCGGGCGCTGGCCAATGATCCGCAGATCCTGTTGATGGACGAACCGTTTGGCGCACTGGACAGCCAGACCCGCTTGCAGATGCAGCAGTTGTTGCTGCGGGTCTGGGGTAACAGCAAGAAGACCGTGCTGTTCGTGACTCATGACATTGACGAAGCGATTCTGCTCGGGGACCGGGTCTACGTGATGGGCGCCAAACCGGGGCGGATCAAGCAGATCCTCGACGTGCCGATCGAACGCCCGCGCTCACTGGACATGGTCATGGAGCGCTCGTTCATCGACATGAAACGGGAGATCTTCGGGCTGCTGCACGATGACCTCGAAGAAGTCCACTAAGTCGAGCACGCTCTTTTGTAGGCCTTCGCCTGTTCGCGATGGCGTAGTGTCAGCCGTCATCAACTTTGAAGACACACCGCTTTCGCGAGCAAGCCCGCTCCCACAGGGGGGTATTGTGTTCGCTGGCTACGGGGTGGCGGGGAGCAGGAAGCGCGCAATCACCGGCAAGTGATCGGAAATGCGCAAGGTATCGTCCTGCCGCACCCTGGCCTCGACCCGTTTGATTTTCGGGCTGTAGAACAGATAGTCGACCGTGCGATCCGGGCCATTGAGGCCGGGGTCGTTGGGGTAGTGCGTCAGCCAGTGGGCGCGGTCGATGCCGCTGGCTTCGTTGTTGGTCGGGATCATCGGGTACTTGTCCCACAACAGGTGCAGTGCGCTGTCGATCGAGTAGGGCGTGCGCTGATCAGCAGGCAGGCGTTGATACTGGCCCAGCGGCAACAGGCTGAAGTCACCGCCGATCAGCCACGGCAGGCCCTGGCTTTCGTACTTGTCGAGCACCTTGGCCACCGCCGTCACTTGCGCCTGCAAGGTGTCGTCGGGTTGGCTGGCGCGATCCAGATGCGTGTTGAACACCGTCAGTTGCCCGCCGTCGCTCAGCGGCAGCTTGGTGGCGAGCAGGGCGTCCTTGGGTTGGAACTGGCGGCTGATGATGTTCGCCGGGGGCGCCGGCAATTGCAGGCGTTCGGCGTGTTCGATGCGGTAGCGGCTCAGGGTTGCCAGTTGTCGGCCAACGCTGCCGAAAATGTGTGGTTCGGGGACGAAATCCGCCTTCCAGTCGAAGGCGTGGGCGCTGCACGGGTAGAGGTCGGTGACCCGTTCCTGCAGCAGCTTGAGCTGATTCTGGTAATCACTGGCCTTGGCGCCGTCGTCCAGCTCTTGCAGCAGGACTACGTCGGGCTGCTCATCGCGGATCACCCGCGCCACTTCGTCGAGGCTGAAGGCCATGTCTTCCGGGGTTGGCGCTTCATCGTTGCCCTGGGCCTGGTCGTTCCAGAACACGTAGCGCTTGCCGGCGAGGTATTGCACGTTCCAGGTCATGACTTTCAACGCCTGCCCGGGCACCAGGTTCGGCGGGGTACCGGTGCAGGTGACCGGCAGGGTTTCCCGGGCATCGGGGCGCCAGGTCAGGCTGTGGATCAGCCCGCCGATCAGGACGATGGCGAGCAAAAACGGCAACAGGGTGTAGCGCAGCAGACGGGGCATGGCTCGGCTTATCGCGTTACAAAAGTGACCCCGAGCATACCCGACCGCAGACGCTTGGCCCAAGGCCCCTGAAGTCAGACCGCTCCGTTACGTTTGTCAGGCAATTCGCTGATCAGCATGAACAGACGGAACAGCACTACGCTGGTGAACAGTTGCAGGAAGCTGTGCGCACTGTCGATCAGTACCGCGATCAGCGGATTCTGCGGGTCGGGGTACACCGCCAGGGTCGCGCCCTTGAGCAGCCACAATGGTCCCATCACGCAGAGAATGCACAGCAGGATCCGCCAGAAATGCCCTCGGGTCAGGCGCAGGCTTTCCTTCATCGCCTGCAACGGCCCCATGCCGCGCAGCACCAGCAGATATTCGGCGAACGCCAGCATCACCATCAGCATCAGGCCTGGCAGGAAATACAGCGACAGCCCGAGCAGAATCAGCAAGGTGTTGAGCGCCGTGAGCAGGGCGAAGCGCGGCCACAGCCGGGCGGACATCGCCAGCAGGTCGAGGGTGCGCGGGGCTTCGCCACGGGTGCGGGCATCGAGGAACAGGATCAGCGCGGCGGTGTACAGCGGATACACCAGCAGACCGACCACCACGCTGGCGGCGGAGAAACTGTCCGGGTCGGTGACATGATCCACCACTTGCTGCAGCGCCGCTTCGAAGATCACCAGTGGCAGGCACAACTGCACGATGCTGGCCAGATGGCGTTTGAAAAAATACAGAGAGTCACGCAGTACATCGAAGGCATTCATCAGTCGGTATCGCAGGTCGAAAACAGTGGCTCACTTTAACCGATGATGCGCGGGCCGACACAAACGTAAACATTCGGTAAAGGTCGTTGAAACATCCTGTCACTGCCTCCATTACAGAGGTGCGCCTTGTCCACAGTGGACACGGGCAACGTTATCCCCGGCAATCTACGAGGTCGCCATGAACAGCGAAGAGCAAACCCTGATCGATGGACTGTTTTCCCGGCTGCAACAGGCCGAAACGGAGGCAGCCCCGCGTGACGCCCAGGCCGAGGCGCGGATCAAGGAACACCTGACCCGCCAGCCGGCGGCAGGTTATTTCATGACCCAGGCGATTCTGGTGCAAGAGGCGGCCATCAAGAGCCTCGACGAACAGAACAAGCAGCTGACCCAGCAAATCCAGCAATTGCAGGCTGAACTGCAAGCGGCCAAGGCCCAGGGCGCGGCACCGGCACCGAGTGGCGGCGGTGGTTTCCTGTCGAGCATCTTCGGCGGCGGTTCGCGTCCGGCGCCGACCCAGAGCGCTCCGGCCTCCACCGGCGGCTGGCGTGAGCCGGCACCGCAGCAGAACTACGCTGCGCCACCGCCACAACAGAACTATGCCGCGCCACCGCCAAATTACGCACAGCAAGCCGCCCCGGCAGCGGGCAGCAGCTTCCTTGGCGGCGCCCTGAAAACTGCCGCTGGCGTGGCCGGTGGTGTGATGTTGGCGCAAGGCATCAGCAGCCTGTTCCATCACAACCAGCAGCCTGAAGAAATCGTTGAGGTGATCAAGGAAGAGCCGGCGCAAGTGGCTGACCAGAGCAACAACGACTGGGGCAATGATCAGCGCATGGCTGGCAACGACAGCTTCGGTAACGACCAGGGCGGTCTTGCCGACACCGACTACAGCGACGACAACTCGTCGTTCTTCGATGACGACGACTCCTTCGTCTGACTGATCAGCCGCCCGTACCAACCTGTGGTGAGGGGATAAATCCCCTCACCACAACCCACCATCCGTCCGGAGTGGTGGGTCGATTATTCGCGCCACCTTCCTGAGGACTGGCATACTGAGCGCCTTTTTCGGGCCTGGCGCCTGATCCCGCTTCGTGCGCTATGCGCTCACAGGAATCCCGGTGAAAAAAATCGCAGTGTTCGCCGACGTGCAGAACCTCTACTACACCGTGCGTCAGGCCTATGGTTGTCACTTCAACTACGCCGCATTGTGGGCAGACATCAGCAAGGACGGGCAGATCGTCGAGGCTTATGCCTATGCGATCGACCGTGGTGACAGCAAGCAGCAGCAGTTCCAGCAGATCCTGCGCAACCTCGGCTTCACCGTGAAGCTCAAGCCCTACATCCAGCGCAGCGACGGCTCGGCCAAGGGTGACTGGGACGTGGGCATCACCCTCGACATCATGGACGCCGCCGACCACGTCGACGAAATCGTCCTGGCCTCCGGTGACGGCGACTTCGACATGCTGCTCGAACGCATCATCAGCAAACACGGCGTACAGGCAGTGGCCTATGGTGTGCCTGGCCTGACCGCCAATTCGCTGATCCGCGCCGCCAGCCGTTACGTGCCGATCGAAGGCGTGTTGTTGTTGAAGAATTGAGCTGTTACTGAAGAATTGATTTGTACGGAGTTGAACCCGGTTTGGAACGCATTGCAGTCATCGACTTTGAAACCACTGGCCTGTCGCCGAGCAGCAGCTGTCGTGCCACGGAAATCGCCGTGGTCATGCTGGAAAACGGACGCATCGTCGAGCGTTACCAGAGCCTGATGAACGCCGGCGTCCGCGCCCCGGCCTTCATCGAACAACTGACCGGCATCAGCAACGCCATGTTGCGCACCGCACCATCGGCCGAACGGGTGATGGAAGAGGTCAACGAATTCGTTGGCTGCACGCCGTTGGTCGCGCATAACGCCTCTTTCGACCAGAAGTTCTGGGACTTCGAACTGGGGCGGATCAAACGCACACGTTTGCAGAATTTTGCCTGTTCGCTGCTGCTGGCACGCCGCCTGATGCCGGCGGCGCCGAATCACAAGCTCGGTACTCTCACCACCTTCGCGCGTTTGCCGCACACCGGCCAGGCGCACAGGGCGATGGCGGATGCGGAGATGGCGGCCAATCTGATGGCGCATCTGGCGCAAGAGCTGCGGCACAAGCATGGGGTGCGTGAGCTGAACCACGACCTGTTGTGCAAACTGCAGAAAGTCCCGGCGGCCAAAGTCAGCGAACACCTGCAGCGCTATCGCTGATCCCCGGCCCAACACAAATCCCCTGTGGGAGCGGGCTTGCTCGCGAAAGCGGTGTGTCATTCGGCAAAAATGTTGTCTGACACACCGCATTCGCGAGCAAGCCCGCTCCCACATTTGGATCTTCTGAGTTCCTGATTACTTGCCGTTGTTTTCGATGTGGCCGAGCGGCACACGCTTCTCGATCGCACTCGATAGCACAATCGAAGTCTTGCTGAAGCCGAACTTCGCCACCCGATTGATCAACTCCTCCAGCTCCGTCATCGAACCAACCGCGCCCTTCATCATCACGCAGGGATCGCCCGTCACTCGAAAACACTCGATGAGTTGCGGGATTTTCGCCAGTTCGTCGTAGACCTTCTGACTGCCGTTCTGGTGCAGGCGCAACTCGATCATGCACTGGATCGGCAAGCCGATTTTCGACAGGTCGATGTTCGCCTGATACCCGGTGATCACCCCCGACGCCTCGAGCTTGGCCACGCGTTCGGCCACGGCCGGAGCGGACAGGTTCACTTTGCGCGCGAGGTCGGCGTAGGACGCTCGGCCGTTTTCCAGCAGAGCGCTGAGCAGCATGCGGTCGTATTTGTCCAAGGCCGGACTCCTTAAATTGCCAGACTTTCGAAATCGCTGTTTATCCCGCCGATCTCCGTTCTTTCAAAAGTGTACCGGCGCTATAAACAGGTTTTGTAGCTTATTTTTGCACGCCGGCCTTTCTAGAATAATTCATCCGCTACCTCTGACATTCGAGCTGCCCATGCCTGCCTTGCGCCGTTTTTCCTTGCCGTTGATCGCCGCGTTTTTCGCGCTGTATGTGATTTGGGGATCGACCTATCTGGTGATTCGCATTGGCGTCGAATACTGGCCGCCGCTGATGCTCGGCGGGGTACGCTTTGTGATTGCTGGCAGCCTGATGTACGCCTTCCTGCGCTGGCGCGGGGCGCCGGCACCGACCTGGGCGCAGTGGAAAGCGGCGGGGATCATCGGGATTTTGCTGCTTAGCTTCGGTAACGGCGCGGTGAGTGTGGCCGAGCACACGGGCGTGGCTTCCGGTGTGGCGGCACTGGCGGTGGCGACGGTGCCGTTGTTCACTTTGCTCTGCGGGTATTTCTGGGGCGCGCGCAATACGCGGCTGGAGTGGGCCGGGGTGGCATTGGGGATTATCGGTATCGCCATGCTCAACATGGGCTCCAACCTGCAATCGAGCCCCATGGGCGCGGCTTTGCTGATTTTCGCGGCGGCGATCTGGGCGTTCGGCTCGGTCTGGAGCAAACACCTGCCGCTGCCGCAAGGGGCGATGGCCAGTGCCGTGGAGATGCTGGTGGGGGGCGTGGTGCTGCTGATCGGCAGCGCGGTGAGTGGCGAACACCTGCAAGCCGTGCCGCCGGTGGAAGGCTGGATGGCGTTGGCGTACCTGATCTTCTTCGGCTCGATCATCGCCTTCAATTCCTACATGTACCTGCTCAAGCACGTGCGTCCGGCAGCGGCCACCAGTTATGCCTACGTCAACCCGGCGGTGGCGGTATTGCTGGGGATCGTGTTTGTCGGCGAGACCATCGGCATGGAAGAAGCGCTGGCGATGCTGGTGATCATCAGTGCGGTGGTGCTGATCGGTCTGCCGCAGTGGCGGCGGCCGGCGCAGCCGCTCGTCGTGGAGGCGCCGAAGTCAGCCATTGCGACTGAGCAACGTGTGAATTAGGGTAAACTGCGCGCCATTGCACCCTTGTTTTGCGCAACCGCGCTGATTTTTCCTACGGTATTCCCATGACTTTCGCCACCCTTGGCCTGATCGAACCCTTGCTGCGCTCCCTCGAGACGCTCGGCTACCAGACTCCAACGCCGGTCCAGGCGCAAGCCATTCCGGCCGTTCTGGCCGGTCGCGACCTGATGGCTGCGGCCCAGACCGGCACCGGCAAGACCGCCGGTTTCGCCTTGCCGCTGCTGCAGTTGCTGGCCATGGAAGGGCCGAAAGTGGCCGCTAATTCGGCGCGTGCGCTGATTTTGGTACCGACCCGCGAGCTGGCGGAGCAGGTTCATGAGTCGGTGCGCCAATACGCTGAAAACCTGCCATTGCGCACTTATGCGGTGTACGGCGGCGTCAGCATCAACCCGCAGATGATGAAGCTACGCGGCGGCGTTGATGTGCTTGTCGCCACGCCTGGTCGCTTGATCGACCTGTTCCGTCAGAACGCGTTGAAACTCGATCAGTTGCAAACCCTGGTGCTGGATGAAGCCGACCGTATGCTCGACCTGGGCTTCTCCGAAGAACTGGCGAACATTTACCGCATGCTGCCGAAGAAGCGCCAGACGCTGCTGTTCTCCGCGACCTTCTCCGATGACATTCGCCTGCTGGCCGGGCAGATGCTCAACGATCCGCTGAGCGTCGAAGTCAGCCCGCGCAACGTCGCTGCAAACACCGTCAAGCAGTGGGTGGTGACGGTGGACAAGAAGCGCAAGCCGGAACTGTTCGTGCACCTGATGCGCAAGAACAAGTGGAAGCAAGTGCTGGTGTTCGCCAAGACCCGCAACGGCGTGGACGCGCTGGTGGAAAAACTCCAGGGCCTGGGCGTGAACGCCGACGGCATCCATGGCGACAAGCCGCAGGCGACCCGTCAGCGTGCTCTGGATCGTTTCAAGCTCAGTGAAGTGCAGATTCTGGTAGCGACCGACGTGGCTGCCCGTGGTCTGGACATCGAAGACCTGCCGCTGGTGGTCAACTTCGACTTGCCGATCGTGGCCGAGGATTACATTCACCGCATCGGTCGTACCGGCCGTGCTGGCGCTACGGGCGAGGCGATCTCGCTGGTGTGCGCGGATGAAGTGAACATGTTGTCGGCGATTGAAATGCTGACTCGCCAGACGCTCAAGCGTCAGAACGAGCCGGATTTCGAGCCTGAGCACCGCGTGCCGGATACCGATGCCAGCGGTCAGGTGATCAAGAAGCCAAAGAAACCGAAAAAGCCGAAGGCATCAGGCGGCGGTGGCGGCAAGCGCAATCTCGGCAAGTGGGTCGACAGCGGCGAGACGCAGGCGCCGGAACCTTCGATCAAGCCTGTGCGTAAAGTGCCGGTGTTCAATACCGGGCCGCGCAAGCGCAAACCGTAGTATTCGCTGCACTTGTCAGACCGCTATCGCGAGCAGGCTCACTCCTACATTGGAACGCATTCCCCTGTAGGAGTGAGCCTGCTCGCGATTGGGTGCACCTCGGTCTTCAGCCCTTGCGCTGCAACCACTCCAACAGCCCAAACCCCGCAGCCCGCCCACTGGCAAAGCACCCCGTCAGCAGATAGCCGCCCGTCGGCGCCTCCCAGTCCAGCATCTCCCCTGCGCAAAACACCCCCGGCAACGCCTTGAGCATCAAGCGCTCATCCATCGCCTCGAACGTCACGCCACCGGCGCTGCTGATCGCTTCGTCCAGCGGACGGGTTTTCACCAGGGTCAACGGCAACGCCTTGAGCGCCCGGGCCAACAGCGCCGGGTCGGCAAAGGTTGCCGCGTCAGTCAATTCACGCAACAACGCCGCTTTCACCCCATCGATCCCGACCTGACTGTGCAGATGCTTGGCCATCGAGCGTGAACCTCGCGGTTTGCTCAGTGCCGCCTGCAATTTATCCACAGGCCGGCCCGGCAGCAGGTCGATGTGCACCGTGGCGGAGCCATGCGCGTTGATCGCCTCGCGAATCGGCGCCGACAGTGCGTAGATCAGGCTGCCTTCAACGCCTGTTGCGGTGATCACGCATTCGCCCAAGCGCGGGATATCGTCGTTCAAACCGATCGCGACATTTTTCAGCGGTGCGCCGGCGAATTTGCTCACAAGCAAATCGCTCCAGGCCTGCACCTCGAAGCCGCAATTGCTCGGCTGCAATGGCGCCAGTCCTACGCCTTTTTGCTCCAGCGGCAGCATCCATGCGCCATCTGAACCCAGGCGCGACCAACTGCCGCCGCCGAGGGCGAGCAGGGTGGCGTCGGGCTTCAGGGTGATTTCGCCGTCGGGGCTGGCGATACGCAGTGCGCCGTGTTCATCCCAGCCGAGCCAGCGATGGCGGGTGTGGATAACGACGCCACTATCGCGCAGGCGCTTGAGCCAGGCACGCAGCAACGGGGCGGCTTTCATGTCGGTGGGGAACACCCGGCCGGAACTGCCGATAAAGGTCTCGATGCCCAGTTCATGAATCCAGCGGCACAACGCATCGGCGTCAAAGGCGCGCAGCAACGGCGCGATCTGCGGTGCGCGTTCGGCGTAGCGTGAGAGAAACGCCGGGTAGGCTTCGGAATGGGTGATGTTCATGCCGCCGACCCCGGCCAGCAGAAACTTGCGCCCCACCGACGGCATGCCGTCGTACAGGTCGACGCGCACGCCGGCCTGACTCAGCACTTCGGCGGCCATCAGGCCGGCGGGGCCACCGCCGATGATGGTGACGTGAGCGGGGAGGGGGGCGGATGTCTGGGTCATGGCGTGCGCTGCGGTATGGCGGGATAAGGCGCGCATTCTAACAGCGCAGACCTTTGTAGGAGTGAGCCTGCTCGCGATGGCGGTTTATCAGACGACATAAACGCTGAATGTCAGTGCGCCATCGCGAGCAGGTTCACTCCTACAAGGAGATCGAGGTGAATTCGGTATGTGGTTAAAAAATGATCACCACGCTGTACGCCATGTTCGCTGTGGCCTGTAGTCCCTTTCGCTCAGGTTATCCACAGGCCGTTCCACAGCCATTGTGGGTAACGCAGCACACCTTAATGACAACCCAGTGACTGCCAGACCCGCTGCGCGCTGTGATGCAGGATGCCGTGGCGGCGGGCGAGGGCGTGGCGATCCTTGCTGTAGCCACCGCCAATGACGCCGACCACCGGGATGTCGCGGCCCAGGCAATGGCGCATCACGCTTTCATCGCGGGCGGCGACGCCTGTGTCTGTCAGCTGCAGATAACCGAGGGCGTCGTCCTTGTGCACATCGACCCCGGCGTCGTACAGCACCAGATCCGGTTGATACAGCGGCAACAGGTAGTTGAGCGTGTCATCCACCACTTTCAGGTAATCGGCGTCGCCCATACCTTTGGGCAGTGGAATGTCCCAGTCGCTTTCGGCCTTACGTGCAGGAAAATTCTTTTCGCAGTGCAGGGAAACGGTGATCGCCTCCGGCGTGTCATGCAGAATTCGCGCGGTGCCATCGCCCTGATGCACGTCGCAATCGAAGATCAGTACGCGGTTTACCCGACCGCTTTGCAGCAGGTAATGGCTGATGATCGCCAGGTCGTTGAAGATGCAGAACCCGGCCGGGTAATCGTAGTGGGCGTGGTGCGTGCCGCCTGCCAAGTGGCAGGCCAGTCCGTGTTCCAGGGCTTTTTCGGCCGCCAGAATCGAGCCGCCGACGGCCCGCACGGTGCGTCGGGCGAGTGCTTCGTTCCACGGCAGGCCAAGGCGCCGCTGGTCTTCGCGGGACAACTCGCCGCTCATGTAGCGTTCGATATAGCTACGGTCATGGGCGAGGGCGAGGATGTCGTTGGGGCAGATCTGCGGGCGCAGCAGGTCGGCGTCGCGGGTCAGGCCGCTGTCCACCAGGTGATCGCGCAGCAAGCGGAACTTGTCCATCGGAAAGCGGTGATCCGCCGGAAACTCGGGGCTGTAGTCTTCGTGGTAGATCAGCGGCAGAGGCATGGTGATTTCTTATCAGAACGTGGGATCAGGAACGTAGGAAAGCGTGAAGGATCCTACCAGCGATGTAGACTTGCGGCATGCAAACGGAGGGGCACGATGGAGCCGATAAACGAACTCGAAAGCGCACGCCTGTTGATGCGCCAGTGGCGCGACGAGGATTTGCCGGCATTTGCAGCGATGTGCGCCGATCCTCAGGTAATGCGCTATTTTCCGGCGCCGATGAGTCGTCTGGAAAGTGCGTCGATGATCGGCCGGGTGCGCGGGCATTTTGCCGAGCACGGTTTCGGCCTGTGGGCGCTGGAGCGCAAGGACAGCGGCGAGTTCATCGGGTTTACCGGCCTCGGTGTGGTTGGCTTCGAGGCGCCATTCACCCCGGCCGTGGAAATCGGCTGGCGTCTGGCCAAGGAACATTGGGGCCTGGGCTACGCCAGTGAGGCGGCCTGGACGGCATTGCGCGCAGGTTTCGATCGGCTGGCGCTGAAGGAGATCGTGTCCTTCACCGCGCAGAGCAATCTGCCGTCGGAGAAAGTCATGCAGGCGATTGGCATGCATCACGATCCGGCCGATGATTTCGATCATCCCAAGCTTGCAGCCGATCACCCGTTGCGTCGGCATCTGTTGTATCGCATTACCCGGGAGCAATGGCTACAGACCTTGCATGGCTAAGCCGACACGGACGTTTACAATGGCGCGACAGTGGCTCGCGCCAGAACCTGAATGGGCCGCCGCAGCCAAGACTGCGCGGCATAGCGTTGTGTGAGGAGAGTCTGAATGAGCCAAGTGTTGGATGATCTGGTCGACCTGCTGACCCTGGAGCCGATCGAGGAAAACCTGTTCCGTGGCCGCAGCCAGGACCTGGGTTTCCGTCAGTTGTTCGGTGGTCAGGTGCTCGGCCAGTCGCTGTCGGCGGCCAGTCAGACGGTTGAAGAGGCGCGCCATGTGCATTCGATGCATGGCTATTTCCTGCGCCCGGGCGATGCCAAGTTGCCGGTGGTGTATTCGGTGGATCGCGTGCGTGATGGCGGCAGCTTCAGCACCCGCCGGGTGACGGCAATCCAGAAGGGGCACCCGATCTTTACCTGCAGCGCGTCGTTTCAGTACGACGAGGAAGGCTTCGAGCACCAGAGCCAGATGCCGGTGGTGGTCGGCCCGGAAAACCTGCCGTCGGAGCTGGAACTGACCCAGCAACGCGCGCATCTGATCCCCGAGCACATGCGCGAAAAACTGCTGTGCCCGAAACCAATTGAAGTGCGCCCGGTCACCGAAAAGGACCCGTACAACCCGCAGCCGGCTGATCCGGTGAAGTACGTGTGGTTCCGTGCCGACGGTGCTCTGGCCGATATTCCGGCGTTGCACAAATACCTGCTGGCCTACGCCTCGGACTTCGGCCTGCTGACCACCTCGATGCTGCCCCACGGCAAGTCGGTCTGGCAGAAAGACATGCAGGTCGCCAGCCTCGATCACGCGCTGTGGTTCCACAACGATCTGCGCGCCGATGACTGGCTGCTCTACGCGATGGACAGCCCGTGGGCCGGCAATTCCCGTGGCTTCTCCCGTGGCAGCGTGTACAACCGCGCCGGGCAACTGGTGGCGTCGGTGACCCAGGAAGGCTTGATTCGTCACCGCAAGGATTGGGCATGAGCCTGAGCGATGTGAAGCACTGGGTGTTCGACATGGACGGCACCCTGACCGTCGCGGTGCACGATTTTGCAGCGATCCGCGTGGCGCTGGCGATTCCGCCCGAGGACGACATTCTCACCCATCTCGCGGCGCTGCCGACCGATGAAGCTGCAGCGAAGCATGCGTGGCTGCTGGAGCATGAGCGTGATCTGGCGCTGGGTTCAAAACCGGCGACGGGAGCGGTGGAGCTGGTGCGCGACCTGCACGGGCGCGGTTATCGCCTTGGCATCCTGACGCGCAATGCACGGGAGCTGGCGCATGTGACGCTCGAAGCGATTGGCCTGGCCGACTGCTTCGCGGTGGAAGATGTACTGGGCCGCGATGAAGCTCCGCCCAAGCCGCATCCTGGCGGGTTGCTGAAACTGGCCGAGGCCTGGAAGGTGCCGGCCAGCGAGATGGTGATGGTCGGTGATTACCGCTTCGATCTGGATTGCGGGCGAGCGGCCGGGGCGCGGACGGTGTTGGTGAATTTGCCGGATAACCCGTGGCCGGAGCTGACGGATTGGCATGCACAGGATTGTGTGGCGTTGCGGCAGATGCTTTCGGCCTGAGATCTTCGGTGCCTGCCAGATTGCCTTCGCGAGCAAGCCCGCTCCCACAGTTTGATCGCATTCATCCAGGGGGAATGCACTCCCCCTGTGGGAGCAGGCTTGCTCGCGAAGAGGCCAGAACTGCCACCGCAAGGATTTACTGATCGAACAGGGCCTTCTGCCCCTCCGGCGACGTCAGCATCCCATCACCGTTATGCCCCACCCCCGGCACCTCGACCAGCCGCTGATTGACCCCTTCCGGATGGCGGCGCAGCAGGTAGCCGAAAAACAGTTTGCCGCGTTCCAGGCGATACGCGCCCTGGGCTTCGGCGGCGCAACTCTTGTCCAGCGCCGGATGCTGCGGGTCGATGTCCTGCTGGCCGAGCAGATAAATCACCTCGCGCTTGATGTAACTGCTTTCAAGCTGCAACGGCGTTTGTCCACCGGCGTACACCGGCATGTCGCTCAGACCGTACTTCCAGCGATTGAAGCCCGGGCACTGTGCGTGATCGAAGGCCACCGGCCGCTGTTCATTGAAATAAGCGTACGACGACGGGTTAGCCACCACATACCGCAGACGAATGCCGTTGGCTTTCAGCGCCGGCTGATCCTTGGCGAGCAGGGCGTAGCGCTGCACCACTTGACCGCCACCGGAATGGCCGAAAATCACGATCTGCTGCACATCCGGAAACTGCTTGCGATCGCTGATCCGGGCGACGATTTCGTCCAGTGCAGCGTAGGAACTCAGCGGGTTCGGCCCTGTGGATAACCCGCCACCCATCCACTCGTTGCCTTTCCAGCGCAACAACGTGTTCGGCAGGGAATACAGGGCGACGTCACTTTCGTTGAGAAACTGCGGAGCGATCACCAGCGTGTGCGCGGTTTGCCCGGCCAGTTCGGCGGCGCTCTCGGCGCTTTTGCGATAGGTCTCGGCATTGCGCAGACGACCGTGAATGACGATCAGCACCCGTTCGATCTTCTCCGGAGCCGGGCCGATGCCGACGGCCATTTCCCCGGCCTTCAGTTGCAGGCGCCCGGGACTGATCGCATCGACGCCGGCGGCCTGGGCACTGCCGCCGATGATCAGTAAAGCCAAAAGCCATTTGCGCATTTACAGGTTTTTCGCGGCAAAGGTATCGCACTGGCCGACCTGGCCCTGGGCGAATCCGGTTTTGAACCAGCGCACTCGTTGCGCCGACGTACCATGGGTAAACGAGTCCGGCACTACGCGGCCTTGACCCTGTTGTTGCAGGCGATCATCACCGATGGCGTTGGCCGCGTTCAAGGCTTCTTCGACGTCACCGGGTTCCAGCCAGTTCAGGCGCTTCTGCGCATGGTAGGCCCAGACGCCGGCCAGGCAGTCGGCCTGCAATTCCTGACGCACCAGCAAACCGCCATCGCCCTGCATCTGCCGACCCTGCTGGCGCGCGGCCTGAATTTTCGCCGAGACGCCGAGCAGCGTCTGCACATGGTGGCCGACTTCGTGCGCGATCACGTAGGCCTGGGCGAAGTCGCCGGCGGCCTTGAAGCGCTGGGCCATTTCCTGGAAGAACGCCATGTCCAGATAGACTTTCTGATCCGCCGGGCAATAGAACGGGCCGGTGGCCGAGGTGGCCAGACCGCAGGCGGAATTCACCCGGTTGCTGAACAGCACCAGGGTCGGGTCCTTATATTGGCGCCCGGCCTGCTGGAAGATCGCACCCCAGGTGTCTTCGGTGTCGCCCAGGATCGAGCGGACGAATTCGGCCTGTTGGTCATTGGCCGGTGGCGCCTGGCGGGTTTGCGTCGTGGCCGGTGCCGATTGCTCGGTCATCTGCCCGGTGAGCTGGCCGAGGATCTGCAAAGGGTCCTGTCCGGTGATCCAGCCGATGCCGACGATCAGCAGAATCGCCCCGAGGCTCAGGCCCTTGCCGCCACCGAAACGCATGCCACCGCCACCGCCACCGCTGTCGCCTTCATCACCCCGGGCGTCGACGACGTTGTCACTGCGTCGGCCTTTTTTCCATAGCATGTGGGAATCCTCTATTTGTGCAGGGTGAACGTTGCGTGGTGATGAGTGTTGCTGGTGCGCGGAAGCGGCGCCAGTCCGGTCGTCAGACAGCCGGGCGGTGCGACGGTTCTGCACCGGCGCGTCCGCGCGCGTCCAAGGTTACAGCTTCGCGGCGTTGAAAGTATCGCAGGCATCGATACGACCGCTGTCGAATCCGGAGGTGAACCAGTCACTGCGTTGCGTCGATGTACCATGACTGAAGGTCTCCGGACGGACTGTCTGATTGCGCGCACGTTGCAAAAAGTCGTCGCCGAAGGTGGTCGCGGCATTCAAGGCGGCTTCGATGTCGCCAGGCTCCAGCCAGGCCAGACGTTGTTGCGCGTGGTGGGCCCAGACTCCAGCCAGGCAATCGGCCTGCAACTCGGCACGTACCTCGAGGCCGGCATCGCCAGTGAAGGGGCGGCGGGCCGCCAGGGCCTCTTCGAACGGTCTGGAAAGGCCCAGCTCAAGCTGCACGTGATGACCGACTTCATGGGCGATGATGAAGGCCTGGGCGAAGTCGCCGACTACCGAAAACTGCCGAGCCATCTGGGCGAAGAACTGCGGGTCGAGATAAATCCGTGTGTTCTCCGGGCAGAAGAACGGGCCGCTGGACGCAGCAGCATATCCACAGCCCGACACTACGCCGTCGCTGAATACCGTCAGCGTAGGGGCCGGGTAGTGGCGTCCGGTTTGGGCAAACAACTGTTTCCAGGTGTCTTCAGTGTCCCCGAGGATCGATTCGATGAAATGCAGTTGAGTCTCCTCGGGCGATAAGGTCTGTAACAGTGTCTGTTCATGGGGGGCGGAGGGGGCTTCAGGCCCGTTGCTGAATGTCGAATAAAGCGCTGCACCAGCCAGTATGCTGGCGGCCAGGCCGGTGCCGATGATTTTCCCTGTGGGGCGGCGGGCATCCTTGCCCTGTCGAGTATCGTCGACGTTATCGCTGCGTCGTGCTTTGTTCCATAACATAGTGGTGCTCTCTGATCGGTTGATGGGCATTATTGCCGTGCCTATGAATAGCGGCAGCGGTCGGCACTTGCAGGACGATTCTGTAAGCGAGCGTAAGGCGTTATTTGCCTGAAAGATGAAAGTGGCTTTTTTCGGTATTAACTTGTCGAAAAGTCCGACGTCCCAATGGGCATCGGATTGGCCGCATGTGTTGGACGCAAGGGGCATGGACCAAGCCTTCGTGCAGTGGCTGAGGTATTTGCTGACGATGTCGTGCGCTATTCGCCCACTATTTCGATTGTTGTCTGTGAGAGTCTGACGCCGGGCTCTAGATTGTTGCGCAGTGTTTACAGGAGAGCCCATGACCGTCAGCACACCGTTATCCGGCGTCAACCAACCCTTCAAAGGGATCTTGCTGATTGTCCTGGCCACCTTTCTGTTTTCCAGTCATGACGCGCTGTCGAAATACCTGTCCGGTTTCTATCCGATCGTGATGGTGGTCTGGGCGCGTTATCTGGTGCATACCTTGTTGATGGCGGGAATCTTTCTGCCGCAGTCGGGGTTGCGGGTGCTGCGCACCAAGCGACCGTCATGGCAGTTGGCGCGGGCATTGTGCCTGTTGGGCACCAGTCTGTTTTTCACCACCGCGCTGCTGTACATCCCGCTGGCCGAAGCCACGGCGGTCAACTTTCTCGCGCCAGTGCTGGTCACGGCGCTGTCGGTGCCGTTGCTCAAGGAACGGGTGACGCGCGGCCAGTGGATCGCGGTGATCTGTGGGTTCATCGGCGTGCTGATCATCGTCCACCCGGGCGGTGAGTTGTTCACCCCGGCGGTGCTGCTGCCGTTCTGCTCGGCGCTGTTCTTCTGCTTCTATCAACTGCTCACCCGCAAGCTCAGCGAATTCGACAGTCCGACCACCAGTAACTTTTTCGCCGGCCTGTGCAACACGCTGGTGATGAGCGCGCTGGTGCCGTTCTTCTGGCAAGTACCGAGCCTGGGGCACGGGGTGTTGATGCTGGCGCTGGGCACCTGCGGGATGACTGCGCACCTGTTTCTGACCCAGGCGTTCCGCCACGCCGCGCCGGCCTTGCTGGCGCCGTTTGGCTACTGCCAGATCGTGTTTGCGGGGTTGCTGGGCTGGGTGGTGTTCAATCACACGCCGAGTCTTTTGACGGTGATCGGGATCGCGGTGATTTGTTGCAGTGGCCTGGCGGCAGCCTGGCAGCAAAGCCGCCGCTGATGAAACGCAGATCCCTGTGGGAGCGGGCTTGCTCGCGAAGGCGGTGTTTCAGTCGGCATTTTCAATGACTGACAGGACGCTTTCGCGAGCAAGCCCGCTCCCACAGGGGGGATGTGGTGCAGGCAGTTACTCGGTAACGGTAGGAATCTTGCGCGGCGCCATGAAATACATCCATGTCAGCGCCAGGAAGTACATCGCCGGAATCAGCGTGAACAGCACCGTGTAGTTGTTATTGGTGACGGTCAGGATGTGGCCGACGATCTGGGTCATGAACATCCCGCCGATCGCGGCGCACATGCCGCCGAAGCCGAACACCGTGCTCATCATGTGCTTGGGCGTGTAGTCCATCACCAGGCTCCAGATGTTCGCGGTCCAGGCCTGATGCGCGCCGATCGCCAGGGAAATCGCCGCCACCGCGACCCACAGGTTGCTCGAACCGGCCGCCATGATCACGCCGATGATGCAGCAGGCGAACAGGAACATCGACAGCAGCCGCGCCTTGATCGAGTTCATGCCGCGACCGATCAGGAACGAAGACAGAATGCCGCCGCCGACACTGCCGAAGTCGGCCGTCACGTAGATGATGATCAGCGGGATGCCCATCTGGGTCACGTTGATGCCCAGGTTGTATTGCTGATTGAGAAACGGCGGTAGCCAGTACAGGTAGAACCAGAACACCGGCGCCGTCAGCGAGTAGGCAAGGGCGAAGGCCCAGGTGCCACGCATGCGCAGGATGCGCGAGAACGGTACGCGGGCGTGTTCCGGTTCGACTTCCTGCTGGATGTAGTCCAGTTCCGATTGTTTAACGCCTGGATGGTCTTCCGGGTTGAAGTACTTCAGGCCCCAGAACAGCAGCCAGATCCCGCCCAGCGCCGACATGCACAGGAACGCCGCCTGCCAGCCCCACACGTGGAGGATCAGCGGCAGCAGCATCGGCGTGAACATTGCGCCGACGTTAGTGCCGGCGTTGAAGATGCCGGTGGCGACCGCACGTTCACCGGCCGGGAACCACAGGCGCGTGGTTTTCACGCAGGCCGGGTAGTTGGCTGCTTCGGTCAGACCGAGGATGAAGCGGCAGACCATGAAGCCGACGGCCGACGTCGCCAGGCCGTGGGCACCGGTGGCCAGGCTCCAGAGCAGCACCGCGCAGAAGAACACGCGTTTGACGCCGACACGGTCGATCAGGCGTCCCTGCAGGACGAAGCCGATGGCGTAGCCGACCTGAAACCAGAAGTTGATGTTGGCGTAGTCCATCGCCGTCCAGCTCATTTCCTTGGCGAGGATCGGCTGCATGACGCCGAGGGCGGCGCGGTCGATGTAGTTCAGGGTCGTGGCGAAAAACACCAGCGCCAGCATGCCCCAACGGGTCTTGCCGACGGCCATGGCGCCGCGGATCTTATCGCCGATGCCACCCGTGGCAGTGCTCATGGCCGGGGCCATGCGGGAAGTCTGTGAAGGAATCATTGTTCCACCCGTTTTTGAATTTGTTATGTGGTGTTGTTTGCAAGGCACTGCGACCGAGGGTTCACATCCGGACTCAATGTGACGTCGATGGTGGGCAGTGGACGAAAAATCGTCAATTCGTCGAAACGCCTTAGTGTTCGATAATCGCACGCAAAACTAACCGGGTAGTACACTTTAAATTGCTGTGCGCAGTCATGCAGCCAATAATTTACGGACGATAAAAACATCCCTGACTCAGAGCAGTGCAGACCGGGAGTTCAAGCATGCAGCGTTCCATTGCCACCGTTTCCCTGAGCGGCACCCTGCCGGAAAAGCTCGAAGCCATCGCCGCCGCCGGGTTCGACGGCGTCGAGATCTTCGAAAACGATCTGCTGTATTACGACGGCAGCCCTCGGGAAATCCGGCAGATGTGCGCTGACCTGGGCATTGCGATCACCCTGTTCCAGCCGTTTCGCGACTTCGAAGGCTGCCGGCGCGAGCGTCTGGCGCGCAACCTGGAGCGGGCCGAGCGCAAGTTCGACCTGATGCAGGAACTGGGTACCGACCTGGTGCTGGTGTGCAGCAACGCCTCGGCGGACAGCGTCGGCGATCGGCAGATTCTCGTCGATGACCTGCGGCTGCTGGCTGAACATGCGGACGCTCGCGGGCTGCGCATCGGCTATGAAGCGCTGGCCTGGGGTCGGCACGTCAATACCTATCAACAGGTCTGGGACATCGTGCGCGAGGTCGATCACTCGGCGCTCGGCGTGCTGCTCGACAGCTTCCACACCTTGTCGCTGAAAGGCGATCCAGGCGCGATTGCGGACATTCCCGGCGACAAGATCTTCTTCGTGCAAATGGCCGATGCGCCGATTCTCGCCATGGATGTACTGGAGTGGAGCCGGCATTTCCGCTGCTTCCCGGGGCAGGGCGAATTCGATCTGCCGGGGTTTCTCGCGCCGATCATCCAGAGCGGTTACACCGGGCCGTTATCGCTGGAAATTTTCAATGATGGCTTCCGCGCTGCGCCGCCACGGGCCAACGCCGCCGACGGTCTGCGTTCGCTGCTGTATCTGGAGGAGAAAACCCGTCAGCGTCTGGAACAACAAGTCCCCCCGGTGGCTAACCGCGAAATCCTTTTCGAAACACCGAAGGCCAGCGAGTACAACGGTATCGAGTTTCTCGAGTTCGCCGTTGACGAAAGCCTCGGCGCCAAACTGACGAACTGGCTGGAACGCCTGGGCTTCGTCAAGGCCGGACAGCACCGTTCCAAGAGCGTGAGTCTGCTGCGTCAAGGCGACATTAATCTGATCCTCAACGCTGAGCCGTATTCGTTCGGCCACAGTTTTTTCGAGGCCCATGGCCCGTCACTGTGCGCCACTGCCGTGCGGGTCAAGGACAGCGCCAGTGCCCTGGCCCGCGCGGTCGCCTACAAGGGCCAGCCCTATCGCGGACTGGTCGGCCCCAATGAACTTGAGCTGGCCGCCGTACGCGCGCCGGACGGCAGCCTGATTTATCTGGTGGATGAGGCGGCGGACGTCTATGGCACCGACTTCAATCTGTTGCCAGATGCCGTCGCCCGTGGCGGCCTCAAGCGCATCGACCACATGGCCATGGCGTTGCCGGCCGACAGCCTCGACAGTTGGGTGCTGTTCTACAAGAGCCTGCTGGATTTCGAGGCCGACGATGAAGTGGTGCTGCCTGACCCTTACGGTCTGGTGAAGAGCCGCGCGTTGCGCAGCCGCGACAGCTCGATCCGCCTGCCGCTGAACATCTCCGAGAACCGCAACACCGCGATCTCCCATGCGCTGTCGAGTTATCGCGGTTCCGGTGTGCATCACATCGCCTTCGATTGTGACGATATCTTCGCCGAAGTCAGTCGCGCCAAAGAGGCTGGAGTGCCGCTGCTGGATATCCCGCTCAACTATTACGACGACCTCGCTGCGCGCTTCGATTTTGATGACGAGTTCCTCAGCGAACTGGCGTATTACAACGTGCTCTACGACCGTGATGCGCAGGGCGGCGAGCTGTTCCATGTGTACACCGAGCCGTTCGAAGGGCGCTTCTTCTTCGAGATCATCCAGCGTAAAAACGGTTACGCCGGTTACGGTGCGGCGAACGTCGCGGTGCGTCTGGCAGCAATGGCCAAATCACGCAGCGGAGCGGTGCGCCAGGCGAAGTTGTAGGAAATTCGTAAGCGCGGGATTAAACACGGGCCACGTGGCTTCCTTCACTGTGCGGCGCGGCCCATAATCGCCAACCTGTGCAGTGATGGCCGTGAGCCCGCAATGACAATGACATCAGAACTCCCCGCCGCTCCCGTCGTATCAGGCATGGAGCCGCGCAAGAGTCGCAAAAACAACCCGGAAAAGACCCGCGAGAACATCCTGCAGGAGGCGATTGTCGAGTTCGTCCAGCAGGGGTTGTCCGGCGCCCGCGTCGACGCGATCGCCGAGCGTATCCACACCTCCAAACGCATGATCTATTACTACTTCGGCAGTAAGGAGCAGTTGTACGTCGAGGTGCTGGAGAAACTCTACGGCGACATCCGCAGCACCGAAAACCGCTTGCACCTGGCCGAGTTGCCGCCGGTGGTGGCGATCCGGCGGCTGGTGGAATTCACCTTCGATCACCACGATCGCAACGTCGATTTCGTGCGCATCGTCTGCATCGAAAATATCCACAACGCCGAGTTCGTGAAGCGCTCCGACGCGATCAAGGCGATGAACAACACCATCCTCGATTCGCTGGGCGAGATTTTGCGCCATGGCGCCGAGGAGGGGGTGTTCCGCCGCGGTTTGAATGCCTTGGACGTGCATTTGCTGATCAGCTCGTTTTGCTTCTATCGCGTCTCGAACCGCCACACGTTCGGTGAGATCTTTCAGATCGACCTGCCGGACGAAGCCATCAAGCAGCGCCATCGCGAGATGATCTGCGAGTCGGTGTTGCGCTACTTGCAGCTGTAACACTATTCCTGTGGGAGCGAGCCTGCTCGCGAAAGCATACTGTCAGTCAATGCATCTGTTAGCTGACACACCGCTTTCGCGAGCAGGCTCGCTCCCACAAGGGCGGTAATTCAGTCATTCATGCTTTGAAAATGCGCGAGCATTCGCTGCGCATCCGGCACCACGCCGCTGAACAGCTCAAACGCCTTCACCGCTTGAAACACTGCCATGTTGCCACCGTCCAGCGTGCGGCAACCCAAGGCGCGGGCGTTGCGCAGCAGTTCGGTTTCCAGCGGGAAATACACGATCTCCGCGACCCACAATTCCTTGCGCAGCAGTTCGACTGGCACCGGCATGCCCGGTAGTTTGGCCATGCCCATCGGCGTGGTGTTCACCAGACCATCGGCCTGATTCAGTGTGCCCGGCAGGTCTTGCCCGGCGACGGCGCGACCGAAGCCGAAATGCTGATTGAGGTTGTTCGCCAGACTTTCGGCGCGCTCGCGGTCGACGTCGAAAATGCTCAGTTGCTGGACGCCTTCGCTCAGCAGCGCGTGGGCCACGGCTGCCCCCGCACCGCCAGCGCCCATCTGGACGACATGCGCTCGGGCAGCATCCTTCAAGCCGCGACGAAAACCTTCGGCAAAGCCCAGACAATCGGTGTTGTGGCCGATGCGTTTGCCGTCCTTGAGCACCACGGTATTGACCGCGCCGATGCCCCGGGCTTCCGGCGACAGTTCATCGAGCAGCGCAAGGATCGCTTGCTTGCACGGAAACGTGATGTTCAGGCCCGTGTAGTTCATCCGCTCCGCCGCCAGCAGCAGGTCGGGCAGGGCGTTGCTGTCCAGGTGCAACTGATCGAGGTCGATCAGGCGATACAAGTAGCGCAAGCCCTGGGCGTCACCTTCGTGTTCATGCAGCGATGGCGTGCGCGAGGCCTGAATGCCTGCGCCGATCAGGCCGGCCAGTATTACCGGTTTGCGGGTCATGCTGCGCGCCCCTTCAGCCGTTGCCTGAAGTGTTCCAGGGCCAGGCGATAGCCATGACTGCCGAAGCCGCACATCACCGCCGTGGCGATCGCCGAGACGAACGAGTGATGCCGGAACGGCTCGCGTGCATGGACGTTGGACAGGTGCACTTCGATCACCGGCAACTCACTGGCGACCAGCGCGTCGCGGATCGCCACCGAGGTGTGAGTCCAGGCCGCCGGGTTGATCACGATCCCGGCACAGCGTCCGCGTGCAGCGTGAATCCAGTCGAGCAATTCGCCTTCGTGATTGGTCTGGCGAAACTCCACGGCCAGGCCGAATTCTTCGGCGGCGCGGCCGCACAGTGCAGAGATATCAGCCAGGGTTTCGTGACCGTAAGTCGCCGGTTCACGGGTGCCGAGCAGGTTCAGGTTCGGGCCGTTGAGCACCAGAACGATAGGGGGCATGGGGGCAAACTCCACTTATTGTTGTTGGCTTGGGCCGAGGGTTTCAGCCTGTGGAGGTAAAATGTACTAGATGGTTACCATGGTCAATTGCAGTGCTTGAACCCGGGGGGTTTTTGTTCGGTGATCGCACACAAGCCATTTTTGTGGACAGGGTTGTTCTAATTGTAACGACAGCTTTGCTTACGTTTTCCTTCGAAGGTTTACCGACTCCTGACCCGTGCCAACGCTAGCCTGAGAGTGGTGAGAAGTAGCGCTTGCTGTGCAGCTCCGGTCGTCGGATTTGAAAAGATCATCGAATCCTGAAACTTATTAACCTAACGGATGGGTTAGCATGAAGGTATGCAGCTACAAGGGATTGTCGATACGCATCATGCTGCGAGGTGAACATTGCCCACCGCACGCTCATGTGGATGCGGGTGCCTGGAATGCCCGATTGCAGTTCAGCTTCTGGCACAACGACATTGATCTGTGGGATGTCGTGCCGATTTCTCGTCGACCGCCGATGGCCGTGCTGCAAGGCTTGTGTCGATCACTGGGGCAAACTGCTCATTTGCGTCGCGCACGAGGGATCTGGTGGTCAGGCGTGCGGACCGTTTGTCTCGACAATCAGGTGTGGGACTGCAAATCAAACGAAGTTCCCGTGATGAAACCTGTTACCGAGACGACCTACAGGATCGGTGCCGCGCGCTATGAGCCAGAAGAAGACAAAGTGCTTCTGACATTGGTCGGCAAACTGGAAGGAGTTGAAATCCATTTATGAAAATCATCAAGGCCAAGCCGTCTGTACCTCGTCCAATGACGGAAGACATGCTCGATGCAGCCATAAAGCGTGGCGAAACACGACAAGCCAGCAGTTTGCAGGCTGTTTCGGTGAGCTTTGAAAAACCATCGCTGGTCATCCGTTTTGATGACGGTAGCGGTGTGTTACTGCCGGTGGATCAGTATCCGGAGTTCGACGGGTTTGAGGCAGGCGACTATGAGGGAGTGACAGTCGGTTTCGCAGGCACTGCGCTTTGCCATGAGGGCAAAGACCTCGATGTTTCCATTGCCGGGATGATTTCGGCGAGCCCGTCACTCATGAGGATGGCGGCTTCGGTGGTTGCTTCGCGTAACGGTCGTCAAAGCAGTGCTGCGAAGTCTGAAGCTGCACGCGCGAATGGCAAAAAGGGCGGGCGCCCCCGTAAAACCGATATCGCACCGTGAGCACCCACAAAAAAGCCGTCAATCACGACGGCTTTTTTGCATCCGGGAACCGGCAATCAACGCCGGGTCAGCAACACTCCGGACTCCATGTGATGCGTCCACGGGAACTGGTCGAACAGCGCGCAGCGGGTGATGCGGTGCGTGTCGTGCAGTTGGGCGATGTTGGCCGCCAGGGTTTCCGGGTTGCAGGAGATGTACAGGATGTTGTCGAAACGCCGGGTCAGCTCGCAGGTGTCCGGGTCCATGCCGGCGCGCGGCGGGTCGACGAACACGCTGCCGAACTCGTAGCTTTTCAGGTCGATGCCTTGCAGGCGACGGAACGGGCGCACGTCGTTCAGTGCTTCGGTCAGCTCTTCGGCGGACAGGCGCACCAGCGTGACGTTATCCACAGCGTTTTCGCTGAGGTTGCTCAATGCGGCGTTGACCGAGGTCTTGCTGATCTCGGTGGCCAGCACTTTGCGCACGCGCGTGGCGAGCGGCAGGGTGAAGTTGCCGTTGCCGCAGTACAGCTCCAGCAGGTCGTCGCTGCGATCGCCGAGTGCTTCGTATGCCCAGTTCAACATCTTCTGGTTCACGGTGCCGTTAGGCTGAGTGAACGCGCCTTCCGGTTGGCGATAGCTGAAGGTGCGGCCGCCGACGTCGAGTTTCTCGACCACGTAATCGAGGCCGAGCACTTCGCGTTTGCCCTTCGAGCGACCAATGATGCTGACGTTGAGATCAGCGGCCAACTGAGTAGCCGCCGCATGCCAGTGCTCGTCCAGCGGACGGTGGTAGCACAGGGTGATCATCGCGTCGCCGGCCAGGGTGGTCAGGAACTCCACCTGAAACAGCTTGTGGCTCAGAGCTGAGCTTGCCTGCCAGGCAGCCTTGAGCTGCGGCATCAACTGGTTGATGCGCAGGCTGGCAATCGGAAACTCTTCGATCAGGATCGGCGTGCGTTTGTCGTCCTGGGAGAACATTGCGTAGTGCCGCTCACCGGCCTCGCGCCACAGGCGGAACTCGGCGCGCAGGCGGAAGTTCTGCAGCGGCGAGTCGAACACCGTCGGCTCCGGCGCATCGAACGGGGCGAGCAGGTCACGCAATCGCGTGACCTTGTCTTCGAGCTGAGTGGCGTAGGCCTGGGAATCGAAAGTCATGCGTTGAACCAACCCAACTTGATCACAAACAGAATCGACAGGATCACCAGCGCCGGGTTCAGCTCACGGGCGCGGCCCGACAGCAGCTTGATCACGGTCCAGGAAATGAAGCCGAACGCGATGCCGTTGGCGATCGAGTAAGTGAATGGCATTGCCAGCGCAGTGACGACCACTGGCGCGGCAACAGTAATGTCTTCCCAGTCTATTTCCGCCAGGCCCGACGTCATCAGCACGGCGACGAACAGCAGCGCTGGAGCGGTGGCGAAGGCCGGCACGCTGGCCGCCAGTGGCGAGAAGAACAGCGCCAGCAGGAACAGGATCGCAACGACGACGGCCGTCAGACCGGTACGCCCGCCAGCACTCACGCCAGCAGCGGATTCGATGTAGCTGGTGGTGGTCGAGGTACCCAGCAGCGAACCGGCCATGGCTGCGGTGCTGTCGGCGATCAGAGCACGGCCCATTTTCGGCATGTGGCCGTCCTTGCCCATCAGGCCGGCGCGCTTGGCGACGCCGATCAGGGTACCGGAGTTGTCGAACAGGTCGACGAACAGGAAGGCGAAGATCACGCTGACCAGACCGATGTCCAAGGCGCCCTTGATGTCCAGTTGCATGAAGGTCGGGGCCAGCGAAGGAGGCATCGAGGTCACGCCGCCGAACGGGGTGAAACCCATGGCGATGGACACGATGGTTACTGCCAGAATGCCGATCAGTACCGCACCGCGCACTTTCAGGGCTTCGAGGGCGACGATCAGGGCGAAGCCGAGGGTGGCGAGGATCGGCGCCGGGGCTTTCAGGTCACCGAGGCCGACCATGGTCGCCGGGTTGCTGACCACGATGCCGGCGTTGTGCAGGGCGATCAGGGCCAGGAACAGGCCAATACCGGCGGCAATCGCCGAACGCAATGGCAGCGGGATGCTGTTGATGATCCATTCGCGGATGCGGAAGATCGACAGCAGGAAGAAGCACACCGCCGAGATGAACACCGCGCCCAGCGCCACTTGCCAGGTGTGGCCCATGTGCAGAACCACGGTGTAGGTAAAGAAAGCGTTCAGGCCCATGCCCGGTGCGAGGGCGATCGGGTAGTTGGCGATCAGGCCCATGATGGTCGAGCCGATGGCGGCTGCCAGACAGGTGGCGACAAACACCGCGCCCTTGTCCATGCCGGTCTCGCCGAGGATGCTCGGGTTGACGAACAGAATGTAGGCCATGGCCAGGAAGGTCGTGACGCCCGCCAGAATCTCGGTACGCACGTTGGTGTTGTGTGCCTTGAGTTGAAACAGCCTTTCCAGCATGTCTGCTCCCCGTGGCGCGCGCGGCGCCGTGAATGTATCGACCTCAACAGCAAAGCACAGACCGTCGCAAGCGCCTGGGAATTTGTGGTGGGCCGGAAAAAGCCGCGCATCATACCAGCAGCGTGAGGAATATGGCGGTTGTTGGTGCCGAACGTCGTCGAAGTTTTGCCACAGGGCCAACTGCGCCATACTGCGCGCTGATTTTTTCGGGATGGGAAACGCATGAGCGCGCGCGGGATGAAGGCTTGGGGGTTGATTGCAGCGCTGATGGTCGGGGCGCCCGTGGCACTTGCCGCCTCGGCGCAGCCATTGACGCAAGTGAAAGTCATCAAGGTCCAGTCGCCGGCGTGTGGCCTGGAAGACATCGGTGATGGACAGACCCAGACCCAATGCAATCACGCCGGACCGAGCATCAAGGTGTATGTGCTGGAAGTCGGCTATGGCCAGAATCAGCCACACGCCACGCTGGACGGTTTTGAAGTGAATGGCACCCGGGCCCCGGTGTGCGCCTTCGATAACGGCAACCTGACCGAGTGCACGCCCGGTCGCAATACCGTCGGCTCGCTGTATACCTTCGATCTGGCGGGCAAGCAGGAAGGCACTTTCACCTTCAGCAATACCTCGATCAACGCGCCACGCAACACGATGTCGACCCAGCTTTACATCAAGTAACGGCTGTCACCGAACAGGGCAGGGCAAAGCTGACTACGCTTGGAAGATCACCCAGCGGATGGCGGCCATGACCTCTAGAGCCCTGATTACCCTCGCCGAGGGCATCGATGATCTGCAATGCGTGACCCTGATCGACGTGCTGCGCCGCGCCGGCGTCGAAGTGGTGGCAGCCAGCATCGAAGGTCGGCGCATGCTGACCTGCGCGCGCGGCACGCGCCTGACGGCGGATGGCATGCTGGTCGACGTGCTGGCGCAGACTTTTGACCTGATCGTCCTGCCCGGCGGCGCCATCGGCGCCCAGCACCTGGCGGCGCATCAGCCGCTGCAACAGCTGCTCAAGGATCAGGCCAGCGCCGGACGCCTGTTCGCCGCCATCGCCGAATCCCCGGCCATCGCTCTGCAAGCCTCAGGCTTATTACGCCAACGGCGCATGACCTGCCTGCCGAGTGCCAGCCATCAACTGTCGGGTTGTACGTTTGTTGATCAACCGGTGGTGGTCGACGGCAATTGCATTACCGCCCAGGGCTCTGGCGGCGCACTGGCGTTTGCCCTGACGCTGGTGGAGCAGCTTGGCGGCAAGGCGTTGCGGGCCAAGGTGGCGGGGGAGATGCTGGTTTGAAGGGATCAGGCGTGGGCGGCAATAGGCGGGTTGTGCATGGGCATGAGCCCGCCTCCTGTCGGTGATCGTCCAGATAATTTGATTTCGCTGATGTGACTCAGACCTTCGCCTCTTCCACCGGCACATGCATCCGGTCGCGTCTGGCCAAGGTCGGGAACAGTTTGATCCACGTCCCGGTCACCACTAGCGTGCCGATCCCGCCCATCACCACCGCTGGCACGGTGCCGAACCAGTGGGCAGTGAGACCGGATTCGAATTCGCCCAACTGGTTCGAGGCGCCGATGAACAGGCCGTTCACCGCGCTGACCCGGCCGCGCATTTCGTCCGGGGTTTCCAGTTGCACGAAGGAGGCGCGGATCACCATGCTGATCATGTCCGCTGCGCCCAGCACTACCAGCACCGCCAGCGAGAACCAGAACGAGGTCGACAGGCCGAAGGCAATGGTCGCGACGCCGAATACGCCGACGGCGGTAAACATTACCCGACCGACATTGCGCTCTACCGCAAATCGCGCCAGAAACAGCGACATCCCCAGCGCCCCGACCGCCGGCGCCGAGCGCAACAGGCCCAGGCCCCACGGGCCGGTGAGCAGGATGTCCTTGGCGAACACCGGCAGCAACGCCGTGGCGCCACCGAGCAGTACGGCGAACAGATCCAGCGAGATCGCCCCGAGGATGTCCGGGCGGCTGCGAATGAAGCGAATCCCCGCCAGCAACGAGTCCAGCGTGGCTTTGCCTTTGTTCAGCGGCGTCTGTCGCGCGGGCAGGTTGAGCATCAATGTGCAGGCGATGACGTAGAGCAACACGGTCGGGCCGTAGACCCAGACACTGCCAAACGCGTAGAGCAGGCCGCCCATCGCCGGGGCGACAATGGTGGCCGACTGTTGCGCTGACTGCGCCGCAGCAACGGCCCGAGGGAACAACGCCGTGGGCACGATGCTCGGCAGCAGCGCCTGGGTGGTCGGCAGCTCGAAGGAGCGCGCGCCGCCGAGCAGGAAGGCGAGGATGAAGATCATTTCCCGGGTGATGTGGTCAGTGGCGCTACCGATCGCCAGTGCCAGGGCGATCAACGCCTGCAACGACTGGCAGATCGCCGCAACACGACGCCGGTCATAGCGGTCGGCGACATGCCCGGTGTGCAGCATGAACAGCACCCGTGGTGCGAACTCCACCAGACCGACCAGACCCAGGTCGAGCACGTTGCCGGTCAACTGATACAGATTCCAGCCGATCGCCACGGTGAGCATCTGAAAGCCGCTGGCAGTAAAGATTCGTGCAAACCAGAACGCGAGAAACGGGCGATGGTGACGTAACAGCAGGGGCTCTTGGCTGGGCATCTGAAGGCAGGTCTGGCTTGGGGGGGAACGGCGAGGTTATCACCAGTCTGTAACAGGAAGTTGCCATGACAAAAAATTTAGTTAGCCAGACATCTATCGTTCCCCGGCGCGCCTCAATCCTCCGTGGCGAGGGGATTTATCCCCGATCGGCTGCGCAGCAGTCATAAAAAATCAACGAAGCGACCAGAAAACGGGAGGCGTCTGGGGCTGTTTCACAACCCATCGGGGATAAATCCCCTCACCACAAGGGATCGCGCTGTCCCAGGGAATGTATTTCAGATCAGTTCCCCAATCCTGAGGCAACTTGTCACGCGGCAAACGACCACGCGGTTGTTCGTCGGAAATGGGACTACTCTTTCAACGTTGCTTGATCCAGATCAAGACCCTCCCGGGCCATGGTCTGGTGGCCCGTTGGCCAGACTCCCTGCGTTGCGATGGCTGTTAAAAAGAACGAATCAGAATTCGCCGCACTCCATATCCGTGGGGGCAGTAGGTACAGGGGCCTCGCGCCCCAACGCCAGTATTACCTGACAGAGGAAGCCATATGTTCGGTTTAGAGGCACTCGATCTCGCCCGAATTCAGTTCGCGTTCACCATCTCGTTCCACATCCTGTTCCCGGCCATCACCATTGGTCTGGCGAGTTACCTGGCGGTGCTCGAAGGCCTGTGGTTGAAGACCCACAATGACACCTACCGAGACCTCTACCACTTCTGGTCGAAGATCTTTGCTGTCAACTTCGGCATGGGCGTGGTGTCAGGGTTGGTCATGGCCTACCAGTTCGGCACCAACTGGAGCCGCTTCTCGGACTTCGCCGGTTCCGTCACCGGGCCGCTGCTGACTTACGAGGTGCTCACGGCATTCTTCCTTGAGGCCGGTTTCCTCGGGGTGATGCTGTTCGGCTGGAACAAGGTCGGGCGCGGCCTGCACTTCTTCGCCACGGTGATGGTGGCCATTGGCACGTTGATCTCGACGTTCTGGATTCTCGCCTCCAACAGCTGGATGCAGACGCCCCAAGGCTTCGAAATCATCAACGGTCAGGTGATCCCGACTGACTGGCTGGCAATCATCTTCAACCCGTCGTTCCCGTATCGCCTGATGCACATGGCGACCGCGGCGTTCGTTGCCACGGCCTTCTTCGTCGGCTCGTCGGCGGCCTGGCACCTGCTGCGCGGCAAGGACAACCCGGCGATTCGCACCATGCTCTCGATGGCGATGTGGATGGCGCTGATCGTCGCACCGATCCAGGCGGTCATCGGTGACTTCCACGGCCTCAACACCCTCAAGCATCAGCCGGCGAAAATCGCCGCGATCGAAGGCCACTGGGAAAACAAAGGCAACGAAGCGACGCCGTTGATCCTGTTCGGCTGGCCGGACATGAAAGAAGAAAAAACCAAATTCGCCGTGGAGATCCCGTACCTCGGCAGCCTGATCCTGACCCACTCGCTGGACAAGCAGGTGCCGGCGCTCAAGGAGTTTCCACCTGAAGACCGGCCGAATTCGACCATTGTGTTCTGGTCGTTCCGGGTCATGGTCGGCCTCGGTTTCCTGATGATCTTCACCGGTCTGTGGAGCCTGTGGCTGCGCAAGCGCGATTCGCTCTACACCTCGCGACCGTTCCTGTACCTGGCGTTGTGGATGGGGCCATCCGGCCTGATCGCGATCCTCGCCGGCTGGTTCACCACCGAGATCGGTCGTCAGCCTTGGGTGGTTTACGGGCTGATGCGCACGGCGGATGCGTCCTCCAACCACAGCTTCATGCAGATGAGCATCACCCTGATCATGTTCGTCGTGGTGTATTTCGCCCTGTTCGGCGCAGGCCTGGGCTACATGATGCGCCTGGTGCGCAAAGGGCCGAAAACCGATGAAGGCAAGGAAACCAACGACGGTGGTCCCGGCCAGAAACGCACGCCGGCCCGGCCGATGTCCGCTGCCGACGACGATGGTGCCGACGCAGACCATCGCCCCAGCCTGACCAAGGAGATTTGAATCATGGGTATTGATCTTCCGCTGATCTGGGCCGTGATCATCATCTTCGGCATCATGATGTACGTGGTCATGGACGGCTTCGACCTGGGGATCGGGATTCTCTTCCCGTTCATCCCGGGCAAGACCGACCGTGACGTGATGATGAACACCGTCGCCCCCGTGTGGGACGGCAATGAAACCTGGCTGGTACTGGGCGGCGCGGCGTTGTTCGGCGCGTTCCCGCTGGCCTATTCGGTGGTGCTCTCGGCACTGTACCTGCCGCTGATCTTCATGCTGATCGGCTTGATTTTCCGCGGTGTGGCGTTCGAATTCCGCTTCAAGGCCAAGGACGACAAGCGCCACCTGTGGGACAAGGCGTTCATCGGTGGCTCGGTGGCGGCGACGTTCTTCCAGGGTGTCGCATTGGGGGCGTTCATCGACGGCTTGCCGGTGGTCAATCGGCAATACGCGGGTGGCTCACTGGACTGGTTGACGCCGTTCACCCTGTTCTGCGGCGCCGCGCTGGTGGTGGCGTATGCCTTGCTCGGCTGCACCTGGCTGATCATGAAAACCGAGGGCAAGCTGCAGGAACAGATGCACAACCTGGCGCGACCACTGGCGTTCGTGCTGCTGGCAGTGATCGGCATCGTCAGCCTGTGGACGCCGCTGGCACACCCGGAAATCGCCACACGCTGGTTCAGCACGCCGAACCTGTTCTGGTTCATGCCGGTGCCGATTCTGGTGCTGGTGACGATGTACGGCTTGATCCGCGCCGTGGCGCGCAACGCCAACTACATGCCATTCCTGCTGACCCTGGTGCTGATTTTCCTCGGCTACAGCGGTCTGGGCATCAGCCTGTGGCCGAACATTGTGCCGCCGTCGATCTCGATCTGGGACGCTGCCGCACCGCCGCAGAGCCAGGGCTTCATGCTGGTCGGTACGCTGTTCATCATCCCGTTCATCCTGGGCTACACCTTCTGGAGCTACTACGTGTTCCGCGGCAAGGTCACCCATGAAGATGGTTACCACTAATCTGCGCTCTGCTCACCCTGTGGGAGCGAGTCTGCCCGCGATGGTGTCTTCAGTGACGCCATCGCCTGACGGAGGATTGATGCAATGAGCAGCAAGCATTCCTTGCACGAGATTGAAGAGGCCGAAAAAAAGCCGCTGTGGCAGCGGCTCGGCTGGTTGGCCCTGATCTGGATTGGTAGCGTCGGCGCGCTGTTCATTGTCGCCAGCCTGATGCGCCTGTTCATGAACGCGGCCGGTCTGACCACGCACTGAAACATCCCGTCCCGTTGCCCTTGGGCACGGATTCATGACCCTCTGTACCGCGGAGGGTTTTTTTTGCCTGGCGTTTACTTGCGCGCCTTGAGGATCACGAATTTCGGGGTTGCCGCCACTTGCTCGACGCCACGGAACAGCCGCGCCAGTTTGCTGTGATAACCCAGGTGACGGTTGCCGACGATGTACAACGCACCGCCCACCACCAGCGCCTCACGCGCCTGCTGGAACATGCGCCAGGCGAGGAAGTCGCCGACCACCTGTTGTTGATGGAACGGCGGATTGCACAGCACCACGTCCAGCGACTGCGGCTCTTGCCCGGCCAGACCATCACCAGCGCGCACGATCACTTCGCGCTCGCCGAGGGCGGCGCGCCAGTTTTCAGCGGCCGATTGCACGGCCATGAACGATTCGTCGACCAGCGTGTAATGCGCGTCAGGGTTCTGCAAGGCACTGGCGATGGCCAACACGCCGTTGCCACAGCCAAGGTCGGCGACGCGGGCGCTGCCCAGATTTTGCGGCAGGTATGGCAGAAAGGCCCGGGTGCCGATATCCAGGCCTTCACGGCAGAACACGTTGGCGTGGTTGAGTAATTCGATGGCCGGCTCGTCGAGCTGGTAGCGCGACGGGTAGGGCGAGATCGCTGGGGCTTTGGCCTCGGGTGTGGCGATCAACAAGCGGGCCTTTTTCACGGCCAGTGAAGCCTGTACCGGGCCAATGTAACGCTCCAACAGATCCCCGGCCGCACGCGGCAGGTGCTTGACCATGGCTGCCGCCACCACTTCGACGCCAGGCGCCAGTTGCCCTTGCAGGCGAATCAGTTGTTCTTCCAGCAACGCGAGGGTTTTGGGGACTCGGATCAGCACTCGGTCAAACGGACCGACCAACGGTTCACTGGCCGCAATGCCGCGCACCGCATCGAACGCCAGGCCATTGCGCACCAGATTCTTTTCCAGCCCCTGGAACGCCAGAAACGAGTCACCACTGCTGCTGACCTGAACCTTGCCCGCCAGACTTGCCGCCAACGCCCCAAAGCTGTCGTTGAGCACTAACACCCGAGTGTCCGCCGTCGGTTGCTGAGCGGCCAGGTGATTGAGCAGGTATTCGTCAGCCGCATCGAATGCTTGCAGCGGTTCATTCTGCTGCTCGGGCTGGCGAATCAGGTCGAGTTGGGCGAAGGGCGTGTCGAGCAAAGGCATGATGCGGGAACTCTGGTTAATCAACGGGTGGCCCGCAGCCCGGGTTGTTGCGCAGCGGAACCGTCCGAGTGGAATACGACGTTTAACGTCATCACTCAGGAAGGTCGCAAATGGTACGTTTTTTTCCGTTGAAATACTTGCAGCTTTTACGGGTTGGGCGCGTCGAGAAGACCACAACGGCTGGCGGCAATGACGGCGGAAATCTTGTTGCAGACGTTCAGTTTGATGATCACGTTTTGCACGTGGTAATTCACGGTGCGCTCGCTCAGACAAAGGATCCGGGCAATCTCGTAGGCCGTCTTGCCGAGTGCCGAGAGCTTTAGCACTTCCAGCTCCCGCGGTGAAAGGTGCGGGTGCTCGGGCTTTTTTGGCAGTTTGGGCAGGGATCTGGCAAACAGATCACTCAGATGGCTGGTCGCGTAAAACATGTAGCCAAAATGCTCGTACAACTCGAGCGGGCTCAGCGGGCCATTTTTTCTCGCAAGACTCAGTATGCTGCACAGCCCACTGGCTTCATGATGGAACGACTGGGACCAGCCATGTCTCAATCCATGTTCCTGTTGAGCGTCCCACAGCAGTGGGGTCGGCGAAAACAGCTCTTCTGTCCAGACAATGGGCAGCATGGAGCGATTGCAGTGTGTGACTACCGGGTCAACTTTCCTGTAGCTTTCTTTTTCATAGAGTTGATTCCACTCTTTGGGGTAGTTATTGATTTGCAAGATTTTAAAGTCGGCGTTCCGATTATTTGATGTCAATGAGACAGCACAAAAATTGAAGCCAATGTTTTGCGCGAATTGCAGCAAGATCGGATATGCGGTCTCTATTTCTCTTGCAAAAGTCAGTTGCTTTAATTGCGACTCCTTCCATATTTCCATCACAAACTCTCCGTGAGTCGTTTCCTGGGGCGCATTTTTGGATCCAATGGATCGTGCACGGAGTCGAGTGTAGGACAAGTCCTACACGTGTCGTTGAATTTTTTTGCTCTTTGGAATGAGCTTTAATTGGGAGAAAGTTATTAGCCGGGGATAGCGCGTTTTGTTCAGGCTGCCATTCAATTTGGCCGTGGAGATCTCGCTATTAGTTGTATCTGGGTTTTTTTCTCATTGGTCTCGATGAATGAAAAGACATTATAAAAGCAGTGGTGTTTTAGGGTGCCGGTTTGCGCGAAACTGGCAGGGTCCTTTCAGTGGAGTGGCCCATGACTGTCAGCGCAGAGAAATTTACCGCCCAGACCTTGGTCGATGTGCAGCCCTTGACCCCCAGTCTGTTCACCCTGCGTACCACCCGTGATGCAGGTTTCAGGTTCCGTGCAGGACAATTCGCCCGCCTGGGGGTGACCAAGGCTGATGGCAGCACGGTGTGGCGTGCCTACTCGATGGTCTCCTCACCCTTCGATGAATTTCTCGAGTTCTTTTCCATCGTGGTGCCTGGGGGCGAGTTCACCAGTGAGCTGAGCCGATTGCAGGCGGGCGATGCCTTGCTGGTGGAGCGTCAGGCCTTTGGTTATCTGACGCTGGATCGTTTTGTCGACGGTCGGGATCTTTGGCTGTTATCCACAGGGACCGGCGTCGCGCCGTTTCTGTCGATCCTGCAGGATTTCGAGGTGTGGGAGAGGTTTGAGCGAATCATCCTGGTGTACAGCGTGCGCGAAGCACGGGAGTTGGCCTATCAGTCGCTGATCGCGGAGCTGGCTCAGCGTGATTACCTGGCCGAGCACGCGCATAAACTGCAATTCATCCCCACGGTTACCCGCGAACATTTTCCTGGCGCCCTGCATGGCCGCATCACCAGCCTGATCGAAAATGGCGAGCTGGAGCGTGTTGCAGGAGCTGCACTGACCGCCGAGCATTCGCGTGTGATGTTGTGTGGCAATCCACAGATGATCGATGACACCCGGGCGCTGCTGAAACAACGGCACATGAGCCTGAGCCTGACGCGGCGGCCGGGGCAGGTGGCGGTGGAAAACTACTGGTAAAAAAAACGGCGCCATCACAGGCGCCGTTTTCATTCATGAAGCCGTCAAGGCCGGTTGTTCTGGGCTTTGAGCAGATCGCGGATCTCACCGAGCAACTCTTCTTCCTTGGTCGGAACCGGTGGCAGGGTAGGGGCCACGGCTTCTTCGCGTTTCAGGCGGTTGATGGCTTTGACGCCCATGAAAATCGCGAAGGCGACGATCACGAAGTCCAGAATGCTCTGGATGAATTTGCCGTAAGCCATGACCACTGCGGGGGCGCTGCCCTCGGCGGCTTTTAGCGTGATCGCCAGATCACTGAAGTCCACCCCACCGATCAACAGGCCGATTGGCGGCATGATCACGTCACCGACAAACGACGAAACGATTTTGCCGAAGGCGGCACCGATGATGATACCGACGGCCATGTCGACCACATTGCCTTTGACCGCGAAGGCCTTGAACTCACTTAGCACGCCCATAGGTTATTTCCTTGTTACAGATGAGGTTGGTGTACGCAGTGTAAATCAGCAAAAGGCGTCCTGCGCGAAACACCTTCTTACAATGCCCGTTTTTATCGACACATGAATCGACGATTAGTTTGCAAAGTGCCACTAATCGCGCGCGAAATACGCCGTAAACCGCTGATCGGGAAGCTAAAATTTTCAATCATGGAGTTGCGAACTTTCTATTTATGTTCTCGGACATAGCCCTCTAGCCTCTGATTGGCGCACCTGGATGCGCCCAAAAGAACCAGAGGAACCTGATATGAATTCCACTCTTGGACTGGGGGCTTTTCCCCATCGCGGTACCCTTGGCGTACTCGCCGCCAGCCTGTTGACCTTCTCCGTGCACGCCGCCCCCCTGACCCGGGACAACGGCGCAGCGGTCGGCGACAACCAGAACTCGCAAACTGCCGGCGCCAATGGCCCGGTGCTGCTGCAGGATGTGCAACTCATTCAGAAGCTGCAGCGTTTCGACCGTGAGCGCATTCCCGAGCGCGTGGTTCATGCACGCGGCACGGGGGCCCATGGCACCTTCACTGTGACCAACGACCTCAGTGACCTGAGCAAGGCCAAGGTGTTTGCCGCAGGCCAGATAACGCCGGTGTTCGTGCGTTTCTCCGCAGTGGTGCACGGCAACCACTCCCCGGAAACCCTGCGGGATCCGCGGGGTTTCGCCACCAAGTTCTACACCGCCGATGGCAACTGGGATCTGGTCGGCAACAACTTCCCGACGTTCTTCATACGCGATGCGATCAAGTTTCCGGACATGGTCCATGCGTTCAAGCCCGATCCACGTACCAACCTTGACGATGACTCGCGTCGTTTCGACTTCTTCTCCCACGTACCGGAAGCCACCCGTACGCTGACCGAGCTGTACTCGAATTCGGGCACGCCTGCCAGTTATCGGGAGATGGATGGCAATGGTGTACATGCCTACAAGTTGGTCAATGCCAAAGGTGAAGTTCACTACGTGAAGTTTCACTGGAAGAGTTTGCAGGGCATTAAAAATCTTTCGCCAAAACAAGTCGCAACCGTTCAGGGTCAAGATTACAGTCATATGACCAATGACTTGGTAACCAACATTAATAAAGGTAATTTCCCGAAGTGGGACTTGTACATCCAGGTGCTGAATCCACAAGATTTGTCCAAGTTTGATTTCGATCCATTGGACGCGACCAAGATCTGGCCCAATATTTCGGAACGAAAAGTTGGACAAATGGTGTTGAACCGTAATCCGGCGAATGTGTTCCAGGAAACCGAACAAGTTGCCATGGCACCCGCCAATGTTGTACCGGGTATCGAACCTTCCGAAGATCGTCTGTTGCAAGGCCGAGTGTTCTCTTATGCCGATACGCAGATGTATCGTCTGGGCGCCAATGCTCTGCAACTGCCGATCAATGCGCCGAAAGTTGCCGTCAATAATGGCAATCAGGACGGTGCGATGAACTTCGGTGCGACCCAGTCTGGCGTGAACTATCAGCCGAGCCGCCTGCAACCGCGCGAAGAGCCGCAAAGTGCGCGTTACAGCCAATTGGCACTGTCCGGCAGCACGCAACAGGCGAAGATCCAGCGTGAGCAGAACTTCAAGCAGGCGGGTGATCTGTATCGCTCGTTCAGCCAGCAGGAGCGTCAGGACCTGATCGACAGCTTCGGCGGCTCGCTGGCGACCACCGATGACGAGAGCAAGCACATCATCCTGTCCTTCCTTTATAAGGCCGACCCGGAATACGGCACCGGTGTGACCAAAGTGGCCAAGGGCGACCTGGGCCGGGTCAAGGCGCTGGCAGCGAAATTGATCGACTGATCTCGACGCCATGCACCGCGGGGCCTGAGTCAGGCCCCGTTCTGCCCAAGGAGAGCACATATGCGTCCTTATCTTTTACTGTTGCTTGGCTGCCTGTCCTTTACTGCGCAGGCCGGGCAGAGCCCTGAGGCGATCAAGGCCCAGTTGCAGGATTACTACTTTGATGCCGCCCGGCGCGGTGACGTGCCGATGCTCGAGACGTTTATCGAATCCGGTTATTCCCTCGATACCCGTGACAACAAGGGCTACACCGCGCTGATTCTGGCGGCGTATCACGGCCAGGGCGCGGCGGTGGATCGCTTGCTGGCGGCAGGCGCGGATGCCTGCGCGCAGGATCAGCGCGGCAATACGGCGTTGATGGGGGCGATCTTCAAGGGCGAGCTCCAGATTGCCCGACGGCTGATGGCCACCGATTGCAGCCCCGATCAGCGCAACGGCGCGGGACAAACTGCCGCGATGTACGCCGGGTTGTTCAAGCGCGTCGAATTGCTCGATGCACTCAAAGCCAAGGGCGCCGACCTCAATGCCGAAGATCCGCTGGGCAACAGCGCCGCGCGTCTGGCCAACGGCGAAATCCGCACCGCCGCGCCGCGCTGAGTGGTGGCTGCGTTATCATCGCGGTTTTTGCCGGGGGATCCAGATGGCCAAGGCCAAGCGCATGTACGGCTGCACCGAGTGCGGCGCAACCTTTCCCAAGTGGGCGGGCCAGTGCGGCGAGTGCGGCGCCTGGAACACCCTGACCGAAACCATGATCGAGAGCGGCGGTGCCACGGCCCCCACCGGGCGCACCGGCTGGGCCGGGCAACAGGCGCAGATCAAGACGCTGGCCGAAGTCAGCATTGAAGAGATTCCGCGTTTTTCCACCGCCTCCGGTGAGCTGGACCGGGTGCTCGGCGGCGGTCTGGTGGACGGTTCGGTGGTGCTGATTGGCGGTGACCCGGGCATCGGCAAGTCGACGATTCTGCTGCAGACCCTGTGCAACCTCGCCAAGAGCATGCCGGCGCTGTACGTCACCGGTGAAGAATCCCAGCAGCAAGTGGCCATGCGCGCCCGACGCCTCGGACTGCCGCAGGACCAGTTGCGGGTGATGACCGAAACCTGCATCGAAACCATCATCGCCACGGCCCGCCAGGAAAAACCCAAGGTGATGGTGATCGACTCGATCCAGACCATCTTCACCGAACAATTGCAGTCGGCTCCCGGTGGCGTCTCGCAAGTGCGCGAAAGTGCGGCGCTGCTGGTGCGCTATGCCAAGCAGAGCGGTACGGCGATTTTCCTCGTCGGTCACGTCACCAAGGAAGGCGCGCTCGCAGGCCCCCGGGTGCTGGAGCACATGGTCGATACCGTGCTGTATTTCGAAGGCGAGTCCGATGGTCGATTGCGACTGCTGCGTGCGGTGAAAAACCGTTTCGGCGCGGTCAACGAACTCGGCGTGTTCGGCATGACCGACAAGGGCCTGAAAGAAGTCTCCAACCCTTCGGCGATTTTTCTCACCCGTGCTCAGGAAGAGGTCCCGGGCAGCGTGGTGATGGCCACGTGGGAAGGCACCCGGCCGATGCTGGTGGAGGTGCAGGCGCTGGTCGATGACAGCCATCTGGCGAACCCGCGTCGGGTGACCCTGGGCCTGGATCAGAACCGTCTGGCAATGCTGCTCGCGGTCCTGCACCGCCACGGCGGCATTCCGACCCACGACCAGGACGTGTTCCTCAACGTGGTGGGTGGGGTGAAGGTGCTGGAAACCGCATCTGACCTGGCGCTGATGGCGGCGGTGATGTCGAGCCTGCGTAACCGGCCGTTGCCGCATGATCTGCTGGTGTTTGGCGAGGTCGGGCTGTCGGGCGAGGTGCGCCCGGTGCCAAGCGGGCAGGAGCGCTTGAAGGAGGCGGCCAAGCATGGTTTCAAGCGAGCGATCGTGCCCAAGGGCAATGCACCGAAAGAGTCGCCGGCGGGGTTGCAGATCATCGCGGTGACTCGTCTGGAGCAGGCTCTGGACGCACTCTTCGAATAACCACAATTCCCTTGTATGAATGAAATCCTGTGGTGAGGGGATTTATCCCCGATGGGGCGCGGAGCGGCCCTGAAGAAACGGGTCTGCTGCGCAGTCCATCGGGGATAAATCCCCTCGCCACAGGGTTCATTCCAACATTTGTTTTTTGGGTGGGTTCTAGATTTCGATCAGGGCGCCCAATTCGCGCTCAAGCTCGGCCTCATCCGCCAGATTCAGCTCGATCAAGCGCCGCAAGCACTGGATCGATTCCAGGCTGATATGCCGGCAGACAAATCCCAGTTGCCCGTGATCTTCATGGGCCAGATGTACATCCATCTTGATCTCGACGTCTTTGCTCAGATGAATGTCGACATGAAAATCATGCTCCTTATCCCCGAGCCAAGGCTCCGGCCGCTCGATCAACAGCCCCTTGAGTGACAGATCGATCAGTTTCACCGGCCAGATGTATTGCCCCTGACTCAGATCGGTGCTGGCATCGAACGCAATACGTTTGAAGCGACGACGGTTGGCTGGGTGCTCGCTCATGGCGCAATCCTCCAAAGGTTCGCTGACTATAGACCCGCATTCTTCAACCGTGCCAGTGCAGACAGGCGTCTAGACCAATGTCGGGGTATGGTCTTTGCCGCCAGTAGCGCTAAACTCGGGGTGGCTGTCTTTCTTGTCCACCCTGGCTGGAATAATAAAATGAAAAATAATAATAGCCTGCTACGCCACTTACCCTGGCTAGTGCTGGCAATCGTAGGAGCGTGCGCCCTGGGCGTAGTGGCATTGCGCCGAGGAGAGGCGATCAACGCCTTGTGGATCGTGGTCGCGGCAGTGGCCATTTATCTGGTTGCGTACCGCTACTACAGTCTGTTCATCGCAAACAATGTGATGCAACTCGATCCGCGTCGGGCCACCCCCGCCGTGCTCAACAACGACGGTCTGGACTACGTACCAACCAACAAACACATTCTTTTCGGTCACCACTTCGCCGCGATTGCCGGCGCAGGCCCTCTGGTCGGCCCGGTGCTGGCGGCGCAGATGGGCTATCTGCCCGGCACGCTGTGGCTGATTGCCGGGGTAGTGCTGGCGGGTGCGGTGCAGGACTTCATGGTCCTGTTCATGTCCACCCGGCGCAACGGCCGTTCCCTGGGCGACATGGTGCGTGAAGAAATGGGCCGCGTGCCCGGCACCATTGCGCTGTTCGGCTGCTTCCTGATCATGATCATCATCCTCGCGGTGCTGGCGCTGATCGTGGTCAAGGCGTTGGCCGAGAGCCCGTGGGGCATCTTCACCGTGATGGCGACCATCCCGATCGCGATGTTCATGGGCATCTACATGCGCTACATCCGTCCGGGGCGCATTGGCGAGATCTCGGTTATTGGCGTCTTGCTGCTGCTCGGTTCGATCTGGCTGGGCGGGCAGATTGCCGCCGATCCGGTCTGGGCCAAGGCTTTCAGCTTTACCGGTATCCAGATCACCTGGATGCTGATCGGTTACGGATTTGTCGCGGCAGTGCTGCCGGTGTGGCTGATCCTCGCGCCACGTGACTACCTCTCCACCTTCCTCAAGATCGGCACCATCATCGCCCTGGCGATCGGTATTCTGGTGACCATGCCCGAGCTGAAAATGCCGGCGCTGACCCAGTTCGTCGACGGCACCGGTCCTGTGTGGAAGGGCGGTCTGTTCCCGTTCCTGTTCATCACCATCGCTTGCGGTGCGGTGTCCGGGTTCCACGCACTGATTGCTTCGGGCACCACGCCGAAGCTGCTGGATAACGAAACCAACGCGCGTTACATCGGTTACGGCGGCATGCTGATGGAATCGTTCGTGGCGATCATGGCCATGGTTGCCGCTTCGGTGATCGAGCCGGGTGTGTACTTCGCCATGAACAGCCCGGCCGCCGTGGTCGGCGGTGACGTGGCATCGGTCGCGCAAATGGTCAGCAGCTGGGGTTTTGCGATCACGCCTGAGGCGCTGCAAGCCGTGGCTCACGACATCGGCGAAACCACCATCCTGGCCCGTGCCGGCGGTGCGCCGACCCTGGCGGTCGGTATTGCGCAGATCCTGCACAGTGTCCTGCCGGGTGAAAACACCATGGCGTTCTGGTACCACTTCGCGATCCTGTTCGAAGCGCTGTTCATCCTCACGGCTGTGGACGCCGGCACCCGTGCCGGGCGCTTCATGCTGCAGGACCTGCTCGGTTCTTTCGTGCCGGCGCTGAAACGTACCGAATCGTGGACCGCCAACCTGATCGCCACCGCCGGTTGTGTGGCGATGTGGGGCTGGTTGCTGTACCAAGGCGTGATCGATCCACTGGGCGGCATCAACACCTTGTGGCCGCTGTTCGGTATCTCCAACCAGATGCTGGCCGGTATCGCGCTGATGCTCGGCACGGTGGTGCTGATCAAGATGAAGCGTCAACGCTACATCTGGGTCACTCTGCTGCCAGCGGCCTGGCTGCTGATCTGCACCACCACTGCAGGCTTCATCAAGCTGTTCGACGCCAACCCGGCGATCGGCTTCCTGTCGCTGGCCAAGAAATACAGCGATGCACTGGCCAACGGTCAGATCCTCGCGCCGGCCAAGAGCATCGACCAGATGCAGCACGTGATCTTCAACGCTTACACCAACGCAACGCTCACCGCGCTGTTCCTGTTCGTGGTCTTCAGCATCCTGTTCTATGCGCTCAAGGTCGGCATCGCCGCCTGGGGCAAAAAAGAGCGTACGGATAAAGAATCGCCATTCCAGGCACTGCCGGACGCGTAACCAGAGGATTGCACCATGTTCAATGACCTGAGTCGCCTCGGTAAATACCTCGGTCAGGCCGCGCGCCTGATGGTCGGCATGCCCGACTACGACACCTACGTCGAGCATATGCAAACCAAACACCCGGACAAACCGGTGATGAGCTACGAGATGTTCTTTCGCGAACGTCAGGAGGCGCGTTACGGTGGCAAGGGTGGGCCCAAGTGCTGTTGAGCTGACAGCCAGAGGGTTGAGGTAATCCCCCTGTGGGAGCGGGCTTGCTCGCGAAAGCGGTATGTCATCGAGCAATGATGTCGATTGACAAGACCCCTTCGCGAGCGAGCCCGCTCCCACATTTGTTTTGTGTTTCTTTCAGGAGATCGTGTTTTGTCTTCTCCCATACCCGTAACGGTACTCAGCGGTTTCCTCGGTGCCGGCAAGACCACCTTGCTGCGCCATTTGCTCAAGGCCGAGCACGGCCTGAAAATCGCCGTGATCGAAAACGAATTCAGCGATGCCGGCATCGACACCCAGTTGCTCGGCGACGAGCCGGTGCAAGTCATGACCCTGGCCAACGGCTGCGTCTGCTGCACCATTCACACCGATCTGACCAAGGCCCTGTACCTGCTGCTCGAGCGCCTGGACAGCGGCGAAATCGCTTTCGACCGGCTGGTGATCGAGTGCACCGGGCTGGCCGATCCGGCCCCGGTGGCGCAGACCTTTTTCATCGATGAAGAACTGCGCGAGCGCTATCTGCTCGACGGCATCATCACCTTGGTCGACGCCGCCCACGCCGACCTGCACCTGACCCAGACCATCGCCCAGGCGCAGATCGGTTTCGCCGACCGCCTGCTGGTGAGCAAGACCGACCTGGTGGACGAGGCGACGTTCACCGCGCTGAGTGAACGCCTGACGCGGATCAACCGCCGTGCGCCGATCCGGGTAGTCGAGCATGGCAACATCGATCTGGCGGAACTGCTCGACGTGCGTGGCTTCAATCTCAACGCCGACTTGGGCGGCGGGATGAGCCTGCGTCCGGTGAGCAAGGCGCCCTCGATCGACCGTATCTCCAGCCTGGTGCTGCGCACTGAGCAGCCGCTGGATATCGATCAACTCAGCGAGTTCATGAATGAGCTGCTCGAAGAGCATGGCAAGCAATTGCTGCGTTACAAGGGTGTGCTGAGCATTGCCGGGGAGGATCGGCGGCTGGTGTTTCAGGGCGTGTTGAAACTTTACGGTTTCGACTGGGATACCGAATGGGCCGAGGGTGAAGTGCGGGAAAGTGTGATTGTGTTTATTGCCGATGATCTGCCGGAAGAGAAAATTCGGGCGGGGTTTGCTCGGGTGGCTGCACAGCAAAACTGAATTTGTGGCGGCTGGAAGGGCCTCTTCGCGAGCAAGCCCGCTCCCACAGCAGACCGCATCCTGTCAGGAGGAATGCAGTCTACTGTGGGAGCGGGCTTGCTCGCGAAGGCGATCTAACCAACAACACAATATCCAGGCTCTGAACCCAGCAGTGTTTGCTCAAGATGATCCAGATGCCGATTCATCAGCATCCCGGCCCTTGAAGCATCGCCTCGTTCCACCGCCTCTACCAACGCCAAATGCTCGTGCCATGCGCAACAGCTGTGCGTTTGGCACTCACTTCGCGCAATTACCAATGATGTCAGCGGTACCAGGCTGCCAAGAAAATGCGCCAACGGTGCATTTCCGGCCATCTTCGCCAACTGCAGATGAAACTCCCCGGACAGGCGAATTGCCGCAGCGCGTCGATTTTTATCCACAGCCTGGCGCTCGCGTTCGATCAATGCGCGCAGGCGTTTCAAGTCATCAGGTTGCGCGTGCTGACACGCCAGTCGCACTAACGTGTTCTCGGTCAAGCGTCGTGCGTGCAGGGTCTGCCGCGTCTGCTCTGTATCGGGCGCAGCCACCCGCGGCCGATGATTGGAGCGCAACACAATCACTTGCTCATGGGACAACTGCGTCAACACCCGACGCACGTCCGCGCGGCTGACGCCGAACATTTGCTTGAGGCTGTCTTCGGTGAAGCGGCTGGCAGCATCAAGACGTTGTTCGAGAATCGCATCGAACAGCCGGGGATACAGATCATCCACCGGCGCGTGCAGGCGGGAGAAGGGCAGGGCCGTCGACATCTGGCGATTGTGCGACGACGTGGCGAGGCTGTTCATGGCCGGTCTCCAGAGTGAGTAAATTCAGTGGCTCAAGTTGTCTTCCGGAATATTCAATTCGATGCCCATCCGCTGGCCTTCGCGCAGAATGTGCCGACGCATTTCGGCGCTGGCCTGGGCGCTGTTCTTGCTGCGGATCGCGCGCACCACCGCTTCGTTTTCTTCCAGGCGCTCGGCCAGGTGCTCAGGCGAATTGCGCAGCACCTCGGCGCTTTGCTTGAGGGCGTTGCTGGTTTGCTGCACCACACTCTGGAAGATCGGGTTCGAGGTCAGGGTGAACAGCTCTTCGTGAAAGGCGATGTAGGCGCTGACCCCGGCTTCACTGTCGCCCGCTTCAAGAGCTTCGCGCATGTCCATCAGGGTCAGGCGCAGTTGCCCGACTTCCTTGCTGCTGATCGACTGTGCAACCAGACCGACGATGAACGGCTCAAGGGTGTAGCGCAGTTGCAGCACGTCTTCGAGGCTCGCGCCGGCCACGGCGCTGTCATGGCTCTGGCTGTCGCTGAGCTGGGCGTCGAGCACCACCACGCCCTTGCCCGGCATCGAGCGGACGAGGCCGAGGGTTTCCAGGACGATCACCGCTTCGCGCAGGCTCGGGCGACTGATGCCCAGTTGTTCGGCCAGTTCGCGCTGGCCCGGCAGCATGTCGCCGGAGCGCCACTGACCACGGGCCAGTGCGGCCCGAAGTTTCTCTACCACTGAGTTGACGACGGTTGATGTTGTAATCACGTATTGGCTCCCTGTGCCGTGCCTGCGGTGGAGCAGGCACGGCGGTCATTCAGAATTCTTTGGCCGCCGCCTGGGCGAGCGGTTTTCTCGGCTGAAAGGTATAGCCCTGCTCGCCGTTGAGCACCTTGTTCGCGCGCTGCACATCGATGTCCTTTTCCCAACGGGCGATGGCCACGGTAGCGACGCAGTTGCCGATCAGGTTGGTCAGCGCCCGGCCGATGCCCATGAACCAGTCAACCGCCAACACCAGCACCAGACCCACCACCGGGATCGCCGGAATCGCGGTCAGCGTTGCCGCCAGAATCACCAGCGCCGAACCGGGAATACCGTGGGCACCCTTGGAGGTGATCAGCGACACCAGCAGAATCGTCAGCAGATCAGTCATTGCCAATGGCGTGCCGGTGGCGTTGGCGATGAACACGATGGCCAGGGTCAGGTAGATCGAAAAGCCGTCGAGGTTGAACGAATAGCCGGTGGGAATCACCAGGCCGACCGTCGAGCTGCCAATGCCCAGGTGTTCGAGTTTGCGCATGATCTGCGGCAGCACGGCGTCGGAAGAAGCGGTGCCCATGACGATCAGCAGCTCTTCACGCAGGTACTTGAGCAGTGGCCACATGCGCAGGCCGGAGGCACGCATCACCAGGCCGAGGATCACACTGACGAAGGCCATGCAGGTCAGGTAGAACAAGCCGACCAGGCTGCCCAGGTGTTGCAGCGAATCGAGGCCGTACTTGCTGGTGGTGAAAGCGATGGCACCGAACACGCCAATCGGCGCCAGGCGCACGATCATGCCCATGATCCGGAAGATCACATGGCTCAGTTCGTTGATCAGGCGCGAGATCCCGGAAGCTGCTTCGCCTACCAGATTCAACGCACTGCCAAACAACACCGAAAACAGCAGCACTTGCAGGATGTTGTTGTCGGCAAAGGCGCCGATCACCGAGGTAGGGATCAGGTCCATCAGAAACTGGGTGGTGGTGTGCATATGCTGACCGCGTTCGGCGATATCGCCCATGTCGGCGGCGGACAACTGCTCCAGATGAATATTCGCGCCGCTGCCGATCCCGGTGCTGAAGGCGAATACCAGACCGATCACCAGCGCGATGGTGGTCAGCACTTCGAAGTAGATCACCGACTTGAGGCCGATGCGCCCGACCTTCTTCAGATCGCCGGCGCCGCTGATGCCGCTGACCACCACGCAGAACACAATCAGGCCGATAAGCATCTTGATCAGTTTGATGAAACCGTCGCCCAGCGGTTTGAGCTGAGCGGAATATTCGGGAAGGGTCAGCCCGCAGATGATGCCGAGCACCAGTCCGAGAACCACTTGGAGGAAGATTGAACGCGAGCACCATCTGAGCATGGGAGGAATCCTGGTCGGTGTCCTGGCTGCCGTGTGCGGGGCACATCAGATTCAGGACTTAATTATTGTGGTCTTACCGGTATGTCCAGTGCAGGCGCAGTCTAGGCGCTGTTTTCAGAAGCTCGCAAGTAAAAAATGACGAATTGGCATGACCGGTCTGACCAGTTGGGTGCAATGCCGCGTGCTTGAGCCATTTGCGGTTGGAAACTTTTTTGCAGGCGAAAAAAAACCGGCCATCACTGGCCGGTTTTTCATGCTGCGGATTTAACGTTGCAATTAAGCGCCGTAGACCGGCAGTTTCTTGCAGATGGCTTTGACTTTCTCACGTACGGCGTCGATCACCGCTTCGTTGTTCAGGTCAGCCAGGATGTCGCAGATCCAGCCGGCCAGCTCTTTGCACTCGGCTTGCTTGAAGCCGCGAGTGGTCACAGCCGGAGTACCGAAGCGCAGGCCGGAAGTGACGAACGGCGAGCGTGGATCGTTTGGCACGGAGTTCTTGTTCACGGTGATGAACGCTTTGCCCAGAGCGGCGTCAGCGTCTTTACCGGAGATGTCCTGCTTGATCAGCGACAGCAGGAACAGGTGGTTCTTGGTACCACCGGACACCACGTCGAAACCGCGCTCGATGAACACTTCGGCCATGGCCTGGGCGTTCTTCACCACTTGTTCCTGGTAAGCCTTGAACTCAGGCTGCAGGGCTTCCTTGAAGCAGATCGCTTTAGCGGCGATCACGTGCTCCAGCGGGCCACCCTGGGCGCCCGGGAATACTGCGGAGTTCAGCTTCTTCTCGATCTCGGCGTTGGCGCGAGCCAGGATCAGGCCGCCACGTGGACCGCGCAGGGTCTTGTGGGTGGTGGTGGTCACGACGTCAGCGAAAGGTACCGGGTTCGGGTAGACGCCAGCGGCGACCAGACCGGCTACGTGAGCCATGTCGACGAACAGGTAGGCACCGACTTTGTCAGCGATTGCACGGAAGCGCGGGAAGTCGAGGATCTGCGAGTAGGCAGAGAAACCGGCCACGATCATTTTCGGCTTGTGTTCAACCGCCAGACGCTCGACTTCGTCGTAGTCGATCAGGCCGTTGGCGTCGATGCCGTACTGCACGGCGTTGTACAGCTTGCCGGAGGACGAAACGCTGGCGCCGTGGGTCAGGTGACCGCCGTGGGCCAGGCTCATGCCCAGAATGGTGTCGCCACCTTGCAGCAGGGCCAGGTAAACAGCGGCGTTGGCTTGCGAACCGGCGTGCGGCTGAACGTTGGCGTAATCGGCGCCGAACAGTTCTTTGGCGCGGTCGATAGCCAGTTGCTCGACAACGTCGACGTACTCGCAACCACCGTAGTAGCGCTTGCCTGGGTAACCTTCGGCGTATTTGTTGGTCAGGACCGAGCCTTGAGCTTCCATCACCGCTGGGCTGGTGTAGTTTTCAGAAGCGATCAGCTCAATGTGTTCTTCCTGGCGCTGAGCTTCTTGCTCCATGGCGGCAAAAAGGTCGGCGTCGTACTTGGCAATAGTCAAATCACGGCTGAACATGGCGGTCCTCAAGGATCGGGGGGCAGAAAAGGGGGGCATTCTAACTCAATGGGTTTTGGATGGCATATGAAACGACATCATGTCGCAGACAAGTGGCGTTCATGCGCAGATAGATGGTGATTGCGCCGGCTTCATCGCGAGCAGGCTCACTCCTACATTATCTGAGGCGTACACAAAAACCGTGACCGACATCAATCCCTTGTAGGAGTGAGCCTGCTCGCGATAGATGCGCCACAGATTTTCAGTCAAACATGAACAGCGCATCATTGCTGAACTGCGCTTCGAACCGGCTGGCCGGCATCGGCCGGCCGAACAGGTAGCCCTGCACCTCATCGCAACCGTGTTCACGCAGGAAGTCCAGTTGCTCATGGGTTTCCACGCCCTCGGCGATCACCGCCAGGTTCAGGCTGTGGGCCATGGCGATGATCGCGCGGGCGATCTGCGCGTCCTGCTCGCCGGACGGCAGGCCGTCGACGAAGGTGCGGTCGATCTTCAGCACGTCGATCGGGAATTGCTTGAGGTAGTTCAGCGACGAGTAACCGGTGCCGAAGTCGTCGACCGCGATGCTCAGGCCGAGGTTCTTCAGCCCGGCGAGAATCTGCATCGCCTCGCTGACTTCGCGCATCAGGATACTTTCAGTCAGCTCCAGTTCCAGGCACGCCGGCGGCAGACCGGTTTCCCTGAGAATGGTGGCGATGCGCGTGCCGAGTTGGCCATCGGAGAACTGCCGCGCCGAAATGTTCACCGACACCTTCGGTACGCGCACGCGGTTCTGGTGCCAGGTCTTGAGCTGACGGCAGGCTTCGCCGATCACCCAGTCGCCAACGTCGACCACCAGACCGAGCTCTTCCAGCACCGGAATGAAATCCCCTGGCGGCACCAGCCCGCGACGTGGATGACGCCAGCGCAGCAGGGCTTCGGCACCGGTCAGGCGTTTGCCGTCGCCACTGAATTGCGGCTGGTAATACAGGACGAATTCGTTCTGCTCCAGGGCGTGGCGCAAGTCGCTTTCCAGCTCCAGACGCTCCAGCGCACTGGCGTTCATGTCGGCCTGATAGAACTGGAAGTTGTTCTTGCCACGCTCCTTGGCGTGGTACATCGCGGTGTCGGCGTTTTTCATCAACTGGCTGAGTTCGTTGCCGTCCTGCGGGCTCAGGGCGATGCCGATACTGGCGGTGACGAAGAACTCGCGGCTTTCGAGCACGAACGGTTTCACCAGACTGGCGAGAATCTGCTCGGCGACGTGAATCGCTCGGTTCAGTGCCATCTCGCGGCTGGAGCGGTGTTGCAGGAGCAGAGTGAATTCGTCGCCGCCCATGCGCGCCACAGTGTCGTCATCGTCGACGCAGGCCAGCAGGCGCGTGGCCATGTCCTTGAGCATGCGGTCGCCGGCGGCGTGGCCGAGTGAGTCGTTGATCGGTTTGAAACGGTCGAGGTCGAGGAACATCAGCACCACCCACGACTTCTGCCGCTCGGCCGATTGCAGCGCGGTGTGCAGGCGATCCTGGAACAGCGTGCGGTTGGGCAGGTGGGTCAGGGCGTCGTAGTAGGCGAGGCGGTGAATCCGCTGCTCGCTGGCCTTGCGCTCGCTGATGTCGCTGAAGAAGCACACGTAACTGGCCAGGTCGCCTTCATCGTCGAGCACTGCGGTAATGCCGACCCACGCCGGGTAATGCTCGCCATTGCGCCGCTTGAGCCAGACTTCGCCTTCCCAGGTGCTGTGCTGATGCAGTTGCTTGAGCACGTAGCGCAGGTGCGCGTCCTGCTGTTCGTCGACGGTGAGCATGTTCGGCAACTGGTCGAGGACTTCGGCCACCGCGTAACCGCTGACCCGGCTGAACGCCTCGTTGGCCTGCACGATGTAGCCGGCCGGGTCGGTGATCAGGATCGCCGAGGTCGAGTGCTCGAAAACCGTCGCGGCCATGCGCAAGTCTTTCTCCGCGCGGCGCTGCTGACTGATGTCGCGACCGACGCCGAGCACGCCTTCGAACGCACCGTGTTCGTCCCACACCAGCACCAGACGCAGCTCGATCGGAATCTTGCGACCGTCGGCACGCAGGCAGTCGAACAGGAACATCTGGGTCTGCACCTGGCTTCGCAGCTGCGTCAGCTGCTCAGGCTTGTCGAGCGCTTTGCTGACCCGGTCCATCAGGGTGTAGATGCCGCTCAGTTGCTGCGGGTTGGCAATGGTCGATTGCCAGCCGTTCTGGAAAATCCACTCGGCGTTGTAACCCAATACCGCCTGCACCGACGGACTGACGTAGTTCAGCGACAGTTTGCTGTCGGTGGAAAAAATCACGTCGCTGATGCTTTCGGCGAGCATCCGGTAGCGTTGCTCGCTGTCACGCAGCGATTCGCTGGCCTCGATCTGCTCGGTGATGTCCTTGGCCACACCAATGATTCGCGTGACCTGATCGTGCTTGTCCCGGGCCAGCGCCTGCTCACGGATGTCGAAGCGCCGCCACTTGCCGTCGCGATGGCGAAAGCGCAACTGGCATTGCAGCAACTGGCTGTAGCCGGCGTGCCGCTGCATCTGCCGCGAACGGTGGTAATAGTCGGCGTCTTCCGGGTGCAGGAGGATTTCCCAGAAATACTCGCCCATCTGGTGCAGCTCGGTGCGGTTGTAACCGAGGGTCTGGCCGAGGTGGTGGTTGCTGAAGATCATCCGCTGGCTGATCACGTCCTGTACGTACAGGTGATCCGGCACGGTGCGCACCACGTCCGACCAGAAACCTTCGCGCTCCAGCAGCGACAGTTCGATCAGCTTGCGGCTGGTGATGTCGCTGATGCTGAGGATCACCGCTTTATAGTCGTGCTGTTCCTGCGGCAGGCGCAGCACCATCCACAGGTGCTGGTCGCGCCCATTGATGTCCGGCAGTTTGATTTCCAGTTCCAGCTGCTTTTGCTGCTGCAGGACTGCGTCGAGCACCTGATTGCCGATGGCGCACTGGTGGTGCGGATGACCGTCGATCAGCAGTTGCCAGGTGTGCTCGCAGGAATTGACGTTGAGCAGTTGCAGCGCCACCTGATTGACCTCGGTGACACGCAGCTCTTGCAGCAGTTGCTGGCGCTGGGCCGGCTGGTCGAGCCAGGCCTTGAGCTGGTCGCTGGTCTGGATCTGCGCCTTGTCGAACAGTTGCTTGAGGCCCGACAGATCCAGCACGCACAGGGCGACGCCGGTGCCTTCGAAGATGTCCTGATAACGTCGGCGGCCTTCATGCAACTGGCGCTGGCGCCGGCGCATGTTGAGCAGGGCGATCACCGGCAACATCGAGAACGCCAGGCCCAACAGACATTTACCAATGAACGCCGGCAGCAGTTCTTCGAGCACGCGCTGGCGATCGAACAGCCCGCGCAACTGCCAGTCGCTGCTGCTCAGTGGCACAGTCAGTACGGTGTTGGTCATGTCGTCCGGGCTCAGCACGCCGGGCCGGGCCGAAGACAGTGCTTCGTCGCGGCTGATGATCTGATGGTTGAGGCGGTTTTCCACCAGCCACAACGGACGGATGCCGGTTTCGCCCTGTTTGGTCAGTGAGTCGAAGAACGTCGGGGTCAGGCGCAGCGCCCAGTAGCCGCGTGTGTTGCCGCTGGCCTGATGCAATAACAGATGCACCACCGAACCGTCGTCGGCGTTGCTGAAGTAATGCGCCTGGGCGCGGCTGCGGCGCACCAGTTCGCTGAGGTAGTCGGCGTCGTGGCTGTCGCCGGCACTGTCGCTGATGATTTTGCCGGAAGGGCTGAGCAGGGCCAGGCTGCGCAGGTCTGGCAGCGATTGCTGGAGCTTGTGCAACAGCGCCTGCTGTTCGTCGGACGACTGCGGCTGTTCGACGATCGGTAGCAGGTTGAGGGCGATTTGCGCATTCAGCGACATGTTCAGGCTGACCTGCGAGGCGAGGTCGGCGGTGTAATCGATGGTGTACTGGCGCTGGTTTTTCTGGGTCTCGCGCAGTTGGTCGAGCAGTTGCCAGAACAGCAATGCCAGCAACAAAAGCACGAGTGTCGCCAGTGCGCCCTTCAATGTTCCGCGCAGGGGCGAGCCGGGCGCCGGTTGGGTGCTGCTCACAGAGGCTGGCGGAGAGACATTGGACAAGCTGAAATCCTGCGGTTTGGCTGGACTGGCGCGACGTGCACTATAAGCCGGACGCCCGAAGGGCGGCTAGCATGCCTTGAGTTGTGGCGAAGTGCCAGCCCCACTCGGCTGGACTGCCTTCCGTCATTAAGGTAGCTTTGCCGGTTACGCGGGAGCGTTCCAGCTCCTAGAATCAGACTTTTTTCAGCGCGCACGCATTGATCACCATTAAGTGAACGACGCGCATGGTCTGGCCGGGCATCGCCTGCGCTCCAATCATTCATCTGTCACTGACCCAAGGTTCTCCATGGCTCAATACGTATTCACCATGCATCGGCTGGGCAAAGTTGTTCCGCCGAAGCGGGAAATCCTGAAAAACATTTCGTTGTCGTTCTTCCCCGGCGCCAAGATCGGCGTACTCGGCCTCAACGGTTCGGGTAAGTCCACGCTGTTGAAAATCATGGCTGGCGTCGACACCGAGTTCGAGGGCGAAGCCCGTCCGATGCCGGACCTGAACATCGGTTATCTGCCGCAAGAGCCGCAACTGGATCCGACCAAGACCGTGCGTGAAGTGGTCGAGGAAGCGGTCAGCGTGATCAAGAACGCCCAGGCCCGCCTGGACGAGGTCTACGCGGCTTACGCTGAAGAAGATGCCGACTTCGACAAACTGGCTGCCGAGCAAGCCAAACTCGAAGCGATCCTGCAAGCCAGCGACGGCCACAACCTGGACCGCCAGCTGGAAGTCGCCGCCGACGCCCTGCGTCTGCCGGCGTGGGACGCCAAGGTTGAATTCCTCTCCGGTGGTGAAAAACGTCGTGTGGCCCTGTGCCGTCTGCTGCTGTCCGCTCCGGACATGCTGCTGCTCGACGAACCGACCAACCACTTGGACGCTGACTCCGTGGCGTGGCTGGAGCACTTCCTGCACGACTTCCCGGGCACCGTGGTCGCGATCACGCACGACCGTTACTTCCTCGACAACGTTGCGGGCTGGATTCTGGAACTCGACCGCGGCGCGGGCATTCCTTACGAGGGCAACTACTCGGGTTGGCTCGAAGCCAAGTCCGATCGTCTGGCGGCCGAATCCAAGCAGCAGTCGGCTCACGAAAAAGCCATGAAGGAAGAACTGGAGTGGGTGCGCAAAGGCGCCAAGGCCCGCCAGTCCAAATCCAAGGCACGTCTGCAGCGTTTCGAAGAAATGCAGTCGCAGGAATTCCAGAAACGTTCGGAAACCAACGAGATCTACATCCCGGCCGGTCCTCGCCTGGGCGACAAGGTCATCGAATTCAAGAACGTCACCAAGGGCTACGGCGACCGCGTGCTGATCGACAACCTGTCGTTCTCCATGCCAAAAGGCGCGATCGTCGGCGTGATCGGCGGTAACGGTGCCGGTAAGTCGACCCTGTTCCGCATGCTGATGGGCAAGGAAACTCCGGATTCCGGCAGCATCGAAGTCGGCGAAACCGTGCAACTGGCCTGCGTTGACCAGAGCCGCGAAGACCTCGACGGCAGCAAGACCGTGTTCCAGCAGATCTCCGACGGTTCGGACCAGATCCGCATCGGCAACTACGAGATCCCGTCGCGTACTTACGTCGGTCGCTTCAACTTCAAGGGCGGCGATCAGCAGAAGTTCGTCAAGGACCTGTCCGGTGGTGAGCGCGGTCGTCTGCACCTGGCGCTGACCCTGAAAGAGGGCGGCAACGTCCTGCTGCTCGACGAACCGTCCAACGACCTCGACGTTGAAACCCTGCGTTCGCTGGAAGAAGCCCTGCTGGACTTCCCTGGCGCCGCCATTGTGATCTCTCACGATCGCTGGTTCCTGGATCGCGTCGCGACCCACATCCTGGCGTACGAAGACGACTCGCAAGCAGTGTTCTTCGAAGGTAACTACACCGAGTACGAAGCCGACCGCAAAAAACGCCTCGGCGAAGCGGCTGCCCAGCCACACCGGGTACGCCACAAGAAACTGGCCTGATTCGGGTTGGTTGCATGAGAAAGCGGAGCCCCCGGGCTCCGTTTTTTTTTGCCTGGGTTTTTCAGTGAGGCCGAGGCGCGGCTATCGCGAGCAGGCTCACTCCTACATTTGAAATGCGTTCCCCTGTAGGAGTGAGCCTGCTCGCGATAGCGGTGCAACTGTTGGTGCATAACTTGAATCTGATCTCACCATTCAGGTGCAAAGCACACCAAAAACCCCCCCCTGATTTATATCCTGTGCACCATTTAATTTCATAAGTGCGACATTTTGCTCTGTTCCTGTGCGCAATTCGTTTGTTACAGTCCGGCTCAATCGCTTCCAACGACAATAAATTTGCCGAGACTTTTCCCATGATCGAATCCGTCGAATCCTTCCTCGCCCGGCTGAAAAAACGCGACCCGGATCAGCCCGAATTCCACCAGGCCGTCGAAGAAGTCCTGCGCAGTCTGTGGCCGTTTCTCGAAGCCAATCCGCATTACCTGACCTCGGGGATTCTGGAACGCATCTGCGAGCCGGAGCGGGCGGTGGTGTTTCGCGTGTCGTGGGTCGACGATCAGGGCAAGGTTCAGGTCAATCGCGGTTTCCGTATCCAGATGAACAGCGCGATCGGCCCGTACAAGGGCGGCTTGCGCTTCCATCCTTCGGTGAACATGGGTGTGCTGAAGTTTCTGGCGTTTGAGCAGACCTTCAAGAACTCCCTGACCTCGTTGCCCATGGGCGGCGGCAAGGGCGGTTCGGACTTCGATCCGAAGGGCAAGAGCGACGCCGAAGTCATGCGTTTCTGCCAGGCCTTCATGAGCGAGCTGTACCGCCACATCGGCGCCGACGTTGATGTGCCAGCCGGTGACATCGGTGTCGGTGCGCGGGAAATCGGTTTTCTGTTCGGCCAGTACAAGCGCCTGAGCAACCAGTTCACCAGCGTTCTGACCGGCAAGGGCATGACCTACGGCGGCAGTCTGATTCGTCCGGAGGCTACCGGTTTCGGTTGCGTGTATTTCGCCGAGGAAATGCTCAAGCGCCGTGAGCAGACCGTCGAAGGCAAGCGCGTGGCGATCTCCGGTTCTGGCAACGTCGCCCAGTACGCGGCGCGCAAAGTCATGGACCTCGGCGGCAAGGTGATTTCGTTGTCCGACTCCGAAGGCACGCTGTACTGCGAGTCCGGCCTGAGTGAAGAGCTATGGCTGGCGCTGCTGGAATTGAAGAACGTCAAACGCGGACGCATCAGCGAGCTGGCGGCTGCGTTTGGCCTGGAGTTCCGCGCCGGACAACTGCCATGGTCGTTGCCGTGCGACATCGCGCTGCCGTGCGCCACGCAGAACGAACTCGACGCCGAAGCCGCCCGCACCCTGCTGCGCAACGGCTGTGTGTGCGTGGCTGAAGGCGCGAACATGCCGACCACGCTTGCGGCCGTGGATATCTTCATCGAGGCGGGCATTTTGTTCGCCCCGGGCAAGGCTTCCAACGCCGGCGGGGTGGCGGTGAGCGGTCTGGAGATGTCGCAGAACGCCATGCGCCTGCTGTGGACGGCGGGTGAGGTGGACAGCAAGCTACACGCGATCATGCAGTCGATCCATCACGCCTGCGTGTATTACGGCGAGGAGAACGGACGGATCAACTACGTCAAAGGTGCGAACATCGCCGGCTTCGTCAAAGTCGCTGATGCGATGCTCGCTCAGGGTGTGGTTTAAGCCGGTTCGATGCGAATCACTTCAATCATCTGATCGCCGGCGGGGCGTTGCCACAGCACTTCGTCATTGAGCCGGGTCCCTAGCAGTGCCCGGCCCAGCGGCGAGCCCCAGTTGATCAGGCCCTGACTGGCGTCAGCCTGATCCTCGCCAACCAGTTGCACCCGGCGTTCGGTGCTGTGTTCGTCGGCGTAGGTTACCCAGCTGCCGATCTGCACCTTGTCGGTGGAGGTCGCGGCGGCTGCGACCTGCGCGCTGTCCAGGCGCTGATTGAAATAGCGCAGATCCCGTTCCAGATCGGCCAGGCGCTGTTTGTCGGCCTGTTCGCCCTTGGCCGACTGCTCGGCGTGCAGGCTTTGCAGGTCGGCGACTTTGGCCTGCAACTGCGCCAATCCCTGGGGTGTGACGTAATTGGGCTGCGCGCTGACCTGCCGTTCAACGGGCTGATCGGCTTGCGCGGCGGCGTTGTCTTCGTTGACGAAAGCGCGGCTCATGGTGTCCTCCTGTGATAGGAATTGGTCCATAGTCGCCGACGTTTGGTTTCACTGGATGTCTGGAAGCGACCTATTGCGAGCGATAAGCCCGTCCGGCGTCCTGATCTTTCTGCTGCTGCCAGGCGCGCTCGCGTTCGTCCCAGTGTTCATTGCGATACTCTTCACGATCCTTGTTCTCCAGCATCGCCTGACACTGGCGGAAACCGTCGGTCCAGCCTTCTGCGTATTGCTTGTCCTTGAGATAGCGCGGCACATTCTTGCGAAACTCGCCACTGATCGAGCCGGCCGCTTGCCGCCCGCTGACGCAGCCGTCATCGAAACCGTCGGCGAAGGCCGGTGGATAACCTTTGGCGACCAAGTCTTCATGGGTGGTCTGGCAACCCCCGAGCAACAGCAAAACACCCAACAGTCCCGCACACCGCCACATTGCACTCTCCCGCGCCGAATCCCGGCTGATAGGGAAAGTCTAGAAGCGGAATCGTCGGACGTTGGTGAAAGACATGTAAGTAATTCGTTGAACACCGGAGACCCCTGTGGGAGCGGGCTTGCTCGCGAAAGCGGTGTGTCAGGCAACATTTGAATCGCCTGACACGACGCCTTCGCGAGCAAGCCCGCTCCCACAAGGGTTACTGATTGGGCTGCAGATCAGTAGTGATACCACTTCACTTCGAGCATTACCTCGGTTTCCGGGGTCGCCACATGACTGAACTCACGCTGCGCACTCAGGCGCAAACCCAGATTGCGCGACAGCTCCCACTGCTGGTTCAGGCTCAGGCTGCGGCGTACTTCGCCGTTGGTGAAGTAATCGCCCTTGGCCTCGACGCTGAGATTGCCCAGCGGGTTTTTCCACAGCACGCCGGTGTTGAAACCGCCGGCCGGAGTGACGAACCCGGCGAAGTCATTGTTGTGCTCGATGCGCACGGTGCCGAGGGCAAAGCCGAGCGTGTCTTCGCCCAGTTGCCAGGTGCCGCCACCGCCACCGTTGACGTGGCTGACCAGGGTTTCGTCATCGTGTTTGCCCGGCACACGCTCAAGGCCTCCGGTGACTTGCCATGACAGTGGCTGCAGCAGCTCATTGCGTGGGGTCAGCGAACGGATGGTCGCCAGGTCCAGTTGCTGGAACTGCCACTGGTTGCCTTCGTACTGGCGCAGCTTCATCTGCAGGATTTCGATCTGCGCGCCGAGGGGGAAGCTTTCGGCGTTGTCGTTGAGGTCGTGGTAAGCCATGCGCAAGCCGTACTCGCCGAACGCGCGATCACCCCGGGTGCCGACGCCGGCCTGCCAGGTGCGCGATTCGTGGCCGTCTTCCGGCAGGCCCGGTCGTGGAATCTGCAGCTCCGGCGCCGGGTTCTTGTTGATCGCCCGCAGCAGTTCGAAACTGCGTTGCGCCCGTTGCGGATCACGCTCCTGACCGTTGGCACGGTAGCGTTCCAGGCGATACGCAGCATCGATGATCAGCGCTTGGCGATCCCGGGGCAGGGCCTTGAAGGTCGGATCCTGCAACACCTGCTGATCGGCGCTGACTTTCAGCACCCATTGCTGTTCGTCGCTGCTCAACGGCTCGGCGCGGCTGAGCAGTTCACGCTCGCGGGACGGGCGATATTCGATGCTTTCCACCAGCCCGGCTTCTTTCACCGCTTTGACCGTGTCGGTGGGAATGGCGGTCAGCGGGAATTGTTCAGTCAGGCGCAGGCTCGGACGCGCCACTTGCAGCAATTCGAGCAGGCGATACGAGCAGTTTTCGTCGAAGAAGAAGTAGTCGAACTGGATCTGCTTCAACTCCCACACATGCTCGACCATGCGTGCGGTTTCTGCTTGCGTCAGGTTCAGCCGGTATTCCCACAGGTCGCGGTTTTCCAGGCTGCGGTACTCGGAGAGTTTTTCCTGATAGGGCACCAGCGCGAACAGCCCCGGGTAGCCGCCCATCAAGCCTTTCCAGGCGTAGAGGATGCTGTTGTCGGAGCCTTCGATGTAGGCGCCGAAGTTGATCGCGTAACTGAGCAACGAGGTCTTGTCGGCCTGTACGTCAGCCTGGTCGATGCGCAGCAGGGTGTGGCCGAACATCGATGACGGGCTGTTGAGGTACGCCGCAGGGAAGATCATCACTGCGCTGTGCGGCGAGACGTCCTTGAACCACTTTTTGAATTCGACGCAATCGGGGGCGGGCAGGTCGCTGAGGTTGAGCTGCGCTTTCAGCCAGCGCGTGCGCGCGGGGTAGACGCACTGCGCGTGTTGCTCGCCGAGACTGGCCGGGGCGTACAGCGCTTGTACGGTGGCGGTCAGTTCATGGTCGGGGTGTTCGTTGCCGTCGGGGGCGAGGAAGAACTTCTTGTCGCTGACATAGCTGCGCCAGCCACCGAGCTTGGCGGTTTCGTAGTGGCCGAGGGAAATCCAGAAGCGATCGTTGGCCAGTTGCTGCAAACGTTGAGGGTCGACGTGAGGCGTGGCGGACAGCGGGGCGCAGACACAGAGCGCCAGCCAGGCAAGGCGTTTGAGCATAGGTGGCAACTTAAGTCGAAAGAAAATAAAGCCCGGATCGGGCTGCAATCACTCCCCTGTCCAGCATCACATTCGAGTGATTGCACTCAAAACAAAACCCGCTTCCCGAAAGAAGCGGGCCGGGGGTCGAGCTTAAGCCTGAGTGGCGTACTTGGCCAGACGAGGGTCTGATTTCAGTACAGCCAGGGTGTTGGTATGCACGTCTTCGGCGGTCACGTCAGCCTTGCTGAAGATCTGCTGGAAGTGCTCGTGAGTGACAGCGGCGAAGTGCGCACGGTCTTCCGGCGCCACGCCCAGTACCACGGCATAGGTCGTCAGCGCTTCGCCGTTGCCTTTTGCCATGTCTTCGGAGAGCTCGTTCATCATGCCATTCATGGCGAACCAGGATTTACCGCCGTAAGTCAGCGCCGCGTTGGTCGAGCAACCGTTGGTGCCGGAAGTCATACCGAACGTTGCGTTACCGGAAGTGCCGTTGGTGGTGGATGCCAGGAAGTGTGCCGGGGTGCCACGCTGACCTTCGAACAGCATGTTGCCCCAACCGCAATCCGGACCGCCTGGCGCTTGAGCCATGGCATTGAGAGATACAACGGTGAAGAGAGTACCGAGAAGAATCCGTTTCATAGCTTTGTTCTCTTTGTGTGCATACCAATGGACAGGGTTCTGGCCCCCCAGGTGCTGCCTAGACAGACCCTTTTGAAGCCAGTGGGCCGGTTATTAGTTCCAGCCGCGCAGTTTGGAGTTTAGGCACGTTCCCGTGGTTCCGTGATTTTTTGCTGAATATTCGTTGAAATCCCCGGTTTCAGGGGGCCGGCCGTGCGGCAGGGCGCTTGTCTATGCTTTGTCACATGGCGCGCCTTGCCAGTGGGGTACGGGCAGCGCCAGAATGCCGCTATCTGCCCCGCCTGATTGTTAAGGAAGCCCGATGCCTGATCCTGTTGCTGCCAGCTTGCGTCTAGCGCCCGAAGCGCTGACCCGTCCGTTTTCCGCTGAACAGTTCAGCTTCACTACCACCAATGATCTGGAGCCCTTTCGCGGTGTGCTTGGCCAGGAACGTGCGGTCGAAGCCTTGCAGTTCGGTGTGGCCATGCCACGCCCCGGTTACAACGTCTTTGTCATGGGCGAACCCGGCACCGGCCGCTTCTCGTTCGTCAAACGCTACCTGAAGGCCGAAGGCAAACGCCTGCAGACCCCGGCGGACTGGGTCTACGTCAACAACTTCGATGAGCCGCGCGAACCCCGCGCACTGGAACTGCCTTCGGGCACGGCCGGCGCGTTCATCGGCGACATCAACGGCTTGATCGATAACCTGCTGGCGACGTTCCCGGCGGTGTTCGAGCACCCGTCCTACCAGCAGAAAAAAAGCGCCATCGACCGCGCCTTCAACCAGCGCTACGACAAGGCGCTGGACGTCATCGAACGTCTGGCGCTGGAAAAAGACGTCGCCTTGTACCGCGACAGCAGCAACATTGCCTTCACCCCGATGCTCGAAGGCAAGGCGCTGGACGAGGCCGAGTTTTCGCAATTGCCGGAAGCCGAACGCGAGCGTTTCCACGAGGATATTTCCGGTCTCGAAGAGCGGCTGAACGAAGAACTCGCCAGCCTGCCGCAGTGGAAGCGCGAGTCGAACAATCAGTTGCGTCAGCTCAACGAAGAAACCATCACCCTGGCCTTGCAGCCGCTGCTGTCGCCGCTGTCCGAGAAGTACGCGGAGAACGCCGCGGTCTGCGGTTACTTGCAAGCGATGCAGGTGTACCTGCTGAAGACCGTGGTCGAGCAACTGGTCGACGACAGCAAGACCGACGCTGTGGCGCGCAAGCTGCTGGAAGAGCAATACGCGCCGAGCCTGGTGGTTGGCCACCCGGTGAGTGGCGGTGCGCCGGTGGTGTTCGAGCCGCACCCGACTTACGAAAACCTGTTCGGTCGCATTGAGTACACCACCGATCAAGGCGCGCTCTACACCACCTATCGCCAGTTGCGCCCGGGTGCGTTGCACCGTGCCAATGGCGGCTTCCTGATTCTTGAAGCGGAAAAAATGCTCAGTGAGCCGTTCGTGTGGGACGCGCTCAAGCGCGCCCTGCAATCGCGCAAACTGAAAATGGAATCACCGCTGGGCGAGATGGGCCGTTTCGCCACCGTGACCCTCAACCCGCAGCACATTCCGCTGCAGGTCAAAGTGGTAATTATCGGTGCGCGGCAGCTGTATTACACGCTACAAGACCTCGATCCGGACTTCCAGGAGATGTTCCGCGTGCTGGTCGACTTCGACGAAGACATCCCGATGGTCGACGAAAGCCTGGAGCAGTTCGCCCAGTTGCTGAAAACCCGTACCTCGGAAGAAGGCATGGCACCGCTGACCGCTGATGCGGTGGCGCGTCTGGCGACCTACAGCGCACGCCTGGCCGAGCATCAGGGGCGTTTGTCGGCGCGTATCGGTGATTTGTTCCAACTGGTCAGTGAAGCGGATTTCATCCGGCATCTGGCCGGCGATGAAATGACCGACGCGGGGCACATCGAACGCGCGCTGAAAGCCAAGGCCACTCGGACTGGCCGCGTATCGGCGCGGATTCTCGACGACATGCTCGCCGGGATCATCCTGATCGACACCGACGGTGCGGCGGTCGGCAAGTGCAACGGCCTGACTGTGCTCGAAGTCGGTGATTCGGCGTTCGGTGTGCCGGCGCGGATTTCCGCCACGGTGTACCCGGGCGGTAGCGGCATCGTCGACATCGAGCGTGAGGTCAACCTCGGTCAGCCGATTCACTCCAAAGGCGTGATGATCCTCACCGGGTATCTGGGCAGCCGTTACGCCCAGGAATTCCCGCTGGCGATTTCCGCGAGCATCGCGCTGGAGCAATCCTACGGTTACGTCGATGGCGACAGTGCGTCGCTGGGCGAGGCCTGCACGCTGATTTCGGCGCTGTCGAAAACTCCGCTCAAGCAGTGCTTTGCGATCACCGGTTCGATCAACCAGTTCGGTGAAGTGCAGGCGGTCGGCGGGGTCAACGAGAAGATCGAAGGCTTCTTCCGCCTCTGCGAAGCACGCGGGCTGACCGGCGAGCAGGGCGCGATCATTCCGCAGGCCAACGTCGCCACGCTGATGCTCGACGAGAAGGTGCTGGCGGCGGTGCGTGCCGGGCAGTTTCACGTGTACGCGGTGCGTCAGGCCGATGAGGCATTGAGCCTGTTGGTGGGCGAGCCGGCCGGTGAGCCGGATGCCGAAGGCCAGTTCCCGGAGGGCAGCGTCAACGCGCGAGTGGTCGAGCGTCTGCGGGTGATTGCCGAAATGATCAGCGAAGAAGACCTGAAGGAGGCCGAGAAGGAGCTGGCGCAGGAGGCGTTGACTGAAGCCAAACCCGCTTAAGCCTTAATCCGGTCAAAACTGTAGGAGTGAGCCTGCTCGCGATAGCGTCTTTTCAGTCGACTACTCAGTTGCCTGACACACCGCTATCGCGAGCAGGCTCACTCCTACATTCGTTTTGTGTCGATCTTCGAGAAAAGTGCCACTACTCTGACGTCAACATTCACACAATGACCATTCGGCGCCTTCTGGTTCTATCCGGCTTGCGTGGCAGACTTTTCTTCTATTCTCAGCTCAAGGACATCGACAGTATCACTGGATCGAAACAGCCTTCGCGTGAAGGCTGAATACCGGCTTTACCGAGGGTCGCCGCCATGTCGCGCAACCTCTGCCTCACCCGTCAATGCCTGGGTCTTGTGACCCGTATCGAATGCGCCATCAAACCACTGGCCGGCGATAACGGCATGTGGACTCTGCTCTTCGCCGCCGGTATGGCCGGCGAACAACCTTCCGCCATCAAGGCTCAGGGCCCGTTCCACGGGCCGGTCGCCGCCGAGTCGATTCTCGACACCATTGTTGAAAGCCTGACGATGCATGGCTATGAACTGGCCGACGATCCGCAGATCTGGAGCCTGCACCTGCAGGCGCAGCTGCGCCAGATCAACGGCGGGCGTGGGCGTTCGGTCGGCGTGTTCGACCATTAACAGGCGCAATCACGGCGCGGTATCGGGCTGCTGCGCCTTTTCAAGCTTGACCTCAAAGCCGTATTGCACGGTATTGAGGTCGGTTCGCTGATAGGTCTCCACGTGCGTTGGACGGCCATAGAAGTAATGCACGCCGAACAGCGCCGGGCCATCTGCACTCGCGTCGTGGCTGACCGAGAGAGTCTGTTTCAGGTAGTTACCACTGTCGTCCTTGACGAAGAACCGCCAGGCGTTGGCCGGAAACAGTTTCAGGTCCACCACCAGCGTGTTGTTCTTGATCTCCAGGCCTTTGGGCAGCGACTTGGCGTCATAGGTTTTCTTGTCCACGGTCGCGAGAAACAACGGCATCGAACCCACGGCAATCGCCGGGGTTTCCGGGAACAGGTTCAAATCGTAAGTGATGGTCGCTTGCAGCGGATCGACCTGATACGCCTCGGGCGGCAGTTCGATCGGCTCATCGAGTTTGCCGCTGCGTTTTTCGGTGAAAAACGTGACTGGACTCTCGCCGGGGCTGAAATCATCGCCGAGTAATTCATCGTTGAAGGTTCGACGGTGGGAGAACTCGATGCGTGCAGCGCTGGGCTCTTCCACGGACTGATGGATGCGGATGCCGGCCTTCAGTTCTTCCTCGGTGAGGCTCGCCCCCTTGAGCCAGTTCGGTGCCAGATCGTCATAGACCACCACCGCCGGGTCCAGCGGCTGGATGGCTTTGTCCGTGGTGTGCTGACTGAAGGTGCGCACTGGCAGATCCAGCGCCTTGCGGGTCACGGTCGCCGATGAGAAATCCAGCACGCTGACTTCCAGGGTATCGACAGGGCCGTTGAAGTAGACCTTGTTGTAGCGGCGCGGGTGCTGCTGCTCGAAGGCGTGCTGTTCGTCCTCCAGCTGCTTTTCCAGCGCCTCGCTCCAGGTTTTCTGTTGTTGCAGGTGCGCCAGTTGTTTCTCGTAGAAGCTTACTTGTGCCGGGCTCTCGTTGATCGAGCCGGCGCGCACCAGGTACTGCCCGGTGGTGTCGCGGGCCTGAACGATCAGCGGGTTGAGTTGAGCGCCTTCGACCTCGGGGGCCAGTGGCAGGTTGTTGCTGAATTCGACTTCGGCGTAGTTCTTTGCAAGTTTCAGCAGGGTGACGCTGAGGTTGTCGTCGGAGCGGGTCTGGCCGACGTCCTTCTGGCTCAGGTTGAAACTGAACAAACGGCGCGGCGTGATGACTTCGACCTTGCCTTGCAGGCTCACCGGTTGCGGCTGAGTCTTCTTGTCCACGTCCAGACCTTCGATGAACGGGTAGGTTACGGTCAAGTCATCGGGATTGTTGACGTTGGAGCTGGACGGGCTCAACTGGATGCCGGGATCGGTTTCCGACCACTCCGGCTGATAGGCAATCACGCGTTTGTTGCTCAGCGTCACCGACTGCCATTCCACACCGTGGGGAAACAGGAAGCCGCCGGGAATGTTGAGGTTGAAGGGGAACACCGGTTGCAGGTCGGTGAGGTAGTCGGAGCTGGCGTCCTTGTGCAGCACGAACAGCCCGTTGATGAAGGTGTCGACCAGTGCCTGCGGGGAAGGGTAGTGCTTGAGGACGCTGAGGGTGTCTTCGCCGTACACGGTTTTCAGCGGTGTGCTGTCGAGTTTGTGTTGCGCGCGTTCGAGCAGCAGCAACGAGCCGCCGAGTTCGGTCACGGCATCCTTGAGCTTCGGATCAGTGATGGCGTCCAGTGAATGTTCGAACGTTGCTGTCTTTGTTTCGAGGCTGACCGTGGGCTTTTTCTCCTCGCCGGGAGAGCAGCCACCCAGCAGCAAAGCGAGGCAAACTCCGGCAGTCGTCAACGGTAATCGCACATCCATTTCCAGTCGTCCTGTCCACTTTCGCTAGGCGGTCAATGGTTTGGACAGTAGCAGAAAAAAATTCACCCACACACGCAGGTTGCGCTGATTGGAGGTGCGAGTCGGGCGGTTTCTGGCTGTCACAGGTGGCTGTTATACTCGCCCCCGATTACAACCCCCCTTGTGTGAGATTCAATGGAACGCTTTTTCGAAAACGCAATGTACGCCTCGCGCTGGCTGCTGGCGCCGATTTACTTCGGCCTGTCCCTCGGGTTGCTGGCGCTGGCACTGAAATTTTTCCAGGAAGTCTTCCACGTCATCCCCAACGTGTTCTCGATGGCCGAATCGGACCTTATCCTGGTGCTGCTGTCGCTGATCGACATGGCGCTGGTTGGCGGCTTGCTGGTGATGGTGATGATTTCCGGCTACGAAAACTTCGTCTCGCAACTGGATATCGACGACAGCAAGGAAAAGCTCAACTGGCTGGGCACCATGGACTCTTCGTCACTGAAGATGAAAGTGGCGGCCTCGATCGTGGCGATTTCCTCGATCCACCTGCTGCGGATTTTCATGGACGCCAAGAACGTCGATCCCGAGCACCTGATGTGGTACGTGATCATCCACATGACCTTCGTGATCTCGGCGTTCGCCATGGGTTATCTGGACAAAGTCACCAAGCACTGATCATTGATCGCTGCCAAAACACCGCCCGTCTGTTGCGAAACAGACGGGCGGTGTCGTTTGTGGCTTGTGCTTTGGTGCCCACGGGCATATCCCTGTAAGGGTCTTGGCTCGCTACCGTATGAGGTGCGTTCATGAACCTGCAAGAGTTGAATGCGTTTGCCATCGCCAGAAAGGTCGATGAGCTGAACCTGATTTCCATGGAGGGCGGCATTTATCTGCTCGAGGCACGGATGCATGGGGCGGCGTATCCGCTGAGTGATCTCAAAGGCAACATGCTGACGCTGCGTTCGGTGGAGCATGCGCGGGATTTGCTGCATGCCTTTCCGGTGCTGCCGTTCAACCTCGTACACACCTCGGTACACGATGAAATGTGTGGTCTGGGCGCCAGTGGCGAGGAAAGCCTGAAGGTGCCGCTGGCCTGGCGTTCAGCCCTGTAGGCGTTGCGCGCCATCGCCGGAACATCTGTGCTAGTCTGCTCGCCCTTTTGGTTCCGGGCGCGCCGGGACGCGCTGTGCACGCACGGCAAGTCCTGTGGCCGTCCGCACAGCGGAGCAGTGTCATGTCCGAAGTAAATCTGTCCACCGACGAAACCCGCGTCAGCTACGGTATCGGCCGTCAGCTGGGTGACCAGCTGCGCGACAACCCGCCACCGGGCGTTAGCCTGGACGCCATCCTGGCCGGCCTGACCGACGCCTTCGCCGGCAAGGAAAGCCGTGTGGGTCAGGAAGAAATGTCCGCCAGCTTCAAGGTTATCCGCGAAATCATGCAAGCCGAAGCGGCTGCCAAAGCTGAAGCCGCTGCTGGCGAAGGTCTGGCCTTCCTGGCTGAAAACGCCAAGCGTGACGGCATCACCACCCTGGCCTCCGGCCTGCAATTCGAAGTGCTGACTCAGGGCGAAGGCGCCAAGCCGACCCGTGAAGATCAAGTGCGTACGCACTACCACGGCACGCTGATCGACGGCACTGTGTTCGACAGCTCCTACGAGCGTGGCCAGCCAGCAGAATTCCCGGTTGGCGGCGTGATCGCCGGCTGGACCGAAGCTCTGCAACTGATGAATGCCGGCAGCAAATGGCGCCTGTACGTGCCGAGCGAACTGGCTTACGGCGCTCAAGGCGTTGGCAGCATTCCGCCGCACAGCGTTCTGGTATTCGACGTCGAGCTGCTGGACGTTCTGTAATTCCGGGCCTGCCTCGATGGCGGGCTAGTGTAGGAGTGAGCCTGCTCGCGATGGCGTCCTTTCAGGCAGCGAATCTGTTGCCTGACATACCGCTATCGCGAGCAGGCTCACTCCTACAGTTTTAACGCGTTTCATATTTCGATCTTGTGATGCAGCTCACTGGTCGGGCGCAAGGCCCGGGCATAGCAGAACAGGAACAGATTGCGCACCAGCTCCTTGAGCACCAACGGTTCGCTGGAACTCAGGCTGCTGACGTCCAGATCCCCTTGGTCTTGCAGCTCATGCAGGGCTTCTTCTTCAAGTACCGCACAGACTTCGCCGGTTTCCCGATGCAGGATTCTGAGGTACGGGTGTGGGCGATCCAGCCAGGCGTCGATCAAATAAGTCATGGGTCTCATCTCCTTCAAAGGTTTCAATGAGAATAATTCTTATTCGTCAAATAGCAAGTGCCTATTGGCGGATTGCGATTTTTTACGGGTAAAGATTGCGTAAGGTCAAAACGGCTGGCGTTTGGCTATTGCGCGGTTTTGCTGGAGCGGAGCGGGGAGGGCGAAGCACCATCCCACGCCTGGCGCGGGATGGATGACGGCGGAATCAGACCTTTCTGACGAACTCGGACTTGAGCTTCATCGGGCCGATGCCGTCGATCTTGCAGTCGATGTCGTGGTCGCCATCGCACAGGCGGATGTTCTTGACCTTGGTGCCGACCTTGACCACCAGCGAGGTGCCCTTGACCTTCAGGTCCTTGATCACGGTGATGGTATCGCCATCCTGCAGGACGTTGCCGACCGAATCCTTCTTCACGGCATCATCCGACGCCACTTCGGCTTCGCCGCTGGCCGACCACTCGTGGGCGCATTCAGGGCAGATCAGTTGGGCACCGTCTTCGTAGGTGTATTCGGAATTGCATTTCGGGCAGGGTGGCAACGTGCTCACTAAGGCTCCTTGAGGGATGTGGTTCGCTAAAAGTCGCACATTGTATAAGGTTTTAGCGGCGGGAGGGCATATCGCAGAAACAACTGTGGGAACGGGCTTGCTTGCGAAGGCGGTGTGTCAGTCAACATTGATGTTGAATGACAGGTTGCTTTCGCGAGCAAGCCCGCTCCCACAGAAGGCAGAATCAGTGCGTGCGGGCGACCGCAAATTCGCTCAGTTCCACCAGCGCATCGCGGTATTCGCTGGCTGGCAGCGCGTCGAGGCACTTGATCGCACGGGCCACGTAGTCGCGGGCCAGTTGTGCGGTGTACTCCAGCGAACCCGAGGCTTCCACGGCGATGCGGATGCTTTCGAGGTTTTCGATCCCGCCTTTCTGGATCGCCTGGCGCACCAGGGCAGCCTGTTCAGGCGTGCCTTCGCGCATGGTATAGATCAGCGGCAGGGTTGGCTTGCCTTCGGCCAGATCGTCACCGACGTTCTTGCCCAGGGTCTCGGCGTCGCCCTTGTAGTCGAGCAGGTCGTCGACCAGTTGGAACGCCACGCCCAGGTGGTCGCCGAAGGTGCGCAGGGCTTCGCTCTGCTCGGCGGTGGCACCGGCCAGTGCCGCAGCGCTGTGGGTCGACGCTTCGAAGAGCATCGCGGTCTTGCCGCGGATGACTTCCATGTAGGTTTCTTCGGTGGTGCTGGCGTCGCGTACCTTGGACAGTTGCAACACTTCGCCTTCGGCGATGATGCGCGTGGCCTGGGACAGGATCTTCATCACCGGCATCGAACCCAGCTCGACCATCATTTCGAACGAGCGCGAGTACAGGAAGTCGCCGACCAGTACGCTCGGGGCATTGCCCCACATGGCGTTGGCCGTCGAGCGGCCACGACGCATGCCGGACATGTCGACCACGTCGTCATGCAGCAGGGTCGCGGTGTGCAGGAACTCGATGGTGGCGGCCAGCAGACGCAGGTCATCGCCTTCGCGGCCCAGCGCCTTGCCACACAGCAGCACCAATAAAGGACGCAGGCGTTTGCCGCCGGCCGAGGTGATGTAATCGCCGATTTTCGATACCAGCGGCACTCGGGAAGTCAGCTGCTTCTTGATGATGCCGTCGACGGCGCTAAAATCGTCCGCCACCGCGCGGTAGAAAGCTTGGGGTTGCATCAGCGACAGTTGCTCCAGAAGGGTTGCGCGGCATGCTAGGACCCACGTCCGGACCTGTCAAGGCGCGATGGACGGCCCCTTGCAAGCCTGAGAAGGCTTGCGTACAATCGCGCACCCTGAACTTCCTGGGCAGCACCTGCCTTACGCAATTGCAACAGGCCTTCCAGCCTTATGCAGCCATGCCAGCCAATACCTCTTCTTATAAAGAGCTGGGTGAGCAGGATTATCGGAGAAATACCATGTCTTATGCAGTAATCGTTACTGGCGGCAAGCAGTACAAAGTCGCCCCAGGTGAATACCTGAAGATCGAAAAACTGGAAGTCGCTACCGGCGAATCCGTTACCTTTGATCGCGTTCTGTTGGTTGCCAATGGCGACGACGTGAATATCGGCGCTCCAGTTGTTGCTGGCGCTACCGTTGTGGCTGAAGTGATCTCCCAAGGTCGTCACGATAAAGTCCGCATCATCAAGTTCCGTCGTCGTAAGCACCACATGAAGCGTATGGGCCACCGCCAGTGGTACACCGAGATCAAAATCACCGGTATTCAGGCTTAATTTCAGCCTAATTCCTCACTAGGAGAATTGAACTCATGGCACACAAAAAAGCTGGTGGTAGTACCCGTAACGGTCGCGACTCAGAAGCCAAACGCCTTGGCGTGAAGATGTATGGCGGCCAGGTCATCAAGGCCGGCAACATCATCGTGCGTCAGCGCGGCACCCAATTCCACGCTGGCTACGGCGTTGGCATGGGTAAAGATCACACTCTCTTCGCGAAAATCGAAGGCGTGATCAAGTTTGAAGTAAAAGGCGCCTTCGGTCGTCGTTACGTGAGCGTAATCGCGGCCTAATCGCGAGATCGCTGGAAGAGCCCTGTCTTGCGACGGGGCTTTTTCGTTTGTGGGGTGAGTCTCTTGCAAAACTGTTTGTATGGGCTGTCGGCGTGCGATGCAGGTCGTGTTTTGGGGTCGCTGCGCTCATTTTTGCAAGAGTCTTATGTCTTGATTGTTTTTCGGCTCGTCCGTACGGCGAGAGGCGTTGGTTATGAAGTTTGTTGATGAAGTATCGATTCGCGTAAAGGCTGGTGACGGCGGTAATGGCGCCATGAGTTTCCGTCGGGAAAAATTCATCGAAAACGGTGGCCCGAACGGCGGTGATGGCGGTGACGGCGGTTCCATCTACATGATGGCTGACGAAAACCTCAACACCCTGGTCGACTACCGTTACACCCGGCACTTCGATGCCGAGCGTGGCTCTAACGGCGGTAGCACCGACTGCACCGGCAAGAAGGGTGAAGATCTGATCCTGCGTGTGCCAGTCGGTACCACGGTGATCGACTCCGCCACTCAGGAAGTGATCGGCGACCTGACCAGGGCCGGCCAGAAACTGATGGTAGTGCAGGGCGGTTGGCACGGTCTGGGTAACACCCGTTTCAAATCCAGTACCAACCGCGCGCCGCGCCAGACCACTCCGGGCAAACCGGGTGAGCAGCGCGACCTGAAACTGGAAATGAAAGTGCTGGCTGACGTTGGTCTGCTGGGCTTGCCGAACGCTGGTAAAAGTACCTTTATCCGTTCGGTATCGGCGGCCAAGCCGAAAGTTGCTGACTACCCGTTCACCACGTTGGTGCCGAACCTGGGTGTAGTCAGCGTCGATCGCTGGAAAAGCTTCGTCATTGCCGACATTCCGGGTCTGATCGAAGGTGCTTCCGACGGTGCCGGTCTGGGCATTCGCTTCCTCAAGCACTTGGCGCGTACGCGTCTGTTGCTGCACCTCGTCGACATGGCGCCGCTGGATGACAGCAGTGCGCCGGACGCGGCAGAAGTGATTGTCAACGAGCTGGTCAAGTTCAGTCCGTCCCTGGCTGAGCGTGATCGCTGGTTGGTACTGAACAAGTGCGACCAGATCCTTGAAGAAGAGCACGATGCTCGCGTCAAGGAAATCGTTGATCGCCTGGAGTGGACTGGTCCGGTCTACGTGATCTCGGCTATCGCCAAGATCGGTACTGAGCGTCTGTGCCACGACATCATGCGTTACATGGAGGACCGTGCCGATCGTCTGGCTGCAGATCCTGCCTACAAGGAAGAGCTGGCCGATCTCGATCAGCGCATCGAAGACGAAGCCCGTGCACAGTTGCAGGCGCTGGATGACAAGCGTGCCCTGCGTCGCAGTGGCGTGAAGTCGGTCCATGACATTGGCGACGATGACTGGGACGAAGAAGATGTGGATGATGAAGACGGTCCGGAAATCATTTACGTGCGCGACTGATTCGTTGCAGTAAACTTAAGCGCCGCTCAATCGAGCGGCGTTTTAGTATCTGGAAATCGATCGTTGGTCACCAATAGCCACGATTAACGTCACGGGCAGCGCTGGGTCGCGCTGTCCTCAAGCTAAGGTTGAAGATGATGCGGAGCAAAGTGACAGGTGCGCAGCGTTGGGTCGTGAAGATCGGCAGCGCTTTGCTGACGGCGGACGGCAAGGGGCTGGATCGCAAGGCAATGGGTGTCTGGGTCGAGCAGATGGTGGCTCTGCATGAGGCTGGCGTTGAGCTGGTGCTGGTGTCTTCCGGTGCGGTGGCGGCCGGCATGAGTCGTCTGGGCTGGACCGTGCGACCCAGTGCGATGCACGAGCTCCAGGCCGCTGCTGCCATCGGCCAGATGGGGCTGGTGCAAGCTTGGGAATCGAGCTTTGCCGAGCATGGCCGGCATACCGCGCAGATTCTCCTGACGCACGACGACCTGTCCGACCGCAAGCGCTACCTGAACGCGCGCAGCACCCTGCGCGCACTGGTCGAGCTGAAAGTCATCCCGGTGATCAACGAAAACGACACTGTGGTCACCGATGAAATTCGTTTCGGCGACAACGACACGCTGGCGGCGCTGGTAGCGAACCTGGTCGAAGCGGATCTGCTGGTGATTCTCACGGATCGCGACGGCATGTTCGACGCTGATCCGCGCAACAACCCTGATGCGCAGCTGATTTACGAGGCGCGCGCCGATGACCCTGCTCTTGATGCGGTGGCGGGCGGTACTGGTGGTGCGCTGGGGCGTGGCGGTATGCAGACCAAGCTGCGTGCGGCGCGTCTGGCGGCGCGCTCCGGGGCGCATACGATCATCGTCGGTGGTCGTCTGGAGCGAGTGCTCGATCGCCTGAAAGCCGGCGAGCGCATCGGCACGCTGTTGTCGCCTGAGCGCGGCATGCTGGCAGCGCGCAAGCAATGGCTGGCCGGCCATCTGCAAACCCGCGGCACGCTGGTGCTGGATGAAGGGGCGGTGGCGGCGTTGTCGCAGGGCAACAAGAGTCTGCTGCCGGTCGGCGTGAAGCTGGTGCAGGGCAGTTTCCGTCGCGGCGAAATGGTGGTCTGTGTGGCGCCGGATGGTCGTGAGATTGCCCGTGGCCTGGCCAACTACAGCGCCCTGGAGGCACAAAAAATCATCGGTCAGTCGTCGGAGGCGATTGTCAGCGTGCTGGGCTACATGGCTGAGCCGGAGCTGGTTCACCGTGACAACCTGATTCTGGTCTAAGGAAAAAACACGATGCGCATGGCAAAAGGATTGTTGGGCCTGCTGATGGCGTTGCCATTGCTGGCCTCGGCCGAGGAAATCGGCCAGGTGTCGACGGTATTCAAATTTGTCGGCCCGAATGACCGGATCGTGGTCGAGGCCTTCGATGATCCAAAGGTTGATGGTGTGACGTGCTATCTGTCGCGCGCCAAGACTGGCGGGGTGAAGGGCGGTCTGGGGCTGGCGGAAGATCGTGCCGAGGCTTCCATTGCTTGTCGTCAGGTCGGTCCGATCAAGTTCAAGGGTGAACTGAAGGATGGCGATGAGGTGTTCAAGGAGCGCACTTCGCTGGTGTTCAAGACCATGCAGGTGGTGCGTTTCCTCGACAAGAAGCGCAATACGCTGGTGTACCTGGTCTATAGCGATCGCGTGATCGAGGGCAGTCCACAGAACGCGGTGACCGCAATCCCGATTCTGCCGTGGGTACCGGTCCAGCAATAATACTGAAAAACCAACTGTAGGAGTGAGCCTGCTCGCGATAGCGGTGTGTCAGTCAGCAAATATTTGTCTGTCTAACCGCTATCGCGAGCAGGCTCACTCCTGCATTTTTTTGCGCTGGATTTGTTAAATTACAGGCAATAAAAAACCGACCCTAAGGTCGGTTTTTTAATGACTACGTCGATTAAGCAGCTTCTTTCAGTGCTTTGACGTGGCCATTCAGGCGGCTCTTATGGCGAGCAGCCTTGTTCTTGTGGATGATGCCTTTATCGGCCATACGGTCGATAACTGGCACAGCCAGAACGTATGCAGCTTGAGCTTTTTCAGCGTCTTTTGCGTCGATGGCCTTAACTACATTCTTGATGTAGGTACGAACCATGGAACGCAGGCTGGCGTTGTGGCTGCGACGCTTCTCAGCCTGTTTTGCACGTTTTTTGGCGGAAGGTGAGTTGGCCACCGTCGAGCTCCTCGAAAGACTTTTTAGGAAATAGCAAACAAAATAGGCCGCGAATCATGCCGATGAAGAGAAGTCTTGTCAAGGGCGCTTGAAACGTTCCGCTAAGTGGTAGGTATAAAGAGGCGGGATATTTATTTCCGGCGCTTGACCTGTAAACTCGCGAGCTTTGGCTCTGTGCTGTTGCGGCGCAGAGTATCGCACAAGTGGGCGCATTGTTCGCCTGCTGTTTATCGACAGGCACAAATTCCCTCAATGAATCTGCTCAAATCGTTGGCCGCTGTCAGCTCTATCACGATGCTTTCCCGGATTCTGGGGTTCGTCCGTGACACGCTCATCGCTCGCACATTCGGCGCCGGAATGGCGACGGACGCCTTCTTTATTGCCTTCAAACTGCCCAACCTGCTGCGGAGAATCTTCGCCGAAGGTGCGTTCTCGCAGGCATTTGTGCCGATTCTGGCGGAATACAAAAACCAGCAGGGCGAAGAGGCGACCCGTACCTTTATTGCCTATGTGTCCGGTCTGCTGACCCTGGTGCTGGCGCTGGTCACTGCCCTGGGCATGATCGCCGCACCGTGGGTGATCTGGGCCACGGCGCCCGGCTTTACCGACACGCCGGAAAAATTCCAGCTCACTTCCGATCTGTTGCGGGTGACGTTCCCTTATATATTGCTGATTTCCCTGTCCTCGCTGGCGGGGGCGATTCTCAACACCTGGAACCGCTTTTCGGTGCCGGCCTTCGTGCCGACCCTGCTCAACGTCAGCATGATTGTGTTTTCACTGTTCCTGACGCCGTATTTCGATCCACCGGTCATGGCTCTGGGCTGGGCGGTGTTGGTCGGCGGTCTGGCGCAGTTGCTCTACCAGCTGCCGCACCTGAAAAAAATCGGCATGCTGGTGCTGCCGCGCCTGAACCTGCGCGATACCGGCGTCTGGCGGGTGATGAAGCAGATGTTGCCAGCGATCATTGGCGTCTCGGTCAGTCAGATTTCGTTGATCATCAACACCATCTTTGCCTCGTTCCTGGTGGCAGGTTCTGTGTCGTGGATGTATTACGCCGACCGTTTGATGGAGTTGCCGTCCGGCGTGCTCGGCGTCGCGCTGGGCACGATCCTGCTGCCGACATTGGCAAAAACCTACGCCAGCAAAGATCGTCACGAGTACTCGCGGATCCTCGACTGGGGCCTACGCCTGTGCTTCGTGCTGGTGCTGCCGTGTGCGCTGGCACTGGGGATTCTCGCCGAGCCGCTGACCGTGTCGCTGTTCCAATACGGCCAGTTCAGTGCGTTTGATGCTTCCATGACCCAGCGTGCGCTGATTGCCTATTCTGTCGGCCTGCTCGGGATTATCGTGATCAAGGTGCTGGCGCCGGGCTTTTATGCGCAACAGAACATCCGGACTCCGGTAAAAATCGCAATTTTCACGCTGGTCGTCACTCAGTTGTTCAACCTGGTGCTGATTGGGCCTCTGGCGCATGCCGGTCTGGCCTTGGCGATCAGTGCGGGTGCGTGTCTGAACGCCGGACTGCTGTTCTATCAACTGCGCAAGCAGCAGATGTACCAGCCGCAACCGGGTTGGGCCAAGTTCGGTTTCAAACTGGTGGTGGCAGTGGCGGTGATGTCCGTGGTGCTGCTGATTGGCATGCATTTCATGCCGCCATGGGATCAAGGTCACATGCTTGAACGCTTCCTGCGTCTGGGCGCATTGGTTGCGGCGGGTGTGGTGTCCTATTTCGGTATGTTGCTACTGCTCGGTTTCCGTCTGCGAGACTTCAATCGCAAGGCCTTGAGCTGAGGTTTCACCCCTTATAAACGGGCACGGGCCGGCAGTTTTGTCGGCTCGATCACTTTGCGTTACGGTGTTGCCTGTCGTCGACCGTCGGGTGTGGTTATAATCGACCACTTTATGAGCAAGAAGCGCGTTATGCAGCTGGTTCGAGGCCTCCACAACTTGCGCCCCCAGCATCGGGGCTGCGTCGCCACTATTGGCAACTTTGACGGTGTTCACCGTGGTCACCAGGCTATCCTGGCCCGGCTGCGTGAGCGTGCGCTCGAGTTGGGCGTACCCAGCTGCGTGGTGATTTTCGAGCCGCAGCCGCGGGAGTTCTTTGCCCCCGAGACCGCGCCGGCACGTCTGGCCCGATTGCGCGACAAACTGCAACTGCTGGCCGCCGAAGGCGTCGACCGGGTCCTGTGCCTGGCGTTCAACCAGCGCTTGAGCAAGCTCAGCGCCAGCGAGTTCGTCGATACCATCCTGGTGGACGGTCTCGGCGTGCAGCATCTGGAAGTCGGCGACGATTTCCGTTTTGGCTGTGACCGCCTCGGTGATTTCGATTTCCTGCTGCAGGCCGGACAAGTCCACGGCTTTACCGTGGAAGCCGCGCAAACTGTCGAGCTGGACGGCATTCGCGTCAGCAGCACTCAGGTGCGCAACGCGTTGGCCGCCGCCGATTTTGCCTTGGCCGAACGCCTGCTTGGCCGCCCGTACCGGATCGCCGGTCGCGTGCTGCATGGCCAGAAACTGGCCCGGCAGCTGGGTACGCCCACTGCCAACATTCAACTCAAGCGTCGTCGCGTGCCGTTCACCGGGGTGTACCTGGTGGATGTCGACATCGACGGCAAGACCTGGCCCGGTGTCGCCAATATCGGCGTACGGCCTACGGTTCAAGGTGATGGCAAAGCCCACCTTGAAGTTCATCTTTTAGATTTTGCCGGCGATCTGTATGACCGGCGTTTGACGGTGGTTTTCCACCAAAAGCTGCGTGAAGAGCAGCGCTTCGCCTCTCTGGAGGCATTGAAAACGGCGATCAATGCGGATGTCGCCACCGCCCGTGCACTAGCCGCACCTAGCGCCCATCGCTAATGAAGAGCCTTAAATGACCGACTATAAAGCCACGCTTAACCTTCCGGACACCGCCTTCCCAATGAAGGCCGGCCTGCCACAGCGCGAACCGCAGATCCTGCAGCGCTGGGACAGTATTGGCCTGTACGGAAAGTTGCGCGAGATTGGCAAGGATCGTCCGAAGTTCGTCCTGCACGACGGTCCTCCGTATGCCAACGGCACGATCCACATCGGTCACGCACTGAACAAGATTCTCAAGGACATGATCATCCGCTCGAAAACCCTGTCGGGTTTCGACGCGCCGTACGTCCCGGGTTGGGACTGCCACGGCCTGCCGATCGAGCACAAGGTTGAAGTGACCCACGGCAAGAACCTGGGCGCGGACAAGACCCGCGAGCTGTGCCGTGCCTACGCCACTGAGCAGATCGAAGGGCAGAAGTCCGAATTCATCCGTCTCGGCGTGCTGGGCGACTGGGCCAACCCGTACAAGACCATGGATTTCAAGAACGAGGCCGGTGAAATCCGCGCCTTGGCTGAAATCGTCAAGGGCGGTTTTGTGTTCAAGGGCCTCAAGCCGGTGAACTGGTGCTTCGACTGCGGTTCGGCGCTGGCTGAAGCGGAAGTCGAGTACGAGAACAAAAAGTCCTCGACCATCGACGTCGCCTTCCCGATCGCTGACGAAGCCAAGCTGGCTGCCGCGTTCGGTCTGCCGTCGCTGAGCAAGCCTGCCTCGATCGTGATCTGGACCACCACCCCGTGGACCATCCCGGCCAACCAGGCGCTGAACGTACACCCGGAATTCAACTACGCCCTGGTCGACATCGGCGACAAGCTGCTGGTGCTGGCTGAAGAGCTGGTCGAAGCCTGCCTGGCGCGCTATGGCGTTGAAGGCTCGGTCATCGCGACCACTACCGGTAAAGAACTGGAGCTGATCAACTTCCGTCACCCGTTCTACGACCGCCTGTCGCCGGTGTACCTGGCCGACTACGTGGAACTGGGCGCCGGCACCGGTGTGGTTCACTCCGCCCCGGCCTACGGCGTGGACGACTTCGTGACGTGCAAGAAATACGGCATGGTCAACGACGACATCCTCAATCCTGTGCAGAGCAACGGCGTGTACGTGCCGTCGCTGGAATTTTTTGGCGGCCAGTTCATCTGGAAGGCCAACCCGGCCATCGTCGACAAGCTGACCGAAGTCGGTGCGTTGATGCACACCACCGTCATCGAACACAGCTACATGCACTGCTGGCGTCACAAGACCCCGCTGATCTACCGCGCCACCGCGCAGTGGTTCATCGGCATGGACAAAGAGCCAACCAGCGGCGACACCCTGCGTGTGCGCTCGCTCAAAGCCATCGAAGACACCAAGTTCGTTCCGGCGTGGGGTCAGGCGCGCCTGCACTCGATGATCGCCAACCGTCCGGACTGGTGCATCTCCCGTCAGCGCAACTGGGGCGTGCCGATCCCGTTCTTCCTCAACAAGGAAAGCGGCGAACTGCACCCACGCACCGTCGAGCTGATGGAAGAGGTGGCCAAGCGCGTTGAAGTCGAAGGCATCGAAGCCTGGTTCAAGATGGACGCCGCCGAACTGCTCGGCGACGAAGCGCCGCTGTACGACAAGATCAGCGACACCCTCGACGTCTGGTTCGATTCGGGCACCACGCACTGGCACGTGCTGCGCGGTTCGCACCCGATGGGTCACGAGAGCGGCCCACGCGCCGATCTGTACCTGGAAGGTTCCGACCAACACCGCGGCTGGTTCCATTCCTCGCTGCTGACCGGTTGCGCCATCGACAACCACGCGCCATACCGCGAACTGCTGACCCACGGTTTCACCGTCGACGAAGCGGGCCGCAAGATGTCCAAATCGCTGGGTAACGTGATCGCGCCGCAAAAAGTCAACGACACCCTGGGCGCTGACATCATGCGTCTGTGGGTCGCTTCGACTGACTATTCCGGTGAAATGGCCGTCTCCGACCAGATCCTGCAACGCAGTGCTGACGCCTATCGCCGTATCCGTAACACCGCGCGTTTCCTGCTCTCGAACCTGAGCGGTTTCAACCCGGCCACCGACATCCTGCCGGCAGAAGAAATGCTCGCGCTGGATCGCTGGGCGGTAGACCGCACCTTGCTGCTGCAACGCGAGCTGCAAGAGCACTACGGCGAATACCGTTTCTGGAACGTCTACTCCAAGATCCACAACTTCTGCGTGCAGGAGCTGGGTGGTTTCTACCTCGACATCATCAAGGACCGTCAGTACACCACTGGCGCCAACAGCAAGGCCCGCCGTTCGGCACAAACCGCGCTGTTCCACATCTGCGAAGCGCTGGTGCGCTGGATCGCCCCGATCCTCGCCTTCACCGCCGATGAACTGTGGGAATACCTGCCGGGCGAGCGTAACGAATCGGTCATGCTCAACACCTGGTACGAAGGTTTGACTGAACTGCCGGCCGACGTTGAACTGGGTCGCGACTACTGGGAACGCGTGATGGCGGTCAAAGTAGCGGTCAACAAAGAAATGGAAATCCAGCGTGCGGCCAAAGCCGTCGGTGGCAACCTGCAAGCCGAAGTGACGCTGTACGCCGAAGACGCGCTGAGCGCCGATCTGGCCAAGCTGAGCAACGAGCTGCGCTTTGTCCTGATCACCTCGACTGCCAGCGTTGCACCGTTCGTACAGGCTCCGGCCGACGCAGTCGCCACCGAAGTCAGCGGCCTGAAGCTGAAGATCGTCAAGTCGGCCTTCCCGAAATGCGCCCGTTGCTGGCACTGCCGTGAAGACGTTGGCGTGAACCCGGAGCATCCGGAAATCTGCGGTCGTTGCGTCGATAACATCAGCGGCGCCGGCGAGGTTCGTCACTATGCCTAATGCCGTTGGCCGTTTCGGACGGTTGAGCTGGCTGTGGTTGAGCTTGCTGGTTCTGGTCATCGACCAGGCCAGCAAGTTCTACTTCGAAAACAAGCTCGAAATGTTCCAGCAGATCGTGATCATTCCCGATTACTTCAGCTGGACCCTGGCCTACAACACCGGCGCGGCGTTCAGCTTTCTGGCCGACAGCTCCGGCTGGCAGCGCTGGCTGTTTGCCCTGATCGCGATCGTGGTCAGTGCGGTGCTGGTGGTCTGGCTCAAGCGCCTGGGCCGCAACGATACCTGGCTGGCCGTCGCTTTGGCGCTGGTGCTGGGTGGCGCGTTGGGCAATCTGTATGACCGCATTGCCCTGGGCCATGTGATCGACTTCATTCTGGTGCACTGGCAGAACCGCTGGTACTTCCCGGCGTTCAACTTCGCCGACAGCGCCATCACCGTTGGCGCGGTGATGCTGGCACTGGACATGTTCAAAAGTAAAAAAACCGGAGAAGCCGTTCATGACTGAACAGGTATTGGCTGAGCAACGCATCGGCCAGAACACGGAAGTCACCTTGCACTTTGCATTGCGCCTGGAGAATGGCGACACGGTCGACAGCACCTTTGACAAAGCCCCGGCGACCTTCAAGGTCGGCGACGGCAACTTGCTGCCGGGTTTCGAAGCCGCGCTGTTCGGCTTCAAGGCCGGCGACAAGCGCACGCTGACCGTCGAACCGGAAAACGCCTTCGGCCAGCCGAACCCGCAGAACGTGCAGATCATTCCGCGTTCGCAGTTCGTCGACATGGAGCTTTCGCCGGGTTTGCTGGTTATCTTCAACGATGCGGCCAATACTGAGCTGCCGGGTGTGGTGAAAGAGTTCGACGACGCGCAAGTGACCATCGACTTCAACCACCCGCTGGCCGGCAAGACACTGACCTTTGATGTCGAGATCATCAACGTCAAAGCGCTGTAACTGACCATACGTGGTCAAAAATGTGGGAGCGGGCTTGCTCGCGAGTGCTGACTGACATTCAACATCGATGTTGTCTGACTTATCGCTTTCGCGAGCAAGCCCGCTCCCACAGTAGTTATTCACTGTTTTTTCGCGCGCAAGACACGAGGCACAGCATGCAAATCAAACTCGCCAACCCCCGTGGCTTCTGCGCCGGCGTGGACCGGGCGATCGAAATCGTCAACCGCGCCCTGGAAGTCTTCGGGCCGCCGATCTATGTGCGTCATGAAGTGGTGCACAACAAGTTCGTCGTTGAAGACCTGCGCAGCCGCGGGGCGATCTTCGTCGAAGAACTGGATCAGGTGCCGGACGACGTCATCGTGATCTTCAGTGCGCATGGCGTATCCCAGGCCGTGCGTACCGAAGCTGCAGGCCGTGGCCTGAAAGTTTTCGATGCCACCTGCCCACTGGTCACCAAAGTACACATCGAAGTCGCGAAATACAGCCGCGACGGCCGCGAATGCATCCTGATCGGCCACGCCGGCCATCCGGAAGTCGAAGGCACCATGGGCCAGTACGACGCCAGCAATGGCGGCGCAATCTACCTCGTCGAAGACGAGAAGGATGTTGCGGCGCTGCAGGTCCATAACCCGGAAAAACTCGCGTTCGTCACTCAGACCACCTTGTCGATGGACGACACCAGTCGTGTGATCGATGCGTTGCGCAGCCGTTTCCCGGCCATCGGTGGCCCACGCAAGGACGACATCTGTTACGCCACGCAAAACCGTCAGGACGCAGTCAAGCAACTGGCCGATGAATGCGACGTGGTGTTGGTGGTGGGCAGCCCGAACAGCTCCAACTCCAATCGTTTGCGTGAGCTGGCCGAACGCATGTCTACGCCGGCCTACCTGATCGACGGCGCCGAAGACCTGCAGAAGAGCTGGTTCGATGGCGTCGAGCGGATCGGCATCACCGCCGGAGCTTCTGCGCCGGAAGTGTTGGTGCGCGGTGTGATCCAGCAATTGCAGGCGTGGGGCGCGACCGGTGCCGATGAGCTGGCCGGACGCGAAGAGAACATCACGTTCTCGATGCCGAAAGAGCTGCGCGTCCGCTCGATTTAACGCTTTTCGCTTTCTCGCACAGCGCCTGCGCGGTTTTTTTCCGGGTCAGGCGCACCCGACCGGTCGCCGCCAGCACTACCTGCAACTGGCTGACCGGCTCGTGTGCCGAACATAGATGTAACGTCCCTGCCTGAAACGCCCGCCCGGGCATCAGCGGTTGCCCCAGACCGCTGAATCGCACGTAACGACTGACCGCCCAATTACCGACAATCGGTATCCGCGCAGCACTCGCCTGCTCCTGTAGCAGTGGATTGCTGCTGTCCAGTGGCCCTTTGCCGCTGATGTCCAGAATGATCCGCCAGCCCTGACTCCAGTCGCCGTTGATGCCGTGGATCACCACGCTTTGATTGCGTGTGATGGCTTGCGTGCGGGCATTGCGAATGCCGTCGAGCAACGACTGGGCCGCCTGGTCGCGATGAGTTGATTCAGTGAAGGCGGCAAACGCCGGACTGACCAGCGCCAGAACAATCGCGCCAATCGCCAGTCCCATAAGCAATTCAATCAGACTGAAACCCTGTTGCGGCATGAACACTTCCTCCCTGAAGCATGAGGTCAGACGCAATCCTTGCGCCGGGCAGGGCAAATCAACCGACGCGGGCCGGTTGAATGTTCTAGTTTGTAGAGGCAGGTATAGCCGACGGCAACGGAGGGCATCGATGGATCATCGTACAAAAGGTTTCACGCTGCCCGAGTTGTTGGCCGCGGTCGCCGTGTTGGTGATCCTCATCACCCTGGCGGTGCCGGGGTTCACCCGCTCGATCCAGAGCAGCAAGGCCGACACTGAAATGGGCGACCTGCAACGGGCCATCAATTATGCGCGGCTGGAAGCGATCGATCGCGGTGTGACCACGCGGCTGCGGCCGAGTGCCGGTGGCAGCGTGTGGACCGGCGAGTTGTCGGTCTACGACAGTACTGGCACCCCGGCCAATGTATTGCGGGTTGTTCCAGCGATGAGCAGCGGCGCGACTCTGACGCTACCCTCAGGAGTGACTGCACTGGATTTCAACAATCTGGGCGGTCTGGCGGCGCCGTCGACGGCGGTGGTCATCAGTTACGTGCTGGGAACACAAAGCAGGACGCTGAACGTGTGTCTGAACGGACGAATTCAATTGGGTGGAAGTTGCGGATGAGGGCAGGGAGCACACAGACACAGGAGGGCATGTCGCTGATCGAAGTGCTGGTCGCGCTGCTGATCTTGACAGTCGGCATATTGGGCGCGGCAGCTGTCCAGCTCAATGCGCTGAAGTACACCGACAGTTCGCGGATGACCAGCCAGGCGAGTTTCATCGCCTACGACATGATGGACCGCATCCGGGCCAACGCCGCCGCCGACTACACGGTGACGCCGCCGACCTCGGGCAACCTCAGTGTCGCCCGCGATCAGGATCTCTACGATTTCACCACCAACATCGTCAATTTCGGTGGGCCGACCGCCACGGGCACCATCACCCTAAATCAGCGGGTGTACACCATCACCATCAACTGGAATGACTCACGGGCCGCGAACGCCACCGGCACCACGCGCAGCTTCGTCCTGACCAGCCGCGCCACGGTCGATCCGGTGGCCACGCCATGAAGCACTACCAGCGTGGTTTCGGCCTGATCGAAATGCTCATCGCCCTGGCGCTCGGGCTGATCATCGTACTGGGGGTGGTGCAGACGTTCCTCGCCGCGAAAAACACCTACGTCAGCCAGAACACGGCGGCAGCGATGCAGGAAGACGCGCGTTTTGTGCTGAGCAAGATGATTCAGGAACTGCGCATGGTCGGCATGTTCGGCTGCCTTGGCACCATTATGGACGCGAGTTCTGCGGGGGATTTCAATGCGGCGCAGATCATCCCGATCAGTTGGGACAACAGCAACCTCAAGCTGACCCTGGTCACCGCCGATGTCGGCGGCAATGGCGGCACACCAACCTGGACGGTGGTCTCCGATTGCCGTAACAGCGCCACGGCCTATACTGGGTTGCGGGCCGCCGCTAGCGGGCAGATCGCCTTTCCGATCCGCCGTTTGCTCTACAGCTTCAGCAATAACCAGATCCTCATGGGCACCGGCAGCGGCACGCCGACCCAACAAGTGTTGGTGAGCAACGTCAGTGCGTTCACCGTCATGTTCGGTCTGGCCACGTCCGCCACCGATGTTGCGGCGTCCTCTTACAGCAGCAACCCCAGCGATCCGGCGCGTATCCGCAGTGTGCGCCTGAGCCTGACCCTCACCGACCCGAACAACCGGGTGGCCAATCAAACCTTCAACGTGGTTGCCGCGTTGCGCAACCGCTTGCAGTGAGGGCCGGGACGATGAGGGTTTCTTTGCACCAGAGGCAAACCCAGCGTGGCATGGTGCTGCTGGTCAGTCTCGTGTTCCTGTTGTTGCTGACACTGGTTGGACTGTCATCGATGCAGAGTGCCAACCTGCAGGAAAAAATGGCCGGCAGTGTCAGCCTGCGCAATCAGTCGTTTCAGACTGCCGAGGCGGCGTTGCGGGTGGGGGAGAGTGCGGTGCAACTCGACAGCTACACCCTCGCGGTTTGCAGCGGTACCACGCAATGCGCACCGCCTGCGGAGTCATCGGTGGTCAGTGCGGCGGGGCTCAACTCAACCTCGGGTGTGACCTGGATTGCGACCGGTAATGGTTTCTATGGCGTGCAGAACATTGGCACCACACTCACGGCTGTGAATGTACCCAGTAACACCTCGGCGACGTTGTATCGAGTCACTGCCGTCGGCATCGCCGGCACTTCGCGTAGCGTTGTGGAGAGTGTCTATGCGAAGTATTGAGCGGTGTGGATTGCTATTGCTCGGCATGTTGCTGAGCTTGTATCTGGCGTCGCCGGCCTATGCATTTACGCCGTCTGATTCGCCGCTGTTGAGTGCGGCGGCGGTGCCGCCCAACGTCATGCTGCTGATCGACGACTCAGGGAGCATGAACAGCATCATTTATGCGGCTGGATTCGACCCGACGGCTGATCGCACGCCGGCGCGGCAGTGCAACGCGTTTCTCGGGTTATGCACCTCTCTGAACGCGCCAACGATCACTGGCGATCCTGTGTTTTTATCAAGCCTTCCGACCTCCGGGTGTTCGGGTGGCGCGTACGCGTTTTACAACAACAGTGTCGCGCCACTGTGTCTGAAACTGCCGGACCCTGTGGGTGGTGGCAACACGCGATATACAGGCGATTACATTTCCTACGTCGTCAGTCTGGCCATCAACAATGGCACGCGCGATTTCACCACAGGGGCGATTCCCAACGACTACCGAATCAACGTCGCGCGTAACGTGTCGACGGCGCTGGTCACCAGCAATCGCACTTTGCGTATTGGCCTGTCGACTTTCAACCCGGTCACCAACAACGATTCTGGTAATGGCGGTTATATCGCCCGCTCGATCAGCGACTTGGCGCCGGTGTCCGGGAGCGTCACGCAGGCGCAGGCAGACACCAACTACAACGCGCTGATCTCATCGATCAATGGTTTGAGTGCCGTGGCCAACACGCCGTTGGCAGAAACCTACTATGAAATCACCCGCTACATGCGCGGCATGGCGCCGTACTACAACAGCACGCCCGCGACCTACACCAGTCCGATCCAGTACCGCTGCCAGAAAAACTATGGCGTGGTAATAACCGACGGCTTGCCGACTTTCGACCGAACCTTTCCGAGCAACGACCCATTGGGCGGCAGCCGGTTACCGAACTGGGACGGTGTCAGCAATGACGGTAACAACCTCTTTGGCGACAAAGAAGGCGACACGTTGTATCTGGATGACATCGCCAAGTTCGCCTTCGATATCGATATGCGCTCAACTGGTGCTGACGCGGCAGGCAAGAGCTGGAACGCGGTGGATTTTCCCAAGCAGAATATGAACACCTATACCGTGGGCTTCACCGCCGATAACGACATGCTGTCGGACGCGGCCAGTTACGGACAGGGCAGGTATTACCAGGCGACTGACAGCACCGGCCTCAACGCCGCGTTGTCGTCGGCGTTGAGTGATATCACTTCCAAGGCCGGTTCCGGCGGCGCAGCTGTTGCCAGCGTCGGCACGCTCACCAGTGGCAGCAGTTTTTACCAAACCACTTATGATCCCAAGGATTGGCGAGGCACCATCAAGTCTTTCGGTTTTACGTCGGCCGGGGTTGTGAATACTTCGACCGCACTCTGGACGACTGACACAACCATCGTGCCGGGGGCGACGGCGCCGACGTATCAATCATGGAACACCACGAGCAGCGCCGCCGTGACGCTGGCTTACGGCAACTTTTCCCCTGCGCAGCAGGCGACGCTCAGCCAGAGTCTGCCCACGGGTATTACCGGCAATGACCTGGTGGAGTGGAGCAAAGGCACCAACAAAACCGGGCTAAAGGTTCGCAGTGTGTTGCTCGGTGACATCATCAACTCGCCGTTGGTGCTGGCGGCCCCCACGGACAAGACCGCTGCTGACTTGTCCGGCGACACCACTTACACCTCATACCTGACCACCAAAGCTGCCAACATGAACTCCAGCCTGGTGGTGAATGCCAACGACGGTTTCGTCAACGTCATCAACTCGGCCAACGGCACCCGACGCTATGCCTACATGCCATCCAGTGTGTTGCCATCGCTACGGCTGATTGCTGATCCGACCTATATCAACGGTGTCAGCCACAAGTTTCTCGTCGACGGTCAGGTCGGGGTGTTCGACGCGCAGTCCGGCGCGGCCTGGAAAACCCTGGCCATTGGTGGCGTCGGTGCCGGGGGTAAAACGTTCTACGGGCTGCAGCTGTTTGATGCTTCTGCGGGTAATGTGATCAAGGCGTTGTGGGAGGTCAGCGCGCCGACCACGGCCAACACCGCCAATGTATTTAATGATCTGGGTTACGCTTATGCCCGCCCGGAAGTGGCACGCTTGGCCGATGGTCGTTGGGCGGCGTTCATCTCGAATGGTTACGGCAGCAACTCCGGTGTGGCCGCGATGTATGTGCTGGATGTGCGCGATGGTTCGCTGATCAAGAAAATCGTCATCGACAGCACGGAAACCACTAACGGATTGTCCTCGGTAAAACTCAAGGTCAACTCTTCAAATGTCGTCCAGGCCGCTTATGGCGGTGATTTGAAAGGGCGCCTGTGGAAATTTGATCTGAGCGCGACATCGACGGACAGCTGGGGCGTGGCGTTTTCCGGTAAACCACTGTTCACCACGGCGGGCGGGGCGACACAGCCGATTACCGCGCAGCCGCTGCTGGCGGATAACGCATTGGGCGGCAAACAGATCTTTGTCGGCACTGGCAAATTCAATGAAACGGCCGACAAGACCAACAAGGATTTGCAGGCGTTCTATTCGGTATGGGATGCCGATGGCGGCTCCGGAAACATCACTGTCAGCAGTTTGCAGGCGCAGGCGATTACCGGATCATTTTCAGGCAGCTCCGGGCAGTTTCTGACCACGACGCAAAATGACACGACATATCCGGGGGAGAAGGGCTGGTTCCTGCCATTGGTGTACAACAACGTGTTGACCGGCGAACGGGTGATCAATCAAGCGAATATCGTGCTTGGCCGTATCGTCTTCACCACGGCCATTGTCGATACCACCGATCCTTGTGCGAGTTTTGGTACGGGCAAGTTGGTCGAACTCGAGGCGTTCAGCGGTAAGATGCTCAACTATGCGGTGATTGATACTGGTGGCGATAGTTTGGTCGACAACAATGACTCAATCTCCAGCGGCGTGAGTTTCATTGACGGCATTCCGAGCTTGTCATTTATAACCCCAACTGGTACGGAAAAGGGAGTGAATGACACCAGTGGAAAGCTCACGATAATCAAGGAAAAGGGCGGCGGTGGCAGCCGTCGTATCATGTGGCGACAAATACAGTAAGTGAGAGTTTGAGGCATGCGCAGATTCAACCGAGGCTTCACCTTGATCGAAATCATGATCGTGATTGCGATCATCGGGATCATCATCACCATCGCTGCACCGAGCTACACCGAATACCTGAAAAAGGGCCGTCGCGCCGAGGTGGTCTCACTGCTCTCGGAGCAGGCGCAGAGCCTCGAGCGTTTCTACACCAAGAACAATGTCTACACCGGTATCACCGGTCTGAGCACGGGCAATGACTTCTACACCCTCACCCCGACCATTGCTGACCAGACCTTTGTGCTGACCGCGACCCGCAAGACGGGCACGTCCATGGCCACCGACAAGTGCGGGGACTTCACCCTGACCAACACCGGCGTCAGAAGCATGAACAACGCTACCACCGGGCTGACCACCAAGGATTGCTGGGGCCGCTGAGGTACTTTCTTCAAGGCGCCTTTTGCGCCCACTGTCTTTTTTACGGTTGGATCAAACATGACCAGGCAACAGCAAGTGGTGATTGTCGGTGGCGGGGTGATTGGCCTGTTGACCGCCTACAACCTCGCCTCCGACGTGCGCAGCGTGGTGCTGCTGGATCGCTCGAACCTCGGCCAGGAATCGTCCTGGGCCGGTGGTGGCATCGTTTCGCCGCTGTACCCGTGGCGCTACAGCCCGGCAGTCACCGCGCTGGCGCATTGGTCGCAGGATTTTTATCCACAGCTGGGCGAGCGCCTGTTTGCCGATACCGGGGTTGATCCCGAAGTCCACACCACTGGCTTGTACTGGCTGGATCTGGATGATGAGGCCGAGGCACTGGCCTGGGCCGAACGGGAACACCGTCCGCTGCGGGCTGTGGATATCTCGGCGGCCCACGACGCGGTACCGGTGCTCGGTGGTGGATTCTCGCGGGCGATTTACATGGCTGATGTGGCCAACGTCAGAAACCCACGGCTGGTGAAGTCGCTGAAAGCGGCATTGCTGGCCCTGCCGAACGTGACCCTTCATGAGCAATGCGAAGTCAGCGGGTTTGTCCGTGAAGGCGGGCGGGTGGTTGGCGTTGAGACGTCCAAGGGCCTGATCAACGGCGATCAAGTCGTGCTGACTGCCGGTGCGTGGAGCGGCGATCTGCTCAAGACGCTGGGCCTGACGCTGCCGGTCGAACCGGTCAAAGGCCAGATGATCCTCTACAAGTGTGCGGCGGATTTCCTGCCGAGCATGGTCCTGGCCAAGGGACGTTATGCAATTCCGCGTCGCGACGGGCACATTCTGATCGGCAGTACGCTGGAGCATGAAGGTTTCGACAAGACTCCGACCGATGTGGCGCTGGAGAGTCTCAAGGCTTCGGCGGTCGAGTTGCTGCCGGCGTTGGCGGATGCCGAGGTGGTGGGGCATTGGGCGGGTTTGCGCCCGGGGTCGCCGGAAGGGATTCCTTACATCGGGCGAGTGCCGGGCTTTGACGGCTTGTGGCTGAACTGCGGGCATTACCGCAACGGGTTGGTGCTGGCGCCGGCGTCGTGTCAGTTGTTTGCCGATGTGATGCTGGGGCGGGCGCCGATTATTGATCCGGTGCCGTATGCGCCAGAGGGGCGCATTTAGTCAGATATTTCTCTATAGGCTGGAAGGCCGCTTTCGCGAGCAAGCCCGCTCCCACAGTTGATCTCGGTTATTCACACAATTTGTGTTCACCGCAGATCCAATGTGGGGGCGGGCTTGCTCGCGAAGGGGCCCTCAATCCAGGCCGAGTTTCTTCAGTCTGTAGCGCATCGACCGAAACGAAAGACTCAGCCGCTGCGCCGCCGCCGTGCGGTTCCAGCGAGTCTCCTCCAGCGCCTGAAGGATCAGTTTGCGCTCGACGTTCTCCAGGTAATCCTCAAGGTTGTCGATCTGCGTCAGGTCGGCAATGCCGCCCTCGACTGCACAATTCCCATCGCTCAGGCGCAAATCTTCAGCCTCGATCACCTGGTTTTCGCACAGCGTGTGCGCCCGTTCGAGGACGTTCTCCAGTTCCCGCACATTCCCCGGAAAGCGATAGCTTTTCAGCGCTTCAAGCGCTTGCGGGTGCAGGCGGGCAGCCGCTTGACCGCTGCCGCTGGCCAGACGCTGGAGCATGTGCGCGGCGAGTACTTCGATATCGTCGCGCCGTTCGCGCAGGGACGGCACCCGCAGTTCGATCACGTTCAACCGGTAATACAGATCCTGGCGAAAGCGCCCGGTGGCGACTTCCGCTTCCAGGTCCTTGTGGGTGGCGCAAAGGATGCGCACATCGACCACGGTTTCCTGTTGGCCGCCAACGCTACGTACAGCTTTTTCCTGGATCGCCCGCAGAAGTTTGACTTGCATCGACAGTGGCAGGTCCGCCACTTCATCGAGAAACAGGGTGCCGCGGTGCGCGGCCTGAAACAGCCCCGGTTTGTCTTCTACCGCACCGGTGAAGCTGCCCTTGCGATGGCCGAAAAACTCGCTTTCCATCAGCTCTGACGGAATCGCCCCGCAGTTGACCGGCACGAACGGCTGGCTGCTGCGCGGCCCCTGTTCGTGGATCAGTCGCGCGACCAGCTCTTTGCCGCTGCCGGATTCGCCGCTGATATAGATCGGTGCCTGACTGCGGGCGAGCTTGTCGATCTGTTTACGCAGAGCGCGCATCGGCGGTGAGTCGCCCAGCAGGCGGCGGTCGATCGACGTGACGCTGCCGCCGGTGGCAGGCATGCGCAGCGCGGTGTTGACCAGTTCGCGCAGGCGGGTGAGATCAACCGGTTTGGTGAGGAAATCGAAGGCCCCGGCCTTCAAGGCGTTGATCGCGGTTTCCAGGCTGCCGTACGCGGTGATCATCGCCACCGGTAGTTGTGGATAACGTTGCTGGATGTGCTGCACCAACTCCAGCCCGGTGCCGTCCGGCAGGCGCATGTCGGTCAGGCACAGGTCGAACGCATTGCGCTGCAACAGCGCCTGGGCTTCGCCGAGATTACGCGCGCTGAAGGTGTCGAGTTTCATCCGTCCCAAGGTGATTTCCAGGAGTTCGCGGATATCCGGCTCGTCGTCGACGATGAGGATTTTTTGCCGTGGGCTCGTGTTCAACTTTGTTTCCGTCCGTGAGCAAAGGTGATGCGAAAGCAGCCGCCGCCTTGGCGTGGTTTGAAGTCTAGGCGCGCCTGGTTGCTTTCGCACAGCTCACGGGACAGATAAAGCCCAAGGCCGGTGCCCTGGCTGCTGGTGGTGAAGAACGGCTCGAACAGATGCGGTTGCTGATCCAGCGGCACGCCGGGGCCGTTGTCCTGGACTTCAAGCACCGCCAGCTGGCTGTCGGGGTCGATGAACAGCGCCAGCCAGACTTGGGCCGTATCATGCAGCAGCGCACTGTGGCGCCAGCCATTGCGTAACAGATTGTCGAGAATTTGCGTGAGCTGGTCGGGGTCCATCAGCGTGACGAAGTCCCCGGAATTGATCCGTAAATGGATCGTTTGCCGATCAGTGGCCTGTTCACGGCTTTCTGCGACGAACTGTTCCAGCCACGGCTTGAGATCCAGCCGTTGCGGAGCGCTCTGCTGGCGACGCGACAGTTGCAGGACGTTTTCGATGACTCGGTTCATGCGCTGGGAGTGGTCTTGAATGATCTGCGTCAGACGCCGATCCGCGCTGTCGAGTTCCTCGGACTCACCCAATAGCTGCGCGGCGTGACTGATGGCGCCCAGCGGATTGCGGATTTCATGGGAAATGCCGGCGGTCAGGCGCCCGAGCGCGGCGAGTTTGAGTTGCTGGGCCTGCTGGGCGACTTGCGCGAGATCTTCGAGAAATACCAGGGTTTGCTGGTTGGGGTTTTGTTCGAGGGCGATGAAGTTCGGCTGCAGCTCCAGGCCGTTGCCGGGAATCTTCAAGCTCTGTGGGCGCAAGCTCGGATTGTTCAGCCACAACTGCAGGCGATCGACCAGCGGCCTGGAGTAGTCGTCGATCAGATGGCCCTCAAGGTGCGATTGGGCCAGCAGGCTTTTGGCGCTGTGGTTGGCCAACTGCACCCGGCGTTGTTCGTCGAGCACCAGGATGCCGGTGCGCATGCGTTGCAGAATCAGGGCGTTGAGGGCTTCGAGGCTGACGACTTCGCTGGCGCGCTGTTCGGCGAGGTGCTCGCTGACTTCCAGACGCCGAACCAGGCCCTGGACCAGCAATGACGCCGCAAAGCACAAGGCGCCGAGGGTGCCGGCTTGCAGGTAATCATTGGCGCTCAGGGGATGGCTGAAACTCAGCAGGAAGCTTGAGCCGACCATTCCGAGCGCGCCGATGGCGGCAATCAGCAGGCCGATGCGCCGGCGTAGCAGGGTGTTGCTGATGGCTACCGAAACAATCAGCAGGTTGCCGATGGCACTGGCCACTCCGCCCGCCGCGTAGAACAAACCGCACAGCAGCAGGACATCCACCAGCGCCAGGCTGAACAGCTGCGCCGGACGCCGGGTGTTTTCCAGAAACACCACCAGCAGGATGTTCAGCACCAGATACAACCAGCTGCCGCTGCGCAGCAGATCGTCGTCGGCCGACGTCAGCAGGCGGTTGTCCATGTTGCTGGAGATCAGCAACACCAACGTGATGCCGACGCTTAAACGGTACAAATGATAAAGACGCAGCAGGCGCTGGGCCTGTTTATGGTGGGCGTTGACGGCCTCAGCGATCACTGGAACCGGGGCCTTGCTCAAGGTGAGCCTGGCTGCAATACCACTGTTGCTGAAGGTTCAGGGCGCGGTCGCGGGGCAGGTGCACGCCACAATGGGCGCAGCGCACCATCGGCGCGGCGTCTTGCTCGCGGGGCGCTTGGGCAGACGAGGCGGGCGCCTTGAATTTACGCCACAGCCATAGCGCAGCGAAAATCAGGACAATCCAGAACAGTAAACGGAGCATGATGGGCGGCTTTTCGGCTAATGATTCGGCAGTTTAGCCAAGGAGCCGGCAGGCGCACAGACTATTAATGACACAGCCATAAAAAAGGGAGATCCGCAGATCTCCCTTTTTTGTCCATCCGGTGTGGTCAGTCGAACACGCCGAAAGTCATGTAGCTGAACCACGAGCGGTCGTCGTTGTTACCGGCGGCTTCGTGAGTTTCTTCAAGCACTTCACCGTTTTCGTCTTTAGGCTTGAGCTCGTTCGGGATCGCGTCTTTCGCGTCCTGGAACTGCTTCTGCACGTCCTGGTTGGCGCGGGTTTCTCCCGGCGGCAGCGGTGGACGCGACTCGATCAGGCCCAGAGTGGCCTTGCTCAGGAACGACCGGTTGTCGGCTTCGGCAACCGACGGCACGAACTGACCGTCTTTCAGGCTCGGGTGATTCGGGTAGTTGAGCTTAAGGGTTTCCAGGCTGGTAGCGGCCAGTTCGTCCAGGTGCAGACGCTGGTAAGCCTCGGTCATCACCGCCAGGCCGTCGCCGACCGATGGCGTTTCCTGGAAGTTTTCCACCACGTAACGGCCACGGTTGGCAGCGGCTACATACGCCTGACGGGTCAGGTAGTAGTCGGCTACGTGGATTTCGTAGGCGGCCAGCAGGTTGCGCAGGTAGATCATGCGCTGCTTGGCGTCCGGCGCGTAGCGGCTGTTCGGGTAGCGGCTGGTCAGCTGGGCGAACTCGTTGTACGAGTCGCGGGCAGCGCCCGGGTCACGCTTGGTCATGTCCAGCGGCAGGAAGCGCGCCAGCAGGCCGACGTCCTGGTCGAACGAGGTCAGGCCCTTGAGGTAGTAGGCGTAGTCCACGTTCGGGTGCTGTGGGTGCAAACGGATAAAACGCTCGGCGGCGGACTTGGCAGCTTCCGGCTCGGAGTTTTTATAGTTGGCATAAATCAGTTCAAGCTGTGCCTGATCCGCGTAGCGACCGAACGGATAGCGCGATTCCAGAGCCTTCAGCTTGGCTGTGGCGCTGGTGTAGCTGTTGTTGTCCAGGTCGGTCTGAGCCTGCTGGTACAGCTCGGCTTCGCTCAGGTTTTCGTCGACGACTTCCTTCGATGAGCAAGCAGCGGTCAATGCGAGGATGGCGATCAGCAGCAGGTGTTTCACTTGCATGGCGGCTTGCGTCCCTATGACGGCCGCTGTCTTGGGCGGGGCCGTCCTGTTATGATGAGCGCCCCGTTGAAAAGCCTCGGGGCAAAAGACGCCGTATTTAACCACAAGCGCGCAGCCGAAACCAAAGGCTGTGCCGACGCCCAGTCAGAGCATGTCCGATAAAATTGAACTTCGCGCAGAGGTGCCGTCCGATTTGGGCGGCCAACGCCTCGATCAAGTCGCCGCCCAACTCTTCGCTGAGCACTCACGCTCGCGCCTTTCCGCCTGGATCAAAGAAGGTCGCCTGACTGTGGACGGGGCGGTCATCCGCCCACGCGACATCGTGCATGGCGGTGCCATCCTTGAGCTGACTGCCGAGCAGGAAGCCCAGGGCGAGTGGATCGCCCAGGACATCGAGCTCGACATCGTCTATGAAGACGACGACATTCTGGTGATCAACAAGCCTGCGGGCCTGGTGGTGCACCCGGCTGCCGGTCACGCCGATGGCACTTTGCTCAATGCCTTGCTGCACCACGTGCCGGACATCATCAATGTCCCGCGTGCCGGTATCGTGCATCGCCTGGACAAGGACACCACCGGTCTGATGGTGGTGGCCAAGACCATTCAGGCGCAGACCAAGCTTGTGACTCAATTGCAGAGTCGCAGTGTCAGCCGGATCTACGAGTGCATCGTGATCGGCGTGGTCACCGCCGGAGGCAAGATCAACGCCCCGATCGGTCGCCACGGTCAGCAGCGCCAGCGCATGGCGGTGATGGAAGGCGGCAAGCCTGCCGTCAGCCACTACCGCGTGCTGGAGCGTTTCCGTTCGCACACACACGTGCGGGTGAAGCTGGAAACCGGTCGTACCCACCAGATCCGTGTGCACATGTCGCACATCAACTTCCCGTTGGTCGGCGATCCGGCGTACGGCGGTCGTTTCCGCATTCCGCCGGCGGCGAACCCGACGATGGTCGAATCCCTCAAGCATTTCCCGCGTCAGGCCCTGCACGCGCGTTTCCTTGAACTGGATCATCCGACGACCGGTGAGCGCATGAGCTGGGAGTCGCCGCTGCCGGAAGACTTCGTCTGGCTGCTGACCTTGCTCAAGCAGGATCGCGAGGCATTCATCGGATGAACTGGCTGACGCCGGACTGGCCTGCGCCGGCCAGCGTCAAGTCTTGTGTCACCACCCGCGAGGGCGGTGTCAGCGAGGCGCCGTTCGACAGCCTCAATCTGGGCGATCATGTTGATGATCGTCCTGAGGCTGTTGCCGAGAATCGTCGGCGTCTGACCGATCACTTCTCTATAAAGCCTGCCTGGTTGCAGCAAGTGCACGGGATTGCCGTGGCCCATGCTGATCCGGGCGTGGTTGCCACCGCCGACGCCAGCTGGACGGACACCCCGGGCATTGCCTGCGCAGCAATGACGGCAGATTGCTTGCCGGCATTGTTCTGCGATCGTGCCGGCACTCGTGTGGCGGCGGCTCATGCCGGTTGGCGCGGGTTGGCGGCAGGTGTGCTCGAAGCGACGCTCGATTCTTTGAATGTACCCGCTGAAGAAGTACTGGTCTGGCTTGGCCCAGCCATCGGCCCGAATGCTTTTGAGGTCGGCCCGGAAGTACGGGAAGTCTTCGTCAATCAACTCCCCGAAGCGGCATCAGCCTTTGTCCCAAGCCACAATGCTGGCAAGTTCATGGCTGACATTTATCTGCTGGCGCGCCTGCGTCTGGCTGCACGGGGTGTCACTGCTGTTTATGGCGGCGGCTTCTGCACTGTGACCGACCCGCGCTTCTTCTCTTATCGCCGTGCGTCGCGCACCGGTCGCTTTGCCTCTCTTGTTTGGCTCACCCGCTAAGCTTGTCTGATCTGTATCAACTCTCCGACGCTTGAATCTTCCAGAATCGACCGCATCTATAGCGGTATCTGGCAGGTTTCTTTATTCAGGATGGTTTTTTAGGTCCGGCCTGCTCAAAAGGAAGGTGACCCATGCGTATAGACCGTTTAACCAGTAAATTACAGTTAGCCTTGTCCGACGCCCAATCTCTGGCCGTCGGCCACGATCATCCGGCTATCGAGCCGGCGCACTTGATGCAAGCCATGCTTGAACAGCAGGGTGGTTCGATCAAACCTCTGCTGATGCAGGTAGGCTTCGACGTCAACAGCCTGCGTAAAGAGCTGACCAAAGAGCTCGACCAATTACCGAAAATCCAGAACCCTACCGGCGACGTCAACATGTCGCAGGATCTGGCGCGCCTGCTCAATCAGGCCGACCGACTGGCCCAGCAGAAGGGCGACCAGTTCATTTCCAGTGAGCTGGTGCTGCTCGCCGCGATGGACGAGAACAGCAAGCTCGGCAAACTGCTGCTCGGCCAGGGCGTGAGCAAGAAAGCCCTGGAAAACGCGATCAACAACCTGCGTGGTGGTGAGGCGGTCAATGACGCCAACCATGAAGAGTCGCGTCAGGCGCTGGACAAGTACACCGTCGACCTGACCAAGCGTGCCGAAGACGGCAAGCTCGATCCGGTGATCGGCCGTGACGATGAAATTCGTCGCACGATTCAGGTTCTGCAACGCCGCACCAAGAACAACCCGGTACTGATCGGCGAGCCAGGCGTGGGTAAAACCGCGATTGCCGAAGGTTTGGCCCAGCGCATCATCAACGGCGAAGTGCCGGACGGCCTCAAAGGCAAACGTCTGCTGTCGCTGGACATGGGCGCGCTGATTGCCGGTGCCAAGTATCGTGGTGAGTTCGAAGAGCGCCTCAAGGCGCTGCTCAACGAACTGTCGAAGCAGGAAGGGCAGATCATTCTGTTCATCGACGAACTGCACACCATGGTCGGCGCCGGTAAAGGCGAAGGCTCGATGGATGCCGGCAACATGCTCAAACCGGCACTGGCGCGCGGCGAGCTGCATTGCGTCGGCGCGACCACGCTCAACGAGTACCGCCAATATATAGAGAAGGACGCAGCTCTCGAGCGGCGCTTCCAGAAGGTCTTGGTGGACGAGCCGAGCGAAGAAGACACCATCGCCATCCTGCGTGGCCTCAAAGAGCGTTACGAGGTTCACCACAAGGTGGCGATCACTGACGGCGCGATCATTGCTGCCGCGAAGCTCAGCCATCGCTACATCACTGACCGGCAGTTGCCGGACAAGGCCATCGACCTGATCGACGAGGCCGCCAGCCGTATCCGCATGGAGATCGATTCCAAGCCGGAGGTGCTGGACCGTCTGGAACGTCGCCTGATTCAGTTGAAGGTGGAATCCCAGGCACTGAAGAAAGAAAGCGATGAAGCGGCAATGAAGCGCCTGGAAAAACTTCAGGAAGAAATTGTCCGCCTCGAGCGTGAGTACTCGGATCTGGAAGAAATCTGGAACTCGGAAAAAGCCGAGGTGCAGGGTTCTGCGCAGATTCAGCAGAAGATCGAGCAATCGCGCCAGGAACTGGAAGCGGCGCGCCGTAAAGGCGACCTCAATCGTATGGCCGAGTTGCAGTACGGGGTGATCCCGGATCTGGAGCGCAGCCTGCAAATGGTCGATCAGCACGGCAAGAGCGAAAACCAGTTGCTGCGTAGCAAGGTGACCGAAGAGGAAATCGCCGAAGTCGTTTCGAAGTGGACCGGTATTCCGGTATCGAAAATGCTCGAAGGCGAGCGCGACAAGCTGATGAAGATGGAAAGCCTGTTGCACCAGCGCGTGATCGGCCAGGACGAAGCGGTCGTGGCTGTGGCCAACGCGGTACGGCGTTCCCGTGCCGGGCTGGCGGACCCGAATCGTCCGAGCGGCTCGTTCATGTTCCTCGGCCCGACCGGTGTCGGTAAAACCGAGCTGTGCAAGGCGCTGGCCGAATTCCTCTTTGATACTGAAGAGGCGATGGTGCGGATCGACATGTCCGAGTTCATGGAGAAACATTCCGTGGCGCGACTGATCGGTGCACCACCAGGCTACGTCGGCTACGAAGAGGGCGGTTACCTGACTGAGGCGGTGCGTCGCAAGCCTTATTCGGTGATCCTGCTGGATGAAGTCGAGAAAGCGCACCCGGATGTGTTCAACATCCTGCTGCAGGTGCTTGAGGATGGGCGTCTGACCGACAGTCACGGGCGTACTGTGGATTTCCGCAATACCGTGATCGTCATGACCTCGAACCTCGGTTCGTCGCAGATCCAGGAACTGGTCGGTGACCGTGAGGCGCAGCGCGCTGCGGTAATGGATGCGTTGACGTCGCACTTTCGTCCCGAGTTTATCAACCGGGTCGACGAAGTGGTGATCTTCGAGCCATTGGCGCGGGATCAGATCGCGGGGATTACCGAGATCCAGTTGGGTCGTCTGCGCAGTCGTCTGGCCGAGCGCGAGCTGAAGCTGGAACTGAGCCCGGAAGCGCTGGATAAGCTGATTGCCGTCGGTTACGACCCGGTGTATGGAGCGCGTCCGTTGAAACGTGCGATCCAGCGCTGGATCGAAAACCCGCTGGCGCAATTGATCCTGTCGGGGCATTTCATGCCGGGCGACACGGCAACCGGCAAAGTGGTGAACGACGAAATCGTTTTCGACTGAGCCGCAACGCCAATGAAATAAGGAAGGCCTCGCTTTGCGAGGCCTTTTTTTCGTTAGGCTGTTGAACTCTAAGGAAAAGGCTTGTAAAGTGCGCCCCGCAGTCAGTCACCGGCAGCGTTTCAACCCACTGGGTTGAAAACTGAAATAAGTTGCAAATCATTAACTTGAAAGCAATTTAGGGGGTTGACAGAGGTGTTCTAGGTTGTAGAATAGCGCGCCTCAGACACACGAACGCAGCGATGCGAACGAGTGACTAGATGCAGTAAGTTTCACCGTTGTAAATTGAAATATGTAGTTCCGTGATAGCTCAGTCGGTAGAGCAAATGACTGTTAATCATTGGGTCCCAGGTTCGAGTCCTGGTCACGGAGCCAATTTCAAGCCGGGGTATAGCGCAGTCCGGTAGCGCGCCTGCTTTGGGAGCAGGATGTCAGGAGTTCGAATCCCCTTACCCCGACCATTTTTGGGTCGTTAGCTCAGTTGGTAGAGCAGTTGGCTTTTAACCAATTGGTCGTAGGTTCGAATCCCACACGACCCACCATTTTTGAAACCAGTTAGCGCTGGGATCGAATCTTAAGATCAGAGGCCAAAAGCGCTGATCGAAGAAGGCGATCTTTGAAAGGTCGCCTTTTTTTTACCGGGGTATAGCGCAGTCCGGTAGCGCGCCTGCTTTGGGAGCAGGATGTCAGGAGTTCGAATCCCCTTACCCCGACCATATTAAAAATCCTCGTATCGAAAGATACGGGGATTTTTTTTGCCCATAAAAAACTCGGGCCCTACGCAAAACCATTGTAGGAGTGAGACTGCTCGCGATTATGGTGTATCAGTCATGAGCGAATTGACTGACCCACCGCAATCGCGAGCAGGCTCACTCCTACAGGGTTTACGCCAATCAGTGCAGCTTCAGGCGTGGTTCAGTGCCGCGACCAATCTTGCTGCCCAGCATCAACATCGCCGTGCGGAATGGCCCGTACAGCGCCATCTGGTGCATGCGGTACAGCGACACGTAAAACATCCGTGCCAACCAGCCTTCGAGCATCACGCTGCCGGTCAGGTTACCCATCAAGTTACCCACAGCCGAAAAACGTGACAGCGAAATCAGCGAGCCGTAGTCGGTGTACTTGTACTCCGGCAGGGTCTTGCCCTCGATGCGCAGTTTCAGCGATTTGGCGAGCAGAGAAGCCTGCTGGTGAGCCGCTTGTGCACGCGGTGGCACGTTGCGATCCGAACCCGGTTGCGGGCACGCGGCGCAGTCGCCGAAGGCGAAGATGTTTTCGTCGCGGGTGGTCTGCAGCGTCGGCAATACCTGCAGCTGATTGATGCGGTTGGTTTCCAGGCCGTCGATGTCCTTGAGGAAACCCGGTGCGCGAATACCCGCGGCCCAGACTTTCAGGCTGGCCTTGATCACGTTGCCATCGGCAGTGATCAGGCTGTCGGCCGTCACTTCGCTGACCGCCGCGTTGGTCATCACATTGACCCCGAGTTTCTCCAGCGTCTTGTGCACCGGTGCGCCGATGCGCTCCGGCAGGGCTGGCAGCACCCGTGGACCGGCTTCGATCAGGGTGATGTGCATGTTTTCCGGTTTGATTCGGTCCAGACCGTACGCGGCCAGTTCATGCGCCGCGTTGTGCAGTTCTGCCGCCAGTTCGACGCCCGTGGCGCCGGCACCGACGATGGCCACGCTGATCTGCTCGACCACATCGGTCTGCCCGGCATGGGCGCGCAGGTAGTGGTTGAGCAATTGCTGGTGGAAACGTTCGGCCTGTTTGCGGGTGTCGAGGAACAGGCAGTGCTGCGCTGCGCCCTGGGTGCCGAAGTCGTTGGTGGTGCTGCCGACGCTGATGACCAGCGTGTCGTACGACACTTCACGTGCCGGGACCAGCTCTACGCCGTTCTCGTCGTAGGTGGCCGCCAACTGGATTTTCTTCTGCGCGCGATCAAGCCCGCTCATGCGCCCCAGCTGGAACTCGAAGTGGTTCCATTTTGCCTGGGCAACATAGTTGAGTTCGTCTTCGGAAGAGTTCAGCGATCCGGCGGCCACTTCGTGCAGCAGTGGTTTCCAGATGTGCGTCAGGTTCGCGTCAACCAGCATCACACTGGCTGTGCCGCGTTTGCCCAGAGTCTTACCCAGACGGGTAGCCAACTCCAGACCGCCGGCGCCGCCGCCGACAATAACAATACGATGGGACATGGGGATAACTCGCAAGGTTTTTAAAGGAAATCGGTGTCGTTACCCAAGCGAGCGCGAGGCAGCTCATAGCGTCAGGTAACTGATAAGTCGGCTCAGCAGGCCCAGACCAATGGTCACTGCCAGCACCAGCACCAGGAGCATCCACGGCCGGAATGGCCGGCGCTCGACCTGGTGTTGGGACAACTGCAGGTACTCTTCGACATGCTTCTGGTCTTCGGGGTTCAGGCGGCTGGTCATAAAGGCCTCGTCAGGTAGACGTTGCTGAAGGTGGGGAAGCTACAGCGGTTTTTATCCCGGGTTGAATGCAGCATAGCCACTGGCCGGAACCGGTTCGACAGAAACACCGTCGTCGAGGCGAATGATCCCGCTTTGTAACACTCGTGCGGTAATTCCGCCATGCCCGCGCACCGCTTGAAAGGTCCCGGGGCCGAGGTTGTTCTGCAGGCGTGCACAGGGCTGACACCAGCCGGTGGTCTCGAGTATTGCCTGACCGATGCGAAAGCGCCGCCCCTTGAGACTAAACAAATTGATGCCGCTGATGACGAGATTGCGCCGCAGATCTTCAGGCCTCATCGGTTGATCGGCAGGGCGGCCCATCAGTGCGCCAATGACCGCCAGGTGTTCGAACTGAATCAGGGTCACCTGCCGCGCGTTACGCACCCCGGGGCGGGCGTGATCGCCGGTCAGTCCGGCTTCGAGCCGCGCCTCGACGGCATCGAGCTCGAGCATCGGGCCACGGAACTCCGGGCGTACGCCGATCCAGCGCACACGGCCGGTCTGCGGAACGTCGGCAATCAACTGCTGCAGTGGCGTCACAAGCTGATCCCGACATCGAAGACGATGCTGCGTCCCAGGTTGCTGCGCAGAAAGTCCGGCGCGTCAGGGTGGGCAAACAGCACCCGGGCGAACGTCGGGCCGACCAGCGACAGCGAACGCCAGCCCTGGCGCAGATATTCGGTCGGCGGAGGAAAGTGGCTGTTGAGATCCAGCACTTCGCGCTTGAGGCTGGCGAAGGCAATGATGTCCAGTTCGCCCAGATCCATGCCGCGTTCCTTGTAGTTGTGCGCTTTTTTGCGCAAGGTCGGCGCCAGTCGCAACAGGAACTCGTTGGCCGGGATTCGCCGCGGCTTGGCTTCACGGCGTACCAGCTGGCTGAGAGAAAACGCGCTGCGCCGCCGCTGCAATTCGTCGCGCCATTCGTCGTTGAGCCGACGTCCTTCATCGAGGACGAAGAACACTTCGAAGTTGGCGTCGCGAAACAGCACGTCCGGCGGCTCGCCAGCGGGGGCGAACTCATCGGCGCGGTAAGGGATGTTCAAGCCTTGCAGCAGGCGTTGGCAGACCCAACGCTCACGCTCCCATTTGCGGGCATTGGACAGGAACGCGTTGGCTTGCTCGGCCGCGATGGTCAGCAGGCGTAAATAATCTGAGTCATCCATAAGCCCAAGCTTAGCGTTCAAATGCGACAAACAGTAAGCGTTGCATCGGCTGATGCTCTCAGGGCTGCGGTGTAGACTGCGACAAAGGACGTAAACCCACGGAAAAAATGAGGGAAAGATGATCGGTGCCGAACTGTTGTCATCCACGAGCCTGACGCTCGGTTGGCTGATTTACCTGCCAGTGCTGGTCTGGGCGATCTGGCGTGCGCCATGGGTCGAGTTGTTCAGTGACAATCGTCGTCAGCATTTACTCTTCGGCACCGTGTTCGCGTTGTTTCTGTTGTGGATGGTGCGCAGGGATTTCGACACCGGGGTGTCTTACCACTTCATCGGCATGACCGCGGTGACGCTGCTGCTGGACTGGCCGCTGGCGATTGTCGGCGGCCTGGTGGCGCAGCTCGGACTGGTATTGCTCGGCCGTCAGGATCTGGCGGCGGTCGGGGTCAACGGTACGTTGCTGATCCTGCTGCCGGTGTTGATCACCGAATGCGTGGCGATCGTTGTCGAGCGCGCTCAGCCGCGTAATCCGTTTGTGTATATCTTCTGTTCCGGATTCTTCGCGGCGGCATTGTCGGCGTTGTTGTGTCTGGCGCTGAGCCTGAGCCTGCTCTGGTACGACGGCTTGTTCGCCATGCCGGAATGGCTGGAAGACTTCATCGGTTATCTGTGGTTGCTGATCTTTCCCGAAGCCTTTATCAACGGCATGGTGATCAGCGCGCTGGTAGTGTTCAGCCCGGAGTGGCTGGAAACCTTCAACCGCGCCCGCTACCTTTCGGCGCCCTGGAAGGACGACGATCCCAAGTCTTGATCCACATCAAACCTGCGACCCTCGCAGCATTTCATGCTCGGCCAAATCCCTTCAGGAGCAGCGGCATGAGTGTGTATGAGTGGGCGAGGCAGGAAACGCGGCAGAGTCTGGACATGGCGCAGGAGGTGGGCTTCGATCCGGGCCTGAGTCTGCGCGCCTTGCTCAGTGCGGTCGTGCAGCAGAGCAAGGCCGTGCGCAACGCCGAAGACCTGGCCGACGAGTTGCGTTTTCTCGCGGAAAACCTCGACGACGATCAGGACTACGGCTTCATGCGGCCCTGATTGCGGTCAGTGGCGCGGGTCGAAATCGCCGGAGAACATTTCGTCTTCGGCATCCGCAGCCACCGGAATCTTGTGTTCTTCGGACGCCCAGGCGCCGAGGTCGATCAGCTTGCAGCGATCGGAGCAGAACGGGCGAAACTTGTTCTCGGGGATAAATTCCACGGGGGCGCCACAGGTTGGGCATTCTACGGTCGGGATCTGGCTCATGACTGGCCTCCGGATAAAGTCAGGTAAAAGTGATGCAGGCGTTCGACTTCGCTGTGCAGCCAGGCGAGGTCGCGGTCGTTGACCACCACATCGTCGGCACGGCTCACGCGGTCTTCGCGGCTCGACTGGGCCTTGAGGATCGCCTGAACCTGCTGTTCGCTGGTCTGGTCACGCTGCAAGGTGCGTTCGATCTGCAGTTGTTGCGGGGCGTCGATCACCAGGATGCGCTGGGTCATCGCGTATTGCCCGGATTCGATCAGCAGCGGCGAAACCAGAATCGCGTAAGGCGATTTTGCCAGCGCCAGATGGTGGGCGATTTCCTCGGCGATCAGCGGATGCAGCAGGGCTTCGAGCCAGCGACGTTGCTCCGGCACTTCAAAAATCAGCTGGCGCAGGGCGGCGCGGTTCAGGGTTCCGTCCGCCTGCAGTACATCCGGGCCGAAGTGCTCGGCAATCTTTGCCAGTGCCGGACGGCCCGACTCGACCACCCAGCGCGCTGCGTGATCGGCGTCGACCACGTGGATTCCGAGGTCGATGAAGTGCTGGGCCGCGGCGCTTTTGCCGCTGCCGATGCCGCCGGTCAGACCGAGAATCCAGGGTTTTTCCACAGGGGTATTCATTTCAAACCGACAAACTGCCAATAGAAGTCGGTTATTTGACCACCCCAGAGCAAGGCAATCCAGCCGGCAATTGCCAGATACGGGCCGAAGGGGATCGGCGTCGAGGTTTTCTGTTCGCGCAGACGCAGCACAATCACCCCGACAACGGCCCCCACCAGCGATGACAACAGGATCGTCAGCGGCAGAATCTGCCAGCCACCCCAGGCCCCGAGCAGCGCCAGCAGCTTGAAATCACCATGACCGATGCCGTCTTTGCCGGTCAGCAGCTTGAACAGCCAGAACACCGACCACAGCGCCATGTAACCGGCCACCGCGCCCCATAGTGCCGCGTGCAGCGAGACGAACACTGCGAAGCTGTTGACGATCAACCCCAGCCACAGCAACGGCAGCACCAGCACATCGGGCAGCAGTTGATGTTCGGTATCGATCAGGCTCATCGCCAGCAGCCCCCAGGTGAGGACGATCAACAGACCGGCCGGCCAGCCAAAACCCAGATGCCAGGCGATGAACGCCGAGAGCAGACCGCAGGCCAGTTCAGTCAGGGGATAGCGCTTGCTGATCGGGGCGGCACACGCAGAACAGCGTCCGCGCAGGAACAGGTAGCTGAGCAGCGGGATGTTCTCCCATACACGAATTCGGTGGCCGCATTGCGGGCATTCGGAGTGCGGCAGTATCAGGTTGTAAGTCGGCAGTGGCGTATCACTCGGCAGGCCGAGGACGTCCTGAGCCTGCTGGCGCCAATCGCGCTCGAGCATTTTCGGCAGACGCCAGACCAGCACGTTGAGAAAACTGCCGACCACCAGACCCAGCAGCAGTGCAGTGAAAACGAAGGCCAGCGGATACAGACTGAAAAGTTCGTCGATAGGCATGTCAGATCGCTGAGCCGAGTTGGAAGATCGGCAAGTACATGGCCACGACCAGACCGCCGACGATGACACCGAGCACCACCATGATGAACGGCTCCATCAGGCTGGTGAGGTTGTCGACCATGTTATCCACTTCGTCCTCATAAAAACCGGCGACTTTGTCGAGCATGTCATCCAGCGCGCCGGATTCCTCGCCGATGGCGGTCATCTGCACCGCCATGTTGGGGAACACTCCTGTGCTGCGCATCGAAAAATTCAGCTGCATGCCGGTGGCGACGTCCTGGCGGATGCGCAGCACCGCGCGCTTGAACACCACATTGCCGGTGGCCCCGGCCACCGAATCCAGTGCCTCCACCAGCGGTACGCCGGCAGCGAAAGTGGTCGACAGGGTACGGGCGAATCGGGCCACCGCCGACTTGTACATCAGTGTGCCCACCAACGGCACTTTCAGCAGCCAGGTGTCTTTGCGGTCGCGCAGTGCCTGGGACTTTCTCAGGGCGTGACGCGTACCGAAAAACACCGCAATCAGTGCACCAAGCACCGCCCACCACCATTGCTGCATGAATTCGGAAATGCTGATCACCATCAGCGTGAAGGCCGGCAGTTCAGCACCGAAGCCGGAAAATACCGCCTGAAACTGCGGCACCACTTTCACCAGCAAAATCCCGGTGACGACCATTGCCACCAGCACCACGGCGGTGGGGTAGGTCATGGCTTTCTTGATCTTGGCCTTGAGCGCTTCGCTTTTTTCTTTATAGGTCGCGACTCGCTCCAGCAACGTGTCGAGCGCGCCGGACTGCTCGCCGGCATCCACCAGGTTGCAATACAGTTCATCGAAATACTGCGGTTTCTTGCGCAGGGCGGTGGCGAAGCTGTTGCCGGCGGCAACCTCCTGCTTCACCTCGTCCACCAGTTTGCGCATCGCCGGGTTGTCGAAGCCTTCGCCAATGATATCGAACGACTGCAGCAGCGGCACGCCGGCTTTCATCATGGTCGCCATCTGGCGGGTGAACAACGCGATGTCCTGGGCCTTGATGCGTTTGCCGAAACTCAGCAGGGAGACGGATTTCTTGCGCACCTTGCCGGGGTTGATCCCTTGTTTACGTAGCTGGGCCTTGATCAACGCGGGGTTCTGCCCGCTCAGTTCGCCGGTGACCTTGCTGCCTTTGCGGTCCGTGCCTTCCCAGGCGTAGATGCTGATTTTCGCTGCCTTGACCGCCATGTTCAGTCCTTGGTGACCCGGTTGATTTCTTCCAGGCTGGTGATGCCTTGCATGGCCTTGCGCAGGCCTGAGGTGCGCAGATCGTCGAAACCGTCGTGACGCATCTGGCTGTCGATTTCCAGCGAGTTGCCTTCGGCCATGATCAGCCGTTGCAGCTCGGGTGTGTTTTTCACCACTTCATAAATCCCCACGCGTCCCTTGTAGCCGCCGTTGCATTGATCGCAACCGACCGGCTCATAGATCGTGAAACTGCTGATCTGTTCCGGTGGGAAGCCTTCCTTGATCAGCGTTTCGCGCGGAATCTCGATCGGTTTCTTGCAGTGGCTGCACAGCTTGCGTGCCAGGCGCTGGGCGATGATCAGGCTCACCGAGGTGGCGATGTTGAAGCCGGGAATGCCCATGTTGTGCAGGCGGGTCAGGGTTTCGGCGGCGCTGTTGGTGTGCAGCGTGGACAACACGAGGTGGCCGGTCTGCGCGGCCTTGATCGCGATCTCGGCGGTTTCCAGATCGCGAATTTCGCCGACCATGATCACGTCCGGGTCCTGACGCAGAAACGAGCGTAATGCCTGGGAGAAATCCAGCCCCTGTTTCGGATTGACGTTGACCTGGTTGATGCCTTCCATGTTGATTTCCACCGGGTCTTCGGCGGTGGAAATGTTGATGTCGACGGTATTGAGAATATTGAGTCCGGTGTACAGCGACACGGTTTTCCCCGACCCGGTCGGGCCGGTCACCAGAATCATCCCCTGCGGCTGCTTGAGCGCGGCCATGTACAGGTCTTTCTGCGCCGGTTCGTAACCCAGGGCATCGATGCCGATCTGCGCGCTGGACGGATCGAGAATCCGGATCACCACTTTCTCGCCCCACAGGGTGGGCAGGGTGTTGACCCGGAAGTCGATCGACTTGCTCTTCGACAGGCGCATCTTGATCCGCCCGTCCTGGGGTTTGCGCCGCTCCGAGATGTCGAGGCTGGCCATGACTTTCAGGCGTGCGGCGATCCGCCCGGCCAACTGAATCGGCGGTTTGGCCACTTCGCGCAGGATGCCGTCGGTGCGCACCCGCACCCGGAAGTTCTTTTCGTAGGGTTCGAAGTGCAAGTCCGACGAGCCACTCTTGATCGCGTCCAGCAGCATCTTGTGCACGAAGCGCACCACCGGGGCGTCATCGGCATCGAGTCCGCCGATATTCTCCTGTCGGCTGTCGTCGACGGATTCGACGTCCACCCCGTCGAGGTCGACGTCGGCCATCTCTTCGAGGCCGCTGGCGTGGGTGTCGAAAAATTTCTCGATGGCATCGCTGAGTTTGTCGTCTTCCACCAGGATGGCTTCGGTACTCAGTCCGGTGCTGAACTGGATATCGTTGATTGCCTGATGATTGCTCGGATCGGAAATGCCCACGAACAGCTTGTTGCCGCGTCGCCACAAGGGCAGGGCGTGGTGCTGACGCACCAGTTTTTCACTGACCAGGCCCTTGGGCTGGGTTTCCTTGTCGAGGCAATTGAGGTCCATGAAGGCCATGCCGAAATGCTCGGAAGCGATTTCGGCGACCTGGGAACTCCTCACCAGTTTGTTCTGCACCAGGTAGCTGACCAGCGACAGCCGATTGCGCTGCGCCTGTTGCCAGGCTTGCTGGGCGCTTTTTTCCGTCAACAGTTCAGCCTGTACCAGTTGCTTGGCCAGACCGCTCAGAGCGATGTCATTCATGGGGATTCCGCACGCTTGCCGTTCATGACTTATAGCCTAGTCAAGTGACAGCGCCACACACGTCGGGCACAGGTGACAAAAAGTGTCAGATAGTGCGGTTGTCGGTTGTAGGAAAGGCCTTCGCATCGTGGGCATGCCGAGTATTCGGGCGAGCGAGCGGTTGGCATGGGCTATGCTGAGCCCATCTCAGATCATGAGATTCCGACTCATGCATGGAGCGTATCTATGAAACAACAACAGGGCTTTACTCTGATCGAGCTGCTGATCGTGGTGGCGATCATTGGCATTCTGGCGACTATCGCCTTGCCGCAATACTCCAAATACCAGGCACGTTCGAAAGTGACTGCGGGTCTGGCGGAGATCAGTGCACTGAAGGTGCCGTTCGAGGACACCATCAATCAAGGCACTGATCCAACGCTATTACTGGTGGCCGGTAGCGCTACAGCGACCACCTCCAACTGCACGCTGGCGGCGTCGGGAACCGCCTCGACCGGTGCCGGCACTATCACCTGCACACTGGTGAATGCTCCAGGTCCGGTGCTCGGTAAAACCATTACGTTGACCCGTACCGGTGCTGCAACCGGCAACACCTCCGGCGTCTGGAGCTGTGCGTCGACCGTCAACCCGGACTACGCGCCTAAGGGTTGCGCAGGCACCGGTGCCTGATTGAGTCAGCGTCCTGAGATGCCCCGCCATGCGGGGCGTTTTTGTTTTCGGCCTTCAAAAAAAGCTTCAGGAATTTCAGCGGGTTAGGAACTTTCCGAAAAGCCGCAACTTGCATGTCGATAATGCACTTGTCATGCAAATTGCATGATTTCGGAAATTTGCTGAATTTATAAATTGTTGATTTATAACGATTTGTTGTCTTTCGAGAAGTTGGCACAGCCTTCGCAATATCTCCAGTAACCCTGCTGACAAGACAACCAGCAGACTTTCCAGAAAAACAGGAGTTACTCGTATGAAGAAGTTCGCTATCACTGCCGCTGCTGCTACCGCGCTGACCCTGACCATGGCTTCCGGTGCATTCGCCCAATCCACCCAAGCTACCCAGGCTCCAATGACTCTGGCTGCCGGTGAAATGACCAAGGCTAAAGAAGCTACTTCCGATACCTGGATCACCACCAAAGTCAAAAGCGATCTGGTCACCGAAAAAGGCATTCCAGGCACCGACATCAAAGTAGAAACCAACAAAGGCGTCGTTTCCCTGTCGTCGACTGTTGCTGTCACTGAATCTCAGAAAGCCACCGCTGTAGCGATTACCAAGAAAATCAAAGGCGTCAAAGCGGTCTCCGCTGACGGCCTGAAAGCCGAGTAAGGCATGACTTCTCGCCTGGACCGGGAGAAGGCGCGACAGACGGGCCGGGCAATACGTCTGCCGCAACTTTAGAGTTCATGCGAACGGTCACACGGATGTGACCATTACGGGCCCCGGCACTTGTGTCGGGGCCTGTTCTATTTCTGCGGGAAAGCCCAAAACAACTGTAGGAGTGAGCCTGCTCGCGATAGCGGTGTATCAGTCGATTAATGTGTCGACTGACCCAACGCTATCGCGAGCAGGCTCACTCCTACAAGGGGGTCGATGTGGTTCAGTTACCGCGTTTGCTGTTGATCTGCCGCAGGCGATTGCCTTCGAAGCGCAGGTACTGGTACATGCCGTTGCTCGGGCCGTAGGTCCATTCCTCGACCTGAAACTCTTCGCGGCGGTTGGCGCTGCGCTTGTAGCCGAGGACGTCGCGGCTGACCGGCTCTCCACACTTTTGCAGCACTTCGCTGGCGCGGTCGCCGAGACTGACCAATTGGCTGCCACAGCGCAGCGTATCGGAGGCCAGGGCAGGGCTGGCGGCGAGCATCAGCGTCATCGCAACCAGCCACTTGTGGTTCATTACTCGGCGTCCAGGTGCATCTGCGTCACGACCCGGCCATCGCTTTCGGCCTCGCCAAGATTGGCGTCGATGAAGTACACCCGATCATCGGCCAGTTGGCCCTTGTCGACCAGATAGTCCTTGATGCTGCTGGCGCGTTCCTGACCCAGTTGACGCAGTAATACATCGCTGGAACTCCAGAACTTGATGACGCCGTCACGCATTTTTGCCGTGCGTTCTTCCTTGCCCAGGTCCTTCCATTCAGCCGGTGGCTGGGTTTTCAGACGGGTGCGGTAGATGCCTTCGAGCAGCGGGCCCTTCTCGTTCTCCGGCACTTGCAGCAGGGACGCCTGAGCCGGCACTTTGTCGCCACGGCGCTGGAGCATCTTGTAGTAGTTGTACTGGTATTCGCGCTCCAGACGCTGTTCGGCAATCAACGGACCGTCGCTGCTTTGCGCGGCAGTGCCTTCGATTTCCAGACGCAGGGCCGGACGTTCCTTCAGGGCTTGGGACAGTTTGTCGAGGGCCGACTCGGCGTCCTTGCTCAGGTCGCTGGAACCCGCTGCAAAGGACACGGTACCGAGGTCTTCTGAACCGCCGCCACTGATCAGTCCGCCAATCATCTTGAACGGCGCCGCCGCGGCTTTGACGATCAGGTTGCGCAGGGTCTGCCAGACAATCGGCATCACGCTGAACTGCGGGTTGTTCAGGTCGCCGGTGACCGGCAGTTCGATGGAAATCTTGCCGTCGACGTCCTTGAGCAGGGCGATCGCCAGTTTCAGCGGCAGGCTCACGGCGTCCGGGCTGTCGACTTTTTCGCCGAGTTGCAACTGCTCGACCACCACTTTGTTTTCGGCCTTCAACTGACCCTTGGTGATCAGGTAATGCAGGTCGAGGTTGAGCCGGCCTTTGCGGATGCGGTAACCGGCGAACTTGCCGGAGTATGGCGTCAGGGTGGTCAACTCGACCCGTTTGAAGCTGGTGGCGATGTCGAGGCTGGCCATCGGATCGAACGGGTTGACCGCGCCTTTGATGGTCACTGGCGCATAGCGGTCGACCTTGCCCTTGATGTCGACGCTGGCCGGTTTCGCCTGACGGCTGTCGATGGTGCCGATCTGGCCGTTGAGCTGTTGAATCGCGGTGGCGAAGTTCGGGGTCAGGCTGAAGTCGGCGAAGTTGGCCGAGCCGTCGTTGATCGCAATCGCGCCGATGTGAATGCCCAGCGGCTTGTCTTTGCTGGCCGGTTTCGCCGCGGCGGTTTTCGCACCGCTGTCGGCGGGCTGCGGGATCAGCAGATCGTCGATGTTGGTGGTGCGGTCATCGTTGATCATGAACCGCGCGTACGGCTGGAACAGGTTGACCTTGTCGATCGACAGGCTGTCACCGTGTTGATAGTTGATGCCTTCGACCACAACTTGCTGCCACTTGAGGAAGTCGCGGGTCTTCAGGGTGTCAAGGGTGTGCAGTTGATCGATCTGCGCCCGCCCGGTCACGTTGAGCGCCAGTGGTTCGGTGCTCTTGAGGTTGACCTTCAAGTCACTGCCGAGCATGCCGCTGCGCAGTTCCAGGCGAATGAACGGGCTGATGTAGGATTGCGCGACCCGCAGGTCGATGTCCTGGGTTTTCACGTTGAGCTGGGCGGTGACCGGGGCGAGGTTGACCACGCCGTCGGCGCTGACCTTGCCTTGTTTGCCCAGGCCGGTGTCGAGTCTGACCTTGAAGGGCGAACCGTTGAGGCTGTCGAAATCCTGCAGATCAATGTTCAGCGGCGTGACATCCAGTGCCACCGCCGGTTTTGCCGAACGGTCGGCCAGATGCACCGTGTAGTTGCGCAACTGCACGTCCTTGAGCAGCACTTGCCATGGCTTGCTCGGCGCCGGCGGTGCTTTCGGCGAGTCGGCGGCGGCCGGGGTATTGGCAGGTTCCGCTGCAGCCTTCGCGGCGGGCTTGGACGGCTGGCTGGCGAACAGTTTTTGCCAGTCCAGTTGGCCGTCGGCTTCGAGCGCGGCCCAGGTTTCCAGTTTGTTGCTGCGGATCTTGCCGACCACCACTTGCTGTTTGGCCAGGTCCAGTGAAGTCTCGCTGACGTCCAGGCGTTCAAGTTTTGCCAGTGGGCGCCCGTCCGGTGCCTTGATTGCGAACGGCGCAATGCTCACCGCGATGTTGTTCAGCAGCAGTTCGGTTTCTTTCGACAGATTGAGTTTGTATTCGGTGCTGAGGTTGATCACACCGTCTTCGAGGACCAGTGGCACCGCGTCGCGCACGTAGGGCCAGAAGGCTTTCATCTTGCCATCGGTGATTTTCAGCGTGCCTTCGGAGGTGAACGGGATCAGGCTGAAGTTGCCCTTCCAGTCGATCTGCCCACCGGCCGGGCCGATCGCCACCAGTGTCATGTCGGCATTGTCTTCGGGCAGGGTACTGAGGTTTTTCAGTTCGAAGTCGAGTTTGTCGTAGAGGAACTCGATCGGCTCGCTCGGCCGGGCGTCTTCGAAATGCACATTGCCACCGGCCAGCTGGATGCGGTCGATGCGCAGCGGGAACGGCTTGGCATTCGGGTCGGCCGGGGTCGGCTCGCTGGCGGGGAGTTTGAACAGGCCCAGCAGATTGAGCTGGCCGTCCTTGGCGAAGAGGATTTCAGTCTTCGGCTTGTCCAGCTCGATATCGGCCAGGTGCAGCGCTTTGGTCCACAGGCTGTCGAGTTGCAGGTTGGCGTACAGCCGTTCGAAACCGACCTGCTCTTTGCCCGGCTCGCCAATGACCAGCCCCCACAGGGTGACTTCAAGGCTGAATGGATTGAGTTCGATGCGCTGGATATGCGCAGGCACCGTGGCGTAATTGGCCAACTGCTGGTTGGCAATGCGCAGGGCGATGCCCGGCAAAATCAGAAACCCCAGCAGGCTGTAAAGGGCCAGAGCGGTCAACAAGGCGCCAATCGCGCGAATCAATCCTTTGGTCATGTGCGGCTTCATCTGTCTGAATCGGAGTGCCTTGGAGTATGGCACGCGATTCTGGTTCCGAAGTAACTCGCAGGGTGCAGGATTGTTCAGATTGTTCTGTAGGATCGCAAACCCTGTGGGAGCGGGCTTGCTCGCGAATGCGGTTTGTCAGTCAACCTCTTTGTTAACTGATGCACCGCATTCGCGAGCAAGCCCGCTCCCACATTGGACAGTTGTCAGCCGCAGAGGAGGGTTACAGCTGCAGGATCAGGGTTTTCAGCGGTGGCTGTTGATCCATTGACGGGAAGTCGGCGCCCGGGGTCATCACGCTCCATTCGCGTACTGGACGCCCGGCCTTCTCGGCGCAACGCAGTACCTGTTCGCGCCAGTCATCCATGCTGACTTTCGCCAGGTTGTTGCAGCAGATCAGCACGCCATTGTCAGCGGTGGTCAGCAGGGCCGGCTTGAGCAGGCTCTGATAGTCACGCAGCAGGTCGACAGTGCCGAATGCACTCTTGGCCCAGGCTGGCGGGTCGAGCAGCACCAGATCGTACTGGCGTTGTTCGAGGCGCTGATAGCTCGGCAGTTTCTGCCCGCGTCGCTGGCTGATGGGCAGGCCGGCGAGTTGGCGGATCGCCGGGAAATAATCGGACTGGATGAATTGCATCTCGGGCAGTTGCGGGTTGAGCAGGCCGTTTTCGCGGCCGACCGCCAGGTTGCCTTCGGCGAAGTCCAGATTGCACACCTCACGCGCGCCACCGGCAGCGGCACTCAGGCCAACGCCGCAGGTGTAGGCAAAGAGGTTGAGCACGCTTTTGCCCTTGGCGTGATCCTTGACCCAGCCACGGGTGTTGCGCAGGTCGAGGAACAGCAGCGGATCCTGCCCTGCATGGCGACCACGTACGCGGTAGTTCAGGCCCCATTCGTGGCCGATCAGATCGGCCAGTGCGGCGGCGTCAGCTTTGTAGACGCTGTCTTCGCGATCGATCCGCGAGTTGCCGCGAGAGCGGTCGTTGTAGACCAGCAAGGTTTCCAGGCCCAGCGTTTGATTGACCATGGCGTGCAGTTGCAGCAGATCGTCACGCTCCAGCGTCTGGTGAAAGCTCTGTACCAGCAATTGCGGACCGTAGCGATCGATGGTCAGGCCGCCGGCGCCTTCCTGGCTGCCATGGAACAGCCGATAGCAATCGGTGCCCTGGCTGTGCAGTGCAGCGAGCAGGTCCTGGCGTTGATCGAGGGCGGCGCGCAGCGCCTGATTCAAGGAAGACATGCGGGCGCCTTGCTGGTGAGAATTGGGGCGCGGGAGTTTAGCAGCTTGGCGGGTAACCGAGGTGCTGCCTTCGCGAGCAGACTCGCTCCCACAGGAGATTTGATTTACAGCATAGATCCTGTGTGGGAGCGAGCCTGCTCGCGAAGGCGCCCAACGAAGCTTTCAGCTCAGCAAACCCATCCGCCGTTTCGCTCGCTGCACCGAGCCATTGCGCATCGCCCAGCGCAGCATCGGCGCACTGCGCTTGACGCTGGCGCGGATCAACTGGCGCTGCAGCGAACTCTGGCGGACATCGAACATATCGCTGGCCCAGTCCGGCAGCAGGTCGATGCCGGCTTTCATCATCAGATCGCCAAACGGCCGCGCCAGAACATTCGGCGCCGGCGCGTCGAGTAGCAGGCGCAGGACTTCGCGGCTGCGTTCATCGCACAACAATTGCGGGCGCATGCGTTGCAGATAATCGGCCACCGCTTGCCGTGATTTCGGTACGTCCCGCGCACCCAGTCGCTCAGCCACCACGGCGATTTCCGTGTAGTAACGATCCTGATCTGCCAGCGACAGCCGCGGATTACGATAACGCAAATGCGCGGCGAGGAAGTTGCTGACTTCTGCCACATGCACCCAGGTCAGCAGGTCCGGATCGCTGGCCGCATAGGGTCGGCCATCCGCTGCGGTACCGACCACTTGCAGGTGAATGGTGCGCACTTTCTCGATCAGCCATTCGGCGTCGCGGCGCGAACCGAAGGTGGTGCCGGAGACAAACTGACTGGTGCGGCGCAAGCGTCCGAGCATGTCCTGGCGAAAATTCGAATGGTCCCAGACGCCGGCCAGCGCCAGCGGATGCAGGGCTTGCAGCAGCAAAGCGCTGATGCCGCCGATCAGCATGCTGCTGAAGTCGCCATGCACTTGCCAACTGATCGAGTCGGGGCCGAACAGGCCCGGATCGCCCTTGGGGTTTTCCAGGTCAAGCTGACCGAGGGACAGACCGGTCAGGCTCATGAGTTGGTTTTCGATACGGCTGCGGATGAATTCCATGACAACTCATTGCGGGTGGACGGGCGCGGCCGGTTGACCGCGCTACGGACGTTACTGGTTGAGGCGCTTGTCGATCAAGCCCTGCACCACGCTCGGGTCGGCCAGGGTCGAGGTGTCGCCGAGGCTGTCGAGTTCGTTGCAGGCGATCTTGCGCAGAATACGCCGCATGATCTTGCCTGAACGGGTTTTCGGCAAGGCCGGCGCCCACTGGATCAGGTCCGGCTTGGCGAAGCTGCCGATTTCCTTGCTGACGTGGGCCAGCAGTTCTTTCTTCAGCTCATCACTTGGCTCGGCGCCGTTCATCGGCGTGACGAAGGCGTAGATGCCCTGGCCTTTGACATCGTGCGGATAACCGACCACGGCAGCCTCGGCGATGCTGTCGTGCAGCACCAGCGCGCTTTCCACTTCGGCGGTGCCGATGCGGTGGCCGGAGACGTTGATCACGTCGTCGATGCGCCCGGTGATCCAGTAATCGCCGTCCTCATCGCGCCGCGCGCCGTCGCCGGTGAAGTAGTAACCGGGGTAGGGTTTGAAGTAGGTATCGACCATGCGCTGCGGGTCGCCGTAAACGCTGCGGATCTGTGCCGGCCAGCTGGATTTGATCGCCAGCACGCCGCTGCCGGCGCCTTTGATTTCCTTGCCGTGCTCGTCGAGCAGCACCGGTTGCACGCCGAACATCGGTTGCGTGGCGCAGCCCGGTTTGATTCGTTGCGCGCTGACCAGCGGGCTGAGCATGATGCCGCCGGTTTCGGTCTGCCACCAGGTATCGACAATCGGGCAGCGTTGTTCGCCGACCACGTTGAAGTACCATTCCCACGCTTCCGGGTTGATTGGCTCACCGACACTGCCGAGCAGTCTGAGGCTTTGCCGCGAGGTTTCCTGCAATGGCCCGGCACCTTCGCGCATCAAGGCGCGCAGAGCGGTCGGCGCGGTGTAGAAAATGTTGACGTGGTGTTTGTCGATCACCTGCCAGAAGCGCGAAGTGCTCGGGTAGCTCGGCACACCTTCGAAGATCAGGGTGGTCGCACCATTGGCCAGCGGGCCATAGACAATGTAGCTGTGCCCCGTGACCCAGCCGACGTCAGCGGTGCACCAGAACACTTCGCCATCGCGGTAGTCGAGCACGTATTTGAAGGTCATCGCCGCTTGCAGCAGGTAGCCGCCGGTGGTGTGCAACACGCCTTTGGGTTTGCCGGTGCTGCCGGAGGTGTAGAGGATGAACAGTGGATCTTCGGCGTCCATCGGCTCCGGTGGGCAGTCATCGCTGACATCGCGCACCGCCTGGTGATACCAGAGGTCGCGCCCCTCGACCCAATCGACCTTGCCTTGCGTGCGCTCGACCACCACCACCGTGCTGACGTCCGGGCAGCTTTGCAGGGCCTTGTCGACGTTCTGCTTGAGCGGCACGAACTTGCCGCCGCGCACGCCCTCATCGGCGGTGATCACCGTGCGGCAATCGGCGTCGAGAACGCGGTCGCGCAATGAGTCCGGGGAGAAGCCGCCGAACACCACCGAATGGATTGCGCCGATCCGCGAACAGGCAAGCATGGCGTAGGCGGCCTCGGGGATCATCGGCATGTAGATGCATACCCGGTCGCCTTTCTTCACGCCACGGCTTTTCAGCACGTTGGCCAGGCGGCAGACATGGTGATGAAGTTTTTTGTAGGTGATCTGCGCCGATTCGGCCGGGTCGTCGCCTTCCCAGAGAATGGCCGTCTGCTCGCCGCGCTGCGCCAGGTGGCGGTCGATGCAGTTGTAGCTGACGTTGAGTTGCGCGCCGGCAAACCAGGAGGCTTCACCGGTTTTCAGGTCGTAGCGCTGGACGGTCTGCCACGGTGTGCTCCAGTCGAGGAAGCGTGTGGCCTGTTCGGCCCAGAAGGCGCTGGGGTGTTCAATGGATTCGCGGTACAGGCGTTTGTAATCGTCCTGACTCAACTGCGCAGCCCGGCGGACGGCATCGGCTTTGGGGAACGTGCTGATATCGAACATGACGGTTCCTTATTCTTGTGGTGCGACAAGGATAAAGATGCGCCGAGCGGTCTACAGGTTCAAGTCTGGTTTCAGGTGTGCACAAACAACTGTAGGAGTGAGCCTGCTCGCGATAGCGATGTGTCATTCAACTCAAGGCTAAATGACACAGCGCGATCGCGAGCAGGCTCACTCCTACAAGGGATTTTCATCGCCCACAGGATTTGGATTGATCCAAAGCCTGTGGGCCGAGCCATCAAATCAACCGCGGTGACGACCGCGGAAGTAGTTGATCAGGCCCTGGGTGGAGGCATCGTCAGCGGTGGTTTCATCGCTGCCGACCAGACGGTTGTAAACGCCTTTGCCCAGTTCCTTGCCCAGTTCCACGCCCCACTGGTCGAAGGCATTGATGCCCCAGACCACGCTCTGCACGAACACTTTGTGCTCATACATCGCGACCAGCGCACCGAGACGACGCGGGCTGATGCGCTCGACGACAATGGTGTTGCTCGGACGGTTGCCCGGAATCACCTTGTGCGGTGCGAGTTTGTGCACCTGCTCTTCGCTCATGCCTTTGTCGCGCAGCTCCTGCTCGGCTTCCGGCAGGGTCTTGCCGAGCATCAGTGCCTGGCTCTGCGACAGGCAGTTGGCGTACAGCCACTGATGGTGGTCGGAGACCGGGTTGAAGCTGACGATCGGCACGATGAAGTCGGCAGGGATCAGTTGGGTGCCTTGGTGCAGCAGTTGGTGATACGCGTGCTGACCATTGCAACCGACGCCGCCCCAGATCACCGGGCCGGTATCGGTCGATACCGAGGTACCGTCCTGACGTACGCTCTTGCCGTTGGATTCCATATCCAATTGCTGCAAGTGCTTGGTGATGTTGCGCAGGTAGTGGTCGTACGGCAGGATCGCGTGGCTTTGCGCGCCCCAGAAGTTGCCGTACCAGACACCGAGCAGCGCCAGCAGCACCGGCATGTTCTGTTCGAACGGCGCGGTCTGGAAATGCTGGTCCATGGTGTAGGCACCGGACAACAGTTCCTTGAAGTTGGACATGCCGATGGCCAGGGCGATCGGCAAACCGATGGCCGACCACAGCGAGTAACGGCCGCCGACCCAGTCCCACATCGGGAAGATGTTTTCTTCACGGATACCGAACGCTACTGCAGCAGCGTTGTTGCTCGATACCGCGATGAAGTGGCGATACAGCTCGGCTTCCGAGCCACCCTGCGCCAGGTACCAGGCGCGTGCGGCCTGCGCGTTCTTCAGGGTTTCGAGGGTGTTGAAGGACTTCGACGAAACGATGAACAGTGTGGTTTCGGCGCGCAACTTCTGCGTCAGTTCATGGAACTCACTGCCGTCGATGTTCGCCAGGTAATGGCAACGCACGCCTTTCTGCGCGTAGGACAGTAGCGCTTCGGACACCAGCTCCGGGCCGAGGAACGAGCCACCGATGCCGATGTTCACCACGTCGGTGATCGGCTTCTCGGTGTAACCACGCCACAGGCCATCGTGGATGCGGCCGACCAGATCAGTGATCTGGTTCAGCACCTTGTGCACTTCCGGCATCACGTTGACGCCGTTGACCGACAGTTTGTCGCCCACCGGGCGGCGCAGGGCGGTGTGCAGTGCCGGGCGGCCTTCGGAGGCGTTGACGATCTCGCCGTCGAACAGCGCTTTGATCGCGCCTTTCAGATCGACTTCATTGGCCAGGCCCACCAGCAGATTGCGGGTCTGGGCGTTGATCAGGTTCTTGGAATAATCGAGAAACAGTCCGCAGCTGCTGAGAGTGAACTGATTGAAGCGCTGCGGATCGGCGTTGAAGGCTTCGCGCATGCTGAAATCCTGCATGGCTTGGCGGTGATCTTTCAACGCTTGCCAGGCAGGCAGAGCGGTAACGTCGTGAGGAGTGCGGTAGTACGCCATCGCTGCGGTTTTCCTTTTTACTTGAACGGCCTTTTGAACACAGAACAGACCGATACGCCATGTTTGGGCGAGGGTCAAATGCGTCGACACGATTTTTCAACGCAGGGCGAATACAGTAAACCTCGCGCTGCGATCTGTCTTGACTTCTTCTGACCTGTTCCCTGTACTTTTTTAACATCGATACCGGGAACAAGCCGACCAACGGAAGGGGAGTGGTGTGTCGAAGCGGCTCAGGCCACCTGAACCGGAATGGCGTTGCTGGTGTGGCTCAGCTCATTGCCAGGAGCCATATACAGCATGCGCGGCTTGAAATTCAGCAGTTCCGCTTCGCTGTAATGGGCGTATGCGCAAATGATCACCCGGTCGCCGACCTTGGCCTTGTGCGCGGCTGCGCCGTTGACCGAAATCATCCTTGAACCTTCTTCACCACGAATGGCGTAAGTGGTGAAACGCTCGCCGTTATCGACGTTGTAAATCTGGATCTGCTCGTACTCACGGATGCCGGACAGGTCCAGCCACTCGCCATCGATGGCGCAGGAACCTTCGTAATCGAGTACCGCATGGGTGACTTCGGCGCGGTGCAGCTTGGCCTTGAGCATGATGGCGTGCATGAGGGATTTCCCGGGTTGGAATCGAACGGCGGGCAGTGTGCCCGAAGGCTATTGGGGCGGCAATATGGCTTGAAATGCAATTTTCAGGACGCTGAAAAACACTGTAGGAGTGAGCCTGCTCGCGATAGCGGACTGTCATTCAACAATGATGCTGAATGTCAGGGCCTCATCGCGAGCAGGCTCACTCCTGCAAGGGGTATTGCGGTGTTGTTCAGGCCGGGGTATCGAGATTCAGGTGCAGGTTGTCGATCAACCGTGTGGTGCCGAGGAACGCGGCCACCAGAATCACCAGATCGCGGTCTTCAGCCGTCGCCGGACGCAGGGTCAGGGCGTGGCGGATTTCCAGATAATCCGGGCGCAAGCCGGCAGCTTCCAGCTGTTGCGCCTGGGTTGCGATCAGCGCCGGGAAGTCGCGCTCACCTTGCTTGATCGACTCGGCAATCGCGCTCAGGGTGCGATAGACCTCCGGGGCCACGGCACGTTGTTGCTCGCTGAGGAAACCGTTGCGCGACGACAGTGCCAGGCCGTCGGCGGCGCGTACGGTCGGCTCGCCGATGATCTGGATCGGCATGTTCAAGTCATGCACCAGCGCACGAATCACCGCCAGTTGCTGGAAGTCCTTCTGGCCGAAGATCGCCAGGTCCGGCTGGACCATGTTGAACAGCTTGCTGACCACCGTCGCCACACCTTCGAAGTGCCCCGGACGGCTGGCGCCACACAGGCCTTCAGACAGTTGCGGAACGCTGACCCGGGTCTGCCCGGCCATGCCGTCGGGGTACATCTCTTCGACCGTCGGAGCGAACAGCAAATGGCAGCCGGCTTGCAGCAGCTTTTCCTGATCCGCCGCCAGGGTGCGCGGGTATTTGTCGAGGTCTTCGCCGGCGCCGAACTGCAGCGGGTTGACAAAGATGCTCGCGACCACGAAATCCACCCGCTGGCTGGCTTTGGTGATCAGCGCAATGTGCCCGCTGTGCAGGTTGCCCATGGTCGGCACGAAGCCGATGCGCTTGCCTTCACTGCGGGCGCGAGCCACGGCGGCGCGCAGTTCGCGTACGGTTTTTACGGTGTTCATGCAGAGAATCCGTGTTCGATGCCAGGGAAAGTGACGCCTTTGACTTCGTTGACGTAAGCCTTCAGTGCGGACTGGATGCTGTCCTGCCCTTGCATGAAGTTCTTGACGAATTTCGGCACGCGGCCAGTGATCGACAGGCCGAGCATGTCGTGCAGCACCAGAACCTGGCCGTCGGTGTCGCTACCGGCACCAATGCCGATCACCGGAATCTTCACGGCCTGGCTGATTTCGGCGGCGAGTTCGCTCGGCACGCACTCGAGCAGCAGCATTGCCACGCCAGCCTGCTCCAGCGAAATCGCGTCGGCACGCATCTGCCGCGCCTGGTTTTCGTTGCGGCCCTGCACTTTATAGCCGCCGAGGATGTTCACCGCTTGCGGGGTCAGGCCCATGTGCGCGCAGACCGGTACGCCGCGTTCGGCCAGCAAGCGGATCGACTCCGCCAGCCACAGGGCACCTTCGACCTTGATCATGTGCGCGCCGGCCTGCATCAGCATGGCGCTGTTGGTCAGGGTTTGTTCGACAGTAGCGTTGGCCATGAATGGCAGGTCGGCCAGGATCAGGGCATCGGTGTTGCCGCGTTTGACGCAGGCGGTGTGGTAGGCCATTTCTGCGATGGTGACCGGCAGGGTGCTGTCGTGACCCTGCAGAACCATGCCGAGGGAGTCGCCCACCAGCAGCACTTCGACACCGGCCTCATTGCAGGCGTGGGCGAAGGTCGCGTCATAGCAGGTCAGCATGGTGATCTTTTCACCTTTCTGCTTGAGGCTCTGGAGCGTGGTCAGGGTGATGGCTGGCATGTAAAAAATCCTCGTTCAGGCGCTCTGGAAATTACTGCGAGTAACGCGCGTGATTCTTCATCTACTCAGGCGCACGCTCTTTTGTCGTGCTTATAAGGCCTGGATTGCGCCCGTATGTGCCGGGTTGGCGGCAGCGGGACGCCTATAGTCGTGAGGAGAACCTAGGAAGTCAATTGCATGTGTTACCGCATTGTTACGAGGGGAGTGTTACCGGCGTTACTGATGCGATTCAGCGGGGCGGCGGGGCTGATCTGGCGATTTTTTGTCCGACAATATTCTGAATGTGGAGCCGCCCCCTGTAGGAGTGAGCCTGCTCGCGATAGCTGTCTGTCAGCCACAGTTTTATAGACTGACCCACCGCTATCGCGAGCAGGCTCACTCCTACAGGGGGGCGGATTTGCGTCAGGCGTGTGGGAGGCGTTCGAGGCCGACGAACGGGCAGGCGGCGAGCAGGTCAGACAGGGTGCGGCCGTCAGCCAGGTGCAGCTCCTCGGGGGCCAGTTCGGCCAGGGGATAGAGCACGAACGCGCGCTCCTGCATCTGGTAATGCGGGACTTTCAGGCGCGGCTCGTCGATCAGGTGATCGCCGAACAGCAGAATATCCAGATCCAGCGTGCGCGGCCCCCAGCGCTCCAGGCGCTCGCGACCTTGATCGTTCTCGATGGATTGCAGCGCATCGAGCAGGTCCAGCGGCGCAAGGTTACTGTCCAGGGCTGCAACCGCGTTGGTGTAACGCGGTTGACCCGGCAGCAGAGAATCGCTTTGATAGAACGCCGAGACGCCGGCGAGGGTGGTCTGCGGCAATTGCCCCAGCGCGTTGAGCGCGCTGCGCAACTGTTCGGCCGGGTCAGCGAGGTTGCTGCCCAGGCCGATATAGATGCGTTCCATGCCTTATTCGCCCGATGCGCTCGGAGCCCCGGCGCGCTTGCGCTTGGAGCCGCTGCTGCGGCGACGTTTGCGCGGCGCGCCGCTGGCGTCATCGCCCTTGCCGCTGAGGTCGCGGATCATGTCGCGACGTTCGCTGTCGTTGGCGTCCTGATAGTCTGTCCACCATTCGCCGAGGCCATCTGTTTCTTCACCTGCGCTTTCGCGTAACAGCAGGAAGTCGTAGCCGGCGCGGAAACGCGGGTTGTCCAGCAGCAGGTCGGCGCGTTTGCCGCTACGGCGTGGCAGGCGTTCCTGCATGTCCCAGATCTCGCGGATCGGCATGGTGAAGCGTTTGGGAATGGCGATGCGCTGGCACTGTTCGGCGATCAGCTCGTGCGCACCTTCCTGCATCGCCGGAATCGGCGGCATGCCGCGTTCCTGCAGACGCAACACGCGGGCCGGCAGGGCAGGCCACAGCAGTGCGGCAAACAGGAACGCCGGGGTCACCGGTTTGTTCTGTTTGATGCGCAGATCGGTGTTGGTCAGCGCTTCGCTGATCAGCGTGTGGGTGTATTCCGGGTTGTGTTCCAGCGCATCGGCACTGGCCGGGAACAGCGGGGCGAACAATTGCAGATCGACCAGCATCTCGAAGGTGATTGCGCCGTGGCCGGAGAGGAACAGCTTGAGCACTTCCTCGAACAGACGGGCCGACGGGATCTCGCGCAGCATCGGCGCCAGTTCGCGGATCGGTTGCACGGTGTGCTTCTCGATGCCGAAATTCAGTTTGGCGGCGAAACGCACGGCCCGTAGCATCCGTACCGGATCTTCCTGGTAACGCTGCTTCGGATCGCCGATCAGGCGGATCAGGTGATTGCGGATGTCGTGTACGCCGTTGGCGTAATCGAGAATGCGCTCGCTGACCGGATCGTAATACAGGGCGTTGATGGTGAAGTCGCGACGTTGTGCGTCTTCTTCCAGGGTGCCATAGACGTTGTCGCGCAGAATCCGCCCGCTCTCGTTACGCGAAGACTGGTTGCTGTCTTCGTCGTCTTCGTTTTGCGGGTGATTGGCGCGGAAGGTCGCGACTTCGATGATTTCGCGACCGAAATGGATATGCACCAGTTTGAAGCGACGACCGATGATCCGCGCATTGCGGAATTCGGCACGGACTTGCTCGGGAGTGGCGCTGGTGGCGACGTCGAAATCCTTGGGCGTGATGCCCAGGAGCATGTCACGCACGCAACCGCCGACCAGATAAGCCTGGTAACCGGCGCCTTGCAGGCGTTCGACAATATTGACCGCGTAGCGGCTGAATTGCGTTTTCTGCAGCGAATGTTGACCGCTGTTGAGCACTTCAGGGGTGCTACGGATGTGTTGCGTACGACGCACGGGAGTTCGGAATGACTGGAACAGCTTCTTCAGCATGGGATGCACTGTTTGAAGGAATGTTCGGCCATACCAAAGAATGACCGCATGTTGGGCGCAGATTCTAGCATTTAGTCGGGGGATGGTGTAGGACACGGCAGATTTGAGCTGTAAGCCGCAAGCTGCAAGGGGCGGGCAAGGGAAAACAGGGGGATTTTGCCAGGCGGGAGAAACTACAAGGGGAGCCGAAGCTCCCCAAGAAGTAGTTGCGTGCTCTTTTTATTATTGATTCGGGCTTTTTGTTTTTGTTGAGTGCCCTCGTCACGAAGCTTTTCCTTCGTGACCCTCCCAATCGGGAGCCAAGAGCAAACGGATTGCTTTGGTCGCTGAATTGCAGTGATCTTTCGATCCAACCAGTACAGGCTCTGTCTTAGGACAGTTTTTGTTGTTCTCGGCCTGGTCGTGGGGCTAGCCCCAAATACAACGCCTCTCCAAAAGAATCAGTTAGCTGCGCCTCTCGCCGTCTTGTTTTTATTGTGCGTGAGTCGATTCGTCTTATTTTTATTGTCTTGTGCATTGCTTGTTATTGTTCTTGTACCAAACATATAGCAGGTGCCGTGCCAACTTTTGCGAGGCCCAATAAAACAAGGGGTTAGGTCGATATAACGGTTTTCTCGGGGCGAAAAAAAGCCGGGGTTTCGTTACCGATAACCCCGGCTTCTGTTACGTGAAAGGACTGAGGTAACAGTTTTTTCACCTATTCAAGCGTTACCCGCACACTCGACAGGTAACGTTCAGCTCTCGCTGGTGACCCCGGTCTTGCGCCGTGGAATGCCCAGGCGCTGCCGGCGTTCCCACAGACACTTGCGGCTGACGCCCAGTTTGCGCGCCAGTTCGGTCTCGGTCATGTGATCCTGGTGCTCGAGGACGAAGTGCTGGAAGTAATCTTCCAGCGACAGGTCTTCGGTCGGCTCATGGCTGCTGTTGCTGGTGTTACCCGCGGTTTGCGCCGGCAAGCCGATGAACTCGTCGTCTTCCAGGTCGCTCAGCTCGATGTCGATGCCCAGCAGGTCGGCGGAGATTTCCGGACTTTCACTCAGGATCACCGCGCGCTCGACCGCGTTTTCCAGCTCACGCACGTTACCCGGCCAGGAATAGTGACGAATGGCCTGTTCGGCATCGGCGGCAAATTTCAGGTCGGTACGATTGATGCGCGCACTCTGACGGGCGAGGAATGCATTGGCGATTTCGTTGACGTCGGCGCCACGCTCGCGCAACGCCGGCAGTTTCAGGGCGATCACGTGCAGACGGTAATAAAGGTCTTCACGGAACTGGCCGATTTTGGCCAGGCTCTTGAGGTCGCGGTGGGTTGCGGCGATCAAGCGCACATCGACCTTTTGCGACTGCACCGAACCCACGCGGCGAATCTCACCTTCCTGCAACACTCGCAGCAGACGCGCCTGGGCTTCCAGCGGCAGTTCGCCGATCTCGTCGAGGAACAGCGTGCCGCCGTCCGCCGCTTCCACCAGGCCGGCACGGCCAGCGCTGGCGCCGGTAAAGGCACCTTTTTCGTGACCGAACAGTTCGGACTCGATCAGACTTTCCGGGATGGCTGCGCAGTTCACCGAAATCATCGGTGCCTTGGCACGTTTGGACAGGTTGTGCAGGGCGCGGGCGACCAGCTCCTTACCGGTGCCGGATTCACCCTGGATCAGGACATTGGAATCAGTCGGCGCAACTTTGCGGATCTTGCCGTACAGGTCCTGCATCGGTGGGCACGAACCGATGATGCCGATCTCACCGTTGCTGTTATCGACGGCGGCTTTGCCGCTGCCGTTGGTCGTTTTGCCGGCAACCACCTCGCCGGCGACAGGCGCCGACTGGTGATCACGCAGGATCCGCGCAACGGCCTGGAGCATTTCATCGTGATCGAAAGGCTTGGCGATGTAGTCCACCGCGCCCATCTTCATCGAGTCGACTGCCGAGCGCAGGCTGGCATAGCTGGTCATGATCAGCACCGGCTTGCCCTGACCAAGCTTGATCAGCTCGGTACCGGGGGCGCCAGGCAAGCGCAGGTCGCTGACGATCAGATCGAATGTGGGAATACTGAAGCGTTCTTGTGCTTCCTGCACTGAACCGGCTTCGCTTACCTGGTACTGGTTGCGTTCCAGCAGGCGGCGCAAGGCGGAGCGGATAATGGTTTCGTCTTCGACGATCAAAATGTGCGGCATTGATTCGATACTCTCGACGGTCTCAGTTCACAGCGGACGTCGCTTCGACATGACGCGGTAAGGTCACCCGGATACGGGTGCCGCGCTGGCTTTGTACATCAGCCGGGCTGTCGATGGTGATTTGTCCATAATGCTCTTCAACGATGGAATAGACCAGTGCAAGGCCCAGACCGGTGCCTTCGCCAGGATCCTTGGTGGTGAAGAAAGGTTCGAACAATCGGTCCATGATGTTCTGCGGAATACCACTGCCTTCGTCTTCCACGATCAGATCGACCGTGTGTTCGCCGGCTTCACTCTTGACCCGCACCGCACTGCCCGCAGGCGAGGCGTCACGGGCGTTGGAGAGCAGATTGATCAGCACCTGGGCGAGCCGCTGCGGGTCGCCTTCGACCCAGTGATCCGGATCGCACAGGTTATAGAACTGCACTTCGAAGTTGCGTCGGTTCAGCGCCAGAAGGCCAATCGCGTCCTGCGCGACTTCGGCCAGGCAAACCGGCTCGTCGCTGTGCTGGTGGCTACCCGCGTGGGCGAAGCTCATCAACGACTGCACGATGCGTGACACGCGCTTGGTCTGTTCGAGAATCTGCCCGCTGATTTCTGTCAGCTCGCCGTCTTCTTCACGCTCTTCGCGCAGGTTCTGCGCCAGACAGGCGATGCCGGTGATCGGGTTGCCGATTTCATGGGCTACACCCGCCGCCAGTCGGCCAATGCTCGCCAGGCGCTCGGAGTGCACCAGCTTGTCTTCGAGCATCTGGGTTTCGGTCAAATCTTCCACCAGCAGCACCAGGCCGCTGTTGCCCGGTGCCAACGGTTCGTCGATCGCCGCTTTGTGCAGGTTCAGCCAGCGGGTCTGGCCGTCGAGGGCCAGGTGCTGTTTGTGCAAGTGTTCGTCGGGCAGGTTGATGAAGCCTTGCAGCAATTGCTTCCACGGATCGGCGATGGTGCTCAGGCGCGAACCGACCACCCGCTGTGCGGCGATCCCGGTGAGTTCTTCCATGGCCTTGTTCCACATCAGGATCTCTTGATCCTTGGCCAGCGAACAGACGCCCATCGGCAGCTCCTGCAAGGTCTGGCGGTGGTAGCGGCGCAGGGCGTCGAGTTCGGCGGCCAACCCGGTGAGGCGTGAGTGATAGTCCTCGAGGCGGCTTTCGATGAAGTGGATGTCTTCGGTGACGTAGTTTTCGCCGCCGGCCTTGTACGGCAGGAAGGTTTCGACCATGTCCTGCGCCACGCTCGGACCCATCAGGCCGGAGAGGTTGGCTTCGATGCGGTCGCGCAGGCGGCGCAAGGCATAAGGGCGGCGTTCGTCGAACGGCAGATAGAGATCGCGCAGGGCCTGCTCGACTTCCTTCTGTGCAGCCTTGGCGCCCAGGGGTTTGGCCAGCTGCGTGGCGAACTCCTGGGGCGAGGCGGCGTGCAGCTCGCGGCGTTGCGGACGACGCACGTTATCCACCGCGCAGGCTTCGGCGGCGCTGGCTTCTTCGGGGCTGGCGTTGGTGAACAGCGAGATCAGGGTGAACATCAAGACGTTGGCCGCCAGCGACGCAATGGCTGCCATGTGCCAACTGGTGTCGTCCAGCACATAAATCATGTTCAGCAGGGGAATGTAGAAACCCTGCAGATTGCCGACCAGCGGCAGCAGCATGGTCACCACCCACACCAGAATCCCCGCCAGCAGACCGGCGATAAAGCCGCGACGGTTAGCGGTCGGCCAGTACAGCACCGAGAGCACGCCGGGCAGGAATTGCAGGGTGGCGACGAACGCGACGATGCCGAGGTTGGCCAGGTCCTGTCCGGCGCCGAGCATCAGATAGAAGCCGAAGCCGGCCATGATGATCGCGACGATCAAGGCCCGACGGGTCCACTTCAGCCAGCGATAGATATTGCCTTCGGCCGGTGGCTGGTACAGGGGCAGCACCAGGTGGTTCAGCGCCATGCCCGACAGCGCCAGGGTGGTGACGATGATCAGGCCACTGGCGGCCGACAGCCCGCCGACGTATGCCAGCAATGCCAGCGGCTTGCTGTTGGCGGCAATGCCGATGCCGAGGGTGAAGTATTCCGGGTCGGTGGTGGCGCCGAGCTTCAGGCCGGCCCAGAGAATCAGCGGCACCGCCAGGCTCATCAACAGCAGGAACAGCGGCAGGCCCCAACTGGCGCTGACCAGCGAGCGCGGATTGAGGTTTTCGGTGAAGGTCATGTGATACATGTGCGGCATCACGATTGCCGAGGCAAAAAACACCAGTAACAGCGTGCGCCACGGCCCTTCCTGCAGCGGCGTGTGCAAGGCGGCGAGGGCGGTCTGGTTCTGCAGCAGCCACAGCTCAAGCTGTTGCGGACCGTCGAACACGCCATACAGTGCATAGAGGCCGACGCCGCCGAGGGCGATCAATTTGATCACCGACTCGAAAGCAATCGCGAACACCAGCCCTTCGTGTTTCTCGCGGGTGGCGATATGCCGGGAACCGAAGAAAATCGTGAACAGGATGATCAGCGCACAGAACGCCAGCGCGACGCGACTCTGGATCGGCTCGCCGGTCAGAATGCCGATGGAATCGGCCACCGCCTGAATCTGCAGCGCCAGCAGCGGCAGTACGCCGATCAGCATGAAGATCGTGGTCAGTGCGCCGGCCCAGGTGCTGCGGAAACGGAAGGCGAACAGATCTGCCAGCGACGACAGTTGATAGGTGCGGGTGATTTTCAGGATCGGATACAACAGCACCGGCGCCAGCAGAAACGCGCCGGAGACCCCGAGATAACTGGAGAGAAAGCCGTAGCCGTACTGATAGGCCAGGCCCACCGTGCCGTAAAACGCCCAGGCACTGGCGTAGACCCCCAGTGACAGGGTGTAGGTCAGCGGGTGGCGAATGATCGCCCGCGGGATCATGCCCCGTTCACTGATCCAGGCAACGCCGAACAACACCGCCAGGTACGCGGCGCTGATCAGGATCATCTGGGTCAGGCTAAAGCTCATCGGCATCTTTTTGGCTCTGCAGGATGAAGGTCACGACAATCAGGATCAACCAGAGCAGATACGGCCGATACCAGGCGCCCGTGGCGTCGATCCACCAATCCATGATGGCTGGAGAAAACAGATAGATTCCCACGACCAGAAGCAGGACCAAGCGATAGATGTACATCCCGGCCTCTCTTTTTTATGCGCGTGCCCGAAAACGTGCGGCGATGGTAACGGATGGGCGCGCCACTGCAAGTGTCGTCATTGCAGTTGCGCTTCGGGCAGGGTCAGTGTGCGCGGGATCCGGGCTGCGTCCCAGTGGCTTGCGCCCCATTTCAGCAGCTCCTGCGGGGTGGCGTGTGCCAGCTCGGCGCCAGGGTTTTGCCCCAGCGCGCGCAGGGCCCGCAGCAGCAAAGGGGTGGCCTGATCGGCTTCCAGAGGCGGCGAACGGTAGGATTTGCCGAGTTTGTTGCCGTCCGGTTGCGTGATCAATGGCAGGTGCAGGTAGCGTGGCTGACGAAAGCCCAGTAATTCTTGCAGGTAAAGCTGGCGCGGGGTGGAGTCGAGCAGATCGGCCCCGCGCACGATGTCGGTGATGCCTTGCCAGACGTCATCCAGCACCACTGCCAGTTGATAGGCGTACAGGCCATCGCGGCGGCGAATCACGAAATCGCCGACATCGCGCCCCAGATGCTGGCGAAACTCGCCCTGCACCCGGTCGATGAAATGATATTCCAGCTCGGGCACGCGCAGGCGGATCGCCGCGTCTTGCTGCGCATGTCCGGCATTGCGGCACAGTCCTGGATAAATGCCGTGATACGGCTCCAGGTGTTTGCGCGAACAGGTGCAGGCGTAGGCCAGGCCATGGTTGAACAGGCTGTTGAGGACTTCGGCGTAGGCGGCGTGTCGGTCACTCTGGCGTACCATCTCGCCGTCCCACTCGAAACCGTAGCTTTCCAGCGCCGTGAGGATCGCCGTCTGCGCGCCGGGTTCTTCCCGGGGTGGATCGAGGTCTTCCATGCGCACCAGCCAGCGTCCACCTGCTGAGCGCGCGTCGAGGTAAGAGGCGAGGGCGGCGACCAGCGAGCCGAAGTGCAGGTGGCCACTGGGTGTCGGGGCGAAACGGCCGATGTAGGCGGGGAAGGTTTTGGCAGTCATGAGGACAAAATAATTATCAGGATTCGCGCACATTACCCCTGTGGGACCGGGGTTGCTCGCGAATGCGTCGGATCAGACACTTTTATGTTGAATGACACACTGCATTCGGGAGCAAGCCCCCTCCCACAAAGGCAAAAGACAGAAACAAAAACGGAGCGTTCGCACGCTCCGTTTTTCGTTCAGGTCGAGATTACTTGCCGACCTGCTTTTCCTTGATTTCCGCCAGGGTCTTGCAGTCGATGCACAGATCCGCAGTAGGACGGGCCTCGAGGCGCTTGACGCCGATCTCGATGCCGCAGGACTCGCACCAGCCGTACTCTTCGTCCTGGATCAATTCGAGGGTCTTGTCGATCTTCTTGATCAGTTTGCGCTCGCGGTCGCGGGCGCGCAGCTCAAGGGCGAACTCTTCTTCCTGGCTGGCACGGTCGGCCGGGTCAGGGAAGTTGGCCGCTTCGTCTTTCATGTGATCAACAGTGCGGTCGACTTCCTGCATCAAGTCCTGTTTCCACTTGTTCAGGATCTTGGTGAAGTGCGCGCGCATTGGGGCGCCCATGTACTCTTCACCTTTCGCCGGAACATAAGGTTCGAAACCGCTGATCGTCTGATTCTGCTGTTGCTTTGCTTGGGTGGGCATGAAATGGACCGCCTCTACTCTTGTAATCCATTGCGCAGGATTGCTCCATCACCGACACCTGCCGGCCCTGCGGCTGCAAGCGGGCGAACTTACCAGATCAATTCGGCCTGCGCTACTCCCGGATGTCGAGGCCCCGGCGGGTGGCGCTTGCAAATGTTTGGCAAGCCGTGTCTGGTGGTGCTGAAGACCTGTTCAATCACTGATTTTAGTCAATTCTGGAGCGTACGCTCATCTCGTTACAGTCCAGTGTTCTTGAGGGTGTGACCGCGATGGGTTCTCGCTCGTTCCGGCAGATGGGTAGAATCGTCTCTTTTTCCCGTCGAAGGAAGGCCAATGGCTCAGCCCTACAGTGCGCGCAGTCGTGCGATCGAACCGTTCCATGTGATGGCGCTGCTGGCGCGGGCCAACGAATTGCAGGCCGAAGGTCACGACGTGATCCACCTGGAAATCGGCGAGCCGGACTTCACCACAGCCGAGCCGATCATCCGTGCCGGGCAAGCGGCGCTGACGGCGGGCAAGACCCGCTACACCGCCGCGCGGGGCATTCCCGAGCTGCGCGAGGCGATTTCCGGTTTCTATCAACAGCGTTATGGCCTGAACATCGATCCGCGCCGGATTCTGATCACCCCCGGTGGCTCCGGCGCCCTGTTACTGGCCAGTGCCTTGCTGGTCGATCCCGGCAAACACTGGTTGCTGGCGGATCCCGGTTACCCGTGCAACCGGCATTTCCTGCGCCTGGTTGAAGGCGCGGCGCAACTGGTTCCGGTCGGGCCGGAGGTGCGTTATCAACTGACCCCGGATCTGGTGGCACGGCATTGGGATCACGACAGCGTCGGTGCGTTGGTGGCTTCGCCGGCCAACCCGACCGGGACGATCCTGACCCGTGATGAGCTGGCCGGGTTATCCACAGCGATCAAGGCGCGGCACGGGCATCTGGTGGTGGACGAGATTTATCACGGCCTGACCTACGGCACCGATGCGGCGAGCGTGCTGGAGGTCGATGACAGCGCCTTTGTGCTCAACAGTTTCTCCAAGTATTTCGGCATGACCGGTTGGCGCCTCGGCTGGCTGGTGGCGCCTGACGCGGCGGTCGGCGAATTGGAAAAGCTCGCGCAGAACCTCTACATCAGTGCTCCGAGCATGGCGCAGTACGCCGCTTTGGCCTGTTTCGAGCCGGGCACGATCGCCATTCTCGAAGAGCGCCGCGCTGAATTCGGTCGCCGTCGTGACTTCCTGCTGCCGGCGTTGCGCGAGTTGGGTTTCAACATCGCCGTCGAGCCGGAAGGGGCATTCTACTTGTACGCCGATATCAGCCAGTTCGGCGGAGATGCCTTCGCGTTCTGCCGGCATTTCCTCGAAGTCGAGCACGTTGCCTTTACTCCGGGCCTGGATTTCGGCCGTTATCAGGCCGGCCATCATGTGCGATTTGCCTACACGCAAAACCTCCCTCGCTTACAGGAAGCGGTGGAACGGATCGCCCATGGCTTGAAGAGCTGGCAAGGCTGATGCGTTTTTATCCGGCTCTGGAAGAGGCGCGGCTGATCCGCCGCTACAAACGTTTTCTCGCTGATGTTGAAACGGTCAATGGCGAGCTGATGACCCTGCACTGCCCGAACACCGGTTCGATGCTCAATTGCCAGGTTGAGGGCGGCCAGGTGTGGTTCAGCCGTTCCAACGATCCCAAGCGCAAGCTGCCCGGGACCTGGGAAATCGGCGAAACCCCGCAGGGCCGGCTGTTCTGTGTGAATACTGGCCGCGCCAACGCCTTGGTCGAAGAAGCGTTGCAAGCCGGGGTCATCAGCGAGTTGAACGGATTCACAGCGCTCAAACGAGAAGTGGCCTACGGTCAGGAAAAGAGCCGCATCGATTTTCGTCTCGAATACCCGAACGGCCCGGCCTACGTGGAAGTGAAAAGCGTCACCCTGGGTTTCGACGGGACGAATGTGGCGGCGTTTCCCGATGCGGTCACCCAGCGCGGCGCCAAACATCTGCGGGAGCTGGCGCATCTGGCCCGTGACGGCATTCGTGCGGTGCAGTTGTATTGCGTCAATCTCAGCGGGATCGAGGCGGTGCGTCCGGCCGAGGAAATCGATTCGGCCTACGCCGACGCACTACGCGAAGCGGTGGCGTGCGGGGTCGAGGTGCTGGCTTATGGCGTACGGTTAAACCATGAAGAGATGGTGATCGACCGACGACTGGACGTTTTGCTCAACGGTTAAACATCGATCCATAGCCCTTGCGCGTCTTCGCGGCAAGGGATGGCGGTCAGGGATTGCCCGGCGCAGGGACCGGCGACACATTCGCCGTCCTCGATCAGAAACAGTGCGCCGTGGGTGGCGCACTGGATCAGGCTGTTGCTCGGGTCGAGAAACTGGTCGGGCTGCCACTCCAGCCCGACACCGCGGTGCGGACAACGGTTGAGATAGACATAAACCTGACCCGCGCGGCGCACGGCAAACAGTTTGTTTCCGTCGATGTCGAACCCACGGCTGCCGGCCTCGGCCAGATCGGCGCCGGCGCACAAAAACTTCATGGCTATCCTCAAGTGTCGGCTCGTTACGGGAAATGTCCGAGCTTGACGTTTAAATGCAAACAATTATCAAATGGCCGCCTTCATCCGCCATGCGGTGACCGATGCCTAGGATACTTGGCCCATTGTCCCGATGCGCGGAAAAACCTGTTCAAGGAAGCTGTGTATGCGCCTGATAACCCGCGTGGCTGTACTGTGTGTCGGACTTTTGGTCAGTCACCAGGTTGCAGCGGCCGATCTGCCGCAACGTTGGGTGAGCGCCGGCGGCGGATTGTCTGAGTGGGTCAGTGCGTTGGGCGGCGAGTCGAAACTGGTCGGCGTCGACACCACCAGTCAGCATCCGGAATCATTGAGGGCACTGCCGAGCATCGGCTATCAGCGCAGTCTGTCTTCGGAAGGCATTCTCAGCCTGCGCCCGGACATTCTGATCGGTACCGAAGAAATGGGCCCGCCGCCAGTACTGGCGCAAGTGAAGAATGGCAAAGTGCAGGTGGAGCTGTTTTCCGCGCAGCCGGACCTGCCCACCCTGAAAAAAAACGTCACACACCTGGGGCAGTTGCTCGGCGCCGAGACGCAAGCGGCTCAACTGCTGCAAAGTTATCAACAGCAACTCGATGTGCTGAAACAGCGAGTCAGTCAATTGCAGGCCGATCACAAGGCGCCGGGCGTTCTGGTGCTGATCGGGCATGCGGGTGGCAAACCGTTGATTGCCGGCAAGGACACCACTGCCGACTGGCTGCTGCAACAGGCCGGCGGGCATAACCTGGCGACGCATACCGGTTATAAACCGTTTTCTGTGGAATCACTGGCGGGGCTCGATCCTGAAGTATTGGTGTTCGCCGATCGCGCGTTGAGCGGTGAAGCGGCGAAAACGGCGCTGTTCAAGGAAAACCCGATTCTTGAATCAAGCCGCGCGGCCAAGGCCGGACGGGTGCTGGAGCTGGATCCGACGCTGCTGGTCGGCGGGCTCGGGCCGCGTTTGCCGGCGGCGTTGCTGCGTCTGTCTGACGGTTTCTACCCGACCAAGGGCAACCCATGACCACACTGGTCAAACCCCGCCGCCTGTTCATCGGCCTGACGCTGTTGTGTCTGCTGGCCATCTGGTTGTCATTGGCGCTGGGGCCGGTCAGCCTGCCGCTGTTCGATACCTTGCGCGCGGCGTTGCGCATGCTCGGTGTGCCGCTGGCGCCGGACGGTCTGGAGCAGGCTGAGCTGATTCTCGGGCAGATTCGCTTGCCGCGCACCTTGCTTGGGCTGGCCGTCGGCGGTGTGCTGGCGCTGTCCGGTGTGGCGATGCAGGGCTTGTTTCGTAATCCGTTGGCCGATCCCGGGTTGGTCGGGGTGTCCAGCGGTGCAGCATTGGGCGCGGCGATAGCGATTGTCGGTGGCTCGTTTTTTGGCGGTTTGCCGGAGTGGTTCGGGCCATATCTGTTATCGGCGTGTGCGTTTCTCGGTGGACTCGGGGTGACGGCGCTGGTCTATCGGCTCGGACGTCGAAACGGCCAGACCAACGTGGCGACCATGCTGTTGGCGGGGATTGCCCTGACGGCGCTGGCAAGCTCAGCGGTGGGGCTGTTCACCTATCTGGCGGATGACGCGACCCTGCGCACGCTGACGTTCTGGAACCTCGGTAGCCTCAATGGCGCCAGTTACGCGCGGCTCTGGCCTTTGCTGATCATCAGCGCCGGCGTTGCGCTGTGGTTGCCGCGCCGCGCCAAGGCGCTGAATGCGCTGTTGCTCGGTGAGTCGGAGGCAGGGCATCTGGGCATCGATGTCGAGCGGCTCAAGCGCGCGTTGGTTTTTTGCACCGCGTTGGGTGTTGGTGCAGCAGTGGCGGCAGCGGGGATGATCGGTTTCGTCGGACTGGTGGTGCCGCATCTGGTGCGCCTGCTGGCCGGGCCGGATCATCGCGTGCTGCTGCCAGCCTCGGTGTTGGCCGGGGCCAGCCTGTTGTTGCTGGCGGATCTGGTGGCGCGGCTGGCGTTGGCGCCGGCGGAGTTGCCGATCGGCATTGTCACCGCTTTTATCGGCGCGCCGTTCTTCCTTTATCTGCTGTTGCGAGGACGTGCCTGATGCTGCGTGCGCACAATCTGCATATCCGTCGCGACCGCAAGACGGTGCTCAGCGGCGTCACCCTGCAACTTGAACCGGGTGAAGTGCTGGGCGTGCTGGGGCCGAACGGCGCGGGTAAAAGCACATTGCTCGGCGCCCTGTGCGGTGAGCTGGTGGCCAGTGAAGGCGAAGTTTCACTGGATGGTCAGGCCTTGAGTCACTGGACGGGTACGCAGCGCGCCCAGCGTCTGGCGGTGTTGCCGCAGGTGTCGACGCTGGACTTTGCCTTTCGCGTCGAAGAAGTGGTCGGCATGGGGCGGCTGCCTTATCAAAGCGGTCGGGTGCGCGATGACGAGATTGTCGCGGCAGCACTGCACGCGGCGGATGTCGGGCATCTGAGCGGTCGCAGTTATCTGGCGCTGTCGGGTGGCGAGCGTCAGCGTGTGCACCTGGCGCGGGTGCTGGCGCAGCTGTGGCCAGGGCAGGCTGGGCAAAGCTTGTTGCTGGACGAGCCGACGTCGATGCTCGATCCGCTGCATCAACACACAACGCTGCAAGCGGTGCGTGAGTTTGCCGACCGTGGCGCGGCAGTGCTGGTCATCCTGCATGATCTGAACCTGGCGGCGCGCTATTGTGATCGTGTGTTGTTGCTCGAAGGCGGGCGCCCGGTGGCACTGGATACGCCGCGGCAGGTATTGCGTCCGGATACACTCAAAGCCGTGTTCGGTCTCGAAGTATTGGTGCAGCAGCACCCGGAGCGCGGGCATCCGCTGATCATCGCCCGCTGACGTTTCATCGAGGTGATGGCATGCGCGGGATGTGGCTCTTGATCGTGTTGCTGCTGACGGGGTGTCAGCATGTTGCCGCGCCGCCGGTCAGCGGCGAGATTCGCGATCTGCGCAGCGGTCAGGTGCTGACGGCACAGGAACTGCTGACGCGGTTGACCAAGCCGCAACAGCTGATCATCGGCGAGCAACATGACAATGCCGATCACCACGCTGTGCAGTTGTGGTTGTTGAAGGCGCTCGGTGAGCAGCGCCCACAGGGCAGTTTGCTGCTGGAAATGCTTACGCCTGATCAGCAGCCGAAAGTTGATCAAGTTCGCCCTCCCGCAACGCCGCCCAGTGATCTTCCCGGCGCATTGGCCTGGCAGGACGGTTGGGACTGGAATCTCTATGGCCCGATCGTTCGGTTTGCCCTCAAGCAACCCTTTCCGCTATTGGCGGGCAATCTGGATAACAGCGAAATCCGCGCGTTCTATCGTCAGCGGCCAGGTTTGAATGGTGTTCGCAGTAATGCGGCCTCGGTGAAGGCCACGCTGCTTGAGCAGATCAGCGATTCCCATTGCGGCTTGCTGCCCCAATCGCAAATGCCGTCGATGCTCGCGGTTCAGCAGCAGCGCGATCGGCGCATGGCCGAACGCTTGATGGCGGCGCCAACGCCAGCCCTGCTGTTGGCAGGTGCCTGGCATGCGCGCAAGGATGTTGGCGTGCCGCTGCATGTTCTGGATCTGGGCGCAGCCCAAGCGCCAATGGTGCTGATGCTGGCCGAGCAGGGCGCCGAGGTTACTGCGGCGATGGCCGATTACGTCTGGTACACCCCGGCGACGCCAGCGCAGGATTACTGCGCGCAGATGCGCAAACAGTTCGGCCAATGACTTTTCCACAGGCAAAAAAAGACCCGGTAAAAACCGGGTCAAATAACCGTGATTAGCCTGATGAGGAGATAATCTGAGAGTCCGAACCAAGGGCTTTTCAGAATATCGACTGATCTCGCGATCAGCTGTGATAATCATAGCGATTCTCATTAGCGAGTCAACCACTGTTTTTCCATTTACTTGATTTAGTCGTGGAAATGGCCGGAATGCCCCGCAAACACGGGACTTAACGCTGACCTTTGATGGCGATCAGTTGGGTGATCTGCTGGTTGAGCTGGCCGATGCGCCGAGCCATGCTCTCAATCAGGCTGTGCGCAATTTTCGGATTGTTGCGGGTCATGTTCAAAAACTGATCGCCGGGAATCAGCATCACGGTGCTCGGCTCGCGAGCGATGACCGTGGCGTTGCGCGGTTCTCCCGTGAACACCGCCATGGCGCCGAAAATCTCGTCCTTGGGCACTTCGCCGACCTTGTGCCCGTCAACAAACGCTTCGGCATGCCCATCGATGATCACGAAGACGTGATCGGCCACATCGCCCTGCTGGATCAACACTTCACCGCTCTCGACCCGTTTGAAGCCATTGGTGCTGCGAAACTCCCGGGGTTTCAGTTCGGCCACCGCGTGGGCGAGCATTGCCATCTGACCCAGCAGATACTCCAGCAGCTGCTCGGCCCGCTCAGGCTCGGCGAGCAAGTGTTGAAGAAGATCGGTGCGCCGATATGGCAGCAATCGCAATGGCCCTTCACTGCACAGACGGCAATCGGCCCAGGCCGGGCCCTGCTGCAAACCGATCAAGTCGCCTTCCTGCCAATAAAAAACCGCTCGACCGCCCATGCAGCCGTTGATCACGCCTTCTGTCAGCAGAAACAACTGATCGTCGGGTAATTGTCTTAGCAGATCGTCAGAAGTTTCGTACTCAATTACCGGCCCGCACGGCGCGAGTCCTTCGAGCCAGCGTACAGGCAAGCTCTGCAAACGATTGATCAGTGCATCGACAGGTGCCGATTGTTCCCCAAGCAGATACATGGCCGTCAGCGCCTGTTCAATTCTTGTGTCGCGAGGAAATAGCTTCGAGCTGCTTGTTCAAGGCGTCTTTGCGTTCGGCAGGGATGTCGTTCCAGTGCACATCCATCAGCGCCCCTTCGATCGCATACAGCAACACCTTCGATGCGCGAAACCCGCGGGTACGCACCGCCCGATAGGCGTCCACCGCCCCCAGGCGACGCAAGTCCGAGGCGCTGTGGATGCCCACGGCATGCAGCCACTGCGCCGACGTCTTGCCAAGATTCTTCAGGTGTTGCAGTTCATCATTCATCAAGCCTCCTTGCGACGGCCGAATGGTGCGTGGGCGAGCTTCTCAGGAGTGTAGCCATCAGTAGGAAAAGCGTGGTTGTTTGGTCGGATTCAACGCAAACGCTTCTAAGAAAGGGCGCTTGAACGGCCTGCGAAAGCAGATAAGGAGGGGGGAACACAAATCAATGCAGGAGTGAACCTGCTCGCGATGGCGGACTGGCAGGTACACATGTGTTGAATATTAAACCGCTATCGCGAGCAGGCTCACTCCTACAGGGAAGGCGTCGTGTCAGGGAACAATGAGGCTATCAGCGAGTGCGATAACGCAAACGCGTGCCGAAATTCATCGACATCAGAATCTCGTCCGCACTCAACTCGACCGGGAAGTACGCGCCGGAAATCTGCGCATGAGCGAGGCTTGCTCCTTCAAGCGAAGCATTGCGGAAATCGATGCCACGCAAATCGGCGGAACGAAAGTAGGCGTCCCTGAAATCCACGCCATCGGCGTTCAGTTCACGCAGGTCAAGTCCGCGGAAGTCGCCGCCAACCATATCGATCGGGCCGTCTTTCGGTCGTTCCTTGTTGAAGCCTGCAATATCGTCTTTGTGCAACAAGGCATACAGCGGGGTGTCGAGAAGTTTCGGCTGGCTCATGTCAGATCACCTGTTGGTTTTATGACGCCAGTATAGTGCCACTATTTGATGGCCGTGAAGCAAGCGAGGGCTTCACGGCCGAAATAGTTTCTTACAAGCCAGGCAGGCGTTGACGGATCTGCGCGACCACGGTGTCCAGCGTACCGGATTCATTGGTCTGTACGCGCTTGCTGCGCAGGATTTCTTCCGGCGTCAGCGCTTCGCGATTGGCCTGTTGCGCTTCGATCACCGCCAGAGTGGCGTCGGACGGATCCTGTTTATCCGCCTGGCGAATCGCCAACCAGCTCTCGATGACCGCTTGTGGCGCGTTGCAGTCGAGGATCAGGAATGGCGTACCGGTGGCTTCGGCGATCTTTGCCGCGCTATCGCGCTGCGCGCGCTTGAGGTAAGTGGCATCGATCACCACCGGGAACCCGGCGTGCAGGATCACTTCGGCGATTTCATGCAGGCGCACGTAGGTTGCGGCGCTGGCGTCGGCACTGTAAATCCCGGCCTGCACGTCGTTGGCAACGGTTTGCTCGCCGAACAGGCGCTTGCGCTCGACGTCGGAACGCAGGCGGATCGCCCCCAGTGCTTCGACCAGACGCATCGCCACATGGCTCTTGCCGACAGCCGATACACCGTGGGTGATGGCCATGAAGCGCGAAGGAATGGTGCTGTAGCTTTCCGCCAGGTTGGCGTAGTTGCGGTATTGGCGCAGGGTGGTGGCGCGCTGCACTGGCGTGGCGTCGGCCGGCATGCTGAACAGCGCAACCTTGGCGCGAACCAGAGCGCGGTAGGCTTTGTAGAAATTCAGCACTTCCAGGCCTTTATAGTCGCCGGTCAGCTCCAGGTACTGGCTGATGAAGCGACGGGCCAGGGATTTCAGGCCACGGTCTTCAAGGTCCATCGCCAGGAAACCGGTGTCGGCCCACACATCGGTGAAGCGGAACGGTTCGTTGAATTCGATGCAATCGAAGATCACCACCTTGCCGTCGATGACAGTAGCGTTGCCCAGGTGGATATCACCGTGGCATTCGCGGGTGAAACCCTCGGCTTTACGCTGGGCGAACAGTGGCTTGAGGCGTTCGAAGCTGCTTTCGGCCCAGGCTTTCAGCGCTTCGAGTTGCAGCAGGTCGTTTTTGTCGCTGAGGAACGGCAGGATCTGTTCGAAGTTTTGCGAGACTGGGGCCATCACGCTGTCTGGCGTGCCGGCGTCGTGCTCGGCCGGGACTTTCGGCGCGCTGAGGTGGAATTTGGCGATCTGCTCGGCCATCTCGTCGATGTGCTGAGTGGTCAGTTCGCCATTGGCTTGCAGGGTGCTGAGCAAGCCGGTCTGCGGGAACTGACGCATTTTCAGCACGTATTCGATTGCCGGGCCATCGCCGCCCAGTTGTGGCGCCTCGACGCTGCCGGTCACCGGCAACACTTCCAGATACAAATCGTCGGTCAGGCGCTGGTTCAGGCGCAGCTCTTCAGCACAGAAATGTGCGCGGGATTCGAGGCCAGTGAAATCGAGGAAGCCGAAATTCACCGGTTTCTTCACTTTATAGGCAAAGGGGCCAGTGAGGATCACCCACGAGATATGGGTTTCGATGACCTGGAACCCCTCGACAGAGTGCGGGTAGAGGGCCGGGTTTTGCAGGGCAGCGATCAGTGACTGGCTCACGGGCGATCCTTCAGAGACTGGGAAATTCGAGGTCGCCATTATGGCCGCTCGCCAGCCGGACGCAAACCTCGGAGCGCTCCTGTTGAGTATGAATAAAGTGCGTATAATCCGCCGCCATGACTCGAACTCGATCCCCCCGTACCAAGAAAAAACCACCTGCCAAGGGCCTGAGCCCATGGCTGGGTTGGGCCATTAAACTCAGTCTGGTCGGCCTTGTGGTGCTGGCCGGCTTCGCCGTTTACCTCGATGCTGTGGTGCAGGAGAAGTTCTCCGGCAAGCGCTGGACCATTCCGGCCAAGGTATACGCGCGTCCGCTCGAGCTGTTCGTCGGACAGAAGCTCAGCAAGGACGATTTCCTGACCGAGCTCGACGCCCTCGGCTATCGCCGCGAAGCCGTGAGCAATGGCCCCGGCGCTGCTGCCGTCAGCGGCAATACCGTCGATCTGAATACTCGCGGCTTCCAGTTCTATGAAGGCCTGGAAAAAGCCCAGCCGGTGCGCGTGCGCTTCTCCGGCGATTATGTGGCGGAGCTCTCGGGGCTCAATGGTTCGAAACTGTCCGTGGTGCGACTTGAGCCGCTGATGATCGGCGGCATTTATCCGAAAAATCTTGAAGACCGCATCCTGATCAAGCTCGATCAGGTGCCGCCGTACTTGCTGGAAACCCTGGTTGCGGTTGAAGACCGCGACTATTACAGCCACTGGGGCGTTTCGCCGAAATCGATTGCCCGGGCCATTTGGGTCAACACCTCTGGCGGCAAGATGACCCAGGGCGGCAGCACGCTGACCCAGCAGTTGGTGAAGAACTTCTACCTCACCAACGAACGCAGCCTGAGCCGCAAGCTCACCGAAGCGATGATGGCGATGCTGCTGGAGCTGCATTACGACAAAAAAGAAATTCTTGAGGCGTACCTCAACGAAGTCTTCGTCGGGCAGGACGGTCAGCGTGCGGTGCACGGCTTCGGTCTGGCCAGCCAGTTCTTCTTCGGCCAGCCATTGTCCGAGCTGAAACTGCATCAGGTTGCGCTGCTGGTCGGCATGGTCAAAGGCCCGTCCTATTACAACCCGCGCCGCAATCCCGAGCGCGCGCTTGAGCGTCGCAATCTGGTGCTCGACGTGCTTGAGCAGCAAGGCGTGGCGACTGCCGAACAGGTCGAAGCGGCGAAGAAAATGCCACTGGGTGTAACCACTCGCGGCAAGTTGGCCGACAGCTCGTTCCCCGGCTTCATCGATCTGGTCAAACGTCAGTTGCGCGAAGACTATCGCGACGAAGACTTGACCGAAGAAGGTCTGCGGATCTTCACCAGTTTCGACCCGATTCTGCAGATGAAAGCCGAGGCCTCGGTCAACGACACCTTCAAGCGTCTGGCCGGACGCAAGGGCTCCGACGACGTGGAAGCGGCGATGGTCGTGACCAACCCGGAAACCGGCGAAGTCCAGGCGATGATCGGTAGCCGTCAGGCCAGTTACGCCGGTTTCAACCGGGCGCTGGATGCCGTGCGGCCGATCGGTTCCCTGGTGAAGCCTGCGGTATATCTGACTGCGCTGGAGAAACCGAGCCACTACACGCTGACCAGCTGGCTGTCGGATGATCCATTGTCGGTCAAAGGTGCGGACGGCCAGGTGTGGAAGCCGCAGAACTACGACCGTCGCTCCCACGGCACGGTATTCCTCTATCAGGGGCTGGCGCATTCCTACAACTTGTCGACTTCGCGTCTCGGCCTGGAAGTCGGTGTGCCGAATGTGCTCAAGACCCTTGCACGTCTGGGCGTGACCCGTGAGTTCCCGGCGTATCCGTCGATGTTGCTGGGTGCTGGCGGCATGACTCCGATCGAAGTGGCGACCATGTACCAGACCCTCGCCAACGGTGGTTTCAACACGCCGATGCGCGGGATTCGCAGCGTACTGACCGCCGAGGGCGAGCCGCTCAAGCGTTATCCGTTCCAGATTGAGCAGCGTTTTGATCCGGCGTCTATCTACCTGATCCAGAACGCCATGCAGCGCGTGATGCGCGAAGGTACCGGCAGCTCGGTTTATAACGTGCTGCCCAAGACCCTGACGCTGGCCGGCAAGACCGGTACCAGTAACGATTCGCGTGACAGCTGGTTCGCCGGCTTCAGTCAGGATCTGCTGGCGGTGGTCTGGCTCGGTCGTGACGACAACGGCAAGACCCCGTTCACCGGCGCGACCGGTGCGTTGCAGGTCTGGACCAGTTTCATGCGCAAGGCCGATCCACTGCCGCTGGACATGCCGCAGCCGGACAACATCGTCCAGGCGTGGGTCGATTCGCGTACCGGACAAGGCTCTGATGCCAACTGTCCGGGGGCGGTGCAGATGCCGTATATTCGCGGCAGCGAACCGCCACCCGGCGCCGCGTGTGCAAGCGAAACGCCTGCTTCGCCGGAGTCGGTGATGGATTGGGTCAAGGGCTGGATGAATTAAGCAAAGAGGGTTTCAAGTGAACAAGTGGTTGATTCCAGCGGTGACCGCCGTGGCTTTGCTCAGCGGCTGCTCTACCGTACAGCGTGGTTCGATTCCGGTGGTGGATTCCGGCACAACCGTGTCCAACAGCGAACGCCTGTCGGCCAACGGCGGTTTCCGCAAGACGACGGTCAAACGCCCAGTGCAAGGCCAGGCGCAATCCCAGGCCATCCCGCAGGGCGATACCGGCGTGGTGGTGATGGTGCCGGGTGGTGGTGCCACGACATCGGCGCCGATCAGCACCTCGCCGATCGTTCCAGGCCCGGCTTCCGGGGGTATCACTCCGGGGCCATACAATCCGTCGCCGGTCCAGTCGGCGCCGATCAACACGGGCAGCTACAGCATGCCTTCGACGCCAAGCGGCATTCCTTCGGCCAGCAGCAGCGGCGGCGGTCTGTCGGCAGACGAGCAACTGGACGGTCCGGTGCTCGCCTTGCTGACTACTGCACAACAGCAGCAGGCCGGCGGCGACCTCAACGGTGCATCCTCCAGCCTGGAGCGTGCCCAACGCGTCGCCCCGCGTGAGCCGCAAGTGCTTTATCGTCTGGCGCAAGTGCGCATGGCTCAGGGGGATGCACCGCAGGCCGAGCAATTTGCCCGTCGTGCGTTGACCATGGCCAACGGCCGTCCGGATCTGCAAGCCAACCTGTGGGAAATCATCGCGCAGTCCCGTGAGAAACAGGGCGATGCCGCCGGCGCAGCGCTGGCTCGTCAGAAGGCCAAGGTTTCGCTCTGATGGATACTCGCTTCCCGAAAATCGCCGATCAGTTGTTGCTGATCGAGCGCGAACTGCGCACGCAGGGTTGGTGGGATGAGGTTCAGCCATCGGCCGAAGCCCTGAGCAGTGTCGAACCGTTTTCGGTCGACACGCTGGATTTCGAACAATGGCTGCAATGGATCTTCCTGCCGCGGATGAAGATGATCCTCGAGCAGGATCTGCCGCTGCCCAATGCCTCGGGCATTCAGGAAATGGCCGAAATGGTCTTCGCCCAGCGCAATCTGCAGGGCAAGGATCGACAACTGCAGGTGCTGCTCAAAGAGTTCGACCTGCTGATCACCGCTTCGCGCTGAACCGCAAACTGCCAGTACCTACTGGCAGTTCTGCGCTATCTGTTTCTGTGCTTCGACGATGCGCTCCTGCCGTTGCGCATCGTCGAGGCGCCGCAGTTTTCCCTCCACTTCTTCTCTCAAGCGCGGATTGTTCTGCAATTGCGCCAGGTTCGTCCGTGCCTGCTCGCAAAACGCCTTGAGCTGCGTCTGCTGCTCCGCCACCTGTTTTTTCACCTTGTCGTCGATGGCTTTCTGATCGCCCAGCGCACCGCTGCCCGGCATTGCTGCAGGTTTTGGCGGGGGCGAGGAGGGTGTTTGCACGGTGGTGGCCGGCTGCCCTTGCGGAGGCTGCGCATCGAAGTGCGTGACGCCTTGGGCATCGACCCATTTGTAGATCTGAGCGGCCGAGCACCAGGGGCTGAGGCCGATCAGCAGAGTTAACAGAAGCGTTCGCATGCTGATTCCTTGGCAAAATTGCGCAATTGACGCTAACAGAGTAGCGGTTTTCAGGTTTTTTCTTGCGTTCTCATGTGCTTACCCACAATTAAGCACATTGACGGCTTGACTTGGAGAGGGCGAAACAGAAGAATCCAAAGTCCGCTGTAGAGGGACTGCCAGAAGCAGACCCACTCGGTAGATCATGAGGCGCATATCCGCGTCGACCTGTTACACCCGCAACGCGTTACCTCGCGCTGGGTGGGAAAGGCCCGCAACACTTGGGACGATCCCAATACTTGCTCAGTCAGTGCTGACGTAGTCGGCGACCACCGTCGCTCATGCTCTGCCGAGAAGTAAACCTATTAAGACCCGCCCCTTTTTGTGGACGGTATTCTGGCGTTTTAGAGGTGAACAACGTGGAGCTTTTATCTGGCGGTGAGATGCTCGTCCGCTTCTTGCGTGACGAAGGCGTCAAATATATCTACGGGTACCCGGGTGGTGCTCTCCTGCATGTTTACGATGCCCTGTTCAAAGAACCGGAAGTGACCCACATCCTGGTTCGTCACGAACAAGCGGCTACCCATATGGCTGACGGCTACGCCCGTGCCACCGGTAAAGCCGGCGTGGTATTGGTGACTTCAGGTCCTGGCGCCACAAACGCCATCACCGGTATCGCCACCGCCTATATGGATTCGATTCCAATGGTGATCATTTCCGGTCAGGTGCCAAGCACCATGGTCGGCACCGACGCGTTCCAGGAAACCGACATGATCGGTATTTCCCGGCCGATCGTGAAGCACAGCTTCATGATCAAGCACGCCTCGGAAATCCCGGAAGTCATGAAGAAGGCGTTCTACCTGGCGCAATCCGGTCGTCCGGGCCCGGTCGTGGTCGATATCCCGAAAGACATGACCAACCCAGCCGAGAAGTTCGAATACGTTTTCCCGAAAAAAGCCAAGCTGCGTTCCTACAGCCCGGCCGTACGCGGTCACTCCGGGCAAATCCGCAAGGCGGCAGAAATGCTCCTGGCGGCCAAGCGCCCGGTCATGTATTCCGGTGGCGGCGTGATCCTCGGCAACGGTTCTGCACCGCTGACCGAACTGGCCAAAATGCTCAACCTGCCAGTGACCAACACCTTGATGGGCCTGGGTGGTTTCCCTGGCACCGACCGTCAGTTCATCGGCATGCTCGGTATGCACGGCAGCTACACCGCCAACCTGGCGATGCACCATGCCGACGTGATTCTGGCTGTCGGCGCGCGTTTCGATGACCGTGTGATCAACGGCGCGGCGAAGTTCTGCCCGAACGCCAAGATCATCCACATCGACATCGACCCGGCTTCGATCTCCAAGACCATCAAGGCCGACGTGCCGATCGTTGGCCCGGTGGAAAGCGTCCTGAGCGAAATGGTCGCGATCCTCAAGGAAATCGGCGAGACCCCAAACAAGGAGTCCGTGGCCAGTTGGTGGAAGCAAGTCGATGAATGGCGCGGTGATCGCGGCCTGTTCCCTTATGAAAAGGGTGACGGCAGCCTGATCAAACCGCAAACCGTGATCGAGACCCTGTGCGAAGTGACCAAGGGCGATGCCTTCATCACGTCCGACGTGGGTCAGCACCAGATGTTCGCTGCGCAGTACTACACGTTCAACAAACCGAACCGCTGGATCAACTCCGGTGGCCTGGGCACCATGGGCTTCGGTTTCCCGGCGGCCATGGGTATCAAGTTGAGCTTCCCGGATGACGACGTTGCCTGCGTCACCGGCGAAGGCAGCATCCAGATGAACATCCAGGAGCTGTCGACCTGCCTGCAATACGGCTTGCCGGTGAAAATCGTCATCCTGAACAACGGTGTTCTGGGGATGGTTCGTCAGTGGCAGGACATGAGCTACGGCAGCCGTCACTCGCATTCCTACATGGAATCGTTGCCTGATTTCGTCAAGCTGGCTGAAGCCTACGGTCACGTCGGCGTGCGCATCACCGATTCGAAAGATTTGAAGTCGAAGATGGAAGAAGCGTTCGCCATGAAAGATCGTCTGGTGGTGATCGATATTTCGGTCGATACCAGCGAGCACGTCTATCCGATGCAGATCAAAGACGGCTCCATGCGCGATATGTGGCTGAGCAAGACGGAGCGTACTTAATCATGCGGCACATTATTTCCCTGCTTCTGGAAAACGAACCCGGCGCTTTGTCTCGCGTAGTCGGCCTGTTCTCGCAGCGCAACTACAACATCGAAAGCCTGACGGTGGCCCCGACCGAAGACCCGACCCTGTCGCGTCTGACGCTGACCACCGTTGGCCACGATGAAATCATCGAGCAGATCACCAAAAACCTGAACAAGCTGATCGAAGTGGTCAAGCTGGTGGACCTGTCGGAAAGTGCTCACATCGAGCGCGAGCTGATGCTGGTCAAGGTCAAGGCCACTGGCGCCCAGCGCGCCGAGATCAAACGCACCACCGATATTTACCGTGGACAGATCGTCGATGTCAGTGCCAGCGTGTATACCGTTCAATTGACCGGTACCAGCGACAAGCTCGACAGCTTCATTCAGTCCATCGGCACCGCATCGATTCTGGAAACCGTCCGTAGCGGCGTGACCGGCATTGCCCGCGGCGACAAAGTACTCAGCATCTAAACCAAATTAGCGAATGGCCTGAACGGCCTGGATATATAGGGGAAATTCATGAAAGTTTTCTACGATAAAGACTGCGACCTGTCGATCATCCAGGGCAAGAAAGTTGCCATCATCGGTTACGGCTCCCAAGGCCACGCTCAAGCGTGCAACCTGAAAGACTCCGGTGTCGACGTTACCGTCGGTCTGCGTAAAGGTTCGGCTACCGTTGCCAAGGCTGAAGCCCATGGCCTGAAAGTGACTGACGTTGCTTCCGCTGTTGCTGCTGCCGACCTGGTCATGATTCTGACCCCGGACGAGTTCCAGTCTTCCCTGTACAAAAACGAAATCGAGCCGAACATCAAGAAAGGCGCCACCCTGGCCTTCTCCCACGGCTTCGCGATTCACTACAACCAGGTTGTTCCGCGTGCCGACCTCGACGTGATCATGATCGCGCCGAAGGCCCCGGGCCACACCGTACGTTCCGAGTTCGTGAAGGGCGGCGGTATCCCTGACCTGATCGCGATCTATCAGGACGCCTCGGGCAACGCCAAAAACGTTGCACTGTCCTACGCGGCAGGTGTTGGTGGCGGTCGTACTGGCATCATCGAAACCACCTTCAAGGACGAGACCGAAACCGACCTGTTCGGCGAGCAAGCCGTTCTGTGCGGCGGTACCGTTGAACTGGTAAAAGCCGGTTTCGAAACCCTGGTTGAAGCTGGCTACGCGCCAGAAATGGCCTACTTCGAGTGCCTGCACGAACTGAAACTGATCGTTGACCTCATGTACGAAGGCGGTATCGCCAACATGAACTACTCGATCTCCAACAACGCCGAATACGGTGAGTACGTGACCGGTCCGGAAGTGATCAACGCCGAATCCCGTCAGGCCATGCGCAATGCCCTGAAACGTATTCAGGACGGCGAATATGCCAAAATGTTCATCAGCGAAGGCGCAACCGGCTACCCTTCGATGACCGCCAAGCGTCGTAACAACGCCGCTCACGGCATCGAAATCATCGGCGAGCAACTGCGCTCCATGATGCCGTGGATCGGTGCCAACAAGATCGTCGACAAAGCCAAAAACTAAGTCGTCGTCCCTTGTATGAAAAAACGCGGCCTCGGCCGCGTTTTTTCGTTTGAGCCGGCGGTTCTGGTATAAAGCTGCAGCGTTTGTGGTCGAACCGTCGTCCCAGACACCTGTCGAAACTTTCCAAATACGTTGCAAGGTAATGTCCATGAGCGAACGTCCCGAAGAGCCGAACCAGGCTTCTGACGCCGAAAGCCTGCTGCCCATCGATGAACACGTCGAGGAAGGGCACGACGCAGAAGGTCGTAAAGTCCGGCATCGTGGTATCTATCTGCTGCCGAACCTGTTCACCACTGCGAATCTGTTTGCAGGGTTTTATTCCATCATCAACTCGATGAGTGCCCAGGCTGCCTTGAGCGCCGGGGACTCTGCGAACGCGAGCAAGTATTTTGCTTTCGCCGCGATCGCGATCTTCGTCGCCATGGTGCTTGACGGCCTCGATGGCCGTGTCGCGCGCATGACCAATACGCAAAGCGCATTCGGTGCCGAGTATGACTCGCTGTCCGACATGGTTGCCTTTGGTGTGGCGCCGGCGCTGCTGGCCTTCGGCTGGGCGCTGGGTGACATGGGCAAGGTCGGCTGGATGGTTGCCTTCATCTATGTGGCCGGTGCGGCGTTGCGTCTGGCGCGTTTCAACACCCAGGTCGGTACGGCTGACAAGCGCTACTTCATCGGTCTGGCCAGCCCGGCAGCTGCCGGCGTGGTGGCGGGGATCGTCTGGGCGTTCAGCGACTACGGAATCCAGGGTTCGAAGATGTCGTTCCTGGTCGCCTTGATGGTGGCGGCTGCCGGCATGCTGATGGTCAGTAACATCAAGTACAACAGCTTCAAGGAACTGGATCTGAAGGGCCGTGTGCCGTTCGTGGCGATCCTCGCCGTGGTGCTGGTGTTCGCTGTGGTCTTCAGTGATCCGCCGCGAATTCTGCTGCTGGTCTTCCTCGCTTACGCCGCTTCCGGCCCGGTGCAATACCTGTTGCGTCTTCGTCGCCACAAAAACGCCGAGTGATGTAATTTCCCGCATACTCCGCAGTCTATGGGTGCATCTGTCCTCCAAAGCTGCGGAGTTGCCATGCTGATCAAAATCCCCAAAGCGTCCGACTGCCATGAGTCGGACGTCACGCCTGAATCCATTTATCTTTCTCGTCGACAGCTGCTCGGAGCTACCGCGGCCGGCATCGCCGTGAGCAGCTTGCCGCGTTGGGCTGTCGCAGAAGATGCGGCGCGCTATGCCGACGTCGATCCTGGCAAGGCGTCGGCCTGGTTTGCCGACAAACTCCCGTCTACCAAATGGGGCGCGGTCAACGTCAAGGATGAGGCGATCACGCCATATAAAGACGCGACCCACTACAACAACTTCTATGAGTTCGGTACCGACAAGGGCGATCCGGCTGCTAATGCCGGTTCGCTGAAAACCGAGCCGTGGAGCGTGGTTGTGGATGGGGAGGTGGGGAAGCCTGGACGCTATGCGCTGGAAGACTTCATTAAACCGTATCAGTTGGAGGAGCGTATCTATCGACTGCGCTGTGTTGAGGCGTGGTCGATGGTTATCCCGTGGATCGGTTTTCCGATCTCTGCACTGCTCAAGCAAGTCGAGCCAACCTCTAACGCCAAGTACATTCGGTTTGAAACCCTGCAGGATCCCAAGAGCATGCCCGGTCAGCGCTCTGGTTTTGCCCTGATTGACTGGCCATATGTAGAAGGCTTGCGCCTGGACGAGGCGATGAATCCGTTGGCGATTCTGGCGGTGGGTATGTATGGCCGCGAGTTGCCGAATCAGAACGGTGCGCCGCTACGCTTGGTAGTGCCGTGGAAGTACGGGTTCAAAAGCGTCAAATCTATTGTGCGGATCAGTCTGGTCAGTGAGCAGCCAAAAACAACGTGGCAAAGCATTGCGGCAGATGAATATGGCTTTTATGCGAATGTGAACCCGACGGTTGATCACCCGCGCTGGACGCAAGCGCGGGAGCGGCGATTGCCGAACAGCCTGTTCAAGCCGAATGTACGCGATACGCAGATGTTCAACGGCTACTCGGATGAAGTCGCTTCTTTATATACAGGGCTCGACTTGCGGAAGAACTACTGATGCGATTTCCGTTCTGGCGTATAGGCGTTTTCATTTCGGCGGCGATCTGGCCGATGCTCTGGTTGTATCAAGCGCTTGAGGATTTGCTTGGGCCAGACCCCGGCAAGGTGTTGGTGGATCGGCTCGGGCTGGGGACGCTGGTGCTTCTGCTGATTACCTTGAGCATGACGCCTCTGCAGAGACTTACCGGGTGGGCAGGGTGGATCGCCGTGCGTCGGCAGTTGGGACTTTGGTGTTTTGCCTACGTGGTTTTGCACCTGTGCAGCTATATGGCATTTATTCTGGGTTTCGATTGGTCGCAACTGGCGGTCGAGTTACGCAAGCGGCCTTACATAATAGTAGGGGCGCTGGGTTTTCTTGGACTGCTGGCGTTGGCGGTGACGTCCAATCGCTACAGTCAGCGTCGTATGGGGCTGCGTTGGAAGAAACTGCATCGCCTGGCATATGTGATTCTGGGGCTCGGTTTGCTGCACATGCTGTGGATCGTGCGCGCTGATCTGGAAGAGTGGGCGATCTATGCCTTTATAGGTGCTGTGCTTCTGGCGTTGCGTATCCCTCCTGTAATGCGTCGGATCCCGCGTTTGCTGGCTAAAAAGCAGGTTTTGCAAGAAAAGCGAAATTAACGGTTGACGGCAGATTTCAGATGTCTATAATTCGCCCCACTTCCGGCGCAGTCGAAACGGAAAACTCCTTGAGATTCAATGAGTTATGTAGGTTTCGGCAGTGGGTTGCTTCAGTTCATCGAAGCCGAAAGGAAGTTGAAAAAGAGGTGTTGACAACAGCGAGTAACGCTGTAGAATTCGCCTCCCGCTGACGAGAGATCGGAAGCGCAAGTGGTTGAAGTTGTTGAAGAAATCTTCGAAAACTTCTGAAAATAATCACTTGACAGCAAATGAGGCTGCTGTAGAATGCGCGCCTCGGTTGAGACGAAAGATCTTAACCAACCGCTCTTTAACAACTGAATCAAGCAATTCGTGTGGGTGCTTGTGGAGTCAGACTGATAGTCAACAAGATTATCAGCATCACAAGTTACTCCGCGAGAAATCAAAGATGTAACCAACGATTGCTGAGCCAAGTTTAGGGTTTCTTAAAAACCCAAAGATGTTTGAACTGAAGAGTTTGATCATGGCTCAGATTGAACGCTGGCGGCAGGCCTAACACATGCAAGTCGAGCGGATGAGAGGAGCTTGCTCCTGGATTCAGCGGCGGACGGGTGAGTAATGCCTAGGAATCTGCCTGGTAGTGGGGGACAACGTTTCGAAAGGAACGCTAATACCGCATACGTCCTACGGGAGAAAGCAGGGGACCTTCGGGCCTTGCGCTATCAGATGAGCCTAGGTCGGATTAGCTAGTTGGTGAGGTAATGGCTCACCAAGGCGACGATCCGTAACTGGTCTGAGAGGATGATCAGTCACACTGGAACTGAGACACGGTCCAGACTCCTACGGGAGGCAGCAGTGGGGAATATTGGACAATGGGCGAAAGCCTGATCCAGCCATGCCGCGTGTGTGAAGAAGGTCTTCGGATTGTAAAGCACTTTAAGTTGGGAGGAAGGGCATTAACCTAATACGTTAGTGTTTTGACGTTACCGACAGAATAAGCACCGGCTAACTCTGTGCCAGCAGCCGCGGTAATACAGAGGGTGCAAGCGTTAATCGGAATTACTGGGCGTAAAGCGCGCGTAGGTGGTTCGTTAAGTTGAATGTGAAATCCCCGGGCTCAACCTGGGAACTGCATCCAAAACTGGCGAGCTAGAGTATGGTAGAGGGTGGTGGAATTTCCTGTGTAGCGGTGAAATGCGTAGATATAGGAAGGAACACCAGTGGCGAAGGCGACCACCTGGACTGATACTGACACTGAGGTGCGAAAGCGTGGGGAGCAAACAGGATTAGATACCCTGGTAGTCCACGCCGTAAACGATGTCAACTAGCCGTTGGGAGCCTTGAGCTCTTAGTGGCGCAGCTAACGCATTAAGTTGACCGCCTGGGGAGTACGGCCGCAAGGTTAAAACTCAAATGAATTGACGGGGGCCCGCACAAGCGGTGGAGCATGTGGTTTAATTCGAAGCAACGCGAAGAACCTTACCAGGCCTTGACATCCAATGAACTTTCCAGAGATGGATTGGTGCCTTCGGGAGCATTGAGACAGGTGCTGCATGGCTGTCGTCAGCTCGTGTCGTGAGATGTTGGGTTAAGTCCCGTAACGAGCGCAACCCTTGTCCTTAGTTACCAGCACGTAATGGTGGGCACTCTAAGGAGACTGCCGGTGACAAACCGGAGGAAGGTGGGGATGACGTCAAGTCATCATGGCCCTTACGGCCTGGGCTACACACGTGCTACAATGGTCGGTACAGAGGGTTGCCAAGCCGCGAGGTGGAGCTAATCCCACAAAACCGATCGTAGTCCGGATCGCAGTCTGCAACTCGACTGCGTGAAGTCGGAATCGCTAGTAATCGCGAATCAGAATGTCGCGGTGAATACGTTCCCGGGCCTTGTACACACCGCCCGTCACACCATGGGAGTGGGTTGCACCAGAAGTAGCTAGTCTAACCTTCGGGAGGACGGTTACCACGGTGTGATTCATGACTGGGGTGAAGTCGTAACAAGGTAGCCGTAGGGGAACCTGCGGCTGGATCACCTCCTTAATCGACGACATCAGCTGCTCCATAAGTTCCCACACGAATTGCTTGATTCATTGAAGAAGACGATAGAAGCAGCTTTAAGCTCCAAGCTGATAGCTCTTAGCTAATCAGTTACGCGCTCGAAATTGGGTCTGTAGCTCAGTTGGTTAGAGCGCACCCCTGATAAGGGTGAGGTCGGCAGTTCGAATCTGCCCAGACCCACCAATTTTGTATGGGGCCATAGCTCAGCTGGGAGAGCGCCTGCCTTGCACGCAGGAGGTCAACGGTTCGATCCCGTTTGGCTCCACCATTAACTGCTTCTGCTTGTTAGAGTTTAGAAATGAATATTCCGGTGTGAATATTGATTTCTAGTCTTTGATTAGATCGTTCTTTAAAAATTTGGGTATGTGATAGAAAGATAGACTGGATAGCACTTTCACTGGTGTTTATTCAGGCTAAGGTAAAATTTGTGAGTTTAATCGCGAATTTTCGGCGAATGTCGTCTTCACAGTATAACCAGATTGCTTGGGGTTATATGGTCAAGTGAAGAAGCGCATACGGTGGATGCCTTGGCAGTCAGAGGCGATGAAAGACGTGGTAGCCTGCGAAAAGCTTCGGGGAGTCGGCAAACAGACTTTGATCCGGAGATGTCTGAATGGGGGAACCCAGCCATCATAAGATGGTTATCTTGTACTGAATACATAGGTGCAAGAGGCGAACCAGGGGAACTGAAACATCTAAGTACCCTGAGGAAAAGAAATCAACCGAGATTCCCTTAGTAGTGGCGAGCGAACGGGGACTAGCCCTTAAGTGGCTTTGAGATTAGCGGAACGCTCTGGAAAGTGCGGCCATAGTGGGTGATAGCCCTGTACGCGAAAATCTCTTGGTCATGAAATCGAGTAGGACGGAGCACGAGAAACTTTGTCTGAATATGGGGGGACCATCCTCCAAGGCTAAATACTACTGACTGACCGATAGTGAACTAGTACCGTGAGGGAAAGGCGAAAAGAACCCCGGAGAGGGGAGTGAAATAGATCCTGAAACCGTATGCGTACAAGCAGTGGGAGCCCACTTTGTTGGGTGACTGCGTACCTTTTGTATAATGGGTCAGCGACTTATTTTCAGTGGCGAGCTTAACCGAATAGGGGAGGCGTAGCGAAAGCGAGTCTTAATAGGGCGTCTAGTCGCTGGGAATAGACCCGAAACCGGGCGATCTATCCATGGGCAGGTTGAAGGTTAGGTAACACTGACTGGAGGACCGAACCGACTACCGTTGAAAAGTTAGCGGATGACCTGTGGATCGGAGTGAAAGGCTAATCAAGCTCGGAGATAGCTGGTTCTCCTCGAAAGCTATTTAGGTAGCGCCTCATGTATCACTGTAGGGGGTAGAGCACTGTTTCGGCTAGGGGGTCATCCCGACTTACCAAACCGATGCAAACTCCGAATACCTACAAGTGCCGAGCATGGGAGACACACGGCGGGTGCTAACGTCCGTCGTGAAAAGGGAAACAACCCAGACCGTCAGCTAAGGTCCCAAAGTTATGGTTAAGTGGGAAACGATGTGGGAAGGCTTAGACAGCTAGGAGGTTGGCTTAGAAGCAGCCACCCTTTAAAGAAAGCGTAATAGCTCACTAGTCGAGTCGGCCTGCGCGGAAGATGTAACGGGGCTCAAACCATACACCGAAGCTACGGGTATCACTTAGGTGATGCGGTAGAGGAGCGTTCTGTAAGCCTGTGAAGGTGAGTTGAGAAGCTTGCTGGAGGTATCAGAAGTGCGAATGCTGACATGAGTAACGACAATGGGTGTGAAAAACACCCACGCCGAAAGACCAAGGTTTCCTGCGCAACGTTAATCGACGCAGGGTTAGTCGGTCCCTAAGGCGAGGCTGAAAAGCGTAGTCGATGGAAAACAGGTTAATATTCCTGTACTTCTGGTTATTGCGATGGAGGGACGGAGAAGGCTAGGCCAGCTTGGCGTTGGTTGTCCAAGTTTAAGGTGGTAGGCTGAGATCTTAGGTAAATCCGGGATCTTAAGGCCGAGAGCTGATGACGAGTTACCCTTTGGGTGACGAAGTGGTTGATGCCATGCTTCCAAGAAAAGCTTCTAAGCTTCAGGTAACCAGGAACCGTACCCCAAACCGACACAGGTGGTTGGGTAGAGAATACCAAGGCGCTTGAGAGAACTCGGGTGAAGGAACTAGGCAAAATGGCACCGTAACTTCGGGAGAAGGTGCGCCGGTGAGGGTGAAGGACTTGCTCCGTAAGCTCATGCCGGTCGAAGATACCAGGCCGCTGCGACTGTTTATTAAAAACACAGCACTCTGCAAACACGAAAGTGGACGTATAGGGTGTGACGCCTGCCCGGTGCCGGAAGGTTAATTGATGGGGTTAGCTAACGCGAAGCTCTTGATCGAAGCCCCGGTAAACGGCGGCCGTAACTATAACGGTCCTAAGGTAGCGAAATTCCTTGTCGGGTAAGTTCCGACCTGCACGAATGGCGTAACGATGGCGGCGCTGTCTCCACCCGAGACTCAGTGAAATTGAAATCGCTGTGAAGATGCAGTGTATCCGCGGCTAGACGGAAAGACCCCGTGAACCTTTACTATAGCTTTGCACTGGACTTTGAATTTGCTTGTGTAGGATAGGTGGGAGGCTTTGAAGCGTGGACGCCAGTTCGCGTGGAGCCATCCTTGAAATACCACCCTGGCAACTTTGAGGTTCTAACTCAGGTCCGTTATCCGGATCGAGGACAGTGTATGGTGGGTAGTTTGACTGGGGCGGTCTCCTCCTAAAGAGTAACGGAGGAGTACGAAGGTGCGCTCAGACCGGTCGGAAATCGGTCGTAGAGTATAAAGGCAAAAGCGCGCTTGACTGCGAGACAGACACGTCGAGCAGGTACGAAAGTAGGTCTTAGTGATCCGGTGGTTCTGTATGGAAGGGCCATCGCTCAACGGATAAAAGGTACTCCGGGGATAACAGGCTGATACCGCCCAAGAGTTCATATCGACGGCGGTGTTTGGCACCTCGATGTCGGCTCATCACATCCTGGGGCTGAAGCCGGTCCCAAGGGTATGGCTGTTCGCCATTTAAAGTGGTACGCGAGCTGGGTTTAGAACGTCGTGAGACAGTTCGGTCCCTATCTGCCGTGGACGTTTGAGATTTGAGAGGGGCTGCTCCTAGTACGAGAGGACCGGAGTGGACGAACCTCTGGTGTTCCGGTTGTCACGCCAGTGGCATTGCCGGGTAGCTATGTTCGGGAAAGATAACCGCTGAAAGCATCTAAGCGGGAAACTTGCCTCAAGATGAGATCTCACTGGAACCTTGAGTTCCCTGAAGGGCCGTCGAAGACTACGACGTTGATAGGTTGGGTGTGTAAGCGCTGTGAGGCGTTGAGCTAACCAATACTAATTGCCCGTGAGGCTTGACCATATAACACCCAAGCAATTTGCGAACTCGAGAGAGGCCAGATTGCGGTGTGTGAAGACGAAATGAACCGAAAGTTCGAGAGAAACACACAAACTATCGCATACCCAATTTGCTGAAGCGTCGAAAGACGAGTCGGCACACCGAATTTCTTGACGACCATAGAGCGTTGGAACCACCTGATCCCATCCCGAACTCAGCAGTGAAACGATGCATCGCCGATGGTAGTGTGGGGTTTCCCCATGTGAGAGTAGGTCATCGTCAAGATTAAATTCCGAAACCCCAATTGCGAAAGCAATTGGGGTTTTGTTTTGCCCGCAGGAAAGTTTTTTACTTCGCCAGCGAACAAATTTGCACAGTTATTTTCGAATCAGAACACTAGAATAGCCCCATCTTTTTCGGAGCCAGAGCCTTTATGTCAGAGTCGGTTGACGCCCGCGGGCTGTCAGAATTACCGCTGGAAGACCTGGTGGCCTGTCACGAGTGCGACCTGCTGATGCGCAAGCCAAAGCTTGCCCACGGCGAGAAAGCCCTGTGTCCACGCTGCGGTTATGAGTTGTATGCCCACCGCTATAACGTGGTGCAGCGCAGCCTTGCTCTGGTCATCGCTGCATTGCTGTTGTTCGTGCCAGCGAACTTTTTACCCATCATGCAGCTCAATGTGCTCGGACAGTCGTCGCAGGACACCGTCTGGAGCGGTGTTGTCGGCTTGTTCGATACCGATATGCGCGGTGTTTCCGTCGTCGTATTTCTCTGCAGTATGGCGATTCCGTTGCTCAAGTTGCTCTGCCAGTTATTCGTATTGCTGACGATCCGTTTCAACATCGGGCGCAGCTACGGCTTGTTGCTGTATCGCATTTACCACCACCTCAAAGATTGGGGAATGCTTGAGGTCTACCTCATGGGCGTGTTGGTGGCGATCGTCAAACTGGCAGACATGGCGGCCATCACTGTTGGCCTCGGTCTGGCATGTTTTGTCGGTTTGTTGTTGGTTCAGGTCTGGCTGGAAGTGGTGATGTCACCGCATCAGATCTGGCAGGCGCTATCAGGAGAAGACCCTCATGCGGGCGATTGATGCGGGCATTCTGATTTGTGCTGAATGCCACGAATTGAACAGACAGGAAAAAGACTCGGAAGAACAAACCTGTACCCGCTGTGGGGCGCTGGTGCATGCCCGTCGCCCGAACAGCCTGGCTCGAACCTGGGCACTGCTGATCACCGCGGCGATTATCTATATTCCGGCTAATGTGCTGCCGATCATGACCGTCAGCTCCCTGGGGCAGGGTGATCCAAGCACGATCATGTCCGGTGTCATTCAGTTGGTGCAGCACGGCATGATTCCAATCGCCGCTGTGGTGTTTATCGCGAGCATCTTGGTGCCGACCTTCAAGTTGGTGGGTATCGCGCTGCTGTTGTTTTCGGTTCAGCGACGCCAGCCATTGTCTGCACGGCAGCGGATCTGGATGTACCGCTTCATCGAGTTCATCGGTCGCTGGTCGATGCTCGATATCTTTGTGATCGCCATTCTGGTGGCGGTCGTCAACTTCGGCCGGCTTGCCAGTGTCGAAGCTAATCTTGGCGCCATCGCCTTCGCCAGTGTGGTGATTCTGACGATGCTTGCCGCAGTAACTTTCGATCCCCGACTGATTTGGGATAACACGGAGTCGGACGACGACCATGACTGATTTGCCCGTAGCGAAAACCCGGCCGGCCTCCAACTGGTCTGCCATTTGGGTATTGCCCCTGATTGCCCTGATCATCGGCGGCTGGCTCGGCTGGCGTGCCTATAACGAAACCGGCATCGAGATTCAGGTGCGTTTCGAAAGCGGTGAAGGCATCCAGGCCAACAAGACCGAGGTCATGTACAAAGGCATGTCGGTCGGTAAGGTGAAGGCGCTGAAGCTCGACGACGAAGGCAACTCCAAAGGGGTCATCGCCACCGTCGAGATGAACAAGGATGTCGAGCAATACCTCAAGACCAGCACGCGTTTCTGGCTGGTGAAACCGAGCGTGACCCTGGCCGGTATCACTGGCCTGGAAACCTTGGTCTCGGGTAACTACGTGGCCATCAGCCCGGGTGAAGGCGAACCGACCCGCAAGTTCAAGGCGCTGGCCGAAGAACCGCCGCTGTCGGATTCCAAGCCCGGTCTGCACCTGACCATCAAGGCGGATCGCCTCGGCTCGCTGAACCGTGGCAGCCCGGTGTTCTACAAGCAGATCAAGGTCGGGCAGATCAAAAGCTACGTGCTCTCCGAAGACCAGAGCACTGTTGAACTCAAAGTGTTCATCGAGCCGACCTACGCCAAACTGGTGCGCAAACACACGCGCTTCTGGAATGCCAGCGGCATCAGTATCGACGCCAATCTGTCGGGAGTAAAAGTGCGCAGCGAGTCTCTGGCGAGCATCGTCGCCGGCGGTATCGCCTTCGCCACACCGGAGAACCGCAAGGACAGTCCGCCTACCGATCCAAGCCTGCCGTTCCGTCTCTATGAAGATTTCGACGCCGCGGCTGCCGGTATTCGGGTAAAGGTCAAACTCAGCGACTTCGAGGGCTTGCAGGCTGGCCGAACGCCGGTCATGTACAAGGGCATTCAGGTCGGTAACCTGAAGGCGTTGAAAATCGATCCGGATCTGAACAGCGCCACGGCCGAGCTTACCCTTGACCCTCTGGCTGAAGACTATCTGGTCGACGGCACGCAATTCTGGGTGGTCAAGCCGTCGATTTCCCTGGCCGGGATCACCGGGCTCGAAGCGCTGGTGAAAGGTAACTACATCGCTGTACGCCCTGGCGACAAAGGTGCCGCGCCGAAGCGCGAATTCGAGGCACGGCCAAAAGCGCCACCATTGGACCTGCGCGCACCGGGCCTGCATCTGGTGTTGTTCACCGACGCTCTGGGTTCGATCGAAGTCGGTAGCCCGATTCTGTATAAACAGGTCAAGGTCGGCTCGGTACAGAGCTATCAGTTCTCCAGGACCAAAAAACAATTGGTGATCGGCGTCCATATCGAGAAGGAATACGAAAACCTGGTCAACGCCTCGACTCGCTTTTGGAACGTCAGCGGAATCACTCTCACCGGTGGTCTGACAGGTGGGATTCAAGTGAAGAGCGAGTCATTGCAGACACTGATGGCCGGTGGTATTGCCTTCGAAACACCGCAAGCCAAGGCGCCGTTGCAAAAGCGTATTCCGCGTTTCCGTCTGTTCGCCAACCATGATGAGGCCAACCAGAAAGGCACGGTGGTGACGATCAAGGTTGACCGCGCCGATGGTTTGCGCCCGGGTACGCCGATCCGTTTCAAAGGGCTGGATGTCGGCAAGATTGAAGACGTTGATCTGACAGATGACCTGCAATCGGTAATGATCACCGCGCGGATCACTGAAGTGCCGGAGCGCATTGCGCGGGTTGGCAGCCAGTTCTGGGTGGTCAAGCCTGAGTTGGGGCTGATCAAGACCCAGAATCTGGAAACTCTGGTCACCGGGCAGTACCTGGAGGTGCAACCGGCGGCGAAGAACCTTGGCCCGCAGAAGAATTTCGTTGCGCTGGCCAATCCGCCGGAAGTGTCCAGGCAAGAGGCCGGTTTGAGTCTGGTGTTGAGTGCGGCCCGTCGTGGTTCGCTCAAGCCTGGCGTGCCGGTGACTTACCGCGAAATCACCGTGGGCAAGGTCACGGGTTATGAGCTGGGGCAGACAGCTGATCGGGTATTGGTGCACATTTTGATCGAGCCGAAGTACGCGCCGCTGGTGCGTAGCGGTACGCGGTTCTGGAACACCAGTGGCGTCGGTTTTGATATCGGTCTGTTCAAGGGAGTGACGGTACGCACGGAGTCACTGGAGACGGCGATTCAGGGCGGCATCGCCTTCGCCACGCCGGACGGCGAACGCATGGGCAACCCTGCGCGGCCTGAGCAAACGTTCCCGCTGTTCGACAAGTTCGAGGATGAGTGGCTGAGCTGGGCGCCGAAGATTCCACTCGGTAAGTAATTCAGCTGTGTCTGGAGTGGCGTCATCGCGAGCAGGCTCACTCCTACAGGGGAAGGTATTCCAACTGTAGGAGTGAGCCTGCTCGCGATAGGGCCCTAAGCGCCAGAACAAATCCAACGCCATAAAAAAGGGCCGCGATCCCATCAGATCGCGGCCCTTTTTTTGCCTTCAGCTGACGCCGATCAAACCGCATCCAGCTCCGGTTCATCTGCTTCAACATTGACCGTGGCTTTCACCACATCATGGCGACGGATGTACTTCCAGTCCGCCTCGTCGATGTAGATGCCCGCAGGCCCGCTGCCGCCTTCCAGGTCGATGGCGACACTGGCGCAGACCTGCGGCTTCACACTCGCCAGAATCGGCACGAAGCCCAGTTGCAGGCTGGTTTCCAGCAGGGCGGCCTGGTTCTTCTCATCGATGTCCGCCGCCTCGTCGAGGTAGTACGGCAGGCGCACACGACCGGCGAGGTCACGGTCCATCAAGTGCAGCAACAAGTACATGTTGGTCAGCGCCTTGATGGTCATGGTGGTGCCGTTGGACGCCGCGCCATCGATGTCGGTGTGGATAACCGGCTGACCGTTGACCTTGGTGATCTCGAACGCCAGTTCGAACAAGTCCTTGAGACCGAGCTGGTTGTGGTTCGCTGCCACCAATCGAGCCAGATATTCCTTGGCCTCTTCGTTCTTGTTGTCCTGCTCGGCGCTCTGGCTGAGGTCGAACACCGACAGGGTTTCGCCTTCTTCGTACTGACCGGCGCTATGGATGATCTGGTCGATGTGCTTGAGCGCTTCCTTGTTCGGGGCGAGCACGATACGGAAGCTCTGCAGGTTGGAGACCTGACGCTTGTTGATCTCGCGGTTGAACAGCGCCAGTTGATGCTCGAGGCTGTCGTAGTCGCTGCGAATATTGCGCAGGGTGCGAGCGATGTCGGTGACCGCCGCACGACGCGCCTTGCCCAGCGTCAGGGCTTCATCGGTACGGTGCGCGTAAGCGTTGATCAGCAGTGACAGGCGGCGCTCCATATCGTCTTCGCTGTCGAACTTGGCCACGCCTTTCAGACGCACTTGTGCGTACAGCGCTTCGATCTGACCGTCGGCGCGCAGCAGGCCTTGCCAGCTGTCCTGATAGTCGTTGAGCAGCGGCAGCAGGTTGTCCATCGAATCGTCGACCGGATCCATGAACGGCGTACCGAACGGCAGATCTGCCGGCAGCAACTGACGACGGCGCAGTGCATCGTCGAGGGTGCGTTGCTTGGCTTCCATGTCGGCGATCTGCCGGCCGACCAGTTGCAGCTTGGCCGACAGTTGCTGGACGCGCTCGGTGAACGCGTCGCTGGAACGCTTGAGTTCGTCCTGCGCGCCTTCCATCTGCGCCAGTTGTTCGAGCTTGTCGCCTTCTTCAGCGCTCAGTGTCTGCGTGCGGCGGAAATCTTCCAGGGCTTTCTGCGCATCCAGCACTTGCTGGTACAGCGCTTCGGTCTGGGTCTTGCTCGCAGCACGGTCAGCAGCAACGGCTTGCTGGGTTTTCAGTTGCTTGAGTTCTTTTTCCAGACGCTCTTTCTGATCACGCAGTGCGGCACGGTCAGCCAGCGCTTGCAGGGCTGGCGGCTCGATGTGCGAGATGTCGATCGACAGGCCCGGCACTTCGAAACGCTCACCCTTGAAGCCATCAAGGATCAACTCGACCGATTTGACCCACTCGCCGTCGTCATCGAGGGTGATGCCGTGCTCGCCCAGCGGCAGGCTGAACAGTGCGCTGTTGAACAGGCGCATCAGACGCTCGACGTCCTGTTGCGAGAATTCTTCGCGCAGACGGGCGTAGCTGTTGTTGTCGGCGTGATCGAGTTGCAGTTTCACCGACTTCAGGCGTTTTTCCAGATCGCGCAGCCGCTCTTCCAGATCCTCGGCGCTGAACTGACGCGATTGCGCCAGAGCACCGGCCAGTTCGTCGTGAGCGTCTTTGGCCGCGAGCAATTGTTGCTCCAGCACTTTGACGTCATCGACCAAGGCAAAACGATTCTTCAGCACCGACAACTCACCCAGCCAGCGCTGGATGCCGGAAATCTCCCGCTCCAGACGCATCAGCTCCTGGGTGCCGCCGCGCTGATCGTTTTGCAGACTGTCCTGCTCGCCACGGTAATGGTCGGCCTGAATCGTCAGTTCTTCTTTGCGCGCACTGGCGTAGTCCGACCATGTGCCGAGCAACGAATCGAGCAGCGGTGACAGGCGATGCAGTTTTCCGCGTAGCACGTCACGCTGTTTCACGCCGTTGGCCAAGGCCTCGACCAGTGGGCCGGCCGCGACCAGCGAGTTGTAGTCCTGTTCCATCCGGCGCACGTCGCGGAAGGCTTCTTCGCACGCGGCGATGTAATCGACACTGCCGGAACGCAGGCTGTGCTCGAAGGCATCGAGGAACAGTTGCTTGAGCTTGGCTGCGGTGATTTCACGCATGTGCAGCAGGTTGATGAACAGCGCGCGGAACGTCTTCAGGCTCTGCTCGCTGGTGGAGCGCAGCGGGATCAGGGTCAGGTCGAGCGGGATTGAGGTGTGGCCGCCAACCAGCAGACGACGCAGTTCGTCCGGCTTGAGTTCGTAGGCTTTCAGGCCTTCTTTCTCAAGGTTGCTGAACAGCTCTTTCTGACGCAGGCAGGTATCGTTCTTTTGGTAATGCGCCAGATCGAGTTTGCCGGCATAGGCGAAGAACTGGTGACCGAAACCGCCGCCCGGGCCACGACCGACCACGCCAATCACGTGCGGGCCGTGGGGCAGGTTCACTTCGACAAGGATGTAACTGGTGTCGGAGGCGAAGTAGAAACGCCGCGATTGTTCCAGGCTGTACTTGCCGAAACTCATGTCCGACATGCGCGCCAGAATCGGGAACTGCAAGGCGTTGATCGACGCCGATTTACCGAGGTTGTTCGCGCCGTAGACCGACAGCGGTTCTTCCAGCGGGAACAGGCCGAGGCTGTAACCGGCGGTGTTCAAAAGGGCAAAGCGGCGGATGCCGTAGCGTTCCTGGCTCATGCGTCGGACTCCTGTTCTTCGGCAATGGCGCGGGCCAGTGCGTCTTCTTCGCTTTCTTCTGCAAATTCGGACAGATCAAGCGGATCGTCGGTTTCGAGGAATTTGGCTTCGGCTTCTTCGTCGATCAGCACCGGTGCCGGCAGCGGCAATACGCTGTGGACGCTAGCGGCCAGATCGCGGTCTTGCTGCACCGACAGGCACACATCAAGGAAACGGTGCATCGGCGGCAAGAAACGGTACACGCCGTTTTCTTCGCCGGCGAAACCGAGTTGAGTCATGCGACGCATGATCTTTTCTTCGAGTTCTTCAACGGTCTGCACTTCGGCCTGAATGAACAGGTCGCGGTACTTTTCCAACAGCGACGGCAGTTCTTCACGGCCGAGGCTGCCACCGTCGAGCACGGCGATCGGGTCGCGGCCCTGGTCGGCCAGATGCTCGACGAGGATGAAGGTGAACAGCGCCAGACGCTGGGCGGTCTTGTTCACCGCCGCGGCGGCCATGTCCGGCACGAAGTAGTAGAAACCACGGGTGTCGCAGACCAGTTCAAAACCCAGGGCCTTGAACAGCGTGCGGTACTGATCCTGGAAGTTCGACAGTTGCGCGTACAGCTCCGGGTCGCGGCGGCTGACGTGGTAGCCCTTGAACAGCTCGCGGAAGATCGGCGCCAGTTGGGACAGTTCGGAGAGATCAAGATGCATTGGGGATGCTCGCAGAATCCTCGGCGGCGGTGTCGCGGGCCGAGAGCAGGGCGAAGGAGCGCAGGCTGACCTGGTGCTCGTGAGTGTGGTATTCGCGGCGTTCCAGACGCTCGCGCTTGAAGCGTTTTTCCCGCGACAGGCGCGAGAACCAGTAGAGCAATTCGTCAGTGGCGCCGTCCGGCTCCTGCTCCAGCAGCCAGGTCATCAGATCCGGCATTGGCAGGGACTCTTCGCAACGCTCGACCATCTCGCGCACGGTGCGTGGTGCACGTGGCGCGTCGCCGGATTTTTGTGTTTTGTGCGCTTTCGGGAAGCGTGCCGGTTTTGGTTCGAATCGGGCCAAAGCGTAAACGTAAGCTTCGACCTGACTGGCGCTGCCGAGGAAGGTGCTTTGCGGCCGGGTGAACAGCGGCATCGCCGCTTGCGGCACGGCATCGATGCCTTTACGGCGAATCGCCGCCAGTGCGAGTGCGGCACCACGGGTCACGGCGTTGTGCCGGCGCGCTTCTTCACGCAGCGGCAGCAATAGTTCGCGGGCATGACGCAAGGTCAGTTGCGCGCTGGTCTGCATTTCGAGGATGCGCGCGTGGGTGCGCAGGAGCATGTCGTCGTCAACCAGATGGCCGAGACGTTGCTGTTCGCTGAGCATCTTCAGTAGCACGGTTTCGACCTTGCGCACGCCTTGTTCGAAGGCGCCGTCGGCGTTCACCAGATCGATCATTGGCTCGACGTATTCGTCCCACGTCGCCAGTACTTCGGCGTAACGCTGGCGCAGCGGAATCTGCCGGTCGCTGGTCTTGGCCCGTTCGGCCACGGCCACCAGTGCCTGCTCGTCGTTGTCGAGCTTCTTCAACACGTCGCGCACGCGCATGTCGAGCAGGCGCAACTGGCGAGCGAGGTCGTGGCCGTCGCGAATGTCGAACGCGTCCTGAATGTAACCGGCCAGACGTTCGAGGTGGCGCAGGTAGGCTTCAATCTCCAGGCACAGGCCCAGACGGTGCTCACGGCGCAGGTAGGCGAGGAAATCGTGGATCTGTGCATTGAGCTCGAAACGGTTCGGGCTTTTCGCGACAGGAATCAGGATGTCGAGGCGAATCCACACGTCGAGCAGGCTGGTGATGTCCTGCGGCGTGCTGTCCAGTTGTTGGGCGGCCAGTTGCGTGCGCAGTTCGTTGAGGCTCAGGGTGCCTTGGTCGAAGTGCTCGCACAGTGGCTCCAGAAGTGCCCAGTGTTCAGCGAGGGCGCGCAAGACGCGCTTGGGTTCGATCATCGGAATGGCCGGCTGGTTGGCGATTAAAAGCCGCGATTGTACTGCATCACGAAGGATACGATTCACTCTCGGGGACAGGCTGTCGCTTTCTTTAGGTCAAGTCTATCGATCAACAACGGGCGATCTTGAGCGAAGGGCGGTAGAATCAGCGCACTTTCAGTTATCCACAAGTGGCCGACCTTTGCTTATCGAGTCCCGCCGCCGCGCCTATTTGAACGCCATGCAGGTGGTCAACTGGCTGCCGCGCACCGAATTGCCTTTCGCCGCACCGTCGCGGCCCGAGCTGCTGGACATGCACGAGCCTGAACCTGAGGTCGCGGTGATGCCGGTTGTGCAGGCCGAAGCGGCGGTGCAACCTGCCGCCCGTCCGGTGGAGCGGCCAAAAATCGAAGTGCCGCGCCCCTCGCTCGCCAGTACCCGCAATGGCGCCAAACCGGTGGAAGAGGTCGAAGAGGCGCCGGTCGTCGTCAAGCCCGCGCCCGTGCCGCCACCGCGTTTCGCCCTGCAATTGCTGCGCGCCGGGGCGTGTCTGCTGCTGGTGGAGTTACCCACAGGCGAAGCGTTCCAGAGCCGCGATCCGGCCTATCTGCTGCTTAAAGACATGCTGCGCGCTGCCGGTCTGCCGGCCGCACCGCAAATCGTCGGCGAGCCGGTGCGCTGGCCGTGGTTGAACCGCGGCACCATGGACCAAGGCCCGGAAGCCGCCCGCGACTTTGTGCAGGGGTTCCTTTCGGTGCAAATGGAAACGGCGCCCTGCACCTGCCTGTGGCTGATTGGCCTGCCGGCGGTGCGCTTTGCTGGTGAAGCGGATGCCGAGGCGTTCAATAGTGAATTGCAGATTGAAGGGCTGGGCCTGGCCTGGGCCATTCCCGGTCTGGAATTGTTGATGGAAGAGCCACAGCGCAAAGCCGCTGTGTGGCAAGCCATGCGTCGGCTGATGGCGCGCTGGAAAGAATCGAATGAGTGAAGCTGTATCGTTCCGCCCGATGACCGAGGCGGACCTGGACGCTGTATTGAAGATTGAATACGCGGCGTACAGCCATCCCTGGACCCGCGGGATTTTTCTCGACGGGCTGGGCAAGTACCAGATCTGGCTGATGTTCGAAGGTCAGCAGCAGGTCGGCCACGGAGTGGTGCAGATCATTCTGGATGAGGCGCATCTGCTCAACATTACCGTCAAACCGGAGAATCAGGGGCGTGGGCTGGGGCTGACGTTGCTGGAGCACCTGATGTCGATTGCCTACAAGGCTGACGCTCGGGAGTGTTTTCTGGAAGTGCGTGACAGCAATACGGCGGCGTTCAAATTGTACGAGCGCTATGGCTTCAACGAGATTGGCCGGCGTCGGGATTATTATCCGGCGGTGGGCGGGCGTGAAGATGCTGTGGTCATGGCCTGCACTTTGGTTGATTAAGCCTTAAAAGCTTCGCAAGCAAGCCCGCTCTCACATGGGTTTTGGGTTGATCACAACATGTGTGAACGACTCAAAACCCATGTGAGAGCGGGCTTGCTCGCGAAGGCGGCCTCTCAGGCAACAACGATCAGCGGTTGCCATCCAGCGGATCACGCCGTGCCAGCTCCGCTTCATCCAGACCATTGCCGCCGCCGATGTCATCCTCGTCGACAATGCTCAAGTCCCAATCCGCCTGGTTGCCTTCGCCGGCTTCTTCGGCGTCCCGGGCGCCGTCTTCATGAATCAGCGTTTCCGGGCTCAAGTCATCGTCGGTGGGTTCATGGTCTGCTTTCGATGCGCCGGTAAACCCGGCCTCACGCACCCGCTCGTTCGGCATCAGTTGCTCGCGTTCGCGCTCTGGAATCTCGTCGCCGATTTTCGCGCTGGGTTCGTCTTCATCGAAATCCAGCTCATGCACCGAGCCCATGCGGTCTTCGTTATCATCGATGGGTTCCGGTTGCACCGCATCGTACGGACGTCGTGAATCAGTCATGGCAATTCCTCATACTGTGGGCCTTACTGAGTGGACTCACCGGGAACACGAGAATTCCAAAGAAAAACACCTGCGGTTCTTGCGTGACCCCGACGGGCGGTCGTCTGTCATACCAGCGCATCTTTCTTGAGGCCTTACACCATGCACGACTTACAAGACCTGATTGATAACAACGAGCGTTGGGCTGACGCGATCACCAAGGAAGACCCGGATTTCTTCGCCAAGCTGGCGCGCCAGCAGACCCCTGAGTATCTGTGGATCGGCTGCTCCGACGCACGGGTGCCGGCCAACGAAATCGTCGGCATGCTGCCGGGCGATCTGTTCGTGCACCGCAACGTCGCCAACGTGGTGCTGCACACCGACCTCAACTGCCTGTCGGTGATCCAGTACGCAGTCGATGTGCTCAAGGTCAAACACATCCTCGTCACCGGCCACTACGGTTGCGGCGGTGTGCGCGCATCGATGCAGGATCGCCAGTTCGGCCTGATTGACGGCTGGCTGCGCTCGATCCGCGATCTGTACTACGAAAAACGTGAAGAGCTGGCCAAGCTGCCGACCGAAGAGGAACAGGTCGACCGGCTGTGCGAACTCAATGTCGTCCAGCAAGTGGCCAACGTCGCCCACACCAGCATCATCCAGAACGCCTGGCATCGCGGGCAGAGCCTGTCGATTCACGGTTGCATCTATGGCATCAAGGACGGTCGCTGGAAAAGCCTGAACACCACGATCAGCGGTTTCGAACAACTGCCGCCGCAATACCGTCTGCGCCCGGTCGGGGCGTTGTAAGCCCGATCAGTGCGCATGCCGCCAGTGCTGCAGGAAATGCTGGCCCTCGATACTGGGTGGTTCATCGTAACCGGTGATCCACCCTCGGCAGCGCGGCCCGCCGCAGGTGCAGGCAAACTGTTGCAACAGGCGATCTTCGGTGGCGGCGAAGTCGATGGTCAGGCGTTCACCCGGGTGAATATCGCGCAGTGCCCAGAGCCACAGTTCGCTCATGTCGAGGAACACATTCGGGTCGCAGGCATGTTCGAGCAGCCCGCAAAAGCGCGGGTCGTAGATATGGATCCCGGTCAGCAGCTGGCGGGTCTGGCGACAGCGATAGGGCAACAGTTGCCCGGAAATACGGCACATCCGGGTGATGCGCAAGAACGCCCGGCGCGCGACAACCGTCGCGCGGCCATGGCTGTCCTGAACGATTTGGAAATCCTGAGTCGAGGGGAAACCCAGCCGTACCGGCAATCCGGCAAACGGGTAGATACCGGGTGCGTCGCGGGGGATGTGGTGCTGATGTGTCTGGTTGTTCATAGCAATCCCTGTCGGCAAATGCTGCGACTTCCCTGGTCTGACATCCTGTCAGCGCTGCAACATGTCTGGATCCAATATTCCGGTGTATCCCTCAAACCGTCTACTGTCAGATCTGACAGGCGTGATAGGCTGCTTCCCGCGTCAGTATTGACTGACACGGGAAGCTTTTTCAGCGGATCAGAGGTGTGGTGCAGGCACTGCAGTGGCTGGCAACTCGCCCTTGAGCTGTTGCAGTTGCGCCTTGATCGGCGTGGTCGAGCATTTGGCGGCAGCCTGTGCCGGGGTCAGGTTGCGGATCGAGGTGTAGAACAGCTCGCAGGTTTTGCCCTTTTGCGTCACCTGCCAGGTCTGGGTGCAGCTATCAAGCAGGGTTTTCGGGTCGGTGCCCGGTTTGCTGCCCATCCCGGCCTGCCAGCAGGCCGCGCTCAAGTCCTGGCCCATGACCTTCAACCCGGCGGCGTCGGCCTTGGCTTCATCGCCGTCGTAGCTCGCCGGGTCGGCGGCGTACCAGATGTAGCTCGGGTGGTTCGAACCCAGTACTGGCACGTTCACCCCCGCACTCGGGCTGATGGTAGCCAGCCCCAAAACGCCTACGGTCGGCCCGTATTGCTGCTTGATCCAGTTACGCACCGGCGCGCCGAACGCGACCATCGGCAAGGTGGTGCCGGCGCTGGTCTGGCTGAACTGCTTGACCAGTGTGGTCTGGTAATCCTTGAAGTAGTCGTAGACCCCCTCCAGATCACTGCCGGCATTGGACGGCGCCGCGATTGGCGCAATGTCGATGATGGTCTGATAGGCCGGGGTCTGATCGGCCGGGATACCGTTGTCGGTCAGCAGCGTGGCCCAGCGATCCGTGGTGTTCGAGCGCAGGTAATCCTGGGCCTGGGTCAGCGAATAGTCCGGCGGAAAGTGCAGCAACTCGACGCTCTTGCGGTTTTCCAGGGCCATGCCCAGCGGCAGGAACAGATACCAGCTGTAAGCCCATTTGCCATCGGCGTTGAGCTTGCTGGCGCCGTTGTAGGCCAGATCGCCGGCATCGAGCAGTGCCGACAGCGGTTTGTCGTAGCCTTGCGGTACGCCGCTGATTTCGACATGAATCTGCCCGTTATCGTTTTTCACCAGTACCTTGGCATTGGTGTAGCCATCGCGTTGCACGCTCTGGCTCAGGTAATGGGCGACGGTCTGTTCCAGCGACCAGTTGCGATAGCAGATCACGCTGCAGTTGTTGGGGTAGGCGAAGAGGTGGGTGACGCGCTCGGTGCTGCCCAGTTTCAGGTCGACATCGGCGTGGGCGGCCGAGCTCAGTGTGAGCGCGGCGAGGGCCAGTGCGGTGGGGGCCAGTACGGTGGGGATAAGTCCTGCGAGTTTGAACATGCTCAGATCCTTTTCAGCGTGGGTTCCCCGGGATGTCGGGGCGCTTCATATTGGATCAGCCGTGTTGCACAGAGAAGCCGTCATTCACGGATTTTTGCGTCAGCCCGCAGGACTCGGTTTCAGGCTTGAAAATGCAAGGCGTTGGTCAGATCGCCCATGGGTTTCTGACCGCGGGCGATCATCGCGTCATCCCGCTGCTTGAGGCCGTCGAGGGTTTCGAGCTGGAACACTCGAGTGATCAGTCGCAGGATCGACGCTGTGTCGTAAACCGTGTGATCGACCGTGCCCTTGCGCGCAAACGGCGACACCACCAGCGCCGGCACCCGCGAACCCGGGCCCCAGCGGTCGCCCTTGGGCGGTGCAACGTGATCCCACCAACCGCCGTTTTCATCGACGGTCACAATCACCACCATGTTTTGCCACTGCGGGCTTTCGCGCAGCACCTTCAATGCGCGGACGATGTGCCGATCCCCGGACGCCACGTCGGCATAACCGGCGTGCATGTTCAGGTTGCCTTGCGGTTTGTAGAAACTCACCGCCGGCAACTTGCCGGCCTCGGCATCGGCGAAGAACTTGTTGGTGCTCGACTCATCGCCCAGGCCAGCATCGCGCAGGCGTTTATTGCGCTCGACGGGGTTTTCCGGGCCTTGCTGCTTGAAGTAGTTGAACGGCTGATGGTGATACTGAAAATTGGGGATTTTCGGAATGCCGCCAGAATCCTTGTACTGCTCCAGCGTTGCCTGCCACGCACCGGCGTACCACGCCCAGTCAATGTTCTTCTTCGACAGCTTGTCGCCGATGTGTTCGTGGGTCTGCGGCACCATGACGTTGGGCAGATCCGCTTTGGAATACGCCGGACGCTCCGGGTCGCGAATCCAGGTTGGCCAGTAGGGCGGGGCGAGCGTATTGACGCCGAAGCCGTCCGGGGTCAACGCGCTCGGGCCGAACTGCGGCGGGCCAGTCATGGCGCTGGCGGGGGATTGCTCCAGCGGTTTCAAGCGCGAATCGTTCGGATCATCGCTTTGCAAGGTGGCGATCTGACTCTTGGCCACCGAATTGGCCGCGTCCGGATAGAACGGCGCGGTGGCGCTGATCAGGTATTGGTGGTTGAGGAACGAACCACCGAAGGCACCCTGGAAGAAGTTGTCGCACAGTACGAATTCCTGCGCGACATCCCACAGACGCAGGGAATAACGGCTCTGGGCGTAATGGCCCATGGTCAGGCCGCCGGAGTCGGCCCAGGCGACGAAGCCATCGTTCTTGCCGCCATTGATCTGCATCTGGTTCTGATAGAACACGTGCCACAAATCGCGGGTGACCAGACCGAACGGCAGGTCTTCGCCATTCGGGCCTTTGAGGGCGAACGGTGCGTTGGGCAGGTTTTCCTGAAACTGCGTGGCGGCGGGGTAGGTCACGCCATCGAGGGTTTGCGGGCCGATCTGCAACACCCCGCCCCAAGCTGGCGGCAAGGTCTGCAGCAGACTGCCGTTGCGGTCACGTTGCTGATAATCGGCAGGCTTGAGCGCCGACAGCGGTTTCTCGACACCGGGGAAATCACCGAACAGGTTGTTGAAGCTGCGGTTCTCGGCGTAGATCACCACCACGGTCTTCACTTGGTCACGAAGGGCTTTGTCCAGCTCGGTCGGCGTCAGCGGGCGCTCGGCCGGTTTGCCCGGCTGATCGCTGGCGTTACCGCAGCCAGCCAGCGTGGCACCCACACCGAGGACAGCGACCCCGCCGAGGAAGCGGCGGCGACTGGTGTCGGTGGGGTTGTCGGATTCAGGTGCGTCAGTGCTGTCTGTTTCGTCTTTCATCTATCAGCCCGTTTTGCTTAACTGTTTCAGTTTGTTTCGGGCGGACGCTAGCAAGGGAATGTGACGGTTGGGTTACAAAATGGTGCGGTGTCTACGACCCTTCGGCACTGCTAGACTGCTGCGATATCGAAACTGGCCTGAGTGAACCATGAAGCCTTCCATTGCTCTTGATCTGCAACGAGCTGCCGTCCGTGAGGTTGTCGGCAGATTCCGTGTGGCCAATCCGCGAGTGTTTGGCTCGACAGCGCTGGGTACCGATATGGAAGGCAGTGACCTTGATCTGTTGGTCGATCCATTGCCTGGCGCTACCTTGTTTGATCTCGGTGGACTACAGCTTGAACTTGAGGACTTGCTGGGGGTTACCGTCGATCTGTTAACGCCGGGAGACCTTCCGCTGAAATTTCGTCAGCAGGTTCTTGATCAGGCCCGTCCCGTATGATCGAGAATCGGCTCGGCGATTACCTTGAGCACATTCGTCAGGCCGCGAGCGACGCACTGGTCTTCGTCGAAGGTCTGAGCAAGGAAGAGTTCGTAGACGATAAACGGACGCAGCAAGCGGTCATCATGAGCCTGGTCATCATTGGCGAGGCGGCAACCAAAATAATGGACCGCTTTCCAGAATTCGCGGCTCAGAACACTCAAACTCCCTGGCGCAGCATGCGCGGGATGCGTAACCGGATCGCTCATGGCTACTTCGACATCAATCTGGATGTCGTTTGGGAAACGGTTCAGGTTGCTTTGCCTGAGCTGCTGAGATTCCTACCCTCCAGGTAACATTGATTGCACCTGCCATTTGGCAGGCGCAATCCCGTCAAGCTACGGCATCACCGGCGGCGTATACGCCAATGTCGTCCCCAGCACCCACAGCAAGAACAGCACCAGCGGCGTGTGCACCAGCAGTTGCACGAACGAGAAGCCGATCAGGTCCCGCGCCTTCAGACCGAGCACGCCCAGCAGCGGCAGCATGTAGAACGGGTTGATCAGGTTTGGCAGCGCTTCGGCGGCGTTGTAGATCTGCACCGCCCAGCCGAGGTGGTATTGCAGATCGTTGGCGACTTGCATCACGTATGGCGCCTCGATGATCCACTTGCCGCCGCCGGACGGAATGAAGAAACCGAGAATCGCCGAGTACACGCCCATCAACAGCGCATAGGTGTCGTGGGACGCAATGCTGACGAAGAAGGTCGAGATGTGATGCGCCAGCGTCTGCGCATCGGCGCCTTTGACCGTAGTCAGCAGCGCGGCAATCGAGCCGTACAGCGGGAACTGGATCAGCACGCCGGTGGTGGTCGGCACCGCTCGGGCCACCGCATCGAGGAAGCTGCGCGGGCGCCAGTGCAGCAGGGCGCCGAGCATGATGAACAGGAAGTTATAGGTGTTGAGCCCGGAAATCGCAGTGATCGCCGGTTTGGTCGAGAACTCGTGAAACAGCCAGCCGGCCGCCAGCAACACCAGCAGAATGATCAGCAACGGACTGTGCTCCAGCCACTCACCGGGCCGGGTACGCGGTTGTAGCGGCGGCAGATTGAATGCCGGGTCGATGCCGCAATCCTTGGCGTCGCGCGCAGAGTTCGGGCCGGGCGCGGTGGCGTAGGCGACGATGATCGAAATCACGATCAATGCCAGCAGCATGGCGCCGGACTGCCAGAGGAAGATGGTCTGGGTGAACGGAATCACCCCGGTGATCGACAGGATCGACGGTGGCAGGCTGGCCGGGTTGGCCTGCAACTGCGCCGCCGATGACGACAGCCCCAGCGCCCAGACCGCGCCCAGGCCCAGGTACGCCGCCGCACCGGCTGCGCGGTAATCCATTTTCAGATCGGTGCGGCGGGCGAGGGCGCGCACCAGCAAACCGCCGAACACCAGCGACAGGCCCCAGTTCAACAGCGAGGCGACCATCGAGATCAGCGCGACCCAGGCCACGGCGGAGCGGCCGTTTTTCGGGATACGTGCCAGTTTGTCGATCAGTTTGACGGCCGGCGGCGAGCTGGCGACCACGTAACCGCCAATCACCACGAAGGCCATTTGCATGGTGAACGGGATCAGGCTCCAGAACCCGTCGCCGAACGCCATCGCGGCATCGGTGGGTTTGGCGCCCATGGCCATAGTGGCCAGTGCGACAATGATCACCGCCAACGCGGCGAACACCCAGGAGTCGGGGAACCAGCGTTCGGCAAAGCTTGAACAGCGCAGGGCAAAGCGCGCGGAGCGGCTATCTTCGATCTCAACGGCCACAGGAAGTACCTCGGATTTTTATGGTTATTTTGGGTCTGCAGATCGCTGAGTGCTTTGGGTGGGAACGGGCTTGCTCGCGAATGCGGTGTGTCAGACCAATCAGTGTCGACTGACACACCGCATTCGCGAGCAAGCCCGCTCCCACAGGTTTTCACTGGACGGTGGCTGCAGACAGGCCTCAACAGTAAATCAAGCCAAGCGCTTTTGTGAGCAGGTTTTGCAAAACCGGGACTATGGTCTAACGGGTTGTCCCCAGGCGAATTTGCGTAGACCATGAGCGCCTTGGTTTTTTGCCTGCCAGAGTTCTTTGCCATGACTGCCCAATCCACAGCCCGACCGGCGCCGTTCAGCCGTTCCGACTACAAGACCCTCGGCCTTGCAGCCCTCGGCGGGGCGCTGGAAATCTACGATTTCATCATTTTCGTGTTCTTTGCCCTGACCCTCAGCCAGTTGTTCTTCCCGCCGGAAATGCCCGAGTGGCTGCGTCTTCTGCAAAGCTTTGGCATCTTCGTCACCGGTTACCTGGCGCGGCCTCTGGGCGGGATCCTGATGGCGCATTTCGCCGATCGCCTGGGCCGCAAAAAGGTCTTCAGCCTGAGCATCCTGATGATGGCGCTGCCGTGCCTGCTGATCGGGATCATGCCGACGTATGCCCAGATCGGTTATTTCGCACCGCTGTTGTTGCTGGCGCTGCGCATCCTGCAAGGCGCGGCGGTCGGTGGTGAAGTGCCGAGCGCCTGGGTGTTCGTCGCCGAGCACGCGCCCGCCGGGCATCGCGGTTATGCCCTGGGCTTTTTGCAGGCCGGGCTGACTTTCGGTTACCTGATCGGCGCGTTGACCGCGACGTTTCTCGCGCAAGTGTTCACCCCGGCGGAAATTCTTGATTACGCCTGGCGCTATCCCTTCCTGCTCGGTGGCGTGTTCGGCGTGATTGGCGTTTATCTGCGCCGCTGGCTGAGCGAAACCCCGGTGTTCATGGCGATGGAAGCGCAACGCGAGGCGCGGGTCGAACTGCCGCTGCGCACGGTGCTGCGCGAGCATCGACTGGCGATGTTGCCGGCGATGTTGCTGACCTGCGTGCTGACTTCGGCAGTGGTGGTGTTCGTCGTCATTACGCCGACCATGATGCAGAAAACCTTCGGCATGAGCGCCAGCCACACCTTCGCCCTCAGCGCATTGGGCATCGTATTCCTCAACATCGGCTGCGTGATCGCCGGCCTGCTGGTCGACCGTATCGGCGCCTGGCGCACGGTCATGCTGTATAGCCTGTTGCTGCCGCTGGGTATCGGCGTGCTGTATGGCTGCTTGATCATGGGCGGCGATTGGGTTGGCCTGGCTTACGCCGTGGCCGGTCTAGCGTGCGGTGTGGTCGGTGCGGTGCCGTCGGTGATGGTCGGCTTGTTCCCCGCGCGCATTCGCGTGTCAGGCATTTCCTTCACCTACAACATTGCCTACGCCGCATGGGCAAGCATCACACCGCTGTTGCTGATCGGTCTGATGCCATGGAGTCCGTGGATCTGCGTGATGTTCTGCGCGGTGATGGGCGCGGTCGGCATCGGTAGCGCGGCGTATTTCGGTGTGCGCATGCCCGGGGTCGGACGCCGTTCGGTGGCGCCCTGTTCCTGAAGGCCGTTACGTCAACCAGTGCCACCACAGCAAGGTCCCCACCAGGCCTACCACCGAGACGATGGTTTGCAGGACCGACCAGACCCAGATCGTCTGTTTCAGCTGCAAGCCAAAGTACTCGCGAACCATCCAGAAGCCGGCGTCGTTGACGTGGCAGAAGAACACTGAGCCGGCGCCAATCGCCAGCGCCACCAACGAACTTTGCGTCGCGGCGAGGCCCGCCATCATCGGCGCCAGAATCCCCGCCGTCGTCGTGGTGGCCACCGTTGCCGAGCCTGTAGCCTGACGCAATGCCACAGCGATCAGCCAGGCCAGCAACAGGTACGGCATGTGCGCGCCTTCGGCGACCTTGCTGATGGTCTGGCTGATGCCGGCATCCAGCAAGGTCTGCTTCAGGCCGCCACCGGCGCCGATGGTCAGCAACAGCACGGCAATCGGCGCCAGGCTTTTGCGCAGGGTGCCGCCGACGTGGTCGCGCGGCATGCCGTTGGCCCAGCCGAGGCAGATCACCGCCGCCATCACCGCAATGCCCAGCGCCACCAACGGTTCGCCGAGGAACTTCAGGGTCAGGGCGACGCTGCTTTCCGGGCTCATCGCGACTTTCGCCAGAGTGCTGCCGAGCATCAGCAGCACCGGCAACAGAATGATCAGCAGCGACATGCCGAAACTCGGCTGACGCGGCGCTTTCGGCGGAGCGCTGAACAGTGCGCCGAGTTCTGCCGGCTCATCGACGTGCATGCGTTTCGACAGCCAGTTGCCGTAGATCGGTCCAGCCAGGATCACCGCCGGGATGGCGATGCTGAAGCCCAGCAACATGGTCAGCCCAAGGTCGGCATGCAACGCACTGACGGCAATCAACGGCCCGGGATGCGGTGGCATCAGTGCGTGCAGTGTGGTCATCCCGGCCAGTGCCGGAATCGCGATTTTCAACAGTGGCAGCCCCGAACGGCGGGCCATGACGAAGATGATCGGCACCATCATCACCAGCCCGACTTCAAAGAACAGCGGCAAGCCAATCACCATCGCCACCAGCGCCATGACCCACGGCAGGGACTTGCCTTTGCCCAGTCCAAGCAAGGTCGAAGCGATACGGTCGGCCGCGCCGGATTCGGCCATCAGCGCGCCGAGCATCGAACCCAATGCAATGATGATCCCGGCTTCACCGAGAATCGCCCCGGCGCCTTTGCTGAACGCCTTGGCCACGTCCTCAGGCGGTAAACCCGCGCCGACGCCGGCAATGAATGTGCCGATCAGGATCGACAGGAAGGGCGGAAGCTTGGTGGCGCTGATCAGCACAATAATTGTGGCAATGGCCAGCAGGCAGCAGAGAATCAGGCGGGTGTCGTGAACCATCCAGGCAGCGGTCGATAAATCCAAAACGGCACTCCTTATCGGGCGGATAGCTGCAACATGTTGTTGCAATTTACTCTGAGAATACCTGATATGGCCGGGCCAAAGCGCCCGGTTTTGTATCCTGCCGGTTGGCGTAAAGATAAGACCAATGGCCTATTGAGATTATTTTTGACTGACCGGTCGCAATCGCTCTTCAGAAAAGATTTTCAAGGCCGATGGTTAGGCTGCATCCCGCTTTCCACCTTGCCTATCGGTACTTTCCCATGTTCAACAAACGCCTCAAGCAAGAGCTGGCCACTCTTCGTGAAGAACTTTCCAGCCTGCTACAAGTGAAGGAAAGCCTGGAAAGCGAGATGTTGGTGCTAACCCTGGAGCCCGATGGACGGATTCAGTCGGTCAACCAGAACTTTCTCGCCGAGATGCTCTACAAGAGCCAGGATCTGGTGGGGCGGGCCATTGAAGACATCGTTCCGGCGCATGTGAAGGCCGATGAATTTCACCATCGTTTCAAGTCCGCACTGACCCGTGGCGAGCACTTCGCCGGGGCCGTGCGTCTGTTGCGCGGTAATGGGGAAGAGGCGTGGCTGCGCTCCATCGTGCAGCCGGTGCGTTCTTCGGATGGCCGAATCAAGCAGTTCTCGATTTTCTCCAGTGACCTGACCCGCACCATTGAAGCCTCCCGCGAGCACGAAAACCTGATCGGCGCGCTGGTACGTTCCACCGCAGTGATCGAGTTCGACCTCAACGGCAACGTGCTGAATGCCAACGAGCGCTTCCTCAGCGGCATGGGTTACAGCCTGGCGCAGATCAAGGGCAAACATCACCGCATGTTCTGCGCGCCGGAGGAGTACAACAGCGCCGAGTACCAGAATTTCTGGCGTCGCCTGAACAATGGCGAATTTGTGGCTGAGCGCTTCAAACGTATCGACAGCCACGGCCGCGTGGTCTGGCTGGAGGCGTCCTACAACCCGGTGGTCGATGCCAACAACAAGCTGTACAAAGTGGTGAAGTTCGCCACGGTGATCACCGATCAGGTCAATCGCGAGCAAGCGGTTGCCGACGCGGCCAGCATCGCCTACAGCACTTCGCAGCAAACCGACAGCACCGCGCAACGTGGCACTACCGTGGTCACCGAGGCGGTGAATGTGATGCGTGATCTGTCGCGACACATGCAGTCTGCCGGCGAGGGCATCGAGGCACTGAACGAGCAGTCGCAGGTGATCGGCACCATCGTCAAAACCATCAGCGGCATTGCCGAGCAAACCAACCTGCTGGCGCTCAACGCTGCCATTGAGGCGGCCCGTGCTGGCGAACAGGGTCGGGGCTTTGCGGTGGTGGCCGACGAAGTGCGACAACTGGCCTCGCGCACCAGTCAGGCGACCGAAGAGATCGTCACTGTGGTGCGGCAGAACCAGGAGATGGCGCGCAACGCCGTGGCGCTGATGACCGACGGCAAGCTTCAGGCCGAACAAGGCCTGGCGCTGGCGGCGGAAGCAGGCACGGTGATCGTCGAGATTCAGGACGGCGCGCAGAAGGTGGTGGATGCGGTCGGTCAGTTCGCCAATCAACTCTCCCACTAATCTCCACTGATCCATTGTGGGAGCGAGCCTGCTCGCGATGACGGTCTGACATTCAACAATGGTGCTGACTGATTCACCGCTATCGCGAGCAGGCTCACTCCTATAGGTCACAGGTGGCGCTACAATCAGCTCCTTTTTCCCCGGAGCAGATCCCCATGAGCGCTTCCCACCGCCGCCCGGTGCCCCTGAACAAAGCCTACCGTCTGCTCAATCACGGGCCGACCGTGCTGGTCAGCGCCGCCCATGACGGTCAGCGCAACATCATGGCCGCCGCCTGGGCGATGCCGCTGGATTTCGAACCGCCGAAAGTCGCGGTGGTCCTCGACAAGTCCACCTGGACCCGCCAGTTGCTCGAAGCGTCCGGCACCTTCGTGCTCAACGTCCCCTGCGTCGATCAGGCCGACATCGTGCAAACCGTCGGCAATACGTCGGGTCTGGACATCACCCAAACCCAAGGGCAAGACAAATTTCAGGCTTACGGCTTGCAGACGTTTTCTGGCGAACAAGTCGAAGCGCCGCTGCTCGAAGACTGCGTCGCCTGGCTCGAATGCCGTTTGCTGCCGGAGCCGCGCAATCACGAGCAATACGACCTGTTCCTCGCCGAAGTCATCGCCGCCCACGCCGATGAGCGCGTGTTCAGCGACGGACGCTGGCATTTCGAAGGGCATGACGGTTTGCGCACCTTGCACCACGTAGCGGGTGGGCATTTCCTGAAGATTGGTGATGCGGTGGATGGCAAGACGCTAGCGGTCTGAATGTCTGCTGATGGCAAAACATTGCCGGATGTTGCAAGGTAGAGGGCATCGTCGAACCGATCAGGCGCATGCCCCATGGATCTTTCCCCCTTGAGTTATCTGGCGCCCTTGCTGTCGCTGGCCGTGTTGTGGACCGTTGCCGTGGTCACGCCCGGCCCGAACTTCTTCAATATCGCGCAACTGGCGGTCAGCCGTTCCCGCCGCCACGGTGTCGTCGCGGCGCTCGGCGTCGCCAGCGGGACCGTGTTGTGGGGGCTGGCGGGTGGCTTGGGCATTCAGTCACTGTTCAGTGCTGCGCCGACGCTGTACCTGAGCTTCAAGATTGCCGGTGGCTGCTACCTGATCTACCTCGGACTCAAGCAGTTCAAGCGCAAGGCACCGATCGTCCCGGGCACGCTCGATACTTCGGAGCAGACGTTGCTCGGAGCTTATGGCCGCGGCTTTCTTGGCAACATGACTAATCCCAAGTCGGCATTGTTCGTCGCCACCATCTTTGCCACCGCCATGCCGGCCCACATCCCGCCACTGTTACTGGCGCTGGCGGTGCTGACCATGGCGACGTTGTCGTTCAGTTGGTATTGCTGCGTGGCGCTGTTCTTCGCCAGTCGCCGGATTGCCGGTGTGTATGAGCGTTCGCGACAATGGCTGGATCGCTTCGCGGGCGGTTGCTATCTGTTGTTTGGGGTGCATCTGGTGGCTAATCGCTAAGCTGCAGTCAAAGGCTGGGTTGCTGCAATTTGTATCAGATTTGCTTCATTGGTTTGATCAGGCTTTCGGCAGGAATTCCAAACAGCTCATGAAGTTTCCATATCATTGGCAAAGTGAGTGCCCGCTTGCCATTCAACACTTCATAGACCCTGTTTGTTCGACCGATAGCCGGAGCGAGATCCGCGGCTGACAGGCCTGACTGTTCCATTCGGAATTTGATGGCATCGATTGGATTGGGCAAATCCAGTGGAAACTGTTTGGCTTCATAGGCCTCAATGAGAGTGATCATGATGTCGAAGTAATCACCTTCAGGGGTACCCGGTTCTGGCTCGTTGTCGAAAAGTGCAGACACGTTTTTGAGCGCCGCACGGTAGTCTTCTTCGTTATGAATCGGACGTATGTTCATGGGTTACTCCATTTCGACGGTATCAGCGTCGATTGCATCGTACTGCTTGTGGGTGCCGACGAATTTTATGTATATGGCGCCGAAGCGGTAGGCCACGGCTACGATCAGGCGAAAGTCATTGCCCTTGATGTTGAACACCACTCTGCGGCTTTTCAGAATGCTCGCAGAAGCAAAATGTGCCTTGATGTCCGAGGGCGTTGACCAGCTTGCTTTCCTCGCTTCATCTATCCACGCCAACAGTGGTTGCTCTGAGTCCGGATACCGTTCCCAAAAATTTTTGAGCTGACTGACAGCGATAATTCTCATGACGCGATCCTAGTCCCGCTATGGGACTGATGCAAGGCTGTTGGCTGTCGGTGGACGTACGGTTCTAATATTTGCGTGTTCATAAATGCCAGCAGATCCCGAAAGTGTTGTTTGCTGAACGGCCACTTACTCTATCCGTGGCAGCAAATTTTCGGTGTAGGAAAAGGCGACGGGATGCGAGTGAACACAATCTGTTAGCCACAAAAAAGGCCTACCTCACGGTAAGCCTTTTCTCTTTGCGTCCTAGCCTCAATCCCCCAACGCTTCGCCTTCACGCCGTGGATCCGCGCCACCCTCCAGCGACGCTTTCCCCTGCGCATCCTTGACCCGCACGATGGCCTGGGTGCCGCTGGTCATGTCGATTTCATTCACTGCATGCCCTTTGTCTTTCAGTGCCTGAATCAGCACCGGGCTGAACTGGCCTTGTTCCAGTTCGGTCGGGCCGTTGCGGCTGCCGAAGTTGGGCAGGCTGATGGCGCTTTGCGGGTCGAGGTTCCAGTCGAGCAGGCCGACGGTGGTTTTCGCCACGTACTCGATGATCTGCGAGCCGCCCGGCGAGCCGACTGTGGCGAGGAATTCGCCACTGTGGCGGTCGAAGATCAGCGTTGGCGCCATCGACGAGCGTGGGCGTTTACCGGGTTCGACGCGGTTGGCGACTTTCTGTCCGTTTTCTTCGGGGATGAACGAGAAGTCGGTCATCTGGTTGTTCAGCAGGAAGCCCTGAACCATCAGGTGCGAGCCGAACGCTGCTTCGATGGTGGTGGTCATCGATACGGCGCCGCCGAGGTCATCCACTGCGACGACTTGCGAGGTGGAGATGCGCAGCGGCGAGCGGTCCGGTGCGTAAGCCACCTGCACGCCCGGCGGTGTGCCCGGTTTGGCGCTGCCCATGCTGCGTTCGCCGATCAGGCTGGCGCGACTGGCGAGGTAGCCCGGGTCGACCAGGCCTTTGACCGGCACTGGCACGAAGTCGGTATCGGCAACGTATTGCGCGCGGTCGGCGTAGGCCAGGCGTTCCGCTTCGGCGATCAAATGCACGGCTTGCGGATCCGGTTCAATGCCGGCCGGTTTGTCGGTTTTCACTGGTTTGAGCGGTGTCAGGGAAAGACGTGGATCGCGGGTTTCCAGCGCCTGCAACGTGCCGAGAATCTGCGCCACGGCGATCCCGCCCGACGACGGTGGCGGCATGCCGCAGACCTGCCAGCGTTTGTAGTCGGTGCACAGCGGCGCGCGCTCTTTGGCCTGGTAGCCTTGCAGATCCTTCAGCGACAGGCTGCCGGGGTTGGCGTGGTCTTGCACCTTGGCGACGATCTCTTCGGCGATCGGGCCTTTGTACAGCGCGTCCGGGCCTTCTTGGGCGATGCGCTTGAGCACGGCGGCCAGCGCCGGGTTTTGCAGGCGCGTGCCGATGGCTTTGACGCTGCCATCGGCGTTGAGGAAGTACTTGGCCATATCAGGCGACTTGCGGATGACTGGATCTGATTCCAGCAACGAATGCAGGCGCGGAGAAATTGCAAAGCCTTGCTCGGCGAGTTTGATCGCAGGTTCAAACAGCGTGGCCCATGGCAGGCGACCGTGTTGTTTGTGCGCCAGTTCCAGCGCACGCAGCACGCCCGGTGTGCCGACCGAGCGCCCGCCGATCTGCGCCTGCGGGAACGGCATCGGTTTGCCGTCGGCTTGCAGGAACAACTTCTCGGTGGCGCCGGCCGGTGCGGTTTCGCGACCGTCATAAGTGCGCACCTGTTTGCCGTCCCACAGTACGATCATCGCGCCGCCACCGATTCCGGAAGATTGCGGCTCGACCAGCGTCAGCACCGCTTGCATCGCAATCGCCGCGTCGATGGCCGAGCCACCCTTGCGCAGCATCTGGCGACCGGCCTCGGCGGCCAGCGGGTTGGCGGCAGCGGCCATGTGTTTGCTGGCGTGGCGGGTCTGCAGATCGGTGCGGTAGCCGGAGGCGGCTTCCGGGGCCAGTGGCAAGGTCGAGGAGGGCGGGGCGTTGCACGCGGTGAGGGTCAGGGCGCTGACGAGCAGGGTCAGGGCTGGCAGGCGAAAGCGGCTCAGGGGCAGGGCTGGAAACACGTGGTGCTCTCCGTCCGTGGGATAAAAGTCTGAGGGACTTTATCGACCGCTCGGTCGCGACGCAAACCGATGGGCATTTTTGTCTTTCTTTTCTGGCCGGATATTCGCTAGGGTCAACCGCAAATCTACTGAGCTGCAACGAGCACCTGTGGGAGCGAGCTTGCTCGCGAATACGTTATTCCAGTCAATCGAAGTGTTGAATGTACAACCGCTTTCGCGAGCAAGCTCGCTCCCACAATTACAAGATCAACAAGAGGCCGATATGCACAGCGATTTCCCCACCGAATCCAGCTACCGCGACCAACGCCAACAGTTCATCGCCGCCGCCAATGCCGCCGGCGCCACGCTCACCTCGTACGCGCATCCACGTTGCGGGCCATTCGGCGAACCGCTGAGCACCGACGTCGCTGTGCTCGGCGATCCACAGGCCAAACGTCGTCTGGTAGCGCTCAGCGGTACGCACGGAGTCGAGGGCTATTACGGCTCGGACTGTCAGATCGATTGGCTGAAAACCGTCGAAACCGGCTCGCTGCCCAAGGATGTCGCGGTGGTGATGATCCACCTGATCAATCCGTGGGGCACCGCCTGGTTACGGCGGGTCAACGAAGACAACATCGACCTCAACCGCAATCATCTGGATTTCACCGTGCTGTTGCCGGACAACCGCGCTTATGCGGCCTTGCACGAGATTTACGCCTGCACCGATTTGAATGGCCCGGAGCGTGCGCGGGCCGATGCCTTTCTCGATGCGCAGATTGCCGAACACGGCTGGCCGGCCGTGATGTCGATTGTTGAGGGCGGTCAGCACAGCCATCCCGATGGCCTGTTCTATGGCGGCCGCGCACCGAGTTGGTCGAATCGCACCTTGCATCAAATCATCGATGAGCATCTGGCAGGCGCTGAAACGGTGGTGTGCTTCGACCTGCACACCGGTGCGGGCGAGTACGGCCATCCGATGTTGCTGACGATTACCCAAGCGCCTTATCCGGCACTCGCGCAAGCCCAGGCGATCTACGGTCCATGGCTTTACACGCTGCACACGGGCGCCGAGACCTTGAGCGAAACCGGAGTGGCAGCGACTGCTACGGGCTACACCTCGCAGGCGTTGCTCAATGCATTGCCGGACGTGCAGTTGATGCCGTTCGTGATCGAGTGCGGGACTTATCCGGGGCCGGATGTACATCGGCATTTGCGCGATGACCATTGGCTGCATTTGCATGGCGATCCGCTGGACGCGACGGCGAGGGCGATCAAGTTGAATCTGCTGGAGCAGTTCTATCCGGCTGATCCGGATTGGCGGGCGATGGTCGGTTTGCGCACGCGGCAGATCTGGGTGAAAGGGCTGGCGGCGCTGGCAGGCTGATTGTAGCGAGGGGATTTATCCCCGATGGGCTGCGAAGCTGCCCCAATGTTCATCTGGTAAAAAAAACAGGGGCAGCCTCGTGCTCCATCGGGGATAAATCCCCTCGCTACAACAGGCATAAAAAAACGGCCTACCTTTCGGTAAGCCGTTTTTAGTACTTGGTGGCTACACAGGGACTTGAACCCCGGACCCCAGCATTATGAATGCTATGCTCTAACCAACTGAGCTATGTAGCCAAGTGGCGCGCATTATTCCCCTGAAATGGAAAAGCGTCAAGCGTAAATTTAAAAATTTTTTCTACGCTTTCAACCGTTTATCAAAATCATGGGCCGAGCAGCGGCGAAGGACAGCGTTGGAACCAGCGGCTGGCCTGTTCATACGCGTGCGCCAGTTGCAGAACCGCGAAGTCTGCCTGGTGCCGGCCGATGACCTGTAGCCCCATCGGCAACCCCTGTGTATTGAAGCCGGCCTGGACGTTCGCCACCGGACACCCGGACAACGTGCCGGGAATCACCACCTCCATCCAACGATGATAAGTGTCCATACTCACGCCTTCGATAGCGGTCGGCCACGGCTGCGTCTTGTCGAACGGGAACACCTGAGCGCTGGGCAACAACAGATAGTCATAGCGTTCGAACAACTTCGAGATCGCCCGATACCAGTCGCTGCGCACCACCGAGGCGGCAAACACTTCGCTGGCCGACAGCTTCAGGCCGTTCTCCACTTCCCAGATCGCTTCCGGTTTCAACAACGCGCGCTTCTGCGGATCGGCATACGCCGGGCCCAGTGACCCCGCGACCATCCAATGACGCAAGGTGCGCCAGCTGCCCCACAACCGCTCAGGCGCGAACCCCGGCTCAACCGACTCAACCTGGCAACCCAGACTTTCAAAGTCGGCAAAGGTCTTCTCACACAACGACAGCACTCCGTTCTCCATCGGCAGGTAACCGTTGAGGTCCCCCAGCCATCCCAACCGCGTGCCTTTGAAATCACGCTCCAGTGGCGCGGCAAATGCATCGCCGGACTCACTGATCGACAACGGCGCCCGCGCATCGCCCCCGGCCTGTACCGACAATAGCAACGCCGCATCCCTCACGCTGCGCGCCATCGGTCCTTCGTAACCGAGCTGATCAAAGAACAGATCAGCACTGTCATCAAACGGCACGCGGCCCTGGGACGGGCGGAAACCGAAGATGTTGTTGAACGCCGCCGGGTTACGCAGTGAACCCATCATGTCGCTGCCATCGGCCACCGGTACCAGATGCATCGCCAGTGCCGCCGCCGCGCCGCCACTGCTGCCGCCCGCGGTTTTGCTCGGGTCGTAGGCGCAGCCAGTCGCGCCGAACAATGGGTTATAGCTCTGTGAGCCGAGGCCGAATTCCGGGGTGTTGGTCTTGCCGATGATGATCGCGCCGGCGGCCTTGATCCGCTCGACCATGATCCCATCGCGCTCGGGAATGAAGTCCTGGAACAACGGTGAGCCGAGCGTGGTGCGGATGCCACGGGTCAGCGACAGATCCTTGATCGCGTGGGGCAGGCCATGCATCCAGCCACGGTATTCGCCGCGCGCCAGTTCGGCATCGCGTTCATCGGCCTGAGCCAGCAGATTTTCAGGTGATTGCAGGCTGATCAGCGCATTCACCAACGGGTTGAAACGGTCGATGTGGGCAAGGTAAGTCTGCATCACTTCCCGGCAGGAGACCTGGCGCAGGCGGATGCGTTCGGCGAGCTCGTGGGCCTGCAACAGGAGCAGTTCGCTGATGTTATTGGAGTTCATGACAACGGCGCCTTTCAGACGGCTGGAAAAACGCCCCGGCCTCGTGCCGGGGCGGCAGGGATCAACGCATCAGGTTGGTCCAGAGACGATCGGCCAGACGGATCGCGCCTTCGCCGCAGGTCTTGCTGAACACTACGTTGGTGCCCTCGGGAATGTGCAACTCGGGGGCATCTTTGAGGCTTGCATCGAGGAACGGTTCGACGCCTTTGATCGGGCTCTGGTGCTTGAGGAAATTCTGCGTCATCGCCGAGTTTTCCGGCTGGCTGAGGAAGGCGATGAACGCCTTGGCATTTGCCGGGTTCTTGCTGCCGGTGGGGATCACCATGTTGTCGACCCAGGCCAGCACGCCTTCTTTCGGGTAGAGGTATTTCAGCGTTGGTTTCATCTCGCGGGCACGCATCGACGAACCGCCCCAGAACATCGACATGTCGATTTCACCCGAGGCGAGGTTCTCGCGAATCGAGCCGGCCTTGGAACTGTAGGTCTTCACGAACGGCTTCTGCACCTTGAGCAACGTCAGCACTTGTTGCATCTGTTTCGGGTCTTCGCTGCACAGCGGAATATTCAAATAGAGGCTGGCCATGTCGACCATCTCGCTGGTCGAGTCGAACATGTTGATCCGCCCCTGCAACTCGGCTGGCGGCTCATACAAAACCTTGTAGCTGTCGGCCGGGCCTTTGTAGCGCGCCGAGTCCAGCACGACGCTAGTGGTCCCCCAAATGAACGGCACCGAATACGCGCCTTCCGGGTCCCAGGTCGGTTTTTTCAGGTTATCCACAACGCTGGCGTAGTACGGCTCCTTGACCGGGTCGAAGCGTTCCAGCAGGTTTTCCTTGATCAGGATCGGAATGAACTGGTGCGACGGGATCGCCACGTCGTAACCGGCGCCGCCCTGTTTCAATTTCGCCAGCAGGGTCTCGTTGGAGTCGTAGGAATCGACGGTGACTTCGATGCCGGTCTGCTTCTGAAACTTGGCGAGAATCTCCGGAGAAAAGTAGCCGCTCCAGCTCACCACGTTGAGTTTTTCGGCAGCCTGAACACTGCCGGCCATGGCCAGCGGCACAGTCAGGAACAACGAAGTGCCGACGCTTTTTATCCACTTGCTCATGCTATTTCCCCACAGTTCTTGGAAGGTTCAGGCGTTCTTTTTGCCCAGCAGGTAAGAGAGGCTGACGAACAGCACCGAGACGCCCAGGATCAGCGTCGACACGGCGTTGACGTCGGGTGTCACGCCCATGCGCAACAGGCCGAAGATGAAAATCGGCAGGGTCGTGGTGCCGGCCTGGGAGACCATCATCGAGATCACGAAGTTATCCAGCGAGACGATGAAGGCCAGCATCAGCCCGGAGAAAATCCCCGGCATCAGCAGCGGCAGAGTGACCTTGCGAAAGGTCCGCCACGGGCCGGCGTAGAGGTCGGCGGAGGCTTGCTCCAGCGACAGATCCATGTCGTTCAACCGGGCGCGGATCGGCAGGTAGGCGAAGGGAATGCAGAACACCGTATGGGCGATGATCAAGTTGCCGTAACCCAGCGACAGGCCAATGGTGGAGAACAGCGCCAGCGTCGCCACACCGACGACAATTTCCGGCAGCACCAGCGGCAACATGATCGTGCCCATCGACAATTGCAGGCCCTTGAACTTGGCACCTCGCGAAGTACCGAGGGCGGCGAGGGTGGCAATCGCCGTGGCGATCGTGCTCGCGCAAACCGCGATCAACAGGCTGTTGCCGGCGGCCTGGCGCAAGGCCTGATTGGCGAACGCGGCGCGATACCAATCGAGGCTGAAGCCGGTCCACACCGTCGCCGATTGGTTGGCGTTGAACGAGAACACCACCAGAACCACGATCGGCGCGTAGAGGTACAGATAGAACAGAAAACTGAAGCCGCCGAAGCCGGGAAAGTCCTGCACGCCCAGCCCTTTGCGTTTGAATAGCGTGAGCATTACGCACCTCCTTTGGCGATGCGCTGGCGCTCTGCGCGCAAGGCATAAACAGTCAGCACCAGCATGACGGCGGCCATCAGTACCAGCGACAGCGCTGCACCAAACGGCCAGTTACGCGCATCGCTGAATTGCCGGAAAATCAGGTTGCCGAGCATCATTCGCGTGCCGCCACCGAGCAGTTCCGGGGCAATCATCGCGCCCAGGCACGGTACGAAGGTGAGGATGGCGCCGGCGAGAATTCCCGGTTTGGCGATCGGCAAAACCACTTTGCGCAAGGTGCGTATGCGCCCGGCGTAGAGGTCCTGTGCGGCTTCGAGCAGGCGGATATCCATCTTTTCCAGCGTCGCGTAAATCGGCAACACCACGAACGGCGCGTAGGTGTAAACCAGCCCCAGCAGCACCGCGCCGTCGGTGTACAACAGCTGCAACGGTTCGTGGATCACGCCCATGCCCATCAGGCTGTTGTTGATCACACCGGTGTTACGCAGCAGCAGAATCCACGCGTAAGTGCGGATCAGCAGGTTGGCCCAGAACGGCACGGTAATCAGAAAGATCAGCAAACCGCGTCGGTGCGCCGGCTGCATGGCCAGCCACACGGCGACCGGAAAACCGATCAGCAATGTGATGATCGTGGTCAGCCCGGCGATGCCGATCGAGCGCAGGGCGATGATCAAATACGAGTCGGCAAACGCGAGGCTGTCGTCCAGTTGCCGCTCGAACAGCAGCGAGGTGTAGGCGTCGCTGCTGAAGACTTTGTTGACCCCACCATAGGGGTTGGCTTCCATCAGCGAATAGCCGATGACGATCAGAATCGGCACCAGCAGAAACAGGCCGATGGCGATCAGCGCCGGGCTGACCCCGAGGAAACTCTGGAAAGCCTTGCGGCGTTCCAGCGTGTTGGCAATCGGTAAGGCGTGCATGGCAACTCCTCCGGCTCAATCGTGCAGAACGCTGGCGCTTCCACGGTCGAACAACAGACCGGCCTGGGAGCCGACGGCAAAGCGCAGGCTCTGGTCGACGCAATTGGGCGTACGCACGGTGAGGCGCGAACCGTCGCTGAGGCTGACCTGATATTGCAGGTCGGTGCCCAGATAAATCTGCGCTTCGATCCGGCACGGCAGCGCGTTTTCGCCGTTGGCCGGCAGCAGATGCAGGCGCTCGGGGCGTACCGACAAGGTCACGCTGGCGCCGACTGCCACGTCGCTGCACGGTTGCGCCGGCAGTGGATGAGCCGCCGGCCCGGCGAACCACGCCAAACCGTCCTCCACACGAGTGACGGTGCCTTCGATGAAATTGGTTTCGCCGATGAAGTCGGCAACGAAGCGATTGCGCGGGCGTTCGTAGATATCTTCCGGGCGTCCGACCTGCTGCACTTCGCCTTCGGAAAGTACGGCGATGCGGTCGGACATCGTCAGTGCTTCTTCCTGGTCGTGAGTGACGAAGATGAAGGTGATGCCGGTTTTCGCCTGGATGGTTTTCAATTCTTCGCGCATCGCCTGGCGCAGCTTGAGATCGAGTGCCGACAGCGGTTCATCGAGCAGCAGCACTTTCGGATGCGGTGCCAAAGCGCGGGCGAGGGCGACACGTTGTTGCTGGCCCCCAGAAAGTTGCGCCGGTTTGCGGTTGGCGAAACGCTCCATTTGCACCAGCGCGAGCATCTCGCGCACTCGTTCGGCGATTTGCGCCTTGGTCAGGACTTTGCCCATCGGATGCGATTCGAGGCCGAAGGCCAGGTTCTCGGCGATGGTCATGTGCGGGAACAGCGCGTAATGCTGGAACACCGTGTTGACTGGACGCTGGAATGGCGGGCGGTCAGCGATGTTTTCGCCGTAGAGAAGAATCTCGCCTTCGGTGGGAAATTCGAAACCGGCGATCATCCGTAGCAGCGTGGTCTTGCCGCAGCCGGAAGGGCCGAGAAGGGTGAAGAATTCGTTGTCGCGGATATCCAGGTCGATGCTTTTCAGCGCCACCGGACCGGTCTGCGGATCACCGTAAACCTTGCGCACTGAGCGGATCGAGACCGCCAGCGTTTGCAGCGAATGCAGGGCATTCATGCGTTACCTCCGATTCCCCCATCGCCTGCGACTCGCTTTGCAAAGCGTGGTCGTCGGGCCATGGATATTATTTTTTTGGGCAGGATCGAGATTGCGTTCGGGGGTGAAACCAGCTGTTTTATTGTTCTGCTGTGGCTCGATTATCAGCCAGGGCTTGCGCGGTGCGACACTTCAATTTAAACATGGCAGGTGTTAGTTAATTTAACAGCCGAAGGTGCCAGGAATCATGCCCGACCACCGTTTGCCGCCGCTCAACGCGGTGCGTGCCTTTGATGCCGCCGCCCGTTTGGGCAGCTACGTCGAAGCCTCGAAAGCCCTGCACGTGACCCAGCCTGCGATTGGTCGCCATGTGAAATTGCTTGAGGAGTGGTTGGGCATTCAATTGTTCGAGCGCACCTCGCGCGGGGTCAACCTGACGCCGGCGGGGCAGAAGTATCACCGCAAGATCAGTGCCGCGTTGCAGTTGATCATTGAAGCCGGCAAAGAAGCGCAGCCGAAAGATGCCGAGCGCTGGCTGCGGATCATGGTGGTGCCGGGGTTCGCCAAGCGCTGGTTGATGCCACGGATCGAAGCGCTGAGGCATCTGCGCCCGGGATTGAAACTGGCGATCGAGCCGAATTCCACCTTCACCGAAGTGGATGGCAAGAGCGCCGATCTCGGTATCGTTTACGGCCTCGATGGGCAATATGCCGACTCACGGGAGGCGCTGATTTGCCCGCGAGTTTTCCCGATTTGCACGCCGGCGTATCTGGCCAGCATTGCACCGATCAACAGCCCGGCCGATCTGATCAGCCACGAACTGATCCACGTCGATGACGGCGAATGGTGGAACCTGTGGTTCGCCTCCCACGACCTCGATATCCACCTCAGTTCCGACATGCTTTACGTCAACAATGACCACGCGCTGTCCGTCGCCGAGAGCGGGCAGGGCATTGCGCTGGCCAACGAGGTGCTGGTGCGCCATGAACTCGCCAGCGGCAAACTGGTGCGCGCCGTCGACGCTCAGGTGAAGCTGGAGAGCTATCGGGTGCTGACGCCGTCCGCCGAGCTCTCGGCGGATGTGGCGTGGTTCATTCAATGGCTCAAGGCCGAACTGGAAACGGACTTCCCCGAGGCAATCATCAACTGAGGCGAAAACGCGCGGTGTTGTCACTCAGCGCCTTGCTGCCTTGGCTCAGGGTGTCTGCGGCAAGATTCACTGCGCGTGCGCCTTCAAGCAAACGTACGGCGGCTTGATCGACTTGCTGGATATTGCTGCTGACTTCATCGGCGGTGCTTGCCTGTTCTTCAACCGCCGTGGCGATCTGCGCGAGGGTGTCGGTGACGCTCTGCACGGCGCTGGCGATTTCGCCCAGGCGTTCACCGAGACCGGTGACCGACTCGGCATCGGTTTGCGCCTGGCCGCAGGCAGCTTCCATCAAACTCACGGCTTCGTTGACTGTGGCGCGCAGGCTGTCGACCGTGCCAGCGATCTGCGCGGTCGACGATTGCGTGCGTTGCGACAGGCTGCGCACTTCGTCCGCCACTACGGCAAACCCGCGACCTTGTTCACCGGCTCGCGCGGCTTCGATGGCCGCATTGAGCGCGAGCAGATTGGTTTGCTCGGCGACACCGCGAATGGTGTCGACGACCAATTGAATCTGCTGGCCTTGCTCGCTGACTCGGCCGAGTGCGGCTGCGGTGTCGTTCAAGCGTTGATTGAGCTGCTGAATACTCGCCGTAGTGCGTTGGCTGTCGCGGCTGCTGTCGGCGGCGATGCGTCGGGTGTGCTGAGCGCTGCCGGAGGCCTGTTCGCAGCTTTGCGCCACGCCTTGCGAGGTCGCGGCCAATTGCGTGGCGGCTGCGGCGATCTGGCTGATCTGTAACTGTTGCGCTTCGACTTCGCCGAGAGCGCCGCTGGAGTGTTGGTTGAGGCTGCGCACGGCATGGCTCAACTGCGAGGTCTCGTGATCGACGCCGAGCATGCTCATGCGTAATTGCACCACGGCGACGTTGAGTGCGGTGCTGATCGCCGCCAGTTCATCGCGGCCCGACACCGGCACTTGCAGGCTGAGATTGCCGTCGCGCAGGGCTTCAGCAAGTAACGTGATGCCGCTGGCGCTGCGGCGGATCGAGGCTTGCAGGCAGACGAACAAATACAGCGCCGCCAGCAACAGGCCGCCGAAGATTGCCGCGACGATGATGAACTGACGGATCGCCGAGCTGTGGTAGGCGTCGAGTCGTTGGTCCAGTGACACCAGCGATTGCTGGCGCAGGGCGGCAAGGTCGGTCAACAGGGCATCGAGGTTGCGTTCGAAGTCGTCCGGCTTGAGCGTGATGCTGCCGCCGAACACGCCGTCGTCGAGCACCTTCAGTCCGCTGTCGAGGCGTTTCAGGCTGTCATGGTATTGGCTGGCCCAGCTCTGCTGATCTTTCGGCAGGCGTGCTTCGAGCAGCGTGGCGGTTTTGACCAGTTGCTCGCGGGCATCGCCGATACGGCTGCGCAGATCGCGCAACTGCAAACGGCTTTGCAGGGTAAATTGGCCAGAGACGACCGAAGCCTGACCGACCGCAGCGAGGCGGCCGACCCGTTCGATCAGGTCCGGCGCGTGCTGCGTGGAAATCTGCGTCAGCAGATAAGTTTCCAGCCACGGCGCGAGGGTCAGGCGATTGTCCATGACGATCTGCTCGCGCAACGCTTGCAGGGCGCTGAGGGCGTTGGTGAAACGGTCGTAACCGTCCGGCCACCAACCGACGCCGCTGAGGCTTTTCGAGTCCAGGCCGTTGAGTGCGGTTTGCAGCGCTTGATAGCGGCCTAGGGTTTCGCCTTCTGCACCTTCGTTTTTCAACGCGTTGCCCAAATCTGTGGTGGCTTGCTGCACGGCCGGTTGCACGGCGTCGAACGCGCCCATGGCGGCGAGCGTGGCCGGCGTCGGTTGGCGATTGGTTTCGGTGGCGCGCCAACGGGCGGCACGGTCACGTTGCGCGGCGAGCAGGTTGTCCAGCGCATCCAGCGCGAGCAACTGACGTACGCCGGCACGTTCGCCGGAAATCAGATTGAGCTTGTCGCGATAGTCCTGGCCGATCATCAACAGGCTGCCGGCCAACGGCAGAATGAACAGCAGAAACAACAACTGGAATTTACCTGCGAAGCCAAACCGCCCCAGCAATTTGATCCCCGGTGAAAGGAAAGCCTGCATGCCCCATGACTCCTCTGGACACCACGCACCAATGGCGTGCATCGCGGTCTGGCGACCTTGATGTTGTGCCCTGCTAAAAGGCCTCGAAAGTTCACTCTCGCCCGCTCTGTAGGCCGGCTCTGTAGCGAAACTTCCCATTGTCGGTCGCCTTTGTAAGGCGCCCGCGTTCAAGGGGAGAAGCAAGGCAAGATTCAGACCATGGCGTTGCGCTATCACCTGGTGCACGACGATCAGTCAGTTAGTTAGCTGGCTAAGGGGATGGCGCTGGCGCACTGAAAAATGGCACATTGGCGCACCTGCCCGCGTGCATCCATCTGCTGTACGGAAACTTCCATGGCTATCAGCAACGCTCAGACCGCCGCTGCCTCGGCGCCCGCTGCTCCGCAAAGCAGCCCACTGGTGATGCGTATCATCGGCGCCGTGGCGCTGGCGCATTTGATCAACGACCTGATTCAGTCGGTGCTGCCGTCGATCTACCCTATGCTCAAGGCCAACTATGGCCTGAGTTTCACTCAGGTCGGCCTGATCACCCTGACCTTCCAGTTGACCGCTTCGCTGTTGCAGCCGTGGGTCGGTTATCACACCGACCGCCATCCGAAACCGTGGCTGTTGCCGGCCGGTTCGATTTGCACGCTGATCGGCATCGTGATGATGTCGGTGGTCGGCAGTTTCCCGTTGATTCTGTTGGCTGCGGCGCTGATCGGTATCGGCTCCTCGACCTTTCACCCAGAGGCATCACGGATTGCGCGGCTGGCCTCGGGCGGACGCTTTGGTCTGGCGCAATCGACCTTCCAGGTCGGCGGTAACGCCGGTTCCGCGTTCGGCCCGTTGCTGGCGGCGGCGATCATCATTCCGTTTGGTCAGGGCAACGTGGCGTGGTTCGGTCTGTTCGCGGTGTTTGCACTGTTCGTGCTGTACCGCATCAGCCGCTGGTATGCCCATCACCTGAACCTGTTCAAACTCAAGGCCGGTCAGGCGGCGACTCATGGGTTGTCGAAGGGCAGGGTGACCAGTGCGCTAGTGGTGCTGGGGCTGTTGGTGTTCTCGAAGTATTTCTACATGGCCAGCCTCACCAGTTACTTCACGTTTTACCTGATCGAGAAGTTCGACCTGTCGGTGGCCAGTTCGCAGCTGCACCTGTTCCTGTTCTTGGGCGCGGTGGCGGCGGGGACGTTCTTCGGCGGGCCGATTGGCGACAAGATCGGGCGTAAGGCAGTGATCTGGTTCTCGATCCTTGGTGTGGCGCCGTTCACGCTGCTGATGCCTCACGTCGATCTGTTCTGGACCACTGTTCTCAGCGTGGTGATCGGCTTCATCCTCGCCTCGGCGTTCTCGGCGATTGTGGTGTACGCGCAGGAATTGGTGCCGGGCAATGTCGGGATGATTGCCGGGGTGTTCTTCGGTTTGATGTTTGGTTTCGGCGGGATTGGCGCGGCATTGCTGGGTCATCTGGCGGATGTGCACGGGATTGAGTATGTGTATTTCCTGTGCTCGTTCCTGCCGTTGTTTGGTGTGTTGGCAATTTTCTTGCCGCGCGCCAAAAAGGCCTGATTCACACATTACCCATTGTAGTAGTGAGCCTGCTCGCGATAGCGGAGTGTCTGTTACAGTTGATTCGACAGACACACCGCTATCGCGAGCAGGCTCACTCCTACAGGGGGAATGTGTTGGGCCATAAATTTCAGGCACAAAAAAGCCGCGTATCAAACGCGGCTTTTTCTTGGGCGTGTCGCTTACACGTTGAAGCGGAAGTGCATCACGTCGCCGTCCTTGACGATGTAATCCTTGCCTTCCAGACGCCATTTACCGGCTTCTTTGGTACCGGCTTCGCCCTTGTACTGGATGAAGTCGTTGTAGGCGATCACTTCGGCGCGGATGAAGCCTTTCTCGAAGTCGGTGTGGATCACGCCGGCAGCCTGAGGTGCGGTGGCACCGACTTTGACGGTCCAGGCGCGGACTTCTTCGACACCGGCGGTGAAGTAGGTCTGCAAGTGCAGCATTTCGTAGCCAGCGCGGATTACGCGGTTCAGGCCAGGCTCTTCCAGGCCCAGGGCCTCGAGGAACATGTCCTTCTCTTCACCGTCATCGAGTTCGGCGATTTCTGCTTCGATCTTGTTGCAGACCGGAACCACCATGGCGCCTTCTTCTTCGGCGATGGCGCGAACCACGTCCAGGTGCGGGTTGTTCTCGAAACCGTCTTCAGCGACGTTGGCGATGTACATGACCGGTTTGGTGGTCAGCAGGTGGAAGCCCTTGATCACTGCCTTTTCGTCAGCGCTCATGTTCTTCATCAGGCTGCGCGCAGGCTTGCCTTCGGTGAAGTGCGCGATCAGTTGCTCCAGCAGAGCTTTCTGAACCACGGCGTCCTTGTCACCGCCCTTGGCGTTACGCGCGACTTTCTGCAGTTGCTTCTCGCAGCTGTCGAGGTCGGCGAAGATCAGTTCCAGGTCGATGATTTCGATGTCGCGCTTCGGATCGACGCTGTTGGAAACGTGGATCACGTTTTCGTCTTCAAAGCAGCGCACCACATGAGCGATGGCATCGGTTTCACGGATGTTGGCGAGGAACTTGTTGCCCAGACCTTCACCTTTCGAGGCGCCGGCTACCAGGCCTGCGATGTCGACGAATTCCATGGTGGTCGGCAGGATGCGCTTCGGATTGACGATGGCCGCCAGAGCGTCCAGGCGCGGATCCGGCATCGGCACGATGCCGCTGTTCGGCTCGATGGTGCAGAAGGGGAAGTTCTCGGCCGCGATACCGGATTTGGTCAGGGCGTTGAACAGGGTGGACTTGCCGACGTTAGGCAGGCCGACGATGCCGCAATTGAATCCCATGGTGTGTCCCCTCGGAGTAGAGTCAGGCCTTCTGGCTGTGCAGGTTTTTCATCGCGCGGTTCCATTCACCGGCGAGGATATCCGGCAGCACGCCGAGGGCAAAGTCGATGCTGGCATCGAGTTTTTCCTGTTCGGCGCGTGGCGCACGACCCAGGACGAAATTTGAAACCATACTGGCGACGCCCGGGTGGCCGATGCCAAGCCGCAGGCGGTAGAACGTATTCTGATTACCCAGTTGCGCGATGATGTCGCGCAACCCGTTGTGACCGCCATGGCCGCCGCCCTGCTTGAGCTTGGCAACGCCCGGAGGCAAGTCGAGTTCGTCATGCGCCACGAGGATTTCTTCAGGCGTGATGCGGAAGAAACCGGCGAGTGCCGCCACGGCCTGGCCGCTGCGGTTCATGTAGGTGGTGGGAATCAGCAGACGAACATCCTGACCCTGATGCGAATAGCGTCCGGTCAGGCCGAAATATTTGCGATCGGCCACAAGGTTGACACCTTGCGCGGCTGCGATGCGCTCAACAAAAAGGGCCCCTGCGTTATGCCGGGTCTGGTCGTATTCGGCGCCTGGATTTCCCAGGCCAACGATCAGTTTGATGGCAGTCACGATAGGGGCCCTTCCTTTGAGTGGTGAGTAACATCGCCGCGATCAGGGAAAGCGGCGAAAGTGGACGAAAATTGCTCATTTACCATGAATGTAAACTCCGCGTTCTCGCCCGCTTTCTCGCTACGTTCCAGTCCGCGATGTTACTGATCACTCAGGCGTTACAGAGTGAATTACTCTGCTGCGCCTTCTTCGGTAGCTTCTGGAGCAACACGTGGAGCGTGGACGTTGGCAACAGCCTTGTCATCGCCGTGTGCCAGAGCAACGAACTCAACGCCTTTAGGAGCTTTGAGGTCCGACAGGTGAATGATCGAACCGATTTCAGCGTTAGCCAGGTCGACTTCGATGAACTCAGGCAGATCTTTCGGCAGGCAGGTCACTTCGATTTCAGCAACAACGTGCGAAATCTCGCCGCCTTTCTTCACTGGAGCAGCTTCGTTGATGAAGTGCACAGGAACGATAGCGGTCAGTTTCTGGCCAGCTACAACGCGTACGAAGTCAGCGTGCATCACGTGGCCTTTGGCCGGGTGACGCTGCAGAGCTTTGATGATTACGTTTTGCTTGGTGCCACCAACGTTCAGCTCGATGATGTGGCTGTAAGCCGCTTCGTTTTCGAGCAGTTTGGCAACTTCCTTGGCCAGCATGCTGATGGATTCAGGGGCTTTTTCGCCACCGTAAACAACAGCTGGAACCAGGGCGGCGATACGACGCAGGCGGCGGCTCGCACCTTTCCCCAGGTCGGAACGCACTTCAGCATTCAGAGTAAAATCGTTCATTTTGTATCTCCAAAATAGCCATGACCGGGTGGCGTTTGCGACCAGCGCCAAACACGGTATGGGCAAAAAAGCCCCGCCCCGGCAGGAATGCCGGGGCGGGGCGCTTTTCGTCAACGAGACATTTCGAGAAGGGCAGGGCCCTTAACGGAACATCGCGCTGATCGATTCTTCATTGCTGATGCGGCGAACCGCTTCGGCAACAACCGGTGCGATATCCAGTTGACGGATACGTGCACAGGCTTGTGCTGCAGCGGACAGCGGGATGGTGTTGGTCACCACCAGCTCGTCCAGCACGGAATTTTCGATATTCTCGATGGCCCGACCCGACAGCACAGGGTGTGTGCAGTAGGCAAAGACCTTGGCTGCGCCATGCTCTTTCAGGGCCTTGGCCGCGTGGCACAGAGTGCCGGCGGTATCGACCATGTCATCGACCAGAATGCAGGTACGCCCTTCGACATCACCGATGATATGCATCACTTCAGAGTGATTGGCTTTCTCACGGCGTTTGTCGATGATCCCGAGATCCACGCCCAGGGATTTGGCAACGGCCCGTGCACGCACGACGCCACCAATGTCCGGGGACACGATCATCAGGTTTTCGAAGCGCTGATCTTCAATGTCATCCACCAGAACCGGGGAGCCGTAGATGTTATCTACCGGAATATCGAAGAAGCCCTGAATCTGGTCAGCATGCAGATCAACCGTGAGAACACGGTCGATGCCGACTACGGTAAGCATGTCAGCGACGACTTTCGCGCTGATAGCCACACGTGCGGAACGCGGACGGCGATCCTGACGGGCATAACCAAAATAAGGAATAACAGCAGTGATACGAGTAGCCGAGGAGCGGCGGAAGGCATCAGCCATCACTACCAGTTCCATCAGGTTATCGTTGGTCGGAGCGCAAGTCGGCTGAATAATGAAAACGTCTTTACCGCGAACGTTTTCATTGATCTCGGCAGTAATTTCGCCGTCGGAGAACTTACCGACAGAGATGTCACCGAGAGGGATATGCAGCTGACGTACAACACGCCGAGCCAGATCGGGGTTAGCGTTCCCCGTAAAGACCATCATCTTGGACACGCGCAGTACCTAGAGGCTGAGGGTAACCTGGATGAGTATAGAAAATGGCAGGGGCGGCTGGATTCGAACCAACGCATGGCAGGATCAAAACCTGCTGCCTTACCGCTTGGCGACGCCCCTGTATCTGTTGCATCAAGTGCCGAGCACTTGGTTCCTTTAGAGCAGACTTTGCAGCTTGCGGTGCAACATCGAAATGTTGCTTCCTTTCGCTACAAACCCTGTAAGGGTCTCTGTCAGAAGGGCCGAGACTTTATCAGCTTCAGCTTTGCTTGGGAAGCCCCCAAACACACAACTTCCAGTTCCGGTGAGTTTTGCTTCGGTAAATTTACCTAACAAATCCAATGCGTTACGTACCTCTGGATAACGCCTTGCAACCACCGGCAAACAGTCATTTCGACTGTTTCCCTCGGGAACGGGGCGCACTTTAATGGGCGGCGTGTTACGTGTCAACAAAGGATCGGAAAAAATTTCTGCCGTACTTACAGAGACTTGCGGTACGAGCACCAGATACCACGGTTCTTCGGGGTCGACCGGGGTCAGTTTCTCGCCCACGCCTTCGGCAAATGCCGCGTGGCCACGGACGAAAACCGGGACGTCGGCACCCAGCGCCAGGCCCAGTGCAGCCAGGCGATCTTCATCCCAGCCCAGTTGCCACAGGTGATTGAGACCGAGCAGGGTGGTGGCCGCGTTGGAGCTGCCGCCACCGATGCCGCCGCCCATGGGCAAAACCTTGTCGATCCAGATGTCGATGCCGAGGGTGCAGCCGGATTGTGCCTGGAGTATTTTTGCCGCGCGCACGATCAGATTGCTGTCATGCGGTACACCGGCGAACTCGGTGTGCAGCTGAATCACGCCGTCATCGCGCACGGCGAACGTGATTTCGTCGCCGTAATCGACGAACTGAAACAACGTCTGCAATTCGTGATAGCCATCTTCACGGCGACCGAGAATGTGCAGCATCAGATTGAGCTTGGCTGGCGACGGCAGCGTCAGGCGTGGAGCGCTCATGCTTATTGCCCCAGTTTGCGCGGTTGCCAGGTCTTGATCACCAGCGTCACGTCCAGGTCGGTGCCGTGCAGTTTGATCCGCTCGGGCAGCCAGTAACCGTTTTGCTCGGCGTAGCTGAGGTACTCGACCTTCCAGCCATCCTGTTCCAGATTGGCCAGGCGACTGTCGTTATCGAGGGTCAGGCGGCTTTTGCTGCTTGGCGCAGGCAGGCCACGGACCCACCAGGCCAGATTCGATACCGGCAGTTTCCAGCCGAGTTGCTCTTCGAGCAGCGCTTCCGGTGAGTCGGAGTCATAGCGGCCCTGATTGGCGACTTCCAGCGAGACCTTGCCCGGACGCCCGGTCAGTCGCGCCGCGCCACGACCCAGCGGGCCGGACAGACGAATGTCGTAATAGTCCTGACGCTGCAGCCAGAACAGCGTGCCGCTACCGGAATCTTTCGGCGCGCGGATGCCGATCTTGCCGTCGATCTGCCAGCCGTCGAGGCCGGTCAGCTGTTGTTTGTTCGCGGCCCATTGAGCCGGACTGCCGTGGCCCTCGACCGATTCGCGAGCGCCGAAGCCCGCGCAACCGGCGAGCAGGGCGATGAAGCTGAAAACAATAACGTGGCGCAAAAACATGAGTTAGAGAGTCTCGGATCCGGTCAGGCGCTTGATGGTGCTGCGCAGGATGGTGCTGTCGGGCTGGTCCTTGAGGAACTTGCCCCAGATTTGCTTGGCTTCACGCTGATTGCCCTTGGTCCACAGGACTTCGCCCAGGTGCGCGGCGACTTCGTGGTCAGGGAAACGCTCCAGCGCCTGACGCAGATATTTCTCGGCGTCGTCCAGGTTACCCATGCGGAAGTTCACCCAGCCGAGACTGTCGAGCACGGCAGGGTCTTCCGGGTTGATCCGGTGTGCCTGTTCGATCAGGTCTTTGGCTTCTGCGTAGCGGGTGGTGCGATCAGAAAGCGTGTAACCCAGCGCGTTGAGCGCCATGGCGTTGTCCGGATCGCGCTTGATGATCAGGCGCAGGTCTTTTTCCATCTGGGCCAGGTCATTGCGCTTTTCCGCGAGCATGGCCCGGGTGTAGAGCAGATTCAGGTCATCCGGGTATTGCAGCAGGGCTTGCTGCAGTACTTTCCAGGCCTTGTCGTCGTGTTTGTTGGCCGACAGGGTTTCGGATTCGATCAGGTACAACTGGATCGCGTAATCCGGTTGCGCATCGCGCTCGGCCGCCAGTTTGCTTTGTGCTTCGGCGGTCTTGCCATTGTTCATCAGGATATCGGCCTGACGTAGTTGCGCCGGCAGATAGTCATTGCCCGGGCCGACCTGCGCGTATTCGATCAGCGCGCCCTGCGGGTCGTTGCGCTCTTCGGCGATGCGGCCGAGGTTCAGATGCGCCGAATCAACGTGGCTTTCCCGGGCGATCAGGTCTTCCAGGTAGCCCTTGGCCTCGTCCCAGGCCTTGGCTTCCAGGCACACCAGCGCCAGCGAGTAGCGTAGCTCATCGTCTTCCGGGTATTGCTGAACCAGGGTGGAAAACTCGACCTTGGCGTCGTCCATCCGGTCCTGTTCAACCAGCGTGCGCGCATAGGTCAGGCGCAGGCGCTTGTCGTCCGGGTATTTCTTGATGCTTTTCTGCAACAACGGCAGGGCTTCGTCGCCACGATTCATGGTTTGCAGCAGACGGGCACGCAGCAGAATCGGGGCGATCTCGCCTTCTTCCGGCGGGTTGTCTTCGAGCAGGGTCAGTGCGGCTTTATTGTCGCCATCCTGTTGCAGGAGCAGGGCCTTGCCGAAAATCAGCTGGCTGTTCTTCGGGTGACGCTGCAGCAGACGGTCAAAGCTTTTCATCAGACCGTTGCGGGTTTCCTGGTCGGTGTCGGCTGCCGACAGCGCGAGGAAGTCGAAATGGGTGTCCCCCTTGCCCTGCAGGACTTTCTCCATATAAACCATGGAGTCGTCATAACGCCCGGCACGCGCCAGTTGCACGGCGGCGGCGCGTTGCGCTTCGAGGTCGTCCGGGGCGTTTTTCGCCCAGATCAGCGCGGTATCCAGCGCAGGCTGGTCGGCGCCCAGGTATTCGGCGATGCGGAACGCGCGCTCGGAAACCCCCGGGTCCTGGGTGTTGATGGCCTGGGTCACGTAGTTGTCCAGGGCAATGTCGAAGCGATTGCGCTGGCCGGCGAGTTCGGCGCTCAACAGGCTGAAAACGGTTTCTTCGCTGAACGAGCTGTAAACCTTGGGTTTTTCAGGCGGGGACGCGGTGTCTTCGACCGGCGGGGTACCGTCCGGCGAAACGGGGGCCAAGGCCTGGCAGCCGCTGAGGAAGACAAAAGCAAGGAGCAACGCGGAAGATCTATTCATATAGGAAGAGGACGACTAACCTGCGGTCGGATCATCATGACACAAGCCTTCGGCCAAACATAACCGAGTCTCGAATGTGACCTTTATAGTGGCCGACAATTGGGACAATAGTCAGCGGTAGTTGTTCTGGATCTGACGAAGTAGGACAATTGCCGGCTTCACGTCACCATCAGCGACCTTGAATGGCCTTCCTTGCACTCGGTATTAACCACAAGACTGCTTCAGTAGACGTCCGCGAGCGCGTGGCCTTTACCCCTGAGCAGCTGGTGGAAGCCTTGCAGCAGCTCTGCCGACTGACCGACAGCCGCGAAGCTGCGATCCTTTCCACCTGCAATCGCAGTGAGCTTTATATAGAGCAGGATCAGTTGTCGGCGGATATCGTGCTGCGCTGGCTGGCCGATTATCACCATTTAAGCCTCGATGAGCTGCGCGCGAGTGCTTATGTGCACGAAGATGATGCGGCAGTTCGTCACATGATGCGTGTCGCCTCCGGGCTCGACTCGCTGGTCTTGGGCGAACCGCAGATTCTCGGCCAGATGAAATCGGCCTACGCCGTGGCCCGCGAGGCCGGCACTATCGGCCCGCTGCTGGGACGCCTGTTTCAAGCGACGTTCAATGCTGCCAAGCAGGTGCGCACCGACACCGCCATCGGCGAAAACCCGGTGTCCGTGGCGTTTGCCGCCGTCAGCCTGGCCAAACAGATTTTCAGCGATCTGCAACGCAGTCAGGCCCTGCTGATCGGTGCCGGCGAGACCATCACCCTGGTTGCCCGTCATTTGCACGAGCTCGGGGTCAAGCGCATCGTGGTTGCCAACCGTACGCTGGAACGCGCCAGCCTGCTGGCCGAGCAGTTCGGCGCGCATGCGGTGCTGCTTTCGGACATCCCGGCGGAGCTGGTGCGCAGCGATATCGTGATCAGCTCGACCGCCAGCCAATTACCGATCCTCGGCAAGGGCGCGGTCGAAAGTGCGCTGAAGCAGCGCAAGCACAAACCGATTTTCATGGTCGACATCGCCGTACCGCGAGACATTGAGCCAGAAGTCGGCGAACTCGACGACGTTTACCTCTACAGCGTCGACGATCTCCACGAAGTGGTCGCCGAAAACCTCAAGAGCCGGCAGGGCGCAGCACAGGCGGCGGAAGAGATGGTCTCGGTTGGCGCCGACGATTTCATGGTGCGCCTGCGCGAACTGGCGGCGGTCGATGTGCTCAAGGCCTACCGGCAACAGAGCGAACGCCTGCGCGACGAAGAGCTGCAAAAGGCCCTGCGTCTGCTGGCCAACGGCGGCAACGCCGAAGATGTGCTCGGGCAACTGGCCCGCGGCCTGACCAATAAACTGTTGCATGCGCCCAGCGTGCAATTGAAAAAGCTTTCTGCCGAAGGCCGCCTCGATGCGCTGGCCATGGCCCAGGAACTCTTTGCCCTCGAGGGCTCACCGGATAGTTTTTCGGATAAAAAACCGCAATGAAAGCGTCACTGCTCAACAAGCTGGACATCCTCCAGGACCGTTTCGAGGAACTGACCGCGCTGCTCGGCGACGGCGAAGTCATTGCCGATCAGGCCAAATTCCGCGCCTATTCCAAGGAATACGCTGAACTCGAGCCGGTCGTGCACGCCTATAAAAAGCTGCTCGGCGTACAAAGCGATCTTGAGGGCGCGCAGGCGCTGCTCAAGGACAGCGACCCGGACATGCGTGAAATGGCCGTGGAAGAAGTCCGTGAAGCCAAGGAATTGCTGATCACTTTGGAAGGCGACCTGCAACGCATGTTGCTGCCCAAGGATCCCAATGACGGTCGTAACGTGTTCCTCGAAATCCGCGCCGGCACCGGTGGCGACGAGGCGGCGATCTTCTCCGGCGACCTGTTCCGCATGTACTCGCGTTACGCCGAGCGCCGTGGATGGCGTGTCGAGATCCTCTCGGAAAACGAAGGCGAACACGGCGGCTATAAAGAAGTCATCGCCCGCATCGAAGGCGACAACGTTTACGGCAAGCTGAAATTCGAATCCGGCGCGCACCGCGTACAGCGCGTACCCGCCACCGAATCCCAGGGCCGTATCCACACCTCGGCCTGCACCGTGGCGGTGTTGCCCGAGCCCGACGAGCGCGAAGCCATCGAGATCAACCCGGCGGATCTGCGTGTCGACACGTTCCGCTCCTCCGGGGCCGGTGGTCAGCACGTCAACACCACCGACTCGGCGATCCGCATCACGCACATACCGACCGGCACCGTCGTCGAGTGTCAGGAAGAGCGTTCCCAGCACAAGAACCGGGCGCGGGCGATGGCCTGGTTGTCGGCCAAGCTCAACGATCAGCAGACCGCCGCAGCGGCCAATGCCATTGCCAGTGAACGCAAGCTGCTGGTCGGCTCCGGTGATCGCTCCGAGCGTATCCGCACTTACAACTTTGCCCAGGGCCGGGTCACTGACCACCGCGTCAACCTGACCCTGTACTCCCTTGATGAAATTCTCGCCGGTGGCGTTGAAGCGGTGATCGAGCCTTTGCTGGCCGAATACCAGGCTGACCAACTTGCAGCGATAGGTGAATAAATGACCATCATTGCCAGTCTGTTACGCGCTGCCGAACTGCCGGATTCGCCCACGGCGCGTCTGGATGTCGAATTACTCCTCGCGGCGGCACTGGGCAAACCGCGCAGCTTCCTGCACACCTGGCCCGAGCGCATCGTGCCCAGCGAAGCGGTGCTGATTTTTACCGAGTACCTGCAACGGCGTCGCAGCGGTGAGCCGGTGGCCTACATTCTCGGTCAGCAGGGCTTCTGGAAGCTGGATCTGGAAGTGGCGCCGCACACGTTGATTCCGCGTCCGGACACCGAATTACTGGTAGAGGCCGCGCTGGAGCTGCTGGCAGCAAATCCGGCGAAAGTTCTCGATCTGGGTACCGGCAGCGGTGCGATTGCCCTGGCCCTGGCCAGCGAGCGCCCGGCGTGGAAGGTCACCGCGGTTGATCGCGTGCTGGAAGCCGTGGCCCTGGCCGAACGCAATCGCCAGCGCTTGAACCTGAGCAACGCCACGGTGCTGAGCAGCCACTGGTTCAGCGCCCTCGAAGGCCAGCGCTTCAATCTGATCATCAGCAACCCGCCTTACATTGCCGCCGCCGACCCACATCTGGTCGAGGGCGACGTGCGCTTCGAACCAGCCAGTGCGCTGGTGGCCGGTATCGACGGGCTCGACGATCTGCGCCTGATCGTCGCCCAGGCTCCGGATCATCTTGAAGCCGGTGGCTGGCTGATGCTCGAACACGGCTATGATCAAGCCGAGGCCGTGCGTGATCTGTTGTTGACCAGCGGTTTCGAAGAAGTCCACAGCCGCACCGATCTGGGCGGCCATCAACGGATCAGCCTGGGGCGCCTGCCGTGCTGAATGATCAGGAATTGCTGCGCTACAGCCGGCAGATTCTGCTGCAACACATCGATATCGATGGGCAACTGAAGCTCAAGGACAGCCGCGTGCTGATCGTCGGCCTCGGCGGTCTCGGCGCGCCGGTCGCGTTGTATCTGGCGGCGGCGGGGGTCGGTGAGCTGCATCTGGCGGATTTCGACACGGTCGACCTGACCAACCTGCAACGCCAGATCATCCATGACACCGACAGCGTCGGCATGAGCAAGGTCGACTCGGCGCTCAAGCGCCTGGGCGCGATCAATCCCGAGATTCAACTGGTTGCCCATCGTCAGGCGCTGGACGAAGACACGCTGGCCGCCGCCGTGGCCGCGGTGGACCTGGTGCTCGACTGCTCCGACAATTTCTCTACCCGCGAAGCGGTCAATGCCGCCTGCGTGGCTGCGCGCAAACCGCTGGTCAGCGGCGCGGCGATTCGCCTGGAAGGGCAGTTGTCGGTGTTCGACCCGCGCCGCCCGGAAAGTCCGTGCTACCACTGCCTGTACGGGCACGGCAGCGAGGCCGAGCTGACCTGCAGCGAAGCCGGTGTGGTCGGGCCGCTGGTGGGTCTGGTTGGCAGTCTTCAAGCGCTTGAGGCGTTGAAAGTGCTGGTCGGTTTCGGCGAGCCACTGGTGGGCCGCTTGCTGTTGATCGATGCTTTGGGTTCGCGCTTCCGTGAACTGCGGGTCAAGCGTGACCCGGGTTGCAGCGTCTGTGGTTCGCAGCATGCGTGAGGCACCGATCGCGGTGTTCGACTCCGGCGTCGGCGGCTTGTCGGTATTGGCCGAGATCCAGCGTTTGCTACCCCATGAGTCACTGCTGTATTTCGCCGATTGCGGACACATTCCCTACGGTGAGAAAACCCCGGAATTCATTCGCCAGCGCTGCAGTGTGATGGCCGGTTTTTTCCGTGAGCAGGGCGCCAAGGCCCTGGTGATCGCCTGCAATACCGCCACGGTGGCTGCGGTTGCCGATCTGCGCCGGGACTTTCCTCAATGGCCGATCGTCGGCATGGAGCCGGCGGTCAAACCCGCCGCTGCCGCGACCCGTAGCGGTGTGGTCGGCGTACTCGCCACCACCGGCACGTTGCAGAGCGCCAAGTTCGCCGCATTGCTCGACCGTTTCGCCACCGATGTTCAAGTCATCACCCAGCCGTGCCCCGGTCTGGTTGAGCTGATTGAGAGCGGCGATCTGCACAGTACCGAGTTGCGTGCATTGCTCAAGCACTATGTCGATCCGCTGTTGGCCAACGGTTGCGACACGATCATCCTCGGCTGCACCCACTATCCGTTTCTCAAGCCGATGCTCAAGACGATGATCCCCGAGAGCATCAGCCTGATCGACACAGGCGCGGCCGTAGCACGACAACTGCATCGGCTGCTGGCCGAGCGCGAACTGCTCGCCGAGGGGCCGAACCGCCCGGTCAGATTCTGGACCAGTGCCGATCCCGAGTCCTTTCGCAAGACCCTGCCCCTGCTGGACCAGGTTGCCGGCGACGTTGAAAAATTCACCTTGTAAAAAAAGCGTGAAATATCTAAAAAGTCAGCTGAACTTCTGCTCAAGCGCCGATTTCTATACGGCTGAGTCACCTAGAAAACCAAACGATCGTTCCGGAAAAGGAAGTTTCAACGTGAAGCGACTATTCTGCTTGGCCGCGATTGCGGCTGCATTGATGGGGCAAAGTTTTACTGCACAAGCGGCAAACGTTGAGTTTGCAGTGGGGGCGACCAGCGATTCGACGATGACGTATCGCCTGGGGATGAATTTCGATTGGGACAAGAGCTGGCTGCAAAGCGACGTCGGGCGTCTGACCGGTTACTGGAGCGGTGCCTACACTTATTGGGAAGGTGACAAGACCTCCAGCAATAACAGCCTGTCGTTCTCGCCGGTGTTGGTTTACGAGTTTGCCGGCCAGTCGGTCAAACCGTATGTCGAGGCGGGGATTGGTGCCGCGGTGTTCTCCAACACCGAGTATGAAGGCAACAAGATCGGCCAGGCCTTTCAGTTCGAAGACCGTTTCGGCTTCGGCTTGCGCTTTAACGGCGGGCATGAAGTGGGGATCCGCGCGACTCACTATTCCAACGCGGGTATGTCGAGTAACAACGACGGAGTAGAGAGCTACTCGCTGCATTACTCGATGCCGCTGTAAGCGCAGATTGCTTAGATCCCTGTGGGAGCGGGCTTGCTCGCGAAAGCGGTGTATCAGTCGACATGTGAGTTGATTGACCCACCGCTTTCGCGAGCAAGCCCGCTCCCACAGTTGTTTTGTGGTGTTGGAAAGTTCAGCGATACGCCGTGGCAATGCCTTTGCGTTCTTCAATGCATTCCGGCGCGCCCATCTCGAATTCGCGGCAGATCAGCGGGCGTTTCTCATAGATCGTGCACATCATGCTGTCGCGATCCAGCGCTGCGCACCAGCCGTCGTCCAGACGCAACATCACTTCACCGCCCCACTCATCGGTATCGATAAAACGCTCAGGCACGCCGGTGTCGGTGATCAACATCACTTCGAGCTGACAGCAACAGGCGGCGCAGGTCGAGCAGGTGACCGCTGGTTCGGCAATTTGCCGATGGGGAATGGTTTTCATGGGCGCAGTGTAAGGCAGTGGCCAGTGACTGTGTGAAAGGCCTGACAGACGCTCAGTGGCTCAGACGTCGCGCCATGGCATGCAGCAACGGAAACAGCAGCGCCCACAGCAGGCCGATGCCGATCAGGGTCGGCAGTTCGCCGTAGGGAAATTGCACTCCGGCCAAACGTCCGCCACCGCAATAGGACACGGCGCCGCCCACTGCACCGAGTGCGCTGGCCAGCCACCATGGCCGGGCGCTCCATTGCAGGCAGTGGCGCAATGTGGTGGCGAGCAAGGCCCAGAGCAGCATCAGCCACAGCGGAATCAGTGGCGACAGATCCTGGAACTCGAATACCCCGGCAGCACGCAGTACGCTGTCCACCGCCGTACCGACAATCACCACGCTGAGGACCAGGCGACCTTCCGCCGCCCAACTGCTGATCCAGCCCAGATGGATCACCAGTACCGCCAGTGCCAACAGCAACCACAGACTGTTGCCACCGAGCACGCAGGCCAGCCATCCGATCTGGAACAGCACCGCGTTGCAGAGCCGCTCAAGCATCGAAGCGTCCCAGCAGCGGTGCCGGCATCGCCGCAGGTTTAGCCAGAAGCAATTGCGCGGTGCCGATGGTGCGCTCCAGGAACCCGCCTTCGCAGTAACACAGGTAAAACTCCCACAACCGCAGGAAGTAATCGTCGTACCCCAGCTCGCTCAAGTGCCCATGGGCGCGGCGAAAATTCTCGTGCCACAGGCGCAGGGTGCGGGCGTAGTGCAGGCCGAAGTCTTCCATGTGCAGCAGGTTCATGTCGGTGTCGCGGCTGACGATCTCGAGCATCTTCTGCACACAGGGCAGGGCGCCGCCGGGGAAGATATAGCGCTGGATGAAGTCGACGCCGCGCCGGGCCTGTTCATAGCGCTGCTCGCGGATGGTGATCGCCTGCAACAGCATCAGGCCGTTGCTCTTGAGCAGGTGCGCGCATTGCTTGAAGTAAGTCGGCAGAAAGCGGTGGCCGACTGCTTCGATCATCTCGATCGACACCAGTTTGTCGTATTCGCCGGTGAGGTCGCGGTAGTCCTTGAGCAGCAGCGTCACCCGATCCTGTAGTCCCAATGCCTCGATGCGCTGGGCGGTAAACGCGTACTGCTCTTTCGACAGTGTTGTGGTGGTTACATGGCAACCGTAATGCTGCGCGGCGTAAAGCGCCATGCTGCCCCAGCCTGTGCCGATCTCCAGCAGATGATCGGTGGGCTTGAGCGCGAGCTTCTGGCAGATCCGTTCCAGCTTGTTCAGTTGTGCCTGTTCCAGACTGTCTTCGGCGGTGAGGAACTGCGCTGCCGAATACATCATTGTCGGGTCGAGAAACTGTTCGAACAGGTCGTTGCCCAAGTCGTAGTGCGCGGCGATATTTTTCTGCGAACCCTTGCGCGTGTTGCGGTTGAGCCAGTGCAGGCCTTGCACGAAAGGTCGACCCAGGCGGGCCAGTCCACCTTCCATCGCGTCCAGCACTTCAAGATTGCTGACGAACACCCGCACCACGGCGGTCAGGTCAGGCGAACTCCAATAGCCGTGGATAAACGCCTCGCCTGCACCGATCGAACCGTTGCTGGCGACCATGCCCCAGGTGGCCGGGTCCTGTATGTGGATTTCGCCCAGCACCGCACTGCCCGGGGTACCGAACAGTGTTTGCTCACCGTCCTCGATCAGCAGCAGTTGGCCGTATTTGAGTTGCCCCAATTGGCGCAACACACCGCGACGCAGCAGCGAGCCGGTCAAACCGTTGGTACTGAGGCGATTGACTGACAGGCTAGAGGATTTCATGGTGGTGCTCCTTGGGAGGCACAGTGGCGGTTTGAAAGCTGCCGTTGGCAGCCTGATGAGCAAAAACCGGGGCACGCTTGAGCAGCAGACGCATGGCTTGCCAATAAATCGCCAGGCAGGTTTTCGCGGTCATCCATGGAAAGCGCCACAAGTAGCGGTGCAGGCTGCGGCGATCGAGGGGCTTGCGCTGCAAGTTCAGCGTGGCGTCGAACAGTTTTTGCTCGCCCTGCCAGTCGGCCATGTGCACGCCGAGGGTTTGCGCGGCCGGGCTGAAACTCATGCGGTACTCAAGATCGCGCGGCAGGAACGGCGAGACATGAAAGGCCTTGGCCACCGCGAAGTGCTGGTGAAAGTCCTGCAGATCGACCGGTGCGCGCGCCGGCAGCACGTAGTGATAACGCTCGCGCCACGGCGTGTTGGTCACTTCACAGAGAATCGCCGCCAGTTGCCCGTCAGCCTCGTGGCAATAGAAGAAGCTCACCGGATTGAACGCCAGACCCCAGCTGCGCGGTTGGGTCAGCAGGCAGACTGATCCTTGCGGCTCATGGCCAAGGGCGGCGCCGACCTGCTGGCGCACCGCATCGATCAAGCGCATGCCGCTGCCGGTGAAGGTTTTCAGGTAGTCGGTTTCGCGAAACGAAAACGGCGCAAAGCGGCTGCGACTGGCGAGCGCTGACAGTGCGAACACCGCGTCCTGTTCGGCCAGATCGAGGTACAGCAAACCGATCCGGTAACGAAATTCATGGCGTCTGGGCGCAAAGCGCCGATGGCCGATCCAGCCACTGTACAGGGCGCTGTTCATAAGCTTTCCCCGAACGCGGCGGCCACACGCAAGGCGCTGACCACGCCGTCCTCATGAAAGCCGTTGGCCCAGTAGGCGCCGCAGTAATGGGTGTGTTGCTGACCGTCCAGCTCGGCCCAGCGGTTCTGCGCCGCGACTGCCGCGAGGCTGAATTGCGGGTGGGCGTAGGTGTATTTGGCGAGCACCTTGAACGGGTTGATGCCGGCGCTCTGATTGAGGCTGACGCAGAACGTGGTGTCGCTCGCTATCCCCTGCAGGATGTTCATGTCGTAGGTGACTGCGGCATGCGTATGGCCGGCACCACTCAAGCGATAGTTCCAACTGGCCCAGGCCAGTTTGCGCGAAGGCAGCAGGCGGGTGTCGGTGTGCAGCACCACTTCGTTGTCGGCGTAGGGCAGGGCGCCGAGGATCGCCCGTTCCACCTGGCTGGGGCGGGTCAGCAGTGGCAGGGCCTGATCGCTGTGGCAGGCGAGCACTACTTTGTCGAAGCGCTCGATGCCGGCCGGGCTGTGGATAACCACGCCGTGTTCGTCGCGATCGATGCGGGTCACGGGGCAACTGAGGCGGATCTTATCGTTGAACGCAGCGATCAACGGCGCAACGTAGGCACTGGAGCCACCCTCGATCACCTGCCATAGCGGGCGATCCCTGACCGACAACAGGCCATGGTTGTTGAAGAACCGCACGAAGAACTGCAGCGGGAAATTGAGCATCTCGGCCATCGGCATCGACCAGATCGCCGAGCCCATGGGCACGATGTAATGCAGGATGAAGCGTTCGCCGTAACCGCCGGCCTTGAGGTAATCGTCGAGCGTGGTGTCGGCGGCGATCCGTTGTTCGGCGAGATCGCGCTGGGCTTCTTTATTGAAACGCAGGATGTCGCGCAACATGCCCCAGAACCCCGGCGACAGCAGGTTGCGACGCTGGGCGAACAGGCTGTTGAGGTTGTTACCGTTGTATTCCAGGCCCGTGTCCGGATCGGTCACCGAGAAGCTCATTTCGGTCGGTTTGAACGACACCCCGAGCTGGCCGAGCAAACGAATGAAGTTCGGGTAGGTCCAGTCGTTGAACACGATGAAACCGGTGTCCACGCTGTATTGGCGGCCATCGACGGTCACCTGCACGGTGTGCGTGTGGCCGCCGACCCAGTCGCTGGCCTCGAACACCGTGACGTCATGTCGGCGATTGAGCAGGTACGCGCAGGTCAGGCCCGCGATCCCGCTGCCGACAATGGCGATTCTCATGTTGGGTCGCGCAGGGGGGGGCTACTGCGCACCATGCGCTTGCCGATCGCCAGTTGCAGGCGGGCCGGCAGTTTCGACAGTGGCCACAGTGCAGCCATGAACAGTGCCGGAAAGGCGATTTCCAGCGGTCGTTGCTTGAGGTGGGTGAAGATGTGTCGCGCGGCTTTATCAACAGGCCAGCTCAATGGCATCGGAAAGTCGTTCTTGGCCGTCAGTGGCGTTTCGACAAAACCCGGGCTGATGATGGTGACATCCATGCCCTCGATGGCCAGATCAATGCGCAGCGATTCAAACAGGTAACGCAGCCCGGCCTTCGACGCGCCATAGGCCTCGGCCCGTGGCAGCGGCAGGTAGGTCACGGAACTGGCCATTCCGACCAGATGCGGTGTGGTGCCTTTACGCAGTAACGGCAGGGCGGCTTCGATGCAGTAGCTGCTGGCGAGCAGGTTGGTACGCACCACATGCTCGATGATCGAGGCGTCGAACTGCCGGGCATCGACGTATTCGCAGGTGCCGGCATTGAGGATCACACTGTCCAGTGCGCCCCAGACCTGTTCGATCTGCTGGCCGATCTCGCGCACGGTCTGACTGTCAGTCAGGTCGCCCGCCACCACCAGCACTTGCCCCGGATAACGTTGCGCCAGCACCTTGAGCGGTGCCAATTGACGCGAGCTGACGGCCAGTTGCGCGCCGCTTTTCAGAATCTCTTCGGCCAGCGCTGCGCCGATGCCACTGCTGGCACCGGTCAGCCAATAACGCCGTGGAGGTGTACGACTCATCCCATTCTCCTTTTCAGCCAGGCAATCAGCCGGCCCAATACGGGTAAATGTTCATATAGCATGGCCCCGGCATCGAAATAATCCCGGTGGCGATAGACCTTGTCGCGCCACAGCAGGTGCGAACACCCGGCGACGCGAATCAATCGGCCACCCGCCAGGCGCGGGTGGCGGTAACTCATGACCCAGCGCAGGTAGCCTTCACAGTCACCGATCTGGTCGAAGCCGTGGAAGTCAAAGCGCAGCTCGTTGACGTTGGCGTACAGCTCGCTGAAGTAATGCTGCAGTTGCGCCAGCCCCTGGACTTCGTGCAACGGGTCGGTGAAGTGAATGTCATCGCTGTACAGCTCGCCCAGACGTTGCAGGTTGCCTTTGTTCAATTCGGCAAACTGGCGAGCGAAGCGACGCAGAAATTCACTCATGGGCCTCTCCCATAGACGAGCGCGACGGCAGGTTCTTGAACGCCGCCAGCGCCCGTTCGCGCGAAGCCCCGAGATTGACGATCGGCGACGGATAGTCCGCGACGCCGAACAGCCCGCCGGTACTGGCCGGGTTGTGCACTTCCTTTTTGTTCAGATCGGCCAGTTCAGGCAGCCAGTGCTTGATGAACAGGCCTTCTCTGTCGAATTTTTCCGATTGGCTCAGCGGGTTGAAAATGCGGAAGTACGGCGCCGAATCGGTACCGGTCGAAGCACTCCACTGCCAGCCACCGTTGTTCGCCGCCAGGTCGCCGTCGATCAGATGCTGCATGAAAAATCGTTCGCCTTCGCGCCAGTCGATCAGCAGGTTTTTGGTCAGGAACATCGCCACCACCATCCGCAAGCGGTTGTGCATCCAGCCGGTTTCCAGCAGTTGGCGCATGGCCGCATCGATGATCGGCAACCCGGTGCGCGCCTCTTGCCACGCTGCCAGCTCGTCCGGCGCATCGCGCCAGGCCAGGGCCTCGGTTTCCGGGCGAAACGCACGGTTGCGCGAGACCCGTGGGTAGCCGACCAGAATGTGCTTGTAGAACTCGCGCCACAGCAGCTCGTTGATCCAGGTCACCGCGCCGACCTTGCCGCTGTCGAACTCGCCCTGATTGCTTTGCAGGGCGGCGTGCAGGCATTGGCGCGGCGAGATCACCCCTGTGGCCAGATAGGCCGAGAGTTGACTGGTACCGGGCTTGGCCGGGAAGTCGCGTTCGCTCTGGTAGTAGTCAATTTGCGCGTCGGCGAAGGTGTCGAGGCGGCGCCGGGCTTCCTGCTCGCCGGCCGGCCACAGGGCGCGCAATGACGCGCTCGGTGTTGCAAAGCCTTCGACCGACTCGGGCACCGGATCGCTGTCGATGTTCAGTTTCGACTGTTTTCCGGGTGCTTTTACCAGCGCAGGCATTGAGCGGTGCAGGCGCTCGTAGCAGACCTTGCGGAACTGACTGAACACCTGAAAGTAAGTCTCGGTTTTGGTCAGTACCGTGCCGGGCTTGAACAGCAGTTGATCCAGATAACTTTGAAACGTGATGCCTTTGGTTTTCAGGGCCAGGGCGACTGCTGCATCGCGACGGCTTTCGTGGACGCCGTATTCTTCGTTGACGTGCACGGCTTCGATGTTCAGTTGGCGGCAAAGTTCGAGCAGCGCCGCCGGGGCCTGATCCCAATGGGCCGCGGTGCGCAGCAGCAACGGAATGTTCAACTCGCCGAGGCGGGCGCTCAGTTCACGCAGATTGCGCAGCCAGAAGTCGACCTTGCACGCGGCGGCGTCGTGCTCCAGCCATTGCTGCGGGCTCAACAGATACACGGCAACCGTGGGGCCGCGCGCTGCGGCGGCCGCGAGGGCGGTGTTGTCATGTTGGCGCAAGTCGCTGCGCAGCCAGATCAGTTGCATCGCGGTTTCCATTAAATCAGCCCACGCTGAACGAGCACCTGATGTGCCGAGAGCGGATCTTCGGCCAGGAACAAATCAGCGATTTCACGTGTTTTTACGGACAATTCGGTCTGGTGGATGCATACCGTTGGTCCGACCAGCATTTTTGGAGCACTGACGCCATTCAACAATTTTGGCAGCTGTGCCAGGTTCATCGCCTTGCTCGAATACAGCAGTACGCCACGCGCTTGCAGGTGCTCGACCGCCAGTGCCAGTTCTCCGGCCGGTAGCGGCCAGTCGAACACTTGCACCGGGCAATCGGCACTGCTGATCAGCCACGCGCATAGCCACAGATGTGGTTCCAGTGCGAGATCCGAATGGTTGATCAACAGCAGGGGCGCAGCGTGTAACTGCCGATTGTTATGGTAGATGCGTGCGCCGAATTTGCTGCGTAACCACGAATAAAAGAATACCCGCTCCATCTGCGCACCGAACTGGCCCTGCCAACGTTGCTCGAGTTCGGCCAGCAGCGGCAACAACAATTGCTCGCACAGGGTACGTGGCGGATACAGGGCCATGGCCTGGTTGATGCTGTCGTCGAGGTTGCGTTCGTTGAGCTCGGTGACGGCGTGGAGCAAGGCATGACGCAGGCGTTGCCAGTCGTTCTCCACCGTTTCGGTGAAGGCTTGTGGCGTGTCGAGCAGCGGTTTGACCTGACTGACCGCCACCCCCCGGTTGAGCCAGGTGAGGATGGTCAGGATCCGTTGCACATGTTCGCTGGAATACAGGCGATGGCCCTTGGGCGTGCGTTGCGGCACGATCAGCCCGTAACGGCGCTCCCAGGCGCGCAGGGTGATGGCGTTGACGCCGGTCTGCCGCGCAACCTCACGGATCGGCAGCCAGCCCTCGTCGAGGGCTTTCTTGAAGTCGGTGCCGAGGTCTTCCCGGGCGCTGGTGTCGAGTGTGTCGTTCATCAAATGGCGTTTCGCAGGCTGAGGTTTTCCGGATGCGGCTGCAGGTAAACCTGTTGCGCAATGTACGGATCCGGGTGTTGGCGAAAGAGGTGTTTGAGCAAGGTCAGCGGCACCACCAGCGGCACGATGCCGTGACGGTACTGACCGATGACATGCTGCACTTCCTGTTTGTCTTCGCTGCTGATCGCCTGCTTCAGATATCCGCTGATGTGCTGCAGGACATTGCTGTGGGTGCGGCGGGTGGCGCATTTCTTCAGCGCACTCATCAATTCGCTGAAGTAGCGCGGGCCGAGTTCGACCGGATCGGTCTGGCCCATGTTGCCCAACAGTTTGCCCAGGGCCTTGTATTGCTCCGGGTTGTGGGCCATCAGCAGGTATTTGTAGCGCGAGTGGAATTCGGTCAGTGCGCGGCGGCTCAAGCCTTGTGCGAGCAACTGTTGCCAGGCGCTGTAGGCGAGCACGCGGGTGATGAAGTTTTCCCGCAGCACCGGATCGTTGAGGCGTCCGGCTTCTTCCACCGGCAGGTCCGGATGCTGCGCGCAGAACGCCTGGGCATAGATGCCACGGCCACCGCCGTTCACCGGCGCGCCGTTGGCGTGATAGACCTTGACCCGTTCCAGACCGCACGAAGGCGATTGCTGCATGAAGATGTAGCCGCAGATGTCACCAAGTTCGCCAGCCATTCGCTTGCCGTAGGCGGCCAGCGGTTCGGTGACGTTGATCGCGGGGTTAACGGTGCCGATAGCCTCGGGACGCTCCGGGTCGCCGACCAGGCGGATCGGTTCGCGCGGAATACCCATGCCGATGGCGACTTCCGGGCACACCGGGACGAATTCGAAATACTCGCTAAGGGTGCGGCTGCACAGCCGCGACTCTTTGTGCCCACCGTTGTAGCGCACTTCGGCGCCCATCAGGCAGGCGCTGATGGCGATTTTCGGTTTGGCGGCAGGAAGGTCGGACATAAGCACCTCGGATCTAAACCTGTACACAGAGTTATCTCTGTACAACATTTGTTCAGCATAGATCCAAGGGTGTACAAGTCAAATTATTTGTATAGGTTTTGCGAATTGAATACAAATCCCCTGTAGGAGTGAGCCTGCTCGCGATAGCGGTCCGTCAGGCACATTGATGTTGGCTGATACGACGATATCGCGAGCAGGCTCACTCCTACAGGTTGTTTATTTCCAGCCCAATAGCCAGTGATCATCGTTCTTGAGAATTTGCCAATCGAGGCGCTCGGCGCGCTGCGTGAGCACCGCCTGCAATTCGATCTCCAGCACCCTACCTTCCTCATCGCGGAACAGTTCGGTCACCAGAAAATGCTTTTCGCGGTCTTGCGGTTGGGCTGCTGTCCATTTCGACAGCAGCAGTTTTTGCGGGTTGATGCGGTTCACTGCAGGTGTTCGTGCAAGCGGCGCGCGGCTTCCTGACCGCTCAGCCAGGCCCCTTCGACACGCCCCGAGAGACACCAGTCGCCGCAGGCGTACAGGCCCAGATCGGCATCGGCCAGCGTGCCCCATTCGTGGCCGCTCGCCGGGCGGGCGTAGAGCCAGCGGTGGGCGAGGCTGAACGTCGGGGCGGGCATCGCGCTGTGCAGCAGTTCGGCGAAGGCGCCGTGCAGTTGTTCGATCACCGCCTCCTTGGACAGGTCAATATGTTGCCGGCTCCAGGCACTGCTGGCGTGCAGCACCCAGGTGTCGAGGGTGTTGTCGCGCCCCGGCTTGCTGCGGTTGCGCGCCAGCCAGTCGAGCGGGCTGTCCTGCACGAAGCAACCTTCGATCGGCGTATCCAGCGGTGTCTCGAAGGCGAGGGCGACGGCCCAGGTCGGGTCCATTTTCACCCCGGCGGCGGCGCCGGCGAGTTTCGGTGCGGCGGCCAACAATGCCGTGGCTTGCGGCGCTGGCGTGGCGATCACGACATGGCTGAAGGGGCCATGAGTGAAGCCTTCGGCGTCCTGCAGGTGCCAGTGTTCTTCACCGCGAAAGACTTCGGTGATCCGGCAGGCGAAGTGCACTTCCAGACCATTGAGCAAGCCGCGGGTGATGGCACTCATGCGCGGCGTGCCGACCCAGCGGGTCTGCTCGTCCGGCGACAGATTCAGTTGTCCGCCCTGAAAGGTGTAGAGCTGCGGTTGCCATTCGGCGACCCAGCCTTTGCCTTGCCAGCGCTGAACCTCGTTGACGAAGCGCCGGTCGCGGGCGGTGAAATACTGCGCACCCATATCCAGCGAACCGGCGTCGCTGCGTTTGCTCGACATGCGTCCGCCACTGCCGCGGCTTTTATCGAAGAGTTGCACGGTATGCCCGGTCTCGGTCAGCGCCTGGGCGGCGGAGAGACCGGCGATGCCGGTGCCGATGATTGCGATAGGTACAGTCATAGGGGCCTCGTTTACCTTTCTGTACAGACTACGCCGTGATTGAAACCTGTACAATTTTGTTTTTTGGTATAACTTCTAGCGTTTTCGTTCTGACAGCTTGGCCTATTGTTAAACAATAGAGCCTGCCCGATAGAAAAGATCCCTGTTTATAAAAATAGACTAGTGATCCGGGTAAAACGCCACGCGAGGAAGATGTCATGCGCATATTGCTGACCGGCGGTACTGGTTTGATCGGACGTCAGCTCTGTCGCTATTGGTCAGGGCAGGGACATCAACTGACGGTATGGAGTCGGCGCCCGGAAAAAGTCGCGCAAATCTGTGGGGCGCAGGTGCGTGGAATTGCACGTCTGGAAGACGTCGGTGATGAGCCGCTGGATGCGATCATCAATCTGGCCGGTGCGCCGATTGCTGATCGGCCATGGACCCACCGGCGCAAGGCGTTGTTGTGGAGCAGCCGTATCACCCTGACCGAAACCCTGCTGGCCTGGCTGGAAACGCGCGAGCAGAAACCGCAGCTGCTGATCTCCGGCTCGGCAATCGGTTGGTATGGCGACGGCGGTGAACGTGAGCTGACAGAAGATTCGCCGCCGGTGATCGACGATTTCGCCAGCCAGTTGTGCATCGCCTGGGAAGAGACCGCGCAACGTGCCGAAGCACAGGGCATTCGTGTGGTGCTGGTACGAACCGGGCTGGTGCTGTCGGCCGAGGGCGGCTTTTTGTCGCGCTTGTTGCTGCCGTTCAAACTCGGCCTGGGCGGGCCTTTGGGCAGTGGCCGGCAGTGGATGCCGTGGATTCATATCGAGGATCAAATCGGCCTGATTGATTTTCTTCTGCACCGCAATCAGGCGAGCGGTCCTTATAATGCCTGCGCACCCAAACCGGTGCGCAATCGCGAGTTTGCCAAGACGCTGGGCAGCGTATTGCGCCGCCCGGCGTTCATGCCGATGCCGGCCCTGGCGCTGAAAGTCGGGCTTGGCGAAATGTCATTGTTGTTGCTGGGCGGCCAACGCGCCATGCCGGCACGCTTGCTGGAAGCGGGTTTCACTTTCCAGTTCACGGATTTGCGCGCGGCCCTGGATGATCTCTCCGGCCGCCTTTGAAATAGGACGATGCATGACCGATCACGCCTTGCTTCTGGTCAACCTGGGTTCCCCGGCCTCAACCTCAGTGGCCGATGTACGCAGCTACCTCAATCAATTTCTGATGGACCCGTATGTGATCGACCTGCCTTGGCCGGTGCGACGTCTGTTGGTATCGCTGATCCTGATCAAGCGTCCCGAGCAATCGGCCCATGCCTACGCCTCGATCTGGTGGGAAGAGGGCTCGCCGCTGGTGGTGCTCAGTCGCCGCCTGCAACAACAGATGACCTCGCAGTGGAGCCATGGCCCGGTGGAGCTGGCGATGCGTTATGGCGAGCCGTCGATTGAAACCAGGTTGCTGCAACTGACTGCGGCAGGGCACAAGCGCATCACCCTGGCGCCGCTTTATCCACAGTTCGCCGACAGCACCACCACCACGGTGATCGAAGAAGCCAAACGGGTGATTCGCGAGAAGAAGCTCGATGTAAAACTCTCGGTGCTGCAACCGTTCTACGATCAGCCGGAATACCTCGACGCCTTGGTTGCCAGTGCGAAACCGCATTTGCAGCAGGACTACGATCATTTGCTGCTGAGCTTCCACGGTTTGCCTGAGCGGCACCTGACCAAACTCGATCCGAGCGGCAATCACTGCTTCAAAAACGAGGACTGCTGCAAGCATGCTTCGCCGGCAGTCCTTGCTACCTGTTACCGCGCCCAGTGTTTGCGCACGGCGGCAGAGTTCGCCAAGCGCATGGGCATCCCGGATGGCAAGTGGTCAGTGTCGTTTCAGTCGCGACTGGGACGGGCCAAGTGGATCGAACCGTATACCGAAGCACGGCTGGATGAGCTGGCGAAAAGCGGCGTGAAGAAAATTCTGGTGATGTGCCCGGCATTTGTTGCTGACTGCATCGAAACGCTGGAAGAGATCGGCGATCGCGGCAAGGAACAGTTCCGCGAAGCGGGGGGCGAGGAGTTGGTGCTGGTGCCGTGCCTGAACGATGACCCGCAATGGGCGAAGGCGTTGGCCACCTTGTGTGAACGAGCGCCGTTGGCCCTTTAAAAGCCAAAAGCTTCGCGAGCAGGCTCGCTCCCACATGATCATTCCCACGCGCAGCAAAGGAATGCAGCCCGTGACGCTCCGCGTCACTGGACGCAGAGCGTCCCTAGAGGCATTCCTTTGCTGCGCGTGGGAACGATCAGATCTAAGGATTTAGATCAGTGGCTCATCCGCCTTCTTGTTCTTCCAGCCATCATTGCCCGGCAGAATCAGGTTCAGCGCAATCGCCACCACCGCGCATAGCGCGATGCCTTTGAGGCCGAAGTCGTCCGGACCGGTACCGGTGCCGACCAGCACACCGCCAATCCCGAACACCAATGTCACCGAAACGATCACCAGATTGCGCGCCTCGCCCAGATCGATCTTGTGACGGATCAGGGTGTTCATCCCCACTGCGGCGATCGAGCCGAACAACAGGCACAGAATCCCGCCCATCACTGGCACCGGGATGCTTTGCAGCAGCGCGCCGAACTTGCCGATGAACGCCAGGGTGATGGCGAAGATCGCCGCCCAGGTCATGATTTTCGGGTTGTAGTTCTTGGTCAGCATGACGGCGCCAGTCACTTCGGCGTAGGTAGTGTTTGGCGGGCCGCCGAACAGACCGGCTGCGGTGGTAGCGATGCCGTCACCGAGCAAGGTGCGGTGCAGGCCAGGCTTCTTCAGGTAATCGCGACCGGTCACGCTGCCCACGGCGATCACGCCGCCGATGTGCTCGATCGCCGGGGCCAGGGCCACCGGAACGATGAACAGAATCGCCTGCCAGTTGAACTCCGGCGCGGTGAAATGTGGAATCGCAAACCATGGCGCTGCGGCAATCTTCGCGGTGTCGACCACGCCGAAATAGAACGACATGGCAAAACCGACCAGCACGCCGGAAATGATCGGCACCAGACGAAAGATGCCTTTGCCGAACACCGCCACGATCAGCGTGGTCAGCAGCGCCGGCATCGAGATCAGCATCGCGGTCTGGTAGTGGATCAGTTCAGAACCGTCGCCAGCCTTGCCCATCGCCATGTTCGCGGCAATCGGTGCCATGGCCAGGCCGATGGAAATGATCACCGGGCCAATCACCACGGGTGGCAGCAAACGGTCAATGAAGCCTGTGCCCTTGATCTTCACGGCAAGGCCCAGGAAGGTGTAGACGAAACCGGCCGCCATCACGCCGCCCATGGTCGCGGCGAGGCCGAACTGGCCCTTGGCGAGAATGATCGGGGTGATGAAAGCGAAGCTCGACGCCAGAAACACCGGTACCTGACGCCCGGTGACGATCTGGAACAGGATCGTCCCTAAACCCGCGGTAAACAGTGCCACGTTCGGGTCCAGGCCCGTGATCAGCGGCATCAGCACCAGGGCGCCGAAAGCCACGAACAGCATCTGGGCGCCGGACAACACCGTACGCCAGAGCGGATCGTTGAACTCTTGCTGCATGCTCACGCGTCCTTCTGCTTGGTGCCGAAGATCTTGTCACCCGCATCGCCAAGCCCAGGAATGATGTAGCCGTGCTCGTTCAAGCGCTCATCGATGGACGCGGTGTAGATGGTCACGTCCGGGTGAGCTTTTTCTACTGCAGCAATACCTTCCGGCGCGGCGACCAGCACCATCGCGCGGATGTCCTTGCAACCGGCTTTTTTCAGCAGATCGATGGTCGCTACCATCGAGCTGCCGGTGGCGAGCATCGGGTCGATGATCATCGCCAGGCGTTCGTTGATTTCCGGAACCAGTTTTTCCAGGTAGGTGTGGGCTTGCAGGGTTTCTTCGTTGCGGGCGACGCCCACGGCGGAAACCTTGGCACCCGGGATCAGGCTCAGTACGCCTTCCAGCATGCCGATACCGGCGCGCAGGATCGGCACGACGGTGATCTTCTTGCCGGCGATTTTCTCGACCGACACGGTGCCGCACCAGCCTGCAATATCGTAGGACTCCAGCGGCAAATCTTTTGTAGCTTCATAGGTCAACAGGGCGCCGACTTCCTGAGCAAGCTCACGGAAATTCTTGGTGCTGATATCGGCGCGGCGCATCAGGCCGAGTTTATGGCGGATCAGCGGATGGCGGATCTCGAGGATGGGCATGGAAAAACTCCGGCGGCGGGCAAAAAAACCGGCCTAGATTAATCTATCCGAGGGTGATGTCCTATAGGACATTCTGTACGTTAGTCCATAAAGGCTTGATTCGGCCTCGCTGGATGCGTACCTTTGCCCGCTTTTCCGAAAACATCCCCCCCTGGAGAGTGCCATGTCCGCTGATCTCGAGCATATCCGTCAAATCATGCGAGAGGCTGACTGCCTGTACACCGAAGCTGAAGTCGAGGCCGCCATCGCCCGCGTCGGTGCACAAATCAACGAACAACTGGCTGACAGCAACCCGGTGGTGTTCTGCGTGATGAACGGCGGGCTGATTTTCTCCGGCAAACTGCTGACTCACCTGCAATTCCCGCTGGAAGCGTCCTACCTGCACGCCACTCGTTATCGCAACGAAACCAGCGGCGGCGACCTGTTCTGGAAAGCCAAGCCGGAAGTCTCGTTCATCGACCGCGACGTGCTGATCATCGACGACATCCTCGATGAAGGTCACACCCTGGGCGCGATCATCGATTTCTGCAAACACGCCGGCGCGCGCAAAGTGCACACCGCCGTGCTGATCGACAAGGACCACGACCGCAAGGCGCGTCCTGACCTGAAAGCAGACTTCGTCGGCCTGCCGTGCATCGACCGTTACATCTTCGGTTACGGCATGGACTACAAAGGCTACTGGCGCAACGCCAACGGGATCTTTGCCGTTAAAGGCATGTAAGAACCCCGCAGCATCCCCTGTAGGAGTGAGCCTGCTCGCGATAGCGGTCTGTCAGCAACGTTGATGTTGACTGATACGACGCTATCGCGAGCAGGCTCACTCCTACAGTTGTTTTGGGTGTGCAGATTCATCCTCGATACCCATGCTAGAGTGCGCGGCCCCGCCTCCGGAGCCTGTCATGAGCCTCTTGATCCGCAGCTTTGCCGCCCTGTTGCTGACCTTCAGCCTGCCGCTTTTTGCTGCGCCGATGCACAGTCAATTCCTGCCGCCGGACGACCTGACCCTGCGCGATGTGGAACCTGAACAGCAACAATTGCTGCAAGTCACCGATTACTCCGTGGTCGTCGGCGCGCAACGCCAGTCCAATCAACAGCCGATTCCGGTCACCTCGCCACTGATGATCCGCCTCAGGGGCAAGTCCTTGAACAAGGGCGCGAGCATCACTCAGGTCCTGGTCAACTTCGATGGCGAAAGCAAAAGCCTGAAAAAACCGGTCTACGACGACAAGAGCAAAACCCTGACGTTGTTTTATCCACAGGCCCAATACCGGGTGATCATCGATCTGCTGCGCAACGACACCGTCTATGTGCAGTTCCTTGGTTACGCCAACGGCCATATCTGGGCCGATTTGCACACCGGGGCCGTTCGAGCGCGTTGAGCCTTGTGCCCGGGCAGGGGTAAACTGCCCGCCCCGTGTCATGTCTGCGAGCTGGAGTCGGCAATGCGTAAAGATAAGAAACAAGTGATTGGTGACGAGATCGGCGATGAGCAGATCAAGCTGTTCCTCGATTTTGAGCCGGTCGACGCCACTTCGCCGTCGCTGCACAAACTGATCAAGGCTTACCGTGGTCTGCGCATCGATGACTTCGAGCGGTTTCTGACGTTCTTCGTGGCTGCCGGTTATGACGTGGATGGCAAGGACGAGCAGGGCAAGACCTTCGTTGAGCTGATCGCGGATCAACGCAACGCGCCGGACTACATCGAGCTGATCGAAAAGTCCCGCACCTGATAGTTGGCTCAACAGATTTTTTCCGGATCGGGTGGTGTTGGCTCTGGCCCTTTCGCGAGCAAGCCCGCCCCCACGGTGGATCTCCGGTGTACACAAGATGTGTGGCAACAGAGATCAAAATGTGGGAGCGGGCTTGCTCGCGAAAGCGATGTCACTCACACCATAGATTCTGTGGCTGACTAAAAAAAACGCCCCGCACTCACTGAGTACGGGGCGTTTTTTATGCGGCGTGATCAAGCGAAGCTTGGGGTCTCGCTGCTTTCTTCAACCAGTTCCAGCGCGATGTTGTTCTGCGTGTTGATCTTGCGATACAGCGCAGCATCGGTCTCCAGGACTTTCTCGCGGGCCGGGAAGATCTCGACCAGTTTGCCAGCCCACTCACCCTTGGCCTTGGCCGGGAAGCACTTCTCGATCAGTTCCAGCATGATCGAAACGGTTACCGAAGCGCCTGGCGAAGCGCCGAGCAGGGCGGCGAGGGAGCCGTCCTTGGCCGCGACCAGTTCTGTACCGAACTGCAGGATGCCGCCTTTCTTCGGGTCTTTCTTGATGATCTGCACCCGTTGGCCGGCCACTTCCAGGCGCCAGTCTTCGGCTTTCGCCTCGGGGTAGAAGCGACGCAGGGAATCCAGGCGCTGCTCCATCGATTGCATCACTTCGCTGACCAGGTACTTGGTCAGGTCCATGTTGTTTTTCGCCACGGCCAGCATCGGCCCGATGTTGCCGGCGCGAACCGACAGCGGCAGGTCCATGAAGGAGCCATGCTTGAGGAACTTGGTGGTGAAACCGGCGTATGGCCCGAACAGCAGGGACTTCTTGCCGTCGACCACGCGGGTGTCCAGGTGCGGCACCGACATCGGTGGCGAACCCACAGCGGCCTGGCTGTAAACCTTGGCCTGGTGCTGTTTGACCACTTCCGGGTTGTCGCAACGCAGCCACTGGCCGCTGATCGGGAAGCCGCCGAAGCCTTTGCTTTCTTCGATGCCAGAAGCCTGCAGCAACGGCAGCGCGGCGCCGCCAGCGCCGAGGAAGACAAACTTGGCGTCGACTTCACGGCTGCTGCCGCTGTTGACGTCCTTGATGCTGACGGTCCAGCCGCTGCCGTTACGCTTGAGGCCGGTCACGCGCTTGCAGTATTTGACTAGAGCATCCGGAGCGCTGGTCAGGTGCTTGAGCAACTGATTGGTCAGGGCGCCGAAGTTGACGTCGGTGCCGTTCATCACGCGGGTCGCGGCGAGGACTTCGTCCGGCGAGCGGCCCGGCATCATCAGCGGCATCCACTCGGCCATCTTGGCTTTGTCTTCGGTGTACTCCATGTCGGAGAACGCGTGATGCTTGTGCAGCACGTCGAAGCGTGACTTGAGGAAGGACACACCATTGTCGCCCTGGACGAAACTCAGGTGCGGCACCGGGCTGATGAAGGATTTGCACGAGCCGAACGTGCCTTTCTTGGTCAGGTACGACCAGAACTGCTTCGACACCTCGAACTGGGTGTTGATGTGTACGGCTTTCTTGATGTCGACGGTGCCATCAGCGGCCTGCGGCGTGTAGTTCAGTTCGCACAGACCTGCGTGGCCGGTACCGGCGTTGTTCCAAGGGTTGGAACTCTCCGCAGCACCGGAATCCATCAGCTCGACGACTTCCAGCTTGATCGCGGGGTCGAGCTCTTTGAGCAGCACTGCCAGGGTGGCACTCATGATGCCGGCCCCAACCAGAACTACGTCGACTGCTTCGTTATGCGCCATTTAACGCGTCTCCAAAATCTGCAGCACCAAATTGTCGGCATGGCTGCCAGGCGTTCCGGGACAGGTCAGTGGTGTCCAGGCTATCCATGGTCAGGTTCGCCATGTCCGAATCTTCGCAATTTTTCGCAACTTCGACGGATGTATGCGGCTTGGCTTTCAAGAGCTCCATGAACTCATTTCAGCACGCAGCTGGCAATTCGACTTATGGTCGAGACATCCGTTTTTGTGCAACCAAATCCGTAGCGGACAGGCTTCAGGCTCCGATATTCGAGGTATACCCGGTCCTGTGTCGTTGGGCTGTTTCAGACGCTAATGGTGCATGTTCAGACGCAAAACTTTTCATTTGCTCGCCACACTCTTGTGAAGTTGTGAAAACCCGTTTTTTTCACGCTCTTTTGAAGACGTGAACCTCAAAAAAGGGCTGTCCAGGCTTGGCACCCTGCCCGCAAGGGCAAAAAGAAGCGGTGGCCGAGCGTCATGACAGCTCTGCAGATTCGCGAAAAGCGGGGGTTTTTGCCGGAAGAACAGGCAAGCGCGCCAACTTCACTCGATCTGTGTGGGCGGCTCTCTGTGGGCGGTTTTGATGTCGATGCAAGCGCATTGACGCTGTTGCGGGGCCCGATCAGGAGACGTCCTTATAATCGGGGGGAGATTGTATCGAAGAAATGCGGGCAGTTGCTCGTGTTTAATGACTTTTATTAGGCATCCGGTCAGATGCTCAACATCGCCTGTACCCGTGCGCGGGGCTGCGACGGTATGACGCGGGCGCTGGCGGGCAGTGGCTGGTGCAACCAGTTGAGGCGGATTTCTTCGATTTCCACCCAGCCGTCGCCCATTGGCTGCAGGCTGCACTGCTTGAATGCCTGGCAATGGCCGTTGCGGTCGAGCAGGGCAAAGCTGCGGTGCAGCGGACGTGGGGCGAACAACGAGATCAGATAACGCATGGCGAGTACCTTGTTGGAGGACTGCTTTGAAGCTTGCCAGGCAGCCGTGACGCCAAGGTGTATGGGCGGTGAATAATCTGTGACAGGAACCGCTTTCCCAAGGGTTTGTCAGACATTTGAGTATTCACTGTCGAGTGCTGGTGACCCGCAGTGGCCCACCGCTATACTGCCGGCCTGTTTGTGCCTGATTCTGGAGAAAAGAGCATGTTGCAACGCCTGTTGTTCGGTTTGATCACTGTGACCAGTTTGACCCTGGTTGGCTGCGCCCACAGCCCGCAACAACTGAGCCCGGAACCGAAGCTGACCACACAGCTGGCGCCGGTCGGCCACGGTCAGCAAGTGGTGGTGCGCGTGGTTGACGGTCGTCCGTCGCCAACCCTCGGTACCCGTGGTGGCCTGTACCCGGAAACCAGCGCTATCACCGTACAGCGCGAGCAAATCCTGCCTAAGCTGCAGGCTCAGGCTGAAGCCGCCGTGCGTCTGCTCGGCTTCACCCCGACCAGCAACGCGATGAACGCGCCGCAGCTGACCGTGACCCTGACCGAGCTGAAGTACCAGTCGCCCAAAGAGGGCATGTACGTGACCGAAGCTACCATCGGCGCGACCTTCCGTTCCGACGTGCAGAGCGGCAACCGTCGCTACAGCGGCCGTTACGGCGCTTCGCTGGACCAGCGTTTCGGCATGGCGCCGAACCAGGAAACCAACACCAAGCTGGTCAGCGATGTGTTGAGCGACGCCTTGACCCGTCTGTTCAAGGACCCGACCGTGGGTCAGATCCTCGCCGAGTAAGTTTTTTGGCGAATGTAAAAAAGCCCGGTGCCAGCGATGGCCCCGGGCTTTTTCATACTCACTGTTAAGTCAGGCTCAACGCTGCCCCTGTAGGAGTGAGCCTGCTCGCGATTGCAATTTAACATTCAACATCAATGGTTCCTGATCGTCCGCCTTCGCGAGCAGGCTCACTCCTACAGGGGGCAACGGTGTTTCAGGCGGCTTGTGAATAGAAGTCGAGAACGCTCACGCCCGTCAGCAAATCGGTCTCGGGCAAATCCGCATGCTGATGCCCGCCGAGGGCGCAATACACCAGCCAATGGCGATCCTGGACATTGAAGGCGAGGCTGCCGACGAGGCTCTGCTGTTCGTCGGTCGGGGTGATGAGGTACAGGCGATCCTGGTTTTCTGCGTGAAGCATGTCGCGTTCCATGTGTGTTTCGAGGCGCGCATGGTGGCCGATCCAAATGACGAAGCCGTGACACAGGACAGCCATCGGTCGATTGTCAGGTTATTTGTCGCAAAGGCTAGGGCGATGGAAGAGGGTTTGGGTAGAATCCGCGCCGCAGTCGTCGAACGGGCGTCTGCCACACCGATTCAGTTCCGAGGTCTGTGATGTCGCTGCACTTGATGACGCTGTTTACCGCCCATCCCGCCAAATTGATAAACCTGCTGGCGCTGGCCCTGGCCTTCCCGGGCAGTTGGCTGCTGCACGCGACCCGCCGTCGTGAACAACGTGCCATGGCCAGCATCGCCGCCCAGCGCCAGGCCCAACCGAACGCCGAACCGATACTGGATTGGGCGACGTTGCGCATGAACCGGTTCTTCTACCGTTTTGGTTTTGCCTGCCTCGGCCTGGCCCTGATCGTCTCGTGGGTCAGCACCCGCTACTAAAAGCAACGCAAGCCTTTGTGGTGAGGGGATTTATCCCCGATGGACTGCGCAGCAGGCCCATGCTTTTTTCCAGATGGAAACAGAGGGGGCGCTGCGCACCCCCATCGGGGATAAACCCCCTCGCCACAATCGGATTTGCCAAAGGTTCTACAGCGGCAACCCAGCTTTTACGCGGTACTGATTGCGCACCGGCGTCGCATATTGCAGCACCAGATACGGACGGTGCTCTTCAGGGCAGGCGTCCAGCCGGCTCTGCCATTCTTCCTGTGCCTTGGCCAGTTCGTCGGCCGGGAACACCTCGGCCGCTTTTGGCACGTTCAGTTGCGGATCGGCATCGGCCCACTGCGCGTACGCCAGGTAATGCACGGGGAACAGGCGATAACCGCCGAGAATCTGCTTGTCCATCTCGACTGCCAATTGCTTGGTGTCTTCGAACAGTTCGGTGATCGGCGCGGCGAAGTTCACGTGCACCCGGCCCTTGTAGCCGGTGATGCCCTTGGCAATGCTCACGTCATCCTCGCCCGGCGCCTTGACGTAGGTGCCAGTGGTGGCGCGGATGTACAGTTCGCGGGCCTTGGCCTGGTCGCACGGGTCGTATTCGTAGCTGATCGACACCGGGGTCAGGTTCAGCGACTGGATGACTTCGCCGAACGGCTCGTCCTTGCGGCTCATGTGGAACATCTTGAGGATCGCCGACTCGGTGCGGTCATCGCCATCCTTGGCCCGGCCTTCGGCCTGAGCGATCCAGATCGAGGCGCAATCGTTGCGGATCGAATAGTTGATGTACGCCGACAACAGTTGATACGCGGCCATCTTCTCGCGACGGCCGGTGATCGAACGATGAACGATGAAGCTCTTGTTCAGGCGCATCAGATCGCTGACAAACGGCTTTTGCAGCAGGTTATCGCCGATTGCGATGCGCGGCGTCGGCAGGCCGGCGTGGTACACGGCGTAGTTGACGAAGGCCGGGTCCATCACGATGTCGCGGTGGTTGGCGATGAACAGATAAGCGCTGCCGGACTTGAATTGCTCGACCCCGGTGTAGGTCACGCCGTCGGTGGCGCGCTCGATGGTGTGGTCGACGTAGGACTCGACCTTGTCCTGCAAAGTCGCCACCGATGTCACGTCGGCGAACTCACGACGCAGCCGATGGGCTATAAGTGGTTTGAGCATCCAGCCGAAGGCACCGGCAAAACGCGGGAAGCGGAAGTGGGTGAGGATATCTAGAAACGCCTTGTCGCCGAGCAGTCTTGCCAGTACCACAGGTACTTCGCTGTCGTCGTAAGGTCGGATGGCATCGAATTCGCCCATCATGCTCTCTTGTTGGAAACGGCTAGGGTAAGTAAAGGATTTGATCGAAAACCCGCGGGGCACGGTCTGAAAAAGTAGCCAGACAAAAATAGCCCTGCAAATAGACCGGCGATTATACGCACAAGTCACCTGGGAGACCGTGATGCTGGAAACCGAGCGCTACGAATGTCCGTATTGTGGTGAGGAAGCTGAAGCTGTTCTGGATTTGTCGGCCGGGGATCAGACCTACATAGAGGACTGCCCTGTGTGCTGCAGGCCGATCAAGTTCACGCTGCAAACCGATGGTCGGGAATGGATGCTCGAAGTCCACAGCGAAAACGAGTGAGGGGCGCGCATGCAGCGAATCTACGAGCCGGAAAACCTGATGGAAGGCGAAATGCTCAAGGGCATGCTCGCCAGCGAAGGCATCGAGGCGCACCTGGTGGGCCGGGATCTGCTCGGCGGCACGGGTGAGTTGCCGATTTTCGGCCTGCTCGGCCTGTCGGTCGATAACGATCAGGCCGAGTACGCCCGCGAGCTGATCACTGCGTACAATGCCGCGCTGCCGCTGCCCGGCGATGAACCGGAGAGCTTCCCCGGCACGCTGGTCTGTTAGGCTGGCGTTCGTTTTACTTCTGAGTCGTGTTGCCCCATGTGTGGACGTTATGCCCTGTTTCGCTGGAACCGCGACTTCGCGGCCCTGCCTGGTTTTCCCGCCGATCAGCAGGCGCAGTGGAACATTTCCCCCAATGATTCGGTGTTGATGCTGCGTGCCGAGGCCGACGGCACGCGCTCGCTGGCCCGCGCCCGTTGGGGCCTGACGCCGCCGTGGCTGACCGATCTGTCGAAAACACCGGCACATGCCCGGGCGGAAACCGTGGCCGAGCAACCTATGTTCCGCGAAGCCTTGCGTCTGCGCCGCTGCCTGCTGCCGGCCAACGGTTTTTACGAATGGCGCGGGACCCAGCGCAAGCGGCCGTTCTGGCTGACGCCGGGGGAGGGCTCGTCATTGTTTTTTGCGGCGATCTGGGAGGCGTATCCGGTGCAGGAACAGGTCTGGTTGAGTACGGCGGTGATTACCCAACCGGCGTCGAGCCAGCGCCGGCCGTTGATTCTCGATGAGGCGGGGCAGGCGGCGTGGCTGGATCCGGAGACGCCGTTGCATGTGTTGCAGGGTTTGCTGGCCAGTGAACCGGCGGCGCTGCGTGAGCGGGTGTTGGCGAATCTGATCAATGATCCGAAACTCAATGGGCCGGAGTGTTTGACCCCGGGTTAAAGCCTGTAGATCAAAAGCCCCTCACCCTAGCCCTCTCCCAGAGGGAGAGGGGACCGATTGGGGGATATTGAAGAAATACACCGACTTGAACGCTCTGCTTTGAATCCATAATCGACTGGTTATTTCAGGTCGATGTATGACAGGAGACAACTCGGTCGGCCCCCTCTCCCTCCCAGAGGGAGAGGGGACCGATTGGGGGATATTGAAGAAATACACCGACTTGAACGCTCTGCTTTGAATCCATAATCGACTGGTTATTTCAGGTCGATGTATGACAGGAGACAACTCGGTCGGCCCCCCTCTCCCTCCGGGAGAGGGCTGGGGTGAGGGTGCTTTTCGCTTTTCAGACCTTGAACTGATTGATCAACCGCCGCTGCTGCTCAGCCAATTTGGTCAAATCCGCGCTCGCCGAACTCGACTCATCCGCACCGCCCGCCACTTCATTGGCCACTTGCCCGATGTTGATCACATTGCGGTTGATGTCATCCGCCACCGCGCTCTGTTCTTCGGCCGCACTGGCAATCTGCGTGTTCATGTCGTTGATCACCGACACCGCCTGAGTAATCGTTTCCAGCGCTTGAGCCGCTTTCGCCGCGTGCTGCACGCTTTCATCGGTACGGTTCTGGCTGTCTTCCATGACCCGCACGACATCGCGGGTGCCCTGTTGCAGTTGCTGGATCATGCTCTGGATTTCTTCGGTGGCCTTCTGGGTCTTCTGCGCCAGATTGCGCACCTCGTCCGCCACCACGGCAAAACCGCGCCCTTGTTCGCCGGCACGCGCCGCTTCGATCGCCGCGTTCAGCGCCAGCAGGTTGGTCTGTTCGGCGATCCCGCGAATCGCGGTGAGGATCGCGTTGATGTTCTCGCTGTCCTTGGCCAGGGCCTGCACCACCTCCACGGCTTTGCCGATTTCCACCGCCAGCACGCCAATCGAATTCGAGGTGTCACGGACAATCTGCATGCCTTGCCCTGCGGCCTGATCCGCATGGCTGGCGGCTTGCGCGGCCTGGGTGGCGTTGCGCGCGACGTCTTGCGCAGTCGCGGTCATTTCCTGCACGGCGGTGGCGACCTGATCGATCTCGGCCATTTGTTTCTGAATGCCGATGTTGGTGCGAATTGCGATGTCGGCGGTGTGTTCAGAGGAATCGCTGACGCTCTGCACCGACGTCACCACCTGCGTGATCATCGCCTGCAACTTGGCGAGGAAGGTGTTGAAGCCCTTGGCAATCGAGCCGAGCTCATCGCTGCGATCACTGCTCAAGCGACGAGTCAGATCGCCTTCACCTTTGGCGATGTCATCCAGCATGGCGACCATTTGCTTGAGTGGTCGGGCGATGCCGTGACCGACCAGCCAGATCACCAGCAGGCCGACGCCGGCGATGATCAGACCGACGATGGCCATGCCGAAGGTATCGGATTTGCGCTGGGCATCGAGGTCGGCCTGGAGCTTCTGCAGATCCGCCATCACTGCGTTCAGCGGCAATTGCAGCATCAAGGTCCAGCGGGCGTCGGTCTGGCCGATGCCGAACGGCAGGTACAACTCGATGCGGCCCTTGTCCTTGTTGACCGAGTAGGTGACTTCGCCGCGCTTGAGATTGGCCATGTTGGCGATCTGCTCGGCGTCGAGGATGTCGCTGACCTTCTCACCGAACTTGCTTGGGTCCTTGGTGTAGGCAACGATCCGGCCGTTGCCGCCGATCAGGGCCATTTGCCCGGCACCGCTGTAGAGTTTCTGGTTGGCGCCGAGGAGCATGTCCTGGATGAAGTTCACCGACAGGTCGGCGCCGACAATGCCCTGGAATGCGCCGTTGAGCATGATCGGCTCAATGAACGAGGCGAGCATGACGATCTTGTCGCCGACCTTGTACGGCGCCGGATCGATCACGCAGGATTTTTTGCTCTCTTTCGAGCACAGGTAGTATTCGCTGGCGCGCACGCCGGTGGACAGGACTTTCTGGTCGTCGACGTCCGCCAGTTTGTCCAGGCCGAGGGTGCCGTCGTCGTTGCGGAACCACCATGGCAGGAAGCGCCCGTTGGCTGCGTCGATACCCACCACGCTGGTGCCGACGTAGGCTGCGTCATTGTGGTCCAGTGCGTTCTTTTCCCAGCCGATGTAAGTGCCGAGAATCTTCGGATTCTTCTCGACGTTCTCTTTGATCAGGCTGATCAACTGCTTGCGGCTGACGGTCAGGCGCGGCTGACCATCGGCGCCCGGCGTGCCGAGCAGGGCGTTGACGCGCACCAGTCCGCCGGCAATCAGCAGCGGCGCTTCGAGTTCGCGCTGGATCTGGCTGACCTGGGTCTGCGCCAGCGAGGTCAGGCGTTGTTCGATGACTTGCTCGAACTGCGCCTGCGTGCGCTGTTGCACCATCTCTTGCGTACGGGCGCCGGAAAACAGCGCGTACAGCACCAGCGCGGCGACCACGCTGAGGACAATGGCGCCGGCCAGGGCGGCGACGGAAAACTGGATCGACTTGAACTTCATGGGAGCTCCGCACGCAAGAGGACGTCTGCGCTGTTGTATCGGCAGCAGGCATTGCGCCATGAGTGCTGAGCGGAACAATGGGGCGGGGGATGTCGCAAATGGATCGGTGTGCGACGCAGTGGTAGCGGGTTCGCCGGTCGCTGTGAATTTTTTACGACAGGGGTGGTGGGAAACGTCGAAAAGACACTGCAACACGTCTGTTGTATCTGGCGTCGATACAATTACCCGCCTAGGATACGCGCATGTTTTCAGGGAGCTTTTGAATGAACAAGACATTGGTTGTAAGTGCACTGAGCGCAGCGCTGTTGCTGGCCGGTTGTCAGTCAGTCAACACCACCAGCGGCGGAGCCGTGGGGGTGGAGCGCAAGCAGTACATGTTCAGCATGCTGTCCTCGCAAGAGGTCGACCAGATGTATGCCCAGTCCTATCAGAAGACCGTTGGCGAAGCGTCGAGCAAAGGCGTGCTGGACAAGAGCAGCCCGGAGGCCAAGCGGGTTCAGGCGATTGCCAACCGGCTGATCGCCCAGGCGCCGAATTTCCGCCCCGATGCCGCGCAATGGCAGTGGGAGGTCAACCTGATCAAGAGCGATGAGCTCAACGCCAACTGCGGTCCTGGCGGCAAGATCATTTTCTACACCGGGCTGATCGACAGCCTGAAACTCACCGACGATGAAATCGCCGCAGTGATGGGCCATGAAATCGCCCACGCCCTGCGCGAGCACGGTCGTGAAGCGATGTCCAAGGCTTACGGGATCGAAATGGCCAAGCAGGGCGCTGGCGCGTTGTTCGGTCTGGGTCAGGACAGTCTGGCGCTGGCCGACACCGTCGCCAACTACGGCATGACCTTGCCCAACAGCCGCGCCAACGAAAACGAAGCCGACCTGATCGGCCTCGAACTGGCCGCCCGCGCCGGGTACAACCCGAATGCCGCGATCACCCTGTGGAACAAGATGAGCAAGGCCTCGGAAGGCGCACCGCCAGAGTTCATGAGTACCCACCCGGCTTCGGCCAGCCGGATCGCCTCGTTGCAGGCGGCGATTCCGAAGGTCATGCCGCTGTACGAGAAAGCCCCGAAATCCTGAGTCCGTCGCAGTTCCTGTGCCTGATGGGATTGATTGTGGTGAAGGGATTTATCCCCGATGGGGTGCGAAGCGCGCCCAAAACCTGATGTCTCAGAGTGTCAGGCATACCGCAGTTTAGGTTTGGGGCTGCTTCGCAGCCCCATCGGGGATAAATCCCCTCGCCACAGGTTGTGGGTAGTTCAGTAGATGAAGTTAAACCCAGCCACTGCTCTGCATCGCCTTGTACACCGCAACGATCGCCAGAATGAAGAACGCCGAAGCCGCCAGGCGACGGATCAAGGTCAGCGGCAATTTGTCCGCGGCAAAATTACCCGCCAATACCACCGGCACGTTGGCAATCAACATGCCCGCCGTCGTACCGATAATTACCAGCCACAGCTCAGGGTATTGCGCCGCCAGCATCACCGTGGCGACCTGAGTCTTGTCGCCCATTTCGGCCAGGAAGAACGCAATCAGCGTCGTCAGGAAAGGCCCGAACTTGCGCGCAGTGCTGGCTTCATCGTCGTCCATCTTGTCCGGGACCAGGGTCCACAGGGCAGTGGCGGTGAAGCTTGCGGCGAGAATCCAGTGCAGGACCGAGTCTGAGAAGAAACTGCCGAACCAGGCGCCTACCGCACCGGCTGCTGCGTGGTTGGCCAAGGTCGCGGCGACGATACCGGCAATGATCGGCCAGGGTTTGCGAAAGCGAGCGGCGAGAATCAGCGCGAGCAGTTGCGTCTTGTCGCCGATTTCGGCCAAGGCAACGATTGCGGTGGGAACGAGTAATGAGTCCAGCATCAGGATTTCCTAAGGGGCGGGTCGACACGGCTATGACACGTACAGCCTTCCCGCCCCGGGTAAGGTGTGCGTGTCATAGGTCTTGTCAAACCCTGCGATCCGTCTGGTGCGGACGCTTGGGTCGCATACGCCATGATCTGAGGATCAAGTATGTTGACGTATGCCGGACGAGCTTGGCGCTCGTGGGAGACTACTCCCCTAGGACGGAGCGGATTCTGCCTAGGCAGAACCCATTCGGCAAGTGCTAATTTTCAGCCACGCTTGGCGCGGTAGATGCGGAAACCATTGCCTTCAGCCTTGATCGCACACACGCCCAGATGCTCTTCGATCAGTGGCTGATACTTCAGGAAGCTGTTCGCGACCAAGCGCAGTTCGCCGCCGTTTTTCAGATGTTTCGCCGCTTTTCGCAGCAAGTTTTCGGTGGCGAAATAATCGGTATGAACCCCGACATGGAACGGCGGGTTGCTCAGAATCGCGTTCAAACCCATCGGCGCGGCGTCGATGCCATCACCGGTCAGCACCTCCGCTTCCAGACCGTTGGCAGCCAATGTCAGGCGACTGCTGGCGGCGGCGAACGCATCGACGTCGAGCAAAGTGACCTGATTGTGCGGATACCGACGTTTTACCGCAGCGCCCAACACGCCCGCTCCACAACCGAAATCCAGCAGATGACCGCTCGGCAGTTTGTCCAGATGCTCCAGCAGCAGGGCGCTGCCGCGATCCAGTCGACCATGGCTGAACACGCCCGGCAGGCTGATGACTTTCAACGGGCCTTCGGCCAGCGGCAACTCATAGGTCTGCGCCAGGCTTTCCAGTGATTTGGCTTGCGGCGCGTTGGCCACGGTGACCTGCCACAGTTGGCAATGGCGCGCGCTGTCAAGTTTGCGTGGTTTGCCGAACAGGTTGAGCTGTTTCGATGCGCCTTCGATACCGCTGCGCTTTTCCCCTACCAGAAACACCTCACGCCCGGCCAGACGCGCGGCCACTGCGTTGAGGATGTAGTCGGTCAAATCCTTGGACTTGGGCAAAAACACCACGGCGCTGTCGAACTCGCGCTCCGGCACGTTCACGCCAAAGTGGCTGCGACCTTCGAAGCGCACATCGAGTGCGGCCTGGTCACCGGCATGCCAGCACCAGCCGAACGCATTGGGCAGGCGCCCGAGCAAATCGTCGGCGGGCAAACCGGCCAACAACAGCGAACCCTGGAATAACTCGGGCTGACGAAGCAGTACTTCACTGCGCGGATCCATAACTGCTCCTTGGAAAAAAGTGCCGCAGTTTATCAACTGACGACCCGCAGCGCTTTACCGCTGAAGAACGCCTGCGCGTTTTCGCTCAATTGGCCGACGATGCGCTGCCGCGCCTCGCGACTGCCCCAGGCGTTGTGCGGGGTGACTATAAGGCGTGGAATATCGGCGGCCAGCAATGGATTGCCGTTGACCGGTGGTTCGACGCTCAGCACATCGGTGGCCGCGCCGCCGAGATGGCCGTTGCGCAAAGCATCAGCCAGGGCTTGTTCGTCGATCAGACCTCCACGGGCGGTGTTGACCACAAAGGCGCCGGGTTTCATCGCCGCCAGTTCGTGTGCACCGATGAAGTGCCGGGTGTGTTCGTTGAGCGGGCAATGCAGGGTCAGGGCGTCGACCTGTGGCAGTAACGCCTCCAGCGGCAGGCGATCCGCGCGGGCAGGGCGGCCCGGAATCTGCCCGAGCAGTACGCGCATGCCAAATGCTTCGGCCAGTCGCGCGACGGCGCCGCCGAGTTCGCCGTGACCGAGCAGGCCGAGGGTTTTGCCTTCCAGTTCGACGATCGGGTAGTCCAGCAGGCAGAACTGTTTTGCCTGCTGCCAGCGACCTTCGCCCACCGCTTTCTGGTAGTCAGCCAGGCGCGTGGCGAGGTTGAGCAGCAACATGATCGTGTGTTGCGCCACCGACGGCGTGCCGTAACCCTGACAGTTGCACACGGTGATGCCGTGGGAGCGGGCCGCTTCCAGATCGACGTTGTTGGTGCCGGTGGCGGTGATCAGGATCAGCTTCAGATCGGGGTTGGCGGCCATCGCGGCGGCGTCGATACGGATCTTGTTGGTGATCGCCACGGTGGCACCTTGCAGGCGCTCGCTGACCTGTTCGGGCAAGGTCTGGGCGAACAGTTGCAGGTCGCTGAAGCAGGCGCGCAACGGGCTGAGGTCGAGATCGCCGAGATCCAGAGACGGGTGATCAAGGAATACGGCGCGGCGCGGGTTCGTCATCAACTGTACCTTTTGTGCGGTGAACGGAAGGCGTAATCTGCCGAGCCTACCAGATGAAACAATTGGTTACGCACAGCGCCCGAAAGTCTCATGCGATACATCGCCAAGTGAATAACTTTGTGGCGAGGGGATTTATCCCCGATGGCTGCGAAGCAGCCCCAAAAACATTTTTTTGGGTGTTTCAGGCGCACCGCAAGCAATGGGTTTGCGACTGCTGCGCAGTCGGTCGGGGATAAATCCCCTCACCACAGTAACTGCGTTTCCTACAGATTTTTTAATAGACCAAGCTGCCCCAGAGGAGCCCCCATGTACTGGACCGAGTTCTTGACCGTTGCACTGATCCATCTGCTGGCCGTGGCCAGCCCGGGCCCGGACTTTGCCGTGGTGGTGCGCGAGAGCGTGACCCATGGCCGACGCGCGGGCACCTGGACCGCATTGGGCGTAGGCACGGCGATTTTCCTGCACGTGGGCTATTCGCTGTTGGGCATCGGCCTGATCGTGTCGCAGTCGATCGTGCTGTTCAACGCATTGAAATGGGCGGCTGCCGCTTACCTGCTGTACATCGGCTTCAAGGCCTTGCGCGCGCAACCGGCGAAACCCGTCACTGACGATCTGCACAAGGAGGCCGGTGTACGTACCGCGCGCGGCGCTTTCACTTCTGGCTTCGTCACCAACGGCCTGAACCCGAAAGCCACGCTGTTCTTCCTCTCGCTGTTCACCGTGGTGATCAACCCGCACACCCCGCTGGCGGTGCAGGCCGGTTACGGGGTTTACCTCGCCGTTGCGACGGCTGTCTGGTTCTGCCTGGTGGCGATGCTGTTCAGTCAGCAACGCGTGCGTGCCGGTTTCGCCCGCATGGGCCACTGGTTCGACCGCACCATGGGCGCGGTGCTGATCGCCATCGGCGTGAAACTCGCGTTCACCGAGATGCACTGAGTAAGCACCGCGATCAACTGTGTGTGCGGGCTTGCTCGCGAATGCGTCGGATCAGTCGACTTCAGAGGTGACTGGAAGACCGCTTTCGCGAGCAAGCCCGCTCCCACAGGGGAGCGAGGCGATTCCTACAACAGTTCGCTGAGTTTGCTCAGGTTGTTGAGGTATTCGCGCGGATTCTCCCCGAGCAAACGGCGAAACATCGCGCTGAACGCCCGCGCGCTGCCGTAACCCAAGTCCCGTGCCACGCTTTGCACGCTGTCCCCGGCGAGCAGGCGCGGCAGGGCTTCCATCAGGCGCAGTTGCTGGCGCCAGGCGTTGAAGCTCATCTTCAGTTGTCGTTGGAACAGCCGCGCCAGGGTGCGTGAGCTGGCACCGACCTGTTGCGCCCAGTCTTCCAGGGTGTTGGGGTGATCGGGTGTGTGCAGCAGCGCCAGACAGATGTTCTGCAGGCGCCGGTCAGTCGGCATCGGAATGTGCAGCGGCAGGTTTTCCAGGCTGGCCAGTTCTTCCAGCATCAACTGCTGGATCAGCGGATTGTCCGCGTGCGGCGGGCCCTGTACGGCGCGCAGGATCAACTCGCGCAGCAGCGGCGTTACCGCCAGCACGCAGCACTGTTGCAGGCTGGCCGGTGACAGCTCGGGGGCGATGAACAGTGAGCGCATCTGCACGTCGCCGGACATGAATATCTCGTGTGCGACTTGTGGCGCAATCCACACCGCGCGGCTCGGCGGAATCACCCAGGCACCCAGATCGGTGACCACGCGCATGATCCCTCTGACGGCATACAGCAACTGCGCCTCGCGGTGCAGGTGCAGCGGCTGGTGTGCGCCGTCCAGATAATCCCGGGGATAGGCACTCACCGGGCCGTGTTCGAAATGGGTGATTAACATGTCTGATTCGATGACTTGGTTGGCAGGTATGCGCTTTGTCGCCAACTTAGCATAGAGCCGCTGACAACCATCCGCCCATAACAAACACAAGCGTGCCGCCATGAACCAATCTCGAAACGTCATACGTTATGTCAACGCCGCCCATGTGATCGATCACATGTTCATGCTGATTTTTCCCGCCGCCGTGCTCGGCATGACCCAGGCTTTTGGTCTCGACTACGCCGCGCTGATCGGCCTGTCGCTGGGCGGCTTCATTGCCTTTGGCGCCTGCTCGCTACCGGCTGGCTGGTTAGGTGATCACTGGAGTCGGCGGCAGATGATGCTGGTGTTTTTCTTCGGCATTGGCGCCTCGGCGATCTTCACCGGGCTGAGCACTGGCCCGACGATGCTGGTAGTGGGGCTGACCCTGATTGGCATTTTTGCAGCGATCTATCACCCGGTGGGCACCGCTATGCTGGTGGCTTATGCACAGAACCGTGGGCGGGAGATCGGCATCAACGGCATGTGGGGCAACCTTGGCGTGGCGTTTTCGGCGCTGATCACCGGGTTGCTGGTGGCGCAGTTCGGCTGGCGTTCAGCGTTCGTGTTACCGGGGGTGGTGGCAATTGTGCTGGGAATCGGTTTTGCCTTGCAGGTGCGTGAGGAGCCGATCCCGCGGCGTCCGCACACCGCCCTGAAAGGCGTTGCGGGGCAACGGATTTCGATGGTCATGGTGTTCACGGTGCTGGCGCTGGCCATTGCCACCGGCGGCGTGGTGTTCAATGCCACGACCATGACCTACCCGAAGCTGTTTCAGGAGCGTCTGCATGACTTGTTCGCCTCGCCGCAAACCCTTGGCGTGGTGGTCAGCCTGGCGTACGCCTTCGGTGCGGTGGCGCAATTGAGCATCGGCCAGGTGCTGCACCGGGTCAGCCTGAAATGGCCGTTTATTGTGTTGACGCTGTTTCAGGCGCCGCTGTTGTACGCCATGGCGTATGTCGATGGCTGGGCAGTGATCGTGCTCGGTGCGGCGTTCATGTTCGTGGTGTTCGGTCAGGTGACGGTGAACGATTCGATGGTCGCCAATTTCGTTGCGCCGCAGTGGCAGTCACGGGTCTTCGCCCTGCGTTACTGCCTGTCGTTCGGCGCCAGCGCAACGGCGATTCCGCTGATTGCCTATGTCGAACCGCGCCATGGTTTTGTCGGGCTTTACTTGATTCTGGCGGGTTTCGGCGCGTTGACCTTCCTCGCTGCCGTGTTTTTCCCACGCATTCCTTCCGAAGCGGCTGTAGGGCAAACGGCCTGATCGGCGCTGAATACCGGCAAATGCTGGCGCAAAGCTAGCATTTGTACGGTTCTGCAAATCATTCCTTTGGCTGATTTGGCTGGGGTATAACGGCTCTAGAGTAATGCTCTCTACGCCAACACCGTGCAGCCAGAAAAGGGATTCATATGTTGCAGACTCGCGTCATTCCCCCGGCCGATGGGGCCTACCAGTATCCATTGCTGATCAAACGGCTGCTGATGTCCGGCGCCCGTTACGAGAAAACCCGCGAGATCATCTACCGAGACCAGTTGCGCTACAGCTATCCGACCCTGATCGAGCGCGTGGCGCGGCTAGCCAACGTGTTGACGGAGGCCGGGGTGAAGGCGGGTGACACCGTGGCGGTGATGGACTGGGACAGCCATCGCTACCTGGAATGCATGTTCGCCATCCCGATGATCGGCGCGGTGATCCACACCATCAACGTGCGCCTCTCGCCGGAGCAGATCCTCTACACCATGAACCACGCCGAGGACCGCTTCGTGCTGGTCAACAGCGAGTTTGTCGGGCTGTACCAGGCCATCGCGCCGCACCTGACCACGGTGGAGAAAACCCTGCTGCTGACCGATCTGCCGGAGAAGACTGCCGAGCTGCCGAACCTGGTCGGCGAGTACGAGCAACTGCTGGCCGCCGCCAGCACGCAGTACGACTTCCAGGACTTCGACGAAAACTCGGTCGCCACCACGTTCTACACCACCGGCACCACCGGCAACCCGAAGGGCGTGTACTTCACCCATCGGCAACTGGTGCTGCACACCATGGGCGTGTCGACCATCATGGGCGCGATCGACAGCGTGCGGCTGCTCGGCACCAACGACGTGTACATGCCGATTACCCCGATGTTCCATGTGCATGCCTGGGGCCTGCCATACGTGGCGACCATGCTCGGGCTCAAGCAGGTTTATCCGGGGCGTTACGACCCTGAATTCCTGGTCGAGCTGTGGCGCAAGGAGAAGGTCACGTTCTCCCACTGCGTGCCGACCATCCTGCAAATGCTGCTCAACGCTAAAGGCGCGCAGGGCACCGATTTTGGTGGCTGGAAAATCGTCATCGGTGGCAGCGCGCTCAATCGCACGTTGTATGAAACCGCCAAGTCCCGGGGCATTCAACTGACGGCGGCGTACGGCATGTCGGAGACCGGGCCACTGGTCTCATGCGCGCATCTGAATGACGAACTGATGGCCGGCACCGAAGACGAGCGCACCACTTACCGGATCAAGGCCGGTGTGCCGGGGCCGCTGGTCGAAGCGGCGATTGTCGATGCCGAGGGTAACTTTCTCCCGGCCGACGGCGAGACCCAGGGTGAACTGGTGCTGCGTGCGCCGTGGCTCACCGAAGGTTATTTCAACGAGCCGCAGAAGGGCGCCGAACTGTGGGCTGGTGGCTGGTTGCACACCGGTGATGTGGCGACACTCGACAGCATGGGCGTGATCGACATCCGTGACCGGATCAAAGACGTAATCAAGACCGGCGGCGAGTGGATTTCCTCGCTGGACCTCGAGGACCTGATCAGCCGTCACGCGGCGGTACGTGAAGTAGCAGTGGTGGGCATCGCCGATCCGCAGTGGGGCGAGCGCCCGTTTGCGCTGCTGGTGATCCGCGAAGGGCACGTGATCGGCGCGCGCGAGCTCAAGGAACACCTCAAGCCATTCGTGGAGTTGGGGCACCTGAGCAAGTGGGCGATTCCGAGCCAGATCGCCCTTGTTACTGAAATTCCCAAGACCAGTGTCGGTAAACTCGACAAGAAGCGCATCCGCCTCGACATCACCGAATGGCAGGCCAACAACAGCACCTTCCTCTCGACGCTCTGAGCGTCTGCTGGCGCGCCGAAAACGGCGCGCCAGACCCACCAAGCAAGCGCTTGGCTTGTTAAATTCAAATTTTCAGCCATCCTTGCGAGGCCGACATGTGTCGGACTGGCGAAAGGACTGTTCCAGAGTGGCCGGCAGCTGCAAATCACACTTTAGAGGGATCAAGCAATACCACCTGCTGGCTATAGTCCGCTCAAGGATTTTTAAGAACGGGGCACACGCACAACACGGGGCGATGCAACTTTGGAGTGACGTCGGGCGGCTACTGGCTCCCGGTCTTCCAGGCGTTTTTAAAAGTACTCACTGCCATAACAATAATGCACATGGAGTAGCGTCGATGACATCAGTAAACCAGTTCTGGCGCCGGGCTAAACTGCCTCTGGCCGTCAGTCTTGCCTCTACGCTCGCCGGGCCCGCATTCGGCGTCAGTTTCAACGTCGGTGAAATCGAAGGTCAGTTCGACTCCTCGCTCTCCCTGGGCATGAGTATTTCGACTCAGCAGCCGAACAAGGATCTTATTGGTGTCAACAACGGCGGCAAGGGCCTGTCCCAGACTTCCGACAACGGTCACCTGAACTTCAAGAGCGGCCAGGCCTTCTCGAAGATCTTCAAGGGTATCCATGATCTCGAACTGAAATACGGTGACACCGGGGTCTTCGTCCGGGGCAAATACTGGTACGACTTCGCGCTGCAGAACCAGGACCTGGAATACAAGGACGTCAGCAACCACAACCGTGATGTCGCGGCGCGTTCTTCCGGCGGGCAGATCCTCGACGCCTTCGTTTACCACAACTACTCGATTGCCGATGAGCCAGGTTCGGTGCGTCTGGGCAAGCAGGTGGTGAACTGGGGTGAAAGTACCTTCATCGGCGGCGGCATCAACTCGATCAACCCGATCGACGTTTCCGCGTTCCGCCGTCCGGGTGCCGAGATCAAGGAAGGCCTGATCCCGGTCAACATGTTCTACGTGTCCCAGAGCATCACCGAAAACCTCTCGGCCGAAGGTTTCTACCAGATCGACTGGCAGAAAACCGTGACCGACAACTGCGGCACGTTCTTCTCGCAGCCGGACATCGTGACCACCGGTTGCGACGACAACCTGCGAGTCCTGAACAAGCGTTCGACGATTCCGGGCATCGCGCTCGGCCCGTTGGCTAACGCTGGCGTCGACGTCAACGATGAAGGTGTGCTGGTGCGCCGTTCGCCTAACCGCAACGCGCGTGACAGCGGGCAGTGGGGCGTGTCTGCCAAGTACATGTTCGACCCGCTGGCCACCGAGTTCGGTGCCTACTTCATGAACTACCACAGCCGTGCGCCGATCTTCAGCGCCACCGGTGCGCCGCAGTCGATCTATAACGGCGTCAAGGCGTTGCCAGGGCCGTTCCAGGCGCTGGGGCCGCTGGTGGTCGCGGGCAACTCGGAATACTTCATCGAATACCCTGAAGACATTCGCCTGTACGGTCTGAGCTTCTCCACCACCCTGCCTACCGGTACGGCGTGGAGCGGTGAGGTCAGCTACCGGCCGAATGCGCCGGTGCAGTTGAACTCCACCGACATCCTGTTCGCCGGCGTGCGGCCGCTGGGTGGCGCGTTGACCAATGCGTCGATCCTCAACGGTGTGCCGGGCCAGGACCTGCACGGCTACAACCGCAAAGAGATCACCCAACTGCAAACCACCCTGACGCACTTCTTCGATCAGGTGATGGGTGCCAACCGTCTGACCCTGGTAGGTGAAGTCGGTGTGACCCACGTCGGTGGCCTGGAAAGCAAATCCGAAGCCCGTTACGGCCGCGACCCAGTGTTCGGTCCGGGTGAGTTGCCATCGACCGGCGGCCTCAACACCTGCTCGCAGATCCTCAACACCTCCACCATCAACGGTGCCGGGCCGGGGGCTTCGCGCGATAACGTTTCCAGCAACTGCAACAACGACGGTTTCACCACGGCCACCTCGTGGGGCTATCGCGCTCGCGCCATCTGGGATTACAGCGACGTGTTCGCCGGTGTGAACCTCAAGCCGAACGTAGCCTGGTCGCACGACGTGAAAGGCTACTCGCCAGGCCCTGGCGGCAACTTCGAGGAAGGTCGCAAAGCGATCAGCCTCGGTCTGGATGCCGAATACCAGAACACCTACACCGCGAGTCTGGCCTACACCAACTTCTTTGGTGGCGACTACAGCACAGTGGATGATCGCGACTTCGTTGCCCTCAGCGTTGGCGTGAACTTCTAAGCAGAGTTTTTTCAGGACGAACATACATATGAAAATAACAAAGAGTCTGTTCCACGCCGGTGTTCTGGGATTGTCGTTGCTGGCGACCAGCGTCATGGCGGCCGTTCCCGCCGCCGAAGCCGACAAGCTGGGCAAGAGCCTGACCCCGATGGGCGCCGAAATGGCCGGTAACGCCGACGGCTCGATCCCGGCCTGGAAACCGCTGCCGAAAAATGCCGGCACGGTCGACAGCAAGGGCTTCCTGTCCGATCCGTTTGGCAGTGAAAAACCGCTGTTCACCATCACTGCGCAGAACGTCGACCAGTACAAGGACAAGCTCGCTCCGGGCCAGTACGCGATGTTCAAGCGTTATCCGGACACTTTCAAAATGCCGGTCTACCCGTCCCATCGCGGTTCGACCGTGCCGGATGGCGTGTTCGCCGCCATCAAGAAAAACGCCACCACCACCAATCTGGTCGCTGGCGGCAACGGTCTGGAAAACTTCGACACGGCTGTGCCGTTCCCGATTCCGAAAAGCGGTCTGGAAGTGATCTGGAACCACATCACCCGCTATCGCGGGGGCAGCGTGACCCGTCTGGTGACCCAGGCGACCCCGCAAACCAACGGCTCGTTCAGCCTGGTGTATTTCCAGGACCAGTTCGTGTTCCGCGACAAGATGAAGGACTACGATCCGGCCAACCCGGGCAACATCCTGTTCTACTTCAAGCAGAAAGTGACCGCGCCGGCCCGCCTGGCCGGTACCGTGCTGCTGGTGCACGAAACCCTCGACCAGGTGAAGGAGCCGCGCAAGGCGTGGGTCTACGCGACCGGTCAGCGTCGCGTGCGCCAGGCACCGCAAGTGTCCTATGACGGTCCGGGTACTGCCGCGGACGGTTTGCGTACCTCCGACAACCTGGACATGTACAACGGTGCGCCGGATCGCTATGACTGGAAGCTTGAAGGCAAGAAAGAAATCTACATTGCCTCCAACAGCTACAAGATCGATTCGCCGACCCTCAAGTACACCGACATCATCAAGGCCGGCCATATCAACCAGGACCTGACCCGCTACGAGCTGCGTCGCGTCTGGCACGTGGTGGCAACCCTGAAACCGGGTCAGCGTCACATCTACGCCAAACGTGACTTCTACATCGACGAAGACACCTGGCAGGCAGCGGTCATCGACCATTACGACGGTCGCGGTCAGCTGTGGCGTGTGGCCGAGGCGCATGCCGAGGACTACTACGACAAGCAGGTTCCGTGGTACGCGCTGGAAGCCCTGTATGACCTGCAATCGGGCCGCTACCTGGCACTGGGCATGAAGAACGAAGAGAAATCGGCGTATGACTTCGGCTTCTCTGCCACCAAAAGCGAATTCCAGCCGGGCAACCTGGGCCAGGACGGTATCCGCTAAGCTTTGACCCGAGGCCGCATCCTCGAAAAAACGCCCCGACTGGTTCGGGGCGTTTTTTTTGCGTAGCGATTTTGTAGCCATTTGTAGCAACAACTTCATATGCACGCCGTTTAAGGCTAGTCTGCGGACATCTGCCACGCCGCCAACAGCCATTCAAACAAGAGCCGGCCATGACTGATCTGTCCCCGCTTCCGGATCCTGCAAGCGCTGCCGTCGCGACACTGGACGGGCGTTTTTTTCGCCCGCCACTGCCCGACGGTTACGTTTTGCGACCGCGTCTGTGTGAACGCCTGAGCGCCGGGCTCGGTGGACGTCTGTTGCTGGTCTGCGCGCCTGCAGGGTTCGGCAAGAGTTCGCTGGCGGTGGAATTTTGTCAGAGCCTGCCGGCGCACTGGCAAAGCCTGTGGCTGGGATTGAGCCCACGGGATAACGATCCGGGGCGCTTTCTCGAGCGGTTGCTGGAAGGGCTGCAGGATTACTTTCCGGATCTGGGCAGTCGCGCGCTTGGCCTGCTGAAAATGCGCCAGCGCCATCAGCCCTTTGCCTTCGAAGAGTGGCTCGACGGCTTGCTCGATGAGTTGGCCCTGCAACTGCAACCGACGGCGCCGCTGTTGCTGGTGCTCGACGATTACCATCTCGCCCAAGGCCCGGTACTCGACCGTTGCCTGCAGTTCTTCCTCAATCATCTGCCCGATGGCTTGCTGGTCATGGTCACCAGTCGTCAGCGCCCGGATTGGCATCTGGCGCGTCTGCGCCTGTCGCGGCAACTGCTGGAACTGCACGAGCAGGATCTGCGACTGACCCATGACGAAGCCCTGGCCCTGCTTGATCGGCATAGCACGTCGCTGCGGGGTGAGGCTCTGGAAAACCTCATTCAGCGCAGCGAAGGTTGGGTGGCCGGGCTGCGGTTCTGGTTGCTGGCGGCATCCGAAGCCGGCAACGAGACCGCATTGCCGCAAGCGCTGAACGGCGGGGAAGGGCTGATTCGCGACTACCTGCTCGAAGAAGTCATCGATTGCCTGCCTGTCGAGGTGCAAGCGTTTCTCTACGACACCGCCCCTCAGGAGCGCTTTTGCAGCGAACTGTGCGACGCGGTACGTGAAGCCCACGACAGCGGCGAAATCCTGCGGTTTCTGTTGGCTCATCAAGTGTTTCTGGTGCCGCTGGACGAGCACGGGCACTGGTATCGCTATCACCATCTGTTTTCCGATCTGCTGCGCAGCCGGCCCATCGCTCGCGCGATAGTGCCGGCCGCCACGCTGCACTTGCGTGCCTGCCGCTGGTTCAATGCGCAGGGCCTGCTCGATGAGGCGGTCGAACAGGCGTTACGTGCCGGCCATCTGGATGTGGCGGCGAATCTGGTGCAGAACCTGTCCGAGGAACAGCTGCTCGCCGAGCAGAACGTCGGCATGTTGTTGCGCTGGAAGATGGACTTGCCCGACAGTCTGCTGATCAGTACGCCGCGCTTGATCGTGCTCTATAGCTGGGCGTTGGGGCTGGCCTGTCAGCTGGATGCCGCTGAAGAGCTGGCCAGTCATTTGAGTCGTTTCCTGCCGGCGCCTTCGGCCTCTGCGCAGAAGTCGATGCTTGCACAATGGCTGGCGCTCAGCGGGATCATCGCCCGTGGGCGTGGTCATCGTGAATTGACTCAACGCTATTGCAGCGAAGCGCTGGAAAGCCTGCCGGTGAAACGTTACGGGCAACGCCTGATGTGCTTGTCGACCCTGTCCAATCTGGCAATCGCCGACGGCGACCTGTGGCGCGCCCGGGGTTTGAACCGTGAGTCCCTCGAGCTGGCGCAGCGGGTTGGCAATCCGTTGTTCGAAGCCTTGGCGCATTATGACCGGGCGCGGGTGTTGCAGGCTCGTGGCGAGATACTGCGTGCGCTGGATGAAGTGCATCAGGGCCTGGAACGGTTGCGTGGACTGTCCCCGCAACGTCTGTATGCGGTGCGTGCGCGGCTGACGCTGTACGAAGGTTTTCTGTTGTCCATGCGCCTGCAACCCCAGCAGGCCCGGACTCGATTGCTGAGCGGTGTGGCCGAAGCGCGGGCCTGTCGTGATATCAGCGTGTTGATCGGCCACTGCGTGATCGCTCGTCTGGACGGCAGCTCAGGCGAGTTTGCCAAGGCCTTTGCCGAACTCGCCGAAGCCGAGCGCCTGATGCATATCTGGGATGTGCCACCGATCTACTATCTGGCGATGATCACCCTGGTCAAATGCGAACTGTGGCTGATGCAGGGCCGTACCGATCTGGCCGAGGCCTGGCTGGCGCGTCTTGGTCAGACCTATACCGGCGAGCGTGCAGCGGCGCCACCGGAATTTCATCCTCAGTTGCCATTGCATGTCGAACTGCAGCAAGCGCTGCTCGATGTGATTCAAGGGCAGCCGATGCTCGCCGAAGGGCGGTTGAATGTGCTGTTGGAAAACGGTCAACAAACCGGTCGACAGTTGCTGTGTGTAATGGCGCTGGCGCAAAAGGTCGCCTTGTTGCTGGGCACAGGCCGCGAACCGGAAGCACGCAAGGCCTTGAGTCAGGCACTGGAAGCGGCGGCTGGTGGCGTGATGCAGCCGTTTGACGCACTGATCAGAGAACATCCGGACTGGTTGCGCAGCCAATTGCATGCTTCGCCGGCACTGGCAGGACAACCGTTACTGGCGCATTTTCCGCTGGTGGCGACTCGGCCAGTGGTCGAGTCCACCGCAGCCGAACAACTCAGCAGCCGAGAGCTGGCGGTGCTGCGTTTGATTGCCCAGGGCTGTTCCAATCAGGAAATTAGCGAACAGCTGTTCATTTCACTGCACACCGTGAAAACCCATGCCAGCCATATCAACAGCAAGCTGGGCGTTGAGCGGCGTACTCAAGCCGTGGCCCGGGCCAAGGCCCTCGGAGTCCTGAGCTAGGCATAAAGCATCGACAAAAAAACGCCCCGAGCCAGTCGGGGCGTTTTTTATCTATTTCTTCGCAAGTCCGCTTTTCCGTCAGGCCAACAAATCATTGGCGCTGAAGCTGTTGACGCCAACCAGTTGAATTTCAAAATCGGCCCCGCTGTTGCCGCTGACATTCCCTGACAGAACGTGATCAACGAAGCGCAACTGCCCGGCTCCCGAAAACTCATTCGAACCAATGAATGTAAAACCATTGAGACCATTCTGAAGCAAGTTCGCGTCGATGAGTTTCAAGTCGATTTTGTCGCCTTGCAGGCTGTTGAAGTCGGTAATGACATCGCGGCTGGAATCTTTGCCCATATCATTGAGGGCGCTGAACCTGAAAATGTCCGCGCCTGCTCCGCCCGTAAAAGTGTCCGTACCGAGACCGCCATCCAGAGTGTTGTTGCTGCTGTTGCCAATCAGTGTGTTGTTGGACGCATTGCCAATGAGATTGAACTGACCGGCGCCGAGCAGGGTGACGTTCTCGAAGTTCAGCAGGTTGCTGGTGCTCAGGTCGACCGTGTTGGTCTGCGCCGTGGAAGTGTAGGTGATGTAAATGGTGTCGGTGCCCTCGTTGGCCAATTCCTTGACCAGCGCCAGCTCACCGATTTGATCGACCAGGTAGGCGTCGTTGCCCTTGCCGCCGATCAGGGTGTCGAGCCCCCCCTGGCCGCTGAGTTCGTTGTTGCCATCGTTGCCGATGATCACGTTATCGAGGGCGTTGCCGTAACCGGCGAGGTTGCCGGTGCCGGTCAGCGTGAGGTTTTCCAGATTGGCGCCCAGCACCCAGTTGACCGAGGAGCGCACGGTGTCGATTTCGTTGGCGAGGGTACTGGTTTCGACGATCACGTCACTCGAGTTGTCGACGATGTAGGTGTCGTTGCCGGTGCCACCGATCAGGGTGTCGGCGCCTGCACGACCATCAAGCAAGTCGTCGCCGGCACCACCGTTGAGGGTGTTGGCGTCGGCGTTGCCCAGCAGGGTGTTGTTCAGGTCGTTGCCGATGATATTGAACTGGCCGGCGCCGAGCAGGGTGACGTTCTCGAAGTTCTGCAGGTTGCTGGTGCTCAGGTCGACGGTGTTGGTCTGCGCCGTGGCAGCGTAGGTGACATAAAGGGTGTCGGTACCCTCGTTGGCCAGTTCCTTGACCAGCGCCAGCTCACCGATTTGATCGACCAGGTAGGCGTCGTCGCCCTTACCGCCGATCAGGGTGTCGAGCCCCCCCTGGCCGCTGAGTTCGTTGTTGCCATCGTTACCGATGATCACGTTGTCCAGGGCGTTGCCATAACCGGCGATATTGCCGGTGCCGGTCAGCGTGAGGTTTTCCAGGTTGGCGCCCAGTACCCAGTTGATCGAAGAACGCACGGTGTCGATTTCGCTGGCGAGGGTGCTGGTTTCGACGATCACGTCGCCCGAGTTGTCGACGATGTAGGTGTCGTTGCCGGCTCCGCCGATCATGCGGTCGATACCGGCACCACCGTCGAGGACATTGTCGCCGCTGTTGCCGGTAAGGGTGTTGTTGGAGGCGTTGCCGATTACGTTGAACTGACCGGCGCCGAGCAGGGTGACGTTCTCGAAGTTCAGCAGGTTGCTGGTGCTCAGGTCGACCGTGTTGGTCTGCGCCGTGGAAGTGTAGGTGATGTAAATGGTGTCGGTGCCCTCGTTGGCCAATTCCTTGACCAGCGCCAGCTCACCGATTTGATCGACCAGGTAGGCGTCGTTGCCCTTGCCGCCGATCAGGGTGTCGAGCCCCCCCTGGCCGCTGAGTTCGTTGTTGCCATCGTTGCCGATGATCACGTTATCGAGGGCGTTGCCGTAACCGGCGAGGTTGCCGGTGCCGGTCAGCGTGAGGTTTTCCAGATTGGCGCCCAGCACCCAGTTGACCGAGGAGCGCACGGTGTCGATTTCGTTGGCGAGGGTGCTGGTTTCGACGATCACGTCGCCCGAGTTGTCGACGATATAGGTGTCGTTGCCGGTGCCACCGATCATGCGGTCGATACCGGTGCCGCCGTCGAGGATATTGTCACCGCTGTTGCCGGTGATGACATTGTTTCGCTCATTGCCTGTGCCGTTGATGTTTGCGGTACCCAGCAGTGTGAGATTTTCCAGGTTGGTGCCCAGGAAATAGCTCAATGTCGACATCACAGTGTCTATTTCGTCAAGCGAGGCACTGGTTTCAACAATCACGTCGCCAGCATTGTCGACGTAGTAGGTATCGTTGCCCGCGCCACCTTTCATGGTGTCGGCGCCGGCACCACCGTTGAGGGTGTTGGCGTCGGCGTTGCCCAGCAGGGTGTTGTTCAGGTCGTTGCCGATGATATTGAACTGGCCGGCGCCGAGCAGGGTGACGTTCTCGAAGTTCTGCAGGTTGCTGGTGCTCAGGTCGACGGTGTTGGTCTGCGCCGTGGCAGCGTAGGTGACATAAAGGGTGTCGGTACCCTCGTTGGCCAGTTCCTTGACCAGCGCCAGCTCACCGATTTGATCGACCAGGTAGGCGTCGTCGCCCTTACCGCCGATCAGGGTGTCGAGCCCCCCCTGGCCGCTGAGTTCGTTGTTGCCATCGTTGCCGATGATCACGTTGTCCAGGGCGTTGCCATAACCGGCGATATTGCCGGTGCCGGTCAGCGTGAGGTTTTCCAGGTTGGCGCCCAGTACCCAGTTGATCGAAGAACGCACGGTGTCGATTTCGCTGGCGAGGGTGCTGGTTTCGACGATCACGTCGCCCGAGTTGTCGACGATGTAGGTGTCGTTGCCGGCTCCGCCGATCATGCGGTCGATACCGGCACCACCGTCGAGGATATTGTCGCCGCTGTTGCCGGTAAGGGTGTTGTTGGAGGCGTTGCCGATTACGTTGAACTGACCGGCGCCGAGCAGGGTGACGTTCTCGAAGTTCAGCAGGTTGCTGGTGCTCAGGTCGACCGTGTTGGTCTGCGCCGTGGAAGTGTAGGTGATGTAAATGGTGTCGGTGCCCTCGTTGGCCAATTCCTTGACCAGCGCCAGCTCACCGATTTGATCGACCAGGTAGGCGTCGTTGCCCTTGCCGCCGATCAGGGTGTCGAGCCCCCCCTGGCCGCTGAGTTCGTTGTTGCCATCGTTGCCGATGATCACGTTATCGAGGGCGTTGCCGTAACCGGCGAGGTTGCCGGTGCCGGTCAGCGTGAGGTTTTCCAGATTGGCGCCCAGCACCCAGTTGACCGAGGAGCGCACGGTGTCGATTTCGTTGGCGAGGGTACTGGTTTCGACGATCACGTCACTCGAGTTGTCGACGATGTAGGTGTCGTTGCCGGTGCCACCGATCAGGGTGTCGGCGCCTGCACGACCATCAAGCAAGTCGTCGCCGGCACCACCGTTGAGGGTGTTGGCGTCGGCGTTGCCCAGCAGGGTGTTGTTCAGGTCGTTGCCGATGATATTGAACTGGCCGGCGCCGAGCAGGGTGACGTTCTCGAAGTTCTGCAGGTTGCTGGTGCTCAGGTCGACGGTGTTGGTCTGCGCCGTGGCAGCGTAGGTGACATAAAGGGTGTCGGTACCCTCGTTGGCCAGTTCCTTGACCAGCGCCAGCTCACCGATTTGATCGACCAGGTAGGCGTCGTCGCCCTTACCGCCGATCAGGGTGTCGAGCCCCCCCTGGCCGCTGAGTTCGTTGTTGCCATCGTTGCCGATGATCACGTTGTCCAGGGCGTTGCCATAACCGGCGATATTGCCGGTGCCGGTCAGCGTGAGGTTTTCCAGGTTGGCGCCCAGTACCCAGTTGATCGAAGAACGCACGGTGTCGATTTCGCTGGCGAGGGTGCTGGTTTCGACGATCACGTCGCCCGAGTTGTCGACGATGTAGGTGTCGTTGCCGGCTCCGCCGATCATGCGGTCGATACCGGCACCACCGTCGAGGATATTGTCGCCGCTGTTGCCGGTGAGCGTGTTGTTCAGCTCATTGCCTGTGGCGTTGATATTGCCACCGTAGAGAAGCGTGAGGTTCTCCACATTTGCGCCCAGGGTGTAGCTGATGGCGGCGTTGACGAGGTCTATTTCCGACGCCGAGGTACCGCGCTCGATAACCACGTCACCGATGTTGTCGACGTAATAAGTGTCATTCCCGGCGCCGCCGTCCATGGTGTCGGCGCCCTCAATACCATTGAGAACATTGTTCAGCGCGTTGCCTGTCAGCGTGTCGTTGAATACCGAGCCAATGGCGTTTTCGATCTTGGCGCCAAAAGCAATCGCTAGGCCGTCATTGATCTGGGTGTTGTTGTTCAAATCGGTGAATGCTTTGCCGATCGTGCTGTAGGTGCCTTCATTGAGGTTGATATCGACAAATGTCAGTTGATTGCTGCCATCAATGGTGTCGTTACCACCTGCGTCCCAGATTGTTTCAAAAACCGACTGGTTGGCATCCCACTTGTAGGAGTTGTCGCCGGTTTGCCAGAGCATGTTTGCACCATACAGACTCTGCATCGCAATGATGTCCAGCACCATTGGTGTTGTCGGCTGATAGGAATAGTTGCTGTTGTAGCTCATCACTGTGAAATGAACGTCGTCCAGTGATGGGTCCAGCAGCGTCTTGTTGGTGGCGCTGGTATCGAAGGGGTGCTTGAGGCCTAACGCATGGCCAATTTCATGCACGAACGTCATGTAATCGTAAGTGCCCTTGCCTGGATTCGGGTCGCTGGTTTCTGTGCCGACCCAGACGTCACCGGCGGCAGGAAGGTTGTCAGGAAAGTAAGCCCATGCTGCGGTTTTGTTGTCCATCAACCGATAGCCACCAAAACGCAAGTCGCCAACATTGTTGATGTTGTCGCTGGTCAGCGTGAACGTCAGGTTGGCGACGGCACTCCATGCACCCAGTGCACTGGTGATCGCAGTTTTTTGCGCGGACGTCAGTTCATACAGCGCGTTATATTCGTTTTTCGGACTGTAGTTAGTGGCGAAATACGAGGTTCCTGGAGCCATGAAGCTATAGCTCAGACTGGTCGTCCCACCCAATGGCCAAGTGGAGCCCAGCCAGTATTTACCGGCAATCAGGCTGTCGACGACAGCACTGCCAGTCAGTGAGGCGGGGAACGCGAAGGAGAACGTAATAGGCGTAGGCATGGGGGAATTTCCTGAGTGCGCTGCGGCCCTTCCTGAATGCGACCGCTACAAAAAAATGCGATTTTGCACCAGAACCAGATTGTTTGACATCATTGGGCCACTATTTTCTGATTGGTGGCGTCAAATTCTGACCGGGCGATCTGTATCGGCTTGTGAAGTAGAATTCTGAAACAAGCCCCACTACCGTTCGTCCAGGATTTCCCATGACTGCTCCCAGCCCTGCGCTCGCGCTCATTCGCGAGACCTTCCCCGTCGGCCCGCTCCAGTGCAACTGCACGATCATCGGCGACCCGATCAGCAAAAAAGCCATCGTCGTCGACCCGGGCGGCAATCCCGACCTGATCATGGCGCGCCTCGATGCCCACGGCCTGAAAGTCGTCAGTATCATCCACACCCATGCGCATCTTGATCACTTTCTCGCCTCCGGGCAGATGAAAGAAAAAACCGGCGCGACCCTGCATCTGCACAAAGAGGATCAATTCCTGTGGGACAACCTCGAGATGCAATGCCAGATGTTCGGCGTGCCTTACACCCCGGTGCCGTCGCCGGATCGCTGGTTGAGCGACGATGAAGAACTGGCCTGCGGCTGCGGTGTGGCGCTGCATACGCCGGGACATACACCCGGTTCCATGAGTTTTTGGTTTTCCGAGGCTAAGCTGTTGATTGCCGGCGACACGCTGTTTCGTCGCGGCGTAGGACGCACGGATTTGTGGGGCGGCGATCAGGCGACCATCGTGCGATCGATCAAGCAGCGGCTGTACACCCTGGACGAAGACGCAACAGTGATCACCGGGCATGGCCCGGACACGCGTCTTGGGGATGAAATGCGCGAAAACCCGTTCGTGCGCGCCTAAACATTTTGTCACGAGTGTGCGGCGGAATTTTTCGGCATTGTCATGATCCAACGCCCGCAAAGGTCTATTGCCTAGGGCCGCTGCCACACAGAATGCGAAAAAACCAGGAGCTCTTCATGTTCACCACGCCTCGTTTGATTATTGTTGCTACCGCTGTGGCCATGTTGGCCGGCTGCGCCTCACCTAACCCGTATGACAATCAGGGGCAGGCCGACGGTGGCTCGCAAGGCATGAGCAAAACCGCCAAGTACGGCGGTCTCGGCGCTTTGGCCGGTGCCCTGGCGGGTGCTGCCATCGACCACAACAACCGTGGCAAGGGTGCCTTGATCGGCGCGGCGGTGGTGGGTGCTTCGGCCGCCGGTTACGGTTACTACGCCGACCAGCAAGAGAAAAAACTGCGCGCCAGCATGGCCAACACCGGGGTTGAAGTGCAGCGTCAGGGCGATCAGATCAAACTGATCATGCCGGGCAACATCACCTTCGCCACCGATTCGGCGAACATCGCGCCAAGCTTCTATCAGCCACTGAACAACCTGGCGAATTCGCTGAAAGAGTTCAATCAGAACCAGATCGAAATCGTCGGTTACACCGACAGCACCGGCGCCCGCCAGCACAACATGGACCTGTCCCAGCGTCGTGCGCAGAGCGTGGCAACCTACCTGACTTCGCAAGGTGTCAGCGGTGCCAACCTCTCGGCCCGTGGCGCTGGTCCGGATAACCCGATTGCCAGCAACGGTGACGTCAATGGCCGTGCGCAGAACCGCCGCGTTGAAGTCAACCTGAAGGCGATTCCGGGTCAGCAGTATGGTGGTCAGCAGCAACAGCCGGGTACGGTTCAGCAGTATCCGTAACTGAATGCCTGAATGAAGAAATGCCCGGTCCTGGTGATCGGGCATTTTTTTGTGTGGCCCGTGCCGGCCCCTTCGCGAGCAAGCTCGCTCCCACAGGTGGTGATGGTGTACACAAAATTTGTGTTCCACGCCTGACCCTGTGGGATCGAGCTTGCTCGCGAAGGGGGCATAACAATCAGCCACAAATCATCGGACACAAAAAAGCCCCCGGACACATCACTGTCCGGGGGCTTTTTGTTTGCAGCGAAGGCTGACTACTTCTGCAAACCGCTGATTACTTCTTCAAGCCATAGTGCTCATCGAGCATGCCCGGTGAGTTCGGGGTTTTCGGTGCGTAGTCGCGTGGCGGCTCCTGATCGCGCGGCGGCGTCAGGCGTTCGCGCGGTGCCTGTGCGGCATCGGCGTGCAAAGCGGCGATCAGGCGTTGACGGGTCTGCTCGTCCAGGGCCAGGCGGTTGGCGCCCTCGGCGAGATGATCCTGTACTTCCTGATAGCTCTGGGTCAGCTTCTTGACCAGCATCGCAGTGCTGTTGAAGTGGGTGACCACCTCGTTCTGATAGCTGTCGAAACGCTCCTGGATATCATCCAGTTGACGCTGCGTACGGCTCGGCGCGGCATTCGGTGCGACGCGAGCGATCAGGAATCCAATGGCGACACCCACAACCAGGGCAAGAGTCGGTAACAACCAAACTAAGAGCGAGTGTTCCACGAGTCCTTCCTCTATAAACGGCTTTGCTTTACGTTAACGGCTCGAACCTGCGCTGTATACCGCGATTCACTCGCAATAGATTGGCACAGACAATTTGCTAGACGAGTCGACCCGATTCGAGGTCACGGAGTTCCTTCCTTGCTGATGCGTGAAACCCCTGTAGTGATTGCCGGCCCAGTCGGCCAGATTGAAGCGCTGTACCTGGATAATGAGCAGCCACGCGGCGTCGCGTTGATCTGCCATCCCAACCCGGTGCAGGGCGGCACCATGCTCAACAAGGTCGTCTCGACCCTGCAGCGCACCGCACGTGACGCGGGTCTGATTACCTTGCGCTTCAACTATCGCGGCGTCGGCGCCAGCGAAGGCTCCCACGACATGGGCAGCGGTGAAGTCGACGACGCTCAGGCCGCCGCCGCATGGCTGCGCGAGAAACACCCGGATCTGCCGCTGACCCTGTTCGGTTTCTCCTTTGGCGGATTTGTTGCAGCAAGTCTCGGCGGTCGTCTCGAAGCCCAAGGCGTGCAGCTCAAGCACCTGTTCATGGTCGCGCCGGCGGTGATGCGCCTGGGCGATCAGGATCAACTGCCGCAGCAGGGCGAACTCACCGTGATCCAGCCGGAAACCGACGAAGTGATCGATCCGCAACTGGTCTACGACTGGTCGGAACAACTCCAGCGCCCCCATGAGCTGCTGAAAGTGGCAGAATGCGGACACTTTTTTCATGGCAAGCTGACCGATCTCAAGGATCTGCTCCTGCCGCGTCTCTCGAATTGATTGCAGTCTGACAAGCGATTACCCATGACGAACCGTACCCGTATCCTCACCGGCATCACCACTACCGGCACGCCGCACCTGGGCAACTACGCCGGCGCCATCCGCCCGGCGATCCTTGCCAGCCGCGACAGCAATGCCGATTCGTTCTACTTCCTGGCCGACTACCACGCCCTGATCAAATGCGATGACCCGCTGCGCATCCAGCGCTCGCGTCTGGAAATCGCCGCGACCTGGCTGGCCGGTGGCCTGGATGTCGACCGCGTGACGTTCTACCGTCAGTCCGACATCCCGGAAATCCCTGAGCTGACCTGGCTGCTGACTTGCGTCGCGGCCAAGGGCCTGCTCAACCGCGCGCACGCCTACAAGGCCTCGGTGGACAAGAACGTCGAGACCGGTGAAGACCCGGATGCGGGCATCACCATGGGCCTCTACAGCTACCCGGTGCTGATGGCGGCGGACATCCTGATGTTCAACGCACACAAGGTGCCGGTCGGTCGTGACCAGATCCAGCACGTGGAAATGGCGCGTGACATCGGTCAGCGCTTCAATCACCTGTTCGGCCAGGGCAAAGAGTTCTTCACCATGCCCGAAGCGCTGATCGAGGAAAGCGTGGCGACATTGCCAGGCCTCGACGGGCGCAAGATGTCGAAAAGCTACGACAACACCATTCCGTTGTTTTCCAGCGCCAAAGAGATGAAGGACGCGATCTCCCGTATCGTCACCGACTCCAAAGCGCCGGGCGAAGCGAAAGATCCGGACAACTCGCACCTGTTCACCTTGTTCCAGGCGTTCGCCACGCCTGCGCAGGCTGACGAGTTCCGCAGCGAACTGCTCGGTGGCCTGGGTTGGGGCGAGGCGAAGAATCGTCTGTTCCAGCTGCTGGACAACGACCTCGGCGAAGCGCGCGACAAGTATCACCAGTTGATCGAGCGCCCGGCAGACCTGGAAGACATCCTGCAAATCGGCGCGAAGAAGGCCCGTTCTGTGGCGACGCCGTTCCTCAATGAATTGCGTGAAGCGGTTGGCCTGCGTTCTTTCGTCAATCAGGTGCAAGTCGCTGCAACCACCAAAAAGAAAGCCGCGAAAGCCGCGCGTTTCGTCAGCTTCCGCGAAGACGACGGCAGCTTCCGTTTCCGTCTGCTGGCGGCCGATGGCGAGCAACTGCTGCTGTCGCGCAACTTCGCCGACGGCAAAACCGCAGGCCAGGTGACCAAGCAACTGCAATCCGGTCAGGCGCTGGACATCCGCAATCAAGACCTGAGCTTCAGTGTCTGGCTGCAAGGCGAGTGCGTCGGCGACAGCCCGGCCTTCGCCGATGCCGCTGCACGTGATGCGGCCATCGAGGCCCTGCGCGTTGCGCTGACCCCGGTTCAGGACTAATCCACGGCGCGGCCCGACCAAGGGCTGATTGCCATTCCTACGGGCCGTCGCTACAGTGACGGCCCGTTTTTGTTGCCTTGCTAACGAATTATGACGCCCCTAGAACGATACCAAGCTGATCTGAAACGCCCGGACTTCTTTCACGACGCCGCGCAGGAAACTGCTGTGCGTCATTTGCAGCGCCTGTACGAAGATCTGATCGCCGCTGACCAGAACAAGCCGGGCCTGCTGAGCAAGCTGTTCGGCAAGAAGGATCAGACGCCGGTCAAGGGTCTGTATTTCTGGGGCGGTGTGGGCCGCGGCAAGACTTACCTGGTCGACACCTTCTTCGAAGCGCTGCCGTTCAAGGAAAAGACCCGTACCCACTTCCACCGCTTCATGAAGCGTGTGCACGAAGAGATGAAAACCCTTGGCGGCGAGAAAAACCCGCTGACCATCATCGCCAAGCGCTTTGCGACTGAATCGCGGGTGATCTGCTTCGATGAATTCTTCGTCTCCGACATCACCGACGCGATGATCCTCGGCACGCTGATGGAAGAACTGTTCAAGAACGGCGTGACCCTGGTCGCGACCTCGAACATCGTCCCGGACGGCCTGTACAAGGACGGCCTGCAGCGTGCACGCTTCTTGCCGGCCATCGCGCTAATCAAGCAGAACACCGAAATCGTCAACGTCGACAGCGGCGTCGACTACCGTCTGCGTCACCTCGAACAGGCGGAGCTGTTCCACTATCCGCTGGACGAAGCGGCTCACGAAAGCCTGCGCAAGAGCTTCCGTGCGCTGACGCCAGAGTGCACTGCAGCGGTCGAGAACGATGTGCTGATGATCGAGAACCGCGAAATCCGCGCCTTGCGCACCTGCGATGACGTGGCCTGGTTCGATTTCCGCGAACTGTGCGACGGCCCACGCAGCCAGAACGACTACATCGAACTGGGCAAGATCTTCCACGCCGTGCTGCTCAGCGGCGTCGAGCAGATGAGTGTCACCACCGACGACATCGCCCGGCGCTTCATCAACATGGTCGACGAGTTCTACGACCGTAACGTCAAGCTGATCATTTCTGCCGAAGTCGAGTTGAAAGACCTGTACACCGGCGGACGCCTGACGTTCGAATTCCAGCGTACGCTGAGCCGTCTGCTGGAGATGCAATCGCACGAATTCCTGTCCAGGGCGCACAAGCCTTAAACAGATTCGGCGAATAAACAGGGCCTGCAATTACAGGCCCTTTTTTTATCTCGAATTCACCGGCCCGCGCACACTGATCGTTCCCACGCTCCGCGTGGGAATGCATACCGTGACGCTCTGCGTCACATTCCGGGGCGGACGCAGAGCGTCCATTGGCAGCATTCCCACGCAGAGCGTGGGAACGATCATCGGGGGGGAGGGTTAAGCTGCCTGCTGAAACTGCTGCCGATACTGGTTCGGCGACAATTCAGTGTGCTGGCGGAACAGCCGCGCAAAGAAGCTCGCGTCGTCGTAGCCGACCTCATAACTGATGGTCTTGATGCTCTTGCGGCTGCCGGACAACAAGCCTTTGGCGGTCTCGATACGCAGGCGTTGCAGGTAATGCAGCGGCTTGTCGCCGGTGGCGGTCTGGAAGCGGCGCATGAAGTTGCGGATGCTCATGCCATGCTCGCGAGCCACGTCTTCGAAGCGGAACTTGTCTGCGAAGTGCTCTTCGAGCCAGTGCTGGATCTGCAGGATGATCACGTCCTGATGCAGCTTCTGGCCGCCGAAACCGATACGCCCCGGCGAATAGCTGCGCTGCACTTCATAAAGAATGTCGCGGGCCACGGCTTGCGCCACGTTGGCCCCGCAGAAGCGTTCGATCAGGTAGATATAGAGATCGCACGCCGACGTCGTGCCGCCGGCGCAATACAGGTTGTCGGCGTCGGTCAGGTGTTTGTCCTGATTGAGGTAAACCTTCGGGAAACGCTCGGCGAACGCATTGAAGAAACGCCAGTAGGTGGTCGCTTCCTTGCCGTTGAGCAACCCGGCCTCGGCCAGCCAGAACACTCCGGTGGCTTCGCCGCAGAGCACGGCGCCACGGGCGTGTTGTTCGCGCAACCACGGCAGAATCTGTGGATAACGACCGCAAAGCGTTTCGAAGTCGTCCCAGAATGCCGGGAGGACGATGACATCGGCGTTTTCCAGGCCGCCGTCCACCGGCATCACCACGTCACTGAAACTGTTTACCGGTTTGCCATCGGGGCTGACCAGGCGCGTTTCGAACGCCGGTGTCAGGCCGTGGCCCAGTTGTTTGCCGTAACGCAGACTGGCCAGATGGAAGAAATCCTTGGCCTGCATGAGAGTGGATGCGAAAACCCGGTCGATTGCCAGGATGCTGACGCGCCGCAAGGGCGTGGAGACTTGCTTGGACATAATTCAACTTTTGTTTTGTTTTTATAAGGGAAAGTGGTCACCAGACGGCTGGATCGTCTTATTTTTTGTCGGATGTGTCCAGTGTCCTGTATCGGAGGTGGGGCTTAGTCTCTGAAGGTCATATCCATTCAACAAGAAAGAAAGGTGCCGCATGATCCCCAGAACCTTGTTCAGCTCCGAGCACGAATTGTTCCGTGACAGCGTACGAACCTTCCTTGAAAAAGAGGCCGTGCCGTTCCATGCGCAATGGGAGAAACAGGGCCACATCGACCGCAAGCTGTGGAACAAGGCAGGGGAGGCGGGGATGCTCTGCTCGCATCTGCCGGAAGAATACGGCGGCCTGGGCGCGGACTTTCTGTACAGCGCGGTGGTGATCGAGGAGGTCGGTCGTCTCGGGTTGACCGGTATCGGTTTCTCACTGCATTCGGACATCGTCGCGCCGTATATCCTGCATTACGGCAGCGAGGCGCTGAAGCACAAGTACCTGCCGAAACTGGTCTCGGGCGAGATGGTCAGTGCCATCGCCATGACCGAGCCGGGCGCCGGCTCCGACCTGCAAGGGGTCAAGACCACCGCAGTGCTGGACGGCGACGAGTACGTGATCAACGGCTCCAAGACATTCATCACCAACGGCTTTCTGGCTGACCTGGTCATCGTCGTCGCCAAGACTGATCCGAAGGCCGGCGCCAAGGGCACCAGTCTGTTTGTGGTGGAGGCGAATACGCCGGGCTTCGAGAAGGGCAAGCGTCTGGAGAAGGTCGGAATGAAGGCCCAGGACACGTCGGAATTGTTCTTCCAGGACGTGCGCGTACCGAAGGAAAACCTCTTGGGGCAGGCCGGGGCAGGGTTTACCTACTTGATGCAGGAACTGCCGCAGGAGCGTCTGACCGTGGCGATCGGTGGTCTGGCCTCAGCCGAAGCTGCGCTGAAATGGACGCTTGATTACACCCGTGATCGCAAGGCGTTCGGCAAGGCGATCGCCGACTTCCAGAACACGCGCTTCAAACTGGCGGAGATGGCCACCGAGATTCAGATCGGCCGGGTCTTCGTCGACCGCTGCCTGGAGCTGCACCTGCAGGGCAAGCTCGACGTGCCGACGGCGGCGATGGCTAAATACTGGGGCACCGACCTGCAATGCAAGGTGCTCGACGAGTGCGTGCAGTTGCACGGCGGCTACGGATTCATGTGGGAATACCCGGTGGCCCGGGCGTGGGCGGATGCGCGTGTGCAGCGGATCTATGCCGGCACCAATGAAATCATGAAGGAGATCATTGCGCGGTCGCTCTGATCTTCGTTTCCACGCTCTGCGTGGGAATGTCGCCGGGGACGCTCCGCGTTCCGCTGTTGAGGCGATCCGACTGGCCTCTTCGCGAGCAGGCTCGCTCCCACAATGGATCGCTGTACCTGTGGGTGCGAGCCTGCTCGCGAAGCTTTTAGCGGTCGATCAAGGCGCCGGATTCGGATGATCCTTGTGAATAGCCTCGATCCCTTCCAGCACTTCATCGGAAAGCTTCAGATCGAAACTGGCAATGTTGGTGTCCAGTTGCTCAAGCGTCGTCGCACCAATGATGTTGCTGGTGACGAACGGTTGCCGGGTCACGAACGCCAGCGCCATTTGCGCCGGATCCAGACCGTGTTCGCGGGCCAGTGCAACGTAACGACTGCACGCTGCTTCCGACTGCGCGTTGAAATAGCGGCTGAAGCGGCTGTAGAGGCTCAGGCGACCTTTCGGCGGACGGGCGCCACCTTCGTACTTGCCTGACAGGAAACCGAACGCCAGTGGTGAATAGGCCAGCAGGCCGCATTGTTCGCGGATGGCGATCTCCGCCAGACCGATCTCGAAGCTGCGGTTGAGCAGGTTGTACGGGTTCTGGATCGACACCGCACGCGGCCAGCCACGGGCCTCGGCCAGGGCGAGGAAGCGCATGGTGCCCCACGGGGTTTCGTTGGACAGGCCGATGTGGCGGATCTTGCCGGCCTTCACTTGCTCGTCGAGCGCTTCGAGGGTGTCTTCGAGCGGGGTCAGGTTGGCTTCGATCTTGTGTTTGTAGCCCAGTTGTCCGAAAAAGTTGGTGCTGCGCTCCGGCCAGTGCAGTTGATAGAGATCGATGTAGTCGGTCTGCAAGCGCTTGAGGCTGGCATCCACCGCTTCGGTGATGTGCTGGCGATTGTGGCGCAGGTTTTTGTCGCGGATGTAGTCGATGGTGTTGCCTGGGCCGGCGATCTTGCTGGCGAGGATCCAGTCGGCGCGGTCGCCGCGACTCTTGAAGTAGTTGCCGATGTAGCGCTCGGTAGTGGCGTAGGTTTCGGCTTTTGGCGGCACCGGGTACATCTCGGCGGTGTCGATGAAGTTGATCCCGGCTTCTTTTGCGTGTTCGATCTGGGCGAAGGCTTCAGCTTCAGTGTTTTGCTCGCCCCAGGTCATGGTGCCGAGGCAGATTGCGCTCACGTTCAGGTCGGTACGGCCTAGCTGGCGATAGTCCATCGGGTGCTCCTTGGGCAAAACAATCATAAAAGCAGGTTGAAATATTTTTCGCAATCTGCATAATTGCCGACCTCTTTCTGCAGTGGAAGTGATGCGCCGCCGCCGAAGAATCTTGCCGTTGAACGGACGCGCCGACCCGAGCCCCCGAAAGCGTCTGTATCCGGCTGCCTTTGACTTGTCAAAGTACGCACTATTCAGTAAGATCCGCCGTCTAATTTACAGGGCGGCCCCTGAGGCTATAAAGAATGAAAACTTTTACTGCTAAACCGGAAACAGTAAAGCGCGACTGGTTTGTCGTCGACGCTGCTGGTCAGACCCTGGGTCGTCTGGCCACCGAAATCGCGAGCCGTCTGCGTGGCAAGCACAAGCCTGAGTACACTCCTCACGTTGACACCGGCGACTACATCGTCGTAATCAACGCTGAGCAGATTCGTGTTACCGGTGCTAAAACCACTGACAAAATGTACTACTCCCACTCCGGTTTCCCGGGCGGCATCAAGTCGATCAACTTTGAAAAGCTGATCGCTAAAGCCCCTGAGCGCGTGATCGAGACCGCGGTTAAAGGCATGCTGCCTAAAAACCCACTGGGTCGCGACATGTACCGTAAGCTGAAAGTCTATGCGGGCGCTGCACACCCACATACTGCTCAGCAGCCCCAAGAACTGAAGTTTTAACGGAATAGTACATTATGTCGGCGACTCAAAATTACGGCACTGGCCGTCGCAAGACCGCAACCGCACGCGTTTTCCTGCGTCCGGGTACTGGTAATATCTCCATCAACAACCGTTCGCTGGATAACTTCTTCGGCCGCGAAACTGCCCGCATGGTAGTTCGTCAGCCGCTGGAGCTGACCGAGACTGTCGAGAAATTCGACATCTACGTCACCGTGATCGGCGGTGGTGTAAGTGGTCAAGCTGGCGCAATCCGCCACGGCATCACTCGCGCTCTGATGGACTACGACGAAACCCTGCGTAGCGCTCTGCGCAAAGCTGGCTTCGTTACCCGCGACGCCCGTGAAGTTGAACGTAAGAAAGTTGGTCTGCGTAAAGCGCGTAAGCGTCCGCAGTACTCGAAGCGTTAATTCGTTTCCACGTTCAAAAAAGAACGCCCGATTCCTCACGGAACCGGGCGTTTTTTTATGCCTGCGATTTATTAAAGAATTGCGCTGTGACAACTTGCCACATTCGTAGACCCCCTATACTACAAGGCTTGAGGGTGGGAGCTCCGGGTAATTCCCTTGTCAGAATTGGGGCTTTTCATTACCATCTCGGCAAAATTTTTATAAGTAACATTGATTTATTTAGTAGATGCCTGATTTAACAGGTCACAAAGCTGATGGGAGAGGACTGAATGAGCAATGACGGCGTGAATGCAGGCCGGCGTCGCTTCTTGGTAGCAGCCACATCCGTGGTGGGTGCTGCAGGAGCGGTGGGGGCTGCGGTCCCGTTCGTGGGGTCATGGTTTCCCAGTGCCAAGGCGAAAGCCGCTGGTGCACCGGTGAAAGTGAATGTCAGCAAGATCGAGCCAGGACAGCAGATGATTGCCGAGTGGCGCGGTCAGCCGGTGTTCATTGTCCGCCGTACTGCGGAAATCCTGGGGAATCTCAAGAAGATCGAGGGCCAGCTCTCCGATCCGACTTCCAAAAACTCCACGCAACCTACCTATGTCGACCCTGAAGTGCGTTCGATCAAGCCGGAAATTCTGCTGCTGATCGGCATTTGCACACACCTGGGTTGCTCACCAACCTTCCGTCCCGAAGTGGCGCCTGCGGATCTGGGTAAAGACTGGGTCGGTGGCTATTTCTGCCCTTGCCACGGTTCCCACTACGATCTGGCTGGCCGCGTCTACAAGTCGCAACCTGCGCCTTTGAATCTGCCAGTTCCCCCGCATTCCTATGAGACCGATGACCTGATTGTCATTGGCGTCGATACGGAGAAAGCGTGATGAGCAAGTTCATGGATTGGGTTGATGCGCGCTTCCCCGCGACCAAAATGTGGGAAGACCATCTCAGCAAGTATTACGCTCCAAAAAACTTCAACTTCTTCTACTTCTTCGGCTCCCTGGCGCTGCTGGTGCTGGTCAACCAGATCGTCACCGGTGTCTGGCTGACGATGAGCTACACGCCGTCGGCAGAAGAGGCGTTTGCCTCCGTTGAATACATCATGCGCGACGTCGAGTACGGCTCGATCCTGCGTCTGCTGCACTCGACCGGCGCTTCGGCGTTCTTCATCGTGGTCTATCTGCACATGTTCCGTGGCCTGCTCTACGGTTCGTATCAGAAGCCTCGTGAGCTGGTGTGGGTCTTCGGCATGCTGATCTACCTGGCACTGATGGCTGAAGCGTTCATGGGTTACCTGCTGCCGTGGGGCCAGATGTCCTACTGGGGTGCCCAGGTAATCATCTCGCTGTTCGGTGCGATTCCGGTCATCGGTAACGACCTGACCCAGTGGATTCGTGGTGACTACCTGATCTCCGGGATCACCCTGAACCGCTTCTTCGCCCTGCACGTTGTCGCGCTACCGATCGTGATTCTCGGTCTGGTGGTGCTGCACATTCTGGCGCTGCATGAAGTCGGCTCGAACAACCCTGACGGCGTCGACATCAAGAAGCACAAAGACGAAAACGGTATTCCGCTGGACGGCATTGCCTTCCACCCGTACTACACCGTGAAAGACATCGTCGGCGTGGTGGTGTTCCTGTTTATCTTCTGCTTTATCGTGTTCTTCTTCCCGGAAATGGGCGGCTACTTCCTCGAAAAACCAAATTTCGAGCAGGCCAATCCGTTCAAGACGCCTGAGCATATTGCACCGGTCTGGTACTTCACGCCGTTCTACGCGATCTTGCGTGCCATTCCGGACAAACTCATGGGCGTTATCGCCATGGGCGCCTCGATTGCCTTGCTGTTCGTGCTGCCATGGCTTGACCGCAGTCCGGTCAAATCGATGCGCTACAAGGGCTGGATGAGCAAAATCTGGCTGGTGGTGTTCTGCATCGCGTTCGTGATCCTCGGCATTCTGGGCGTACTGGCCCCGACGCCGGAGCGCACGCTGGTGTCGCAGATCTGCACCTTCCTGTACTTCGCCTACTTCATTCTGATGCCGTTCTACACCAGGCTCGAGAAGACCAAACCGGTTCCGGAAAGGGTGACTGGCTGATGAAAAAGTTATTTTTTGCTCTGATTTTTGCTGCTTTGCCTGTGCTGTCTTTCGCCGCCGAACACGGTGGCCCAGAGCTGGAAAAAGTCGACATCGATGTGTCCGACAAAGCTGCCCTGCAAGATGGTGCGCGTACCTTTGCCAACTATTGCATGGGTTGCCACAGTGCCAAGTTCCAGCGTTACGAGCGGGTTGCCGATGACCTCGGCATTCCACACGAAATGATGCTCGAGAAACTGGTGTTCACCGGTGCCAAGATCGGCGACCACATGAACATCGGCATGCAGCCGGCGGACGCCAAGACCTGGTTCGGCGCTGCGCCGCCGGATCTGACTCTGGTCGCTCGCGTACGTGGCACTGACTGGCTTTACGGTTATCTGCGCTCGTTCTACGAAGATCCTGCACGTCCATGGGGCGTGAATAACAAGGTCTTCCCGAACGTCGGCATGCCTAACGTGCTGGTCGGTCTGCAAGGTCGCCAGGTGGTTGGTTGCAAACAGGTACAGATCGTCGAAGACGGCAAGAAGCAATATGATCCACTGACCGGTACGCCGCTGACCCATGAAGCGTGCGATCAGTTGACCATCGTGCCGAAAACCGGTGCTCTGAACGAAGAGCAGTTCGATGAGAAGGTCAAGAATCTGGTAACCTTCCTGGCTTACTCGGCTAACCCGGTTAAGCTGCAACATCAGCGCATCGGTACTTATGTCTTGCTGTACCTGGCGTTCTTCTTTGTGTTCGCCTACCTGCTCAAGCGTGAATACTGGAAAGACGTGCACTGATACGCTTCAAGCATTGCTGTTAATCGCGCGCGCCCAAGGGCGCCTCCGATAACGCAGCGTCTGGTCAGCCAGGCGTTGCGGGAGGCACCCTCTGGGCGCGCGCGTTTTTCCGGTTCCGACAATTTCAACAAGCGAGGAGGATCGCCATGGGCGTGACCAATCGGTTGGCCTGTTACTCCGACCCCGCCGACCACTATTCCCACCGAGTGCGCATTGTGCTTGCAGAGAAGGGTGTCAGCGCCGAGATCATTTATGTGGAAGCTGGTCGCCAGCCGCCTAAACTGATTGAGGTAAACCCTTACGGCAGTCTGCCGACGCTGGTCGATCGTGACCTGGCGTTGTGGGAGTCGACCGTGGTGATGGAATATCTGGATGAGCGTTACCCGCATCCGCCATTGATGCCGGTTTACCCGGTGGCGCGTGCCAACAGCCGTTTGCTGATTCATCGTATTCAGCGCGACTGGTGTGGTCTGGTGGATCTGATTCTGGATCCCAAGTCCAAGGAGGCCGCGCGAGTCGTGGCGCGCAAGGAATTGCGTGAAAGCCTGACGGGCGTGTCGCCATTGTTTGCCGACAAGCCGTTTTTCCTCAGTGAGGAACAAAGTCTGGTGGATTGCTGCCTATTGCCAATACTCTGGCGTTTGCCGATTCTGGGTATTGAACTGCCGCGGCCAGCCAAGCCGCTGCTTGATTATATGGAGCGCTCGTTTGCGCGTGAGGCTTTCCAGGCGAGTCTGTCTGGTGTCGAACGCGATATGCGCTAAGGCTTAAGGAGCCGCTATGAACTCCAGTCGACCTTATCTGGTCCGCGCGCTCTACGAGTGGATTGTTGATAACGATTGCACCCCGCACATGCTGGTCAACTCCGAGTACCCGGCGGTGCAGGTGCCGCAGGGTTTCGCCAGTGACGGGCAGATTGTCCTGAACATTTCGCCCAGTGCTGTTCGGCATTTGCACATGGACAACGACGTGGTGACCTTCGAGGGTCGCTTTGGTGGTGTCCCGCACAGTCTGTACGTGCCAATCAGTGCGATTCTGGGTATCTATGCCCGGGAAAACGGTCAGGGCATGGTGTTCGATCTCGAGTCGCCGATGGATGACGAAGACGATATCGAGCCGGATGACGACTTGCCGCCACCGGACAGCGAGCCGCCCCGCCCAAGTGGCCGGCCAAGCCTGAAAGTGGTGAAGTAATAAAAAAGGCGATCCGGATGGATCGCCTTTTTTATGTCTGCGCGTTGGGTGTCAGTCGATGTATTCGAACAGCTTGACGATCTTTTGCACGCCGGAAACGCCTTGCACCAGGTTGGTCGCCTGTTGGGCTTCCTGTTTGGTCAGCAGGCCCAGCAGATAGACGATGCCGTTCTCGGTCACGACTTTGATGCGCGAGCCTGGAATGCTGGCATCGGTCAGCATCTGGGTCTTGATCTTGGTGGTCAGCCAGGAGTCGTTCTGGCGGGCGAGGAAGCTTGAAGGCGTGATCACTTGCAGCTCGTTGTGCACCTTCTTCACGCGCTGGACGTTGGCAGCGGCCTGTTCGGCCTTGGCCTTGAGGTCTTCGCGCGGCGTCTGGCCGGCAAGCAACACCACGCCGTTGAAGCTGGTGACGACGATGTGCGAGTCCTTGTCCAGGGCCGGGTCGGCCTTGGCCACGTTGACGCCGACTTTGGTCTCGATCAGCGAGTCGTCGATTTTGCTGCCGAAGGTTCGGGTGCCGCGGTCGTCTTCAATCGGTGCTTCACGGCTGGCATTCACCACCGAAGTGCAGCCGCTGATGCCGAGGCACAGGGTCAAGGCCAGAAGGCCAAGGCGATTAGGGGTCATTCTTCACTCCCGAACAATTGGCTGTCGATCAGATCGCAGAGGCAATGGATCGCCAGCAGATGGACTTCTTGAATACGTGCGGTGACATGGGCCGGTACACGGATTTCGACGTCTTCAGGCAACAGCAACGATGCCATGCCGCCGCCATCGCGGCCAGTCAATGCTACGACAACCATTTCGCGATCATGTGCGGCCTGGATCGCTTGAATAATGTTTGCCGAGTTGCCGCTGGTCGAAATGGCCAGCAACACATCGCCTGGCTGACCGAGTGCGCGGATCTGCTTGGAGAACACTTCGTTGTAGCTGTAGTCATTGGCGATCGAGGTGATCGTCGAGCTGTCCGTGGTCAGGGCGATGGCGGGCAGGCTCGGGCGTTCGCGTTCGAAGCGGTTCAGCAGCTCCGAGGAAAAGTGCTGGGCGTCGCCGGCAGAGCCGCCGTTGCCACAGGAAAGCATTTTGCCTTCGTTCAGCAGGGCGTTGACCATGATCTGGCTGGCTTGCTCGATGTGCGGTGCAAGTACGTCCATCGCCTGTTGCTTGGTGTCGATACTGGCCTGGAAAAGCTGGCGAATTCGGGATTGCATGTCCATCTGTGTGACCTTAAGTGGCGCGGCTGTTCGGCACATGAATGTGCAGCCCGCAAAGCAAAGAGCAAAAATTGTCGGTGAAAGTGTCCGGTGTGATGTGCGGAGAATCAACCATCGAAAGCATTCTGCAACCAGTTCAACTGATTCGGGTGCCTGTCGATGGCCACCACGTCGAAGCGGCAAGGGGAATCGGCCCAGCGCGACTCGCGCTGAAGAAAATACTGCGCGGCGAAAATCAGTTTCTGCCGTTTGCGCTCATCGATGCTAGCGAGCGCGCCACCCCATTGAGTGTTTTTTCTGTAGCGGACTTCAACGAATACTACTGTATCGCCATCAAGCATGACCAGATCAAGCTCGCCGCGTTTGCATGACCAGTTCTGCGCCAGCAGGCGCAGACCCTGGTGTTGCAGATGCTCGAGCGCCTGGCGCTCGGCATCCTTACCGCTTTGCAGGTGCGAGCTGTCGGGCATCAGCGCGGCGTGTCCGGCAGGCGTTGAACCTGACCGCTGACGAACTGTGCCCAAGGCAGCTGACGCACGACGCGTTGGGTCTGGGTCATGCCGAGGTTGCCCGATTCACCTTCGATGCGGCTGTCTGGCAGGGCTTTGAGTTGGCCCAGGCGCGGAGCCAGGCGATAGGCGTCCACGCCCATCGCGTACAGGCGGCCAAGGCTGCCGGCAGCCTGCGGCCACTGTGCAACCACTTGTTGGCGCAGCGGATCGCTGGTCTCCAGCAGCCACGGTGTTTCACAGAAGCGAATGCCGTTCATGTCGTTGTACTGATTCACATCGCCGCTGGCGCTGTAGACGTGGGAGGTGGCGTAGACCGGAACGTCACCGGCGTACTGGAAGTTCAGCGTCGGCTTGATCTGCTGTGCCTGTTGCGGAGTGGCGGCCAGGAAGATGAATTCGATGTCCTGACGACGCGAAGGCTGCGCGGCGACGTTGGTGCCGGCGGCGTTCTGCAGGCTCTTGGCGCGGGCTTCGCTTTGACGCAGCTGGAACATGTCGGCGATCTGCTGGGCCAGTTGCACCGGCTGATCAACGCGTTCGGTGGCGACGATGCTGCCGCCGTTGGCCTGCCAATCCTGGCTGAATGCGCGCAACACGCGGTCGCCCCATTCGCCTTTCGGCACCATGATTGCGGCGCGATGCAGGCCATCAGCACGGGCACGGCGCGAGACTTCGCGTGCTTCGTCTTCAGCGGCCAGACCGAACTGGAACAGTTGCGCCGGGCCCTGATCGCCTTCGCTGTAGTTCAGTGCGAGGGTGGTGATCGGCAGTTGCGGGCGAGTGCTCAGTTGTTTGACCAGTGGCTTTTCCAGTGGACCAACCACCAGTTGCACGCCATCGGCCTGCGCCTTGCGGTAGAACTCGTCCATCGAGGTCAGTTTCGAGCTGTCATAGAACTCGATGGCAGGCGGCTTCTGTCCGGCTTGTTGGGCCTGGTAGTGCGCCGCCATGAAGCCTTCACGCAGGGCTTTGCCAACGGCGGCCAGCGGGCCGTCCTGTGGCAGCAGCAGGGCGATCTTGCTCAGGGGCTGGCTGGCCAGCTCCTTGAGTTTGGTCAGCGGCAGCGGCAGGTTGATCGCAGCCGGGTGCTTTGGATTCTGCGCACGCCAGGCATCGATCGCGGCTTGCTGCTGTTCCAGGGTGCCGGCAGTTTTCACCGCCAGGGCCAGTCCCATCCAGCCACCGAGATCGTCGGAGGTGTTGGGTTGCAGTTGATCGGTCGGCAGCGAGGCGATCAGGGTCCAGATCGCTTCGTGGTTCTTGCTGGCGGCTTCGCCTTTGAGCATTGGCGCGATAAAGATGCGCTCGCGTGCGGCAGGCAGGGTCTGGCCGTCGGCTTCCAGTGCGCGGGCGTGCACGGTGCCGGTGCGCACCTGCTGCTCTTCCGGCATCTCGCTCAGGTGCTGCAGGCTTGGATGGCTCAGAGCGGTCAGCGCAGCTTTTGGCTGATTGCGAGTCATTGCCAGTTCAGCAGACAGGGTGTTGGCGAAAATCTGCTGGCCAGGCTTCAACTGCTCCATTGGCACTTGTTGCAGGATCTGCGCGGACTGGCCAGCGTTGCCCTGGCGGTAAGCCAGGTCTGCCGCGCTCAGGCGCAACAGAGCGGCTTTTTCCGGGGTCTTGGCCTGGGTAGCCTGTTCGAGCAGTTGCTCGATGCTGGCATCTGGGGTCCGTGGAAGTTCGCCAAGGCTGGAGGAAGGGGAGCTGGCGCAGGCCGCCAGCAAGGCAGCGAGGCAGAGGGCAGTGAACAGCCGCAGGCAAGCGATCATGTAAGTGTTCCTGATACTCGATCAAATTAGCGTGGAATTGTACCCAAGCACTGGCCGGGGCGCGATGTTACTGGAGTGAAACCGTCAATTTAGCTGAAGTAAATGTTGCGGCATCGCACAAAGACGCACAAAACCGGCGTCGGCCGGAACGCATCGCAAGCCTCGGGACGCGTTACAATGCCGGCTTTACCGATCATGAGGTGTGCGCTTTGACTGCTCCAGGTTCCCTGAATTCCGCTGCTGGCTCGCTTTATGTGGTGGCGACGCCCATCGGCAACCTGGACGACATCAGTGCCCGGGCCCTGAAAATCCTTCGCGAGGTGGCATTGATTGCCGCTGAGGACACGCGCCACTCGGCGCGGTTGATGCAGCACTTCGGCATTGCCACGCCGTTGGCCGCATGCCATGAACACAACGAGCGTGATGAAGGTAGCCGCTTTATCACTCGGCTGCTGGCCGGCGACAATGTTGCGCTGATTTCCGATGCGGGTACGCCGCTGATTTCCGATCCGGGGTATCACCTGGTGCGTCAGGCACGGGCGGCGGGGATCAATGTGGTGCCGGTGCCGGGTGCCTGCGCGTTGATCGCGGCGCTGTCAGCGGCGGGACTGCCATCGGATCGCTTCATCTTTGAAGGGTTTCTGCCGGCCAAGTCGGTGGGGCGCAAGGCGCGACTGGAAGCGGTTAAAGAAGAGCCGCGCACGCTGATTTTCTATGAGGCCCCGCACCGCATTCTCGAATGCCTGCAGGACATGGAAGCGGTGTTCGGTGGCGAGCGTCAGGCCTTGCTGGCCCGCGAAATCACCAAGACGTTCGAAACGCTTAAAGGTTTGCCGCTGGCCGAGCTGCGGGCATTTGTCGAGTCCGACAGCAATCAGCAGCGCGGCGAGTGCGTGGTACTGGTGGCTGGCTGGTCGGCGCCGGAGTCTGAAGATGCGGTCAGCAGCGAGGCGATGCGCATCCTCGATTTGCTGCTGGAAGAGATGCCGCTCAAGCGCGCCGCCGCGCTGGCCGCACAAATCACCGGTGAGCGCAAAAACGTGCTTTACCAGGTTGCGCTGGACAAGCAGAAGGGCGAGTAACCCGTCGCGCAGACAGGTTTCGCGGCTATTAGCGCTTGTTCTTCGGGCGCTCTGCCGTTAACCTGCGCGGCGGAGAGTCGATCGGACAGTCGCTGCCCTCTATGAAAATTAGGGGGGGGAGGAAAGTCCGGGCTCCATAGGGCGAAGTGCCAGGTAATGCCTGGGAGGCGTGAGCCTACGGAAAGTGCCACAGAAAATAACCGCCTAAGCGCTTCGGCGCCGGTAAGGGTGAAAAGGTGCGGTAAGAGCGCACCGCACGTCTGGCAACAGTTCGTGGCTAGGTAAACCCCACTTGGAGCAAGACCAAATAGGGTCCCAAGGCGTGGCCCGCGCTGGGACCGGGTAGGTTGCTAAAGATGTCCAGTGATGGCCATCGTAGACGAATGACTGTTCAAGACAGAACCCGGCTTACAGATCGACTCTCCACCTTTTTCTTTCCCTGCTTGAATCAAAGGCATCAGGGCTGTGTATTATCGGCAGGCCTGCGCTAAAGTCCGGCAGCGGCAAATGCAGTAATAGCCATTTCCCACCTTGCTTCAATCAATAGCAGAAGCGCTTTTGTAATACCGAAAAAATCTTACTCTTAACAAATTACTTTAACTTTCGAGCGCAGCTATCCGTGCTGCATCAAGTTATTGGTCAAAAGTATCCGCCAAATTGTCGTTACCCCTCCTTTTAAGCTCCTAAATCTCCGTTCTGTAAGGCTTTTCCTTTAATCCGCGCCTTGACGGTGTGGTGGGCGCATTCCTATAGTGTGCGCAAGTGGCGGAAAGTGGCATGAAGTGGGTTTTTTGAGCTCAAAACGATAAAAATTGGAGAAACGCTGACGTGTTTCGCGGAGCTAACGCTATCAGTCTCGATGCAAAGGGCCGTCTCGCCATGCCGAGCCGGTACCGTGACGAGCTCGTTTCGCGTAGTTCCGGCCAATTAATCGTCACGATCGATGCCGTTGACCCATGTTTGTGCGTTTACCCGCTCGACGAGTGGGAAATTATTGAAACCAAGTTGCGCGCGCTCCCTTCGCTTCGAGAAGAGAACCGTCGCCTGCAACGGTTATTGATTGGTAATGCCGTCGACCTCGAACTCGATGGCAGTGGTCGTTTTCTGGTTCCGCCGCGTCTGCGCGAATACGCCAAGCTCGATAAGCGCGCGATGCTGGTAGGCCAACTGAACAAGTTCCAACTGTGGGACGAGGATGCATGGAACGCGGTATCTGCCGCTGACCTTGCTGCTATTCAACAACCGGGCGCCATGCCTGACGAACTGCGTGATTTGATCCTGTGACTATTGATAGCGGCTTTAACCACATCACCGTACTGCTTGACGAAGCCGTCGAGGCTCTCGCCGTACGTCCTGATGGCTGCTATCTGGACGGTACGTTCGGACGCGGCGGGCACAGCCGGTTGATCCTCAGCCAGCTCGGGCCGGACGGTCGGCTCATCGGATTCGACAAAGATCCACAAGCGATTGCCACCGGGCAAACGCTAGCGGCCGAAGACGGCCGCTTTGTCGTTGTGCAGCGCAGCTTTGCCGAGCTGGGTTCGGAAGTGTCCGAGCGCGGTCTGGCCGGCAAGGTCAGCGGTATCCTGCTGGATCTCGGCGTGTCTTCGCCGCAGCTTGACGACGCCGAGCGTGGCTTCAGCTTCCTCAACGACGGCCCGCTGGACATGCGCATGGATCCGTCCCGTGGCATCAGCGCCGCCGAGTTCGTCAACACCGCGCCGGTGGAAGAAATCGCCCGGGTGTTCAAGGAATACGGTGAAGAACGTTTCTCCGGCCGTATGGCCCGTGCCGTGGCCGAGCGTCGCGATATCAAGCCGTTCGAGCGCACCGCCGATCTGGCTGAAGTGTTGAAAGTCGCCAACCCGGCGTGGGAGAAGGGCAAGAACCCGGCGACCCGTGCTTTCCAGGGTTTGCGCATTCACGTCAACAACGAACTGGGCGATCTGGAAACCGGCCTCGAAGCCGCGCTGGATGCGCTGGAAGTGGGCGGCCGCCTGGTCGTCATCAGCTTCCACTCGCTGGAAGACCGCATCGTCAAACTGTTCATGCGCAAGCTGGTGAAAGGCGAAGCCGACAACCTGCCGCGCAACCTGCCGGTTCGCCATGTCGCGTTCGAACCGAAAATCAAAGTCCATGGCAAAGCGCAGACGGCCTCCGACGCCGAACTCAAAGCCAACCCACGTTCCCGTAGCGCTGTCATGCGTGTCGCGGAGAAGTTGCGGTGAGCAAGCTTTTCGCCAAGCCTCTGCCGGGCGGCAGCTTTTTCATGCTGCTGCTGTTTATCGGCGTGCTCGTGTCGGCCATCGGCGTGTCTTACAGCGCGCACTGGAACCGGCAGTTGCTCAACACCCTTTACAACGAACTCAGCGTGCGCGACAAGGCGCAGGCCGAGTGGGGGCGCCTGATTCTCGAGCAAAGCACCTGGACCGCGCACAGTCGGATCGAAGTGCTGGCCACCGAACAATTGAAAATGCACATCCCGGGCGCGGCTGACGTGAAGATGGTGGCGCCATGATGAAACTCGAAGGGGCACTTTTCCCGTGGCGCTTCCGTTTGATGGTGGCACTGCTCGGTGTCATGGTCGCGGCGATCTGCTGGCGCATCATTGACCTGCAAGTGGTTGACCGGGACTTCCTCAAGGGGCAGGGCGACGCCCGCAGTCTCCGTCACATTCCGATTCCGGCTCACCGTGGTCTGATCACTGACCGTAACGGCGAGCCTTTGGCCGTGAGTACCCCGGTGACCACCCTGTGGGCCAACGCCAAGGAAATGCAGACCGCCAAAGAGAAGTGGCCGGCATTGGCGGCAGCGCTGGGGCAGGATCCGAAAGCCTTGGCCGAACGCCTTGAGGCCCAGGCCAACAAGGAATTCATTTATCTGGTGCGCGGGTTGACCCCCGAGCAAGGCCAGACCGTGCTCGACCTGAAAGTGCCGGGCGTCTACGGCATCGAAGAGTTCCGCCGCTTCTATCCGGCCGGTGAAGTCACCGCGCACATGGTCGGCTTTACCGACATCGACGATCACGGACGCGAAGGTGTCGAGCTGGCCTACGACGAATGGCTGGCCGGGGTGCCGGGCAAACGGCAGGTCATCAAGGATCGGCGCGGTCGGCTGATCAAGGATGTCCAGGTCACCAAGAACGCCAAGGCCGGCAAGCCCTTGGCGTTGTCGATTGACCTGCGTCTGCAATACCTGGCCAACCGCGAGCTGCGCAACGCGATCATCGAGAACGGCGCCAAGGCCGGCAGCCTGGTGATCATGGACGTGAAGACCGGCGAGATTCTCGCCATGGTCAACCAGCCGACCTACAACCCGAACAACCGTCGCAACCTGCAACCGGCGATGATGCGTAACCGCGCGATGATCGACGTGTTCGAACCGGGTTCGACCATGAAAGCGATCTCGATGAGCGCGGCCATCGAGTCCGGGCGCTGGAAACCGACCGACACCGTCGAGGTGTATCCGGGCACGCTGCAGATCGGTAAATACACGATCAAGGACGTTTCCAAGAGCGAAGGTCCGGTGCTGGACATGACCGGTATTCTGATCAATTCCAGTAACGTCGGCATGAGTAAGGTCGCGTTCGATATCGGCGGTGAAACCATTTACCGTCTCGCGCAGAAAGTCGGTCTGGGCCAGGACACCGGCCTCGGCTTCCCGGGCGAGCGTGTCGGCAACCTGCCGAACTACCGCGACTGGCGCAAGGCTGAAACCGCGACGCTGTCGTACGGTTACGGTATTTCCGTGACCGCGATCCAGCTGGTGCATGCATTCTCGGCGTTGGCCAACAACGGTCGTCTCGCACCGCTGACCCTGATCAAAACCGACAAGCCGCCGCAGACCACTCAGGTCTTGCCGGAAGCCGTGGCGAAAACCATGCAGGGCATGCTCACCCAAGTGATCGAAGCACCGCGCGGCGTGTTCCGTGCGCAGGTGCCGGCGTATCACGTGGCCGGCAAGTCCGGTACTGCACGTAAAACCTCGGTGGGCACCAAGGGCTACGCCGAAAACTCCTACCGCTCGCTGTTCGCCGGTTTCGGCCCGATGAGCGATCCGCGTTACGCCATCGTGGTGGTGATCGATGAACCGTCCAAGGCCGGTTACTTCGGTGGTCTGGTTTCGGCGCCGGTGTTCAGCCGTGTGATGTCCGGCACCCTGCGTCTGATGAACGTGACGCCGGACAACCTGCCGACCACCCAACAGGCCAACGCTACGCCGGCCGTTCCGCTGAAAGCCAATGGAGGGCGCGGCTGATGTCATTAAGTCTGAACAAGATATTCCCCCACGCCGGCCACGATCTGTTGATCCGTGAATTGGCGCTGGACAGCCGTAACGTACGCGCGGGTGATTTGTTCCTCGCCGTGCCTGGCGGCAAGTTCGATGGCCGTGCGCACATCGCCGATGCCTTGCAGCGCGGCGCGGCAGCGGTTGCCTATGAAGTGGAAGGCGCCACCGTGCTGCCGATCACTGAAGTGCCGTTGATTCCGGTCAAGGGGCTGGCTGCGCAGTTGTCCGACATTGCCGGGCGTTTTTATGGCGAGCCAAGCCGTCACCTGAACCTGATCGGCGTCACTGGCACCAACGGTAAAACCAGCGTGACCCAATTGGTTGCGCAGGCGCTGGATCTGCTCGGTCAGCATTGCGGCATCGTCGGTACCTTGGGTTCCGGCTTCTACGGCGCGCTGGAAAGCGGCCTGCACACCACACCGAACCCGATTGCCGTGCAAGCGACCCTGGCCGACCTGAAAAAGGCCGGGGCCAAAGCAGTGGCCATGGAAGTTTCTTCCCACGGTCTGGATCAGGGCCGGGTCACCGCGTTGGCGTTCGACGTGGCGGTGATGACCAACCTGTCCCGCGATCACCTGGATTATCACGGCACCATGGAGGCGTACGCCGAGGCCAAGGCCAAGCTGTTCGCCTGGAGTGACTTGAAGTGCCGCGTGGTCAATCTCGACGACGATTTCGGTCGGCAACTGGCCGCCGAAAAACGTGAGTCGCGTTTGATCAGCTACAGCCTGCTCGACAGCAGCGCCTATCTGTATGTCCGCGAAGCGCAGTTCGATGATCACGGCGTGCGCGCTACGCTGGTGACGCCGCAGGGCGAGCACCATTTGCGCAGCACACTGCTCGGCCGCTTCAATCTGAGCAACGTGCTGGCGGCAGTTGGTGCCTTGCTCGGTCTGGACTATGCCCTCGACGAAATTCTCAAGGTGCTGCCGAAACTCGAAGGCCCGGCCGGGCGCATGCAGCGTCTGGGCGGCGGTACTCAGCCATTGGTGGTGGTCGATTACGCCCACACCCCGGACGCGCTGGAAAAAGTCCTGAGCGCGCTGCGTCCTCACGTCAAAGGCCAGTTGCTGTGCCTGTTCGGTTGCGGTGGTGATCGCGATCGCGGCAAGCGTCCGCTGATGGCCGAAGTGGTCGAGCGTCTGGCTGACCGCGTGCTGGTCACCGATGACAACCCACGCACCGAAGACCCTGCGGTGATTTTTGATGACATCCGCGCAGGCTTCACCGCTGTGGATAAAGTCACCTTTGTTGCCGGCCGTGGTCAGGCCATTGCCCAGCTGATTGCTGGCGCCTCGGCGGATGACGTGATTGTCCTGGCCGGTAAAGGTCACGAGGACTATCAGGAAATCAACGGTGAGCGCCACGCGTTCTCCGATCTGGTCGAAGCCGATCATGCTCTCACTGCATGGGAGGTGGCCCATGCTTAAGGCCCTGACATTGAGCGAACTGATCAACGTGCTCGACGCGCGTCTGATCAGCAGCGATGCAAGTTTCGACGGCGTCAGCATCGACAGCCGTGCGATCAAGCCAGGTCAGCTGTTTATTGCCCTGACCGGTCCGCGTTTTGACGGTCATGATTACCTGAACGACGTTGCCGGCAAAGGCGCCGTCGCGGCGCTGGTCGAGCGCGAAGTGCCCGACAGCACCTTGCCGCAACTGCTGGTCAAGGACACCCGTCAGGCCCTTGGCCAGTTGGGTGCGTTGAATCGTGCCGCGTTCAGTCGGCCGGTCGCTGCCATCACCGGTTCCAGCGGCAAGACCACGGTCAAGGAGATGCTCGCGAGCATCCTGCGCACCCGCGGTGCCGTGCTCGCCACGCGCGGCAACCTGAACAACGATCTGGGCGCACCGCTGACCCTGCTCGAACTGGCCCCGGAACATACGGCGGCCGTGATCGAACTGGGCGCCTCGCGCCTGGGTGAAATCGCCTACACCGTAGGGCTGACCAAACCGCACGTGGCGATTCTGAACAATGCCGGCACCGCGCACGTCGGTGAATTCGGCGGTCCGGAAAAAATCGTCGAAGCCAAAGGCGAGATCATCGACGGTCTGGCGGCGGATGGCGTTGCCGTGCTCAACCTCGATGACAAGGCCTTCGGTATCTGGAAGGCTCGCGCCGGTGCACGCAAGGTGCTGACCTTCTCTCTGAGCAACCCTCAGGCAGACTTCTACGCCAGCGACCTTAGCTCCGATGCCCGTGGTTGCCCGGCCTTCAACCTGCATACACCTGAAGGTGTCGAGCATGTTCAGTTGAACCTGCTCGGCACACACAACGTCGCCAATGCCATGGCCGCCGCCGCTGCCGCTCACGCCCTGGGCGTGTCGCTGTTCGGCATTGCCACCGGGCTTGGCGCCGTGCAACCGGTCAAGGGGCGTACCGTCGCGCAACTGGCGCAGAACGGCATGCGCGTGATCGATGACACTTACAACGCAAACCCCACCTCCATGTGCGCTGCCGTTGATATACTCGCCGGCTTTTCCGGCCGCACCGTCCTGGTGCTCGGAGATATCGGCGAGTTGGGCGACTGGGCGGAGCAGGGGCACCGCGACGTGGGCGAGTACGCCCGGGGCAAGGTTTCCGCGCTTTACGCGGTCGGACCGAACATGGTTCACGCCGTAAACGCATTCGGTAAAGAGGCGCATCACTTCGGTACGCAAGCCGAACTGATCCAGGCCCTCGATGCCGAGCAGGACACAAACACCACCATTTTGATCAAGGGTTCGCGCAGTGCAGCGATGGAAAACATCGTTGCGGCTCTGTGCGGGTCCAGTCTGGAGAAACATTAATGCTGCTGCTGCTAGCGGAGTATCTGCAACAGTTCTACAAAGGCTTCGCGGTCTTCCAGTACCTGACCCTGCGCGGGATCCTCGGTGTGCTGACCGCGCTGGTTTTGTCGCTGTGCTATGGCCCGTGGATGATCCGCACTCTGCAGAACCGTCAGATCGGCCAGTCCGTTCGCAATGACGGCCCGCAATCGCACCTGTCCAAGTCGGGCACACCGACCATGGGCGGCGCACTGATTCTGTCCTCCATCGGTGTCAGCACCCTGTTGTGGGCTGACCTGAGCAACCGCTACGTGTGGGTGGTCCTGCTGGTGACCCTGCTGTTCGGCGCCATCGGCTGGGTCGACGACTACCGCAAGGTCATCGAGAAGAACTCCCGTGGCTTGCCAAGCCGCTGGAAGTATTTCTGGCAATCGGTGTTCGGCCTGGGCGCGGCGATCTTTCTTTATATGACCGCGACCACACCGGTGGAAACCACGCTGATCCTGCCGATGCTCAAGGACTACAGCATTCCGCTGGGCGCCGGCTTCATCGTGCTGACCTACTTTGTGATCGTCGGCTCGAGCAACGCGGTCAACCTGACTGACGGCCTCGACGGCCTGGCGATCATGCCGACGGTAATGGTCGGCGGCGGTCTGGGCATCTTCTGCTACCTGTCGGGTAACGTGAAATTCGCCGAATACCTGCTGATCCCTTACGTGCCGGGCGCGGGCGAGCTGATCGTGTTCTGCGGTGCGCTGATCGGTGCCGGCCTCGGATTCCTCTGGTTCAACACCTATCCGGCGCAAGTGTTCATGGGCGACGTCGGCGCACTCGCGCTGGGCGCGGCACTGGGCACCATTGCAGTGATCGTGCGTCAGGAAATCGTGCTGTTCATCATGGGCGGTGTGTTCGTGATGGAAACCCTCTCCGTGGTTATCCAGGTTGCTTCCTTCAAGTTGACCGGTCGCCGTGTGTTCCGCATGGCACCGATTCACCACCACTTTGAACTCAAGGGCTGGCCCGAGCCACGCGTGATCGTCCGTTTCTGGATCATCACCGTGATTCTCGTGCTGATCGGCCTTGCCACCCTGAAGCTGAGGTAGAACGAGTGTCTCTGATCGCTTCTGACCACTTCCGCATCGTTGTCGGCCTCGGCAAGAGCGGCATGTCCCTGGTTCGCTTCCTGGCGAACCGGGGCGTGTCGTTTGCCGTCGCCGATACGCGGGACAATCCACCGGAACTGGCCACGCTCAAGCGTGACTATCCGCACGTGGAAGTGCGTTGTGGCGAGCTGGACGTCGAATTCCTGTGCCGTGCCGACGAGCTCTACGTGAGCCCCGGTCTGGCGCTGGCGACCCCGGCCCTGCAAGCCGCTGCAGCCCGTGGCGTGAAAATGTCCGGCGATATCGAGCTGTTCGCGCGTAACGCGCAGGCGCCGATCGTGGCTATCACCGGTTCCAACGCGAAAAGCACCGTCACCACCCTGGTCGGCGAGATGGCAGCAGCGGCCGGCAAACGCGTCGCGGTGGGCGGCAACCTCGGTACGCCGGCGCTGGACTTGCTCGGCGACGACGTCGAGCTGTACGTGATGGAGCTGTCGAGCTTCCAGCTGGAAACCACCGACCAGCTCAACGCCGAAGTGGCCACCGTGCTGAACATCAGCGAAGACCACATGGACCGCTACAGCGGCCTGCCGGCGTACCACCTGGCCAAGCACCGGATCTTCCGTGGGGCGAAGCAGTTCGTGGTCAATCGTCAGGACGCCCTCAGCCGTCCGTTGATCGGTGAAGGTCAGCCATGCTGGACCTTCGGCCTGAACAAACCTGATTTCAAGGCGTTCGGTCTGCGTGAAGAGAACGGCGAGAAATACCTGGCCTTCGAATTCCAGAACCTGATGCCGGTGCGCGAACTGAAGGTTCGTGGCGCCCATAACCAGTCCAATGCCCTGGCGGCACTGGCGCTCGGTCATGCGGTCGGCCTGCCGTTCGATGCAATGCTTGCGGCACTGCGCAACTTCACCGGTCTCGAACACCGCTGCCAGTGGCTGCGCGATCTGGATGGCGTCGGCTACTACAACGATTCCAAGGCCACCAATGTTGGCGCCGCTCTGGCCGCCATCGAAGGTCTGGGGGCGGACATCGACGGCAAGGTCGTGCTGATCGCCGGTGGCGACGGCAAGGGCGCCGAGTTCAACGACTTGCGCGCACCAGTGGCAACCAACTGCCGTGCGGTGATCCTGATGGGCCGCGACTCCGACAAGATCGGTGCGGCCATCGGTGACGCCGTGCCGCTGATTCGTGCGACCTCGCTGGTCGACGCCGTCGCACAATGCCGCGCAGCCGCCCAGCCGGGCGACGTGGTGCTGCTGTCGCCGGCCTGCGCCAGTTTCGACATGTTCAAGAATTACGAAGACCGTGGTCACCAGTTCGTCCGCGCCGTGGAGGATCTGGCATGAGCCTGCGCAATATCATCAAGCCGTACCCGTCGCCGATCATCACCGGCCGTGGCATCGACCTCGACTTCCCGATGCTCGCCGGCTGCCTGGCGCTGCTGGGCCTGGGCCTGATCATGATTGCCTCGGCGTCCACCGAAGTGGCGGCGGCGCAATCGGGCAGCGCGCTTTACTACATGATTCGCCACCTTATTTATGTCGTGCTGGGTCTGGGCGCGTGCATCGTCACCATGATGATTCCGATCGCCACCTGGCAACGCCTTGGCTGGCTGATGCTGATCGGTGCCTTTGGCTTGCTGGTGATGGTGATCATCCCGGGCATCGGCCGTGAAGTGAACGGTTCGATGCGCTGGATCGGTTTCAGCTTCTTCAACGTGCAGCCATCCGAGATCGCCAAGGTATTCGTGGTGATCTACCTCGCCGGTTACCTGGTGCGTCGCCAGAAAGAAGTGCGCGAGAGCTGGATGGGCTTCTTCAAGCCGTTCATTGTACTGCTGCCGATGGCAGGCCTGTTGCTGATGGAGCCGGACTTCGGCGCCACCGTCGTGATGATGGGCGCTGCGGCAGCGATGCTGTTCCTTGGCGGGGTCGGGTTGTTCCGCTTCTCGCTGATGGTGGTGTTGGCGGTCGGGGCCGTGGTCTTGCTGATTCAGATGCAGCCTTATCGAATGGCGCGTCTGACCAACTTCGCAGACCCATGGGCCGACCAGTTCGGCGCCGGTTATCAGTTGTCGCAGGCGTTGATCGCCTTCGGTCGCGGTGAATGGCTGGGCGTTGGCCTGGGCAACAGCGTGCAGAAGCAGTTCTACCTGCCGGAAGCGCACACCGACTTCGTGTTCTCGGTACTGGCCGAAGAGCTGGGCGCCGTCGGTTCGCTGTGCACCGTCGCGCTATTCGTCTTCGTGTGTATTCGTGGCATGTACATCGGGCTGTGGGCCGAAAAGGCCAAGCAGTTCTTCGCCGCCTACGTGGCTTACGGTCTGTCGTTCCTGTGGATTGGCCAATTCCTGATCAACATCGGGGTGAACGTCGGCCTGCTGCCAACCAAGGGTCTGACCTTGCCGTTCCTCAGTTACGGCGGCAGTTCCCTGGTGATCTGCTGTGCCTGCCTCGGCTTGTTATTGAGGATCGAGTGGGAGAGTCGAACCCACCTGGGCAGTGAAGAGATGGAGTTCCATGAGAGCGACTTCGCCGAGGAGCCGAACCATGGGCGCTAACGTATTGATCATGGCCGGCGGAACCGGCGGCCACGTGTTCCCGGCGCTGTCCTGTGCCCGCGAATTCCAGGCGCGCGGCTACACCGTGCACTGGCTCGGCACGCCACGCGGGATCGAAAACGATCTGGTACCGGCCGCAGGTCTTGAATTGCATCGCATCAATGCCACGGGGTTGCGTGGCAAGGGCAAGCTGTCGCTGCTCAAGGCGCCGTTCATGTTGCTGAAGTCGGTCTGGCAGGCGCGGGCGGTCATTCGTCGCTTGAAGCCAGTCTGTGTGGTCGGCTTCGGTGGTTATGTGACCGGCCCCGGCGGGATCGCTGCCAAACTGGCCGGTGTGCCGGTGATCGTTCACGAGCAGAACGCCGTGGCCGGCACCGCCAATCGGTTGCTGGTGCCGTTCGCCGCCCGGGTGTGTGAAGCGTTCCCCGACACCTTTACTCTGTCGGACACCCGCCGTACCACCGGAAACCCGGTGCGCAGCGAGCTGTTCCTCGAAACATCGCGACCTGCTCTGGCCGGTCGCAAAGCGCGTTTGCTGATCCTCGGCGGAAGCCTTGGCGCAGAACCGTTGAACAAGTTGCTGCCTGAAGCCCTGGCCCAAGTCGCTGTCGATTTGCGCCCGGAAGTGTTTCATCAGGCTGGCAAAAACCACGATGAAGTGACTGCAGAGCGCTACCGCGCCGCCGGCGTCGATGCGCAGGTGCAGCCGTTCATCAAAGACATGGCCCAGGCCTATGGCTGGGCTGACCTGGTGGTGTGCCGCGCAGGCGCGTTGACCATCAGTGAGCTGGCTGCCGCCGGTCTGCCCTCGATGCTGGTGCCTTTGCCCCACGCGATCGACGATCACCAGACCCGCAACGCCGATTATTTGGCCCGTGAAGGCGCTGCCTTCCTGATGCCGCAAAGAACGACTGGTGCCGCGGACCTTGCCGCGCGCCTGACAGAGGTCTTGATGCAACCGCAACGACTCGAAGATATGGCCCAAGCGGCCCGCCGTCTGGCGAAACCCGATGCCACCCGTAGCGTGGTCGATACCTGTCTGGAGGTGGCCCATGGTTGAGAATCAGAAAGCCATGCCACAACCGGAAATGCGCCGCATCCGTCGCATCCACTTCGTCGGCATCGGCGGCGTGGGCATGTGCGGGATTGCTGAAGTGTTGTTGAACCTGGGCTATGAAGTCTCCGGTTCCGACTTGAAAGCTTCGCCTGTGACCGAGCGTCTGGAATCGTTCGGCGCGCATATTTTCATCGGCCACCGTGCCGAGAACGCTGCGACCGCCGATGTGCTGGTGGTGTCGAGCGCCGTGAACACTTCCAACCCGGAAGTCGCGACTGCTCTTGAGCGTCGTATTCCGGTAGTGCCGCGTGCCGAAATGCTCGCCGAGCTGATGCGCTATCGCCACGGCATCGCCGTCGCCGGTACCCACGGCAAAACCACCACCACCAGCCTGATCGCTTCGGTGTTCGCTGCCGGTGGTCTGGACCCGACCTTCGTTATCGGTGGCCGTCTGAATGCTGCGGGCACCAATGCCCAGCTCGGCACCAGCCGTTACCTGATCGCCGAAGCCGATGAAAGCGATGCGAGCTTCCTGCATCTGCAACCGCTGGTGGCCGTGGTCACCAACATCGACGCCGACCACATGGCGACCTACGACGGCGACTTCAACAAACTGAAGAAAACCTTCGTCGAGTTCCTGCACAACCTGCCGTTCTACGGTTTGGCGGTGATGTGCCTGGACGATCCGGTGGTGCGCGAAATCCTCCCGCTGGTGAAGCGTCCGACCGTGACCTACGGCTTCAGCGAAGACGCTGATGTGCGCGCGATCAATGTTCGCCAGCAAGGCATGCAGACCTTCTTCACCGTGCTGCGTCCTGACCGCGAGCCGCTGGATGTTTCCGTGAACATGCCCGGCAACCACAACGTGCTCAATTCGCTGGCAACCATCTGCATCGCCACCGACGAAGGCGTCAGTGATGAAGCCATCGTCCAGGGCCTGTCGGGCTTCCAGGGTGTTGGTCGACGCTTTCAGGTCTATGGCGAACTGCCGGTGGACGGCGGCAACGTGATGCTGGTCGATGACTACGGTCACCACCCGACCGAAGTCGCGGCGGTGATCAAAGCCGTACGCGGTGGCTGGCCGGAGCGCCGTCTGGTGATGGTTTACCAGCCGCACCGTTACAGCCGCACCCGCGATCTGTACGACGACTTCGTCAATGTACTGGCCGATGCCAACGTGTTGCTGCTGATGGAAGTCTATCCGGCCGGCGAAGAGCCGATCCCGGGCGCCGACAGCCGCAAGCTGTGCAACAGCATCCGTCAGCGCGGTCAGCTTGACCCGATCTACATCGAACGCGGTGTCGACCTGGCGCCACTGGTCAAGCCGCTGCTGCGTGCCGGCGACATCCTGCTGTGCCAGGGCGCCGGTGATATCGGCGGTCTCGCGCCGAAGCTGTTGAAAAGTGAATTGTTCGCTGGCGCCGTGGCGGCGTCGGTCGAGGGGAAGTTGAAATGACTGCTGCCTACGCCAACCTGTTCTCCACGATCGCGCCGAAAGACTTCGGCCGTGTCGCCGTGCTCTTTGGCGGCCTGAGTGCCGAGCGTGAGGTTTCGCTGAAATCCGGTAACGCCGTGCTCGACGCGCTGCAGAGCGCTGGCGTGGACGCGTTCGGCATCGACGTTGGCGACGACATTCTGCAACGTCTGCTCAGCGAAAAGATCGACCGCGCCTTCATCATTCTTCACGGCCGTGGCGGTGAAGACGGCTCCATGCAGGGCCTGCTCGAAGTGGCGGGTATTCCGTACACCGGCAGCGGCATTCTGGCTTCGGCACTGGCGATGGACAAACTGCGTACCAAGCAGGTCTGGCACAGCCTCGGGATTCCGACGCCGCGTCACGCCGTGCTGTGCAGCGAAGCCGATTGTATTTCGGCGGCGACGGAACTGGGCTTCCCTTTGATCGTCAAACCGGCGCATGAAGGTTCAAGTATCGGGATGGCCAAAGTGAGTTCTGCGTCCGAGTTGATCGACGCATGGAAAGCGGCCAGTACCTACGATTCGCAAGTCTTGGTCGAGCAATGGATTCAAGGTCCGGAGTTCACCATCGCCACCCTGCGTGACCAGGTGTTGCCTCCTATCGCCCTGGGTACACCGCACACGTTCTACGACTACGACGCCAAGTACATCGCCAACGATACCCAGTATCGGATTCCGTGCGGGCTGGATGCCGCCAAGGAACAGGAACTCATGGATCTCACGGCCAAGGCCTGTGAGGCGCTGGGTATTGCCGGTTGGGGCAGGGCGGACGTGATGCAGGACGCCGACGGGCAGTTCTGGTTCCTGGAAGTGAACACCGCACCGGGCATGACCGATCACAGCCTGGTACCGATGGCGGCGAAAGCGGCTGGTCTGGATTTCCAGCAACTGGTCCTGGCCATTCTGGCCGCCAGTGTTGAAGGCTCCGGTAATAAAGAGGCGCGAGGTTAAGACCATGCAAGGCGCTCAGCTCAGACATCAGCCACCCGCACCCGGCCGCAAGCCGGTGCCGCGGGGTGCCAGCCGAATGGTGGCCAAAGAGCCGATGTCCGTGCGCCTGCCGAAAGCCAATTTCGGCTTTCTGAAAAACCTGTTCTGGCCGGTGCTGCTGGTGGTGCTGGGTTTTGGAACCTACGAAGGCGCGCAGCGTTTGTTGCCGTACGCCGACCGGCCGATCACCAAGATCGCCGTGCAGGGTGACCTGAGCTACATCAGCCAGCAAGCGGTGCAGCAGCGGATTGCCCCGTACGTGGCGTCGAGCTTCTTCACCATCGACCTGGCCGGCATGCGCACCGAGCTTGAGCAGATGCCCTGGATCGCCCACGCCGAAGTACGTCGGGTGTGGCCGGACCAGGTGGTGATCCGCCTCGAAGAGCAACTGCCCGTGGCCCGTTGGGGCGACGAGTCGCTACTGAACAACCAGGGCCAGGCGTTCACGCCAAAGGAGCTGGCGAACTACGAACACCTGCCACAGTTGTTCGGCCCACAACGGGCCCAGCAGCAAGTGATGCAGCAATATCAGGTGCTGAGCCAGATGCTCAGGCCGCTGGGCTTCTCGATTGCACGCCTGGAATTGCGTGAACGCGGCAGCTGGTTCCTGACCACCGGTGCCGGCAGTTCCGGTCCCGGCATCGAGTTGCTGCTGGGACGCGGCAACCTGGTGGAAAAGATGCGCCGCTTCATCGCCATCTATGACAAGACGCTTAAAGACCAGATTACGAACATTGCGCGCATCGATCTGCGCTACGCCAACGGCCTCGCCGTTGGCTGGCGGGAACCTGTAGCGCCGACGACAGACAAACCCGCTGTCGCAAAGAATTAAGAAGAGGCAGGACCCATGGCAAACGTGCAAAGCGGCAAAATGATCGTCGGTCTGGATATCGGCACCTCCAAAGTGGTGGCGCTGGTAGGCGAGGTCGCGGACGACGGCACGCTGGAAATCGTCGGTATCGGTACTCATCCGTCCCGCGGTCTGAAGAAGGGCGTGGTGGTGAACATCGAGTCCACCGTGCAGTCGATCCAGCGCGCGATCGAAGAAGCCCAACTGATGGCGGGCTGCCGCATTCACTCGGCGTTCGTCGGCGTGGCCGGCAATCACATCCGCAGCCTGAACTCCCACGGCATCGTCGCGATTCGTGATCGCGAAGTCAGCTCGGCTGACCTTGAGCGTGTACTCGACGCCGCCCAGGCCGTGGCGATCCCGGCTGACCAGCGCGTGCTGCACACCCTGCCGCAGGACTACGTGATCGATAACCAGGAAGGCGTGCGCGAGCCGCTGGGCATGTCGGGCGTGCGTCTGGAAGCCAAGGTCCACGTGGTCACCTGCGCCGTCAACGCCGCACAGAACATTGAAAAATGCGTGCGCCGCTGCGGTCTGGAAATCGACGACATCATTCTCGAGCAACTGGCCTCGGCCTACTCGGTGCTGACCGACGACGAAAAAGAGCTGGGCGTGTGCCTGGTCGACATCGGCGGCGGCACCACCGACATCGCGATCTTCACCGAAGGCGCGATCCGCCACACCGCGGTGATCCCGATTGCCGGTGATCAGGTGACCAACGACATCGCCATGGCGTTGCGCACCCCGACCCAGTACGCCGAAGAAATCAAGATCCGTTACGCCTGCGCCCTGGCCAAACTGGCCGGTGCCGGCGAAACCATCAAGGTGCCAAGCGTTGGCGACCGTCCACCACGCGAGCTGTCGCGTCAGGCCCTGGCCGAAGTGGTCGAGCCGCGTTACGACGAACTGTTCACCCTGATCCAGGCGGAGCTGCGTCGCAGCGGCTACGAAGACCTGATCCCGGCAGGCATCGTCCTGACCGGCGGTACGTCGAAGATGGAAGGCGCTACTGAACTGGCCGAAGAAATCTTCCACATGCCGGTTCGCCTGGGCGTGCCGCATGGCGTGAAGGGCCTGGATGACGTGGTTCGCAACCCGATTTATTCCACTGGCGTTGGCTTGTTGATGTACGGCCTGCAGAAGCAGTCCGACGGGATCTCGTTCTCGGGCATCGGCAGCCGCGACAGCTACAGCAACGATGAGCCACAGGCGCCGTTGCTGGACCGATTGAAGAAGTGGGTTCAAGGCAACTTCTAAAGCTTTACCGCAACACCGCTACAAAAATGCAGTAGGCGAAAAAACTAGAGAATGTAAGGAGAGGGAAAATGTTCGAACTCGTAGACAACATCCCCGCAAGCCCGGTAATCAAAGTTATCGGTGTTGGCGGTGGCGGCGGCAACGCTGTCAACCACATGGTCAAGAGCAACATCGAAGGCGTTGAATTCATCTGCGCCAACACTGATGCTCAAGCGCTGAAAAACATCGGCGCGCGCACCATCCTGCAACTGGGCACCGGCGTGACCAAAGGTCTCGGCGCTGGCGCCAACCCTGAAGTAGGTCGTCAGGCCGCTCTCGAAGACCGTGAGCGCATTGCCGAAGTCCTGCAGGGCACCAACATGGTGTTCATTACCACTGGCATGGGCGGTGGTACCGGTACCGGTGCTGCACCGATCATCGCCGAAGTGGCCAAGGAAATGGGCATTCTGACCGTAGCGGTCGTGACCCGTCCGTTCCCGTTCGAAGGTCGCAAGCGTATGCAGATCGCCGACGAAGGCATCCGCATGCTGTCCGAAAGCGTCGACTCGCTGATCACCATTCCCAACGAGAAGCTGCTGACCATCCTCGGTAAAGACGCCAGCCTGCTGTCGGCTTTCGCCAAGGCAGACGATGTACTGGCCGGTGCCGTTCGCGGTATCTCCGACATCATCAAGCGTCCGGGCATGATCAACGTCGACTTCGCCGACGTGCGTACCGTGATGAGCGAAATGGGCATGGCGATGATGGGCACTGGCTGCGCCAGCGGTCCGAACCGTGCACGTGAAGCCACTGAAGCGGCCATCCGCAACCCGTTGCTGGAAGACGTGAACCTGCAAGGTGCCCGCGGCATCCTGGTGAATATCACTGCTGGTCCTGACCTGTCCCTGGGTGAGTACTCCGACGTGGGTAGCATCATCGAAGCCTTCGCTTCCGAGCACGCGATGGTCAAGGTCGGTACCGTTATCGATCCGGACATGCGCGACGAGCTGCACGTGACTGTGGTTGCCACTGGTCTGGGCGCGAAAATCGAGAAGCCTGTGAAGGTCATCGACAACACCGTTCACACCTCCATGGCGTCTGCTCAGGTTCAACAACCGGCCCCTGCTCGTCAGGATGCACCGGCGGTGAACTACCGTGACCTGGACCGTCCGACCGTCATGCGCAACCAGGCTCAGGCCGGTGCTGCGACTGCCGCGAAGATGAATCCGCAGGACGATCTGGACTACCTGGACATCCCGGCATTCCTGCGTCGTCAGGCCGATTGATGGAATGTATCAGGGCTATGACGGTGATTGGTGTTCAGCAAAGGCTCGGTCTGCTATTATCGCCAGCCTTTGTTGATACCAGTTCGCAATTTGCGCTGAAGCGGCCCAAGCCATGATTAAACAACGCACACTGAAAAATATTATCCGTGCCACAGGTGTAGGCCTGCATTCCGGGGAGAAGGTCTACCTGACCCTCAAGCCTGCGCCTGTCGACACTGGCATTGTGTTTTGTCGCGCTGACCTCGACCCTGTGGTGCAGATTCCTGCCCGCGCGGAAAACGTCGGTGAAACCACTATGTCGACGACGCTGATCAACGGCGACGTCAAAGTGGACACGGTAGAGCACTTGCTCTCGGCCATGGCTGGCCTGGGCATCGATAACGCCTACGTCGAGCTCTCCGCGTCCGAAGTCCCGATCATGGATGGCAGCGCTGGACCGTTCGTATTCCTGATTCAATCGGCAGGCCTGGAAGAGCAGGACGCCGCCAAGAAATTCATCCGCATCCTGCGTGAAGTGACAGTGGAAGACGGCGACAAACGCGCCACTTTCGTCCCTTTCGAAGGGTTCAAGGTGAGCTTCGAGATCGACTTCGATCACCCGGTTTTCCGGGACCGCACCCAAAGTGCAAGCGTGGATTTTTCCAGCACTTCGTTCGTAAAAGAAGTCAGCCGCGCCCGTACTTTCGGTTTCATGAGTGACATCGAGTACCTGCGCAAGCACAACCTCGCACTCGGCGGCAGCGTTGAAAACGCGATCGTGGTGGATTCCGATGGTGTACTGAACGAAGACGGCCTTCGCTACGAAGACGAATTCGTGAAGCACAAGATCCTTGATGCGATTGGCGACCTGTACCTGCTGGGCAACAGCCTTATTGGTGAGTTCAAAGGCTTCAAGTCCGGTCATGCACTGAACAACCAGCTGCTGCGCAAGTTGATTGAGCAGACAGATGCGTGGGAAGTCGTGACGTTCGAAGACGCCAGCACTGCACCGATCTCTTACATGCGCCCGGTTGCGGCAGTGTAAGTAAAAAACCTCTCTAGTTTTTTGAAGGCCATCCTCGGATGGCCTTTTTTTATGCCCTGAATTTGATGTTGTCTGTTCTGGCGTCTTCGCGAGCAAGCCCGCTCCCACAGGGAGAACGCATTCCAAAAATGTGGGAGCGGGCTTGCTCGCGAAGAGGCCATTGCAACCACCGCAATACTTCAGCCAGCCACCACCACCCGATTGCGCCCACCTTCCTTGGCCTGATACAACGCCTTGTCCGCCGCAAACAGCAGTTGTTCCAGCGACATCTCGACTGCCGCCGTCCAGGTGCTGATGCCAATACTGACGGTCATCGCCACATCCGCGCCCTCGACTCTCGGCATCTGCTCGACTGCCTGGCGGATATGTTCGGCAATCTGACGTGCGCCGGTGCTGTCGGTTTCGGCGAGGATCACCGAAAACTCTTCGCCACCATAACGGGCGACCAGATCCGCCGGACGTCGCACGTTCGCGCTGATCACCTTGGCCAGCTCGCGCAGTGCCTGATCGCCGGCCTGATGCCCATGGCGATCGTTGAAGGCCTTGAAGTGGTCGGCGTCGATCATCATGACTGATAGCGGCTGGCCCGAGCGCTGGGCGCGGAACCATTCGTGGCGCAGCGACAGATCGAGCATTCGCCGGTTGGCCACCCCGGTCAGCGCATCGGTGGCGGCCAGTTGCGCCAGTTCGCGTTCGGCGCGTTGCCGTAAACGCAGTTCACGGGCGAGCAGCCAGGTCAGCCACAGCAGGCCGGCACAGAGCACGCCGGTGGCACCGCTGATCAACAACGCGGTGCGCCGCCAGGTGCCGAACACTTCATCGCTGGACAGCGCGACCATCACCGTCAGCGGCAAGTTACCGACCCGCGAATAGGTGTAGAGACGCTGCTGCTGATCCATGCTCGAGGTGCTGGTGAAACTGCCATTGCCATCCTTGTCCGCCAGGATCCGCACCACGTTGGGCCGGTTGCCGAAGCTCTTGCCGATGGAGTCGCTTTGCAGGTACGGCTTCTGCGCCAGCAGGATGCCGTCGCTGTTGATGATGTTCAGCGTACTGTCTTTGCCGATGTCGAGGCTGTTGAACAGCTGATCGAAGTAGTCGAGCTTCATCGAGGCCACGGCCACGCCGGCGAATTCGCCGGTGTCCGAGGAGATTCGCCGGCTGAAGCTGATGCGCCACTGGTTGGCTTCGTCGCAGTCGCAACGGGTCTTGAACGGGCGGCTGATGAACATGCCGGTGTCGCGGTTGAACGCGTGGGCGAGGAAGTAATCGCGGTCGGCGAAGTTGCCCGGTTTGGGCTCGACCCGCGATGAGTCGGCGATCACATCGCCATGCTTGTCGAGCAGCAGGATGTCGCCCTTGAAGCGCGCGGTGGTCGAACGGTCGAACAGCGCCAGGTGGCGGATCTGCGGAGTGACGTCGCGCAAGTCATCGCGCTGCGAGGCGGCGATCAGGCCTTGCAGGGTCAGGTCGTACAACTCGACGGTGCGCAGGACGTCAGCGTCGATCAGTTGCGCGATGGTGGTGGCGCTGCGGGTGGCCGATTCCTGAGCGTTGGCGTGCTCGCGGATCAGCAGAAACGTGACGATGCACAGAATCGCGATCACGGTCAGCGAACTGCCGCAGATCAGCAGCAATTCGGGACGTCCGGTCTTGCCCGCCACAGGTGGGGTACGGCTCGCGATCATGATGGGGGCTGTCGGTTGGGGGAATCTTAATAGCGTAGTTGCGTGAAGTCAGTGACGGTATTCAATTGTGGGAGCGGGCTTGCTCGCGAAAGCGCTGTGTCATTCAACATGGATGTCGACTGATACAGCGCTTTCGCGAGCAAGCCCGCTCCCACAGGGTAGATCAAAAACTTTGAGACGGGTGTTGTCGCGCCGATCTTAGAAGACGTTGATCGGATAGTCGACAATTACACGGTATTCATCTGTGTCAGTATCGATCGCGCCGTAACCGTTGCCACCACGGTTGGTCGCCCACTGCAGACGTACCGCGAGATCTTTCGCCTGGCCGCTCTGGACTACGTATTTCAAGTCGATGTCGCGCTCCCAGTGTTTGGCGTTACGACCGTCAGCGCTGTACCACGAAGCATAGCCTGTGCTGTGCGGATCAACCTTGGTCAGGTCCACGGTGCCGCGCGAGTACGACACCGCCGAGGTCAGGCCCGGCATGCCGAGACCGGCGAAGTCATAGGCGTACTTGAGCTTCCAGGAGCGCTCGTTCGGGCCGTTGAAGTCCGAGTACTGCTGGGAGTTATCGAGGTAAACGCTGTCACCCTGGCTGATGTAGTCGAATGGGGTGTTGCCATTCACGCGCTGGTATGCGGCAGTGACGCTGTGGCTGCCGATGCCGACGGTGAAATGCAGGCTGTAGGTGTTGTTGTCAATGTTGCCCAGCAGTGCGTCGCCGGTGTCTTGCGTGTGATAGAAGTGCAGGCCCGGGTTGAGGCTGACCAGATCGTTCAGCGACCAGGTGTAGTCGAGGTCGTAGTAGTACTGGTTCCAGATGTCCTTGAGCTCGGCGGCATACAGGTTGCTGGTCAGGCCTTCGACGCCGCTCCAGGAAACCCCGGTCCAGTTCAAGTGACGGCTTTCGTCGCCATCGGCCAGCTTGCCGTAGGAAGTGCCGATGCGCTGGCGACCGCTCTGGTTATAAGGCTTGGTGAAACTGGCCTGGCCACCTTCGAACATCCAGCCGTCCAAACTGTGGTTAGTCAGGCTGACGCCACGAAAGGTCTGCGGCAGCATGCGGCTTTCACCACCGGCAATCACCGGGTTGGTGAGGAACAGGTCACCGGCCTTCAGCTCGGTGTCGAACGCACGCATTTTCAGGGTGCCGCCCGCAGTCGAGAACGAGCCCGGCGCTTTGCCGTTGCCATCGCTGATCGGCAGGATGCTCGAGCCATCGGTACCGCCACCGCCGTCGAGCTTCAGCCCGAGCATGGCGTGGGCATCAATGCCGAAACCGACCGTGCCTTCGGTGTAACCCGACTGGAAGATCCCGAGAAAACCCTGGCCCCACTCGATGTTGTCGTCCGTCTGCTGCAGACGGTTGCGATTCATGTAGTAGTTGCGAGCGTTGAGGTTGAGGCTCGAACCTTCGACGAAGCCTTCCCTGGCGGCTTCGTCGGCATGGGCGGCGGGCGCAATCGTTGCGGCAATTGCAATGAACAGCGGGGTGAAGCTGACTGGGTAACGCACTTGCGATGGAGCTCCTTGGGTCAACTGACACTTCAATGTCTTGAGGTGCGGGAAGTTTCTTGTTGTTACAGACGAACCAAACGGCTTTCAGACCACAACGAAAAAAGGCCGCTGAAAGGCAGCGGCCTGGAATGACGACGGTTGAACGGGAAGAGCCAAACAACCGCGTCGAGGGAAAATTTTTCGCGGTACGCGACTCAGCTGTCTTTCTCGGCCGCTTGAGCCTGTGAAGTGGCGGCCTGAGGGGCTTGCGAGGCGTCTTGCGACTTGACCAGCACTTCTGCCTGAGACTGTTCGAAGGCGTGAGCGCGAGCGGCATTCTGCGCTACGAACGACTGCGATTCTTCAGCCATCGCCATCGGCGACAGGATCAATGAGGACAAAACGAACGCGCTGGCAATACCCATACTGTTGGACATCTTGAAAACCTTCTTGCTTGGCAAGTGCTGTTTGGTGCGGGCAAAGATAAGGTTGCCGGGCGTTGGGAAACAGCATGATTTTCATAAATGACTGTTACAGCAAAGGCAAAGATCGAGAGGGGGGACTCCATTCTCTGTGGTGAGGGAATTCATCCCCGATGGGCTGCGAAGCGGCCCCAAAATCAGCAATCGCGATCCTCCTGACACAACTTGCACAGAGGATTCAGGGCTGCTTTGCAACCCATCGGGGATAAATCCCCTCGCCACAGGGGACTATAATCAGCGATTAAACAGGGAGATGAATCCCGAAGGTATTCATCCCCCGATCACTGCGCACAAACACATCCCCACCATGCATCAGCGCAATCGCCTTGACGATCGCCAGCCCCAGGCCATGGTTATTGCCGCTGTTGCTGCGTGACGCATCGACCCGATAGAAGCGCTCGAACAGACGCGGCAAGTGCTCGCTGGCAATCGGCGATCCCGGGTTGGCCACGCCGATGCTGACCTGATGTTCCTCGACCTCGATTCGCACCTCGATCACTTTGCCAGGCGCGGTGTGTTGCACGGCGTTACTCAGCAGATTGATCAACGCCCGCCGCAAATGCGCGATTTCGATGCGCACATGCGCATCACCACTCACGTGCACCTGCACTTGCGCGTCTTCGAGGATGAAATCCAGGTATTCCAGCGTGGTCGCGACCTCATCGGCCAACGAGGTTTCGGTCAGTTTGGTCGCCTTGCTGCCCTGGTCGGCGCTGGCAAGAAACAGCATGTCGTTGATGATCGAACGCAGGCGCTCCAGCTCTTCGAGGTTGGATTGCAGCACTTCGAAGTAGTGTTCGGCGGAGCGCCCGCGGGTTAGTGCGACCTGGGTCTGGCCGATCAGGTTGGTCAGTGGCGAGCGCAGTTCATGGGCCACGTCGGCATTGAACGATTCCAGCCGCGAGTAGGCCTGTTCGACCCGCTCCAGCGTCGAGTTGAACGACTCGACAAACTGCTCAAGTTCCGGCGGCAACGGCGACAGGCGCAAGCGTCCGGCGCGCAGTGGTGGCGCCAGGCGCTGGGCTTCGTGGGACAGTTTGATCAGCGGCTTGAGGCCAATCCGCGCGACCCAGTAACCCAATGCCGACGCCATCAGCACCCCGATAATCGCCAGGCTGACCAAGGCGATCAGCAGGTTGTGCTGAGTCTCGTGGAAGGTCTCGGTGTCGATGCCGATCATGAAGCGCAGCGGCGGGCGCTGATCCTTGGCCGGCAGTTCGGTCAGCAGCACTTTCAGCGGATAGGGGTGGTCGGGCAACTGCAGGTCATGCATGCCCGTCAGGCCTTTGGCGAAGGTGCGGATCAGGGCGTCCGGCTCGCCATACTCGTAACCGGGATCACCGCTGACCACCCAGAAACGGATGCGCTTGTCTTCCTCGCCGAGCAGCTTGAGCTTGGCGTTGATCTTCACCCAATGCTCGGGTGTGCCATAACGGTTGAGGGCCGATTCGAGCACGCTGTAACGCGCGTCCAGTTCGGCCTCCGGCAACAGGCCCAGGCCCTTGTCGACCTGCTGATACAACGCACCGCCGATCAACAGAAACACCAGCAGCGCCACCAGCGTGAACATCCCGCTCAGGCGCAGCGCGATGGAATTACTGGACACCACGGCTCTCCAGCACATAACCCATGCCGCGAATGGTGTGCAGCAGTTTCTCGTCGAACGGCCCGTCGAGCTTGGCCCGCAGACGCTTGATCGCGACTTCGACGACATTCGCGTCACTGTCGAAATTGATGTCCCAGACCATCTCGGCGATGGCGGTTTTCGAGAGGATTTCACCTTGGCGCCGCGCCAACACGCTGAGCAGCGAGAACTCTTTCGCCGTCAGGTCCAGTCGCGTGCCGGCGCGGGTCGCCTTGCGGCTGATCAAGTCTATCCACAGGTCGGCGATGCTCACCTGCACCGGTTCATGCCCGCCGCTGCGCCGGGTCAGCGCTTGCAGGCGCGCGACTAGTTCGAGGAAGGAAAACGGTTTGCCGAGGTAATCGTCGGCGCCGTCGCGCAGGCCCTTGATGCGGTCTTCGACCCGCTCGCGGGCGGTGAGCATGATCACTGGGGTTTGCTTGCGTGCACGCAGCGCGCGCAGCACACCGAAGCCGTCCAGGCCCGGCAACATCACGTCGAGGACGATCACCGCGTAGTCGCCTTCCAGCGCCAGGTGCAGGCCCTCGACGCCGTCGCGGGCCAGATCCACGGTGTAACCCTGTTCCGTCAGACCGCGGTGCAGATAATCTGCGGTTTTTTCCTCGTCTTCGATAATCAGAACGCGCATGACCCGCCTCAGTCTGTGGTTGCCAGCGCTGGTGAAGGCGCAGGCTTAGGCCGATGGAACAGCCGCTCAAGCCACAAGTATATGACCGGAGTGGTAAACAACGTCAGCATCTGGCTGACCAGCAAACCGCCCACCACCGCGATCCCCAGCGGCTGGCGCAGTTCGGCGCCAGTGCCATAACCGAGCATCAGCGGCAGGGCGCCAAGCAGGGCGGCGAGGGTGGTCATGATGATCGGCCGGAACCGCGTGATGCACGCCTCGTAAATCGCATCCTGCGGCGGCAGTCCACGATGGCGCTGCGCTTCGAGGGCGAAGTCGATCATCAGGATGCCGTTCTTCTTGACGATACCGATCAGCAGCACCAGCCCGATCAGCGCCATGATCGAAAAGTCCTGGCCGCAGATCCACAGCATGATCACCGCGCCCAAACCTGCCGCCGGCAGCGTGGAAATGATCGTCAGCGGATGCACGAAACTCTCATAAAGCACGCCGAGAATGATGTACACCGCCACCAGCGCTGCGAGAATCAGCCACGGCTGGCTGGCCAGCGAACTCTGGAATGCCTGCGCCGCGCCCTGGAAGTTGCCGCTGATCGCGGTCGGCATGCCGATCTCGGCCTTGGCCTGATTGAGCAGGATCACTGCGTCACCCAACGCCACGCCGGGAGCGAGGTTGAACGACAGGTTGGCCGCCGGGAACATGCCGTCGTGGGCAATCGACAGTGGGCCGATGGTCGGCGCATCAAATTTTGCCAGCGCCGACAGCGGCACCATCTCGCCACTCAGTGGCGAGCGCAGGTAGAAATAGTTGAGGCTTTCGGCCTTGCCGCGCTGTTTGGTGTCCAGTTCCAGAATCACGTTGTACTGGTTGACCTGGGTCTGGAACTCGTTGATCTGGCGCTGACCGAAGGCGTCGTACAGCGCCTCGTCGACAGCGCTTGCGGTGAGGCCGAAACGTGCGGCGGCGCTGCGGTCGATGCTGATGTGAGTGATGCTGCCGCCCAATTGCAGGTCGTTGGAAATGTCGCGGAACGCCGGGTTGCTGCGCAGTTTTTCTGTCAGGCGCTGGGTCCAGGTGGCGAGGGTCGCACCGTCGTTGCTCTTGAGCACGTATTGGTACTGCGCGCGGCTCGGCCCGGAGCTGAGGTTGATGTCTTGCCCTGCGCGCAGGTACAGCACGATGCCCGGGACTTTCATCAGTTGCGGACGAATCCGATCGATGAACTGGCTGGCCGAGACGTCACGGTCACCACGTTTTTTCAGGGCGATCCAGAAGCGCCCGTTGGCGATGGTCTGGTTACTGCCCGACACGCCCACCGAGTGGGAAAACGCCTGCACGGCCGGGTCGGCGGCGACGATTTCGGCCATCGCCAGGTGCTTTTTCACCATGTCGCCGTAGGAGATATCCGCAGCGGCTTCGGTGGTGCCGAGGACAAAACCGGTGTCCTGCACCGGGAAGAAACCTTTGGGGATAAAGATGTAACCACCGATGGCCATTGCCAGTGATAAACCGAATACGCCGATCATCAATTTCTGATGGGCGAGGGCGCGGCGCAGGCCTTTCTCGTACCAGCCGAGCAAGCGTTCGCTGAAACCCGGTTTGTCGTGGGCGTGATGCACCGGTTTGCGCATGAACAGCGCCGCCAGCGTCGGCGCCAGAGTCAGCGAGACCACCACGGAAATCATGATGGTCGAGGTCGCGGTCAGGGCGAATTCCTTGAACAGTCGCCCAACCACGCCGCCCATGAACAGCAGCGGAATAAACGCCGCCACCAGCGAGAAACTGATCGAGACCACAGTGAAACCAATCTCGCCGGCACCCTTGATGGCCGCTTCGCGCATGTCGTCACCGGCCTCCAGATGCCGGTGGATGTTTTCCACCACCACAATCGCATCGTCGACGACGAAGCCGACCGCGACGACGATCGCCACCAGCGTCAGGTTGTTCAGGCTGAAACCGAGGATGTACATCAGGGCGAAACTGGCGATCAACGACACACCGAGTACCGCCGAGACAATCAGGGTCGCCGACAACTGACGCAGGAACAGCGCCATTACCGCGACCACCAGTAGAATTGCGATCATCAGGGTGATTTCGACTTCATGCAGCGAGGCACGAATGGTCTGGGTGCGGTCGATCAGGGTTTTCACTTGCACCGAGGCGGGCAGCATCGCTTCGAGGCCGGGCAGTGCGGCCTGGATACGGTCGACGGTTTCGACAATGTTGGCGCCGGGCTGGCGCGAGATCACCAGGTTCACACCGGGTTGATCGCCGGCCCACGCTTGCACGTAGGCATCTTCCGAACCGTTGACGACTTTGGCGACATCGCGCAGGTGAACCGGCGCGCCATCCTTGTAGGAAACGATGAGTTGGCTGTAGTCCTCAGGATGGAACAACTGGTCGTTGGTCGACAGCGTCGAGATGCTCGACTCGCCGTACAGCGCACCTTTGGCGAGGTTGAGGCTGGTCTGCTGGATCGCCAGCCGAATGTCGGCGAGGGTCAGGCCGATCGCCGCGAGTTTGTCCGCCGAGGCTTGCACGCGAATCGCCGGACGTTGCTGACCGGTAATGTTGATTTGGCCTACGCCGTCGATCTGACTGATCTGACGCGAGAGCAGGGTTTCCACGAGGTCGCTGAGTTCGGTGCCAGGCATTTGCGTCGAGCTGACGCTGAGGATCAGCACCGGGCTGTCGGCCGGGTTGACCTTCTTCCACGTTGGCAGCGTCGGCATGTCCTTGGGCAGTTTGCCGGCGGCGGTGTTGATCGCGGCTTGTACTTCCTGCGCGGCGGTGTCGATGCTTTTATCGAGGGTGAATTGCAGGGTCAAAAGGCTTGAGCCCAAGGCACTGCTTGAAGTCATCTGGGTCATGCCGGGGATGGCGCTGAATTGTACCTCCAGCGGCGTGGCCACGGATGAAGCCATGGTGTCGGGGCTGGCGCCGGGCAACTGCGCGGACACCTGAATCGTCGGAAATTCCGCTTCCGGCAGTGGGGCAATCGGCAAGCGCGGGAAGGCAATTGCGCCGACCAGCACCAGCGCGATGGTCAGCAGAATCGTTGCGACCGGGTGATCGATGCACCACGTGGAGACGCCTTTGTGCGCCTTCATGGTTTCGGCTCCGCTTGCACCACCTGCGGCGGCTCGCTCATGACCTGCACGGTGGAGCCGGGTTTGAGCCGCGACTGGCCATCGGTCACCAGTACGTCACCGGCCTTCACGCCTTTGATGATGTCCTGGTCGCTGCCCTGATAAACCATCTGCACCTGCACCGCTTCGACCTTGTTGCCATTCACCCGGTAAACGAAGTGCTGATCGAGACCGCGTTGTACGACGGTGGGCGGTACAACCAGCGCATCCTTGTCCAGCGCCGTCTGAATTTTTACCGTGACCAACAGGCCGGGCCAGAGCTTCTGGCTGGCGTTGTCGAATTCGGCTTTGGCGCGGATGGTGCCGGTGTTGGCGTTGATCTGGTTGTCGATTAGGGTCAGGTGACCTTCGCCGAGCAGGTTGCCGGTTTCGCCATCGGTGTCGGCGCCGATGTAGGCCTTGACCTGGGCGCGTTGCGGATCGTTGATCAGGCCTTGCAGGGTCGGCAGCATTTGCTGGGGCAGGGAAAACTCGACGGCGATCGGGTCGATCTGGGTGACGGTGAACAGGCCGGTGGTGTCGGTCATGCGCAGGAAGTTGCCTTCATCGACTGTACGAATACCGACGCGGCCAGTGACCGGGGAGCGGATCTGCGTGTAGGAAAGTTGTACCTGTGCTGCATCAATTGAGGCCTGGTTGCCTTGGGCGGTGGCCTTCAATTGGTTGACCAGGGCTTGTTGCTGGTCGTAGGTCTGTTTGGAGACGCCGTCGTCGACGCTGAGCAGTTTGTAGCGTTTGAGGTTGACCAGCGCGACTTGCAGTTGTGCCTGGCTTTCGCCCAGTTGGGCGCGGGTCTGGTCGAGGCTGGCGCGGATGGAGCGGTCGTCGATGGTGGCCAGCAGGTCGCCTGCTTTGACCAGTTGGCCTTCTTTGACGAGGATTTTGGTGAGGATGCCGTCGATCTGGGGGCGCACTACGACGCTGTGTAATGAGAGTACGGAGCCGATGCCGCTGGTGTAGCGGGGGACGTCTTTTTCGCTGACCGCTATGACTCGCACGGGGATTGCTGTGGGGGTGGCGAGTTTGGTTGCGGCGGGTTTCAGGGCGTACCACAGACCTGCGCCTGCGAGGACGATCAATAGGGTGGCGAGCAGGGCTTTGTTCTTTTGGATTCGCATGCGGGGTGGGCGCCGGACGGAGTTTGGGCAGGGTTGTTGTCTTTATAAACCTGTCTGCGGGTCAGTAGGGTGACGGCTAGCTGTCGGCGCTGTCAGTTTCGCTGGCTACATATCCGTTGCTGCGGTAACGGCAGCTTAGGGTTTCGCCCTGACGGCGACTCACTTTTTTTACAAACGCCTAAAAAAGTAAGCAAAAAAACGCTTGCTCCTGCGTGCGGCCCGCTCGCTGGGGCTCGGGGTTCCTTCGCTCCGGGATTGATCCGGGCGCAGCGCCTCCGGTTTGCTTCGCTGCACCTCCTCTCGCTGTGTTTGGCTGCGCCAAACGGTCGCTGCGCTCCCACGCCCGGATCAATCCCTCCACTCAGCCTTCCGACGTCGCCCGTAGATCAAGATCAAGAGCAGGCGAGCTGCACTCGGCCTATTGAGTGGTGAAGAGCGGGGCGTGGTCGGCTTTGGATTTGTGGTGGATTTTCCCCTCACCCCAGCCCTCTCCCGAGGGAGAGGGGGCCGATTTGTGTGCTGTTCAAAGCCTGAGTTCAACACGGTATCGCACGTCGGCGTACCTCGCCCAAACACTACAACTAATCTCTTAAAGATCCGCCTCTATGAGCGGATACAGCTTGTATGGCTCAGGCCGCGCACGGCCCAAATCTCTCTGGGCCGTCCACTTCGGGAGTGTCTTGATATGAAGCTGAAAACCGCTCTGCCGTATGTGCTTCTCTTGCTTCCACTCACTACGTTTGCAGCGCCTGCCAGTCAATCCGGCGAGATCCGCTTTACCGGGCAAATCGTTGATTCGGGCTGTCAGGTCGGACCGGTCGGGGCGTTTGCGTCTCGTGAGTCTCGCCAGATCGAAATCAAGCCCGGCGTGAAAGTCGATGTCGACACTGAGCGCAACGCTTGCAGTCATCAGGCGCTGCCGATTTCCGTACGTTATGAAGCGCTGAAGACCTCGACCGACAAAGGCATCGTTATCATCAGTTACCTGTAAACCGTTCGGCGTGCGCTGCAAATCTTCAGGTGCCGAGCGATGGCGCACAGGTATACTGCGCGCCATCGCGGCTCACTGATCGGGCCCGACTTTTTGCTTTCCGGAGCTTTTATGACTTCCCCGACCCTGCCGCCGGTTGACGACGCTGTGAGCGATATCCCGGCTGAACTGGCCGACACCAGCGATACCAAAGCCGATATCCCGGCGTTCAAGTTTCCGTTCAAGCCGGGCGAGCTGGCCTCTGCCAAAGGCTCAAACCAGCCGTGGTACAAGAACGGCGCCAAGAACGGTCACACCAAGACCCCAGGCATGGCGCCGCCGGGCACCCGTCGTTCGATGGGCAAGCGCTGATCTGTTTTGAAGTAGTCGCAGCAAGATGAAGATTATTCCCACAGAGATAGCTGATTCATCCTCTGGGAATCCAAGTGGCCTTTAGTCAAAGATTCATGTCCCGTGAACGCTTTGATGAAGGTCGCTTCCATGTCTCTGGCAAAAATCCTGTCCACGTTGTCGCTATTAGCTCTGACCACCGGTTGCGTGTCGTCGGCGGTCGAGCCGACGCTGCGGTTTGGCGTTGAACCACTGGTTCCTCCCTTTGAAAGTCGCGACGATAAAGGTGAACTGGTCGGTCTGAACATCGAGCTGGGCAACGCACTGTGCACCGAATTGCAAAAGCGTTGTGTCTGGGTCGATCAGGAATACGCGACCAATGTCGAGGCGCTTGAGGCCAAGCGTTTCGACGTGATCATGCCGATGACGGCCACCCCGGCGCGGCGGGAACGCATCGATTTCACCGACAATCTTTATCCGTTGAGCGGCCAATTGGTGGCGCGCAAGGGGGCAAACCTGCAACCTGATGTTCAGTCCCTCAAAGGTAAGCGGGTTGGCGTATTGGCTGGCACCAGTCGCGAAGCATTCGCCAAGGCGCGGTGGGCGGAATCGGGGGTGACGATTCGTAGCTTTCAGTTCAATGACCAACTGATTGCCAGCCTGCAGAGCGGTGAGATCGATGCGACTTTGCAGGATTCCATCGAAATCACTCACGCCTTGCTGAGCCTGCCTCAGGGTGAAGCCTTCGGTTTTGCGGGGCCGGCGCTCGAGGACCCGATGCTGGGCACGGGCGTGGCCATGGCGCTGCGCAAAACCGACAGCAAACTGCGTGATGAGCTCAATACGGCCCTCGAGCGTTTGAAGCAGAACGGCCAGTATCAGGCGATCACCGAACGCTATCTGCCGCCGGCCGTTGATGACTCTTTGCGCTATCAAGCCAATGATGAAAGGTTGCCGTTTTCCGATTCGGTCAGGGTCGGCGAGACGATCTATTTGTCCGGTGTGCTCGGGCTTGATGTCAAAGGAGAGTTGGTAAAAGGCGGGATTGGTCCGCAGATGGTTCAGGTGCTGGAAAATCTGCGCGGCGCGCTGGACCGCAGTGGATCGTCCCTATCCCATGTCGCCAAGTGCACCGTGATCCTTACCGACGTCAAGGATTTCGCCGGGATGAATGCGGAATATCGCCGGTATTTCCCGAGCGACCGGTTACCTGCGCGTACGACGTTCGCTGGCAAGCAATTGATAGTGCCGGGAGCGAAAGTCGAGCTTGAGTGTCTGGCGGTGGCCGCCACTCGAGATTGATGCTGCCTGCTCGCAAAAGGGCCTTCAGCCACCTCGAGAGTTTGGATCAAGCCGCCCGCAGCGAGATAAACGCATACGTCTGCGCCGGTTCAGTCACCACCTGCGCCCCGGCCGCCAACACTTCCCCGGCAACATCATCCCCGGACAAATGAAACACCCACTCACTCGGCACAGTTGTCAGCGGTTGCGCGGTGACCTGATCAATCACCGAAGCAAAAGCGCTCATATTCGGCAAGTACGCAGTAAACCCGTCACCCTTGAGCGCCGTGGTGCGAATCCCGAGCATCGCGCAAATCGCGTCCTTGATGCCGATGTCATCCCGATCCGCTTGCCGTGAGCGTTGAATCAACTCAACCAGTTCCTGATCCACCAACTCACCACCGGCAATCAACACCGGCCCCTGTTCCCAAGACTCTGGCGGGCAATCCTTGGCAGCAGGGTTGAGCGGGATATGCGGATTGATTTCTGCCGGATAAATGCGGCACACCAACGGTCGCCGTTCATAGATCCGGCACAGCTTGTCTTCGTCAAGATTCCGGCAGGGACCGACGTTGTAGGCGGCGAAGGTGATTGCCACGTGCGCAGCGGTCGCGCCGCTGCGCACCACCACCGAACGGCGTTCGGCATGTTCACGCTGTTGCGCCGGTAAGCCCAGGCCATTGCCGAGAAAGGCCTCGACCAGCACGATCACCTGGCCGCCATCCGCCGCCCACATACGGGCTTCGGCCAAGGTCAGCGGGACATGATGATCGGTGCAGCATTTGCCGCAGCCTACGCAGGAAAACGTCGTATTCATTGAGCGATCTGTCTTCAATCAGGGTGTGAGACGGTGGCGGAAAACCACCGCACAGGCCCGGATCGAAGCAAGTTGCGCGCCAGTCACTGGGTTTTGCCGGTCGGCCGGATCGAGTCCCACTCGGTGACGAAGGCGGTTTTGGACTGTTTGTTGTACAGGCACAGCTCGGTGCCCTGTTGGCCTTTCATGTGTTTTTGCGGGTATTGGCCTTGCAGCAACACGGCGGTGTAGCCGACGCGGTCATCGAATTGTGCGGGGGTGCCGACCGGTCTGGCGTTTTTCAGGCCACTGGCTTTGGTGCAACTGGCGAGTACGCTTTTGTCATAAGCGGCCCAGGCGTCGGGGCTGGAGGCGTGAGCCTGAGAGGCGAGGGCGGTGAGGCAGAGCAGGCTTGCGGTGAGGGCTTTCATGTTGGGCATCCTTGGTCGTGGGTGGCCAAGGTTGGAGTCTGCCAAGGGTTTTTGGTTGCCTGGTTTAAAGTCAAAAGATCGCAGCCTTCGGCAGCTCCTACCTGTGATCCTCTGTAGGCGCTGCCGAAGGCTGCGATCTTTTGATCTTACAGTTCCGGTACCAACTCCCGGCGCACCACATACATCCCGGCACTTTCATACAACCGCTGCGCCCGCCGGTTGTCTTCCAGTACCTTCAAATCGACAAAACCTTCACGCCGTTGCTTAAACACCTTGAATGCATTCAGCAGCAGCGCGCGGCCCAATCCCATACCCTGAGCGCGCGGATGCACCACCAGATTCTTGATATAGGAGCTGGTCCAGCATTGCGCCACGCCGACCACGCCCTCGGCATCGCAGGCGATGAAACACAACGTCGGATCGTATTCGGGATCGTTTTCAAACCGCTGCTGCCAGTCTTCCAGTGCCGGCACCCGACCGCCACCTTCACGGAAACCGATTTGCATCAGTCGATGCACCGCTGGCGCCAGTTCGGCGCGGTAGACAGACAGTTCGATACCTTGCGGCAAAGGAGCGAGCGGCACGTCCTTGTTGAGGTCGCGCCGCATCAAAAAACAATACGCCTCGACCAAGACTCAGTGCCCTTGCGCGGCGACGTGCTTTGCCGCTTCGATCAGGCGCTGGGTCAACTCTGGCGAAGAAAACTTGGTCAGCACCGCGTTCGCTCCGGCCAGACGTGCCTTCTCGCTGTTCATCGCGCTGTCGAGCGAGGTGTGCAGCAATACGTAGAGGTGGGAGAAATCCGGCGTCTCGCGCAGGGTGCGGGTGAAGGCGTAGCCGTCCATCTCGGACATTTCGATGTCGGAGACGATCAGGTTGATCTGTTGTGCGGTGCCTTGCAGATCGAGCAGGCAATCGATGGCTTCCTTGGCACTGCGCGCTGTGTGGCATTGCAGGCCGAGGTTGCGCAGGGTGTGTACCGATTGCTGCAGCGCCACCTGGCTGTCGTCGACCACCAGAATCCGCGCGTTGCCGAGGACGTCAGCGTCTTCCATGGTCAGGTCGGTCGGGGCCATTTCGATCTGTGCCGGGGCGATGCTGTGGATGACTTTTTCGATGTCGAGCACTTGCACCAGCGTGCCGTCGACGGAGGTCACGCCAGTGATGTAGGCGCGCGAGCCGCCGGAACCGAACGGCGGCGGTTTGATGTCGGTGGTCAGGCAATGGACGATTTTGCTTACCGCCTGGACGTGCAGACCCTGCTTGGAACGGCTGACGTCGGTAACGATCAGGCAGCCGCCGTTCGGGTCTTCCAGCGGACGTTCACCGATGGCGCGGCTGAGGTCGATGACAGACAAGGAGGCGCCGCGCAATGTGGCGATGCCTTTGACGTGTGGGTGCGACTCCGGCAGCTTGGTCAGCGGCGGGCAGGGGATGATTTCACTGACTTTCAGCAGGTTGATCGCCATCAGCTTGCCGCTGCGCAAGGTAAACAGCAGAAGCGAAAGTGAATCTGCGCGGGCTTTGGTGGAAGACATATGAACCTTCTGTGGAAAAAGGTGGTGGGCGAGGGTGGAAATCGCCAGAAACTATTGATGCCGGGTTATCGGCGTTAACGGGTGGGGCTTTAGGTCAGTTGTCGGGTGGGGTTTGGATTCAGAGTCTGCGGTCAGATCCAGAGCCCCTCACCCCAGCCCTCACTCCCGGAGGGAGAGGGGGCCGACCGAGGTGTCTGGCGTTTTACATCGACCTGAACGACCGAGTCGATTATGGATTCGGTAAAGCAGGTTCACGTCGGCGGACATCTCCAATATCCCCCAATCAGTCCCCTCTCCCAGTGGGAGAGGGCTAGGGTGAGGGTGTGCTTCTAGCCCTTCATACCCAACCGCTTGGCCATGCGGCCGAGGTTGGCTCTATCCAGCCCCAGTTCCCGCGCCGCGCTCGCCCAGTTATCCTGATTGCGTTCCAGCGCAGCACTGATCAAGCGGCGCTGATACTCCTCAGTGGCACTGCGCAAATCGCCGCCGATCAACGGTGCCGTCGCTACAACTTCGGCAGTCGGGGCGCTCGAGTTATCCACAACCTCACGGGGCAAATCCAGATCCGCCGCGCTCAGGCTGAGGATTTTCGGCCGCACTTTGCAGTTGCCCAATGCCTTCAGCGCACTGCGGCCGATCAAGTGTTCCAGTTCGCGCACGTTGCCCGGCCAAGTGTAGGCGAGCAGGGCTTCCTGGGCGTCGCTGTTCAGACGCAGGCTGTTGAGGCCCATGCGCGAGCGGTTCTGCTCGAGAAAAAAACCACTGAGCAACAACACGTCACGCCCGCGATCGCGCAGCGCCGGCACCTTTAGCGGGTACACGCTCAAGCGATGATAGAAGTCGGCACGATAGCGCCCGCTGCGCACTTCTTCCGCGAGGTCGCGGTTGGTCGCAGCGATCAGGCGCACATCGACCTGATGCTCCTTGTCCGAGCCCAGCCGCTGCAACTGGCCGCTCTGCAACACGCGCAGCAACTTGGCCTGCACGGTCAGCGACAACTCACCGACTTCATCGAGAAACAGGCTGCCACCATTGGCCAGCTCAAACTTGCCGCGACGGTCGCTGGTGGCGCCGGTGAAGGCGCCGCGCACGTGGCCGAACAATTCGCTTTCGACCAGGGTATCGGGGAGGGCGGCGCAGTTAAGGCTGATGATCGGTTTGTCGGCGCGCAGTGACGCGGCGTGGATTGCTTGCGCCACCAGCTCTTTGCCGACCCCGGTTTCACCGGTGATCAGCACCGTCAGATCGCTGCCGCCGACCAGATTGATTTCTTCCACCAGCTGTTTCAGCGCTTTGCTCTGGCCGATCATTTCGCGGTTCTGCTGGCCGCTGGCCTGACGGTAGACCTCGGCGCGCTGGTGCTCGTCTTCGGCACGCATGGCCAGGCGCTCGATGCGTTCGGCGGCGTTGACCGTGGCTGACGCAAGGCTGGCGAAGGCTTGCAGGGCATCGAGTTCGATCGGTTCGAAGCGCTCGGGATCAAGCGCGTCGAGGGTGATCAAGCCCCAGAGCTTTTCATCGACAAACAGAGGACAGCCGAGGCAGTCGTGGACTTCCAGATGTTCGTCGAGCCCATCGACCAAACCGTCATAAGGATCGGGCAAGTCGCTGTCGGCGGCGAAACGCGTTGGCCCGGCACCGGCCAGTAAAATATCGAAACGCGGGTGCTCGCTGACTTTAAAGCGACGACCGAGGGTGTCAGTGCTCAAGCCATCCACCGCCAGCGGCACCAGCGATTCACCGTCGAGGCGCAACAACGCGGCGGCATCGCACGGCAGCAGTGCGCGCATGGCCTCAAGCAAACGCCGATAGCGCTCGCCCTCGGGCAATTCGCGAGACAGGTCGGAGACTAAAGGCAGCAAAGCAGTCAGCAGGGATTTGGCAGTCATGGTCTTGTAGTCAAAGAGACAAGATGTAGTCGCGATGACTATAAAGCCCTTTGAGTCGATATGACTACGTAATTCTTAAGCTATTGATTTATATATATTAAAAAGTTGGCACGAAAGGTGATTAGCCTAAAGTAACTTTTTTAACAAAGCTCAGGAGTCACTCTTATGCTTAGCGTCCAGGATCGTGCCATCGTCAAATCCACCGTACCCCTGCTGGAAAGCGGCGGTGAGGCGCTGATCACGCACTTCTACCGCATGATGCTCTCTGAATACCCTGAAGTGCGCCCGTTGTTCAACCAGGCGCATCAAGCCAGCGGCGACCAGCCGCGCGCCCTCGCCAACGGGGTATTGATGTACGCCCGCCATATCGATCAGCTCGACCAGTTGGGTGATCTGGTGGCGAAGATCATCAACAAGCACGTGGCCCTGCAGATCCTCCCGGAGCACTACCCGATTGTCGGTACGTGCCTGCTGCGTGCCATCTCCGAAGTACTCGGCGAAGAGATCGCCACTCCCGAAGTGATGAGCGCCTGGGGCGCAGCTTACGGGCAACTGGCGGACATCCTGATCGGCGCCGAAACGGCTATCTATGACCAGAAGGAACACGCAGTCGGTGGCTGGCGCGGCGCGCGTGAATTCATCGTTGCGGCCAAGGTCGAGGAGAGCGCTGAAATCATCTCCTTCTACTTCGAACCTGCGGACAAAGGCCCGATCCTGGCGGCCGAGCCGGGTCAGTACATCGGCATGAAGCTGATCCTCGACGGCGAAGAAGTCCGCCGCAACTATTCGCTGTCGGCGCTGGCCAACAAAGGTCAGTACCGCATCAGCGTCAAGCGTGAACCGGGTGGCCGTGCGTCCAATCACTTGCACGATCAACTGCACGTCGGCGCGAGCATTCAGTTGTTCCCGCCATCGGGCGAGTTCACCTTGACCGCGAGCGACAAGCCGCTGGTGCTGATCAGCGGTGGCGTCGGCATCACCCCGACGCTGGCGATGCTTGAGGCGGCGCTGGAAACCGAGCGTCCGGTGCACTTTATCCACTGCGCGCGCAACGGCAGCGTCCATGCGTTCCGTGACTGGATCGATGGCTTGGCGGCACGTCACCCGCAGCTCAAGCGTTTCTACTGCTACGCCGAAGACGATGGCGTGAGTCCGGCGGCGGACAACGTCGGCATGTTGAGTCAGGAACTGCTCGGCGAATGGCTGCCGGAGCAGCGTGATGTCGACGCCTACTTCCTTGGGCCGAAAGGCTTCATGGGCGCGATCAAACGTCATCTGAAAGCGCTGGGTGTGCCGGAGCAGCAAAGCCGTTACGAGTTCTTTGGGCCGGCTGCTGCTTTGGAATGATCTGAAACCGAGTTGCCCCCTTCGCGAGCAAGCCCGCTCCCACAGTGGACTGATGTTGACCACAGAGTTTGTGTTCAGCTCGGTCAAATGTGGGAGATTCTATGGTTCATGCCTAGCCCCTAAACGGCTTTAGGTGAGTATTCGCTCTGGTTTTTCAACAGAGCAAATACCACCCGGGCAAGCTTGCGGGCTAGTGCGACCAGTGCTTGGGTAGTGCTCAATCCGCGCTCTCTTAAAGCCTCATAAAACCCTTTCCACGCCGAGGTCCGGCTCGCCGCCATTGCAGCGTTGTGCAGCAATCGACGTGCCTCTGAGTCGCCTCGTTTGGTCAGGCAGCGACGGCCTTTCTTTTTGCCTGAGTCCGATATGCGCAGATCCAGGCCTAGAAAGGCGATGAAAGCGTCGGCATTCCTGAAGTCCCCACGCTGAAAGGATGCGAGCAAGCGGGCGCCGGTCAACGTACCGATGCCTTCTACCTTCATGCAACGCTTGAGCTGAGCGCCTAAACCGGCTTCGTCTATCTGCGCCAGGATCGTTTTCTCCAGCAGGATTTCCAGTCTTTGCATGGCGTTTATCTGATTTTTGAAAGCGGTTTTGAGCAATGGCTCATTCTCCCAGCTCTGCTTGAGGCTGACACGAGCCTGGACCAGAGCCGCACGACGCCGGAAAAGACTGATGAGCCGGCAATACAAGGGCGACGGCGGTGTCCAAGGGCGTAAGTGGTCCCCTTCGTTTGTCAGATAACGGGCCAGTAATCGGGCATCCAGCGCATCAGTTTTGGCGCGAACGTTCACACCTTTGCGGTAATGGCTGAGCTCATAACCGCCAACCATATAGATCACGCAACCATCGGCATACGCCAGATCAGCAAATTCCTGGTGATAGATATTGGTGGCTTCGATGGCGATTGCCACTGGCTTGGCAGCGGTTTTGAGCCATTTCTTGATCGCCGCTTTGGTATTGGAGATTGTCTCGAGCTGATCTGATTCGGCGTGATAAATCACCAGTTCGTCCTTGGCGACATCAACCCCGATAATCGACTGAGTGGTAACGACGGGCATTGCCATGAGAAATCCTCCGGGCTAAGGTTTGAACGCTTGAAGGGTTCACCCAGAGGCGCAGGCTTGTTCCTATCGTCGGTCTAGGCCAGATGCATTCTTTATCGGCGCTTGGGTGAAAGGAGGAGGGGTGAAATCTCCCACGGTCTGTACTGCGCTAACAGTCAGAATCGAGCCTTGTCCCTCCTCCTCCCTTCAAGTCCTACCATACAAGCGGGCTTGCTCGCGAAGGCCGTTATGCGGTCTGAATTTGTGAAACATAATCCAAGGATTAATGAATCCTTAACCGCTTTATCGTTTATTCCCCCGGTGTAGACTTGCGACAACTTTCAGCCGTCGGCCGGCTGAACCATGGACATAAAAGGGAAACGCGATGAGCGAGGAAACAATTCGGTTGGGCCGTGAGCGGCGCTTTCTGGTGCTGTTGGGGATCATCTGTCTGGCGCTGATCGGTGGCGCGCTTTATATGCAAATCGTACTGGGCGAGGCGCCATGCCCGCTGTGCATCCTGCAGCGTTATGCATTGCTGCTGATCGCACTGTTCGCCTTTATAGGCGCGGCCATGCGCACCCGACGCAGCATCACCGTGTTCGAGGTGCTGGTGGTGATCTGCGCGATCGCCGGCGCCGGTGTTGCCGGCCACCACGTGTACACCCAGTTCTATCCGGCGGTGAGCTGCGGCATCGACGTGTTGCAGCCGATTGTCGATGGCCTGCCGCTGGCGAAAATCTTCCCGCTGGGCTTCCAGGTCGACGGTTTCTGCTCGACACCGTACCCGCCGATCCTCGGTCTCTCGCTGGCGCAATGGGCACTGGTGGCCTTCGTGCTGGTGGTGATCCTGGTGCCTCTGCTGACCTCGCGTAACCGAAAAGCACTGCGCTGAATCAACTCTTCGGCTGATTGGCCGATACAGAAAACGCCCCGATTTGCGGATCAGCCGATCGGGGCGTTTTGCATTTCAGAGCGTTTGTGAAATCACCGTGACGAACGGCAATGGAGAGTGCGACAGGTGTGCGACATGTTGTCACACGCGCCCTGTCGCAGGGCATTTCGGCGACACGGATCGCTGCGTTGTTACAAAAAAGGATTGGTCTGTTTCGGCATTTTTCTGGTTTTGCACACGTGTGCCAGATCAGACAGTTTTAACAAGCTCTGGCAGATGGCCAGAGGCCTTGGAATATCGGGCTTTGCGCCGATTCGGCGTTGGCAAAAAGCTGTCAGAGCTGTCTGAACTGAGGTGGATAGACCTACATTTTTTGGTGTTTTTGTTGAGAATTGATTTCGATACCATGCGGAACTTTTGCAAAAACGGTGATGGATTGTTGCTCTGAGCGATAAAAATTATTTCGGGATAAGACATGGTGTATAGGGCGCTACCTATCTACAATCGCCCGCACTGAATTCCCGGCACTGTTCAGCCTTTATTAAGGAGGCGAGCAGGAAGTCGGGTGTCGAGTGAGTCGAAAGGCTTTCAAGACACCCAGGTGTCGGTGCCTTCCAACTTTCCGCACCAAATGGAATTGGTCTGTAACAAGGCCTTTGACCACGAATTCGAATAAGAACTGACCGCCGTCCCAGGTTTTGTCGAGCGTCTGACGCGCGACGGGCGGCCCTTATTCAATCCAAAGAAAATGCCAACCCTTGGCAGGGTGAAGTGTTGGCGATCAAAACCCAACTGCATTGCGCAAGCTGCTTTAGAGGTCGTGAGATGAGTAAAAACAGGTACCCCAGATTACTAGGCCTAGTGCCGCTGCTCGGCACGTTGTTGCTGGGAGGCTGCAACATGACCCTGCTCAATCCAACGGGCCAGGTCGGCCTGGAACAGCGCAACCTGATCATCACCGCCACGCTGCTGATGCTGTTGGTCGTTGTGCCGGTTATCGTCATGACCTTCCTGTTCGCCTGGAAGTACCGCGCGTCCAACAAGGATGCCGTCTACACCCCGAAATGGTCGCACTCGACCAAAATCGAAGTGGCAGTCTGGACCATCCCGGTCCTGATCATCATTGCCCTGGGTTACATCACCTACATTTCGACCCACAAGCTGGATCCGTATCGTCCGATCGAGTCTGACGTCAAGCCAGTGACCATCGAAGTGGTCGCGCTGGACTGGAAGTGGCTGTTCATCTACCCGGAACAAGGCATTGCCACGGTCAACAAGATCGTGTTCCCGGCGCACACGCCAATCAACTTCAAGATCACCTCCGACGCCGTGATGAACTCGTTCTTCATCCCGGGCCTGGGCGGCCAGATCTACGCGATGGCGGGCATGCAGACCAAACTGCACCTGATCGCTGACCGCAACGCTGAAATGGACGGTATCTCAGCCAACTACAGCGGTGCCGGTTTCACCGGTATGAAATTCAAAGCGATCGCAACTTCTCAGGAAGATTTCGACGCCTGGGTAAGTGAAGTCAAGAAGTCACCTAAACAGCTTGATCAAGCTGAATACGCAGCCCTTGCCAAGCCGAGCCAGAACAACCCAGTCGAGCTCTACTCCTCGGTCACGCCGAACCAGTTCCAGATCATCGTCGACAAGTACGAAGGTATGAAGCCGGGCAAGCCGCTGAAGCACGAGAAGAAAGAGAAAGAAGTGGCGGCCACGGAAGTGGACTCGAGTTCGCATTCAGCTGCCGGTGCAGAGGAGTAAACGATGTTTGGTAAATTAAGTTGGGAAGCGATCCCGTTCCACGAACCGATTGTGATGATTACCATCTCCATGATCGCGCTCGGTGGTCTGGCGTTGTTCGCTGCAATCACCTACTTCAAGAAGTGGACTTACTTGTGGACCGAGTGGTTGACCTCGGTCGACCACAAGAAAATCGGCGTGATGTACATCATCGTCGCCATGGTCATGCTGCTGCGCGGTTTTGCCGACGCCATCATGATGCGTACCCAGTTGGCCATGGCCACCGAGGGTTCGCCTGGCTACCTGCCACCTGAACACTATGACCAGATCTTCACCGCTCACGGTGTGATCATGATCATCTTCATGGCGATGCCATTCTTCACCGGCCTGATGAACCTTGCAGTGCCGCTGCAGATCGGCGCGCGTGACGTTGCGTTCCCGTTCCTGAACTCCCTGAGCTTCTGGCTGCTGGTGTCCGGCGTAGTGCTGATCAACCTGTCCCTGGGCGTCGGCGAATTCGCCAAGACCGGTTGGGTTGCGTATCCACCGCTGTCGGGTCTGCAATACAGCCCTGGCGTGGGCATGGACTACTACATCTGGGCGCTACAGCTATCCGGGTTAGGTACGACGCTGACGGGGGTTAACTTCCTCGCGACCGTGCTGAAAATGCGTACCCCTGGCATGAAACTGATGGACATGCCGATCTTCACCTGGACCTGCACCTGGGCAAACGTTCTGATCGTGGCTTCGTTCCCGATCCTGACCGCTACCCTGGCACTGCTGACCCTTGACCGTTACATGGATTTCCACATTTTCACCAATGAACTTGGTGGCAATCCAATGATGTACGTCAACCTGTTCTGGGCGTGGGGCCACCCTGAGGTTTACATCCTGATCCTGCCGGCATTCGGCATCTTCTCGGAAGTGATCTCGGCATTCACCGGCAAGAAACTGTTCGGCCACCACTCGATGATCTACGCTTCGGGCGCGATCTCGGTACTGGGCTTCATGGTTTGGCTGCACCACTTCTTCACCATGGGGTCGGGTGCCAGCGTCAACGCCTTCTTCGGTCTGGCGACGATGCTGATTTCCATCCCGACGGGTGTGAAGCTATTCAACTGGCTGTTCACCATCTACCAGGGCCGTCTGCGCTTCACCAGCCAGGTTCTGTGGACCCTGGGCTTCATGGTGACCTTCGCCATCGGCGGCATGACCGGCGTACTGCTGGCCATTCCGGGTGCTGACTTCGTTCTGCACAACAGCCTGTTCGTGATTGCGCACTTCCACAACGTGATCATCGGCGGCGCGGTATTCGGCTACATCGCAGGTTTCGGCTTCTACTTCCCGAAAGCGTTCGGCTTCAAGCTGCACGAAGGCTGGGGTAAAGCAGCGTTCTGGTTCTGGATCTCGGGCTTCTTCGTTGCGTTCATGCCGCTCTATGCACTGGGCTTCATGGGCATGACCCGTCGTCTGAACGCCACCACCAACCCTGAGTGGGTACCGTACCTGTACGTTGCCATGTTCGGTGCGGTAATGATCGCTGCCGGTATCGCCTGCCAACTGATCCAGCTGTACGTCAGTGTGCGTGACCGCAAGAAGCCAGAGAACGTTTGCGATCACGGTGACCCGTGGAATGCACACACTCTGGAATGGTCGACCTCGTCGCCACCTCCGTTCTACAACTTCGCTGTGCTGCCTAAGGCTGACTGCATCGACCCGTTCACCGAAGCCAAGGAAAACGGTACCGCGTACCAGACTCCGGCCAAGTACGAGCCGATCCACATGCCGAACAACACCGCTACCGGTGTGGTAATGGGCGCACTGCTGACCGTCTTCGGTTTCGCGATGATCTGGCACATCTGGTGGTTGGCGATCGCCAGCCTGGCCGGCACTGTCATCTACTTCGTGATCCACGCCGCACGTGACGACCAGGGCTATATGGTTCCGGTTGAAACGATCGAGCGCATCGAAGCCGAGCAGCACAAGCGTCTGGTCGCAGCAGGGAAAATCCCGGCTGATGCCACCCGTGTAACCTCGTTGGAACAGGCTTAAACCATGTCGAACTTAGTGACCAATGTTGGACACGCCCATGGTGACCATGGGCACGATGACCATCACCACGACTCGGGCGAGATGACCGTATACGGTTTCTGGCTCTACCTGATGACCGACTGCATTCTGTTTGCGTCGATCTTCGCGGTGTACGCAGTACTGGTAAACAACGTCGCCGGTGGCCCGTCGGGCCACGACATCTTCGAACTGCCATACGTGCTGGGCGAAACCGCTCTGCTGTTGTTCAGTTCGATCACCTACGGCTTCGCCATGCTGGCGTTGTACAAAGGTAAAAAGCAGCAGGTCCTGGGCTGGTTGTTCATGACCTTCCTGCTCGGCGCAGGCTTCATCGCCATGGAGATCAACGAGTTCCACCTGCTGATCTCCGAGGGCTTCGGTCCTAGCCGTTCGGGCTTCCTGTCGGCGTTCTTCACCCTGGTCGGTACCCACGGTCTGCACGTATCCGCAGGTCTGATCTGGATGGGCATCATGATGTACCAGGTCAACAAGCACGGCCTGACGGCGACCAACAAGACCCGTCTGAGCTGCCTGAGCCTGTTCTGGCACTTCCTGGACGTGGTGTGGATCTGCGTATTCACCGTTGTTTACCTGATGGGGACTCTGTAATGGCTAATGCACACTCCCATGACAGCCATGATGCTGGCCACGGCAGCGTAAAGTCGTACGCCATTGGCTTCATCCTGTCGGTGATCCTGACCGTCATCCCGTTCGGCCTGGTGATGTTCCCGACCTTGCCTAAGTCGACCACGCTGGCAATCGTCCTGCTGTTCGCGGTAATTCAGGTGATCGTTCACCTGTACTACTTCCTGCACCTGGACCGCTCCGTGGCGCAGCGTAACAACGTGATCGCGTTTGTCTTTACGGCCATTGTGATCCTGCTGCTGGTTGGCCTGTCGCTGTGGATCATGTTCAGCATCCACACGTACATGATGGCGAAGTGAGGTAGACCCGATGTCGCTCAAGCACTTTATCCAAATCACCAAACCGGGGATCATTTTCGGTAACGTGCTTTCTGTGGCAGGCGGGTTCTTCCTGGCCTCGAAAGGGCATGTAGATCTGGCGGTGTTCCTGGCCGCCATGATCGGCACATCCCTGGTCGTGGCCTCCGGTTGCGTGTTCAACAATTGCATCGACCGCGACATCGACCTGAAGATGGAACGCACCAAGAACCGGGTGCTGGTGCAGGGCTTGATCTCCCTGAAACTGGCCCTGGTCTACGCGACCATCCTTGGTGTTCTCGGCGTTGCCTTGTTGTACAAGGTGGCCAACCCGTTGGCCGCCCTGTTCGCGGTAATCGGCTTCATCATCTACGTCGGCTTCTACAGCCTGTACCTCAAGCGCAAGTCGGTTCACGGCACGCTGGTGGGCAGTCTGTCGGGCGCCATGCCGCCAGTGATCGGTTACGTTGCCGTAACCAACAGCTTCGACATGGCCGCGCTGACCCTGCTGGTGATGTTCAGCCTGTGGCAGATGCCGCATTCCTACGCCATCGCGATCTTCCGCTTCAACGACTACCTGGCCGCATCGATTCCGGTGTTGCCAGTCAAGCGCGGAATCGAAGTGGCCAAGAAGCACATCCTGCTCTACATCCTGGCGTTCCTCGTGGCGACCTTGATGCTGACCTTCAGCGGTTACGCCGGCATGAGCTACCTCGCCGTTGCTGCGGCCATGGGCATGTACTGGTTGTACATGGCCTGGACCGGCTACAAGGCGGTGGATGACACGGTCTGGGCACGCAAGCTGTTCGTGTTCTCGATCTTCACCATCACTGCGTTGAGCGTCATGATGTCCCTGGACTTCAAGGTGCCGGCAGAGCTGCTGCTGACGTACGCGCCGTAAGGCTCAAAGGCTTGACGAAAAACCCCGCACATTGAGAGATGTGCGGGGTTTTTTGTTGATCGGATGTTTATCAAAATTCGAATTTGTTGATAGTCTGGCTATAGGCAATTTGCCTATATTTTGCCAATGCGAACCGTATTTTTTGAAACCACAATATTTACTGCGAGCGTTGGTCGTTATCTGACGGACGATGAGTATCGGGAGTTGCAGAGCTATCTGCAGTGCAATTCAGTGGCGGGCGACGTAATGCCGCGAACGGGTGGCTTCCGAAAATTACGCTGGTCTGATACCCGACGTGGCAAAGGCCGACAAGGCGGCTTGCGGGTTATTTACTATTGGCTTATGAATGATCGTCAGTTTTGAATGTTTGCGATTTATGACAAAGATGAGCTTGAGAATCTGTCCGCCGAGCAAGAGAAGGCGCTCAAAAAAGCCATTGAAATAGAGTTGAAAAAACGAGGTACCCCATGAAAAAGCGCGACCTGTTTGCGGAATTGATGCAGGGCGTTGAAGAGATGGCCGCCCATCGCGAAGGTAAAATTACGTTGCGCAATACGGTCGTCGAGGACAAGCCGGTTCCCGAGGTTGGTGCTAAAGAGATCGTTGCACTGCGTGAAAAATTGCACATGTCACAAGCGGTATTTGCAAAGCGAATCAGGACCAGCCCGAGCACATTGAGAAATTGGGAACAGGAAAAGTCAAAGCCCAATGCTCAGGCGGCACTGCTGATCCGCTTGGTGGAGAAATTCCCTGATATGGTTGAGCGGTTAGGCGCTGTTTAGATTGTTCGTTGATATACATCCTTAAGCCCCGCGATTCTAAAGAGTCGCGGGGCTTGTCGTTCAGGGCGACAGGTTGCGATATTGCCGCAAACCTCCTAGATTTGGATCCAACCTTCAGTGATAGCGCCATGCTATTCCCTCGGCGCTCAACTGTTCTACTCCGCGATACTTCATGCATCGATCAAAAGGCTGGGCGAAATGACTGAGAGGATGACCTGCGACGAGCGTTTTATTGCCCTGGCCCAAGAGCTGAACTACGACATTTATGGCGAGAACACCGCCGGCGGCAATTACGCGCCGCTGATCCGTCATCATGATGAGCTGTACATCAGCGGCATGGTGCCACGGGTCAATGGCAGGATTCTGTATCCCGGTCGGGTAGGGCTGGAGTTGACGCTCAAGGATGCGCAGGCCGCCGCGAGCATCAGTGCGATGCGCTGCCTGGCGCTGATTGTCGATGCGGTGGGTTCGCTGGACAAGATCAAGGCGTTGTTGCGGGTCACCGTTTATGTGAAGTCGACGCCGGACTTCGTTGACCTGAGCGAAGTGGCCAACGGTGCGTCAGATGTATTCAGTCATGTGCTTGGCGATGCCGGTCGGCACACGCGCACTACGGTCGGTGTGTATCAGTTGCCGAAGAATGCGGCGATTGAGGTCGACATGATCGTCGCATTGCATTCGGGTGCATAACCCTCGAAAGCCGGACAACAAAAAGCCCCGCCTGAATCTCAGTGCGGGGCTTTTTTGTCTGCGTCGGGCTTACTGCGCGGCGATGCTGTAGCCATCGAACGCGGTCTGCTGTTGCAGGGCGGTGATGATGTTCTTGCGGTTGATCGCGTGTTCGGTGCCGGCATTGTCGAGGAAGGTTTCGCCTTCCAGCTCCGCTTCTTCGCCTTCACCGACGAAGGTGAAACCGAGGAACTCCAGCGCTGCACGGTCAACGTTCAGACGCGAGCGTGGTGTACGCATTGGCAGGGTCACGCTGCTGCCGTCTTTGCTGATGGTGAAGATTTCGACTTCTTTCTTCTTGGCTGCCTTGCTCTTGCCGCCGCTCGGGTTGCTGATCGCCTGATGGGTCTGGTTCAGCACTTTGAGGGCCAGGCCGTAGACGATTTCCTGGAACGCCGGATCGTCCTTGAAACTGGACAGGATGCGGCCGATCGAGAACTTGCTGCTGAGGTCTTCCAGCGCGGCAATGTCGGCAGCTTCGGCGTCTTTCAGCGCCTTGAGTTCACCCATCAGCTCGTAGGCCTTGTCGTCATCGAAGCGGTCGTGAGCTTGACGGATCGCCGCGCGCAGCTCGCGGATCTGGTCGCTTTCGCGGGTCGACTGGAAGGCGTCCAGCACCATCTCGCTGATGATTTTGGCTTGTGGAAGGTGTTGTGAAAGATTGATGGAGTTTTCGTATTCCGCTTTGGACGATTCGGTGACTACGGATTCAGCGGTGTTGAAATCGGACATTGAAATTTCACTACTTTTTTAACTTGAGTTGAGATGAGAAAGCGCGAGGTCTTTTTCAGGCCGGTTAATTTAGGGGAGCGCGGCGGTGTTGTCACGGAGCAACAGGCCGACGGTGCCGATTATTTGCCCTGCGCGTTCGAATTCATCGAGCGCATCATCCACTGTTCGGCGGTTTGCGGATTGGTCGGCAGCGAGAAGCGAAAAGTCGCGCCGCGCCCCGGAACATCCAGCAACTGAATCTCGCGCCCGTGCAATTGCAGGATGCGGTGCACGATGCGCAGTCCCAGGCCACCGTCGCGCCGCGCCCCGCCGATATTGAACGGCCGCAGGAACAGGCCTTCGCGCAACTCGGGGGCGATGCCGGGGCCGGTGTCGCTGACCGTCACTTCAACCAATGCACCATGCGGCTTCAAATCCAGCTCGATCTCGCCGCCCTGAGGCGTATGGCGCAAGGCGTTATCCACCAGGTTGGTCAGCACCCGCTCGATCAGCCCGAGGTCGGCGCAGACCGGCGGCAGGTTCGGCACGAAGCTGGCCTTGAGTTCGACGTGGCGTGCTTCGGCGGCCAGTTCGAATTTCTGGAAGATGTCCTGTAGCAGATCGATCAGAGAGAAACGCTCCAGCACCGGCTGCACAAAACCGTGTTCCAGGCGCACCAGCTCCAGCAACGATTGCGCCAACCCACCGACCTTGCGGCTTTGATCCAGGGCGATACCCAGATAGCGCCGGCGTTCTTCAGCGGTGAGCGTGGCGTCCTTGAGCGACAGGGTTTCCAGATAACCGTGCAGCGAAGCCAGCGGCGTGCGCAGGTCATGGGAGATGTTCGCCACCAGCTCGCGGCGTTCCTGATCCTGGCGGGTCAGCGAGCGCCATTGTTCACCGAGGCGGTTTTGCATCTGCCGGAAGGCGGCGCCGAGCACGGCGATTTCATCCGGGTCAGCACTTTTATCCACAGCGGGGGACGGGGCGGGCAGCGGTTGCGGTGCGCCGTCGATGTCGAAATGGCTGACGGTGTCGGTCAGCCGGCGTAAGGGCCGGGTGATCAGATTGAACGCTGTGAGACCGGCGATCAGGCACAGCAGCGCGACCAGCCCGATCGACAGCAATGCCGTGTTGAGCGCGGCGCTGGTGGCACCACGTTCGGCGTAACGGTCGTGCTCCTCACTGAGCAGCACCACGTACAGATAGCCGGCCGGTTTGCCATTGACCTTCAATGGCGCGGCGCTGAATACCTTGCGGCCGTCGATGCTGCGCGGGTCATCGCCGAGGATTGGCAGCGGCTGATCGGCGAGCAGTCGTTGAATCGGTGCAAGGTCGACGTTCTCTCGGCGCAATCGACCTTCAGGCGCCGCATTGCCGGCAATCCGCCCTTCGGTGTCGAGCAGATACACCTCGACGCTCGGGTTGACCAGCATCAGCTTGCTGAACAACTCGCGCACGGCACCGGGCATCAGGCCATTGCTGTCCATCAGCACCGTGTCATGAGCGATGTGCTGCGCCAGATCCCGCGACAGACCTTGCACCACTTCCAGTTCATGCATCTTGCTGGAGCGCACCTGCAGCCATGCCGAGGTGCCGCAGCACACCAGCAGCAACACGGCGAACACCAGCGACAGGCGCTGCGACAGGGTCAGTTTCATGGTTGTTCCGTGCCGAATTTATAGCCACGGCCCCACACGGTGAGGATGCGGGTCGGTTGCGCCGGATCGCTTTCGATTTTCGCTCGCAGACGATTGATGTGGGTGTTCACCGTGTGCTCGTAACCTTCATGGCTGTAGCCCCACACCGCATTGAGCAGGTCCATGCGCGAGAACACTTTGCCCGGCTGCCGGGCGAAGAAATACAGCAGGTCGAATTCTCTCGGGGTGAGGTCCAGGCGGGCGCCATTGAGGGCGACGTCGCGGGTGATCGGGTCAATGTTCAGCCCATCGAGGCTCAGGCTGCCGGCGTCCATTTTCAGGTTGCGTGCCATGGCATCGACCCGGCGCAGCAGGGCTTTGACCCGGGCCACCAGTTCCAGCATCGAAAACGGTTTGGCCAGGTAGTCGTCGGCGCCCAGCTCCAGACCCAGAATACGGTGCAGTTCGCTGGAGCGCGCACTGGTGATGATGATCGGTGTATAGCGCGCCATCGCCCGGGCGCGGCGACAGATTTCCAGGCCGTCGACTCCCGGCAACATCAGGTCGAGGATCAGCGCATCCCATTGCCCCTGTTGCAACAGGCGCATGCCTTCGTCGCCATCGGCGCTGTGCACGACGTCGTAATGCTCATCGCGCAGGTGCAGGCAGATCAGGTCGGCGATGTGTTGGTCATCCTCGACCACGAGGATGCGTCTGATCGGTTCCATCAAGCTCAATCCTTAGGCGCAGTGAGCGCATTGTGCGGCTTTTCCTCGGGGCGAGTTATCACGAATTCGTTAACTTCCCGTGAGGATTTGGCGATCAACCCAAGCCTAGGCTGTGTTCCATGACAGGCACCTGGAATTTTTGGAGATGGCCATGTTTTCACGGCGACAGATTCTCGTAGCGAGTGGCGGGCTGGGGGTTGCAGCCCTGGTGGCGGGTGTATTGCCAAAATTGTCCCCGGGCACCGCGCTGATTGATCAGGCCCATGCCGATGCGGTGTTTGAGGTCACCCACAGCGACAGCGAATGGCACGCACTGCTCTCTGACGAGCAGTACGCAATCCTGCGTGAAGAAGGCACTGAGAGGGCCTATACCAGCCCGCTCAACGATGAGCATCGCGGTGGCACTTTCGCCTGCGCGGGCTGTGAGCTGGCGCTGTTTTCGTCGGCGACCAAGTTCGACAGCCGCACGGGCTGGCCGAGTTTCTGGGCGCCGCTGGAGCACGCAGTGGCCACGCGTCAGGACCGTTCCTTCGGCATGTCGCGCAATGAAGTCCACTGCCGGCGCTGCGGCGGGCACCTGGGACATGTCTTCGACGACGGTCCGAAGCCCACCGGCCTGCGCTATTGCATGAATGGCCTGGCGATGACGTTCAAACCCGTGGCGGCATGAGCCATGGCCCGTATTCGATTTTCACTTTCTACAGGACGACACCATGTGGCTCTTGGTTCTCGCTTATCTGGGCGGTGTGCTGACGATCGTCAGTCCGTGCATCCTGCCTGTTCTGCCTTTTGTCTTCGCTCGCACCGGGCAGCCGTTTATCAAGAGTGGCTTGCCGCTATTGGCCGGGATGGTGCTGACCTTCGCCCTCGTCGCCACGCTGGCGGCAGTGGGCGGCGGTTGGGTGGTGCAAGTCAATCAGTACGGTCGCTGGCTCGCGTTGCTGTTCGTTGCACTGTTCGGGCTGACGCTGCTGCTGCCGCGCCTCGCCGAGCGCCTGACCCGGCCGCTGGTGTCGGCCGGCAGCCGCTTGTCCGAGGCCGCCGGGCAGGACAACCGACCGCGTCCCGGCGCGTCGTTTCTGATCGGCGTCGCCACGGGATTGCTCTGGGCACCGTGCGCCGGGCCCATTCTCGGCTTGATTCTGACCGGGGCCGCGTTGCAAGGGGCAAGCATCGCCACCACGCTGTTGTTGCTCGCCTACGCGGCGGGCGCCGCGACTTCACTGGCGGCAGCGTTGTTGCTGGGCGGTAAGGTGTTTGCGCTGATGAAGCGCTCGATCGGCACTGGTGAATGGATCCGGCGCGGGCTGGGCGCGGCAATGCTCGTAGGTGTTGCAGCCATTGCACTGGGTCTGGATACCGGTCTGCTGGCACGGCTGTCGACCGCGTCCACTGGCGGAATTGAACAAGCGCTGGTCGGCAAGCTCTCTGGTAAATCTGCCGCGGGCAACGGCACGATGATGGCGCAGATTCCTGCAGCGGATGACACGGCAAACGGCAGCATGAAGGCCACGGGCAGCGCGATGAAAATCGCTGACAAGGCGCCGGGAACACTGCCGGTCGAAGGCCAGTTGCCGCCGCTCAATGGCGCCGTGCAATGGCTCAACTCGCCACCGCTGGACGCCCAGGCACTCAAAGGCAAAGTGGTGCTGGTGGATTTCTGGACCTACTCCTGCATCAACTGCCTGCGCACGCTGCCGTATGTCAAAGCCTGGGCCGAAAAGTACCGCGATCAAGGCCTGGTGGTGATCGGCGTGCACGCGCCGGAATTCGCCTTCGAACGTGACGTGGGCAACGTCACTAAAGCCATGAAAGAGTTGGGTATCAATTACCCGGTGGCGATCGATAACGACTACAGGATCTGGCGCGCCTTCAACAACGAATACTGGCCAGCGCATTACTTTGCCGACGCCCAGGGGCGCATTCGCTACCACCATTTTGGCGAAGGCGACTACGCCGAATCGGAGCGGGTCATCCAGCAGTTGCTGCGTGAGGCCGGGGCGAAAACCGTGGCCGACGGCTTGATCAACGCCGACGCCCAAGGGGTGCAACAGGCGCCAGACATGAATCAGGTGCTGTCGCCGGAAACCTATGTCGGCTACCAGCGGGCGGAACATTTCGTACCGGAAACCAGCCTGGTGCCTGACAAGGTCGCGACCTATAACCCACCCGCCAACCTGACCCTGAATGACTGGAGCCTCGGCGGCCAATGGGCCGTCGGTGCCGAGCGCGCTACCGCCAGCGCGCCGGCCAGTCGTATCGTCTACCGCTTCCACGCCCGTGATCTGCACCTGGTGCTGGGGCCGGGCGCGGACGGTAAACCGGTGCGTTTCAAAGTGTCGATTGACGGACAGGCGCCGGGTGACGCGCACGGCGTCGATGTCGCCCCGGATGGCAGCGGTCGCGTGACCGAACAGCGCTTGTATCAGCTAGTGCGGCAAACCGATGCGGTGAAGGATCGAACCTTCAGCATCGAATTTCTTGACCCGGGCGTATCGGCCTACGCCTTCACCTTCGGCTGATCAGGAGTGCGCAACATGAAAAATCAAAACAACTGGCGGCGTGGATTATTGGCTGTCGCGCTGGCCGGTGTGATCGGCCAGTGCTCGGCGTTCTCTTTCGGGGCCGAGGACGCGGTGATCATTCCGCCGCCGGCCCTCGACGAAACCACACAGGCGCACAGTGAAACTGCAGTGTTCGCCGGTGGTTGTTTCTGGGGCGTACAAGGGGTTTTTCAACACGTAAAAGGTGTGCAGAAAGCCGTCTCCGGTTACGCCGGCGGTGCCGCGAACACCGCGCAATACGAGCGGGTCAGCGAAGGCGACACCGGCCATGCCGAGTCGGTGCAGGTTACCTTCGACCCGACGCAAGTCAGCTACGGCAGCCTGCTGCAGATCTACTTCTCGGTGGCCCACAACCCGACCGAACTCAACCGCCAGGGCCCCGACAGCGGCACGCAATACCGCTCGGCACTGTTCCCGGTCAACGCCGACCAGCAACGCGTGGCGCAGGCCTACATCACCCAGCTCGATGCGGCGCATGCCTACAGCAAACCGATCGTCACCAAACTGGAAAGCTACAACGGATTTTACCCGGCGGAAGACTATCACCAGGACTTCCTGACCGAGCATCCGAGCTATCCGTACATCGTGATCAACGACATGCCGAAGGTCGCGCAGTTGAAGCAGTTGTTTGCGCAGCGCTATCAGGAGAAACCGGTGTTGGTGAAAGACGGCTCCTGATTCATTGCGCGCTCACTCCCGAGCGTTGCGCCTGAAGCGAGCGCAGCAACCGGTAGTACTTCAGCGAACGAGTGCCAATCAACCCACAAACGAAACCTGACGCTGCAGCTTTGAACAGCAGCATATCCGGGGCGCAGGCTTGCTCTGGATGCACGTCGTCCTGATAGCCAAAGTAGTAATTCACGGCAAAAAACAGCAGGTACAACATCAGCACCTTCCATGAGCCGGGCAAGATCAGTCCTGTTTGCGAATCATCAAGCGTCACGTCTTGAGCCGAAAACATTAGCCATGCCGCAAAGCCGCCCAGCAGCAGAGCGCCAATCCAGCAACTGAGGGACAGGGCCGGGTCAAGCGTCAGATTTATTGAAAAGAGAGACCAGACTATCAACGCTGGTGGCGTGATCAGCATCGCTAAACGGCTCTTGGGGCTGGGCGTGCGAGCCTTGATCCCGAAATAAACCAGTACCAGGAAAACCGCATAAACCCACAACGGGGTGTTTTGCAGAGTGATTAGCATCATTTGGCGTCCGTGCTTGCAAGAGAAGATGAAGCATAGCGATTGCCATGGTCGGCGCCGGTTATTTCAAGCGCGGCCGTTCCATGGCAATCACCGATGTTTCAAACCCCAAACTGGCAAAAAACGCCTCCGCGCCTTCACGACCTGCGCGCAGCACCCAGGTGATGTCGGAGTTGTCGCCCATGACATGCTCGACCAGCGCACGGCCAACGCCTGCGCGCCGATGCTGGTCATCGACCACGACCATCGACAGATAACCGTTGGACAAACCGTCGGTGATGCCTCGGGCGAAACCGATGATCTGCTCGTCGCTCAGCGCGACGGCAGTACGTTGCGAGTTTTCGATGAGTTGGGCGAAGTGGTCGCTGGAGCCTGTTCGATGGCCCCAGCCGTGTTGCCCAAGAAACTGCCGCACTGACTCCACTTCATCGGGCAACAGATTGCGTACGGTGAGGTTGTTTTTCATCAGATGGCGGCGTCCTTGTCGGCGATCATGGGAGCTTAGTCGAAAGCCTCCGGATCAGGATCTGCCCCACGTCTGCATCGCAAACTCGACGAAGCGCCGCAGCTTTGGCAAGCGATAACGATCCGGGGCGTAAAGCAGATGCAACGGGCGGCTCGGGGGCTGGTAATCGGGGATCACCGTCACCAGTTTGCCATCGCGCAGGTCTTGTTCCACCAGCGCATCGGGCAGCATCACGATGCCCATGCCGGTGCGTGCCGCCTGATGCAGGCCAGCGGAGGTGTTCATCAGCATTGGCCCGCTGACATCCACCAGAATCTCACCGTCCGGGCCGCTGAGGCGCCAGCGTTTTTCCACCGATTGCCAGTCATCGCCGGCAGGGTAGGCGAACGACAGGCAATCGTGTTGTTGCAGGTCTTGCGGGGTGATCGGCATGCCGCGTCGGGCGACGTAGGCCGGGGAGGCGCACACGGTCAGGGTGTAATCGATCAGCGGCCGGGCGATCAGGTTCGACTGCTCGAAATGCCCTAGCCGAAACGCCACGTCGAGACCACTTTCCAGCAGATCCGGGCGGCGGTTGGTCAGCACCACATCCATTTTTACCTGCGGGTATTGCAGGGAAAACTCGCTGAGCGCCGGTGCCAGACGTTCGACACCAAAGGTCAGCGGCGCGGTGATGCGCAGCAGCCCGCGAGGCTCGTCGAGGGCCTGTTCGGCCAAGCGCTCGGAGTCGGCCACGAGTCCCAATACATCCAGACAGCGCTGATAGTAAACACTGCCGAACTCGGTCAGCCGCTGCCGGCGAGTGGTGCGCTGCAGCAGCTGCACACCGAGCCGTTGCTCCAGCGCGCGCAGATGATTGCCAACCATGGTCGTGGACATTTCGCACTGCAACGCGGCCGCCGTCATGCTCCCGGCTTCCACGACCTTCACGTACACGCTCATCGCCTGCAACAGGTCCATTGTCAATCTCTGCTTTTAAATGATTGAAGTTTTTCCGAGTTTATCCAGTTCTGGTGGCTAACCATACTGCAAACACACCGACCTTCACTGGAGTTTGAAGTCATGACCGCCGCCCTGATGAACACCTACCAACCGCTGGCCCTGAGTTTCACCAGAGGCCTGGGCACTCGCCTGTGGGATCAGGCCGGTCGTGAGTACCTGGATGCCGTCGCGGGCGTCGCGGTGACCAATGTCGGGCACTCACATCCGCGTATCGTCGCCGCCATCAGCGAACAGGCCGGAATGTTGCTGCACACCTCCAACCTGTACAGCATCGACTGGCAGCAACAGCTGGCGCAGAAACTCACGCAGTTGTCGGGAATGGAGCGGGCGTTCTTCAACAACTCCGGCGCCGAGGCCAACGAAACCGCGCTGAAGCTGGCGCGTTTGTACGGCTGGAGCAAAGGCATCGAACAGCCGCTGGTGGTGGTCATGGCCAACGCGTTTCATGGCCGCACGCTGGGGACGTTGTCGGCCAGTGATGGCCCTGCGGTACGGCTGGGGTTCAATGATCTGCCGGGGGATTTTGTCAAAGTGCCCTTCGGTGATCTGACGGCGCTGGATCAGCTGCAGCAAAAGCATGGCGAGCGCATCGTGGCGATTCTGGTCGAGCCGATTCAAGGCGAAAGCGGCGTGCGACTGGCGCCGCCCGGCTACCTCAAAGCCTTGCGCGAACTGTGCAATCGGCACGCCTGGCTGCTGATGCTCGACGAAATCCAGACCGGCATTGGCCGCACCGGCCAGTGGTTTGCGTTCCAGCACGAAGGCATCGTTCCGGACGTCATGACCCTGGCCAAAGGCCTCGGCAACGGCGTACCGATTGGCGCTTGCCTGGCGCGGGGCAGGGCGGCCAATCTGTTTACCCCCGGCAGTCATGGCAGTACGTTCGGCGGTAATCCGCTGGCCTGCCGGGTCGGCTGCACGGTGCTGGAAATCATCGAGGAACAGGGGTTGCTGGAGAACGTCCGGGTGCAGGGCGAACGCCTGTTGACCCGCCTGCGCGCCGAGCTGGCGGACAATCCTGACGTGTTGGCGATTCGTGGGCAGGGCTTGATGATCGGCATCGAGTTGAAGCAACCGATCCGTGATCTGACGTTGATTGCAGCGCGAGATCATGGGTTGCTGATCAATGTGACGCGCGGCAAGACGATACGGCTGCTGCCGCCGCTGACGATTGATGAGCGGGAGGTGGAGATGATTGTCAGAGGTGTGGCTCGCGCCTTGGCCGCGCACTGACAAGCTACCGATACGCCCCTGCGGGAGCGGGCTTGCTCGCCAATGCAATTGATCATTCAGCAACAATGTCGACTGACAAGATGCTTTCGCGAGCAAGCCCGCTCCCACACTCAAAAAGGCGTCGTGTCAGTCCGGATAATCCGCCAACTCAGGCGCCAGCATCCGCGTCTTCACCGCCCCGTTCGAATTGTGCTGAATGATCTCGCTCGGCTGCCCGTGCTCATTGAAAAACACCTGACCAATCCCCGCTGAATTCCACAGCCGCTCACCGGCTTCGGCATGCTCCGGGGTGTACGGCACGATGCGCATGCGCCGGCGTTTGGTGAGCCAGTTGAGTGGCGAGCGCGGCGAGTAGAGCCAGCGGTTGAGGCGGTCGAACCATTCCAGCAGGGTTTTCGGGAACTCGTTCTTGATCCCGCTGCTGGTGATCTGCCAGATCCGTGGGCCGGCCTTGCGGTGTCGGATCAGCACTTCGTAGACGAAGGAATAATGCACATCGCCGGACAGCACCACGTAGTTCCCGGGTGTGCGGGTGTGTCGGAAAATGTTCAGGATCACCTGCGCGGCGCCGCGATGGGCCATCCAGTTTTCCGCGTCGACCAGCAGCGGATAACCGCACCAGCTGAAAACCTTCTGCACGGTTTCGATCAGCTTCACGCCGAAGATCGGCGCCGGAGAAACGATGATCGCCGACGGGTGATCGAGCAGTTCCTGTTGCAGTTCGCTCAACGCCTCCCAATCGAGAAGCCCCGACGGTTGCTTGAGCGCCATCTCGCTGCGCCAGCGCCGGGTGCGGGTGTCCAGCACCACCAGCGCAGGGCTGCTTGGCAACACAAAATGCCAATGCTGAAAGCGCAGCAAGTCATCGATCAGAGCGTCCTGTACCGGGCTGTCGAGATAGCGATCATCGCCGCTGGCGCTCAGGCGTCGGGTGTTCTCCAGCACATCCTTGAACGCATCCGGATTGTTGCCCCAGCCCTGGCACAGCATGTAAGCGATCAAGGCGTTGCCGATAATGCGTTTGGAGAACGGATGCCCATAGGCGGTTTCCTCCCACTGCGCGGAAAGATTCCAGTCATCGGTGATGTCGTGATCGTCGAAAATCATCAGGCTCGGCAGGTGCGCCAACGCCCGGGCGACATTGCCCAAACCGGCCTTGAAACCATCGATGCGGGTTTGTTCGACGGTGTAGCGCTTCAAGCGTTCAGGCGTCAGCGATGGCGCTGTCGGACTGATCAACGTCCACGCAACCGGCGACCAGACCAACAAATACATCGCCATGACTTCGGCGAAGGTCACCAGGTGATTGTCGGCGCTGCTGCTGGTGAAAATCGGCTTGCGCGCGCCGCCGAAAAATCGCTCGCGTAATGTCTCGTTGCTCTCCAGCGCCGGTAATAAATCCGCGCGATGGTAGTAGCTGGCGGGGTGTTCGTAGAGTTTTGCGCTGTCGCTGACCACGGCACCGTCGAGGTGTTCGTCGAACAGGCCGAGGCGTTCGATCAAACTATGAATGGCTCGCAGCATCGGCCCGGCGACGTCATCGGCGTAGATCTGGTCGCCGCTCATCATCAGCAGTGCCGGGCGTTGCTGCGGATCGGCTTCTACCGCCAGCAACTGATCGACACAGAGCAAGCCATCCGCTGCCGGATGATGGGGCTTGCGGCAGGAACCGTGGAGCAATTGATCGATTCGCGAGCGCACGACAAGGTTGGGACTGGGGGCATCGCCATACAACAGATGTGGCGCCCAGTCGGCGATCTGCTGCTGGCCATCGATCAGCAAGTCGTAGCTTACAACGGTGTCGCAGGGCAGGGCGCTGTCGAGGGCCACGTCGATCAGATGGATGAACGCTTGGCTGCCTACAGGAATGACCGAGCATTTCCCGGCATCGAGAGGGATGTCTCCTACGCCTTGCAGGCGCAAGGTCAGCGACAGTTGACGCGTACCGACCAGCCACAGCACCACTCGCGTTGGTTCCAGTCGGCGCAGCAGCGGGCCGGCCAAAACGGGAGGCAGCGGGTTCAGGTCAGCAGGTATCGGGGACATTCAGGGGCAAAGCTCAAGGCGCACAGGCTGGCGATGATAGCGCAGCCGGCGCCTTGAACCCTTAAACGAGGCTTAAGACTCGATCTTCTTCAGTTTCAGATCGAGCAGTCGCCATGCGGCCTTGTCAGTATCTTTGCCGTCCACTTGTTGAACTGAACAGTCGAAACCGTAGCTGACATCGTCGCCCAACATGTTGCGAGCGCTGACGGTGCTGCTGATGGTATAGGTCTGATCCTTGAATCGTTGGCTGCTCGCGCTCTTGGCACTGGCAATCGCTGTCGACGCTGAAAAGCGCATGGCACTCTTGATGAAGGGTTCGCAAATCATGAACGCCATCATGGATTTGTCCGCGTTCGGATGCGTGCCGGCCAATCGGCGCGAAACGGTAAAGTCGTTATGCGCGTTGTCCTTGAAGTCCTTCTCCAGCAGTGAGGTGGGCAGGCGCTTGCTGTAGTTCGGCAGAAGTGCGGACTCGGGTGGAGATGGCTCGTTCTGTGGTTCGCTGGCGACATAGGTCGCAAGGTTGTCGGACTCGGCAGGGGTGGATGCGATCACAGGTGTAGGCTGCATTGACCGTTCCAGCTCAGGCATGAGTGCCGCCGCAGCGCGCTGTGTCTCGCTGCTTTGTGTTTGCGTCAGCGCCGATGGAAACAACGACAGCGTGATTGACAGCACCACCATCGCCACAATAAAACCACCCGCCGCGCCAACGAGGTTGCCGTAGAAAATATTCCAGCTACCGCGGTTCTTCACCACCCAGCGCCACATGAAACCCCAGGCCGCGACAAACGCCAGAAAACGCAGAAACTCCATTCGATCCTTTCCTTAAACCTTCGAAACCTGAAATCAACGCACGCCCGAAGTGAACGCTGACGATGGCGGCAAGATAACAAAACAGACGCGTAATGCCAGTGACGATAATGGCGCTCAGTGAAAGTTGAGCGCAAAAAACATCAACGTCGTCACACCCGCAGCCAATCCACAGAGGCCGGCGAAAAGTTGGCGGGCCAGCGGATGCTCTGGTTGAGGACGCCTGACCAGCCACATCCATACACCCGCCAGTGCGCCGATTGTTGTGATCACTTGCAGCACGCTACTGGCCAGACTTGCGGGTGCAGGAGGAACAACCGACGGGAAAAGGCCTGAGCAGACCACCGAGAAGGTCATGGCTACCATGAGGCCGCAAGCAGCACCTGCCAGATTGGCGAGGATCAGGTTCCAGGCCCCCCGGCTCTGAACGACCCAGGCCCAAACGGCTGCCCAGACGAAAAAGTACAACAACGCCATCATGGTGTTTTCCCTCTGAAAATTAATCTCCATCGAGGCACTGGCGACCTCTTTACTGGCAGTGGACGGCAAGATATCAAAATAGTAGCGTCGCGCCACTGCCCATCTCCGTAACGGATTACCTATGCCTGTCAGCACCCACGCTTTGCGCCTGTTTTGCGCGATCACACTCGCCGCTGCAATGACCCCTGTATTTGCCGCCGTGCAAGAACACCCGGAAAATAGTTGGCAGTATTACCTCGCCAACTGTCAGCGAATGCAGGAAAAAATGGCCGACGTCCAGAGCGGTCGCGTACCCGGCGCCGTTGAGGTGATAGGCGACCTGGAGAGCAGCTTGCGGATCATGGCTGAACACCGCTTGAACCTGACGCCCCAATACCTCGGCTCGCAAGAGTTCGCGCAATGCGAAAACGTCGCCGCCCAAGGCGAAGCGACGATTGCCCAGGGCAGAGCCGAGTTCGCCGCCAGAATGAACCAGGCCGCTCAGCAAGGTCGCATCGCCCACCAGAACTCCCCCGAATACCAACGCGCGCGTTCACTCGGCTACAGCGACGTCGGTGACATCTCCTTCCTGAAACTGCACGAAGACACCGACGGCGAAGCACGCCTGAAAACCATGCTGATCACCGTCGACGAGATCTGCGGCCAATACTTCCGCGCCACGCAATACGTGAAGCCGTATGTGATCTATACGGTTCGGCCTTCTGACGGCGGTTGTGGTGAGGTGAAACGCGTGGCGGTGGTTGGCGGCCGATCAGTGGAGAAGGGCGATTACATTGATGAGAAGGGCGAATTTCAGTATCTGGGCTGGAAAAAGCTTGTTGGCGCCGATGGCTTCCCGACGGATGTCAGGGTGCTGAAAGCCCGTCGTTGAACCAAAGAAATACCGGGATGTTTTCTTGAAGATGAGGATGGCCAGATGATCGACTTCAACAACAAAGGCTTCTTCAAACTCAAGCAGAACGATGAGTACGTCGAACGCGTAAGCGCACTGTTGCCGGACGGTGAGGAAGTGATCGACTCTTACAAGGCCATGCGTGACGGCGTGGTGTTTACCAACAAACGCATCATCGCGGTCAACGTTCAGGGGATTACCGGCAGCAAGAAGGATTTCACTTCCTTGCCGTACAAAAACATCGTCGCCTACTCCGTGGAAACCTCGGGCACGTTCGATCTGGGTTCGGAGCTGGAGATTTACTTCTCGTCACTGGGGAAAGTGAAGTTCGAATTCACCGGGAAGACCTCGATGGTGGAGATCTCCAAGTACATCTCGAAGCATCTGCTGTAACGGCTCAGCCCATTACAAGATGTCTTTCAAATAATCCTTGAGCGCGAGGAGCGGCTGATCCAGCTGCTCCAGCGAACGCGCCTCGCTGAAGTCAGCGGATAACTTGTGCAACTCGCGCCCCAGCGGTTTCTCGACACCGCCCAAGGCGTCCATCGCCAAGCCCAGGCATTCGTTCATCTTGAACTGAATGGTCTCGACATCCCCGCGCCGCACCAACAGTTCGAAAATGTCTTTCTGGTAATCACCCATGACCATGTCGTCCCGCAGGATCGGGCTCAGGCCTTCTTCCTCGTAAGCGAGCTTGAGGGAGAAAAGGGCGACTGTTTCCAGTGACGTTTCCATGGGGGGCCTTTAGCGACGTCCGTCAGTGTGAGAGTTGATGCCTGGATGCAACCACCGTCAGGTGCAAGATGCGTAGGGCTGCTTTCAGAGGGGCGTGATTATACGGAGCGAGATCAACAAGTGCAGCCCAAAGGCGAGGCCGGGCACACTGAAGCCGATCAATAACCCTTCGCGGGATTGAGCGGCATTTCCGTCGGAGGTCGGCGAGTATTATGGTGAGCCTTCACACACTCGACGTTAACTGTTGAACACGAATGGAGTGACGACCATGGAATACGACGACAAACTGATGGAAGACGCCGTGCTTGCGCTGTTGGCAGCACTCAGTTCCGACGACGGCAATGCCTGGAAAGGATTCGATTTCGAGATCATGAACCGATTGCATGAGCAGGGTTTCATCAGTAACCCGGTGAACAGGAACAAGTCGGTCTGGTTGACGGAGGAGGGGCTGGAGCGGGGGCGGGCGATAGCAGCGCGGTTGTTTGGGGGAAGTGCTCAGGCTGAGCCTGCAAACGACTCCGACACCTGAGTTCGTGCTATGTCACGTGCGAGCCGCGCGGTGGTGAGCTTTCAGCATTGCGCGTCCACTTTCCGACAGACGAAAAAAAAGGCCTTGCTAAGCAAGACCTTTGTTAATTTTGGTGCCCGAGGGAGACTCGTGCACCCCATATAAGTCATGGTCTATAGCTTGATTTTATATCAAGGGATACACGGAGGGATACAGGGGCACGATTGCTGTAGTCCGGTTTGATGTTGGCGCTTAATAAGCGCCGTACCGCTTACCAGCAGATAGTAACCCTTTGATGTCGAATAGTGGGTGCCCATAGAGAAAGCTTGGTGTGACTTCATCATCGTCTTCATCGGGATTGGAATGTTGATGGATGGGGAAAAAAGGTACATCGCGATGATCTCGAGCGGAGTCGGCTCGATATCGTTCTGTTGGGATACCGGGCTCGTACAGCATGTAGGCGAAGTCGGTCATGGAGTTGACCCGGAGCAACCAATGCCAGCCAGAGGGTAGACTCAACCTGAGATGCCAGCCTCGCTTACGTTTCTGCGCTGAACCAACCGTACCACCTAGCTCCTTTGCCGCTAGGGTATGGATAGTGGGTATAAGGTCATCTGGAATGGAGTCAAGTTTGTTTAGCGCTGGCAAATCCCAGGAAAGACTAAATAGAGACGCTAAGAAGCTGAAGGTGGATGGGTGCTCTTTGGCTGAGGCCAAGTGTTCGGAACACACCGACATCTGAATCATCACCGCGGCGGTAGGGCTTCCGATCGTGGTTGCTGCATAGCATTCCGCGTTTTTCCCACAGACGACGCATCCATTTCCTTTCGCAAATACGAAGGTTTTTTCTACGCTGGTGTTTGCTAGCCGACCTTCAACGAACTGAATCGGCATACTCAAAATTTTGCGGGTGTGATCTTGCCAAGCCTCGAATACGTGCTTCCCGGTAGGTGTATCAAGCAGCTTGTAAAGCTCCTCTTCCGACTGAAGTTTTATCCAGGGTTTGTTAGTGAACGCTAGTTCATCATGTGTCTCACCTGTTGTTAGGCGATAAGTTCGTAAGCATCCGCAATCTTGATTTGCGTCGAAAACAAGAACGCCAGCTTGCTGACTATTGATCCAGTAGCGGCGTGGGGCGAGAGCCACAAGCCTTTTCCAGAAAGCCTCCTTGTGGACGCTCAGCTCTAGAACAAACGAAATGCGGCTCGGAACCGCCTTCAGAAAATCAAAAGCTTTTGAACAAACCCAGGTGTCGATCAGTTCTGCCGTAACCTCATCTGCAGGAATCGCATCCATTCCTCTGTCGATTTTTATGAGTTGGCGTGGCTTAGAGGTATAAAACATATATTCCTGCGTAGGTTCATGGGTAACAAGAAAGTCTTTGTCTTCGAGACCCGGGCGTTCGTCAAGCTTTCCGACCAAGCTGAGTCGGTGCATGGGGGCGAAGTCTCACAAGCACCTGGGCATCCCGCTAGACAGACCACGAAAGTCGCCGGGGACCCTGTAGTCGATCATGATGCACGGGGTCGGAAACCCGCAGGACTGTGTTAGTAGGAGGATTTCAAAGTTACTGAAATTTCAGGCATTGAAATCGAAAGAATTCTGCTGAAAAAAGGCCATCGTTACCGCAGCGGTAACGATGGCCTTTTGTGTTGATGATTATGGACACCTTAGGCCGTCAACCAAGTCAACCTGTCAACCAATGTACAAAAATCAGCCACTGCCAAGATCACGCGGGTTTTGTGCCCCGTGTCTTTCAGATTTGCTCAGGGTCCCCGGCGACTTTCCGAGACACTGTGCATTTGCACTGGTGAACGATGTGTTCACCCGGTTCACCTGTTCACTAAGCTGGGCACCTGTCCGCTAACAAAGTCCGGCGGGTTTCCGACCCCGTGCGCGCCTCATTCTCTCAGGGGCCCCGCCCCCGCTGGAATTTCTTCGCTGGGGGAATGCATCTCTTAGGGGAGTGGGGTAATACCCGTCAAATGTCGTGTAACTGGTGTTACAGGTGTAGCGGTGTTAGCCAAGTGTATGAATTAACTGGATAAATATAGCGTTACACGACTTGGTAGTGCTCTGTGTTTTTGGTGTAGCAAAGCCGAATCGTGTAACGCTTAATAAGTCAGCGCTGCGTCATCTGGCCGTGTAGCGCCATGTGAATAAAGACTGACCGGATGTGGTGGTCATGATGCAACTGGCGTTGAAGCTGTCGCCGGCTACAGCTCCACACTGACCTCGCTGAGGCCCACACTTTGGGCAAAGCGCCCCACCGTCTTCAGGCTGGCACAGGTGCGGAGCGGCTCACGTCGCTAGCGCAGCGGCACCTCGCGTGCGCCGCTGCCAACTAGGCGAATCGATAGTCCCCAGTTGGGGCCACCGTCGATCTTGGCCACCAGGCACTCGCGCACCGCCCGCTGCTCGACCAGAGCAAGCAGCACTTCTTCCTGAATACTTTTGCCGATCACTGGGCCTCATCCTGCCGGCAGTTCGGCCTGTTCAACATTGAGCAGTAACCAGCCGCCGGCCGGCTCATTGTTGCCGTCGACGATCGGACCTTGCAGCAGCCCGCTGGGTAGTTCGACGCACAGCGCATTAGCGGGTGGGGGCCGACCAGGGAGTGGTCGAATTCAACGCGAAAGTTCCCCGAACCGACATTGAGAAGCCGGCTGTTCAGTTCCAGCGTGGTCAGCGTGTTCGGCGATTGCCCCCGTTACAGGGCCAGCTCGGCGACGGTGGGCAACTCTTCATAGGCGTAGGACATGCGCAGTGCTACCGATCAAGTGAATACCAGTCAGAGTCCTCCAGACTGATAGGGGATGGTAGACCTCCTCCCCCCCGGCGGTCATGGTTTCCGTACCCCCACAAAAAGGCCCTCGCACCTAGCTTAGGTGTGGGGGCCTGTTGAACGTAACCGGCGTTTGTTTTAGGAGTCACCAGAGGCAGCAATCCGCTGGAGGCGTCGAGTCACTAAAATGGTACCGCCGAGGATATACAGCCTGTAAGCACCTGCTGAGCTAGGAATAGTCTCTACTGAAATGAAACTCAGCAGAGCTTATCTTTATTCGATTTTCGAACGTTCATTCAGTTTCAGTACGGAAGAAAATGATTTAAATGTGATGAAGATACATGTCAATATGCCATGCATTGGTGCCGGTGATGAAAATCATCATAGCAAAGCCTATTCAAGATAATACAGGACATTTAAACATGGAAGCTTTTACTTTTGAAAAACTTAACGGCGAGTCTTTTGAGAAAATCGTAAGATCTTTAGCGATCGAAAAATTTGGATTGACTGGGCAGGTCTATCCAATGGGGCCGGATGCGGGTCGAGACTTTTCCTATACCGGATCTATTGAAGGATATAAAAATCCAGAATGGAACGGATATATCGTACTGCAAGCCAAGTTCAAAAAAACTTTAAGAGGCGGAGCTTCTGATGTTGAGTGGCTAATCAAGCAGCTCGAGTCTGAACTCAGTAAGTATGTTGATCCGGATAAAGACTATATTAGGCCTGAATACTACATCATTGCGACAAACGTTAATTTATCAGGTGCTGACTCAAAAGTTGGCGGAAGGTCGCGTAAAGGCGGCATGACGAAGATTTCCGAACATTTGGAAACATGGAAACAAAAGTTGGGCTTGAAGAGCTTTGATATTTGGTCGTCAGAGAAGTTAGAGACTTTATTAGCATTATCTCCAAATATTCGAACTACTTTTGCGGCGTGGATAACGCCAGGGGATGTATTAGAGCAGCTGCTAAGTAATGTAAACGCCAGGCAGAAACAGTTGTCTTATGCTCTCAAGCTAATGCTTCAATATTCCATAAAAAAAGACAAAAATGTCAGATTAAAAGACGCAGGAAGCGTTAGTGATGATCAGATCAGGTCGAGTCAAGTTTTTGTCGATCTTCCAGCAAGAAAGCAAGAGTGGGGAGCGGAGGAGTTTCAGTTCGTAAGTGAGTCGATTGAAACTGCTAAAGGTATTTTTAAACCAAGTATCTTGTCGAAAGAAGGTGCAGGTGCAGACAATCCGGTTGGTAATGTTGTACTTCTAGGTGGACCGGGTCAGGGGAAATCCACAGCCTCTCTTTTTTTAGCGCAACTATTCAGAGCTTCAATGCTAAAAGAAGACTCCAGTCACATGTTGGAGGATAGCGTTTCAGAGCTTATTGAAGAATTCATCGAGCGCGCAAAGGAAGAAAATATACCATCAGTTTTGCCTAGCCGTTATCCTTTCTGTGTGTCGTTGCCTCAATACGCAGATAAGATTAGTGAAGCAAAAGATAGAGGCGGGAATCGTCCGTCCATACTGAAGCATATCGCGGATGAGTTTGCGGATATGACTGATGTAGAGGTATCCGTATCAGATGTACGAGAATGGATTGGCAGTTTTCCTTGGATTGTAATTTTTGATGGGTTGGATGAGGTTCCTCCAAGCGGAGAAAGAAGTGCCGTAGTATCAGCTATGCAGAATTTTTTAACCGAGGTTAATGCACTGGATGGTGATGTATTTATAATCGCTACCAGCCGTCCTCAGGGCTACAATTCGGATCTGAGTCCAATTTTATGGCAGCACTGGGTGCTGCAAGACCTGGACTCAAACAAAGCTCTTGCCTATGCTAAGCTACTTACTACTGCTTATTATAAAGATGATACGGATCGTCAGCGAAAAATTATTACTCAGCTAGAGAGCTCGATAAAAAATCCGACCACTGAAAGGCTAATGAAAAGTCCATTGCAGGTTACAATTCTGCACATGATTGTAGATACCGGAGGCGGAGTCCCTACTTCCCGGTGGAACTTGTTTAATGACTACTTTGAAATACTAAAAAAACGCGAAAAATCCAAAAGCGGTCAATCTCAAAAGATACTTGATAAAAACATACAATTTATAGGTCCCATACATCAGCGCGCAGGGTTGTTGTTGCATGTGGACGCGGAAAAGGCAGGGCAAGCGACTTCGCACCTCGATCTTGAGAAATTCTCTGCTTTGATTCGTAGTTATTTAGAGTCGGAGGAATTTTCAGAAAAAGATATAAAGGAACGGCTGGTTGAGTTGGGTGAGCTCTCTTTAAATCGGTTGGTGCTATTATCTTGCAGAGAGGAAGGTCGTATAAGCTTTGACGTTAGATCTCTTCAAGAGTTTATGGCAGCCTCAGCTTTGACGGCTTCAGCGCCAGAGGTTATAGAAATGCGGCTTCAGCATTTGGCAGGGAAGTCACATTGGCAACACGTATTTACTATCGCAGCTAGTAGATGCTTTTCGGAGGACAATCTTCACTATATTAGATCCTCAATAACCGGAATACCGCGTCAACTGGATACACTTGACTCGCATAGAGTGGTAGGGCGTGGGGCGCTATTGTCTCTCGAACTCTTCATGGATGGAATTGCCGCGGACCAACCTAAGCACAGAAGGCAGTTGGCAATTCATGCGTTAGAGTTGCTTAATCATGGTTTGGATTACATTGGCAAACCTTTGCATATGTTATATGAGTCGCACACCCAATCGATACTGTTTGACGAGTTGCGGATGAAGTACTTGAATTCCAGTAACTATGAAGTGCGTGCGGCTGCCTGGAGTTTGATACTTAAGCTGGCATCAATAAACTGCAGGCCTGCCATTTTTTTTCTGGGTGAAGAGTGGCCTAGGGATTTAGAAAGCGTATTCGCTGTGGTAAAACATGGCGTGATACCAGTGAAGTCCAATTTTACTCTGGAGTCGGTAAGAAATTCGATTCTCGCGGCTGGATTCGTTGCGATCAATACAGAGGGTGATACAAGTGCACTCGAAGGAAAGTACAACAATTTAATACGCACCAACGCGCGTGAAACTTTGGATTATCTTAGTGAGCTGAAATTCTTAACGGCCTGTTCGCCTAAAACTTTTACGGCTACGGTGTTAAGCGAACACATAGGCGTTTCAACTGCTATTGTTGCGATCGAAGGGTTGGCTCATGTTATGCGCCCTACGTTGGAGGCCAACGTCCACCCGGAATGGTCTTTCATTTTTGCAGCCGCAGATTTTTCTAGAGATCCGTCCCTAGATACTTTGGCGTTCTGTGTACAACGCTTTATCGATATAGCGTCAGACGATCCAAAGATCGTGGCAATGCTCCGATATGTACCGTGGCCCGTAGCAACGGTTTTGCAAACGGAGCTTAAGTTTCTGGATTCTGTTTCATCAAAAGTTTACTCAGGTGAATATGGAGATGTTACGGCGTGGAAAGAAGCGGAGTTGCGTTTGCGTGAAAAGGGGGTGGTTTCTCAGGATTTTTGTTATACAGATGAATTTCCTATGAATAATCAGATAGGTAGTGTGGGCCTGGTTGCCTTTAAGAACAACAGCCTGTCCGGTGATTTGGGTATATGGCGGAGTAACGAAAATACCAAGTTGGCCCCTATAAAGCTCGCCGTGTTTGAGTTTGTTAACTTGATACCCAAGCTAAAGAATGAATACGCTCTTAAGCGAATACACGGGCTTCTAGCAATTGCACTAATAAACATTGAAGTGCCAGTCGAGCTTTCGCTACAAGAAAGCAGCGATTTAATAGGGGTGTTGAATGATGAAAAGCTTTCTTATATTTATACTGACTCATTAAATATTTTTTCAGCAAGCTGTTGGAGGTCAGAACATTTAACCGCGCTAAGTGAAGTTTGCCTAAAGGCTCGATTTTATAAGTTCAGGGCTCATACGCGTAACATAAGGGGTGAGAGATTCTCTTCTGCTTTGATGGCGGCCCAGTTGATACTTGACCCATGTAAAGAAGGTTTAGTGAATCTGCTGTGCGTTTACAAAGTATGCTATGGAGTCGATGTGGTGATTCCAGATGATTTATTGATGGAGCTTAGTGAGAGCGAATTACCAGTAGTTTCATTTTCTGCTAAAGTTTTGCGCTATATTTTCGTTGGTTTGGATACGGATGGGTTTCTGAAAGACATAAATGATGTGCTCAGCTCTGCTGACTTGCGCGACCATTGCTGCAACGTATTAGCGGAGCTTGTGGCGGGAGACTCTATATCTTTAGCGCGTCGAATCGAACTTTGTGTAAAGCTGATACCGTTGTCTGAAAAACTAGGAACCGTTAAGTTTCGAGAGCTTAAGTCCAGTTTGATTGGTATGTTAAATTCTGATTTAAGCGGGCTAGCTGATGAAAATGTTTGGAATGATTTGAAATTGCCAAAGGATGCTTTCATTGCTTAACAGGTACGGCCGAGGCATTTGCGCAGTATTCGCATTTAATGGTGCTGTTTCCTGAATAAGAAAGTCTGCTTTTGGTTAATTGCTGCCGGTCTCGAACCGTAGCGTTCGCCTGAAATGGGCCTTAGATCCAGTAGAGGAATGCAATAAATATGGAAGAGATTTGCCGTTCAGCAACTAGCTTACGACGAGATTTTACTTTGTAGCCGAGGATCGTTAACAAAAAGGGCCCGTTTGGGCCCTTTTTCATGTGAGGCTGACTTACTTTTTCAGCCATCCCTCGACGACGTCGGCACCGTGCTTCGCTTTCCACTCTTTCAACGCCTTGTGATTCCCACCTTTGGTTTCGATAACTTCACCGGTATTGGGGTTTTTGTAGACCTTGAGTTCGCGTGGTTTGCGTGTGCTGACGGCCGGAGCTGTGGCTTGACGCCGCGCCTGGGTTTACGGCTCTAGAATGTTGATGATTTGCTTCAGGCTGAACCCATAGTGTTCGAGCAGCTTGCGCAGCTTGGCTTCAAACTCGATTTCTTTCTTCAGCCCATCATCACCCTTCAGTGCTTCCAGTGCTTGGAGCTGCTCGGCGAGGTGTTTTTCTAGTTGACGGTATTCTGCGAGTTTGGACATGTTGTTTCCCTTGTTCAGTAAAGTCATGCGTGAGTTATTTGGATGGTAGTGCGAGTTTCAAGTTCAGCACTATTTCCGGCGATTCAGTTGGTTTTCAATATGCACCATTTCCGTATTAATCGCGTTGATTGTTAGCGTTTGTATCTGACTAGCTCTGCCCGACCCTGCGTTGATGGTCTTCAGCAGAGCATTGAGATGGGCCTTCCTAGTTTTGAGCGTGTCAGACCAACTCACGCTGTTCTGTATTGGCTTGTTCATTACGTTCATCCTTGTGTTGTTCTGGAGTGGCCACATCTTCGGGTTTTTGGAGGAGCAAACTGTCGAGCTGCACCAAGTCGCGTGCGCTGTATTTACGTGCGCGGTCGGAAAGTTCACGCCACGTCCAATTGCCGAAACGTTCACCTTCTTCGGGAACCGTAAGTTTCATCAGGTTCACCTGATCCAGGCCTAGTAAGTTGTAGTTAGCCCATAGCTTACCACCCACCTCAAATAACGCTTTTGCGGCCTCATTCCACTTCTCTTCAAGTACCGTGTAAGAGAGCCATAGGGCGGTTCGTTCGATTTCTTTATGCTTTTCCTGTGCTTCGGTGATGTATTTATCTACCGTCACCAGCTCCTGCTCCAACGCTGCCATGATCAGGGTTTGCCGGCGGTTATGTTCGGCGGCGGCTGTCAGATTCTTCGCGGCCTTTTGTGCGTCGGTGTTGGCGGTCTTCTCGCCTTCGGTGTCACCCCAAGCGACGGCCTGCGCGTATGCCGTGGCAGCGTCTGTTTCGGCCTGACGTGCTTTGGCCATGTCTTCTGCCGCTTGTTGTTGGATCTGCTCAAGGCGGGTGCTGAGGCTATGACGCTTTTCGTTCAGCTCCTGCTCATCCGCTTTCCAGTTATTCATCGCTTCGATGTGACCCGCCATCAGCGAATCGCAATTGGCGAGTTCTTCACGGCGTATGATCTTCCGATTTATTAAGTCGGCATTGTGCTTACGTGAGTGAAGTTTACTTTTCACCTCGCTGTACTTCTCCTGCAATTCGCGTTTGCGGTCTGGTTCAATGGGCTTTTCACTTTCCAGCGCCGTCTTGAGTTGCAGCATTTCGGTTTGGAGTCGTTCTGCCTCGCTCAGCAGTTCGTCACGACGGTCTTTCAGTTCTTGAATCTCGTTCATTGTCTGATCTCTCTCAATGCGATTGTGGGTTGGTTGAGTGGCTGGCGAGGCCGGGATTTGGCCGGCGGTACCTCGATCAGCAGAGATGCTCTCAGGCAGCCCGAGCCTCGCTCTCATCCATTCCCGGAATCGTCTTAACGATGTAGCAACGCTGCGTGCCGAGACCGGGTAACCGGATCAGGCTCGACGCCTTACCGTCCTTCCCAGGTTCCAGAACACCTCGCTGCAGCAATTCCTTGTTCACCGCGTTGATGTTCATGCCTCGGAAGATCTCCGAGCGCCATAGCTCAGGGAGCACGTAATAGGTGTTGGTGGTGTGCAGGGAATCGCCCAGACCGTGCTCCAACGTCTTACGAAAACCGAGTCGGTCGATGGTGCGCGGCCCGTGCTCATCGATTTTTGCCGCCGCCGATTCCCAGCGCGTGAAGCGGCTTTCACCGAAGCGCTCGATGACCTGGCGCAGTCGCGCCAAGATCGCATCGCCCTCGAAGTTACCTGCACCGCCGCGCTCGTTCATCCAAGCGTTGAGGCACACGCGAGCAGCGGTGGTGGCGGTTCCGTCAGGCCAGCCGGTGATCCCCATCGCGGTGGCCAGCTCGCCCGCTGCGGCGGCTAGACCGAAGCGAGCGGCAGCACGGTGCGCTTGTCCACTGGCCGACGCCGGTAACGACTGCGCGATGAAACCTTCCAGCGTGCGGCGCAGGATGGCGGACCATCCATGACTCTTGCCGGGTTCACATAGCGCCGTTAGAAAGGCCGTGAGTGGTGTGCCGTAGTACTTCGCTACGCGAGCCTTGAGCGCGTCGGACAGTGCGGCAGCATCTTCAAACCCGTTAAGCGTATCGAACATGCCGAGGCCTTTGCTCGCATCGGCCGGGACAGCAAGCATGCGCACTTCCATACCCGCTTTCAGTTCCTTGTTCGCTTCGGCCATGTGTTGGGCCAACGTTTTCTCCCCAGTGGAGAGAAACAGCAGGCGCCACTCCTGCACCTGACGGCCTGCTTGGCCTCGATCGTTAGCGCGTGCTTTGCCGGTGCCGTTGCCGAGCATGTACACCGTCTCGCCGATGATGCGCGGGTCGCACATGCCGATTTCATCTAAGACCAAAAGGCCGTCGGAATGCGCGGCGGCGATGGATTCGAGCGCGTTGTCGGTCGAGCGCCACGAACGCACCAGACGCGGCCCGCCGTAAATCGAGGCGGCGACTTGCAAATGGGTGGTCTTACCGCCCGAGCTGTCGCCATACAGGTGAAAGCCGCCCGACTCATGGCCGAGCATGTGCAGCAGCGGCCCCGCGAAAGCCACGCCGACGACAAACGCCAAACGGTGATTGCCGATGCACAGCGCGCCGATCTGCTCCTGCCATTGCTCAAGCGTGCCCGCTTCGCTGATTGGCGGAAGTTGCGAACCGGCTTCGTAGAAGTGCAGGTGCTCGCTGTGCGCGCCGACTTGCTGCTCGGGCAGTAGAAAGGCGGTGTCATGCCAACCCAAGCGCGTGACCAGTCGTGCCCTTTGGGCGCTGTCGAAGCCGCCGAGATAGCTCTGCAGGTCGTTGCGTGCATTGCGCCCTGACCGACTACCTGCGAGGCGTAGCCCCATATCCACCAAGGGCCCGAGCACGTCTTTGCCGAAGTCACCCGTCATGGTGCGGGCCGGGATGTTCCAGCGTTTCTTGGCGCCGTCGGGATCGTCAAATTCAACCAACAATCCCCAGTTCTGACCCTTGTCGTCGCGAGTACGGGCGAGGATCTCCAGTGGCGAACACACCGGACGCGGCTCACCGTCGTCACCGGCATAAAACACACCTTCGGATGTGAGTCGAAAGCCACCGGGCATCAAATCGTTTTTCGATTTTTTCGGGCGTGTGGTCGCAGGTTTCGCCTTCGCTTCCGGCTTGGCTTCAGTCTGCTCCGTGGATGTTTTTTCCTCGAGCAAGCCATACAGCTCGCCGCTGCTTTGCAGCTCGGCGAAGTGGGTGGCTGTCCAACCTTTGGCGGACGCATCGACGGCGTCATCACCTTCGTCCCATTGACCACCTTTGGCGAAGGCAGCGGCGCCGTTCTTCAGCGTGGGCTTGCGCTTGAACACCTCCAGCGCGATGACTCGAACCGAGACGGCGCCGATTTCGCGCAGTTTCTCGGCGACGGTATCCATGCAGACTTTGCCGCTGTCGTCGTTATCCGGCCACAACAGCACATCGCGCCCTTTGAGGGGTGACAGGTCCGCTTTGTGCCAAGAGTTAGAGCCGTTCGGCCAGCAGGTGGCCACGTGGTTCGGCAGCAGTTCGGCAGCAGCATCGGCAGCTTTCTCGCCTTCGCACAACACTATCGGTGAGTCACTGCGTTGAGCCAGTTCATCAAGTCGCAGCAGCGGACGTGGATCGGGTAGCCCCTGCCAGCGCCATTGCTTGGTTTGGCCATCGGCGCGTTCGCACCATGTAAGTGGTGCAAAGACCTTCTTCGGCTTGCCGTCCTCATCTGGCGTGAGGTCGAAGCGGTAGAGGGCCATAAGCGGCTGGCCTTCTGTATCACGGTAGATCCACACCTTGGATGGTGCGCCGTGCTGCCGATGCTTCGCAGGGCACTTGTTCATGGCCTCCGCTGGTATCGGCTGAATGGCAATCCACTCAGGGGCTTTCGTCTTGGCAGGCGCGTTCTTCGCCTGGGCGGTGCCGGGCGCAACATTCAATAGGTCTGCGAGTTTGTTGCAGGCCTCGACGTCGGTGCTGCCGTCCAGATAGCGCACCAGATCAATCAGGTCACCGCCCTTGTCGCCGGTAGCAAAGTCGGCCCATGTGCCCTTGCTCAGATTGATCTTGAGCGAACCGGCGCGCTTATCGCTGCGGGTTGGGTTGGGTGCTGTGTATTCCTTGCCTCCGTCGACGCGCTTGCCATTGGGCAGCCAGTGAGACAGAACGCGATCAATGCCTTTCAGCGCGGCGGCTTTCACGTCGGCAAAGCTTGGACGTTTTGCGGAGGTGCTCGGGCGTTGGCTCATGCGTCAGCCCTCGGCAGAAACAGCGCGTCGTTGATGTCATCGATCAGCGCTTTGGCCATTTCGCCAAGGTACAGAGCAGGCCAACTGAAACGCTCACCGCTGTCGCTCATGGCGGCGTCCAAGTTAAGTTGGTTGGCGTGATGCTGCAGCAGGGAAACCATCTCCAGTGCGTTTTCGACTGGTACTCCGGCATTGACCCGGAACAACTTCAAATCGGAGGCGTTCACGCGAGTGAAGGTGGCATGCCCGAGGGTGGTGGAGGTGTTCATAGCGCACCGCCTTTCTGCGCAGCAGGCATCGAAGTGGAGTCGCCGTGCAAGGTCAGTGTTTTAATCAAACCAAGAGTACCGCGCACGTCCCAGAGGACGGCGGCGATGACATGATTAGCGAGGCGCGAGGAGTCGTTTTCGAAGTGTTCTTCAAGCAGCGTCAGAACCGAGTCGGCACGAGCAATGGCGCAGGTGATGGCGTCGATGGGCACACCGGCTTCTGCGGTTGGATTCACGCAAAGCAGGTCTTCGGGCAGGGCGAAACTCAAAGCGTTGTTCATTGGGCACCGCCTGCGGTTTCGAGTTCGCGGGCTTTGGCCATGTGAGTGTTGTAACGGGCGAGGCGTGTAGCGAGGCTGGAATTGGCGTGTAAAGCGGCGAGAGCCATTGCACGATGTGCGGAGGCGCGAATTTTGGACGGATTGAGGGCGTGCATAGGTGGAGCTCCTTCTTAAGTAGGAACTGCCACGATTCGTCGCCAAACGAATTGGGGTGGCAGCTGTGCGCAGGTTGGCGAACCGGGTAAGAAGGAACCCGGCAGACCCGAGGGTCTCCCACGCACAGCCGCCATAAAACAGGAATGCGGGCACAAAAAAAGCGCCTGCAATCGAGATGGGGGCGCCTGTGCGCCTTCTTAAACTCGGGTCGCCAAACCCGGTCGCTGATTTTGCAGCGACGGTCAGAGAGTAACGTCCGTTTTTCGAAAGTGCAACTGCGCTGATGGCTTGCGGTTTTTTCAGGTGCGGCATAAATTGTTTGTGCATGTAGATTGACCTCAACGCCTCCGGATCGCCCCCGGAGGCGTTTTCGTTTCAGGCATGGGTTTCCCAGCGCAGGGATAGGAGTGGTAGAAAACCGCCGCGCAGCATCGAGCGGGCGTCTTCGTAGGCTTGGGTTTGCTGGCCTTCGTCGACGATCGCTGCGCCGGTTTTTTCGCAGTGGAGGGAGAGGGCGCACCAGGTGCCGTCGTCCCAACTCAGCACGCTGACCACGCGGCCTCGCTTTTCCTGTTGGCTGCGGTGGCGTTCAAGACGCTGCATGAGGCGAGTAGAAAATCCGATCCGGCGCAGTACGGAGAACGGATGCATCAAGGCGTTATCAGCGATCTTGCGATTCATGCTGCCTCCTGTGCATTAGCGAACAATGGAGGCGGTGTTTCGCCTTTGAGCCAGGCGAGGATCTTGCTGTCTTCAACACAGCGGCGACGGTGAACAACGGCCATTTGCTCGCGGCGTTGTGCAACACACTCCTCGACATAACCGTTCAGGTCGGAGGTCAAGCGCATATCTTGATGAGCGCGCTCGCTTGTCGTCTTCTCGACGGCAATATCCTCATCCGTGATGCGTTGCCATACCGCCGGATCGTTCGCGAATCCCGCTGATTGATCGACGAGCCAGTAGGTAACCCAGTCGGTCATGCCGCGCGATTTCAGCGAGGCGAGGCGGCTTTCGCTCATGGCGAAATAGCCTGAGCCGTGAACGCTCGAAAACTCTCTGCGCACCGCATTTTTGCGGATCAGTTCGGGCAGTTCCCAAGGATTGGCTTTGAGTGGAAGTACGAGACCGTCAGGGCTGAAAAAAAACGCTTCTTGCTCTTCGCCGTTCCAGCTCACGCCCGCAATAGTGCGATGGCGCCAGTTAATTTCACTCGGTTGATAGAGGCGGAATCCGATGCTGTACGAGTCAAAGAATGGTCCCTTGAAAGGGCAGTAATTGCGCTTCATGCGGCCACCTGGTCACGGGCCTCAATGCGGCTTTTGACCCAGCTCTGGACTTCAGAAAGAACCCACGCGACAGGAGCTCCGCGTGCGTTGCTATTGCTCAGTTTTACCGGTCGTGGAAAACCACTTTCAGGGCACTGCATCAGCTTGTAGAGAGTCGAGCGCTTGAGTCCCGTAGCTATCTCAAGGCGCGGCATACGAATGAGGGTAGTGGCGGGATCAAACGGAGTGGTTAGACCTGGTACGGCGGAAGGAGAGTCGAAAGGATTAGCAAGATTTGAAAAGGTTGGAGCGGGGAATTGGGTGAGGTTCTTTGTCATTGGTATTGCTCTCGATTGGTTTGGACGAGAGCAATGGTCTAGAGATTGGGCGCCGGTGAGCAGTTCACTTCCATTTGAAATTTCAGGTTTACACCACGAAGTTGCGCTTGAGAATTGCCTCGACACTTTTACGAGACAGCGCCTTTTCGGTTTCAAGGGCGATCCACTCAGGGCGCTGCGCGGGTGGCTTTGCGACTTCCTGCTCGAGCCAGGAATGTACCTTCGAGGTGATATCCCTGTGTGACATGCCGCTCGCCAAGTAATGAAGGGCCTGCTTAGTTATAGCCGCATCGCGAGTGGTCATGTCTTGAGCTCGCCCTATCCCACTGACGACGCCACCTTTCTTGCGAATGGCGTTTTTGATCGCTCTATCTGCAGTCGGGGTCAGCTCATCATCGATTAGGCAGGGGAGTGAAGTAATCGGCTCCAGATGAAGCACATATTGCTCGAGCGCCTCAATGCGTTCCCGCGGGTCAATCTGAGTCTCGACGAAATTACAGTAGAAGCTCCACGGCCAGTCGGTCGGATGCTTCGATACGTATGACCAGACCTTCTGATCGGCTTCACGCATCCAATCGCTCAAGATCCCGAGCGCCTTCACGGCGCAGGCCATTATGTAGGCCGCATGAGCCTCTCGATCCGAAGCCGCGTGACAGCCGCTGTATTGACGAACCCAGTGTGCGAGGCGCGCTCTATGGTCGGTAGAGGCGTACTGGAAAATGGTTTCCTCATGCATGGTCGCCTTGATGCACATGCTGCTGAGATCGCTGCTGATTCCGCTGCTCTGGATGCGCTGACAGCACTGATCGATCAAGTAACACACATCAGTGAGCTGTTCGCGGCACAGTGCATAAAGCGACTGGTCCGATAGGAAACCCCTCAAGCCAGACGTGAGTGCCGACTGCGCGATGCTTTGGTTGCTGGTCATTGGTCAGAGGCTCGCGAATCGTGCGCGCCTCGATCCCGCGCCCTATATTTTGCGAGCATCACCAGCGAAACGCCTCTTTCAGCACGCGGCAAGAAGCTGCCCGCAGCAGGGCGAGAGCTCGGTTTGGCGTTACACGTTTGAGCCGAGTTACACCGGGAGTAGTGGGAGCCGAGCATTCGTGTAACGGGCGTGAAAGCCAATGAATTCGGGCGTTTCGCATAGGTCGTTACACGCGTAACAACCGTAACACCGCTTTTGGAGGAAGTACGGATGTACGTGCTCATACCACCTCATCAAGAGGTGCGTGTGTGAGATTCCCAGCAGCCAACTGATCTAGGTAATCCGCGTACCACTGCATCATCTTCACTCTGTGATCGAGATATTGAGCCTTGTTGTAGATCCCAGAAATTCCCTCTTCTTTGTGAGCTAGCTGCGCTTCTACGTGTTCTTTTGGCCAACCGTGTTCCCTGAGCAAGGTACTAGCGGTGTGGCGAGTTCCATGGCCGACCAAGCGACCTTTATAACCAACCGTTGCGAAGACTTTGTTAATGGTGTTTTCACTGATTGTCGGGTTCTTGGCTCCGACGCCGGGAAACAACCACCGACCGCGCCCTGTTAGACATTGGAGTTCTTTAAGAGCGGATAACGCCTGCTTGGGAAGTGGGCACACGAAATCCCTGCGCATCTTCATTTTGGCGGCCGGTGTCGTCCAGATGGCTTTATCAAGGTCGAACTCTTTCCATTCGGCCAAGCGGACCATTCCCGGTCTCGATGCCGTCCATATGCAGAGCCATGCTGCAGTTCGGGCCGTTAGTCTGCTGGGTGTGTGTTTTAGCGCGATCAGAAAGTCGCCAAGTTCAGGTTCCAGCAAATGAGGATGCTGTTGCGTTTTCGGTGCTTGAGCGGCGATATCGCGGAGCCGGCTTCCAGGGTCGTTCTCGGTCAAGCCTAAACCGATGGCTCGACCGAATATCTGATTGATCCAGGTGCGACACTTTTCCGCTACGTTGTGGGCGTCCCGCGCTTCTATGGATGCTTGCAGGTCCGCGCAATCTGTACGGGTTATTTCGTCGAGAGGTTTGTCCCCGAGTGCTGGAAGAATGTCCTTGTCGAGGTACGTACGAATCTTATTGAGGGTGGACGGAGCCAGACCCTTTTCTTCTTTTGCCTTTAACCAAGCGTCAGCAGCCGCTCGGAACGTTCGAGTTTTAGCTGCATCTATTGCCGCTTTAGCTGATCGCTTTTGTTCGAGGGGATCAGCACCACTGCTCACTACTTTGCGTAGTTCAGCAGCTTTGTCTCTTGCTAGCGCGCCGCTTACCTCTGGGTAACCCCCCAGCCCCATCCACGCCCAATTCCCCGCCGGGCGTTTATAGCGGAGCTGCCAGGACTTACCTCCATCAGGTTTGACCCTGAAGTAGAGGCCATTTCCATCCAGCTCTCGGTATTCCTTTGATTCCGGCTCCAGTCCCGCGAGTGTCGTATCTGCGAGAGGCCGACGCTTGATATCTGCGCGCTTCATCCTTGTATCCCAAAGTTCGGTACTTTTCTCAGGATACAAGCAGGGATACAGGGATACAACGGATAAGGATGGACAGGGGTAGACAGACAGGTACAAAAAAACCGGCCAAGTGGCCGGTTTCTTTGGGTCTGAGAGACTGGTAGAGACTCTCAGATACAGCTATATGGTGCCCCGAGGGAGACTCGAACTCCCACTCCTTTCGAAAACGGATTTTGAATCCGCCGCGTCTACCAATTCCGCCATCAGGGCTCAATGGCGGCGAAGTATAGAGAGGTGACTACCGTTGGTCAATCACGTTTCATGGTCAATTTTCGATATTTCCGCTAGACTTTCCGGCCCTGCTAGACGAACCCCATCATGCGCGTTGCTGACTTTACCTTCGAGCTTCCTGATTCGCTGATCGCCCGCCACCCTTTGGCCGAGCGTCGCGGTAGTCGCCTGCTGACCCTTGATGGGCCGAGCGGCGCCCTTGCACACCGTCAATTCACTGATTTGCTTGAGCATTTGCGCCCGGGCGATTTGATGGTGTTCAACAATACCCGGGTGATTCCGGCGCGGCTGTTCGGGCAGAAAGCCTCGGGCGGCAAGCTGGAAATCCTCATCGAACGGGTGCTCGATACGCACCGCGTGCTGGCCCATGTGCGCTCCAGCAAGTCGCCGAAGCCGGGTTCGAAGATCCTGATCGACGGCGGTGGTGAAGCCGAGATGCTCGCACGTCACGATGCGCTGTTCGAGTTGGGCTTCGATCAAGAAGTGTTGCCGCTGCTCGATCGCGTCGGGCACATGCCGTTGCCTCCTTATATAGATCGCCCGGATGAAGGTTCGGATCGCGAGCGCTATCAGACCGTTTACGCCGAGCGCTTGGGCGCGGTGGCTGCGCCGACGGCGGGGCTGCATTTCGATCAGCCGCTGATGGAAGCGATTGCCGCCAAGGGCATCGAGACCGCGTTCGTGACCCTGCACGTCGGTGCCGGCACGTTCCAGCCGGTGCGTGTCGACAAGATCGAAGACCACCACATGCACAGCGAGTGGCTGGAAGTTGGCCAGGACGTGGTCGACGCCGTTGCCGTTTGCCGTGAGCGTGGCGGGCGGGTGATTGCCGTGGGCACCACCAGCGTGCGTTCGCTGGAAAGTGCCGCGCGCGATGGCGTGCTCAAGCCGTTCAGTGGCGACACCGATATCTTTATCTACCCGGGCCGGCCGTTCCATGTGGTCGATGCCTTGGTCACCAACTTCCATTTGCCCGAATCCACGCTGTTGATGCTGGTTTCGGCGTTCGCCGGTTATCCCGAAACCATGGCCGCCTATAAAGCCGCCGTCGACAACGGATACCGCTTTTTCAGCTACGGTGATGCGATGTTCATCACCCGTAATCCCGCCCCGACTGCCCCTGAACACACAGGCCCAGAGGAAACAGAATGAGTCGCGAATGTCGCATGTCCTTTGAACTGCTTGCCACCGATGGCAAGGCCCGTCGTGGTCGTCTGACCTTCCCGCGAGGCACCGTCGAGACCCCGGCTTTCATGCCGGTGGGCACCTACGGCACGGTCAAGGGCATGTTGCCGCGTGACATCGTTGCCACTGGCGCAGAAATCATTCTGGGCAACACCTTCCACCTGTGGCTGCGCCCGGGCACCGAGGTGATCAAGGCGCACGGCGACCTGCACGATTTCATGCAGTGGAAAGGCCCGATCCTCACCGACTCCGGCGGCTTCCAGGTGTTCAGCCTGGGCGCGATGCGCAAGATCAAGGAAGAGGGCGTGACTTTCGCCTCTCCGGTCGACGGCTCGAAAGTGTTCATGGGCCCGGAAGAGTCGATGCAGGTGCAGCGCGATCTCGGCTCGGACATCGTGATGATCTTCGACGAATGCACGCCGTACCCGGCCGACGAAGACGTCGCCCGCGTATCCATGGAGCTGTCGCTGCGCTGGGCCCAGCGTTCGAAAAATGCCCACGGTGACAACACCGCGGCGCTGTTCGGCATCGTTCAGGGCGGCATGCATCAGGATCTGCGCATGCGCTCGCTCGAAGGCCTCGACAAGATCGGCTTCGACGGTCTGGCCATTGGCGGTCTGTCGGTGGGCGAACCCAAGCACGAGATGATCAAGGTGCTGGATTATCTGCCGGGCATGATGCCAGCTGACAAACCTCGTTACCTTATGGGCGTTGGCAAACCGGAAGATCTGGTTGAGGGTGTGCGCCGCGGTGTGGACATGTTCGATTGCGTGATGCCAACCCGTAATGCCCGCAATGGGCATCTGTTCATTGATACAGGCGTGCTGAAGATCCGTAACGCGTTCCATCGCCATGATGACTCGCCGCTGGATCCGACCTGCGATTGCTATACCTGCCAGAACTTCTCCCGCGCTTATCTGCATCACCTGGACAAGTGCGGCGAAATGCTGGGAAGCATGCTCAATACCATCCACAACTTGCGCCATTATCAGGTGCTGATGGCTGGTTTGCGCGAGGCTATTCAACAGGGTACATTGGCCGCCTTTGTCGATGCCTTCTACGCCAAACGCGGGCTCCCCGTTCCGCCTTTGGACTGAGTTTTCTGACCCCAAGATTCAACATTTGCAACTGGAGTGCTAAATGAGCTTTTTTATCTCTAACGCCATGGCTGACGCAGCTGCACCGGCTGCTGCAGGCCCAATGGGCGGCGGCTTCGAGTGGATTTTCCTGGTCGGCTTCCTGGTCATCTTCTACCTGATGATCTGGCGTCCACAGGCCAAGCGCGCCAAAGAGCAGAAGAACCTGCTGAGCAGCCTTGCCAAGGGCGACGAAGTGGTCACCACCGGCGGCATCGCCGGCAAGATCACCAAAGTGGCCGATGACTTCGTGGTTCTGGAAGTTTCCGACACCGTGGAAATGAAGTTCCAGAAGGGCGCCATCGCCGCCACGCTGCCAAAAGGCACGCTGAAAGCGATCTAAGGGCAACAACTTCTACTCAATCGACGGGGCGCGCAAGGCGCCCCGCGTCATAACGGGCGGCGTGATGCTGAACAAATATCCTCTGTGGAAATACATTCTGATCCTGGCGGTGCTGGCGATCGGTCTGATTTATTCCGCTCCGAATCTATACCCCGATGACCCGGCCATTCAGATCAGCGGCGCCAGCACGGCTCTGCAGGTCAATCAGGCTGATCTGGATCGCGTCAGCACGGCGCTGCGTGAGTCCGGAATCAACGTCAAGGCTTCGAGCCTGGCGGCCAACGGCAAGGGCGGCCTGATCCGTCTGACCAAGGCTGAAGACCAGCTGCCGGCCAAAGACGTTGTGCGCAAGGCATTGGGTGATGACTACGTTGTCGCGCTGAACCTGGCGCAGACCACCCCGCAATGGCTGCGCAATCTGGGCGCGCACCCGATGAAGCTGGGTCTGGACTTGTCCGGTGGTGTGCACTTCCTGCTCGAAGTGGACATGGACAAAGCCCTCGATGCACGCCTGAAAGTCTACGAAGGCGACGTCAAGAGCCTGCTGCGTAAAGAAAAACTGCGTTATCGCAGCCTGCCGCAACTGGGCGGTGCCATTCAGCTGGGCTTCAGCGATGAAGACTCCCGCGAACAGGCCCGTGCACTGATCCGCAAGAACTTCAACGATTTCGACATTGTTCCGGCCGACCTCAACGGTCAACCGGTGCTGCGTCTGGCGATGACCCCGGCCAAGCTGGCGGAAATCCGTGAATACTCCATCAAGCAGAACTTGACCACGGTACGTAACCGCGTCAACGAGCTGGGTGTTGCCGAACCGATCGTTCAGCGTCAAGGCGCCAACCGCATCGTGGTTGAGCTGCCGGGCGTGCAGGACACTGCCGAAGCCAAGCGTATTCTCGGCAAGACGGCCAACCTTGAGTTCCGTCTGGCTGCAGAGCCGGGTGCTTCGAAAGCCACTTCCGAAACTTTCGAGTTCCGTGAAGGCAAGCGTCCACCGGCGCAGATCGAGCGTGGCTTGATTATCACCGGTGACCAGGTGACTGATGCCAAGGCCGGTTTCGGCGAGCACGGCACTCCTGAAGTGAACATCCGTCTGGATGGTCACGGTGGCGAGCTGATGAGCCGTGCGACCCGTTCCAATGTTGGTCGCAGCATGGCGGTGATCTTCATTGAACAGCGTCCGGTGACCACCTACGTCAAGCAGATGGTTGACGGCGTCGAGAAAGACGTCGCGGTACAGACGTTCAAGGAAGAGAAGAAGATCATCAGCCTGGCGACCATTCAGTCGCCGCTGGGTGCGCAATTCCGTATCACCGGCCTGAACGGCCAGGGCGAATCGTCCGAGCTGGCGCTGCTGTTGCGTGCCGGTGGTCTGGCCGCTCCGATGTACTTCGCTGAAGAGCGCACAATCGGTCCAAGCTTGGGTGCTGACAACATCACCAAGGGTATCGATGCATCGCTGTGGGGGATGTTGTTCGTCTCGCTGTTCATCATCGCCATCTACCGTTTCTTCGGTGTGATCGCCACGGTCGCACTGGCGGTGAACATGGTGCTGCTGCTGGCGCTGATGTCGCTGCTGGGTGCAACGCTGACCCTGCCAGGTATCGCCGGTATCGTGTTGACCATGGGTATGGCGGTCGACGCCAACGTGCTGATCTTCTCGCGGATTCGTGAAGAGATCGCTGCCGGCATGACCGTGCAGCGTGCAATCAACGAAGGCTTCGGCCGGGCATTCACCGCGATTCTCGACGCCAACCTGACTACTCTGCTGGTCGGCGGCATCCTCTTCGCCATGGGCACCGGCCCGGTGAAGGGGTTCGCAGTGACCATGTCCCTCGGGATCTTTACCTCGATGTTCACGGCCATCATGGTGACCCGCGCAATGGTCAACCTGATCTTTGGCGGACGTGACTTCAAGAAGTTGTGGATTTAAGGGGCTGCCATGTTACGTACAATCAACTTCATGGGCGTTCGCAACTTCGCGTTCGGCGTCACAGTGTTTCTCACGTTGCTGGCTATTTTCAGCGTCGTCCACAAGGGCATGAACTGGGGTCTGGACTTCACCGGCGGTACGCTCATCGAGCTGACCTACGAGCGTCCGGCCGATGTCACCAAGGTGCGTGAAGAGCTGGTGACTTCGGGTTACCACGAAGCCATCGTGCAGAGCTTCGGTGCAACCACCGACCTGCTGGTGCGCATGCCGGGCGAAGATCCGCAGTTGGGTCATCAGGTAGCCGAGGCTTTGCAGAAAGTCGGCGGCGACAACCCGGCGACGGTCAAGCGCGTCGAGTTCGTTGGCCCGCAGGTCGGTGAAGAGCTGCGCGACCAGGGCGGCCTCGGCATGCTCCTGGCGCTCGGCGGCATCCTGATCTACCTGGCGTTCCGCTTTCAGTGGAAATTCGCGGTCGGTGCCATCGTTTCGCTGATTCACGACGTGATCGTGACCGTTGGTATCCTGTCGTTCTTCCAGATCACCTTCGACCTGACGGTGCTGGCGGCAGTACTGGCGATCATCGGTTACTCGCTGAACGACACCATCGTCGTGTTCGACCGGGTTCGTGAGAACTTCCGTGTGCTGCGCAAGGCTTCGCTGATCGAGAACATCAACATCTCGACCACCCAGACCCTGCTGCGCACCATGGCGACGTCGATCTCCACCTTGCTGGCGATCGCAGCGCTGCTGTTCTTCGGTGGCGACAACCTGTTCGGCTTCTCGATCGCCCTGTTTATCGGTGTTCTGGCGGGTACCTACTCGTCGATCTACATTGCGAACGTGGTGTTGATCTGGCTGAACCTGAGCACTGAGGATCTGATTCCTCCGGCCAACACCGAGAAGGAAATCGACGACCGTCCATAACGGTCATCGTTTCTCCGGTTGTCAGCCCGAAAAAGGCGCGAGTTGAACTCGCGCCTTTTTTTGTGCTCCAAGGCTGGGAGAAGCGCGGGCGCGTCCCGCATGTGATGGTCAGGAGGTTCATGTGAACAAGTCGTTGCTGGTTGGTGCGGTATTGGGTGCTGTCGGTGTGACTGCCGGGGGTGCTGTTGCCACCTACAGCCTGGTTAAAAGCGGCCCTGAGTATGCGCAAGTGTTGGCCGTTGAACCGGTTAAAACACAGATCAAGACTCCACGTGAAGTGTGCAAGGATGTTGCTGTAACCCGTCAGGCGCCAGTCAAGGATCAGCACCAAATCATGGGTACGGTGCTCGGTGCGGTCGGTGGTGGCCTGCTGGGTAATATGGTCGGCGGCGGTAACGGCAAGAAGATTGCTACCGTTGCTGGTGCGGTCGGTGGCGGTTATGCCGGTAACAAGGTGCAGGAAGGCATGCAGAACCGCGACACCTACACTACCACTCAGACTCGCTGTAACACCGTGAATGACATCAGTGACAAGGTTGTTGGTTACGACGTGCGTTACTCGCTCGATGGCAAGGAAGGCAAAGTGCGGATGGATCGTGATCCGGGCAACCAGATTCCGGTCGACAAGGAAGGCAAGTTGATTCTGTCGCAGAATCAGCCGGGTCAGTAAAGACCGACTGTTTTAAACGAAGCACCCTGCGGGGTGCTTTTTTGTGCCCGCCATTTAAGCAGCACAGCAAATCCCTTGTAGGAGTGAGCCTGCTCGCGATAGCGATTTATCATTCTAAATAGATGGTGGCTGATACACCGCGATCGCGAGCAGGCTCACTCCTGCATTGGTCCCGTGGTGTGGCAGGTGACGAATTTCAGGCATAAAAAAAGCACCCCGAAGGGTGCTTTTTTTGTTTCGCGGGAAGCTTAGCGCTTCAGCGAAGCCGGCAGGTGCGGCTGGATGGCCGTCAGTACTGCCTTGAAGCATTTGGTGTTGCCGGCAACGATGTGGCCTTTTTCAAGGAAGTCGTGACCGCCGGTGAAGTCGCTCACCAGCCCGCCGGCTTCTTGAATCAGCAGGGCGCCAGCAGCCATGTCCCACTCGGACAGGCCCGATTCCCAGAATGCGTCGAAACGACCGGCAGCCACGTAGGCCAGATCCAGGCTGGCGGAACCGGCGCGGCGGATGCCGGCAGTCTGGCCAACCAGGGCGCGGAACATGCCCAGGTAATTGTCGAGGTTGTCCATCTGGTCGTCACGGAACGGGAAGCCAGTGCCGAGCAGGGCGCCGTCGAGGCTGGTGCGACCGCTGACGCGCAGACGGCGACCGTTCAGTTGAGCGCCGCGACCACGGCTGGCAGTGAATTCTTCTTGGCGAACCGGATCCAGAACCACTGCGTGTTCCAGGCGACCACGGTATTTGCAGGCAATGCTGACAGCAAAGTGAGGGATGCCGCGCAGGAAGTTGGTGGTGCCGTCCAGGGGATCGATGATCCACAGGTACTCTTCGCCTTCGATGCCGTTACCGACGTGCATGCCGGTCTCTTCACCCTGGATCGAGTGATTCGGGTAAGCCTTGCGCAGAGCATCGATGATTTTCTGTTCGGCGGCGCGATCCACCTCGGATACATAATCCTTGGCGTCTTTTTCGTCGACCTTGATGGTATCCAGGCGCTCGATGGAGCGGAAGATCAGTTCACTGGCGCTGCGGGCGGCGCGCAGCGCGATATTCAGCATGGGCTGCATGGATGTGTCACCTAAGGTTGTTAAAGAAAGCCGCGCATTCTATCAGAACTTTTCTTCAGGTGAAGGTTGCTGTTCGCTTTCATAGCTTAACGGTAGGCTGTTCTGTAAGATTTGCACCCCTTTCCTGTGTCCGAGAGCGCCTCCCTTGCTGCAGAACATTCGTGTCGTCCTGGTCAATACCAGCCACCCCGGCAACATCGGCGGGGCCGCGCGCGCCATGAAAAACATGGGTCTGTCGCGGCTGGTGCTGGTCGAGCCGCGGCTGTTTCCGCATCACGAAGCCGATGCGCGTGCTTCCGGTGCCGGGGATATCCTTGAAAGCGCGCAGGTCGTCGCCACCCTGGAGGACGCTCTGGTTGGCTGCAATCTGGTGCTTGGCACCAGCGCCCGTGACCGTCGCATTCCCTGGCCTCTGCTCGATCCCCGTGAGTGCGGGAGCAAAGTGGTCGAGGAAGCGGGGCAGGGTGCGGAAATCGCTTTGGTGTTCGGTCGTGAAGACTCCGGCCTGACCAATGACGAGCTGCAGCGATGTCACTTTCACGTGCATATCCCCTCTGACCCTGAGTTCAGCTCGCTGAACCTCGGGGCGGCGGTGCAAGTGTTGAGCTATGAAGTGCGCATGGCCTGGCTGGCCGCTCAGGGGCAGCCGACCAAGATCGAGAAAGAAGAAGTGGCCTCGGTGAAAAGTGCCGAGCTGGCGACCATGGATGAGCTGGAGCGCTTCTATGAGCATCTGGAGCAGACGCTGGTCGCCATCGAGTTTCTCGATCCGGAAAAACCACGGCACCTGATGGCGCGCCTGCGCAGGTTGTATGGACGCAGCTCGGTCAGCCGGGCGGAAATGAATATTTTGCGTGGCATCCTCACGGAAACCCAGAAAGCGGCCCGTGGTGAGCTTCTTAAGCGGAAGGACTGAATGATGTTTGAGCGTTTGCGTGAAGATATCCAGAGCGTATTCCATCGAGACCCGGCGGCGCGTAACGCTTTTGAAGTTCTGACTTGCTACCCCGGCATGCATGCGATCTGGATTCACCGGCTGGCCGGGATGCTCTGGCGCAACGAGCTGAAATGGCTGGCGCGACTGGTGTCCAACTTCGGTCGCTGGTTGACCGGTATCGAGATTCACCCGGGCGCCAAGGTCGGCCGACGCTTCTTCATCGATCACGGCATGGGCATCGTCATTGGTGAAACCGCCGAAATTGGCGATGACGTGACCATCTATCAGGGCGTGACCCTTGGTGGCACCAGTTGGAACAAAGGCAAGCGTCACCCGACGTTGGGTGATGGTGTTGTGGTCGGTGCTGGCGCCAAGGTGCTGGGGCCGTTCACGGTAGGGGCTGGCGCCAAAGTCGGCTCCAACGCTGTGGTAACCAAGGAAGTACCGCCGGGCGCCACTGTGGTGGGGATTCCGGGGCGCATCATCGTCAAGTCCGATGAAGAGCAGGACGCCAAGCGCAAGGCAATGGCCGAGAAGATCGGTTTCGATGCCTATGGCGTCAGCGAAGACATGCCTGACCCGGTGGCGCGCGCCATTGGTCAGTTGCTCGATCACCTGCAAGCGGTGGACGGGCGGCTGGAGGGGATGTGCGGCGCACTGAAGGATCTGGGCAGTAATTATTGTGCGAAAGATCTGCCTGAGCTGCGTGAAGAAGACTTTGCCTGCGTCAAAGGCAAAGATCAGAGTCAGGCCAGCTGAACCGCAGCGCGGCCTTCGCGAGCGAGCTCGCTCCTACATTGGAATATATTGCCCTTGTGGGAGCGAGCTTGCTCGCGAAGAACGATAACGCGGTACCGCTGGCTGCATGCCGCCAGCCTTTGCTATGATGCGCGCGCTCTTTTGCGGGTAAACCCGACTAAAGCACTAGGTCTTATAGTTGACTTAAATGCTCGGGAATTGCATACTCCCGCCCATTCCGAACTCCGTGGTAATTGTCCATGCGACTGACTACAAAAGGCCGATACGCCGTGACCGCCATGCTTGACCTGGCGTTGCACGCGCAGCACGGGCCGGTGTCCCTGGCCGATATCTCCGAGCGCCAAGGCATCTCCCTGTCCTATCTCGAACAGCTTTTCGCCAAGCTGCGCCGCAGTAATCTGGTTTCCAGTGTTCGCGGTCCAGGTGGTGGATACCAGCTGTCGCGCGACATGCAGGGCATCCAGGTGGCTCAGGTGATCGATGCGGTCAACGAATCGGTCGATGCGACCAAATGCCAGGGCCAGGGCGATTGCCATTCCGGTGATACCTGCCTGACTCACCACTTGTGGTGCGACCTGAGCCTGCAGATTCACGAATTTCTAAGTGGTATCAGCTTGGCTGACCTTGTGACTCGCCGTGAGGTGCAAGAAGTAGCCCAGCGTCAGGACCAGCGCCGTTGCAACAGCAAGGCGCCACGCCTGGACAAGATTGAAGCGTCCGCCGTCGAATGACAGCCGAAGAGCTAGCGGAACGCCAGCCCTGATTTAGGAGATAGTCCATGAAATTGCCGATTTACCTTGATTACTCTGCGACCACCCCGGTCGATCCGCGCGTTGCGCAAAAGATGAGTGAATGCCTGCTGGTTGACGGAAACTTCGGTAACCCGGCGTCCCGTTCCCACGTGTTCGGCTGGAAAGCTGAAGAGTCCGTTGAAAACGCCCGTCGTCAGGTGGCCGACCTGGTCAACGCCGATCCGCGTGAAATCGTCTGGACCTCCGGTGCCACCGAATCCGACAACCTGGCTATCAAGGGTGCGGCACATTTCTACGGCTCCAAGGGCAAGCACCTGATCACCTCCAAGATTGAGCACAAGGCTGTCCTCGACACCATGCGCCAACTGGAGCGTGAAGGTTTCGAGGTCACTTACCTCGAGCCGACCGAAGACGGTCTGATCACCCCGGCCATGATTGAAGCTGCATTGCGCGAAGACACCATCCTCGTCTCCGTGATGCATGTGAACAACGAAATCGGCACCGTCAACGACATCGCAGCGATCGGTGAACTGCTCCGCTCCAAGGGCGTTCTGTTCCACGTCGACGCCGCTCAGTCCACTGGTAAGGTCGAGATCGACCTGCAGAAGCTGAAAGTCGACATGATGTCGTTCTCCGCCCACAAGACTTATGGCCCTAAAGGCATCGGCGCGCTGTACGTCAGCCGTAAGCCGCGTGTGCGCATCGAAGCGACCATGCACGGCGGTGGTCACGAGCGTGGCATGCGTTCCGGCACCCTGGCGACCCACCAGATCGTCGGCATGGGCGAAGCTTTCCGTGTAGCCAAGGAAGACATGGCTGCCGAAAACGTGCGCATCAAGGCCCTGAGCGACCGTTTCTTCAAGCAGGTCGAGCACCTCGAAGAGCTGTATGTCAACGGCAGCCTGACCGCCCGCGTTCCGCACAACCTGAACCTGAGCTTCAACTACGTTGAAGGTGAGTCGCTGATCATGGCACTCAAGGATCTGGCGGTATCGTCCGGTTCGGCGTGCACCTCGGCATCCCTGGAGCCTTCGTACGTACTGCGCGCCCTGGGCCGCAACGACGAACTGGCACACAGCTCGATTCGTTTCACCTTCGGCCGTTTCACTACCGAAGAAGAAATCGACTACGCCGCGCAGAAAGTCTGCGAGGCCGTTACCAAGCTGCGCGCTCTGTCGCCGCTGTGGGACATGTACAAAGACGGTGTCGACATTTCGAAAATCGAGTGGGCGGCACACTGATTTCAAGTCGCCGCGAACCAGCCCTGCGAACCTCCGGTTCCGGGGCTTAAAGAGCGACTCTCTGATGAGTGAGGATTAAGCACCATGGCTTACAGCGAAAAGGTCATCGACCACTACGAAAACCCGCGTAACGTCGGCAAGATGGACGCGGAAGATCCGGATGTCGGCACCGGCATGGTCGGCGCTCCGGCGTGCGGCGACGTGATGCGTCTGCAGATCAAGGTCAACGATCAGGGTGTTATCGAAGACGCCAAGTTCAAGACCTACGGCTGCGGTTCGGCAATCGCTTCCAGCTCCCTGGCCACCGAGTGGATGAAGGGCAAGACTCTGGACGAAGCAGAGACCATCAAGAACACTCAGCTGGCCGAAGAACTGGCCCTGCCGCCAGTGAAAATTCACTGCTCGGTACTCGCTGAAGACGCCATCAAGGCGGCCGTTCGCGACTACAAGCAGAAGAAAGGCTTGATCTAAGCATTGCGCGACGAGTAAGGAGTCAACGATGGCTATCAGCATGACAGAAGCGGCTGCTCGGCACGTGCGACGCTCCCTCGACGGGCGCGGCAAAGGTGAAGGGATTCGTCTGGGTGTTCGCACCACGGGCTGTTCCGGCCTTGCCTACGTGCTGGAGTTTGTCGACGAGGTGGTTGCAGAGGATCAGGTGTTCGAAAGTCACGGCGAGAAAGTGATCATCGACCCGAAAAGCCTGGCCTACCTGGACGGCACCGAGCTCGATTTCGTCAAGGAAGGGTTGAACGAAGGCTTCAAGTTCAACAACCCCAACGTACGCGGTGAGTGTGGCTGCGGCGAAAGCTTCAACATCTGAGGCTTGTCGTGGGTATTCCTTGTCATTTCGCTTTATTCGAGCTGCAACCGAGCTTCCGTCTGGATCTCGAGCAGTTGGCCACGCGCTACCGTGAGTTGGCGCGCGGTGTTCATCCTGACCGCTTTGCCGACGCTTCCGAGCGTGAGCAACGGGCGGCACTCGAGCAGTCTGCACGGCTCAACGATGCCTACCAGACGCTCAAGAGTCCGGCCCAGCGTGCACGCTACCTGCTGACCGTCAGCGGGCATGAAGTGCCGATGGAAGTCACGGTCCATGACCCCGAGTTTCTTCTGCAGCAGATGCAATGGCGCGAAGAACTCGAAGACCTCCAGGACAGCGCCGATCTCGACGGTGTCGCGGTGTTCAAGCGTCGCTTGAAAGTCGCTCAGGAACAATTGAACGAAAGCTTCGCAGCCTGTTGGGATGATGCGGCGCAACGCGAACAGGCTGAACGCCTGATGCGGCGCATGCAGTTCCTCGACAAGCTCACCTACGAAGTGCGCCAGTTAGAAGAGCGCCTCGACGATTAACCCAGTGCCGCTCCGGTCGCACGCCTGATATACAGATAAGTCCTGATCACGATGGCCCTACTGCAGATCGCCGAACCCGGCCAAAGTCCTCAACCGCACCAGCGTCGTCTGGCTGTGGGGATCGACTTGGGCACTACCAATTCGCTGGTCGCTGCGTTGCGCAGTGGTCTTTCCGAGCCGCTGGCCGACGCTGACGGGCAGGTCATCCTGCCGTCCGCCGTGCGTTATCACGCCGATCGCGTCGAGGTTGGCGAGTCGGCCAAACTGGCCGCATCTTCCGATCCCTTGAACACTGTGCTGTCGGTCAAGCGCCTGATGGGGCGTGGTCTGTCCGACGTCAAGCAATTGGGCGAGCAACTGCCGTACCGCTTTGTCGGCGGCGAATCGCACATGCCGTTCATCGACACCGTGCAAGGCCCGAAAAGCCCGGTCGAAGTCTCCGCCGATATCCTCAAGGTGTTGCGTCAGCGTGCTGAAGCGACGTTGGGCGGCGAGTTGGTCGGCGCGGTGATCACCGTTCCGGCGTATTTCGACGATGCTCAGCGCCAAGCCACCAAAGACGCGGCCAAGCTCGCCGGTCTGAACGTGCTGCGTCTGCTCAACGAGCCGACCGCAGCCGCCGTGGCGTATGGTCTGGATCAGCATGCCGAGGGTCTGGTCGCGATTTATGACCTGGGCGGCGGTACTTTCGATATTTCGATTCTGCGTCTGACCGGCGGTGTTTTCGAAGTGCTGGCAACTGGCGGCGACAGTGCGCTGGGCGGCGACGACTTTGATCACGTGATTGCTGGCTGGATCATCGAGAGCGCGGGCCTGTCTGCCGATCTCGACCCGGGCGCACAACGCAATCTGCTGCAAACCGCTTGCGCAGCCAAAGAAGCCCTGACCGATGCGGCCAGCGTCGAAGTCGCCTACGGTGACTGGAAAGCGCCGCTGACTCGCGAAGCTTTCGATGCGCTGATCGAGCCGATGGTTGCGCGCAGCCTGAAAGCCTGTCGCCGTGCGGTACGTGATTCCGGTATCGAACTGGAGGACGTGCACGCTGTGGTCATGGTGGGTGGTTCGACCCGCGTTCCACGTGTTCGCGAAGCCGTTGCCGAAGCCTTCGGTCGTCAGCCGTTGACTGAAATCGACCCGGATCAAGTGGTGGCCATCGGGGCCGCGATCCAGGCTGATACGCTGGCTGGCAACAAGCGCGATGGCGGCGAACTGCTGCTGCTCGACGTGATTCCGCTGTCCCTGGGGCTGGAAACCATGGGCGGCCTGATGGAGAAGGTGATTCCGCGCAACACCACTATCCCCGTCGCTCGCGCACAAGATTTCACTACGTATAAAGACGGCCAGTCGGCCATGGCGATCCACGTGCTGCAGGGCGAGCGCGAGCTGATCAGCGACTGCCGCTCTCTGGCGCGTTTCGAGCTGCGCGGCATTCCGGCGATGGTGGCTGGCGCTGCGAAGATTCGCGTGACCTTCCAGGTCGATGCCGACGGTCTGCTCAGCGTATCTGCCCGTGAACTGGGTTCGGGCGTTGAGGCGAGCATTCAGGTCAAGCCGTCCTACGGTCTGACCGACGGCGAAATCGCCAAGATGCTCAAGGATTCGTTCCAGCACGCCAATGACGACAAGGTCGCTCGGGTTCTGCGTGAGCAGCAAGTCGATGCCCAGCGCCTGATCGAAGCGGTACAGGGCGCTCTGGAGGCGGATGGCGAGCGTTTGCTCGACGCCGAAGAGCGCATGGTCATCGACTTGCAGCTGCAGGAACTGGCCGAACTGATGAAAGGCACCGATGGTTATGCCATCGAGCAGCAGACCAAGCGTCTGTCGCAAGTGACCGACGCTTTTGCTGCCCGCCGCATGGATCTGACGGTGAAAGCCGCTCTGTCGGGGCGCAATCTGAATGAAATCGAGGATATTTGATGCCGCAGGTTATTTTTCTGCCTCACGAGAAGTTCTGCCCTGAAGGCATGGTGGTCGAGGCTGCACCCGGCACCTCGATTCTCGATCTGGCTCACGAACACCACATCGAGATGGAAAGTGCCTGTGGCGGCGTTTGCGCCTGCACCACTTGCCACTGCATCATTCGCGAGGGTTTCGACTCGCTGGAAGAGGCTGACGAGCTGGAAGAAGACTTCCTCGATCGTGCCTGGGGCCTGGAAGCGCAATCGCGTCTGGCCTGTCAGGCTATCGTTGGTGAAGAAGACATCACCGTCGAAATTCCGAAATATTCGCTTAACCATGCGGCAGAAGCGCCGCACTGACTGGTAAGACTGTCATGAGCTACGGTTGGAATGATGTTCAACGTATTGCAGAAGAATTGGCCGAGGCCAAGCCGGGTGTAGATCCGTATTCTGTCAATTTCGTCGAGTTGCAGCAGTGGATCAAAGAGCTGCCTGACTTCGACGCTAACTCTGGCCGGGTCGGCGAGAAGGTGTTGGAAGCGGTTCAGCAGCTCTGGAATGATGAATTGGACTGATCGTCCTCGCAGGTTAGGCAATACCCAAGAACCCGCGTATAATTCGCGGGTTTAATTTTTCGCAAATTACCGTTTCTGGAGTTACACCATGGCTGTTCAACGCACTTTCTCCATCATCAAGCCTGACGCTGTTGCAAAAAACGTCATCGGCGAAATCACCACTCGTTTCGAAAAAGCCGGCCTGCGCGTTGTAGCTTCGAAACTGAAGCAACTGTCCAAAGCCGAAGCTGAAGGCTTCTACGCTGAGCACAGCGCTCGTGGTTTCTTCGGCGACCTGGTTGCTTTCATGATCTCCGGTCCTGTTGTTGTTCAGGTTCTGGAAGGCGAAAACGCTATCGCTCTGAACCGTGAGCTGATGGGCGCTACCAACCCTAAAGAAGCTGCTGCCGGCACCATCCGCGCTGACTTCGCTGATTCCATCGACGCCAACGCTGTTCACGGTTCGGACTCCGAAGCCGCAGCTGCTCGTGAAATCTCGTACTTCTTCGCAGCTACTGAAGTAACCACTCGCTAAGCATTGGCTTAAGAGTGAAGGTGAATCCATGACTACATCGACTGTAAAAACCAACCTGCTGGGTCTGACTCAACAGGAAATGGAAAAATTCTTCGACTCAATCGGGGAGAAGCGTTTCCGTGCCGGTCAGGTAATGAAATGGATTCACCACTTTGGTGTCGATGATTTCGACGCCATGACGAACGTCAGCAAGGCCTTGCGCGACAAGCTCAAGGTTATTGCTGAGGTCCGTGGTCCGGAAGTGGTCAGCGAGGACATCTCCACCGACGGCACCCGTAAGTGGGTGGTGCGTGTGGCGTCCGGCAGCTGCGTCGAGACCGTGTACATTCCCCAGGGCAAACGCGGCACTCTGTGCGTTTCGTCCCAGGCAGGCTGTGCCCTGGATTGCAGTTTCTGCTCCACCGGCAAGCAAGGCTTCAATAGCAACCTCACCGCCGCCGAAGTCATCGGTCAGGTGTGGATTGCCAACAAATCTTTCGGCAGCGTCCCGGCAACCGTCGACCGTGCCATCACCAACGTGGTGATGATGGGCATGGGTGAGCCGCTGCTGAACTTCGACAACGTCGTCGCCGCCATGCACCTGATGATGGATGACCTCGGCTACGGGATCTCCAAGCGCCGCGTGACCCTGTCCACCTCGGGCGTGGTGCCGATGATCGATGAGCTGGCCAAGCACATCGACGTGTCCCTGGCGTTGTCCCTGCACGCACCGAATGACGCATTGCGTAACCAATTGGTGCCGATCAACAAGAAATATCCGCTTAAGATGCTGCTCGAGTCGTGCCAGCGCTACATGTCCGCTCTTGGCGAGAAACGTGTGCTGACCATCGAGTACACCTTGCTCAAGGACATCAACGACAAGGTTGAACACGCCGTTGAGATGATCGAGCTGCTGAAGAACATTCCGTGCAAGATCAACCTGATTCCGTTCAACCCGTTCCCGCATTCCGGGTACGAGCGGCCGAGCAACAACGCCATTCGTCGGTTCCAGGATCAGTTGCATCAGGCCGGTTTCAACGTCACTGTCCGCACCACCCGTGGTGAAGACATCGACGCTGCATGCGGTCAATTGGTAGGGCAGGTGCTGGATCGCACCCGTCGCAGCGAACGTTACATCGCCGTGCGCGAGTTGAGCGCCGACAGCGATCTGGCACAGAACGCCGCGAACACTAACTAAGAGAGGATCTCTATGTCCCTGCGCTTTGCGCTGCTGTTGCTGATGGCCAGCCTGTGTGCTGGTTGTGTCCTGTCGGGTGACTACAACCCGATGAAGACCAGCAAGGGCCGCGATGAAGCGCGGGCTGCCTACGTGCAGTTGGGGCTGGGATACTTGCAGCAGGGGATGACCGAGCGGGCCAAGGTGCCATTGAAGAAGGCGCTGGAGCTGGACGGTTCCGATCCTGATGCCAACGCCGCCCTCGGATTGGTGTTCCAGGCCGAAATGGAACCCAAACTGGCCGACGAACACTTTCGCAAAGCCTTGTCCTCCCGTCCCGCCGATGCGCGCATCCTCAACAATTACGGCAGTTTTCTCTACGAAGAACAGCGTTACAAGGAAGCCTACGAGCGTTTTGAACAGGCTGCCGCCGATACGCTGTATCCTGAACGTTCGCGGGTGTTCGAGAACCTCGGCATGACCGCGGCGAAGCTCGGACAGCGAGACCTGGCGCAGCAGCAACTGGAAAAAGCCCTGCGACTGAATCGTCAACAACCGCGTGCTTTGCTGGAAATGGCTGAGTTGTCCTTCGAAGACAGGCATTATGTGCCCGCGCGTGACTATTACGACCGTTTCAGCCTGCTAACCGAGCAAAATGCACGTAGTCTATTGCTCGGCGTTCGGCTGGCAAAAGTGTTTGAAGATCGCGACAAGGCCGCCAGTTACGGCCTGCAATTAAAACGACTCTATCCCGGTACGCCGGAATATCAGCAATACCTGTCGGAGCAATGATGAAAGCGGCGCATCCCGAAGTTGTAGCAGCGACTCGCGTTAATCCCGGTGAGACTTTGCGCCAGGCCCGCGAAAGCAATGGCTGGTCGCTGGCCGAAGTGGCCCTCAAGCTCAACCTCACCGTGACTTCCCTGAGCAATCTTGAAGCTGGCGCTTTCGACAAGCTGCCGGGGCATACCTTCGCTCGCGGTTACATTCGCGCTTATGCCAAATTGCTCGGCATGGACCAGAGCGTTCTGGTTCAGCAATTCGACCAGTCCACCGGCACCGATTCGCACGGCAGCAATGTGCACGCTCTGGGCCGTATCGAAGAGCCTGTTCGGGTTTCTCACACCATTTTGCGCATTGTCAGTCTGTTGCTGCTGATTGCGGTCATCGGCGGCGGTTTTGTCTGGTGGCAGGATCAGACTTCGCTGCGCACCAAGGAAGTGACCAGCCTGGCCCCGGAGCACGTTGAAGTCGAAGGCGCCGATGGCACCACGCAGATTCACCCGATCGACGAGCCGGAAGACCAGGCCGTTGCCGAAGGCCAAGCCGAGGGCGCGACTGCACTGGCGCTGCCACAGGCGGAAACCACCGCTGAATCGACTGGCGCCGAGCCTGCCGCTCCGGCCACTGCTCCAGCCGCACCCGCGGTGACGCCAGCCGCACCGGCTCACACCCCGGCCCCGGTTGTCGCCACGCCGGCGACCCCTGCACCGAACGTTCCGGCCACTCCGGCGCCGACCGTTACCGCACCAGTCGTCCCGGCCACCCCTGCGCCAACCGCAGAAGCAGCTGCTCCAGCTGCCGGCGATGGTCAGGTGCAACTGCAGTTCACCGCCGATTGCTGGGCCCAAGTCACCGACGGTCGCGGCAAGGTGCTGTTCAGCGGTCTGAAACATAAAGGCGACAGCGTTTCGGTGTCCGGCAAGCCGCCACTTGCGGTACGCCTGGGTGTCGCCCGCGCCGCACAGGTCAGCTATAACGGCCAGCCGGTCGATATCGCTCCGTTCACCAGTGGCGAGACTGCTCGCCTGAAGTTGGGTCAATAAGTCATGCACGGCGAATCTCCAATCAAACGTCGCGTTTCGCGCAAGATCTGGGTCGGTAACGTGCCTGTTGGCGGCGATGCGCCTATCGCTGTGCAGAGCATGACCAACAGCGACACCAATGATGTGGCTGCCACCGTTGCCCAGATCAATCGTCTGGAAGCTGCCGGCGTCGACATCGTCCGCGTTTCGGTACCGGACATGGACGCCGCCGAGGCGTTCGGCAAGATCAAGCAACTGGTCAAGGTGCCGCTGGTTGCCGACATCCATTTCGACTACAAGATCGCTTTGCGCGTCGCCGAACTGGGGGGGGACTGCCTGCGCATCAACCCGGGCAACATCGGTCGTGAAGACCGTGTGCGCGCCGTGGTCGACGCTGCCCGTGATCGCGGGATCCCGATCCGCATCGGCGTCAACGCCGGCTCCCTGGAAAAGGATCTGCAGAAGAAGTACGGCGAGCCGACGCCGGCCGCGCTGGTCGAATCCGCGCTGCGTCACGTCGAACACCTCGAACGCCTGAATTTCCAGGACTTCAAGGTCAGCGTGAAAGCCTCCGACGTGTTCATGGCCGTCGAAGCCTACCGCTTGCTGGCCAAGGAAATCGTCCAGCCGCTGCACCTGGGCATCACCGAAGCCGGTGGATTGCGTTCGGGCACAGTGAAATCCGCCGTGGGCCTAGGTATGCTGCTCGCCGAAGGGATTGGCGATACTATCCGCATCTCGCTGGCGGCCGACCCGGTCGAGGAAGTGAAGGTCGGTTACGACATTCTCAAGTCTTTGCATCTGCGTTCCCGTGGCATCAACTTCATCGCCTGCCCGAGCTGCTCGCGGCAGAACTTCGATGTGGTCAAGACCATGAACGAGCTGGAAGGGCGCCTTGAAGACCTGCTGGTGCCGCTGGATGTCGCGGTGATCGGTTGTGTGGTCAACGGCCCCGGCGAAGCCAAGGAAGCCCATATCGGCTTGACCGGCGGCACGCCAAACCTGATTTACATCGACGGCAAGCCGTCGCAGAAACTGACGAATGACAATCTGGTGGATGAGCTGGAAAAGCTGATCCGCCAGAAAGCGGCCGAGAAGGTCGAAGCTGACGCAGCGGTTATCGCACGCGGCTGACCTGACTGAAGCGCCGAACGAATTTAAGGATTTAAAGTGAGCAAGTCTCTGCAAGCCATTCGTGGCATGAACGACATCCTGCCCGAACAGACCCCGCTGTGGCGTTATTTCGAGGGCACTGTCGCGCGTCTGCTGGATAACTACGGTTATAAGCAGATCCGTATGCCGATCGTCGAATTCACCGAGCTGTTCAAGCGTTCGATCGGTGAAGTGACCGACATCGTCGAAAAAGAGATGTACACCTTCGAAGACCGCAACGGCGACTCCCTGACCCTGCGTCCGGAAGGCACCGCGGCGTGCGTGCGTGCTGTGCTCGAGCATGGCATCACCGGCGGTGGCCAGGTGCAGAAACTCTGGTACATCGGCCCGATGTTCCGTCACGAGCGTCCGCAGAAAGGCCGTTATCGCCAGTTCCACCAGATCGGTCTGGAAGTGTTCAACCTCGACGGTCCGGACATCGACGCCGAGCTGATCATCATGACCTGGCGCCTGTGGGGCGAACTGGGCATCCGTGATGCGGTCAAGCTCGAACTCAACAGCCTGGGCACCAGCGAGTCCCGTGGTCGCTATCGTGAAGCGTTGGTCGAGTACCTCTCGGCGCACCATGACAAGCTCGACGAAGACAGCCAGCGTCGCCTGAAAACCAACCCGCTGCGCGTGCTCGACACCAAAAATGCCGACACTCAGGCGGTATTGGTCGATGCGCCGAAGATGGCCGACTATCTCGACGACGAGTCGCGAGCACACTTCGAAGGCTTGAAATCGCGTCTGGATGCCGTTGGCATTCCTTACGTGCTCAACCCGAAGTTGGTTCGCGGCCTCGATTACTACAGCAAAACCGTTTTCGAATGGGTCACCGACAAGCTCGGTGCCCAGGGCACTGTCTGCGCCGGCGGCCGTTACGACGGTCTGGTCGAGCAGATGGGCGGCAAGCCAACCACTGGCGTGGGTTTCGCCATGGGCATCGAGCGTCTGGTGTTGATGCTCGAAACCCTGGAGCAGATCCCGGAAGAAATCTCCCGTCAGGTCGATGTCTACCTCTGCGCCTTTGGCGAGCAGGCCGAACTGGCCGGTCTGGCCCTGGCCGAGCGTGTGCGTGACCAGCTTCCAAACCTGCGCCTGCAAGTCAATGCCGGCGCTGGCAGCTTCAAAAGCCAGTTCAAGAAAGCCGACAAGAGCGGTGCACTGTACGCACTGATCCTGGGTGACGACGAAATGGCCCAGCAAGTGGTAGGTTTCAAACCCCTGCGTGGCCAGGGCGAACAACAAAGCATTGCCTGGGATGCGCTTGCCGCTCACCTGGCCACCTGCGTCGTGCAGGGTTGAAGCTGTCTAAACAGCCGATTTAGCGATTAAGGAGTATTGGGGTGTCGAGTACCGAAGACGAACAGTTGGCGGATTTGAAGGACTGGTGGACACGCAACGGCAAACCTCTGGTCACCGGCGGCCTGTTGGCGCTGGTCATCGTGTTCGGCTGGCAGGCTTTTCACAAGTATCAGAGCAACCAGTCGCAAGGCGCCTCGGTGCTCTATCAGCAACTGCTGGAAACCACGCTGACCCCGGACGGCAAGCCTGACGCTGCGCGCGTTGCGGATCTGGCCGGCAAGCTCAACAGCGAATTCGGCGGCACCGCGTACGCACAGTACGGCAGCCTGTTCGTGGCCAAAGTGGCGGTCGACAGCGGCAAGCTGGACGACGCGGCGACCGAACTCAAAGCCATTGTTGCCAAACCGGCCAACCCGGCGCTGGGCGAAATCGCCCGTCAGCGTCTGGCACAGGTGCTGGGTGCGCAGAACAAGGCCGATGAAGCCCTGAAGCTGCTCGACGGCGATGCCGACAAGGCGTTCCTGGCCACTCGTGAAGAGCTCAAGGGCGACCTGCTGGTACAGCTGGGCCGTACTGACGAAGCGAACGCGGCGTATCAAAAAGCCAAGGCGGCACTGTCGGATGAAGCGGCAGTCGGCGGCCTTCAAATCAAGCTCGACGACCTGGCCAAAGGGGATGCGTGACGTGATCCGTTGGAAGCATGCAGCATTGCTGGCTCTGGCCATTCTGGCCGCGGGTTGCAGCAGCAACAGCAAAAAAGAACTGCCACCGGCCGAGCTGACCGACTTCAAAGAAGAAGTGGTTCTGCAGAAGCAGTGGAGCCGTTCGATCGGTGACGGTCAGGGCGAAACCTATAACATGCTGGTGCCGGCGATCGACGGTGACACCATCTACGCGGCCGATGTGACCGGCGTGCTGATGGCCATGGATCGCAGCAATGGCGACGTGAAGTGGAAAAAGGATCTTGACCTGCCTGTCTCCGGCGCCGTTGGCGTGGGTTACGGTCTGGTGACGATCGGTACCCTGAAGGGTGAAATTGTTGCCTTCGACGCCATCAACGGCGAGGAGAAGTGGCGCGCCCGGGTGTCCAGCGAAGTCCTCGCGCCACCGGCCAACAACGGTGACGTGGTGGTGGTGCAGACTCAGGACGATCGTCTGATCGGTCTGGACGCGGCTACCGGCAACCGTCGCTGGACCTACGACAGCACCCCGGCGGTACTGACCTTGCGCGGTACCAGTGCTCCTGTCGTGACCAACCGCCTCGCGGTGGCTGGCCTGTCGACTGGTAAAGTAGTCGCCCTGGATATTTCCAACGGCGTGCCGGTCTGGGAACAGCGGGTCGCGATTCCAACCGGTCGTTCGGAATTGGAGCGCGTGGTCGACATCGACGGCGGTCTGCTGCTGTCCGGCGAAACCTTGTACGTCGCCAGCTATCAGGGCCGCGTCGCGGCACTCGATCTGCAAAGCGGCCGTCAACTCTGGCAGCGCGATGCGTCGAGCTATGCCGGTGTTGCCCAAGGTTTCGGCAACGTCTACGTGAGCCTGTCTTCGGGCACCGTTGAAGGCGTCGACGAGCGTTCCACCACCGCGCTGTGGAGCAACGACTCGCTGGCCCGCCGTCAGCTGTCGGCGCCGGAAGTGTTCTCCAGCTACGTAGCCGTTGGTGACCTGGAAGGTTACCTGCACCTGTTGAGTCAGGTGGACGGTCGTTTCGTGGGTCGTGAGCGTATCGACAGCGATGGCCTGCGTGCCCGTCCGCTGGTGGTGGGCAACACGATCTATGTGTATGGCAACAGCGGCAAACTGGAAGCCCTGACCATCAAGTAACAACTATGCTTGGGGTTAACACCCCCAGGCAGCCTCACTTGTGGGAGCGAGCTTGCTCGCGAAGGGCGTCAACGATGACGCGTACAGGCTGAATAAACGCGGTGCTGCTACGGTTTTTCGCGAGCAAGCCCGCTCCCACAGTGTTGCCCCGAGCACCAGCCGCTGCCTCGCAGCGGCTTTTGTATTTTCTGAAATAACGAAGTGGAGAGCCGAATGGTTCCCGTAATCGCCCTGGTGGGCCGACCGAACGTCGGCAAGTCCACCTTGTTCAACCGCCTGACCAGGACTCGCGACGCCATTGTCGGCGACTTGTCCGGTCTGACCCGTGATCGCCAGTACGGTGAGGCCAAGTGGCAAGGGCGTTCCTACATTCTGGTCGACACCGGCGGTATCTCCGGTGACGAGCATGGTATGGACGAAAAAATGGCCGAGCAGTCGCTGCTGGCCATTGAAGAAGCCGATGTCGTTCTGTTCCTGGTAGATGCCAAGGCCGGTTTTACCGCCGCCGACCAGATGATCGCCGAGCATTTGCGCAAACGTAACAAGCGTTCCTACGTGGTTGCCAACAAGGTCGACAACATCGACCCGGAAATGGCCCGCGCCGAATTCGCTCCGTTGGGTATGGGCCACGCGATTCCTATCGCCGGTGCTCACGGCCGTGGCATCACTCAGATGCTGGAAATCGCTCTGGGCGACTTCCCGAGAGATGAAGAAGAGCCGGAAGACGGCGAAGAAGAGATCGTTGCCGAAGGCGAGGAAGCCAAGCGCATTCCTGGCCCGAGCGAAAAAGACGGGATCAAGATCGCCATCATCGGCCGTCCGAACGTCGGCAAGTCGACCCTGGTCAACCGCATGCTCGGTGAAGACCGGGTTATCGTCTACGACCAGCCCGGCACTACTCGCGACAGTATCTACATCCCGTTCGAGCGTAACGACGAGAAGTACACGCTGATCGACACCGCTGGTGTGCGCAAGCGCGGCAAGATCCACGAAGAAGTCGAAAAATTCTCCGTGGTCAAAACCCTGCAGGCGATCAAAGACGCCAACGTCGTGATCTTCGTGATGGACGCCCGCGAAGGCGTGGTCGATCACGACCTCAACCTGCTGGGCTTCGCCCTAGAAGCGGGTCGTGCGCTGGTGATCGCGATCAACAAGTGGGACGGCATGACCCCGAGCGAGCGCGACTACGTGAAGGTCGAGCTGCAACGTCGTCTGTTCTTCGTCGACTTTGCCGACATCCACTTCATCTCGGCACTGCACGGTACTGGCGTGGGCAACCTCTACGCCTCGGTACAGAACTCGTTCAAGTCCGCGGTCACCCGCTGGCCGACCAGCCGTCTGACCCAGATTCTCGAAGACGCGGTCAGCGAGCACCAGCCGCCGATGGTCAACAGCCGCCGGATCAAGCTGCGTTACGCTCACCTGGGTGGTGCGAACCCGCCGATCATCGTGATTCACGGTAACCAGATCGAGAAAGTGCCGAAGTCGTATGTGCGCTATCTGGAGAACACTTACCGCCGTGTGCTGAAGCTGGTCGGTACGCCGATCCGCATCGAGTTCAAGGGCGGCGAGAACCCGTACGAAGGCAACAAGAACACGCTGACCGACCGCCAGGTCAACAAGAAGCGTCGTTTGATGTCGCACAACAAGAAAGCCAGCAAGAAGCGCCGCGACAAGAAGTAAGGTCGCTGGCCGTTGATCGTTCCCATGCTCCGCGTGGGAATGTATCCCGTGACGCTCTGCGTCACAAAAGCGGCGGACGCAGAGCGTCTAAGGCTGCATTCCCACGCAGAGCGTGGGAACGATCAACATGAGAGAAGGGTGCCATCCGGCGCCCTTTTTTTATGGGCGCCGGATGGGCTATTCTCGGGCTCTCCCGCGCCGCCGTCAGAGCCGGGTGTAGAGCAGGGAACCCCTCGATGATCACCAGTAAGCTGCCGAATGTCGGCATCACTATTTTCACGCAGATGTCTCAGCTCGCGGCGCAGACCGGAGCGATCAATCTTTCTCAGGGTTTTCCGGATTTCGATGGTCCGCAGTCGCTGCGCGATGCGGTAGGTCGGCATATTGCCAGTGGGCATAACCAGTATTCACCCATGACCGGTTTGCCGGCACTGCGTCAGCAGATCGCGGCCAAGATCGCCCGCAGCTACGGCGCACAGGTGGATGCCGATACCGAAGTGACCGTGACGCCCGGCGCGACCCAGGCGATCTTCTGCGCGATCCAGGCCGTTATCCACAAGGGTGATGAAGTCATCGTTTTCGATCCGGCTTACGACAGCTACGAGCCGGCAGTGGAACTGGCGGGCGGCCGCTGCGTCCACGTGCAGCTTGGACTGAAAGATTTCTCCATCGATTTCGACAAACTCCGTGCAGCCCTGACGCCGCGCACGCGGATGATCATCCTCAATACTCCGCACAACCCGAGCGGCGCACTGATCAGTCGTGCCGAGCTCGATCAGTTGGCAGCATTGATCCGTGATCGCGATATCTATGTGATCAGCGACGAAGTCTATGAGCACCTGGTATTCGACGGCGTGCCGCACGTCAGCATGCTGGCCCACGAAGAGTTGTATCAGCGTGCCTTCGTGGTCAGCTCGTTCGGCAAGACCTATCACGTCACTGGCTGGAAAACCGGCTATGTCGTCGCACCGCCAGCGCTGACCGCCGAGCTGCGCAAGGTGCACCAGTACGTCAGTTTCTGCGGTGTCACGCCGCTGCAGCACGCATTGGCCGATTACATGGCCGAGCATCCGGAGCACGTTGAAGAGCTGCCGGGTTTCTATCAGGCCAAGCGCGACCTGTTCTGCGACTTGTTGGCGCCGTCGCGATTCACCTTCACCCGCGTGACCGGCACCTATTTCCAACTGGTCGATTACTCGCAGATTCGTCCCGACTTGAATGACGTCGACATGGCGATGTGGATGACCCGAGAACACGGTGTGGCGAGCATCCCGGTGTCGGTGTTCTACCAGAATCCACCGCAAGGCCAGCGCCTGGTGCGGCTGTGCTTTGCCAAACGCGAGGAGACGCTGCGCGAAGCGGCGGCAAAACTATGCGTGATCTGAGTGCGTTGCCCGATCTCAATCTGGCGCTGATCCAGACCAGCCTGGCCTGGCACGACCGTCAGGCCAATCTTGAGCACTTCGATGTGCTGTTGGAGCAGGCCCGAGGGGCAGACCTGATTATTTTGCCGGAGATGTTCACCACCGGCTTCTCGATGGAGTCCGAGACCCTCGCAGAAGCCGAGCATGGCCCGACCAGCAAGTGGATGAAGGCGCAAGCGGCGAAGCTCAATGCGGTGATTACCGGCAGCGTGATCATTCAGGCGGCTGACGGCAGTCATCGCAACCGCCTGCTGTGGGCGCGGCCGGACGGTGAAGTCTGGCATTACGACAAACGCCATCTGTTCCGCATGGCCGGGGAGCACAACCATTACACCCCCGGCGAACGTCAGGTGCAGTTCGAGCTCAAGGGCTGGCGGATTCGGCCGCTGATTTGCTACGACCTGCGCTTCCCGGTGTGGAGTCGCGACGCCCAGGACACCGACCTGCTGCTGTACACCGCCAACTGGCCGGGTGCGCGGCGTCTGCACTGGAACCGCTTGCTGCCGGCGCGGGCGATTGAAAACCTGTGCTACGTGGCGGCAGTGAATCGCGTCGGCACTGACGGCAAGGGTTTTGCCTATACCGGCGACAGTCAGGTGCTGGATTTCCAGGGCGAGACGTTGCTGGCGGCGGGGGAGGCGGATGGGGTGTTCAAGGTTGTGCTGGAAGCGGCTGAGCTGGCAGCCTATCGCGAACGTTTTCCGGCGAATCTGGATGCGGATACCTTCGAGTTCACCTGAGGCAGTCGATCGTTCCCACGCTCTGCGTGGGAATGCAGCCCGTGACGCTCCGCATCACTGGACGCGGAGCGTCCCTTGAGGCATTCCCACGCGGAGCATGGGAACGATCGCAAAAAAAGGCCCCGGAGTTCAAACTCCGGGGCCTTTTGCATTTCAGCGGTCGCTTACGCCGCTTTCGCTTCCGGCTGGCTCAACGAGCGGTTCAGTGCGCTGAACAGCGCCTTGAAACTGGCGGTGGTGATATTTTCATCGATACCCACGCCGTGCACTGCACGTTCACCGTTCACTCGCAGCTCGATGTAAGCCGCTGCCTTGGCGTTGGTGCCCGCGCCGATCGCGTGTTCGTTGTAGTCCATGATTTCCACCGGGATCGGCAGGCCGGCCACCAGGGCTTCCAGCGCGCCGTTACCCTTGCCGCGCCAGTGCAGGTTGGTTTCGCCCTGACCCTTGCTCGCCACTTCCACTTCGACGGCGCTGTTGCCGTTCTCTTCCTGCAGGCGATGGCTGACCAGCGCATACGGGGTGTTGGCTTGCAGGTATTCGCTGATCAACAGCGAGTGGATCTGCTTGGCAGTCATCTCCAGACCCAGACGGTCGGTTTCACGCTGCACAACCTGGCTGAATTCGATCTGCATGCGACGCGGCAGGCTGATGCCGTATTCCTGTTCCAGCAGGTAAGCGATACCGCCCTTGCCCGACTGGCTGTTGACGCGAATCACCGCCTCGTAGCTACGGCCGATGTCGGCCGGGTCGATCGGCAAGTACGGCACTTCCCACAGAGTGTCCGGTTTCTGCTGGGCGAAGCCCTTGCGGATGGCGTCCTGGTGCGAACCGGAGAATGCGGTGTGGACCAGGTCGCCGACGTACGGGTGACGTGGGTGTACCTGGATCTGATTGCACTCTTCGACGACTTTGCGCACGCCGTCGATGTCGGAGAAGTCCAGCTCAGGGTTGACGCCTTGGGTGTACATGTTCAGCGCTACGGTGACGAGGTCGACGTTACCGGTACGCTCGCCGTTGCCGAACAGGCAGCCTTCGACGCGATCGGCGCCGGCCATCAGGCCCAGCTCGGTGGCGGCGACGCCGGTGCCACGGTCGTTGTGGGTGTGCAGGCTGATGATCACGCTGTCACGACGGTTGATGTTGCGGCCGAACCACTCGATCTGGTCGGCGTAGATGTTCGGCGTTGCGCACTCAACGGTGGCCGGCAGGTTGAGGATCATCTTGTGCTCAGGCGTCGGGTTCCAGACCTCGATCACCGCGTCACAGACTTCCTTGGCGAATTCCAGCTCGGTGGCGCTGAAGGTTTCCGGCGAGTATTCGAACGTCCACTCGGTGTCCGGCTGCATCGCCGCGTATTTGACGAACAGCTTGGCGGCGTTGACCGCGATGGCCTTGATGCCGTCCTTGTCCTGGTTGAAGACGATGCGACGGAAAGACGGCGAGGTGGCGTTGTACAAGTGAACGATGGCTTTCTTCGCCCCACGCAGGGATTCGAAGGTGCGCTCGATCAAGTCTTCACGGCCCTGGGTCAGCACCTGAATGGTGGTGTCGTCCGGGATGTGGCCTTCTTCGATGAGGGTACGCACGAAGTCGAAGTCGGTTTGCGAAGCGGCCGGGAACGAGGCTTCGATTTCCTTCACACCCACCTGAACCAGGGTTTTCCAGAAGCGCAGCTTCTTCACCGCGTCCATCGGCTCGATCAACGACTGGTTGCCGTCACGCAGGTCGGAGCTGCACCAGATCGGCGCGGCGTCGATGGTTTTCGACGGCCAGGTGCGATCTGGCAGATTGATGACGGGAAACGCGCGGTATTTCGAAGACGGGTCTTTGAGCATGCTCATCGGGAAATTCCTTATTGTCTGGGCCGAAAAGAGGCGGCCTGCCGGTGTTACGAATGTTCGGGGAACAGCTTGGGACGAGGCGCAGCGATTCAGCCCGGCAGTCGTGCGCTGACGAGGCACAGGCTGCGGTGCTGGCGAAGCTGAATAAGGGTGTGAGAGGTTTTCATGCCTTCAACCCTAACCGCGAGGTGAGAGGATGGCAAGCAGTCGAAAAAAATTGAGAGGAATACTCGAAAAGCGGGGTTCTGCGCGATTTTATTGTGCTTTAGGCGGGCGATCTTTGTGATGTTTGCGCGGGGTTTGATTGGGGCGCAATTGAAGCTGCTGGGGTGTCAGCAGTATTTGCGGTGTGGGATGGGCCGCCTTCGCGAGCAAGCCCGCTCCCACAGTTGATGGTGTTCGCAACACAATTTCAATGTGGGAGGGGGCTTGCTCCCGAAGAGGCCAGTGGCCTCAACACCTATTCAAGGTTGGAACGCGCCAATGAAAATCGCCGGATCCACCCGCGCATCATTCAGGCTGACATTCCAGTGCATGTGCGGGCCGGTCGCACGGCCGGTCATGCCAACCTTGCCGACCACCGCGCCACGGGCCAGTTGATCACCGACCTTCACATCAATCTTCGACATATGGCAGAACATGCTGATAAAGCCCTGCCCATGGTCGACAAACACCGTGTTGCCATTGAAAAAGTAATTGCCGGTGAGGATCACCTTGCCCGCCGCCGGGGTCTTGATCGGCGTACCCGCCGGCACGGCGAAGTCGAGGCCAGCGTGAGGATTGCGCTCTTCACCGTTGAAGAAGCGGCGTACACCGAACTTGCTCGACAGCGGCCCGTTGACCGGTTTGTCCAGCAACAGGTTGCTCGGGGTGTTCGGACTGAAGCTGCGGTAAGCCTTGATCTGCTCGGCCAGTTCGCCCTCGATGCGCTTGAGGTTGGCCGGGTTCGGGTTGACCTGCTGGGTGTTCTTCAGGGTGATGTGCTGTTCCGGGTATTTCTTGTTGCCCACCGTGAACGGCAGATTACGCCCGCCGCTGCTGATTTGCTGACTGCCGGGTTTGACTGTCAGCGGCACGCCGACAATCGCCAGCCAGTTGTTCTGTTCCTTGACCACCAGCACCGGTTTGCCTTGATAGGTGGCTTTTGGCGCCTGCGCGGCAGCGCCCAGATCAACCACCGCCACGCCGCCCGGCACCGGTTTGTTCAGCAGACGGGTGATGTAGCTGTCGGCGTGGGCATTGAAGGTGGTCAAACACAGCAACAGTAACGGAGCGAAAAAACGCGGCATGGATCAGTCCAGTAGAGAAAGGGTGACGGGCGTCAGGTGATTGTCCTCGACGCGCACTTGCAGTTCGCCTTCGCCAAGTCTGGCTTTCAGGCGCTGGCCGGTGTGAGTCTGCGCAGCGTTACGGATCGCCTGGCCGCGCTCATCCAGCAGAATGCTGTAGCCACGACCAAGGGTCGCCAGCGGGCTGACCACGTGCAGCGTCTGCATCTGGCTGTGCAGTTGCAGGCGACGACTTTTCAGGCCTTCACGCATGGCCCGGGGCAGGCGTTCGGCAAGGCTGTCGAGGCGTTGGCGCAACATTGCCAGTTGGCGTCCCGGGTGCTGGCTGGCGAGGCGGGTTTCCAGACGGATCAGGCGTTCGCGACGGGTATTGAGTTGACGCTCGAACGCCCGGCGCATGCGCATGTCCAGGTCATCCAGACGCTGAGCCTGCTGACGTAGACGCTCGCCGGGGTGACGCAAACGGCGGGAGATGCCTTCCAGGCGCAGACGATCGCGCATCAGACGGTCGCGCATGCGCATCACCAGTCGACGATGCAGGCTTTCGACCCGGCGCACCAGGTCACTGGAGTCCGGGGCCAGCAATTCGGCGGCAGCGGAGGGCGTTGGTGCGCGGACGTCGGCGACGAAATCGCTGATCGACACATCGGTTTCATGCCCGACGGCGCTGACGATCGGCGTGACGCAAGCATCTACCGCACGGGCCACGGCCTCTTCGTTGAAGCACCAGAGATCTTCCAGCGAGCCGCCGCCACGAGCGAGGATCAACGCGTCGAAACCACGGGCATCGGCCAGTTTTAGCGCACGAACAATTTGCGCGGTGGCTTCGCGGCCCTGCACGGCAGTAGGAATCAACGTCAGTTGCACCTGCGGCGCACGACGGCGGAACACGCTGATGATGTCGCGAATCACCGCGCCGGTCGGCGAACTGATGATGCCGATGCGCTGCGGATGCGCCGGCAGCGGCACTTTGCGTTCGGCGCTGAACAGGCCTTCGGCGCTGAGCTTTTCCTTAAGCGCATCGAAGGCCAGGCGCAGCGCGCCGTCACCGGCAGGCTCCACGGTGTCGAGAATCAACTGATAGTCGCCACGCCCTTCGAACAGCGAGACCTTGCCGCGTACTTTTACCGCCAGGCCATCCTTCAACGCCTGACGCACTCGCGCCGCATTGTTGCGGAACAACGCGCAACGCACCTGCGCACCGCTGTCCTTGAGGGTGAAATACACGTGGCCGGACGCCGGGCGAGCGAGGTTGGAGATTTCGCCTTCGACCCAGATGTTGCTGAACACGTCTTCGAGCAACACCCGCGCGCGGCCGTTGAGCTGGCTGACGGTCAGGACTTCACGGTCAAGGCCGAGCCTTGAAAAGGGATCTTTAATCATGGGGCGCAGTTTAAGGGCATTCGCCTGCCAATCACCATGACCCAACACAAAACCCCTTGTGGGAGCGGGCTTGCTCGCGAAGGCGGAGTGTCAGGCAATTCAAGTTTCGACTGACATACCTCCTTCGCGAGCAAGCCCGCTCCCACAGGGTTTTGTGAACATATTGATGAAGTGGTGGACCAGTGGCGTGGGGTTTTGCCGGTAGGCGAGGGCGACCGTGCTTTGGCAATCGGGATCGCTCAGCGCCAGAAATCGTACGCCGCCGGGCGCAATGTCCTGCATCGATTCGGGCAGCAGGGCGATGCCGAATCCAGCCTGGATCAGTTGCAGTTGGGTGGTCTTTCGCGACATCACCCGCGCCGCTTTGGGGAAGAAACCCTGGCGCATGCACAGGTCGGCACACAGATAGCTGAGTCCGCCGCGCTGTGGATGCGGAATCGAAATGAACGGCTCGTCTCTCAGTTGCGCCAGTTCGACCGAGGCTGAATCGGCCAGGCGATGACCGGCCGGCACCGCCAACAACAGGCGCTCGGTGAATAAAGGCTCCACCTGAATGCCTTCACGCTGACGCAATACCGGCAGACGCAACAGACCAATGTCGAGACGACCTTGCGCCAGTTCCTCAAGCTGCGCCTCGGAGGACAGCTTGCCGATGTCCAGCGACACGCCATTCTGCTGATCAAGATATGTGCTGATCCGGCGTAATAAATGTCCGCTGATCGACACGGTGCTGGAATGGCTCAGGCGCAACGTGCCAAGTTGGCCGTTGCCGACTTCGGTCGCCATTGCGCTGGCTTTGCTCAGTTCATTGAGCAGGTTTCTGGCTCGCGGTAAAAACGCCTCGCCTGCGGCCGTGAGCCGAGGCTGGCGCGCGGTGCGTTCGAACAGTGGCGTTTGCAGGCGGGTTTCCATGTCCTTGATCTGCCGGCTCAGGGCCGATTGCGCGATGAACAGGCGTTCAGCGGCAGCACTGAAGCTGCCGCACTCGGCAATTTCCACGAAGTAGCGCAGTTGACGGGTCGAGAGCACCTGATATGCCTTTTCGAGATGAGTAAGTGGCTTTGAGCATATTAGTCGCAACGCTCGGCGCTGGCTAAAGTCATCTCAGGCTTATAAAGGAAGTGAATCGATGAATGTGCTGGGATTGTTGAACGAGTGGTCGTGGGGCGCGGGCGGCTGGGCGGTGATCGGCTTGGGCATCGCGCTGGCCTATGTCGTTTTCGGGATTGCCGGATTCGGTACGGCGCTGGTCGCGGGGCCGATTCTGATTCTGTTCATGCCGTTGTCGAAGATTGTGCCGTTGTTGGTGCTGCTGGATTTCGTCGCGGCGTTCGGCAATCTGCTGCCCTCGCGGCGGGACGTGGCCAAACCCGAGCTGTTGCGGCTGCTGCCCTGCATGGCGGTGGGGTGCACATTGGGGGTGATTTTCCTGCTTAACCTCCAATCCGATCTGTTGTTGCTGTTGATGGGGTTGTTCATCAGCGCTTATGCGGTTTATAGCCTGTGGGTGAAAACCCGGCCGACGCAGTTGTCCGCCGGGTGGGCGCTGCCGATGGGCACGGTGGGCGGGCTGTTCGGTGCGCTGTTTGGCAGTGGCGGCTTCTTGTATGCGATCTATCTCAACAGCCGCTTGCCGAAGGACGCGGCCCGGGCCACACAAAGTGCGTTGATCAGTTGCAGCACGGTGGTGCGTTTGAGCCTGTTCGCTATCGCCGGGGTGTATGCCGAGCTACCCTTGTTGATGCTGGCGCTGTGTCTGTTGCCGGCCATGGCGCTGGGGTTGTGGATCGGGCGGCGGCTGACCATGAAGTTGTCGCGCGAGGCGTTTGTGCGACTGGTGACGTGGCTGGTGCTGGCCAGCGGGATTGCGCTGATCGGGCGCTATCTCAGCACTTGACCGGATTTCGTCAGGGATTAAGCTGCCGGCCTTCAGGGCCTCTTCGCGAGCAAGTCGAATCGTCGCACCGTCGCTCCCACATTGGAATACAGTTCCCTGTGGGAGTGAGCTTGCTCGCGAAGGCGTCAGAAGCCATACCGCAGGACTTTCCATGAATTCGCAAAGCATCATCGTCCCGAAAATCTCCACCCTGCCGGTCCACGAACCCCGGGCCCGGGCGATCGTGCGCTGGCTGGTGCGCAAGAACATCATCGAAGAAGAGTTGACCACCTGCGGCCGCACCGGCAACCGCATGGGGCATGCGATTGCCGATGGCGCGCGCGCGGTGGTGCTGCACCCCGAGGCGTTGCCGTTCGGTGAACCGATCAACGGCCTGGAGATCATCGTCAAGCGCTGCATCTATACCCCGGCCAAGGGGTTTCTCGAAGAAGCCGGTTGCGCCGAGTGCCGCCGCGAAGTCGGTGAAGCGTTGTTCGAGAGCCTGGAAGACTGGATGCCCGGGCGCACCGACAACTTCACCTGCCCTGAATGCGGGCATGAAGACGACATCAACGGCTTTCTGTACTTGCAGGAATGTGCGTTTTCCAACCTGGGTTTTATCTTCAACAACTGGCTGGAGGCCGGGTTCAAGCAGAGCTTTATCGATGAGTTTGCTGATTGGCTCGATCAACCTGTCTCGTGGGTCAAGGTGGAGCTGTAGAGGCGGGGATTCCCGTACATCAGTAACATTGATATTAAGCTGAGTTTTACGTTGAACAGCAGGGGGTGTCTGACTATAATGGCGCGCTTCCATTTTCCCGCTCGGGAGCCCCCGCGATGCTGCGTATCAGCCAAGAAGCTCTGACATTCGACGACATTCTCCTAGTGCCTGGTTATTCCGAGGTGCTTCCTAACGAAGTCAGTCTCAAGACCCGCCTTACCCGTGGCATCGAGCTGAATATTCCACTGGTTTCCGCTGCCATGGACACCGTCACTGAAGCCCGTCTGGCAATTGCCATGGCTCAGGAAGGTGGTATCGGTATCATCCACAAGAACATGACCATCGAGCAGCAAGCTGCCGAAGTCCGCAAGGTCAAGAAATTCGAAGCCGGCGTCGTCAAGGATCCGATCACCATCGAGGCTGACGCCACGGTTCGTGATCTGTTCGACCTGACCCGCATGCACAACATTTCCGGCGTTCCGGTGCTGCACGATGGCGACCTGGTCGGCATCGTCACTTCCCGTGACGTGCGCTTCGAAACCCGCCTGGATGCCACCGTACGTGAAGTGATGACGCCTAAAGAGCGTCTGGTCACCGTACGTGAAGGCGCCAACAAGAACGAAGTCCGCGAACTGCTGCACAAGCACCGCCTGGAAAAAGTTCTGATCGTCGACGACAAGTTTGCCCTCAAAGGCATGATGACCGTCAAAGACATCGAAAAAGCCAAAGCCTACCCGCTGGCCAGCAAGGACGATCAAGGTCGTCTGCGTGTTGGTGCAGCAGTCGGTACCGGTAAAGACACCGGTGACCGCGTTGCCGCTCTGGTCAATGCCGGTGTGGACGTGGTGGTGGTCGACACCGCGCACGGTCACTCCAAAGGCGTGATCGACCGCGTTCGCTGGGTCAAAGAGAATTTTCCTGAAGTGCAGGTGATCGGCGGCAACATCGCCACCGGCGCAGCTGCCAAGGCCCTGGCCGAAGCCGGCGCCGACGCGGTCAAGGTCGGTATCGGCCCTGGCTCGATCTGCACCACCCGTATCGTCGCCGGTGTCGGCGTGCCGCAAATCAGTGCCATCGCCAACGTTGCTGCTGCCCTCGAAGGCACCGGCGTTCCGTTGATCGCCGACGGCGGTATCCGTTTCTCCGGTGACCTGTCCAAGGCCATCGTGGCCGGTGCGTCCTGCGTGATGATGGGCTCGATGTTCGCCGGTACTGAAGAAGCGCCGGGTGAAATCGAACTGTTCCAGGGCCGTTCGTACAAGGCTTATCGCGGCATGGGCTCGCTGGGCGCCATGTCCCAGGCTCAAGGGTCTTCCGATCGTTACTTCCAGGATTCCTCGGCAGGCGCCGAGAAGCTTGTACCTGAAGGGATCGAAGGCCGTGTGCCGTACAAAGGCACCCTGAGCGCGATCATTCACCAGTTGATGGGCGGTCTGCGTTCCTCGATGGGCTACACCGGTAGCGCCAACATCGAAGAAATGCGCACCAAGCCTGAGTTCGTGCGGATCACCGGTGCCGGTATGGCCGAATCCCACGTACACGACGTGCAGATCACCAAAGAAGCGCCAAACTACCGCGTAGGTTAAGCCTTCAAGCAAATCATCAAGCAACCGGGGCTGTTTTATTCAGCCCCGAGTTGTTTCTGAATCACGACTGTTTCTGAATTACTTAAGACGAGACTGAATCATGGCCCTCGACATTCACGCTCACCGCATCCTGATCCTCGACTTCGGTTCGCAATACACCCAACTGATCGCTCGCCGCGTGCGCGAAATCGGTGTGTACTGCGAACTGCACCCGTTCGACATGGACGAAGATGCGATCCGCGAATTCGCACCTAAAGGCGTCATCCTCGCCGGCGGCCCCGAGTCCGTGCACGAAGCCAACAGCCCGCGTTGCCCGCAAGCCGTCTTCGATCTTGGCGTGCCGGTTTTCGGTATCTGCTACGGCATGCAGACCATGGCCGAGCAACTGGGTGGCAAGGTTGAAGGTTCCGAGCTGCGTGAGTTCGGTTACGCCCGCGTTGACGTGGTCGGCAAGAGCCGCCTGCTCGACGGCATCGAAGACCACATCGACGCTGACGGCCTGTTCGGTCTCGACGTATGGATGAGCCACGGTGACAAGGTCACCAAGATGCCGGAAGACTTCCACATCCTGGCCAGCACCCCGAGCTGCCCGATCGCCGGCATGTTCAACGACGATCGCGCTTACTACGGCGTGCAGTTCCACCCGGAAGTGACCCACACCAAGCAGGGTGGTCGCATCCTGTCGCGCTTCGTGCTCGATATCTGTGGCTGTGAAGCCCTGTGGACGCCGTCGAAGATCGCCGAAGACGCCATCGCCAACATCCGCGCACAAGTCGGCACCGACAACGTGCTGCTGGGCCTGTCCGGCGGCGTTGACTCATCGGTGGTTGCGGCGCTGCTGCACAAGGCCATCGGCGATCAACTGACCTGCGTGTTCGTCGACAACGGCCTGCTGCGCCTGCACGAAGGTGAGCAAGTGATGGCCATGTTCGCCGAGAACATGGGCGTCAAGGTGATCCGCGCCAACGCTGAAGATCAGTTCCTGGACAACCTGGCCGGCGAAGCCGACCCGGAGAAGAAGCGCAAGATCATCGGTCGCACCTTCATCGACGTATTCGATGCCCAGTCGAACAAACTGGAAAACATCAAGTACCTCGCTCAGGGCACCATTTACCCGGACGTGATCGAGTCGGCTGGCGCGAAAAGCGGCAAGGCCCACGTGATCAAGTCGCACCACAACGTGGGCGGTTTGCCGGAAGAGATGAACCTGAAACTGGTCGAGCCACTGCGCGAACTGTTCAAGGATGAAGTCCGTCGTCTGGGCCTGGAACTGGGCCTGCCGTACGACATGGTCTACCGTCACCCGTTCCCGGGCCCGGGCCTGGGCGTGCGCATCCTCGGTGAAGTGAAAAAGGAATACGCCGACCTGCTGCGTCGCGCTGACCACATCTTCATCGAAGAACTGCGTAAAGCCGACTGGTACCACAAAGTCAGCCAGGCTTTCGTGGTATTCCAGCCAGTGAAATCGGTTGGCGTGGTCGGCGATGGCCGTCGTTACGCCTGGGTCGTTGCCCTGCGTGCCGTGGAAACCATCGACTTCATGACCGCACGTTGGGCGCACCTGCCTTACGAACTGCTGGAAACCGTTTCCGGCCGTATCATCAATGAAATCGAAGGTATCTCGCGCGTCACTTACGACGTGTCGAGCAAGCCGCCGGCGACGATTGAGTGGGAGTGATCCTGCGCAAGCCGTAAAGGCTTGATCGCTGCAACCGAAAGCCGTGTGAAATCCGTTTCACACGGCTTTTCTGTTTTTGCGTTACAGCGGTTTTGACCACCCGCCCAGTTGCATGCCCATGTCATCCAGTGCTTGTAACAGCGCTTTCATGCTGGGGTAACGTTTGCCGCTGACCGAAGGCCAGCTCGGGCGTTGGATGTAGAAGCGTGTCCCGTCATTTTCAATGAGGGTGCGCACCAGTTCTTTACTGCGGCTGCGATGGACGATAAATGTCATGTGGGGTTGTTGCTTCAAGGAATACATGCCGTAGCGAGGCAGCAGCTTTTCGAAATCCGCCATGGTCTGCGCAGTCCAGGGCGTTTCGATTTGCAGGCGCAGATCGCCCCTGACCAGTGCCGAACGATCATTTACGCTACCGCCCAACGGCAGGATTTTCCCGGGGTCGACGTCTATTGCGCGCGAAGTCCCTTCGGGAACATCCTCGACGCGAATGCCGATGGCCTCTTCCAGCTCGCTGACGCCGGCAACCCCCTCGAAGTTGTTGGCGTGCGAGTTGCCCATCAACGCTACCCATTTGTGTGCGCCGCGTGCGGACTGGTCCGCGCGGATCATCAAGCGCGCGAAGTAATTCATCATTTTCTGGCGAGCCGTCTCATCGATGGAAGGCAGGTCCATCCCGTTGAGCCGATAACTCGCCATGCAATCGATGGCTTGCACATGGATTCCCTGCTTTCTGGCTTCCTTGACCAGTTCCAGAAACGTGTAGCGCTCCAGCGGGTCGGTCATATTGCCGACATTGAGCGCCTTGAGATAAGCCTCGAGTTTTTCCGGCATGCTACCGGTCTGAAAGAACTCATCCAGTGCGGCTTGATGGAAGTCCGTCAGCAAATGCTCCATGTACAGACTTTTCACCTGTTTGCTGGCCAGCAACTGCATGTTCTCGATCAACCATTGCTTGCTGCCGATGGCGGTATGGCTCTCGCCGATCACCAGGCCGCGGGCATGCTCGAGGATTTTTTCGATGATCTCTTCGGCTGTCGCATCTTCAGCCAAGGTTGGTACGGGAGGGCGTTCGGGCAGGTGCAAGGTGCTGAAAAAGTCCAGCGCGTCGCGATACAGGCGTTTACGAATGGCCTTGAATTCGCGGTAGGCATCGAAACCGTTCAGGCTGTCGTAATAGTCACGCAATGCCTCATCGTTCAGTCCGGCCGCGCCTTCCTCCAGATGTACTTTGAGGGGGGCAGGTACGTCATATTGCGAGGCGGGCAGGGAGGGCAGCGGGCTACGGCTGCTCGAACCGGCCAGCGCCGAAGGTTTGCCACCGCCGCTGAGTCCTGCACGGGGCATGGTTTCCCATTCACCCTGCGGATTCAGGCGGACCGGGATCGAGCGAGTGAAGCCTTGGGGTTGCTCGGGATGGATGACAGCCCAGTGTCCTGTTCCGTTGATGTCGGTTTCGTAGCGTACGTAATAGGCGCTGTCATCGATAGAGATGGCGGTCGAAGGATTCGAGTCGAGCAGATAAATGCCCTGGAGTTTGCCTGGCCCGCTCACGGGAGCAATCCCGTCCAGTAATTCGTTGGCCTGCCAGCTCAGCGGAATGACCGGGTGCGCATTGTCTTCCAGCAATGTTGCAGCACTGGTCGCAGGCCAGCCCATCGGCTTCAGGCCTTTTTCGACAAGCGCCTGTTTCAACTCGTCCAGCGTGTCCACGGTCAGCGACTCATGGGCCGGGGCAAGCGGTGTATCCAGATTGAGCCGGCCGCCGGGCGTCATTCTGATCGCGCTGTCGGCCATGTGGCGCTCGGCATTGCGGTAGACCACCAGCAAACTGCTGCGATAGCGCTGAAAAGTGAACATCCCCGGTTCTGGCAAAAGCGCTCGCAGATTCTGCGGGGTGCGGTACGCCCACGGCGTTTCCACTTGCACCTGCCAGTCGCCCTTGATCAGATTCTGAATGCTGTCCGGATCGCTCAGGCCACCGGCAATCTCTTCGACCGGGGAGTCGGGGTAATCGGCATATTCCACCGCCAGGCCAGGGTCGGAGCCGATGGCCTGTGCCTGCCCCGGCGTCACATCATCGATACGTATGCTCAAGGCGTCGGTCTGTTCGCGGATACCCTGATAACCGCGGAAGGTGCTCATGTTTTCCTGATTGACCAGCGCAACCCATTTGCCTGGGCCAATGAGTTCCTGATCAAAGCGGATGACCTCGGCGGCGAAAAAGCTTCTGCTCATCTGCTGATTGGGGAACGGATGCAGCGGATCCTTATTGATGTTGTAGGTGGTGGACAGATCGAGGGACTGTACCCGGATGCGCTCGGCGTTGGCGGTTTTGACCAGGGCCATGAGGTTGAATCTGCCATCCGGGTCGTTGCCGGCCCTGAAGTCGATTCGGGTCAGGTAGCTTTGCAGTTCCTCGGACATCTCTCCGGTGCGGGCGAAAGCATCCAGATCCAGTTGGTTGACGTTGGCCAACAACTCTTGCAGATACAGGGTTTTCACGCCGTTGCGAGCGAGGTTGGGCATGTCTTCAATGAGCAGTTGCTTACTGCCGACGCTGCCCCGGCTTTCGCCGATGACCAACCCGGGTTTCTCCGTCAATGCGGCCTCGAACAGATCGGTCACGGACGCGACGGGCGTTTGTGTAATGACCGGTGGGCGGAGTACGGGCGGGTGCAGTTCGTACCAGGCGTTGGCATCATTGATCAGCGTTGCACGGGGTTGTTCCTGCGCCAGATCGAATTCGCTGAAAGAGACCACCGCGTCGTCTGCGGCGGGCATCAGCGCACTGCCAGCGCCGTTTTCTGGCTGGACTACGCTGTGCATGTCGATGCCGCCCAGCGTCCAGGCTCGGCGAAACTGGCCTTGCAGATCCGGGCCGCCGAGTGCCCAGGCACGCATGGCCGGATCATCGAGGCCGGGAACATGGATGCCCGGCGCCGGTGCCCAGGTTTCGCCGGTGGCCTCGCTTGCTTGACCTGCTCCCGCGATCATTGGCGTATCAACACCGCCGCGAAGCCCCAGCCTGGGCGCAACTTCCCAGGCACCCGCAGCGTTCAACCGTACAGGGATCGAACCGGAGAAGGCTTCGGGGCGGGTCGGATCGATGATTGCCCAAGTGCCACGACCATTGAGATTTTCCTCAAAACGCACGAAGTAGGCGTTATCGCCGAGGGTGATCGCGGACGAGGGATTGGAGGCGAGTCGATGGATGCCACGGAGTTTCCCGGGCTCGCTGATCAATGTGTCCGCGCCCAATGTCTGCTTGATCCTGAAGGACTCCGGTATCTCTGAGCCAGCCGTCTGCGGTGCCGGCAGATCATTCGGGGCGGGTGACGCCTGGATCGTCGGTGGTGCGCTTTCAGATTGATTGCCCTCAATCAGGTCGGCCATCTCCGTCGCTTCGGCCGCATCAATTTCGGGACCGACTTCGACCAACGATCCCGGGCCTTTGAGCACCAGCAGGTTGAACAGCATGTCGATGCCGCTGAGTACGGCACCGAGGATCCCGGCCTTGCGCTCGGCGGCGGTTTTGCCATGGACCGCCTGATCGATGTTCAGCCCCATGTTGGCAATACTGGCGCCGATTACCGGCAATGCGATTGGCCAGCCCACCACCGCCATTGGCCCGAACACCTTGACCCCGGCGCTGAGGTAGCCGATCCACAGGCTCTTGCGCAGATCGCCATTGGAGGTCAGGGAAAGGCTGGCCTCGGCGAACATCGCCGCCTGCGTCGAGTCGCTCAGCCAGGTGAACGCGTCGCCGCTGACCGTGCGGTTGTGCTGATTGATCATGGAATGGTCGTAGCGGCCCCACGTTGCCACCAGACGATTCATCAGATCGCCAAGGTCATCGTTGATCTGCTGCCGGTCACTCAGCGAGAAGTGCGCAAGGAATGTCTCGCGCGCAGCGGGTTTGTTCATCCGTTGCAACATCCAGAAGTGCAGGTCGGTGGCGGTTTCCAGGACCTGGAAGGCATTGCTTTCGCCGGGCAGGTAGAGGATCTGCCGGCCCTTGGGCGCGACGAAACGCAGGACGTTGATAGCCGCGTAACCGGCAAGATCCAGCGTGCGCACGCTGTTCGGGCAACGGTGTTGTGCCTGCAGCATTTGCAGGCTCACTGGCCAGGTCAGCGGGCCGATCACCGCTTGCGTGACGAACAGGAAGTCCTCGTCGCTCAACTGACGTTTGTCCCGCGCCTGTACCGCGTTGATCAGGAAATTGCACTTGGCCAGGGTGCGAAAATCGCCGCCGCTGGTGTTCCAGAAGTCGCGCAGTTGGGCGTCGTACAGCGAGCTGAAGTCGATGCTCCAGAACTCCTTGAGCACGTCGTTGCCGTGCAGGCGCACTTCATTGCTGTCGTCGAAGGTACGGGCGTCGGGACCTGCGCTGTAGAAACCGGCATACACGTCGAGCAGGTCGGCGTTGTCCTGATCGGCGACGCGAAAGCGGTGAGTCACCAGTTGGGTCAGCGTCATGCTCGAGGTGGGTGTGGCGTGTACATGTTCCCAACCGGTGAAGGCTTTCGTGCTGCTTTGCGAGGCGTCGAAACGGTGGAAATACACCTGATCCGGATCGAGTCCGCGGACGCGGTATTTCTTCAGCAAATCGCTGGCGACTTGTCGGGCAGCGTCCTGCAGGCTCGGGCAGGTCTGGATGACGGTGGCGGCAATAGCCTTGAGCGCAGCCTTGTCTGTGGCGTTGGGCAGTGGGTTTGTCAGTGGGTTTGGCATGTGGGTGAACTCTCGGTCCTTGAGAAAACGTGTGGTACAGGGTGACCCGGTTGCTCGATGCATGTGCACTACATAGTTATGTCACCTGGTCAGTCGAAATCGTGTACGCGCGAGGTGCAACTGCGTCCTTGTGCCGCGCCGGCCTTACTGTTTCGCAATTGCAGGTGTATCGTATTTGCCTTTTGCGGGCAGCCAGCCCGATGCATACGAGAGGTAGTTGAGTTCATGTCCTTTACCCGTCGCCAAATCCTCGGTGGCCTGGCCGGTCTTGTTGTCGTTGGTGTCGGGGCGGGAGGCGCGTCGCGCTACTGGCTGGGCAAGATGGCCGACGCTGACGCAGGCCACGACTACGAGCTGATCGCCGCGCCGCTGGACGTGGAACTGGTGCCGGGGCACAAGACCGAGGCCTGGGCGTTCGGCCCTTCGGCACCGGGCACCGAATTGCGCGTGCGTCAGGGTGAATGGCTGCGGGTGCGCTTCATCAACCATCTGCCGGTGGCGACCACCATCCACTGGCACGGCATTCGTCTGCCGCTGGAGATGGACGGCGTGCCGTACGTCTCGCAATTGCCGGTATTGCCCGGCGAATACTTCGATTACAAATTCCGCGTGCCGGATGCCGGCAGCTACTGGTATCACCCGCATGTCAGCAGCAGCGAAGAGCTGGGGCGCGGACTGGTCGGGCCGTTGATCGTCGAAGAGCGCGAACCGACCGGGTTCAAGTACGAAAAGACCCTGAGCCTGAAGAATTGGCACATCGACGATGAAGGTAACTTCGTCGAATTCAGCATCCCCCGGGAAGCGGCGCGTGGCGGCACGGCGGGGCGTCTTTCGACCATCAACGGCGTACCGACGCCGGTGATTGAATTGCCGGCCGGGCAGATCACTCGGGTGCGCCTGCTCAACCTCGACAACACCCTGACTTATCGCATCAACATTCCCGGTGTCGAAGCGATGATCTACGCACTGGACGGCAACCCGGTCGAGCCGCGGCCGCTGGGCAAGGAATACTGGCTGGGCCCGGGCATGCGCATTTGTCTGGCGATCAAGGCCCCGCCGGCCGGTGAAGAGTTGTCGCTGCGTAACGGCCCGGTGCGTTTGGGGACTTTGCGCTCGGTGGCCAATAACGATGCGCCGACCGAGTGGCCGAAAGCCTTGCCCGCGAACCCGGTGGCCGAGCCGGATCTGGCGAATGCCGAGAAACTCAACTTCAATTTCGAATGGGTCGGCTCGGTGTCGGTCAACGTCGACAATGGCAAGCCGCCGAGCCTGTGGCAGATCAACGGCAAGGCCTGGGACATCACCGACAAGACCTGCGCCGATCGGCCGATCGCCAGCCTGAAACTCGGCCAGAGCTACATTTTCGAATTGAAGAACATGACCCAGTACCAACACCCGATCCACCTGCACGGTATGAGTTTCAAGGTGATTGCGTCGAACCGGCACAAAGTCATTCCGTACTTCACCGACACCTATCTGCTGGGCAAGAACGAGCGTGCGCAAGTGGCGCTGGTGGCGGATAACCCGGGGGTGTGGATGTTCCACTGTCACGTGATCGACCACATGGAAACCGGCCTGATGGCCGCCATCGAGGTGAAGTGATGCGCCAGATTCGCCCCGCTGCGATCATCGACCGCAGCCGTGACCGTGACTTCATGCGCGAAGCCCTGGTCCTCGCCGCACAAGGCGCAGCGCTTGGCGAAGTGCCGGTGGGTGCGGTGTTGGTGCAGGACGGCGAGATCATCGGTCGCGGCTTCAACTGTCCGATCAGTGGCAGCGACCCGAGCGCACATGCGGAAATGGTCGCGATTCGTGCGGCCGCCCAAGCGCTAAACAATTATCGGCTGCCGGGCAGCACGCTGTATGTGACGCTGGAACCGTGCAGCATGTGTGCCGGGCTGATCGTGCATTCGCGGGTGGCGCGCGTGGTGTATGGCGCGCTGGAGCCGAAAGCGGGGATTGTGCAGAGTCAGGGGCAGTTTTTCACCCAGGGCTTTTTGAATCACCGGGTGCTGTATGAAGGCGGAGTGCTGGCGCAGGAGTGCGGGGCGGTGTTGACCGAGTTCTTCCGCGCCCGAAGAGCAAAAAGCCCCTCACCCTAACCCTCTCCCAGAGGGAGAGGGGACTGACCGAGCTGGATGGGCTAAGTCCGTCGACCTGAGATACCGAGTCGAACTCAAGTTTTGAAAAGCTCAATGATCAGCTCCCTCTCCTTGGGGAGAGGGCTGGGGTGAGGGGTGGGCTCACCGCGGTGTTTGAGGGATTGGATTACTTCTTCGCGACAATCACCGCGCGCATCGGCGCCGGCAACCCTTCGATGGTTTTGCTGTGATCTTCCGGATCAAGGAAATCACTTAGCGACTGATACTTCATCCATTCAGTGCCGCGTTGTTCTTCAATCGTCGTGGTGCTCACATCCACGCAACGAATATCGCTGAACCCGGCCCGACGCAGCCACAACTCCAGCGCCGGCACCGACGGCAGGAACCACACGTTGCGCATCTGCGCATAACGGTCTTCCGGCACCAGCACCTGATGCTTGTCACCTTCGACCACCAGGGTTTCCAGCACCAGTTCGCCGCCCTTGACCAGGCAGTCCTTGAGCGCCAGTAAATGCTCGATCGGCGAACGGCGGTGGTAGAACACGCCCATCGAGAACACCGTGTCGAAACCTTCGAGGTTCGGCGGCAGGTCTTCGAACGGGAACGGCAGGTGCCAGGCATTCGGTTCGGACAGGTAACGCTGCACCGCTTGGAACTGGCAGAAGAACAGCCAGTTCGGATCGACGCCGATCACGCTGTCAGCGCCGGCACCGAGCATGCGCCACATGTAGTAACCGTTGCCGCAACCGACATCGAGAATGCGTTTGCCTTTCAGATCCAGATGCGGTGCCACTCGCGACCACTTCGAGTCCGAGCGCCATTCGGTGTCGACGTGCACGCCGAACAGGTCGAACGGGCCTTTGCGCCACGGTGACAGGCCCATCAGCGCAGTACGCATTTGCTCGCGGGTTTCATCGTCGCAATCGGTGTCGAGTTTCAGGCCGTTGAGCAGATCGATTTCACTCGGCAGGATCTTCGGCAAAGCGTCCAGCGCACTTTGCCAGCGCTCCAGATCGCCGTGACCTTTCTCCATTTTCTTGTCGAGTTGCACTTGCAAGGTGTTGGCCCATTCGGCCAGCGGCGTACCGGCCAGACGGCGGGCGAGGGGGGACAGATCAATCATGGCAAGGCAATCAACGAGGCAAAGTTAAGACACTGGAACCACGGCACGACTTTCGAGAACCCGGCGGCCAGCAGGCGTTCCCGGTGTTCTTCGAGGCTGTCGGGCTTCATGACGTTTTCGATGGCGCTGCGCTTCTGGGCAATTTCCAGTTCGCTGTAGCCGTTGGCGCGTTTGAACGCGACGTGCAGATCGGTGAGCAGCGCGTGTTCTTCGGCATCGTTGAAGCGCAGCTTCTCCGACAGAATCAGCGCGCCGCCTGGCAGCAACGATTGGCGAATGCGCGAGAGCAGCGCGGTGCGCTGATCCGGGGCGATGAATTGCAGGGTGAAGTTCAGCGCCACCACCGAAGCGGGCTGGAAGTCGAGGGCGAGAATGTCGCCTTCAATGACTTCGACCGGCAGCAATTCCTGGAACATCGAATCCTGACCGTTGAGGTATTCGCGGCAACGTTCGACCATCGCTGCCGAGTTATCCACAGCGATCACCCGGCAACCGTCGGTGCGCACATGGCGGCGCAACGCTTGAGTCACCGCGCCCAGTGAAGAACCGAGGTCGTAGAGCACGCTGTTCGGCTGGGCGAACTGCGCGGCGAGCACACCGAGGTTTTCGACGATGGTCGGGTAACCCGGGACCGAACGCTTGATCATGTCCGGGAACACCCGCACCACGTCTTCGTTGAAGGCGAAGTCGGGTACCTGGGCCAAAGGCTTGGCGAAAATGCGATCGGGTTCTTTGCTCACGGCGGTTCCGGCGGTGTCGGTGGAAAAGGCCGGCATTTTAGCCAAAGTGGCGTCGGGATGCTTGGGTTGTCTGATAAAGCGGCAAATCAAAAGATCGCAGCCTGCGGCAACTCCTACAGGGGAATGCGGTTTTCTGTAGGAGCTGCCGCAGGCTGCGATCTTTAAAGGCTGGCGCGTTTACTTTGAGAGAACGCCGAGGCGGCGATGCCCCATTGGCCCAGCCAGTAGCTGAGGATGATGACGTAAGGTGCGGCGTGGAATGGCAACACAAAGCGATCAATACCAATCACGCTGTCCGAGAACACAAACGCCAGCGCGCCGCAGGCCGCCAGCAGCGCCGAACGCTTGGGTACGTCAGTGCCGAGACGAGCGAGCGCGCGCCACAGCATCGCACTGATTGCTGTGCCGTAGACGATCACTGGCACCAGTAAAGGTCCGAGCCCGCTGGAAACCAGAAGCCCCAACAGCACCGCACCGACTGCGAGGGCAAGCACCAGCGGCAATATCGCCAGACGCTTGCAGTCACTCAGATAAGCCTTCAGATACGCCAGATGCGCGACCAGAAACGCGCCAAGGCCGAATACAAACAAATCCCCCGGCCAAGCGAGCAACACATCACCCAGCAGCGAGAAAATCAGACCCAGACTGATCCAGCGGCGATAGTCGCTGGGCGGCGCATCGTGGAGCCAGCCGAGCAGCGCCAGCACTGGTAATGGTTTGACCAACAGACACAGTAACGCCGCATGGGTGCTGACACCGTAGAGAAACGTCACCGCGCCCATCAGCGCCAGAATCAGCCAGCCCACGATCAGTTCACCGAAATGGCGCAGTCAAAGGTTTCCACTGGCAGCACTTCTGGTGCCCATGGTTGTTGCGAGGTCAGGCGCAGGCGCCCGGTGCCGGGGGCGAAGGCCTGGAAGCGCCAGGTCGACAGGCCCGCAGCGCCGACGACTCCGGCATCTTCCGGATTGCTGTAGACCTCGGGGCTGAGCGCGCGCAACACGCCGCCAGCGGAATCCTGAATGGCCCAGCGGTAACCGGTGGTCGGGTTGCTTGGCAGCATGATGATGAGGTTTTGCCCGTTGGTGAGCCGTACGGGGCATTCGCTTTGTTTTTCCACGGCCACGTTGTGTTTCGGCTGCGTGGCGCACGCGGCCAGCAGCGAGAGGGCGAGGGGGATAAACAGGCGAGTGGGGGACATAAGGTCAGCGGCTCCGGGCGTTCACGACGAACGGCGAGCATAACTGAAGATGAGACAAAGTGTGACAATGCCAAGCCCTCACCCTAACCCTCTCCCAGAGGGAGAGGGGACTGAGCGGGGGATATTCCAGAAGTCCACCGACCTGAAATAGATCATTGAATCCATAATCGACTCGGTGTTTCAGGTCGATGTATAGCGCAAGGCAACTCGGTCGGCTCCCTCTCCCTTTGGGAGAGGGCTGGGGTGAGGGGCTGTCTGTCAGAACAGGATCTTCGCCACATCGGCAAATTTCTTCGCGAAATGCACGGTAATCCCCTCCTTCAAATAATCCGGCAGTTCCTCAAAATTCCCCCGATTCGGTTCCGGCAGAATCAGCTCGAAAATCTTCTGCCTTCTTGCCGCAATCACCTTCTCGCGCACGCCGCCAATCGGCAGCACATGCCCGGTCAGCGTCAGTTCGCCAGTCATCGCCACGCCTTTTTTCGGCGGCTGATTACGCGCAAGCGAGAGCAGGGCGCTGGCCATGGTCACGCCGGCGCTCGGGCCGTCCTTCGGTGTCGCGCCTTCCGGCACATGCAAGTGGACAAAGGCTTCGTCGAAGAACTTCGCGTCACCGCCGAACTGTTTCAGGTGCGAGCTGACGTAGCTGTAGGCGATCTCCGCCGATTCCTTCATCACCTCACCGAGTTGCCCGGTGAGTTTGAAACCCCGGTTGAGCGTGTGAATTCGTGTGGCTTCGATCGGCAACGTGGCGCCGCCCATGCTGGTCCAGGCCAAGCCGGTAATCACGCCGGTGCCGGACAGCACTTGCTCGTTGCGGAACACCGGGTGACCCAGTGACGCTTCGAGGTCTTTCGGCCCGAGTTTGATCACTGCTTTCGGATCGTCGATCAGCTTCATCACCGCTTTGCGCACCAGTTTGCCCATTTGCTTTTCCAGCTGGCGCACGCCGGCTTCGCGGGCATAACCGTCGATCAAGGCTTTGAGCGCGCTGTCGCTGATGCTCAGGCTGCCCTTGGACACGCCGGCCTTTTCCAGCAGTTTCGGCCACAGGTGACGCTTGGCGATGGCGACTTTTTCTTCGGTGATGTAGCCCGACAGGCGAATCACTTCCATCCGGTCGAGCAGTGGGCCTGGGATCGAATCGAGGGTGTTGGCGGTGCAGACGAACAGGACTTTCGACAAGTCCATGCGCAGGTCGAGGTAATGGTCGAGGAATTCGACGTTCTGTTCCGGATCGAGGGTTTCCAGCAGCGCCGAGGCCGGGTCGCCCTGGTAGCTCTGGCCCATCTTGTCGATTTCGTCGAGCATGATCACCGGGTTCATCACTTCGACGTCTTTCAACGCCTGCACCAGTTTGCCCGGTTGCGCGCCGATGTAGGTGCGACGGTGGCCCTTGATCTCGGCTTCGTCGCGCATGCCGCCGAGGCTGAAGCGGTAGAACGGCCGGCCGAGGGATTCGGCGATGGATTTGCCGACGCTGGTTTTACCCACGCCCGGCGGGCCGACCAGCAGCACGATGGAACCGCTGATTTCGCCTTTGTAGGCACCGACCGCGAGGAACTCGAGGATGCGGTCCTTGATGTCGTCCAGGCCCGCGTGGTGTTTGTCGAGCACCTTGCGCGCGTGCTTGAGGTCGAGTTTGTCCTCGCCATACACGCCCCACGGCACCGACGTCGCCCAGTCGAGGTAGTTGCGGGTGACCGCGTACTCCGGCGAACCGGTCTCGAGGATCGACAGCTTGTTCATTTCCTCTTCGAGGCGTTTTTGCACCTGCGCCGGCAGGACTTTGCCTTCGAGGCGCTGTTCGAACTGTTCGAGGTCGGCGCTACGGTCGTCCTTGGTCAGGCCGAGTTCCTGCTGGATCACCTTGAGTTGTTCCTTGAGGAAGAACTCGCGCTGATGCTCGCCAATCTTGCGGTTAACTTCCGCCGAAATCTCTTTTTGCAGGCGTGCGACTTCGACTTCCTTGCGCAGCATCGGCAGGACTTTTTCCATGCGCTTGAGCATCGGCACGCAGTCGAGCACTTCCTGCAGCTCGGGGCCGGTGGCCGAAGTGAGGGCGGCGGCGAAGTCGGTCAGCGGCGACGGGTCGTTGGGGCTGAAGCGGTTGAGGTAGTTCTTCAGCTCTTCGCTGTACAGCGGGTTGAGCGGCAGCAGTTCCTTGATCGCGTTGATCAGCGCCATGCCGTAGGCCTTGACCTCGTCGGTCGGCTCGGTCGGCTGGTGCGGGTATTCGACTTCCACCAGATACGGCGGGCGATGGTGTTTGAGCCAGGTCTTGATGCGCACACGGCTCAGGCCTTGGGCGACGAACTGCAGTTTGCCGTTTTCGCGGCTGGCGTGATGGACTTTGACCAGCGTGCCGTATTCGGGGAGGGCGCCGGTGTTGAAGTGGCGCGGGTCTTCCTGGGGCGTGTCCATGAAGAACAGGGCCAGGGAGTGGTGGTCGGATTTGCTGACCAGATCCAGGGTCTCGGCCCAGGGTTCTTCATTGACGATGACCGGCAGCACTTGGGCCGGGAAGAACGGGCGGTTGTGGATCGGGATGACGTAGACCTTGTCCGGCAGGTTCTGGCCGGGCAGGGCGAGGCCTTTGCCGGAGGAGGTGTGTTCGATGTGTTCGGCTTCGGTGTAGTCGTCTGGGTTGTCCGGGAATTCTTGCTGGTCGCTCATGGGGCACCTGCGCAATGGGGTATGGGTCTTAGATGGGGCAGGGTTTGGGTGGTTTCAATGGGAGGGGATGTTTCTGCTTGTGTGTTCAGGGTTTTGACAGGGTTCACGCTTTTGACTTGGCGGCCTTTGGGCCGACCAGGTTCTTGGGGTTTTGGGTGTATATCCGTTGGTTCGGGGGCTGCGGCTGGCGGTTTCGCTTTTACAGCGACTCACTTTTCCAGACGCCGAAAAGTAAGCAAAAGGCTTGGCCCCGGCGTACGGCCCTCGCTTAGGCTCGGGTTCCTTCGTTGCGGAATTCATCCGGGCGCATCGCCTCCGGTTTGCTTCGCTGCACCTCCTCTCGATGTGTTTGGCTTCGCCAAACGGTCGCTGTGCTCCCACCCCCGGATGAATCCCTCCACTCAGCCTGCCGACGGGGCCTGAGGATCAAGATCAAGAGCTGCAGCCGAGCTAACGCTCATCCTGTTGAGTGGGGCGGCTTTGCCGCATGGGTGTGCACGCGATCTAAACTGTAGGCTTCGCCTGATCGCGATGGCGGCCTGACAGCCGACCAATCTCCAACTGAACACACCCAACTCAATTGTGGGAGCTGGCTTGCCAGCGAAGGCGGCCTGACAGCCGACCAATCCCCAACTGACCACACCCATTCCAATTGTAGGAGTGAGCCTGCTCGCGATGGCGGCCTACGAGCCGACCAATCTCCAACTGAATGCACCCAATCCAATTGTGGGAGCTGGCTTGCCAGCGAAGGCGGCCTGACAGCCGACCAAACTCTTGCAGGCTGCATGCTATCCCATTGTAGGAGTGAGCCTGCTCGCGATGGCGGCCTACGAGCCGACCAATCTCCAACTGAACACACCCAATCCAATTGTAGGAGTGAGCCTGCTCGCGATGGCGGCCTAGGAGCCGACCAATCTCCAACTGAACACACCCAATCCAATTGTAGGAGTGAGCCTGCTCGCGATGGCGGCCTAGGAGCCGACCAATCTCCAACTGAACACACCCAATCCAATTGTAGGAGTGAGCCTGCTCGCGATGGCGGCCTAGGAGCCGACCAATCTCCAACTGAACACACCCAATCCAATTGTAGGAGTGAGCCTGCTCGCGATGGCGGCCTACGAGCCGACCAATCTCCAACTGAATGCACCCAACTCAATTGTGGGAGATGGCTTGCCAGCGAAGGCGGCCTGACAGCCGACCAATCCCCAACTGACCACACCCAATCCAATTGTAGGAGTGAGCCTGCTCGCGATGGCGGCCTACGAGCCGACCAATCTCCAACTGAACACACCCAACTCAATTGTGGGAGATGGCTTGCCAGCGAAGGCGGCCTGACAGCCGACCAATCCCCAACTGACCACACCCAATCCAATTGTAGGAGTGAGCCTGCTCGCGATGGCGGCCTACGAGCCGACCAATCTCCAACTGAATGCACCCAACTCAATTGTGGGAGCTGGCTTGCCAGCGAAGGCGGCCTGACAGCCGACCAATCCCCAACTGACCACACCCAATCCAATTGTAGGAGTGAGCCTGCTCGCGATGGCGGCCTACGAGCCGACCAATCTCCAACTGAATGCACCCAATCCAATTGTGGGAGCGGGCTTGCTCGCGAAAGCGGTGTGCCAGTCACCGCAAGTGTTGGATGTGCTGACGCCTTCGCGAGCAAGCCCGCTCCCACAAGGGTTCAGCTGTGTGCCGGGGTTCGGGTCCCTTCGACGTTATCCAACACCCGATTCACCGCCAGCTCGGCCAGCATGATGATCTGCTGGATTGCCAGTATCGTCTGTCGCTGCGGGCTGTCCACATAGGCTGCAATGTCGCTGGTCATGATGCTCGCCGAGGCCAGTGATTCGCAGGCGTGGACCAGCAGGCTTTCGTTGTCCATGCCCGGGGCGACCTGGAACATGGTGCTGGGTCTGTGGAATCTGAGGGTCGTGGCGGAGGGTTTCAGGTAGTGGTCGAGGGCGCGTTCGGCGGCGTCGTGGAGTCTTCTCGAATCGAGGGATTCGTAGGGAGATGTCCCATCGGTTTCAGGGGGATTGGTGTTGGTTTGATCATGGTGAATACTCAGTTTTGTGAAGTGGAGCTACCTTCGATTGCCGCGACGCAATCTGGGGTGGCAGCTGTACGCGGGTTCGCGGACCGATAACTGAGAAATCGGCATACCCTCTACGAAGGTATCCCGCGCACAGCCGCCATGAAACAACCAACAGGCACCGACAGGTGCTGTCAGGCTGGCGATTATGCATCAGTTATCAGGCCGCGACGCCCAGCCGCTGAATTTCCAGCGACCTCCAGAGCCTAACCACCCAATTTCCGAGGCACAACCGACGCGACCTGTCGGAAAACTCCCGTGCATAACGCGCGTCTGTAGGACGAACACCGTCCATTGTGGGAGCGGGCTTGCTCGCGAAGGCGGTGTGTCAGTCGGCAAATTAATTGGCTGACATACCGCCTTCGCGAGCAAGCCCGCTCCCACAGGTTTTTCAGCGAATTCAGAACAGTTGTATGCAAAAAAGGCGATGTCCCTCACGAGACATCGCCTTTGTTTTACCGCCGCTAAAACTTATTCCGGCAGTTTGTACGCAATCACATAGTCACCCATCTTGGTGCCCAGCGAGCCGTGACCGCCGACTACGAGCAGGACGTATTGCTTGCCGTCCTTGCCGGTGTAGGTCATTGGAGTCGCTTGGCCGCCCGCAGGCAGACGCGATTTCCACAGCTCTTTACCGCTGTTCACGTCGTAGGCGCGCAGGTACTGGTCGAGGGTGCCGCTGAGGAAGCCGACGCCGCCAGCAGTCACCATCGAGCCGCCCATGCTCGGCACGCCCAAGGTGAAGCCGATCGGGATTGGCGAGCTGTCGCGGCTGGTGCCGTTCTTGCGTTTCCACACGACTTTGCCGGTGGTCAGGTCGATACCGGCGACGTAACCCCAGGCCGGGGCCTGGCATGGTACGCCCAATGGCGACATGAACGGGTGCATGGTCACGGCGTATGGTGCGCCAGTGTTCGGCTGGATGCCGGCAGTTTCGCTTTCGCGCTTGCTGTCGGCGGCCACTTCGGCACGCGGGATCATCTTCGAGACGAAGGCCATGTAGTTCGGGCTGGTGAATAGCATCTGGCGAACCGGGTCGACCGAAACGCCGCCCCAGTTGAACACACCGACGTTACCCGGGTAGATCAGGCTGCCTTGCTCCGACGGAGGCGTGTACTGGCCTTCGTAGCGCAGTTCCTTGAACTGGATGCGGCACAGCATCTGGTCGAACGGGCTGGCGCCCCACATGGCTTTTTCGGTCAGTTCCGGGGCCAGCAGGTTGAGGTCCGAACGGGCCTGGGTCGGCGCGGTGTGGTCGCCTTTCACGGCGCCTTGCGGTACCGGGATTTCCTTGATCGGGATGATCGGCGTGCCGTCACGACGGTCGAGGACGTACAGGCTGCCCTGTTTGGTCGGAGCGATCAGCGCAGGTTTCACGCCGTCGGCGGTTTTCATGTCGAGCAGGGTTGGCTGGCTGCCAACGTCCATGTCCCACAGGTCGTGGTGGGTGAACTGGTAGTTCCAGCGCACTTTACCGGTGGCCAGGTCCAGAGCAACGATGCCGGCGCTGAATTTCTCGGCGCCTGGGGTGCGGTCAGCGCCCCACTGGTCTGGGGTCTGGTTGCCCAGTGGGAGGAAGACCATGCCGAGTTTTTCGTCGACGCTGGCCAGCGACCACATGTTGGCCGAGTTGCGGCTGTAGATTTCGCCCGGGGCCAATGGCTCGGTGGCGTCCGGCTTGTCGCTGTCCCAGTTCCACACCAGGTGGCCGTCGCGCACGTCGAAGGCGCGGATCACGCCCGATGGCTCGTTGGTCGATTCGTTGTCGGTAACGTGACCGCCCATGATCACCAGATCACGGGTAATCGCCGCAGGCGAGGTGGAGTAGTAGCCACCGGCGGTGAACGGGCCGATGCCTTGGGTCAGGTCGACCACGCCGTTTTTGCCGAAGCCTTCGCAGATCTTGCCGGTGTCGGCGTTCAGAGCGATCAGGCGCGCATCAGCGGTTGGCAGGTACAGGCGACGCGGGCAGGCTTGAGCAACGGCTTTGCCGGCTTCGGAGATAATGGCGGAGGCTGCGTTTTCAGACTTGGCGTAAGCGGCTTCGTCGTAGTACGACACGCCACGGCAAGTCATGTGGGCGAAGCCCTTGAAGCCGACCGGGCTCTTGATCTGCGGGTCGAAGCGCCACAGTTCCTTGCCGGTGTCCGGGTCCAGAGCCAGCACTTTGCTGTGCGCGGTGCAGGCATAGATCATGCCGTTGGCTTTGAGCGGGGTGTTTTCGTTGGTCAGCTCGACCGGGTCATCAGCGGTCGGCAGGTCGCCGGTCTGGATGCGCCAGGCTTCTTGCAACTTGCCGACGTTGGCCGGGGTGATCTGCTTGAGCGGCGAGTAACGGTCGCCGAATTCGCTGCGGCCATAGGCCTGCCAGTCGCCATCAGGCATTTGCGGCGCGGTGCTGGTCATGTCTGCGGTGTCGCGGCCCAGCTCGCCGAACGTTTCGCCCGGGTGGGTGAACAGGCTGGCCAAAGCGGTGACGCCGGCCAGAACCACGGCAATGCTCAGACCGCCAGTGCCCATCGGCGCCGGGCCTGCGAGCAGCAGTGGACGACGGAACCACGGCAGCAACATCACGATGCCGAGGACGAACCACAGGGCCAGACGTGGCACCAGTTGCCACCAGTCCAGACCGACTTCCCACAGGGCCCAGACCGTGCTGGCAAACAGCACAATGGCGTACAGGCCCAGCGCTGCGCGACGACGCAGCAGCAACAGAATGCCGGTCAGCGCAATGCCGATACCGGCCAGCAGGTAGTACAGCGAGCCGCCGAGCATGCTCAGCTTGACTCCCCCGGCCAGCATGGCCAGGCCCATCAGTAGAAGCAGTATGCCGAGCAGGCTCGGTAGCAGACGGCCCCGACTCGAAGCACTTTCGGTGCTCATAATGTGATTCTCCGTGACGTTTCAAGTAGTCCCGCGCAGTAGTCACTGTAGATGACGATTGGGCGCAGGCATGGTTCAGATAAAACTTGTTTGGCTAACTAAATTCTTTTGTGGGAGCGGGCTTGCTCGCGAAAGCGGTGTGTCAGAAGACTGATGTGTTGACTGACACGACGCCTTCGCGAGCAAGCCCGCTCCCACAGTGGGTATTTGCCAGGCTCTTAGAACGATGACTGGATCTTGATCCCGCCGATCAGGGCATCGTCGACGTTGTTCACGCCACCGGGGTGGCGGATGTATTGCAGGTTCGGGCGTACGGTCAGCCAGTTGGCGAGGTGCACGCCGTAATAGAGTTCGGCGCTGTATTCGGTGTCCTGCGGCGGCAGGAAGGACGGATCGTCATAGTCGTAGACCGCGTTGGCCTGATTGCTCGCTTCGGCGTTTTTGCGAAAGGCTGGATTGACGTGCACGCGGGCCAGGGCGAAACCGATGTCGTCCTTGGCGCGGGCATCGAACGGGCCTTTGTAGACGACGCCGGCCTGCACGTAGTTGTCGATCGCGTTGGTTTTCTTGTCGTGCATCGTGGCGTTGGCGAACACGCTCAGGCCGCGCGAGTGGTCGCTGGCGATGCTGGTGACTTGCTGCTGGGCGCCGAACCACACGCCGTGCTTGCTTGAGGCGCTGCGGTAGGCTTCGCCGCTCAGCGCGGCAGGCTGGCCGTTCTGGTCTTTATAGACGTCAGAGGCCTTGGCGCTGCTGTAGTAGTAACCGGCGCGGTATTCGCCCGGCAGGCCATTGAGCTTGGGGGTCCAGACCAGCTCGACCGGCAACACGGCGCCCTGGGTGCCGCTGCCGCTGAGTTTGAAGCCGTTGCCGCGATCGAGGTTCGACGGGTTCTGCTCGTAGGCGCCGACCTGCGCGTACAGCTCCGGCGTCAGGTGATATTTGACCCGCAGTGCCCACTGGCTGACCGGCCAGTTGTACCAGATGCCGCCGACCCAGTTGCCGACCTGCGAGCCGCAGAACGCCAGGTTCTGGAAGTCGCACGGGAAGCTGTTGAAGTCTTCGCCTTCACCGAAGCGGCCGACCTTGATGTCGAGCTTCTGGTCGAAGAATTTCTGCTGATACCACATCTGTGTCAGGCGCGTGGTCTGGCCACGGCCCCAGACTTCCTGCGCCGAGGTGAAGCCGCCAACGCGCGGATCGTTGATCCGGTCGTTGCTGATGTTGTTGCCGCTGCGCTTGGTGAGGGTCAGTTGAAATTCGGCATCGTCCCAGCCAAGGATTTTCTGCAGGTCCAGGTGCGTACCCAGGCCGAACTGGTCGCTGTAGCGCGCGGTGCGATCGTGGTCGTAGCCGCCGTGCAGGTTGCTGCCCATTTCGCCGGTGTAATCGAGTTTGAAGTCGTAGCCTTTTTCCGAGAGTTCGTTACGGGTGCCGTTCCAGTCACCGAGCATCCACGGTGAGTCGCTGTCGAAGGCGGGGGCCGCCTGGGCGTAGGTGGCGAGGCCGAGCGCGGTGCAGCCACCGATCAGGCGCAGGGCTGAGATAGCGCTGTCTCGGGAGAAGGAAAAATCAGGCATGGGTCAGTCTTTTTTTGGTGTTTTCTGGGGGTAAACCGAGCGCTTCAAATTGACGCAGACAGTGAAGCGATTCAGCTGAAGGGCGGCAGGATAATGATCTGTAACAAAAAGACAAAGGGCTTTTGCAGACATGCAGCGTTTCGCAATCGGTAACAGTGCGTCAAACGGGCGCATTGTGGGGAGGGGCGCAGGCTGCGATCTTCTTGGGTTGGCCTACATTTGAAGCAAGGCCTTCCACCTGAACAGCCCCTCGGCTAAGGTGCGCGGCTTGTGCATTTTCACTCCATCCGAAGGCCTGGCATGAACGACCACACTCCTGATCCGCTGCATGGCGTCACCCTCGAACAGATCCTCAATGCGCTGGTGGCGCATTACGAATGGTCGGGGCTGGCCGAGCGCATCGATATCCGCTGTTTCAAGAGCGACCCGAGCATCAAGTCGAGCCTGACGTTCCTGCGCAAAACCCCCTGGGCACGGGAGAAGGTCGAGCGTTTGTACGTGAAACTTATGCGCACCAAGCGTCCGGTCTGAGATGGACGCCGTTTTGCGGCGACGCCTGATCATGGTCATCGCCAGCCTCGGCTGGGCCGGATTGAGCATTCAGCTGTACCTGATTTTCCTTGCGCGCCTGAGTGTCGACGCCAGTCTGCTGGGTGGCTTGGTGAGCTTCTTCAGCTACTTCACAGTACTGACCAATACCCTGGTGGCGAGCGTGCTGACCTGCGCGGTAACCCGGCGCGAATCCGCTGCGCAACGCTGGTTTCTGCAGCCTTGGGTCAGTAGCGGGGTGGCGGTCAGCATCGCGGTGGTCAATCTGGCCTACAGCTTTTTGCTGCGGCATTTGTGGCATCCCGAGGGGTGGCAGTTTATCGCTGATGAATTGCTGCACGACGTGATGCCGCTGCTGTTTCTCGGCTACTGGTGGTGCTGCGTGCCCAAAGGTACGTTGCGCCTTTGGCACCTGCCGGTGTGGTTGATTTATCCGCTGGTGTACTTCGTTTACGCCCTGCTGCGCGGGCATCTGCTGGGCGCGTATGCGTACCCGTTCATTGATGTGACCCTGCTGGGTTATGCACAAGTGTTCATCAATGCCGGGGGGATTTTGGCGGGGTTTGTGCTGATTGGTTTGCTGGTAATCGGCCTCGACCGCTGGCGGTCAGCGTGGCATTGAAACCCATGCGGGAGCGGGCTTGCTCGCGAAAGCGTCGGGTCAGTCAACATCATTTTTGAATGAACCACCGTATTCGCGAGCAAGCCCGCTCCCACAGGGAGGAATCTCATTCCTCTTCAGGAGTACCTTCGGCACGCCAGTAGCCGACGGCTTTGATCAGCTGCTCATCCAGCCCATGCTCATCAATCAGCACCCGGCGGATCTGCCGCGAAACCTTGGTCTCGGTCGCCACCCACGCATACAGATTGCCCTTGGGCACCTGCAACTGTTTGACGGTGGTCAGCAGGTTGTCCTTGCCGCCTTCACGCAGCACCCAGATCACATTGACCTGCGCTGCGCTCCCCAGCACCTGTTGCTCGGCACCGTTTTCTACCTCGATCACCACCAGCGCCTTGCGATGGGCCGCCAGGCCTTCGAGACGCCGGGCGATGGCGGGCAGGGCAGTTTCGTCGCCGATCAGCAGGTAGCTGTCGAAGATGTCCGGCACGATCATCGAACCGCGCGGCCCGCCGATGTGCAGAAATTGCCCGGGTTGGGCCTGCTCGGCCCAGGTCGAGGCAGGGCCGTCGCCGTGCAGGACGAAATCGATGTCCAGTTCGAGTTTTTCCAGGTCGTAACGACGCGGGGTGTAGTCGCGCATCTCGGGCATCGGTACGTCGCTTTTGCCAGCGCCCAGCACCAGGGTCTCCAGCGCAGCGGTTTGTTCGGCGTTCTGCGGGAACAGCAGCTTGACGTGATCGTCCGTGCCCAGGCTGATGAACCCGGCCAGTTCCGGCCCGCCGAGGGTGATGCGGCGCATGCGTGGGGTCAGGTCGACCACGCGCAACACCTCTAACTTGCGGCGTTTTATTTCGTGCATCACGCGGTGAATGGTTTGGGTATCGACTGCAGTCATTCGGCTTTCTCCGGGGCAGATTGAACGGCGGGGCCGTCGACGATGGCTTTGGCGGTGTCGTTGAGTAGCGCGGCAACTCGCTGGATTTCTTCGGCGCTCCAGCGCCCGTGGTGCAGTTGCAACGCGTGGCGCAGGTTGTGCACCGCTTCGTGGATTTCCGGCGGCCGGTCATGGCCGCGCAACGAGCGCTTGCTGACGTCGATACGCATGCGCACGCCATCCAGCGCGACGGCTTGCTCACTTAGGGACAAACGACCGGCGTCAGTCGCGCTGTAGCGCTTTTTGCCGGCATCGGCGTCGCCGCTGATCAAATCGCTTTCTTCCAGAAAGGTCAGTGTCGGGTAAATCACGCCGGGGCTTGGGCTGTAAGCGCCATCGAACATGCCTTCGATCTGGCGGATCAGGTCATAACCGTGGCAAGGCTGTTCGGCAATCAGTGCCAGCAGCAGCAATTTCAGGTCGCCGGGGGCGAAGACTCGTGGGCCACGACCACCGCGTTCGCGTCCGGGGCGTTTCTCGAAGCCGTCGCGGCCGTCACCGTGCTCGCGGTGGGGGGAATGATGGTCTCTCATTTTTGCGTTCTCTCTCGTCGTGTTTAGATACAACTTAAGATATATCTTAAGAGGTGCGCAAGGGCTCCTGACCAACGGTGCGGATCTCACCCATCGAATCGGCAGCGGCAAAACCTCGGTAAATGATCAAAAAAAACGGGTATTAAATTGCGCGGCGATGGCGCAGATTAGTGCTAACTCTCTAATGTTCTGTTTCGCCCTTTATTCTCGGTGAAGTGTGGTATTGGTCTTACGGAAGTTGCTGCAAAGTTATGGCGCGTACAGTCAGCGGGTTGGCGCGTTGTAGCCGCTATCTTACAGCCGGACAGGAACTTTCATGGTTTTTGCGGTTTTTTCTTTCTCATCTAATGGCGTTCGGGCTACAAGGTCGCAGGACGTTGCCTGCTTACTTTAAAGATAAATTGGTTGACCATCTCTCGGCGTTGAAAGTTAACGGAGGGCAGTAACTGCTCGTGACTGTTTTGCTCGCGTTGAACTTTCAATGAATCAACTAATTTATTTAAGACAGGTATTCAATGATGCTCAAGAAACTCGCCTTTGCCGCCCCTCTGACTGTATTGGCCATGAGCGCCTCGATGGCGTTTGCCGCCACTGAAGCCAAACACTCCATCAGTATTGTGGCGCACGTACCGGCTGATGACTTCTATGCGGTGCCGGTGGATGCCGATCTGGTCAACAAGGATCAGGACATGAGCTACAACCCGGCCACCGCTTCGATGCGCGAAGTCAACGGACACTTCGATGTGCTGCACACCGCCGGCAAGGTTCACGCCCGTCTGGAAGGCGTACCGAAGCTTATCGGTGGCAGTAACACCATCGACCTGAAAGTCGAACTCAACGGCAAGACGTTGACCACCACCTCCCAGGAAGTGGTCGGCGAGGCCGAGTCCAATACCCGCTACCGCGCGCCCTTCAAGATCAGTGCGAGCGGCGCCAAGCCAAAAGCTGGCGACTACACCGGCGTGGTCATGCTGGTCGTAGAACCTTCGGTCTGAGTAATAACGGCAATACCTGACGTTACGTGTTCAAGTAACGTAACCGGCCGGCAACTTGAAAGTTGCCCGGCCGGGCTTTTACTTTCCGGTAATCAGAGTATTAATTCATGTTTCCGATGACGCCCATCGCGGCTGCGCTTGCGTTGCTTTTGAGCACCAGCGTACTGGCGGCGCCCCCTCCGGTAGATAATACCCCGCGAAGTTTGCTGGCTCAGGCGAAAGGTCTTCCGGCGGACTTCGAAGAACATTTCTTTGATGTGCCTTTGGCGGTTCGCGTCGAACTTGATCAACAACCCCTGGGCGAGGCAATGATTGTGTTGTCACGCGATGACCGGGTGACCTTGCTCGATTTCACCGACACCAGTGACAGCCGTTTCAGCGCCGCCGAGCGCGAAACATGGGCCAGCATTCTCAAACCGGGCGTAGCCCTTGGGAGCTGCAGCGGACAATGCCCCGAGCAACTGCTGGCGGTGCACTACAACCTGGAAAGCTCGCTGCTGTCGATCGTCACTGAAAACGCCGAACGCGATCCGCAAACCCAACGCTTCCATGAGCAACCCGAAGGCGGCAGCAATGGCCTGATGCTGCGCAATCAACTGAACCTCAATGGTGGCCAGAATCAGGATCTGGGCGGGCGTTTCGGTCTGGAGGCCAGTGCCAGCCTCGGTCACTGGAGCCAGTCCTTCAATATGCAGCTGGCGCGTCTCGGCGGGCCGGACACCCAGACCTATCATGCGGTGCACGAGCTCTATACCCAGCGCGAACTGCAGGGCAGTTTTTTCCGCCTGGGCTATTTCACCCCCAATTCCGAAGGCTTGACCCGTCAGCCCCGTTCGTTCGGCACCAGCCCCGACACGGCGGTGGGCGTGATGTACGGCAGCTCCGACAGCTTGGCCGTCGACAGTCCGCGACCCAGCGTCTACCCGATATTTGTCACGGCCAACCGGCAGGCGTCGGTGGAGATCTACCGCGATGGCTTGCTGATCAACACCCAGGCAGTGCCTGCCGGTTTGCAGACCCTCGACACCCGGCCCTTGCCCGGCGGCATCTATGAGGTCGAAGTGCGCCTGATCGAGGATGGCCAGACCACTTCGACTACTCAGGAACTGGTCTACAAGCCGGTCAACTGGCGCAACCTCGACGAGCGCTGGCGCTATAACGTTTTCGCCGGTCAGGAAAGCAAGTTGCTCAGCAACTGGGACGAACAGGACAGCGGTGATTTCACCACCGGTGCGGCGATCAACTACCTGTTGCACCCACGGGTGATCCTCGGATTGTCGGCACGCCAGGTGCGCAACACCTTGCAGTACGGCAGCTCGATCGACTGGAGCCTGGCCGACAGCATCAGCCTCTACGCCAACCTGTATCAGACCGAGGATCACGGCACCGGGGCCGATGTGCAGGGCTTGTACAACTACGGCGCCGGCAGTCTGGTGGTCAGCCACAACCGCAGCTGGCTCGACACCCGCAACACCTACGACACGCTGCCCGACGGCACCCGCGTGCGCCAACGCAACGTCTTCACCGGCGAGACCAGCAATTCGTCGCTGGCGCTCAACCACCGCATCAGCCGCAAGAACTCGCTGAGCGCACGGGTCTCGCACAGCGAGGGCAATGTCGAAGGCGTGGGCATGGACCTGGGCTGGACACAACGCACCGAGCTGTTCGGCAGTGACGCCAACTGGCGGCTGTCACTGTTCGATCGTCCCGGCAGCTACAGCAGTGGTGATGCACGTAATCGCGGGGTCGACCTGAGCATCAACATGGCGCTGGGCGGTCCCGGCCAGCAGGTCTCCGGCAGCATTGGCAGCCGTACCGCACGTGATGGCGGGCGCGACAACAATGGCTCGATCGGTTATCGCAAAGACCTGCAGGATCACATTCTGCAGAGCGTCTCGGTCACGGCGCTGACCGACACCTACGGCGTCGGTCTGGCGAGCCTGGCCAACTTTCGCACCGACTGGGTCAATGGCGACGGCTTCGCGCAGCGCTCGTCCTATAACGGCAACTTCACCGGTGGCGTGAACCTCGACAGCAGCGTGATCGTCGGTGGTCAACGGCTGGTCATGACCAGTCAGCATCAGGGTCGCGGCGCCGGAATGATCGTCGATGTCGAATCGGATATCGCTGACATTGCCTTGCGCGCCGACGACCTCAGCGGCGGCAGCGCAGCGTTGCGTCCGGGGCGCAATTTCATCCCGCTCACGGCCTACAGGAACAGCTCGGTGAGCTTCGACTTCGAAGGCAATCATGTACCGGCAGCCAACATCGAACCGTCCCGTACCCGCTATCACCTGAACAAGGGCGGCGTGGAATACCGCAAGGTGCGGGTGATGCAAACCGTGACCGTGCTCGGACGCCTGCTCGATCCGCAAGGCCGGCCGCTCAAGGGCCACCACGTGATCAATCACGCCAGTCGCGGGGTCAGTGAAGTCGACGGGTTTTTCTCGATGGAAATGCACGCCGGCTCACCAACCCTGGAGGTGCGTTATGCCGACCAGTTGCTGTGCCAGTTCCGGCTCGACACTGAAAAGCACCGCAGTGAAAACAACGTGCTGATGATCGGTGATCTGCGCTGCTCGCCGGATACGTTGGCCGAGGCCACCCACAAGGCAGAGACCGCGGGTTGATATAGGCCTGCTTCAGGAGATTTTGCAGACATGAACGTCGCATATTCAGCTACATCCCGTGTTTGCTGGCTAATCGTTATTACGTTGGCCGCGATCGCTTTTCCGGTCTACGCCGAACAGGTTTCCATTACCGCCGAGTTCAGGCCGGACTCGTCTTATCCGCACCGCAACAAATTCCGCAACACCACGCCGTCCAGTGGTTACTGCACTTACGATCCGGCGCAGTGCGAGCAGAACGAAATATTCAGCCTGCAAGTGCCGATCCAGTTCGATTCCCGCGCGCCGATTCTGGCCAACCATGTCTCTCCTCGACACGGCGTGATGTTCCAGGCACCCACACAATGGCGGGAACTGACGATCTATCACGAAACCACCCGGGAGCCGGAAAAGGTCAGGGTGCGCATCGTCGGCGTCGGTTCCCAAGTGGTGACCGATGACGTGATCAAGCTGGTGGGCGGTGCTGATGATTATCGTATCGCTCATAACCTGTTGTGGGGCTCGAGTTGGGTCAACGCGCCGGCGCCTTGCCTGTACAGCGGGGTGGGCTGGTATGGCCACGACACTTACGCGTTTTTCTGGAAAACCCCGTCGAGCACGGTGTGCGGCAAGCAGGCGAAGTTCGATGTCCCGTGGGTACGCCTGGGGTACGTGGATTTTGCTTATGAGCTGGAAACGCCCAACCCGTTGGGCATGTCCTCGGGCAACTACATCGGCGCGCTGACGTACACCGTCGGGCCAAACGCGGACTTCGATTTTGGCGACGTGATGTTGCCCAATAGTTCTTCGCTGACCTTGAACTTCAATCTGGATGTACGGCACACCCTCAAGGTCGAGATTCCGCCGGGTGGCGAAAAAGTCCAGCTAGTGCCGGTCGGTGGCTGGCAGAGCTGGCTGCAGGCCGGTCGGCGGCCGGTGAGCCTGTTCCGCGACCAGACCTTCCACATCTCGGCGTCGTCACGTTTCAAGATGCTCTTAGGGTGCGGGCCTGGCGTTAATGGCGAATGCGCACTGGAGGAGTCCGAGAATAGCCGACGGGTCGAGCTGTTCGTCAGTGTCAGCTTGCCCAATGGCATAACCGACCTTTCCGGCCAACCGGTGAGGCGCTTGCGACTGAGGTCAGGTGCGGGGAATGAGCTGCATTTCAAACCCGGCTTCTATGTAGATCGGGCACCGGGAACCCTGCATTTCGAAGTCCCACCCCATTCGATGGCAAACATGCTGCGCCCCGGTGAAGGCCGAGGCGGCAAGTATTCCGGGGTTGTCGTGGTGTATTGGGACTCGGATATCTGATGGGGCGGGCTGCGAGCAAGCAGGCCATCCTCCGTGGCCGATGTGCTCGGTGTGAGTCAATTTTACAGGGAGTTTTAGCGTGAAGACTTGCAATGGGACTCATCGGCGTTCGTTAAGTTTTTTCGTGGCGCTGTTCAGTCTGCTGGTTTGGGTGTCGGCACAGGCCGCGTCCATTGATGTCACGTCGTTCATGCCTGATCCGGGCAACCCGATGCGCAATGAATTTATCAATACGACGCCATATAGCGGGCACTGCTCCACTTACCCGACATTTTGCGAAGGGTTGTCCATCTTCAGCATCCTGGTGCCGATCGAATTCAATGCCATCGGCCCGATCGAAGCCCGGCACAGCGATGTGCGCAAGGGGGCGATGTTCAAACCCCCGACCGAGTGGATACCGCTGCCGGTTGTTCATCAAGAGACCGGAGAACAGTGGTCATTGCAGGTGCGCATCGCATCGATTGGTGGCCGCTACTACTTGCCGGACCGGGTTCAAAGCATCATCGGTGAAGGCGCCCCCGACAGTAATCCGGACGCGCACGAGATGCTGTGGAGCGGGTACAACTGGACGTATCCTCCAGCACCCTGTGGCTACACCGGAGGCATGTTTGTCGAGCCGACATGGCGCTCGTTCTTTTGGTTGACTCCGCCAGGCAGTAGCTGTGTACCGACGGCCGCTTACCGGATTGAAAGCCTGCGCTATGACATGTTTCAGATCGGCTACGAGCTTCGCACCCCCAATCCGCTGAAAATGTCCCCGGGACGCTATGTCGGCAGCCACACCTATGGGATCGGTCCCGGGCGCGATTTCGATATGGGCGACATTATGTTGCCCACCGATGACAGCCTGACCATCCACTTCAACCTCGATGTTCAGCACACCCTGAAGGTAGAGATTCCTCCCGGCGGCGACAAAGTCCAATTGGTTCCGGCGGGCGGCTGGCAGAGCTGGCTGCAAGCGGGGCGCAAGCCAGTGCGGTTGTTTCGCGACCAGATTTTCAATATCTCGGCATCGTCGCGCTTCAAGATGCAATTGGAGTGCGGCAAAGCGACGCTTTTCAATTGCCTGATTACTGACCCGGTCTCGGGGCGTGAGGCTGTGGTGCAGGTGAGTGTCAGCCTGCCCCATGGCTTGACCGACCTGGCCGGCCAGCCGGTCAATCGCCAACCCTTGCGAACAGGCATATGGCAGGAGCGACAGGTGTTCCTGCCTGGGCATTTCATTCACCGGACCCCCGGCATCCTGCATTTCGAAATGTCGCCCTATTACGTCAATCAAATCGTGCAGGCGGGGGTGGCAGCCCGTTATGTCGGCGACATCACCGTGATCTGGGACTCGGAAGTCTGATGGGCAGCGCATCGATATGTGGTGCTTGCGTTGTGTTCAATGTGAAGAGGTTTATGGCTATGAAGCGTTTGTTGCTGTTGATGGGGTTGAGCGGTTTTTCTCTGGCCATTTCGGCCGGGCCGCAGATTAACGTTGGCACGGTGTACGACTATCTGGATGGCGACAAAAGTACCTACCTGAAGCGGGTGTTCAACAGTGGTGACAGCACCGCATTCGTCAAGGTCAATATCCTCGAAATCGTCTACGACGCCGATGGTAAATCGCGGGAAATAGAGGTCAGGAACCAGGCGGACATGAGCAGTCGTGATGGCCTGATGGCCAGTCCCGCACGGCTGATCGTGCCGGCCAATGGCATGCAGGGGACACGCTTGCTGCTGATGGGCGAGCGTGACACCGAACGCTATTTCCGTGTGCGCTTCATCCCGGTGGTACCGGAAAAGGAAGACGAATTCGCGGTCTCCGCCGAGGAACGTGACGAATACAAAAACAACTTGTCCGCCGGGGTCAATGTCATGACCGGTTTCGGTACGGTGTTTTTTGTGCGCCCGAAAAACAGCCGTTTCGACAGCGTGATCGAAGAGGCGCCAACCACGTATCGAGTGCGCAATAACGGCAACACCGTGGTGGTGGTCGATGAGTTTCGCAACTGTGCGCTGAAGGACGAAAACGCCTGCGAGCCGACCACCAAACATCACATCCGCGCCGGCAACAGTTTCGAGTTCGACAAAAAGCCCGGGCGCGAATACCGCTTCAACCTGGTCGAGGGCGACAGCAAAAAGACTTTGCGCGTCGCTGGCAACTCATCACGGGATGACCTGAGATGATCAAGCAATCGTTCATTGCCGTATGCGCGGGCGTGCTTACGTCGTTCAGCGCTGCGTTGTTCGCGGCGCGGGAGGAGCACCGGTTCCAGGTGTCGGTGGATATTCCGACGCTGGGTTTTTATGTCATACCGGCCGAGACGGACTGGATTCATCGCGCGCAGATTCTGCCGTGGAATGTCAGTACGAAAACCTTGGGCGGCGTGCGCAAACACTTCGATGTCCGGCATGACACCAGTGCGATCGAGGCCCGGCTGGACAGCGAACCCTACCTGTCCAATGGCCGCGACGAGCAGAACATTTATCTGCGCGTGAGCTTCGCCGATACCGTGCTGACCCATGAGGCGCCGCCGCGCCAGGTAGTCTCTGCCGAGCAGGCCAGGGCCGGCGGGCGATACGTGCTGGAGATCCAGCCGATCGTGCCCGCCGGCGGCTACAAGCCGGGGAATTACTACGGCAATGTGCACCTGATATTCAATGCGGCTGCACCCTGAGTTCGCAGGCCTGTCCGGAGTTCAATGGACAGGCCACAGGCTTGCGCGGCGCAATCAAAGTCCGGCGCGCCTCAGTGCTTCACGGGTCAGGCGACGCGCCAGTTCTTTTTCGTCATCCCCCAGATCGATCAGTAAACGGTCGAACACCGCGTCGCTGATCGGTACTTCGGCAAACACCACGGTTGGCGGTACCGGCAGGTCGTTGATCAAGACCTTGAGCTGTTCGCGCAGCGTTGCGCGCTCGGCTGCCAAGGTTGATTCGGTCCATTGGCGCTGGGTTTCGCGCAGTTGCTCAAGGCGCTCGTATTTCGCCTGATACAGGCGCTTGTTGCTCTCGCTGCGTACCGGGTATTTGTCATGCAGATACTGCGCCCAGAAGTCGAGCTCGAGCATCGCGTTGACCAGACCGTCGCCTTCACCCAGCGCCATTACCGTGTCATACGCCTGATCGATCATTACGTCCGTGACGCCGGACACCGGCCGGTACAACATATCCTCGGACTGCCAGGGCAGGTCGAGGCGTTTCGCCAGCCCGGTTTGATAGGCCAGATAGACTTCGACATCATCCGGGTTGCCGCCACGACTGGCGACATCGGCCCGGGCGATTTCATTGACGTGCTCCAGCCGCGCCGCGCCCCTGGCCAGGGTCACCAGTTTTTGTTCAACCTCGGCCGGGCTGGTGGAGTAGGCGTGGGCCTCGAACGCCAGCACGTTGATCCCCATGTGGTTGAACAGTTGGGCACCGGCATCGGCGCAATCCACCGGAGCGATCACCATGGTGAACAGCTTCTCGCGCAAGCGACTGTCGACATGCACGGCATCGAGCATGCGCCATACGCGCTGCATCAGTTGCGCACGCGCGGCACCATCGGCGCGGTAGTCGGCAAAGTCGCGCACACTGAGCAAGGTTGCCATGAACGGCTGGGCGGCCGGCTCCTCGACCAGTTCCGCCCAGGGTGTCTCGCGGTTGACGCCCCAGCCCGGCACATCTCCCCAATAATCGGCGCCATACGTGGAGATGATTGATGTGTTTTGCCCGGGAGCTGCCGGGATGAGAGGTTCGGGAGGTAACGCCATCGAGCGGCGGTGGGCCTGGTAACGCAGTTGGTTGACGTCGGACAGGGCAATCACGTCCAGTCGTGTGCGGGCCACCAGCCACTGCGCATCGGAACCGGTCGGCACCTCGGGAATCACCGTGAGCGGATTACCCCGCAGATCGAGCAGAAACCCCCGTGGCCTCGGTTTGGCCAGCGTGCCTTCGGGCCACGCGGTCAACCCGGTGTTCTTCAGTCCAACCACCTTCAGTCGCGGCATGCGTGACAGGTCGGGCGACTGGCCCAGCGGGTTGTCATCCATTTTCAGAACCTGCAGATACGTCAGGTCGCGCAGTCGTGCGACCGCGCCGGGGTCCAGCACAATGTGATTATTGCTCAAGCGCAAGCGTTCGAGGCGACGCAACGTGGTGCCGATACGCTCGGGCAAACGGGTCAGCTCGCAATATTTGGCGCTGAGTTCGACCAGGTTCGGAAAGTCTTTGAGCAGGCTCGTGCCGTTGCTGGAAAAGCGTGTGTTGTCGAGTTTGAGCACGGTGACTTTGTCGAGGAACTTTTTCAATTCCGGACGCTTGGACCACCAGGTTTCCAGATCCAGCGAGAGCAATTCCCGGGAGAGATCGAGGGCATAGGACGAGGGATCGCTGCGGTTGCCAAGGTCTTCGTTCTTGCGTTCGAAGCAGTCCAGCAAACGCTCATAGATATGCAGCCCGCCTCCGTCACGAAACCCCTGGCTGCCCGGCCCCCAGCTGTCCGGCTGCTGATAGCGCCAGCGATGGACGATGACGCGCAGTTCATCGAGATCGTTTTCATGGGCCTCGATGGCTTGCAATGGCTCACCCTGTGCGCTCAAGGCATCGGCGAACGCGTCGACCTCCGTCGCAGTGAAATGTGGGTGCAGATCCTGAATGCGTTCCTGCAGCGTCACCGAGTCTTTGCTCAAGCCGCCACCGCGCAGCAGAAACAGCGTGTCGTGTTCGGCGACAGGGCGTATCGGGGCGCGCGCCAGTATCGTTCGGCGTTCACTCGGTGCAGTGGTTATGGCGATGACCCACTGCTTGAACGGCTCGATATCGGTCGGCCGGTAGCCCAGGACGCTGTGCCCGTCATTGTCGATGGCGTGCAGAATCGCCTCATACAAACCGCTGGCTTCATGGATTGGCTGGTTCTCGCCATCGCGCACCTCATAGCGATCAGGGCCGGTACGTATCAGCACCCGCAGTTGCTCGGCTGACTCGGCACCGGCCTCGCATCGCAACTCGCCATTGAAGGTCGCCTCGCGGACTTCAATGCGCAAGGCGCCGAAGGTATCGCTGTAGTGACGCAAGGCTCCGAGAATCAAACGCTCACTCTCGACGTTGCTCAGGCTTTCCAGCTGCAAGCCCTGGGCAGCCCTGACCGACTGCAATTCAAACTGCACCTCGCGGGCGCTCGTGCGCAGGCGCAAGGGCAGGCGGCGTTGCGCAGTGATTTGCTGCAACTCCATGGGACTGGCCTGCGCAATCACTCGCTCGGCGAGGGTCGGCGTCAGTTGCGGGCAGTCCACCAGCACCTGCCGGGCTGGAGGGGAGAGCGCCGGTGCGGGTTCTTCAGGTGCCATCCCCAGGTGCAGCAGCGTGTCGATCAGTAATGGCGGCGGCGCAGCGTTTTCCACATACATGCGACGCAGGATGTTTTCATCGGTACCGGTGAGCAGGCGAATCTGCTCCAGTTGCGCGTCGCTGAAGCCTTCGGTGCGATGACCGATCCGGCGCATCAATTGTGCACCTTGCCACTGGCGCGGGTTTTCCGTTTCACACACCCACGCGCCATCGCCGTTGTGCGCAAGTGCCGGCGTATAGGCCTGGGGCCTTTGCGGGTGGCGGATCTGGTGCTGCCCGCTGACGGGGTCTTGCGTCACGGCAAATACCTGTTGATCAAGTCGCAGCAGTTGTCTGTCACCCACCGGATGCAATCCTTGAGTATCGGGCCGGGTCGCTGTCGGCAAGGTCTGCTCGGGCAATCGATAGGGTGTCAGGTCGGGGTTCCACAAGCGCGTCTGTCCGTTCGGCAGTTGCACCGGTTTCAACCCTTCGACGAACGCCGAGAGTTTCACCCGCGCGATGTTACCCAGCGTCGCACCGGCAGCAAACGCGCCTAGCTGGACGATGCTTTCGAGGACGCCGATCGCCTGTTCGCCGGCTTCGGCCAAGTGCCCTTCAGCCAGATCCACGACGCCTTCGAAGACCCCGTCGAGCAGTTGATAACTGGTGTAGGCCAGCATCAACTCACCGAGAAACGGCACAAACGGTGTCGCTACCAGCAGGGCGACGTTGAGGATGTCCGCGAGCATTTTTTGCAGATTGTCCCACCAGGCCCAGCGCGCCATGCGATCGGCGTACGCGGTGGAAATGGCGATTTCGGTGGCATCGTTGAGGATCTTGTTCAACTTCTGGCGGTAGAGATAACCCCATACGTCACCGTTGAACCGGGTGTCGCGGTCGTCCTGGAATCTTGTCAGGCTGAATTGCAGGTCGGGATTGTCCACCGCTGTTTCGCGCCAGCTCGGCAAGTTTGAACCCGCCGGTGCAGGGCGCCACTTCACCTTGCTCAGGCGCTCGTTGAGTCGGGCAAAAAAATGCCCGCGTTGTTGCTGATTGACGAACTGGCTGAAGAATTGCTGATAGCCTGCCGGGGATGTGTGGTCGCGCAGCTGGCGTGTCAGTTCGGCCATGAACTGGAGGGCCGACGGGTACTGCTTGAGGGGGTGTTGCGGGTCATGAGGAACGTAGGCAATCACTGGTACGGGCTTATTGGCGCGGCTGGCATCAGGGGTGATCAGGACAATCCCGATCAGCGCCGCATCCATCATGGCCAGGTTGTAATAGCTGACGGGTTGACCGTCCCATCGCAGGTTGCGGCGATCATCGAGCATCCCTTGCACGACATCGAAAGCGTTCTGGTCGATGTCCTTTTTCATCAGGGCCAGGCGTGCGGCGGCGTTCAGTGCGGCTTTTTGGCCGAGGCAGACCTTGTAGCGCAGCACCTGTCTGGCGACGCCGTCAGTCGGTAGCAAAAAGGCGTTCAAGTGCTGTGTATAACGCGCGCCCAGGTCGAGTTCGCGACACAGTGATTTGAACTGATTGATCGGCAGTCGGTGCTTGAGTGGCTTGATGGTGAAATGACCGCTGGCGTCGGGGCGGGTAATGAATTCCGAGTCCTGACTGAATTGCTCATCACGGGAAAAATTATGCAGCGCGGCGTCCAGTAGCGAGACGGTGCGGCTGGTGGTTCCGCCCGCAAAATCATGCGCCCACCAAGACGTATTGACGGGGGCATACAAGCGCAACCAGGTCTGCTCGACATCATCCTCGACACCGAAGCGATCCTTCAGCGCATTTTGCAGCAGCGGTTTGGCAAAGGCGTAGACGTCTTGCAGATTGTGCAGCGCCTTATCGATATCGTTTTGTGCCGTCCAGGCACGTTTCATCGCTTGTGCAAGGTGCCGCTGCTCGGCAGCGGGCGCAAGCTGATGCCAGTCGGCGATGACGGGTTTGATGCCTTTCAGTTGTTTTACGCGCGCAGCACTGCTGTTGATCAACCAGGCGGGCAGGTTTTTCTTTATCAGTTCGTGGTGAATGCTGCGCTCGTCAGAGAGGGAAGGCGGCGAATGGGCTGGGCGCCCTGGCAGGGGAATGATGGGCATTGCGGTGATCGTCCTTGATCGAAATGGAACGATCAGACTAGGCAGCGGCCGCGCCCGAAAAAAGCGCAAATACCCGCTCGAAACCGTACGGGTTTCGTGCGGATATTTCGAGAAATGCGTACTGAAAAATAGCGGGTTACCGCCATTCCCTGACCGTTGTATGCCTTAACGAGCGGCGGTCACTTGCGGGCCCTGGCACAGGGTGTTCGTGCCCGGTTGCAGGTACGGCGAGAGGATTGGTGCCATGCCCTTGAGCACCTGCACCGGCAGCGCCGAAGTGAACTTGAAGTTCTCTGCCGAGCGCCCGGGGACGAACGCGGTCAGCGTACCGAAGTGGTTGTTGCCGATGTAGAACACGAAGGTCGCGGTGCGGTTGATCGATTTGGAACTCAGGATGCGTCCGCCGGAGCCGATGGCTTCGATGCGGTTGTCGCCGGTGCCGGTCTTGCCGCCCATGACCAGCGGCACTCCGTCGGCGGTCTTGAAGCTGCCGGAGACGCGTTTCGCTGTGCCCGAGTCCACCACTTGCGACAGCGCCTCGCGCATGGCTGTGGCGACTTCCGATGGCATGACCCGTTTGCCCACGTGAGGGTCATTGGTCAGGCGCGTTTCATACGGAGTGCCGGCGGCAAAGTGCAGGCTGTCGATACGCAGGGTCGGCATGCGCACACCGTCGTTGAGGATGGTGCCGATCAGTTCGGCCAGGGCCGCCGGGCGATCGCCGGAGCTGCCGATGGCAGTGGCCAGCGACGGCACCAGATGATCGAACGGATAGCCGACTTTCTGCCAGCGCTGGTGAATCTCCAGGAACGCCTCGATCTCGAGCATGGTGCGAATACGGCTGTCGCGGGCACCCTTGTGCTTGCTCTTGAACAGCCAGCTATAGACTTCCTGGCGCTCGAACTGGCTGGCCTTGACGATCTGGCTGAAGGTCGCATCCGGGTTGTGCAGCAGGTAGCCCATCAGCCACAGATCCAGCGGGTGGACCTTGGCGATGAAGCCCTGATCCGGCAGATCGTAGGTGCCCGGGCCGTAAGCGTCGTACAGCCGAATGAGACGGTCGTCGGTGAGTTTTTCGGTGAGCTTGGCGCCTTTGAGGTGCGCGCGCACAAAGGTGTTGAAGTCTTCCTGGCTGGCGTTGGGCAGCAGGTAACGGTGCACGGCGGCCATGCGGATCGGGGTCGGGCGCATGCTGTCGAGGAAGGTGTCGAGGCGTGCCTGGGTGTCCTTGTTCTTGTACTTCTTCCAGAACTTGAGCAGGAACGAGGTGCCTTCGCGATCGGCAAAATTCGCCAGGTATTCCTGACGCCGCGGGTCGCGATCGTCCTTGAGCAACTCGGCGCTGCTGTTGGGGCCGGAGTAGGTGACATAGCGCACCACATCGCGCATCAGGCGAATGAACGGCAGGTTGATCGACTCACGCAGGGCATCGCGCAGGGTCGGCATCCGGCCGTTGTCTTCCTTGCGAAAGTTGTGAAACACGTGCAGGCCGCCACCGGTGAAGAACGCCTCACCGGGGCTGGCGGAGTACTTGCGATCAAGCGCGGCGCCGAGCATTTTCGACAGGTCGTGGTCTTTGTTCTGGATCAGGTAATCGATCACCCACTGGCTGAGGCGATCCTGATCCGGTACCTCGACTTTCTTCAACTCCGGCACCGTCATGGCGCCGTACTTGTCGTGCAGCTCGGAGATGATCTGCAGGTAGGTGGTCAGCACGCGCATCTTCGCCGTCGAGCCGAGTTCCAGCTTGCTGCCTTCGTTGATGTCGAACGGCTGGTCGGTGCTGTCGGTCTGCACCCGCACCCGCGAGCCGTCCGGCGTCAGTTCGAACAGGGTGAAGCTGTAGCGCACCTGGGTGGTGCTGGTGGGGGTGAGCAGGCGTTCGCCGATCAGGCCGATCTGCCCGGCAAACGCGGGGTCGGCAAGTTTCTTCAGGTATTCGGTGGCCTGGGTTTGCAGGTCGCCCTGCAAGGTGCTGGTGGCCGACAGGTCGAGGCGGTCGAGGTCGTACAGCGGACGATTGAGCAGGGTTGCCAGCCGGCTGCGGGCGACGCTGATGCCCTTGTTGGCTTCGATTGGCTGAATGGTCGGCTGGGTCTGCCAGTCGCGGTAAGTGACCTTGCTCGCCAGCGCGGCATCGGCCAGGGCATTGTCGATCACGCCACCCTGTTTGAGCAGACGCAGGTGGCTGTCGGTGAGGTCGGCAAGTTCTTCGCGGCCCTTGGTCAGGTAATGCGAAGGGCGGCGCTGGGCGATCATCAGCGAGAGCATCTCGCGCAGGGCCAGGCCTTTGTCGGCCATGGTTTTCGGGTCGGTGGCCGGGCTGTTCAGCTGTTCATTGGCCTGGTTGAAATCGCTGCCGTACCAGACCCGCAAACCTTCGGCCATGCCATGCACTTCACCGTGACCCGGCACGGCGGAGAGCGGCACGCTGTTGAGGTAGTCACGAATGATGTTCTGCCGGGCGCCAAGAGTTTGCGGCCCGGGTTGATAGGCGCGCACGCTGGCGGAAATCATCTGACGGATCTTCTCGGCGCCGGACACCGTCAGGCCATCGGGCGAATGCCGGTACTTCTCCAGTTGCGTGGCCAGCGTACTGCCACCGGCCGATTGCCCCGGCAGGTGCAGCAACTTCGCCACTTGCGACCACGCCGCCATGCCGAAGCGCGGCCAGTCTACCGCCGGGTTGGCCAGCGGCTGTTTGGGATCGAGCAGAAAACGGTTTTCGATGAACAACAGGCTGCTGACCACCACCGGCGGAATCGCCGCGAAACTCGAATACAGTTGCTGCGGGTACTTGTACTGATACAACGGCGCGGCGCGGCAATCGGTGATCGACAGCCCGGCCTGGATTTTTTCCGAGTAGGGCACGAACAGGCCTCTGTCGGTGTAGCTGAGCAGCGCTGGGGAAAACCGGGTCTGCTCGGTGATCACGTAATCGCGCTTGAGCAGACGCGGCAGGAATTCATCGAGGGAACTGTAGCCCAGACGCAAATCGAACGGCCCGTTACCCGGGTAGCGGATCGCTTCGCTGGGGCCGGGTTCCAGCTGATATTTGAGCGAGGCGGCGTATTGGCTCAGCTCTCGAGCCTGAAAGCGTGAGGTGCGCATTTCCTTGCTCGCGGCCAGGCCAACCACGATGGCGATAATCAGCAGCAACAACCAGAACGCCTTCCAACCGTGCCGGTTGCGGCGTTTTTGGGGGGGGACAGGCGCTTCATCCACACGTTCAGTCGGAACCACGGCTTTACTCGAATCGGTTTGCCACAAAGCGCCCATAGTCGATTGATCCATTCACTCAGATTGATCGGACTTGACTGAAGCTTAGACGGTGGTTGGTGATGGGGGAAAAAATGTGCGGGGCAGCCATCTGAACAAAACTGAAGTCGGTGGCTGTTTTGAGTGGAGGTTATCTGTACTGAGGGGATTTTTCTGTGGCGAGGGGATTCATCCCCGATGGACTGCGCAGCAGGCCCAAGCTCTTCAAATGCAGAGCCCCTTGGTCAGGGGCCGCTTCGCGCCCCATCGGGGATAAATCCCCTCACCACAGGTACATGACGGTGCACCAACGCTGTGCAATACTCGCCGGCCTTTTTAGTGGGGAAAAATCCTACGGAACCCAGGTAATGCCTCTCCGTAAACCGGCTTATTGCCGAGACTTCTCGCTGAATGTTGTGGTTTATAGAGTGAAAAGCCCTGTCACAAGCTTTTTATACTGCACGTCCCGCTGATCTTGCAGGTTGGGACCTGCGAGACGTGTTTGCCCACGAGGCAGGTGCGGTTTCTGGAAGCTCAGGCCTATCGGTCGAAGCTTCGATACTCGGTGGTCATATCCAATAACAAGACGAGGTTGTTCCCTATGCCAGTCGGCAATCACCTGCCCCACGGCGAGACCGCTCACGGCGGCCCGCTCAAACGCGAACTCGGTGAACGGCATATCCGCCTGATGGCGCTCGGCGCCTGTATCGGTGTCGGTCTGTTCCTGGGTTCGGCCAAGGCCATTGAAATGGCCGGTCCGGCGATCATGCTCTCCTACATTCTCGGCGGTCTGGCGATCCTGGTGATCATGCGCGCCCTCGGCGAAATGGCCGTGCACAACCCGGTGGCCGGCTCGTTCAGCCGCTACGCCCAAGACTACCTCGGCCCGTTGGCGGGCTTTCTCACCGGCTGGAACTACTGGTTCCTGTGGCTGGTGACCTGCGTCGCGGAAATCACCGCCGTTGCGGTATACATGGGCATCTGGTTCCCCGATGTACCGCGCTGGATCTGGGCCCTCGCGGCACTGCTCAGCATGGGCTCGATCAATCTGATCGCGGTGAAAGCCTTCGGTGAATTCGAGTTCTGGTTCGCCCTGATCAAAATTGTCACGATCATTGCCATGGTGATCGGCGGCGTCGGCATCATCGCGTTCGGTTTCGGCAACGATGGCGTGGCGTTGGGGATTTCCAACCTGTGGGCGCACGGCGGTTTCATGCCCAACGGCGTGACCGGTGTGCTGATGTCGCTGCAAATGGTCATGTTCGCCTACCTCGGTGTCGAGATGATCGGCCTGACTGCCGGTGAAGCGAAGAACCCGCAGAAGACCATTCCCGATGCCATCGGCTCGGTGTTCTGGCGCATTCTGCTGTTCTACGTCGGCGCGCTGTTCGTGATCCTGTCGATCTACCCGTGGAACGAAATCGGCACTCAGGGCAGTCCGTTCGTGATGACCTTCGAGCGTCTGGGCATCAAGACCGCCGCCGGCATTATCAACTTCGTGGTGATCACCGCAGCCCTGTCGTCGTGCAACGGCGGCATCTTCAGCACCGGGCGCATGCTCTACAGCCTGGCGCAGAACGGCCAGGCCCCGGCCGGTTTCGCCAAGACCTCCAACGGCGTGCCACGTCGGGCGCTGCTGCTGTCGATTTTTGCGCTGCTGATCGGCGTGCTGCTCAACTACCTTGTGCCCGAGAAAGTCTTCGTCTGGGTCACTTCGATCGCCACCTTCGGCGCGATCTGGACCTGGGTGATGATCCTGCTGGCGCAACTGAAATTCCGCAAAGGCCTGAGCGCCAGCGAACGTGCCGGCCTGAAATACAAGATGTGGTTGTACCCGCTCAGCTCGTACTGCGCGCTGGCGTTCCTGGTGTTGGTGGTCGGTTTGATGGCGTACTTCCCGGACACCCGCGTGGCGCTGTATGTGGGGCCGGTGTTCCTGGTGCTGCTGACCGTGTTGTTCTACGTGTTCAAGCTGCAGCCGACCGGTGATTCGCAGAGTGCGGTGCGTTCGGTTTCGTAAGTTGAAAGTGCGGTAATTAGAGAAGCCCCGGCCAACTGGTTGGGGCTTTTTCATGGGCGCAGCAGGGGGCATTAACCGCCGGTCTGAAAGAGCGATACAAACCCTGCTGCAAGGCTCAAACCTGTATCACTTTGCAATCTCGCGCAGCCGTGAACAGAGGCGCAGACATGAGGACGAGCGCATTTCTCGAACGAGAGCTCAGCCAGCGGCAGGTCGTGCTGTTCTTCCTGCTCGCAACGTTGCTGTACGTCCTGCCACTGCTCCTCGCCGACTTCCCCTACATCGACGACAACTGGCGCACGCTGGCCGCCGGTAACGCCTGGGCCGGGCAGGGGCGGTTGTTTGCCGACTGGTTTTATCAGGCGCTGACCTTCACAGGCGCCGCGCCGAACATCTTCCCCTTGCCACTGTTGCTCGCCGTCGTGGCAATGAGCCTGACGCTGACCCGCCTGACGTTTCATTACTTCGCCGAGCCGACGCTGGCCTGTTGTCTGGTGCCGTTGCCGCTCTGGTACAACCCGTTCCTGCTGCAAAACCTGTCCTATCAATATGACGGCCCTATCATGGTCCTGAGCATGGTTGCAGTGATCTACGCGATCACGTTCGAGGGCGCGTCACGGATACAGCGTTGGCTGCTGCCGGCGGTGCTGCTCGCGCTGGCAATCGGTCTCTATCAGATCAGCCTCAATGTATTTGTCGGCCTGTGTTGTGTGGAGTTGATCCGGGCGGTTTACCGGCACACTCGGTGGCCAGACACCCTGCGGATGCTGGGCTGGAAGTTCGCGCAATTGGGGCTGGGCCTACTGATCTACAGCGTCACGGCCTATCCGTTCATGGATACGTTGCGGCATACGGATCTGCTGAGCCGGGACGCGCAGCCACTGCTGCAGATCGGCATCAACCTTGAGCGGATACTGGAAAAAGTCGCGCTGTTGTTTCACGGCGGCTATCCGTGGGTGTTCGCGGTGCTGGTGTTGTGCGCGCTCACGGGCTGTGTGCGGCTTGGACAGTCGAGGCGTCAGCCTCTTTGGCAAACCCTGCTGGCGTGCTTGATCACGTTGCCGATACTGGCATTACTGGTGCCGGGAATTACGCTGCTGTTTCGTGATTTCAACGAAGGTGCGCGGACCCTGATGGGGTTCGGTGTGTTGCTGGTCGGGTTGTTCTATCTGGCGCACTTTGCGTTGGCATCAGGACACGGTCGTTTACCGTTGCTGCTGATCATTCCGCTGCTGGCGACACTCTCGCTGTCCTTCGCCTATGGCCGAGTGTTGACCCTGCAAAAAGACTTCGCCAGCAGCGCGCTGTACAGCCTGAGCCACGATATTGCCGAGCATCGCGAGCTGCGTGAAGCCAAGCGGATTTACCTGTCGGTGAGCTACTCCGATCGTTGGCTGGTGAGCGCGGCCGGTTCGTTCAAACGGCTGCCGGTCCTGCACTATCTGCTCAATGTCGATTACTTCGTCCTCGCGGAAAACCTGCCGTCAGCAGGCATCACCAACGTGGTCGCCGAACGCGAACGGCGCAACGCCACCCGCGTCGGGTATCAGGGGTTTCCGGCGTTGGTGGACAGCCTGTATTACCGGATATATCTGATCGGCGATTACGGTTTCATTGTGATGAAGGAACCGCCGCACGGCAGGATGTTGCAGTGGTAAGGCTGACCGTCCGTCGTAATCCAACCCGTACCTGTAATTTCTGACAGTAGACCGCTCAAGCGCCATGCCCTAGCTTCGAAAGCCCGCCAGACGAAACCATGGCAAGGAACCGCAATGAAAGGATTCCCTGCGCTGACAGTGATTGGAATGGCCGATGCACTCATCCACTGGCAGGTTTTTTTTGTCCTGTGCAGCGCTGCCGGACTGACCCAGGCCGCCAGTAACTTCGGCGCCTTCTGTGTGGCGGCGGCGTTCTCGTTTTACGTGAACATGCTCTACACCTTCGACAGCAAGACGTCGGTGTACGGCTATTTGCTGTTTATCGGTCTGATGGCGGGCGCAAGCTTGGGCATCGGTTCGATTGCCGATATGCGCGGATGGCATGGTCTGCTGACGGTGACGGTGTTTACTGTTCTGAACCTGACGTTGGGCTGCTGTTTTTTCCGGTTTTTGCTGTTTCGCGGCCACCGATCATGAAGCTCTTGTTGGCTGTTCCTTTTCTCAGCGCTGCGCGCGTGTCAGCGAGAGTCGATCGGCTCGCTCTGCTGGCTGTTTTGGTGATTGCGCTGGGTGTGCGGTTCTACTCAATCACCGTTCCGGTTATCTGGTATGACGAGGCCTACAGTTTACTTCTGGCGCGAGAAACGCCGACACGCATCTGGGCAATGACTGCGCTGGATGTGCATCCGCCGCTCTACTATGTATTGCTGCATTACTGGGGGATCGTGTGGGGCGACTCTCCCTTGGCCGCTCGCTCTTTGAGTGCGCTGGCCGATGTTGGCACTCTGCTGCTGTGCATCAAGCTGATGAGCCTTGTTTCTACGCGTCGGGCAACGTGGATCACCGCGCTCCTGTTGGCATTACTGCCGATTTCGGTGCGTTATAGCCAGGAGGCCCGGATGTACACCCTGCTCGGGTGTTGGCTCATGGGGGCGACTCTGGCGCTTGTCTGTTGGGCGAGGGCGCCAGCGCAAAAACGCTACGCGGTGGTTTATGTACTGCTCATGACTGCCGCGTTTTATACCCATTACTTTGCAGGGTTGTGCGTACTGGTGCATTGGTTGTTCTGGTGGCAGAGCCGAGTGACCGGTAACGGTACAGGCATTGCGGCAGATCAATGGTTGATTGCCAACGGCGCGGTTGTGTTCTGGTATTTGCCCTGGGTTCCTTCTTTGCTCAACCAGCTTGCGGATACGACCAATCTGGGCTGGATCGAGCCTGTGACCCTCCAGGGTGCTTTGAGTCTCGTCTGGCAGTTCACCGTGATGGGCGATGACTCTTCGAAGCAGTCCATTTCGCACTTGTTGCCCTTTGCGTTGATGCTGCTGTGCGCTTTTATTGTCGTTGTGGGCAACTCGGGAGAGCGGCGATTCAGTGTATTGCTGATTGACTATTTTTTCGTTCCGGTGACAGCTCTTTATCAGATTTCCCTGTTTCTACCGCTATTTGTACCGCGATACCTGGTGTTTACAGCACCTGCTGTGGCGATGGTTACAGGTGTGGCGCTGGATGTTGTGCTCCGACGCTGGCCGCTGTGGGCGAATGCGGCATTAGTGTTTTTCATCGTTGGGCAACTGAGTGGTCTGACCGAAATATATCGGCAAACCGATGGGTTGAATGGAACAGGAATGCGTAAAGAACCGGGTTTCCCCCAATTGATAATGCAGTTAAATCAAGCAGTTCGCCCGAGGGATGAGATCATCATGGCCAGTGTTTTCTGGTTTCCGACATTTGCCTACTACAGCAACACTTCAATCAATCCAAAATTTGAAGTCCGCTCTTCGATAGATGATTTTTTGCACCTCAGCCGCCGCGGTGTCTTTAGTCTGATCAATGATCCGGTCGCTAGCGGCTATCTGGACGGTTTGACCGTTCTGGACTGTCGCAGCCAAAGAATCTGGTGGATTACGGACAGTGACCTGTTTGCCGACAGACCGCTTTTCGCGAAAGATCGGACGCCTTCGCTGACCCTGTATGGGGGGAACATTTCGGCGTACCTCTTTACTCCAGAATCAGTGCCGGCCCCAGTACGGGGCGGCACAAATTCCATGCTTAAGCTGCCGCTATCTCCTGCGGCTCAAAACTGTCCGCCCTAGCCATCTGCCACATCCGCGAATAGAACTCGCCGTTCACCTCACCCGTGAGCAATTCCCCCGGTTTCAGAAACACATGCAACTGCGAGAACAGTTTGATTTCAGTCGCCGACATGCGCCGTACCAGGTGCTTGGCCGACAGTTGCGACGGATGCTCGAGGCCGGCGGCGGCGAGCATTTCCGCCAGCGCCTTCAATGTATTGCGGTGGAAGTTGTAAACCCGCTGGGCCTTGTCCGGGACGACGAGGGCGCGTTGGCGAAGAGCGTCCTGGGTGGCGACGCCGGTCGGGCATTTGTTGGTGTGGCAACTTTGCGACTGGATGCAGCCGATGGCGAACATGAAGCCGCGCGCGGAGTTGGCCCAGTCGGCACCGATGGCCAGGACGCTGGCGATGTCGAAGGCGCTGACGATCTTGCCGCTGGCGCCGAGTTTGATCTTGTCGCGCAGGTTCAGGCCGACCAGGGTGTTGTGCACAAACAGCAGGCCCTCGCGCATCGGGACGCCGATGTGGTCGGTGAATTCCACCGGGGCGGCGCCGGTGCCGCCTTCCTTGCCATCGACGACGATGAAGTCCGGCAGGATGCCGGTTTCCAGCATGGCCTTGGCGATGCCCATGAACTCCCACGGATGACCGAGGCAGAACTTGAAGCCCACCGGTTTGCCGCCAGACAGTTCACGCAGTTGCTGGATGAAATGCATCATCTCGATGGGCGTGGAAAACGCGCTGTGGCGTGACGGCGAGATGCAGTCTTCGCCCATCAGGATGCCGCGGGTGTCGGCGATTTCCTGTGTCACCTTGTGCTTGGGCAGAATCCCGCCATGGCCAGGTTTGGCGCCCTGGCTCATCTTGATTTCGATCATCCGCACCTGCGGGTTCTGCGCCTGAGTGGCGAAGCGCTCCGGGTCGAAACGGCCGTCGCTGGTGCGGCAGCCGAAGTAGCCGCTGCCCAGTTCCCAGGTCAGGTCACCGCCGTTTTCCCGGTGATACGGACTGATGCTGCCTTCGCCGGTGTCGTGGGCGAAGTTGCCGAGCTTGGCGCCCTGGTTCAACGCGCGGATGGCGTTGGCGCTGAGCGAGCCGAAGCTCATCGCCGAGATGTTGAACACTGACGCTGAATACGGCTGGGTGCACTGCGGGCCGCCGACGGTGACGCGAAAACTGTTTGGGTCGCTCAATGGCGCCGGGCGCATCGAGTGGCCGATGAATTCAAAGCCCGACTGATACACGTCGATCAGCGTGCCGAACGGTTTGTCGGCGCTTTCATTCTTCGCCCGCGAGTACACCAGCGAGCGCTGGGCACGGGAGAAGGGCAGGGCGTCGCTGTCGGATTCGAGCAGGTACTGGCGGATTTCCGGGCGGATGCCCTCGACCAGATAGCGGATGTTGCCCAGGATCGGGTAGTTGCGGCGTACCGCGTGCGGGCTCTGCATCAGGTCGAACAGACCGAGCAGGCTCAGCACGCCGGTGACGGCGGTGATCGGCCACAGCCAGTCGTGGTCGAGAAAGGGCAGGCTGGCGAGGGTGAAAATCACGCAGACGGCAAAGAAGGCGTAGCGGCTCAGGAGTGACAGGCTCATACGGTTTCCTTGGTTCGGACTCAATAGTTTGCAAACCTGCGGCAGCAGGCGGGCCTGTTGATGAGATCTATTGTGGTGAGGGGATTCATCCCCGATGGGTGGCGAAGCCGCCCCAAAACCATTCACCGCGGTTTAACTGAAAGTCCGCATGCATAGACTTGGGGCTGCTGCGCAGCCCATCGGGGATGAATCCCCTCACCACAGGAACTCAACTCCCACAGGAAAGCATTTCAACGCGTTGTCAGGCGTTTTGCGCCTGAAGAAAAATCGAAAACAGCTCCGACTGGGATTTGATCCCCAGCTTGCTGTACATGTGTTTCTTATGGACTTTCACGGTTTCTACGGAGATTTCCAGCTTACGGGCGATTTCTTTACTGGAGCAACCGCTGAGCATCAAACGCCCGACATCCAGTTCCCGCGCAGTCAGTTGCGCGCCCTTGAGTTGTTGCACCGAGGCTTCCAGTTGCACGCGCCAGTCGACCGGTGCAGGCGCGGCTGCGAGGGCCACGGTTGCGTTGATCTCGTACGGCAGGCGCTGGCGCAACAGGCCCAGTACCCATGGCTGGATCAAAGACAGCAAAGCAATCTGTTCGCCAGTGAAACGTTTTTCACTGCCCAGCGACAGACACAGCGTGCGTTCGCCTTCAAGCTGGCAATTGAACTGGATTTCGTCGGCGACCACATTCAGACGAAAGTATCGCTGGTAATACTCGGTCAGCTCGAAATGCTCCGGCGCCACCTCCGACAGGCGGTACAACCCGGTGCGCGACTGCTCGCGGCAGTCGATGTAGAAGGGATCCAGCCGGTACAACCCGCGCAGATAATCCTGAAACAGCGGGTCGGGACTGCCGTCCTCGCCAGGGCATTCGGCGAAGACCTGCGGGTGCTGATCGGCGCTGAACAGCAGCGCCACCCAGCTATCGAACGGCACGTACTGGTCGAGCAGGCGCACCAGTTGCGCCCAGAAATTGGGCTTGTCGAGCGCGTCGATCAGTTGGCCGACGGCGCGGTGCCAGGTGATGTCATCAAACGAAACGGACATGGACTACCCCTATCGGGTTACCTCGGCCGCGTGATTCCCTGGCCGGTTGCTTGCTGCGCATACTGGCCCACAGACAGCCACCGGGCAATCTTTCCGCGCCCGGCCATGACCACAAGGACTCGCGATGAAAGTCGAACTCGCCCAACTGGCGGGCCGTGACCAAGACACGGCGTACAACCTCGAACGTGCCCTCGCGGCGATCGCCGCGTGCGCCGCTGACACGCCACTGATCGTGTTCCCGGAAACCCACCTGATGGGCTTCCCGACCGCCGACACTGTGGCGCAGATCGCCGAGCCGGTGGACGGCCCGACCGTCAGCACTGTGCTGGCCGCCGCCCGCCAGCGCAACATCGGCGTGGTGATCGGCATGGCCGAGAACGACAACGGTCGTTTCTACAACACCACGCTGCTGATCACCCCCGAAGGCATCGCCCTGAAATACCGCAAGACCCACCTCTGGGCCTCGGATCGCGGCGTGTTCGAGGCGGGCGACCGCTATGCCACCTGCGAGTGGAATGGCGTGCGCGTGGGCTTGTTGATCTGCTACGACATCGAATTCCCCGAGTCCGCCCGTGCGTTGGCGCAACTGGGCGCCGAGTTGCTGATCGTGACCAACGGCAACATGGACCCGTACGCGCCGACCCACCGCACCGCGATCACGGCCCGCGCCCAGGAGAATCAGGCGTTCGCGCTGATGGTCAACCGCGTCGAGGCCGGGGATGATGGCTTGATGTTCGCCGGTGGCAGTGCTCTGGTGGATCCGCTGGGGACGTTGCTGTTCGAAGCGGGGCGTGAAGAAGGGACGTTCAGCGTCGAGCTGGATTTCGCTCAACTGGAGATTGCGCGAAAGGATTATCGCTATCTGGATGATCAGCGGTTGAAGCTGCCGGGGGAGGTGGTGGAGCACGCTTGCGGTTTGCGCGAGTTGCTGATTCCGGTGCGCTGATCCGGATTCTGAAGTGTCTCGGCTGACGCCTTCGCGAGCGGGCTCGCTCCCACATTGACCGTGGTGACCACACCCCCCCGTGGGAGCGAGCTTGCTCGCGAAGAGGCCCATCCAGACAACACACCTGTTTGATCCAAAAACAACAAATCCACCCCCGAAACATTCGCCGAACGTCCACACCTCAGGCCGCGGGCCGGCTCTGGCGCATCGGCAACTCGACGCGAAAGGTCGTGCCCACGCCCGGTTCGCTGCGTACCGAAATGTCGCCACCGTGTTTTTTGACGATGCCGTAGGACAGCGACAGGCCAAGTCCGGTGCCCTGGCCGACCGGTTTGGTGGTGAAAAACGGATCGAAGATTTTCTGCAGGATGTCTGGCGCGATCCCCGCGCCGGTGTCCGCGACTTCCACCCAGGCCGTGTCTTGTTGTTGCCCGGTGCGCAAGGTGATGGTGCCGCGCTCGGGGCCCATGGCCTGAGCGGCGTTGACCACCAGGTTCATGATCACCTGATTGATTTGCGACGGCAGGCATTCGATGTCCGGCAGCGGCTGATATTCCTTGATCAGGTCGGCCTTGTACTTGAGTTCACTGGCGACGATGTTAAGGGTCGACTCTATACCTTGTTGCAGATTGGCCCACTGCCATTGCTGATGGGTATCGACCCGGGAGAAATCCTTGAGGTCCTTCACGATCTGCCCGACGCGGCCAATGCCTTCCTTGGATTCGCGGATCAGCACCGGGATGTCTTCGAGCAGAAAATCCAGATCGACGTCTTTGCGCAGTTGCTCAAGCCGGGCCACGGACTCGCTGTCCGGCGTGTGTCCCAGCGTCTGCCAGGCATCGAGTACGCTCAGCAATTGTTTGAAGTAGCCGTCGAGGGTGCCGAGGTTGGAGGAGATGAAGCCGATCGGATTATTGATTTCATGGGCCACGCCGGCTGCCATTTGCCCCAGTGAAGCGAGCTTTTCCGACTGCACCAGCTGACTTTCCAGTTGCTTGCGTTCATCGATTTCTCGCTGCAGCTCTTCGCTGGCCTGCTTGAACTGAGCGGTGCGCTGATCGACCAGATGTTCCAGGTGATGCATCTGCAACGAGGCGCGTTCCGTCATCTGCCATTTGGTCAGCAGGGTGTTGGCCATCTGCTGCACTTCGATGTTGTCGAACGGCTTTTTCAGAATCAGCAACCGGTCATGCGCCTGCAGACGTTCCAGCAGTTCATCCCAGGAATAATCCGAATAGGCGGTACAGACCACCACCTGCAACAGCGAATCCTGTTGCCAGAGATGCTCGATGGTTTTCGCGCCGTCCCAGCCGTCGGGCATGCGCATGTCGACAAAGGCCAGCGCGTAGGGGCGTTGTTCCTGCAGGGCCTGCATCAGTTTGCCCAGGCCTTCCTCGCCGCCATAGGCGCAATCGAGCTCGAACAGCGGGCGCTGGGGGCGGGTCTGCGCACCGAACAGGGCGGCTTCCATTTCGTCCAGTTCCTGCGATTGCGCGGCAGCCGGCGCGAGAATCTTGCGGAAGTCTTCATGAATCGACGGCATGTCGTCGATCAGCAGAATGCGGCGGTTCGAATGCTCGCTCATGCGTTCTCCGTGACGCTGATCAGGGGGATCTGCAAAGTGAACAACGCACCTGTGCCCGGTCCGTCGCTGTGCGCGGTGAGGTGCCCGTTCATCTCGATGGCCGCCAGGGCGCAACTGTGCAGACCGAAGCCGTGGCCTTCCTTGCGGGTGGTGAAACCGTGGGCAAAGATCCGTGTCATGTTTTCCGGTGCGATGCCTTCGCCATCGTCCTTGACGCTGATTTCGAGAAAGCTGTCATCGACGACTTTTACCGCCAGGGTCATGGTGCGGGGACGGTTGCTCAGGTCGGACATGGCGTATTTGGCGTTGCTGATGAGGTTGATCAGGATCAGCAGCAAGCGGTGTTTGTCGCCCATCACCTGCGGCACTTCGGCGTATTCCTTGACCACCGTGACGTGGTGTCGGGTCAGGGCCCCGGCATTCATGCGCAACGCGTCTTCGAGCAACTCGTTGATGAACAGCGGTTCGGTCATGCTGTTGGCGCCAGCATAGGACTGCTGGGTGGCAACGATGTCCTTGATGTGATCGACGCTTTTGTTCATCTGGTTCAATTCGTCGACCATTTCCTGCTGTTCCTGCGCAATCGCGCCCACCAGCTGGTTGAGGTAACCAGGGAGCAATTTGCCCTTGGCGTCTTCGCTGAGGAACGCACCGAGGTCATCCGGGTGTTCGTTGATCAGTTGCATGGCCTTGCCCAGGCCCTGGGTCTTGCTGCTGCGCAGCTTGCGCGTGATCAGGTCGCTGGAGATGTTCACGCTGTTGAGTACATTGCCGACGTTGTGCAGCACGTTGGTGGCGATTTCAGCCATGCCGGCCTGACGTGCCGCGTCGAGCAGTTCGCTCTGGGCGTCCCGCAGTTCCCGGGTGCGCTCCTCGACCCGTTGCTCCAGCGCGTCGTTGGCCGATTGCAGGGCGCTATTGACCCGGTTGATTTCGGCGAAACTGCCGATCAGGCGGATGGCCAGCCACACCAGCGACATCATCAACAGGACCGAAAACAGCAGCAGGTAGAAGTGATACTGCCGATCGACCAGATCGGCGCGCTGCTGATCGCGGTCGAGCATGGTGGTGATGTTGTCGAGGCGGTCGGCCACGGGGATGTTTTCGATGCTTTCGAGCAACTGATTGACCTGTGGCTGCTCGCGAGCGATCAGGGTGATGTGGTTGCTGAGAATTTTGATCGGCGTTTGAAATACCTGCGGCAGGCGCTGTGCGTTCACCGCCAGTTTGTTCAGGCCAACTTCGATGTCGGCGGCCCGGTCATCGGAGGTGACCTGGGCGAACTCCAGGGCACTGAGCAGCAGGTCGTAGGTATCGGTGGTGATGTTTTCCAGTTGTGATTGATCGTAGTCCGACAGGTTGGCCAGTTGCTGCTGGATGTCGTCTTCGGCGGTGGGCAAAAATGCCAGGGAGTTGCGCAACAGCGCGTTGTGCGATTTGAACTGTTCGACCAGACGGGTCTTTTCCTGCATCGCCTGCAGGTAACCCTCGTGGGCCTCGTTCCATTGCGCCGAGTCGTTGCGACCATGCCCGGACTCGATCGCGTCGAAGCGCGCCCAGAGCCGGTTCATCTCGTTCATCGGTGACACCAGCGGGTCGTAGTTGTGGGTGATTGCCACGCGGGCCTTGAGGATTTCGTTTTCCCACTGCGAATTCTGCTGTTTGATCTGCCGGATCAGATCCCGCGACTCGGTGTACGTCATGGTCTGGTCGGAGCTGGATTTGAAGTACAGAAACAGCAGGATCGAGGCCAGCACCAGGGCGACCAGTGTGAGCAACAGCAGACTGCGCCGACGAGAGATGTTGATCATGGCTTGCCTGCCCATTGGCCGGTGAGAGTCGTGAGAAACAGAATGATCAGCCGTTTATCCTCTTCGCTCGGCATGCGCCCCAACTGGTACTGGAACATCACATCCACCGCCCGTTCGAGGGTGGGCGCCGAGCCGTCGTGAAAGTACGGTGCGGTGATCGCGACATTGCGCAGGCTCGGCACCTTGAACACGGCCCGGTCCGCTTCATCGGCGGTGACGTTGAAGCGGCCCTGATCGGCCACGGTCGGGTTGCCGCGATCGGCAATGTAATCGCCGAACACGCCGAATTTCTGGAACATGTTGCCGCCGATGTTCACCCCCTGATGGCAGGCGATGCAGCCGTATTCCTTGAAGCGCTGGTAACCGTACTTCTCCTCCAGGGTGAGGATGTCGGTGTTGCCCAGCAGGTATTGATCGAAGCGTGAGTTGGGCGTCAGCAAGGTGCGTTCGAAACTGGCCAGCGCCTGCTGGACATTGGCCTGGGTCACGCCGTCCGGGTAGGTGGCGGCGAAATCGCGACGGTAGTCGGGGTCGTTGGCGATCCGCTCGATAACGGTGCTCCAGTCGCTGCCCATTTCATGTGGACTGGTAATGACGACGTTGCTTTGTTCCTCCAGCGTTTCGACGCGGCCATCCCAGAACTGGCGGAAGTTGAGGGCGGCGTTGAACACGGTCGGCGTGTTGACGGCCACCGGTTTGCCGTCGAAGCCCAGCGACAAGGCACGGCTGTCGGCACCGTTCCTGTCCAGCTGGTGGCAGCTGGCGCAGGACAGCGTGTTGTTGATCGATAACCGTGGTTCGTGGAATAACCGCTTCCCGAGGTCCACCCGCCGGGCATCCTGCTGCGGCACGCCGGGCAAGGGTTTGAGGGGCTCGTCCAGCGGATCGGCACTGGCCCCGGCGCAGAATCCGCACAGCAGCAACGCCATGGCGTGGTGGAAAAGGCTCATCGGCAATCGTCTCCCTGACTCAAGGCCGGTTTTTACGGTGTTGATCAAATCGTCCACGGCGCAGGCTCGGTGCCAGCCAGCAAATGTGCAAACGCGTCTGCCGGCAGGGCTTTGCTGAAAAAGTAGCCCTGACCTTCCTCGCAGTGATGCGCCTTGAGAAAGGCCAGTTGTTCGGCGGTTTCAATGCCCTCGGCGATGACTTTAAGCCCCAGACCCTTGCCCAGGTTGATGATGGCACTCACCAGCGCGGCATCGTTGCGGTCATCGCTCAGGCCGCGAATGAACGACTGGTCGATCTTCAGCACATCGATGGGAAACCGCCGCAGGTAGCTCAGGCTGGAATAGCCGGTGCCGAAGTCGTCGATGGCCAGGCGCGTGCCCAGCGCCTTCAGGCGATTGAGCGCAGTCATCGTCGCCTCGACGTTTTGCATCAGCACGCCTTCGGTGATTTCCAGCTCCAGCCATTCGGGCGCCAGACCTGTCTGCTCAAGCACGTGTGCGACGCCATCGACGAAGTCACGCTGGCGAAAATCGATGGGCGACATGTTCACCGACATACGAATCAGCGGCAGCCCGGCTGTTTGCCAGGCGCGGGTCTGACGACAGGCTTGCGCCAGGACCCATTTGCTCAGCGGCACGATCAGACCGCTGTCCTCGGCCACCGGAATGAAGTCCGAAGGGTAGACCCAGCCATGCCCCGGTTTCTGCCAGCGTATCAATGCTTCGGCACCGACTACCGTGGCCGTGCGCAGGTCGATTTTCGGCTGATAGTGCAGGACGAATTCGTGCTCGTGCAGGGCGCGGCGAATGCCCGACTCGATGCCGTGTTGTTCCCGGGCGTGCTGGTTCATGGCCTCGATAAAGAAGCCGATGTTGTCGGGACCTTGTTCCTTGACGTTGCGCATCGCGGTCTCGGCCTTCTTGATCAGCTCGATGGCTTCGAGGCCGTCAGCGGGGTAGACGCTGATGCCCAGGCTGGCGGTGACGCTGACGTCATGGCCGGCAATCGCTTGCGGCAGGCGAATGGCGGCGAGGAGTTTTTCCGCGATGCCGTGAGTTTGCAGGGGGTGGTCGATGTCGCCGAGGATCACCACGAACTCATCGGAGCCGTAGCGAAACACCGAGTCTGAACCGCGGACACAGGACAACAGTTGCCTGGCAGCCCGCCTGAGCATTTCGTCGCCCGCCGGATGGCCCAGCGCATTGTTGATGCGCTTGAAGCGATCCAGGCCGAGGAACATCACCACCAGTTGTTTGTCATGGCGCCGGCACACGGCCAGGGCCTGGCTCAGGCGATCACCCAGCAGGGTGCTGTTGGGCAGCTCCGTGAGGCTGTCGTATTGCAGCAGGTGCGAGACTTTGAGCAGTTCGTGAACCCGCGCCTCGACGCTCTGCTCAAGGCTGAGCATCTTCAGTGCCGCGTCCTGCGCCAGCTGCCATTTCCAGGTCAGGGCGTTGGCCATCTGACGGATTTCCAGGCTGTCGAACGGTTTTTTCAGGATCAGCAACTGGTCGCCGAACTCCAGACGTTCGGCCATCGCCTCCCAGCTGTAGTCGCTGTACGCCGTGCACAAGGCGATCTGCAGGTTGGGGTCGACCCGCCACAATTGCTCGATGGTTTCCAGGCCATCCCAGCCGGGCGGCATGCGCATGTCGATGAAGGCGAGGGCATAGGGAGTGCCGCTGGCGAGCGCTCGTTTGACCAGCGCCAGGGCTTCCTGACCCTGATAGGCGGAGTCGAGCTGGAAGCTCAGGTGCGGCGCCTGGCGAGTGCCGAACAGCGTCTGTTCCAGTTGATGCAGGTCGGCAGTGTCCGGAACCTGCGGCGCGAGGATCTTGCGAAAGTCATCGTGAATCACCGGCGTGTCGTCGATGATCAGGATGCGCCGGTTGGTCTGGGGAAAAGGGGTTTTCACGCCTCGTCCTCCTTCGGTGCCGGACGCGGGCTGTCCTTGAGCAGTCGCCCGGCCTGCTCGGCGCTGACCGCCGCGCTGAAATACAGTCCCTGCGCGCTGGGCAGCGGGGCTGCGGCGGGCGGCGCGCAAGACTGATCCGGCGACGGTTGACCTTCAGCGATGATGCCGATGTCCAGGTCCCGGGCGAAGTTGACGATGGCACGCAGGGCGTTGGCGCCGGCCACATCGTGGGCCGCACTGTCGATGAAACTCTGGGCCAGTTTGAGGTGGTTGACCCGGTAGGTTTTCAGGTAGTCGAACGAGGAGTATTCGGTGCCGAAATCATCGATGGCGATGGTCACGCCCAGTTCACGCAGGCGCGGCAGTGCATCGTTGTGCGTCCACTTGGTCTGGGCCAGCGTGGCCTCGGTGACATCGAAACGCAGGTCCCAGGGGGCGAGTTCCCAGCGGGCAGTGGTGCGCAGCACGTTGTAGATGAGTTCCGGGCCGCTCTTGAGTTGCGCCAGCGAGAGTTTGATCGCCATCACCGGCGGTGCGACCCCTTCATTACGCCACAGATGCATCTGGTGGCAGGCGTGATCCAGCACCCAGCGTCCGAGAGGAATGATCGCGCCGGTTTTCTCCGCGATCGGCACAAAGTCCGATGCCGGCAGCAGGCCGCGCCGGGGATGTTGCCAAAGGATCTGTGCCTCCATGCCCAGAATCCTGCCGCTGTGCAGATCAATTTCTGGCGCGTAATGCAGCCGCAGCTCATTGCCCTCAAGGGCGGTCATCAATTCGCTGACGAGGGTCATGCGTTCGGCCACTTCCCGAGAGATCTCCTCTGAGTGGAAGTGATATTGGTTGCGGCCCATTTCCTTGGCGCGGTACAGCGCCATATCGGCCTGCCCGAGCAGGCTGTCGGCATCGAGGCTGAGGTCGCTGTAACTGCTGATGCCGATGCTCACCGAAATGTGTAGCGCATTACCGGCCAGGTTGTAGGGCGCCAGCAGCGTGTCGCGGATGTTGGCGGCCATCGTGGCCGATTGGGTCGGGTCACTGACGTCCAGTTGCAGGATCGCGAATTCGTCGCCGCCCAGGCGCGCCACCACGTCGCTTTCGCGCACGCCGAACTTGATGCGCCGGGCGACCTCCTGCAGCAGCAGATCGCCCACCGGGTGGCCCAGGGTGTCATTGATCCGCTTGAAGTGGTCCAGATCCAGATAGAACACCGCGAACGGCATGGCGCCCCGTCGCGCGGCGGCAAACGCCTGATGCAGGCGTTCGATCAGTGTGGCGCGATTGGCCAGGCCCGTCAGGCCATCGGAGCGGGCCAGCAACGCCAGTTTGTCCTCGGCCAGGCGACGTTCGGTGATGTCGAGGATGATGCCTTCGACTTCCAGCAGTCGGCCGTCATGATCGCGCACCGGGATGTAGCGGTTCTCCACCCAGCGCCAGGTGCCCTGGCCGGTGCGCATCCGGAATTCTATGGATGCGCCCGATGCATGCCGATCCAGCACCCGGGCCATGGCCGCATCGACGATGGCGTGATCGTCCGGGTGAATCAGTTCCTGCGCCCAGTTGGGCGAACCCACCAGGTCGGCGGCGACATGCCCGTAACGGGTGATGTTGTGGGAGATGTACATCAGGGCAAACGAAGGATCGCCGCGCAAGCGGTAAAGGATGGTCGGGCTGTTCTGCACAATGATGTTGGCGTCGGACAGTTCGCGGGTGCGCTCCTGCACGGCGTTTTCCAGCAGGTTCATCTTCAGTTCGGCGTCTTCGGTCATCTGCCATTTGACCGTGAGGGCGCTGGCCATCTGCCGGATCTCGATCGCGTCGAAGGGCTTTTTCAGGATCAGCAATCGGTCGTTCAGTGCCAGGCGACGGTCAATGTCTTCCCAGGAGTAGTCGGAATAGGCCGTGCACAGTGCGACTTGCAGCTTGGGATCGACTTGCCACAGCCGTTCGATGGTCTCCAGGCCATCCCAACCCGGGGGCATGCGCATGTCGATGAAGGCCATGGCATACGGGCGGTTTTCAGCCAGCGCGGCTTCGATTTTGTCCAGCGCTTCGCGGCCCTGAAAAGCCGAATCCAGTTCGAAATGTTGGGTTTGTTTGGCGGACGGGGTGCCGAACAACAGGTTCTCGGTTTCGCCCAAGCCATCGTCGCCGGGGACGACCGGGCTGAGAATCTTGGCGAAATCGCCATGGATCGCCGGACTGTCGTCGACAATGAGCACGCGGCGATTGATCTGCGCGGTTGGCGTGCTCATGTCGCGCCACTCACGCAGAGGTGTGCTGTTGTCATCCGGGGCATCCTTTTCCCTCGCCATTTGCCTGTTCGTAAGCCGATGGAGTCCTGCGCCGTGTACAGCATAGTCGGCCCCTCGGTACTGCGCTTGCGGCGCCGGACGAAGATTTGCGTGAATGCAGGCAAAAATCATCTAGCCTTGGACTCAAGCGCGCACCAGTACGGCGGTCGGTCGGTGCGTCGTCAACCCCTGTTTTCGCTTGAGGCCATGCCATGGAAGAGCAATCCGCCCCGATGCCGTCGCATCGACCCACGGTGCTGCTGGTCGATGACGAGGAATCGATCCTCAACAGCCTGCGCCGCCTGTTGCGCGGCCAGCCCTATGATGTTTTGTTGGCCACCAGTGGTGCCCAGGCGCTGGACATGCTCGCGCAGCAGCCGGTGAACCTGGTGATGAGCGATGCACGCATGCCGAACATGGACGGAGCGTCGTTACTGGCCCATGTCCGTCAGCTATACCCTGAGACTGCGCGGATCATGCTCACCGGCTATGCCGACCCCGGGGCCATCATCAAAGCCATCAATGACGGGCAGATTCACCGTTACATCAGCAAACCGTGGAATGACGAAGAGATGCTGCTGATCCTGCGCCAGTCCCTCGAGCACCAGCATTCCGAGCAGGAACGCCAGCGCCTGGAGCGCTTGACCCAGGTACAGAACGACCAGCTCAAACTGCTCAACAGCACCCTGGAAAAACATGTCGCGGCGCGCACCGCCGAACTGCAGCAGACCGCCGACATGCTCGATCTGGCTTACGAAGAGCTCAAGCACAGCTATGTCACCGGCACTGAAGTGTTCTCGCTGCTGGCCAATCTGCGTTTGCCGCCTGCCAAACAGACCAACCGGCAGATCATCGAACTGGTGCGCAGCTACTGCAGACAGCACGGGCTGGACGAGGCCACCAGCCGCGACCTGACCATGGCCGCAGCGCTGTATAACGTCGGCAAGCTGAGCTGGACCGACGGCATGATGACCACGCCCTCGGATCTGTTGCGCCAAAACGATCGCGAGCGTTATCGCAGTTACCCGAAGCAGAGCGAATCGTTGCTCATGACGCTGGACCCGATGAAAGATGCGGCACGCCTGATCCTGCATCATCAGGAACGCTGGGACGGCAGCGGGTTTCCTGACCGGCTCAAGGGCGAGGGCATTCCGTTCGGTTCACGCCTGCTGAAACTGGCGGTGGATTTCGTCGAGTTGCAGCGGGGCCTGATCCTCGAGCGGCAGATGAACAGCGACGAAGCGCTGCTGTACCTGCGCCAGTACGCCGGGCGTTTGTACGATCCTGATCTGGTCGAAGATTTCATTCTGGTGTGTGCCGCATTCCTCAACGACATCACGCTGGCCGATCCGTCGGTCAAGGTGCTGACCACTCGGGATCTGGCCGCGGGGATGATTCTGGCGCGCAACCTGAATGCCGATAACGGCATGTTGCTGCTCAACGCCGGCAAGGTCCTCAGCGCGCTGTTGGTGGAAAAGCTGATTGCTTTCGAAGCCATGGAGGGTGGCAAGTACAAGATTTTCGTCAAAGTGCCGGAGGAGGTTGAAGCCGCGCTCAAGGCCTTGGGGGAGTGATCTGCGAGGTGACGTCATTGGACGGGCATGGGATCCTTGCGGTTTTTCCAGGCCGGTGGCTGACCCATGACCTCTGCATCCGTTGCACCTCCACGTCTTATCCGTATTGCCGCCGCCTTGTTGCTCAACACTGAAGGCCAGACCCTGCTGGTGCGCAAGCGCGGCACCACGGCGTTCATGCAACCGGGCGGCAAGATCGAAGCGCATGAGTTGCCGGTGCATGCGCTGGCCCGTGAGCTGGAGGAAGAGCTGGGCCTGCAGATCGATCCGGCGCAGGCGTCTTTTCTCGGCCAGTTCTCGGCGCCTGCGGCCAACGAGCCGGGGTTTGTCGTTCAAGCGGAGATCTTTCAACTGACCATTGATGTCGAAGTCACCCCGGCTGCCGAAATCGAGGAAGTGCTCTGGATCGACCCGGCCACTGACGCTGGTCTGGTGCTGGCGCCATTGACACGCGACCTGATCCTGCCGTTTTATCGCAATTCGCTGACCGCGCTCGCCTGAACATTCACGCAAAGGACACTGCCATGATCCCGCTTCAAGACTTGCTGATCTTCGCCGCCGCCGCGCTGTTGATGGTGCTGACGCCGGGGCCGAACATGATTTACCTGATCTCGCGTTCGATCTGTCAGGGACGCAAGGCCGGGGTCACGTCGTTGTTGGGCGTGGTGGGTGGATTCTTCGTGCACATGTTCGCGGCGGCTGCCGGTTTGACTGCGGTGTTTTTGGCGGTGCCGATGGCCTATGAAGTGTTGAAGTGGGCCGGTGCGCTGTACTTGCTGTGGCTGGCCTGGCAAGCGGTGAAACCCGGTGCGCGCTCGCCGTTCGAGGCGCAGCAATTGCCGCCGGACTCCTCGCGCAGACTGATCACCATGGGCTTTCTCACCAGCGCCTTGAACCCGAAAATCGCGGTCTTCTACCTTTCGGTGTTTCCGCAATTCATCACCCCCGAACACGGCTCGGTGTTCACCCAGAGCATCATCCTCGGCCTGACCCAGATCAGCGTCAGTTTCAGCGTCAATCTGCTGATCGCGTTGTTTGCGGCAGGCATTGCCTCGTGGTTCGTGCGTAACCCGACGTGGCTGGCAATCCAGCGCTACTTCATGGGCTTTGTGCTCGGTGGCCTGGCGGTGCGCCTGATGCTGGAACAACGCAGGACGGCCTGAACATGTGGATCGAACGGCTGGACGCCAGCCACGCGCTGGCCTACCGCGAATTGATGCTGGAGGCCTACGACCGCCACCCGCAGGCGTTCACCTCCAGTGTGCGCGAGCGCGCAGTGATGCCGTTGAGCTGGTGGGAAGGGCGCCTGACCAGCAAGCTCGATGTGGTGCTTGGCGCGTTCGAAACAGGCACGTTGGCCGGGATCGTCGGCCTGGCCTTCGAACCCCGGGAAAAGGCCCGCCACAAGGCCACCCTGTTCGGTATGTATGTGTCAGCCGACTTTCGTCAGCACGGTCTGGGGCATGAATTGGTGCAGGCCGCGCTGGCCGAAGCGCAAAACCATCCCGAACTGAAAGTCGTCCAGCTCACCGTCACCGCCGGCAATGACGCCGCGTTCAACCTGTACCAGCGCTGCGGCTTCATCCAGTTCGGGCTTGAGCCGCTGGCGGTACGGGTCGGCGAAGACTACTTCGACAAGATCCACATGTGGCGTGAACTCTGATCGCCCCCTAAGTGAGGGGCTTTTGTGGTGAGGGGATAAATCCCCTCACCACAATGAATCTTTTTATCCCGCAAATGTTCAAGCAGGGCGATCGAGTTGGGTGAATCAGCGCACCGCGCTGACCCCATCCAGCGTCGAGAACGACGTGTCCTTGGCCGTCAGCAGGAAATCGCGCATGTACGGCGCATCCAGCATGTCGGCGCGGATCGCCGCGTACAGCGTGGCAAACAGGCCTTTCTCGCCCAGCCGCTTGGCCTTCACATAGCCACGCGAGCTGTACTCGTGCAGCGCCCAGTGCGGCATGCCGCAGACGCCACGGCCGCTGGCGACCAGTTGCATCATCATCACCGACAGCTCCGAAGTGCGGACCTGCGCCGGTTCGATGTCGGCCGGTTCGAGGAAACGGGTGAAAATGTCCAGCCGATCGCGTTCCACCGGGTAGGTGATCAGGGTTTCAGTCAGCAGGTCTTCGGGCACGATGTAGGGTTTGCTCGCCAGTGGATGCTGGTTGGCAACCGCGAGCATCGCTTCGTAGGTGAACAGCGGCACGTAGGTGATACCGGCGATGTCCAGCGGATCGGAGGTCACCACCAGGTCCAGGTCACCACGGGCCAGTGCCGGCAGCGGAGCGAAGGCGAAGCCCGAGGCGAGGTCGAGTTCGACTTCCGGCCAGGCATCGCGGAACTGGTCGATGGTCGGCATCAGCCACTGGAAGCAGCTGTGGCACTCGATCGCCATGTGCAGGCGCCCGGCAGTGCCACCGGCCAGTCGGCTTATGTCGCGTTCGGCGGCGCGCAGCAGCGGCAGGGTTGCATCAGCCAGTTGCAGCAGGCGCAAACCGGCGCTGGTGAAGCGCACCGGTTTGGTCTTGCGCACGAACAACGGCATGCCCATGCGCTCCTCCAGTTCCTTGAACTGGTGGGACAGCGCCGATTGGGTCAGGTGCAGGCGGTCGGCGGCATCGACCAGGCTGTCGGCTTCGCGCAGGGCATGCAGGGTTTTCAAATGACGGATTTCAAGCACCGCAGGGCTCCATGAATAAAATTTGTGAACAGGGCGAAGACGGTGAGTTTGTCTCATGTTGGCGGGGCTGTCGACCGCTGAAGTCGCAGCGGGGCACTTCCTGTGCCCCGCTGTTTTTCTGTCTTAGAGGTTGGCGAAATGCTGGATGCCCAGCGGTTTGCCGATATCACCGCGCCAGATCGCCTCGACCTGAGCGCCGCTGGTCGCTTGGGCCTGTTGCCATTGCAGGCCGAGATTGCGCTGCTCTGGCAATTTCAGATGGGCTTTGACGAAGTCGTGGAACGGCACTTTGTCCGAGGTGTAGTGAAAGTGTGCGTACCACAGCGTGCGTGGCGGGTTGGCGGTGAGGTCGCGCACCTCATATTCCTGGAGAAAGTCCTTGCGCCCGTCAGCGCGCTTGCCCAGCGCGCGCATTGCGCCTTCCTTGCGGATATCGAGCATTTTCTGTTGCAGCAGATAGTCCAGATAACCCTCGGTAGGGGTTCTGCTGCGCAGTGACTGATCGATGCGCAACGTACGGCCGAGGCTTATCAATTCCTGGGCCTGGTCCTGCAATTGCACGACCAGTGGCTCGGCTGGCGAGAGCCGTGCGATGGCGTTCGCACGGGTGCTCAGTTCGGTCGCTTCACTGCCTAACATGTGTTCCAGATCGACGGGCAGCATGTCTTGTCTCGCGTAACCGGTGACTTTGCTGTTATAGGCCTGGACGCCGGCCAGGCGCTTTCGGGCTTCTTTCAGCAGCGGCTGCACGTTGGCTGGCAAGGGGGGCGCAGAGGCCGCCGGTTGAGCGTGCAAATGGTATTTGCCGCTCGAACGCGGTAACCAGGTTTCCTGATAACCGTCGATGCCTTCGATGGTGAAGCGCTTTTGCCGGGTTCCGGCATCAATACTTTCGATACCGATCAGCAATTGGTTGTCCTCGGTTTCAAACAATTGCTTGCCGCCCGCTTCTTTGGGCTTGATCGCCGGACGCTGCCTGATCGCTTGGCGAGCATGTTGTTCAACCTTGGTCAGACCATCGAGAAACGCTTTGACCTGTTCAAGATCGAGGTGCTGGGGATAACCCAGCGTCCACGCGTTCAACTGCCGACGAAAGCCTGCGTAGGTGTCCAGGCAGTCCTCGATCACCCGGTTGCGCTGTGCAAGGCTGGCCTGCACATCCGGTAGATGATGCTGCGTCAGCAGCGCCCGTCCGACCTTGACTCGTGCTTCTTTGAGTTGAACGTGGAAGTAGACCCAGGACAGATCGTCGACCGCTTCATAGTGGGTAATGATCTCCAGAATGTGCGCGGTTCTGAGGTAATAGTGCGTGGTTTCGCCAAACCGTTGGTTGAGTGGCGCAAGCTCCGCTGTCATTTTGGCTTTGTGTGCGCGGTTGGTGATGCGGCTGTTCCACAGATTGGCCTGTTCGATGAGCCCGTGCTGGTGATCGAATTCCTTGAGGAAGTTTTTGCGCACGACTTTGCGTTGGGCCATGAGGCTTAAATGCGCTGTGGTGTCATCGAAGGGCGTCGCATCGGACTGCGCAACGAGTGCGTCGACACTGTTCAGATGCTCCAGCAGGCGTTGGCGGGAAATCGCGGCGCGCTGTATTGAGCGATCCACCAGCGCCCATGCGCAGCGACTTTGAATGTCTTCGAGCAGCAGGCGTTTTCTGCCGTGACTCAGTGGCAGTAGTTCGGCAACGTTCTGGTAGAGCTCCTGAGCCAGTCCGATATCGTTGAGGCAGGCGGTATCGACCGTCGCTTCCAGAGATTGACGCTCGGCAATGGACAGTTGGTTGTCACGCTCCAACAACCGGTTGTAACGCTCCAACAGTTGGTTGGAACTGCGCGTCTGGGTATCAAGGCGCCGGGTGTAGGCATCGGCGGTGTTGGTCAGGGTCAATTGCCTGCGCAGTTGCCGATCGGTCCACCAGCGCGGCAACCACTGGCGGATCGGGGCGGGCCAGAGCGGATCCATGCCGTCAGCCAGATGCCCGAGTACCGCGCCGCCGCCTGCGCCGCCCCCCTCCATCACGGTGCCGAACACCGCGTAGTGAGTGTTCCACTGGCCGCTTTCGTCGAGGGCGATCGGCTGTTTGTAGCCGCGAAGCCAGGTGCCGTAGAGTCTCCAGCCGCGCGGTGCATCGCCGAGCTGGACGCGATAGGTGCGGCCCTGACGGACGATGAAGTCGCCATCGACATGGCGGTAGACGTTGCGGTAGACGCCGTGGGTGGCAGGGTGCAGGCCGGCCAGGGAAATTTCGTGTTCGTATTCGTAACCCTTGAAGCGATCGAGCGACTGCCGGGCCCATTGCCAGGACGTCGGTATCGCGGCCGGTTTGCCCCATGCCGCGCGTTGCCGTCGACGGGTCACCAGACGTGCGGCAGCCGGGGCCGATACCGTCCCCGGAAGCACGTCCATGGCAGCATCGATCAGTGACAGCAGCACCGCCTCCACCTCGGCCAGCCCCTGACCGATCTCACCCCGCAAGAACGCCGCCACGGCCAGATTGGCGCTGTTCCAGGCGTCATACAGGGCCACCGCTGCGCCGATGAACGGCAGCATGCCGATGGCCATTTTCAGGTAATTGAACAGCGCACCGGACTTCAAGGCGCAGTGCTCCAGATACAACGCATCGTTGGAGCGCGAGCTGTTGCGATGGGCTTCCAGCAACCGGCCCATGTGCACGTTCAGCAGATGGTTGGCGAGTGATGTCGTAGCGGGCCATGCCATTCCGACGCCGATCAGGGCATCGAAGTTGCGCAGTTGCGCCTGCTCGATCCGGCTGACATGACTGGCAAAATCGCCGCTCACGGCGCGCCCGGCCAGATAGTTGACCATTTTGCTGTCCACGCAACGCTTGAACAGATCCAAGCGCGCCTGTTCCAGTGTTTCGTACTGGCGCAGGAAGATGGCGTCGCTGCTGTCGGGCAGATACAGCAGGGTCAGGCCAGCGGTTTGCTCGACAATGAACGTCACGCCTGTGAGCGTGCTCGGTCCCTGATGCGCGGTGTCTTCACCGCCGACCGTCAGATGCGCCGGCAGCAGTGCTATGCGTTGACCATCGACCGCGTAAGCCTCAGGTGTTGTCGCATCGATGGCAATCTTCAGCAGGTCATGGCCGGCGCTGTCGATGTGTCCTTGCAGCAGGGCGAATTCGCCTTGCAGTTTGAGCATCAAGCGCCACGGCTCGCTCAGGCATTCGCGGCGCCAGGCCTGTTGGAACACAGGTTCTGCCGGCGTGCCGAAAAACGTCTGGCGAATCAGGCTTTCGTAGCGTCCGGGCAGATCCAGTTCTGTCACCAGTTTGCGCAAGTAGGCCGGTTTGAGCCCGGCCTCGATGCTCCGCCGGTCGGCGGCGTCTTCGGTGCTGACCTTGAGCCGCATGAACAACAGGCGCCACCCCATGTCCTGGTCGATGTTGTCCTGTGCCAGTTGTTCGAGGGTGATGTCGCTGCGTCTGGCGCTGGCCGTCAGGACATTGCGTTGTGGTGTGCCGGGCGCGGCGCCCTCGATCAGGGTTTTTTGCCAGACCGTGGAATCGGGCAGGTCGAGGCTTACGGACACACGTGTTCCCAACGAGAAGTCTGTGCGCAATCGGGCGTCGATGCGTTTTTCGGCGAAGGCCTGACGCGGCGGGAGTTCGCGCTCGAGCAAGGCATGGGCGCGTCGAATGGCGACGAGATAATGGCTGATCAGCGTTTTGATCCGTGCACGGTGTGCGCCGTCCACGTTGTCGAACCATGCGGGCAGGTTGCCGGCCAGCGCGGCGCTGTGATCTTGCTCCTGGCGCTCGGCAAATGCCCGTTCACGGGCCTGCGCGAGCGGCAGGGTCAGGCGCGGCAGGTGTTGTTCGCGCAGCTTTTCCATTTCGCTGTTGCGCTCGCTGGCATGCGTGGGCAACGGGTTGTCGTGCAGAATCTGCGCGGCTTGTTGTTCGCACTGATAGAGCTGCTGATCAAGCGACCAGGCGAGCGGATCGCTCTTGAGTGGCGTCAGGTGCAGGGCCAGTTCGTGATCGTTGGGCGAGCGCTTGAACAGGTTCTGCTCCAGCGCCAGACGCGAATCGAAGCGCTGCAGTCCGCCGAACTGGCCCGGCCAGTAGAGCAGCAGGCTTTCGGTCGAGCCTGGCTCCAGCGCCAAAGACGCGGCGATGATCAGCACGCCATGCAGGTCCTCGATGTGGGGAAGGTCCTGGTCTGCCGCCGACAACGACACGCGGGCAATCACCCCGTCGACCAGCTGAGGGTTGCGCTCAGGTGCGTCCAGCAACGCGATGATTCGCCGGTGCTCCTCGACGCTCAGGTGATCGAGCACCCGTTGCAGTTCGACCTCGATGCGCAGCCCCGCGATTCGGGCCTGCAGCAGCGCGTGGTAATGGACATTTGTGGCATGGCGCAGTTCGAGCATTTTCAGTGGATCGCGGTTGTCTAGCAGTGCCGATGCTGCATCATGACTGGCTTGGCGGGCCTCGCTCAGCGCGTCGAACTGCTGCGCCAGTTGCTGACGTTGCGGGCTGTTCAGATCCGCGGCAGCGGTCTCGCCAAGCAAACGGTCGAGCGCGCGCTGTTCACGCGCCAGCGTCTGCCGGCGCAGCTCAAGGGGAATGTCGGCCACCAGCAAGCCAAAGGGCGTAACCTCATCGACGGTTGGCTCGGCGCTCTCAGGCAGAGTGGGCGCGACCGGAAAAAATTTGTCGAGCGCGGCCCAACCAGCGCCGGTGCTTGCCGATGTGGACATCAATGGTTCAACTCCGCGTGTGAGCGGATCGTTACCGAACTGGATGAAGTCCAGCGAGGTGGTGCGTAGCGGATCCGGGTGCTGATCAATCAGCCAGCGTTCAAGATCGGTCTGCTGTTCGAAACGGATCAACGGTTGCGGGTGCGCGGGCAGATAAAGCAGTACCGTTTCCTCCAGCTGGATCAGCAACGTGCCGTACAAGCGCAGACGGCTGTTATCGACACGGTTGAGTACCGGTTGCGCGACCCGCAGATCCGCAGCGATCTTGCTCGAAGGTGTGAGGAGCTGCGCCAGCCTGTGTCGTTGTGCGGAGTCGAGCTTGCCTTCGGCATCCGCCCATTGAATCGCGGCCTCGAAATGCAGGTGATAGAGACTCAGGGCATGGTCGCGACGCGACAACGCAGTACCGGGCGCGCGGGCACCCCACCAGGCGCTTTCGGGCTGCCGGGGGTGGTGGGCCATGAGATCCAGCCATTGCTGGTGACAGTCGTTCAAACGCGCTGTCGCCAACAGGTGAAGATTTTGATCGACGTGTGGCTGTAGTCGTTGATCAAGGCCGAAATCGGCCGTTGCAGGGGGCAGTGCGTGGGACATGCGACAAGGCTCCAAAAGGCATGCAGGCCGGAAAATCCCGGGCATTCATGCCATTAGAGGCGAGCCGTCACAGAGCCCTGCGGTACATAGTTATCGCTTGATCGCGCATTCGTTTCGGTGGGTGTCCACCTCAGGTCACGCGCGATCAACAATTACCTCAGTGATCAAGGCAAGCAGGATTGCGCGACGTCCTGATCTTCTTGTCGGAATTCAAACCGCGCATTCTGCGTAGAGGTCGGCATCGTCAGTTTTATGATCGGGACGATTTTGCCTTTTGATTCGTTGTAGAAGTCGCGTTGGTTATACCTCGCCACGGCCAGCCCGCTATCCACGTAGAAGAATGCTTCGATGGGCAGTTGTGCCGGGATCCCCTTCGGCCAGGTTTTGATGATGAGTTCGCTGAATTCATTGAACCCCGGACGCCCGACGGGTTTCAGCGCGATCGCGCGGATGGCTTGATAAAACGAGTCGGCGGCGAGTTCATTCATTTCGTCGCGCACATCGAAGCTGCACTGATAGCGGAAATAATCGACGTTGTGGGTGAAGGTGTGGGCGACCCACTGTTCGGCCGTGGTGATGTTCTGGGACTGGCAGCGTTTACTGACGACAGGGTAAACATCGGATGCACCACAGCCCGGTTTATCCCGGCCCCATGTCGCGCCGTCGATGGGAAACACACACAGCACCATGGTTTGCACAGTGCCCACCGGGCGTTTCAATACCGGGTAAATGATGTAGCCATTGTTCCGGTCCCAGGGCATGTGCCTGAAACTGGCGTCTTTGCGCAAATACGAGAACGACATTCCGCCCAGTTCGATGGCACCGGGACTCGGGTCCCAGACATGGAAACCGTTCGGGGTATCGGTGGCGCGCAACATCAGGCCGGAGCAGAGAAAGGCTGGCTGGCTGGACGCGCCATTACACATTCTGATGGTTTCGTCATAGCGCTTTTGCAGTTCGGCAGCGACACCGACCCCTGAAGGCATCTGCGGTACCTGAGTGACCTCCATCGGTGGAGTGCTGCAAGCAGAGAACAACAGTGCGAGTGCAACTATCCAGATTCTCATCAACTTTCCTCCAGGATTGATTGTGTTGTCCTGGTCTCAGTGCAACGAAAAGCGGGTGTGCGCACTACTGACAGAAATGACAGTTGCGACGAACGGTTGCGGCTGACAGCGAATGACCGCTCGGCACTCTTCATCAAACTGTCACGCAACTGTGGCAGCGCGCTTGAACAAACTTCATCAGACTCGCGCTCTACTGGGGTTCTGCGTTTCGGTGTTTTTCCATGCGTTTATTTTTTCTGTTGGCCGCGCTGTTGTTCGGCCTGCCGTCGATGGCGGCTTCGCGTTGCGACGTCAATGTACCGACTGAACGGGTCGATCTGGCGCAGGTGAGCCTGGCCTACCAGAGCATTGGCCGCGCGTCGGATCCGGCGCTGTTGCTGGTCATGGGGCTGGGCGGGCAGTTGATCCACTGGCCGGACGAAGTGGTGGTTGCGTTGTGTCAGCAGGGTTTCCGGGTGATCCGCTACGACAACCGTGATGTTGGTCTGTCGACCTGGCGCCAGGCGCCGGCCGAGGCCAACCTGACCTTTGAAGTGCTGCGCTACAAGCTCGGCCTGCCCGTGTCAGCTCCGTATTCACTGACCGACATGGCCGATGACGCGCTGGGTTTGATGGACGCGCTGCACGTCGAGCAGTTCCACGTACTGGGCGCGAGCATGGGCGGGATGATCGCCCAGCATCTTGCAGCAATGGCACCGCAACGGGTGGAGAGCCTGACGCTGATCATGACCAGTTCCGGCGCCGAAGGCTTGCCGGCACCGAGTGCGGCGCTGGTGCAACTGCTGGCGCGACGCGGTGCGCCGAATCGCGAGGTGGCGCTGGAGCAGCAGGCTGATCTGTTGGCGGCACTGGGCAGTCCGGCGGTTACTGATGATCGACAGGCGTTGCTGCATCAGGCAGCGGTGGCCTACGACCGGGCGTTCAACCCCGATGGTGTGAAGCGCCAGATCATGGCGATTCTTGCGGAACCGAGCCGGGTGGCATTGCTCAATCAACTGCGGGTACCGACCCTGGTGGTGCACGGCACGGCCGATCCGTTGCTGCCGGTGATGCACGGTGTGCATCTGGCGGCGCATATTCGCGGCAGTCAGTTGAAACTGATTCCGGGCCTGGCCCATCGTTTTCAGGAAGCATTCAAGGCGCCGTTGCTGGCGGCGGTGTTGCCGTATCTGCAGCAGCATCGTGAAGATACGTCGCACTGGGCGCAGATTGAACCGGTGGCAAGCGGTAACCTGCTGTAGGCGAGGTTTTGGCGGTGTTGATTCGGGCCCCTTCGCGAGCAAGCCCGCTCCCACATGGGCACCGTATTCCACTGTGGGAGCGGGCTTGCTCGCGAAGGGGGCATCACTGTCAGTGCAACGCCGGGCAGGTGTATCGTGCAGACTTTTCCGCACGTTTTCCGTCTGCGAGGTGTGTGATGAGTTCCGCTCTGAAAATCGATTTTGTCAGCGACGTATCCTGCCCCTGGTGCGTTGTCGGTCTGTACGGTCTGCTGCAGGCGCTGGAGATTCTGCGCGATGAAGTGCAGGCCGAGATTCATTTCCAGCCGTTCGAATTGAACCCGAAGATGGGCCCCGAGGGGCAGAACATCACCGAGCACATCGGCGAGAAGTACGGTTCGACCCCGGAGCAGTCGCAGAAAAACCGCGAAGCGATTCGTGCCCGTGGCGCCGACGTCGGTTTCGCTTTTCGCACCGACGGCAACAGCCGCATCTACAACACCTTCGATGCACACCGCTTGCTGCATTGGGCCGGGCTTGAGGGTTTGCAATTGCCGTTGAAGGAGGCGCTGTTCAAGGCGTATTTCACTGATGGCGGCAATCCGTCCGATCACGCACAACTCACGCAGATTGCCGAAAGCGTCGGTCTGGATCGCCAGCGCGCGGTGGCGATTCTGGCCTCCGACGAGTTTGCCGATGAAGTGCGCGAAGAAGAACAACTCTGGCTGCAACGTGGCGTGAGTTCAGTGCCGACCGTGGTGTTCAACGGTCAGTACGCGGTGACGGGCGGGCAACCGGTGGACACGTTTGTCGGGGCGATCCGGCAGATCATGAGTGAAGCCCGGGGCGGCGCAGTCAGCTAAAACCACAACCTCAACGCACGATCTTGTCGACGTGGATCCCGAGTTTCTTCAGGCGATACCAGAAGCTGCGCTCGGAGATCCCGATTAACTGCGCGGCAGCGGCCTGGACGCCGTTGCTCTGTTGCAGGGCCGCGAGAATGTAGGCTTTCTCGACGTCTGCCAGCGCCGCGTCCAGGTCCGCCGGCACACCGTTGATTTCGCTCAGCGGGCCACTGCTGTCAGAGGCTTGCGCAGCGAACAGATACGCCGGCAGATCCTGCTCTTCGATGATGTTGGCGGACGCAACGATGGTCGCCCGTTCCACGCAGTTCTGCAGTTCACGAATGTTGCCCGGCCATGAATAGCGGGTCATGGCCTGCAAGGCTTGCGCGCTGAAACCGCTGATGCGCTTGCCAGCGGCGGCGCCGAGCGTGAGGGCGAAATGCCGGGCCAGCGGCGCGATGTCCTCGACCCGTTCGCGTAGCGCCGGCAGGGGAATGGGAAAGACGTTGAGGCGGTAGTAGAGGTCCTCGCGAAACTCCTTGTTGGCCACCGCTTGCAGCAGGTCTTTATTGGTGGCGGCAATCACCCGTACATCGACTTTGCGTTCCTTGGTATCGCCCACCGGCTCGATCACCCGCTCCTGCAGGGCACGGAGGATTTTCGCCTGCAGCGCCAGGGGCATTTCGCCGATTTCATCGAGAAACAGCGTGCCTTTGTCGGCCTGCTGAAATCGCCCGATACGATCAGCCACGGCGCCGGTGAACGCGCCTTTGCGGTGGCCGAACATTTCGCTTTCGAGCAGCCCCTCGGGAATCGCCGCGCAGTTTACCGCAACGAACGGTTTGTCGGCGCGATTGCCGTGTTTGTGGATGGCCCTGGCGACCATTTCCTTGCCGGTGCCACTCTCGCCGCTGAGCAGCACGGTCGCGGCACTTTCGCGCACCGAGTCCACTGCTTGCAACACGCTGCGGAAACTCGGGCTGTCGCCGATCAGGCTGTCGATCTGCTGATGTTCGTCGAGTTCGGCGCGCATGCGCTGGTTGTCTTTGAGGATGTCGCGAAACTGCAGGGCCTTGCTGACGGTGATGTCCAGTTCGTCGATGTCGAACGGCTTGGCGATGTAGTCGAACGCGCCGTTGCGCATCGATTCCACGGCATTTTTCACCGTGCTGTAGGCGGTCATGACAATCACTGGCATCTGTGGATAGCGGGTTTTCACTTCCGCCAGCAACTGCGGCCCGCCCATGCCGGGCATGCGCCAGTCGCTGATGAGCAGGTCGATGTCTTCGCTCTCCAGCACCTTTAGCGCATGCAGGCCATTACCGGCGGTAAACACGCTGATGCCGTTCTGACCGAGGGCCGAGGCCAGCAGGTCGCAGAGTTTCGGTTCGTCGTCCACCACCAGAATGTTATGCGTCATCGTCGGTCTCGTCGAAATCCTCGCCATTGGCCGGAATGTACAGGCTGAAGGTGGCGCCGGCATCTTTTTCGCTGACGCATTCTACGCGCCCGTTATGGTTTTCCATGACCGAAAACACTTTCGCCAGCCCCAGCCCGGTGCCCGAGGCCTTGGTGGTGACGAACGGGGTGAAAATGCGTTCGAGCATGTCGGCTTCAATCCCCTGGCCGGTGTCGGCGACGCTGATGATGGTGTATTTGGCATCGCTGGCGATGCTCAGGGTCAGTCGGCCGCCATCGGGCATCGCGTCGATGGCGTTGACGATCAGGTTCAGGCCGGCCTGTTTCAGCTGCTTGGCGTCGGCGTAGAGCGTGGCGCCGGGTGCCTGATCGTCGATATGCAGATCGATGTTGTGGCTGGACAGTTCCGGCTCGCAGAACCCGGCCAGTTCATCCACCAGTGCACGGGCTGACTGGGTGGCACGGATCGGCGCGCTGGGTTTGGCGAAGTCGAGGAACTCGGTGATCAGGTCGTTGATCCGGCTGACTTCCTTGACCACGTATTCGAGATGACGCTTGTCGGTTTCCGGCAGATCGGCGCGCCGGTGCAGCAGTTGCGTGGCGGTCTTGATGATGCCCAGCGGATTGCGGATTTCATGGGCCAGGCCCATGGCGACTTCGCCCAGCGCGTGCAAACGGTCACGACGGCGCAGTTGCGACTCCAGATGCTGCAACTCTTCCAGACGCTGGCTCATGTGGTTGAACGTGCTGCTCAGCTCTGCCAGTTCGTCGCCGCCATTCACGCGCAGGCGCTGATGATAATCGCCGGCGATCACCGCTTGTACGCCTCGGGCCAGACCACGCAACGGCTTGGTCAGACGCTGCGAGACCAGCCAGCCGACCGCCAGTGACGCCGCCGAGCTGAGCAGGAAAATCAGGATGAACAGGTTGCTCTGATTGACCAGGCCAACGAGGCTGGTGTGGCGCAGCAGACCGCTGAAGATCACCCCTTGCAGTTGGCCGTTTTCGTTGAAGATCGGTCGGTAGATGCCGCTGTAGTTATTGGTGAATTGCTCGAACGGGCCTTTGGTTTCACGCAGGGTCTGCTCGATTTTTTTCGGCACTTGCAGAGGGTGATCCTGGAAGCGCTGGGTCGAGAAAATCTCCGAAAAGTCATCGCCCTTGGCCAGATACAGGCGCAGGTCCAGCGAGTGCACATCGGCAACGCTGGTCAGAAAACTGTTGTCCAGAAAGGTGCCGATGACCAGCTTGTAGTCGACGCCACCCTGATCGGTTTCGAAGGTCGAAATCACCGTGCCGGTGGCGACGCCGGCGACTTGCAGGGTCTGCAGTACGGCCTTGGGGGCGGTGCTGATCTGACTGACGACATTGTCGTCGGCGGTACTGAACACCACTTTGTTATCGCTGCTGCGGATCAGCGTCACCACATCGATGCCCATCGAGTCGGCGATGTCGGCGGTCAGCTTGTCGTGCCTGGCGGATTGGCGATCGGAGGGCGGGCGGGTGTGACGCATGAACAGCTTCGCGGCCCGGGCGTTTTCACGGAGGATTTCACTGATTTCGTCTTCGACGATTTTCGAGGATTCCTGCAGCCAGATGCGCACGTTACTGTCGAAGATCTGCGACAGCGTGGTGGCCGCCAGCTCCGCGGCGATCATGGTCGGAATCACGCTCACCAGCCAGAACGCCAGCACCAGTTTGCGTTGCAGGCTCCAGCCGGAGAGGGCGAAAGGTCGGGGCGTGGCGCGTCGGTCATTGGTCATTGGGTTTCGCTTATTGCAGCAGCCATGGCAGGGTCGGAGCGATCCGGTCGAACAAACATTTTCACCAGTCCCAGCAGTCGGTCGACCAATGGATTGCGGTGGCGGAAGAACACCGTGTTACCGACAAACGAGCAACCCAGGCGCAGCTTACTGGCATAGCCGGCCTGTCCGCATGCGTAGATCGCCAGTTTGTGTTCAATACAGTAGTCGACATTCACCAGCCAGCTACGGCTGTAAAGGTTGTACTGGCGCGTGCGGGCCAGATCGTGGGCAAAAAACTTGTCGACCATCCGACGCCCATCGAGCAGTACCAGGTTGAACGCCACCAGTTCATCACCGAGCCAATAGAGCACGCACGCCGCCCGCTCATCGAGATGATTGAGCACTTCGCGAAAGTACGCGGCGGGCAGGCATTCGAAGGTCAGGTCACTGCGGGCGAGGGTGGCTTCGTAGAGCTCCATCATGCGTGGCAGCAAGTCATGTACCGAACGCCGCCATTCGATGCGCGGGCCGTGGTTGCGCAAGGTGCGCCGCAGGTCCTTGCGCGTCGATTTGCCGAGGCTGCCCAGGTACGCATCCACCGAGGCGAACGTGATGGGCAACTCGGCGCCGGGCAGGCCGGGCATGCTTTGCAGGCCGGCCTGGCGGCACACCTTGAGCCACTGAGGATCGCGGTGCGAGGCGTCCTTGACCGCGAACAGGCCAATACCGAGCTGGTCGGCGTCGTGTTTCGCCAGCGCCAGCAACTGGGCGAGCAACGCCGGACGCTGAACCTGATCCACGTGCGACGCCGTACCGACATGGCACTGCTCGGCCACTGGCGAGCCGAGGGCGTACAAACGGATGTCGAACAGCCCGGGCAGGCCCCGGCGCAGCCATTGGCTGACGCGTTTGCCCGTGCCCTGCAACGTGGTGTCCAGCGAGTAGGCGGTGGTGAACGCCACGGCAGCCGCGATTACCCGACCGTCTTCTTGCAGGGTCAGATACCGCCAGTGAAAACCGTCAATCCCCGCGCGTTCGACCGCGCGGTAGTAATCCCAGTCTTCCAGCTCATCAGCGAAGCAGTCATTCCAGGCACAGCGATCGATCGCTTCGATGGTTGAAAAGGCTTGAGCGGTGATCACGTCGGTTCCTTGTGTCGGCGAGTCGCGTTAATACGGACGGCGGCGACTGCTCAAGCCCGTTGCCGGGTTTCCAGCGGTGAGGTCCCGGGATCAGCGATCGGCGGCATGACGCCACGCTGGATGAAATCGGCGCTCAACTCCACGACACGGCGGTACTGCAAGTCCACGGTGATCATGTGGTAGCAGTCGTCGAGCAACACTTTGGTCACCGGCCCGCCGAGTTTGCGTTCGACGTAATCGGCATTCCAGCGGCTGGTGATGTCGTCCTCGATGGAGTGCAGCACCAGCGCCGGGGTAGTGATCGACGGCATGCTTTTTTTCACCACGGCGTTGAGCCGGTGCAGTTCGCGCACGGTGACGCCTTCCATGGTCAGCAACCCGGCCTGACTGCTCTGGCCCTCTTTCATCTGGCGTTCGACGATGGCCCGCAGGCGCTCGTTCTTGATGCCGTAGGGCGGCTTCTCTTCGAAGCTGCACAAGTGCACGCCGAACGGGATTCTCATCAGCAACGGGGTGAGGAACGCCAGCTTGTGGATGCTCCAGCCGTCGTAACGCAGAGTCGTCGAATACAGCAGCAAGCCTTCGATCTGCCCCGGGTGTTCGGCGGCCAGGTACATCGACAGCACCGCGCCCATGGACAAGCCACCGACGTAAACCTTGTGATGCTTGCGGCGCACGCCGACGAAGGTGTTGCGCGCGCTTTCGTACCAGTCGCGCCAGCCCGTGGCCTGCAGGTCGGCATTGCCGCCGCAGTGCCCCGCCAGGGTCGGCACGTAGACCGTGTGCCCGGCTTTCGCCAGGCCCACGGCCACCCGACGCAGTTCCGTCGGGGTGCCGGTGAGGCCGTGGATCAACAACACCGCGACCTCGCCACTGCCGAGAACGAAACCGGCGTTGCCTTCGCCCATGTCGATCTCAGAGTCGTTCATCGTTTCATCGCCCGATGCAGGAGGCGGTCGAGGAGGGCCAGGCCCAGGTCGATTTCCGGATAGCTGATTTCCAGCGACGGTGCCAGGGTGATGACGTTCTTGTAGTAGCCGCCCACATCGAGAATCAGGCCCAGGCGGCGACCGTCGATTTCGATGTCGCCCTTCATGCCTTCCTCGACCATGAAGTCCAGGGTGGCCTTGTCCGGGGTGAAGCCGTCTTCGGTGCAGATCTCGCAGCGCAGCGCCAGGCCCAGACCGTCGACATCGCCAATGATCGGGTAGCGTTTTTTCAGGTCCTGCAGGCCGTCGAGGAAGTATTTGCCCTTGGCCATGACCATCGCGCCGTAGTCGACTTCGCTGGTCATCTTGAACATTTCCAGACCCACGGCAGTGCCCAGCGGGTTGGAGGCGAAGGTCGAGTGAGTCGAGCCTGGCGGGAATACTTTCGGGTTGATCAGCTCTTCACGGGCCCAGATGCCGCCCAGCGGGTTCAGGCCGTTGGTCAGCGCCTTGCCGAAGACGATCACGTCGGGTTTGACGTCGAAGTGCTCGATCGACCACAGCTTGCCGGTGCGATAGAAACCCATCTGGATTTCATCGACCACCATCAGGATGCCGTGCTGATCCAGCACGTGCTTGAGTTCGCTGTAGAAGTTCATCGGTGGAATCACGTAGCCGCCGGTGCCCTGGATCGGCTCGACGTAGAAGGCTGCGTATTCGCTCTGGCCGACTTTCGGGTCCCAGACGCCGTTGTATTCGGTCTCGAACAACCGCGCGAATTGCTGCACGCAGTGGCTGCCGTACTCTTCCTTGGTCATGCCTTTCGGGCCGCGGAAGTGATACGGGAACGGGATGAACTGCGCACGCTCGCCGAAGTGGCCGTAGCGGCGGCGATAGCGGTAGCTGGAGGTGATTGACGAAGCACCGAGGGTGCGCCCGTGATAACCGCCCTCGAAGGCGAACATCAGGCTCTTGCCGTTGGTGGCGTTGCGCACGACTTTCAGCGAGTCCTCGATCGACTGCGAGCCGCCGACGTTGAAGTGCACGCGGCCGTCGAGGCCGAACTTGTTCTTGGCGTCGACCGCGATCATTTCCGAGAGCTCGATCTTGCCCTTGTGCAGGTACTGGCTGGCGATCTGCGGCAGGGTGTCGATCTGTTGTTTCAGGGCATTGTTCAGGCGCGGGTTGGCGTAACCGAAGTTGACCGCCGAGTACCACATCTGCAGATCGAGGTAGGCCTGATCTTCGGTGTCCCAGACATAGGAGCCTTCGCAGCGACTGAAGATGCGCGGCGGTTCGATGTAGTGAACGGTGTCGCCGTAGGAGCAGTATTTGGCTTCTTTTTCCAGAAGGACCTGGTCTTCGGCTGTCGCAATGCGGATATCAGACATGGTGCAGGGTTTCCTGTGCTTCAGAAGTGGATTCGGTACTGAAAGAGACGGCGTTGGCGGCCGGGGCCAGCGGCAGGCGGGCCAGCAGTTGTGGCAGTTCGGCGAAGCTGTCGAAACGCGCGTAGGCGATGCCGTTGCGTTCGCAGTGCTCGGCCAGGCGATCCTTGGCGAAGACGAAGTCGGCGGTGGCCGCCACGCACATGTCGGACTGGCCGTCTCCGATCACCAGCACGCGTTTGCTGCTGGGGGTGGACTTGCATTTGCAGTTGCCAGACGCGGCGCGGCAGGCGTCGCTGGCGTAGGGGAAATCGATGCGCCACTTGTCGTGATCGATCTGGCGCAGGCGATTGGCGAGGATCGGCAGCAAGGTCACGTAGTTGCGTGCGAGGATCCGCGCGATGCCTTGCTCGATGCCGTCGCTGACCACTTCCAGCGAAGCGCCGAGGCCGATCACGTGGTCGACGAAATCAGGGAAGTCGGGATCGATCTCGATGCTGTCGAAGAACTCGAGCAGTTGCGAGGGCGTGGCCTGGATTAGCGCCAGTTGACGGCTGAGGCATTCGCGGGAACCGATCCTGCCCTCCAGCCATTCGTTTTCGATGGCTTCCCAGCTCGGGTCGGCGAAGCGTTCAAGGATGCTGTCGATCACATCGGTACGGGTGATGGTCCCGTCGAAGTCACACACGATATGCCAGTCAATCATCTGCAGTACCTGTTGGGTCGAGGCAGTTGTCAGGGTGCGCGGTCTGCGCCTGGCAAGGGGGACAGCAGGGACTGTGCCAAATGGCCGAAGCCCCGTAATGACGGGTCTGATGCGGTTTTTTCGCAAAGTGGAGCTACAATTTTTGTAGCTTGCTACAAACAACATGAGTGCTTGCGCCAAGGGCTCTATCCGGGGATTGATGCGCGCAAGTTCAGAAAAGGAAATGACCTCATGCAGAGGAAGACACTGGCGCTATTGAGCGCACTGGCCTGCTTTTCCGGGGCCGCCGTGGCGGATGGCATCACTGGCGAAGCGGGCCTGGGGCTGGGCTATCAGCCCCATGATCCGACCGGCAGCCGTTACGAAACGCGGCCGATCCCGTATCTGGATCTGGACTGGGGCGATGTCAGCCTCAGTACCGACGACGGGCTGACCTGGAGCGCCTTGAAAACCAACGGTTTCAGCGCCGGGCCGTATCTCAATTACTTGTCCGGGCGCACCGCCAACGGCGAGTTGCGCGGCCTGCGTGATGTGCCGGACATGGCCGAGGCTGGCGGCTTCGTGCAGTACGCCCCGGCCGATTTCTGGCGGGTGTTTGCCTCGGTCGGCCAGGCCATCGGCGGTGGCGGTGGTCAGGGCGGCGTGTTTGCCCGTGTGGGTGGTGAAATCGGTTATCCGCTGGGCGGCGGGGTGATCGGCAGCAGTAACCTGACCGCGCATTTCGCCGATGCGCAGGGCACGCAGACCTTCTTCGGCGTCAGCGACAAGGAAGCCCAGGCCTCGGGGTTTCGCGCCTACAACGCCGGCGGCGGTTTGCAGAACGTGACGTTGACCCAGAGCTTCGAATTTCCCCTGGCGCAGCACTGGTCGCTGGTCACCAGCGCAAGCTGGATCCACCTGACCCGCTCGGCGGCAGACAGCAGCATCGTCAAAGCGGTGGGCGATACCAATCAAGGCGAAGTGCAGGCAGCTATCGCCTACAAGTTCGACTGATTACCCGTGCGAGCGAATAACCGCTCCCCTCAGGAGCGCTTATCGATCAGTGCCCTCAGTGCTCTTCGCCTTCGGCGAGCAGGGCAATGCCGCCCATGATTACCGCCACGCCGACCCAGTGCAGCAGGCTGATCTGCTCGCCCAACCCCAGCCACGATCCCAGCAGCACGCCGACAAACACCAGCGAACTCAGGGGGAACGCCAGCGACAGGCTGCTGCGGCGCAGGATCAGCATCCAGACAAAAAACGCGCCGATATAGCAGGCAATCGCCACCCACACGCCGGGCGTCATGACGATGCCTTGCAGCCATTGCAGGGTGAAGTCGACCTGGCCCAACTGATCGCCGCCGACCTTGCTCGCGATCTGCCCGCCACTTTCCAGAATGATTAACAACGCCCAGAGCACAATGGTGCCCAGGCGCCCGTGCAGCCAATGCATCGCGTCGTTCCCTTGCAGTTCCAGGCGAGCTTCAGACATGGCCGGCACACACGAGCATGACGCCCGCCGTAATCACCAGAGTGCCTAGCCAGCGGCGCCGGCTGACGGTTTCACCGAGCACCAGTTTGCCCGCCAGCACCACGCCGCAATAAGCCAGTGCTGCGGCGGGAAACAGCAGGCTCAGCGGTGCCCGCGACAGGGCGCCGAGCCAGACGAAAAACTCGATGGCGTAAGCACCGATCCCGGCCCACAGCAGCGGCGCGTTGAACACCTGGCCCCAGAAAAGCTGAAGGCGAAAGCCACCTTCCAGCTCCGGCAGTCGATCCAGGCCCAGTTTGAAACACAGCTGGCCGGCCACATCCAGCACAATGGACAGGGCCACCAGCACAATTACGGTTACGGTCATGGAAACAGTTCCTCGAACAGCTCGATCAAGGCTTGATTGGTCGCTGAATTACGCAGGATGTCGGCGTCGCTCCAGCGCTCGGCCGGCGGCTGGTCGGTCTTCGCCTCCCAGCGTTTGAGCAGGTTGCTGAAGGCCGGGCGGGCGTATTCGCCGCAGATGTCGATGCCGATGATCCGCTTGCTCGCCGCCAGCGCGCGCAGGGCCTGGAGCATATGGCTCAGGCGCATGCCGCCCTGATCCCAATTGGTGGCAGCGTCTTCGCTGGCGAGCACGTCCTTGTCGATGGTGATCCACACCGCATCGGTCGGCAGGCTGGCAATCATCTTGTCGAGGAACAGCGGCCAGTCCACTTGTGACAGGTTGTGCCAGTGCAGCATGTTTTCCTGCTGTTCATGACCGGCGCCATCGCCGATGCGTCCCCAGACTTTGGAGGGCGCGTGCTGCCACGGAAACAGCTGCAGAACCCCGCGTCTGAGGGCCGCAAGATTACCGCCCTTCAACTGCGGGTTTTGCAGGTCATCGCTGCACGGTCCCAGGGTCACGATGCGGCGAATGTTCGGCAGTTTCAGCGCCTGATTGACCCACGAGCCGCAATGCCTGCGCGGCGCAAAACGCACCCAGTCGGGGTGATTGTCGAAGTGGATCAGGCTGACCGGCTCGGGCAGGTCGGTGAGAAAGGCCGGGGTCAGGTGGTGATAATCACCGGAGCCGACGAAGAAGATTTCCGGCGCCGGGCCGCTGTGTCGCGGCCGTTGCTGCAAGCGCTCGGCGAAACGCCGCCAGGTGCGTTCGCTGGACCAGAGCCGGAGTTTCGGGCCGAGGTCGAGCAAGTCCAGGCGTCTGGCGCGGCCACTGTCGAGCAGTCGCGCAATCGGCGCCTGGGCAGTCAGGCTGTGGTCGAGATCTAAAATGTTCAAGGTCGCTATTCACCCTTGGCAGACCCTGCCAGACACCGGCCTCATCGATCATGAGGGCCAGCCGGGCAGGGCTTTGGGGGTAAATGCAAGGGACGGGCCAGCCGCTGCCTCAGGCGTGCAGGCGCACCCAGACCGAGACCAGCACGGTCGCCGCGATCAGCCAGGCGACAACCGCCACCGCCAGTGAAGCTTCAAGGCGCATGCGGTCAACCATCACGTACAGCGTCGCCAGATAAATGAAGTACGGAATGATCGACCACATGCCAAACACGATGGTCGCCTTCAGATCGTCGATCGAGCGGCCCTTGCCGACGATGTAATGGGCGATCAGGGCAAAGGTCGGAAACAGCGGCACCAGCCCGGCGATGTAATAGTTTCGGGTCTTCGACAGCGCGGCAAGGATCACCACGACTGCCGCGCCGAGTGCCGCTTTGAGAATCAGATCCATCAGTGGCTCAACCCGTACTTTTTCACTTTGTCGAACAGCGTGGTCTTGGCCATGCCCAGTTCCAGGCTGGCCTGGGTCAGGTTGCCGCCGCTGCGTTGCAAGGCGTCGTTGAGCAGGTTGCGCTCGAACGCTTCCACCGCTTCGGCGAACGCCAGGCTCTGGCCTGCACTGCCAGCGCCGGACTTCTTGAACGCCGGCAAGCCGAGGGCAAAGCGTTCGGCGACGTTGCGCAGTTCACGCACGTTGCCCGGCCAGTCGTGGCTCATCAGGTTCGACAGGGTCTGGTTGTCCAGCTCCGGCAACACCCGGTCGAAACGCAGCGCCGACTGCTGGGAGAAGTGTTCGAACAGTTGCAGGATGTCTTCGCGACGCTCGCGCAGTGGCGGCAGTTCCAGGGTCACCACGTTGAGGCGGTAGTACAAGTCGCTGCGGAACTCGCCAGCCTTGCTTGCTTCGTCGAGGTCGGACTTGGTCGCCGCAATCACCCGGCAATCCACCGCCACGCTCTGGTTCGAGCCGAGGCGTTCGAGAGTGCGCTCCTGCAATACCCGTAGCAGTTTGATCTGCATCGGCAGTGGCATGCTTTCCACTTCGTCGAGGAACAGCGTGCCGCCGTCGGCGTGTTCGATCTTGCCGATGCGCCGTTTGCCGGCACCGGTGAAGGCGTTGGCCTCGTGACCGAAGATCTCGCTTTCGAAGAGGTTTTCCGGCAGGCCGCCGCAGTTCAGCGCGACGAACTGCTTGGTGTGGCGCCGGCTGAAGTCGTGCAGGCAGCGCGCGACCAGTTCCTTGCCGGTGCCGGTCTCGCCTTCGATCAGCACGTTGGCCGAGGTGTCGGCGACGTTGGCGATCAGCTCGCGCAGGTTCTGCATCGCTGGCGAACGACCGATGATCCGGCCTTCCAGGGAATCACGTTCGGCCAGTTGTCGCCGCAGCGAGGAGACTTCCCGGGCGAGGCTGCGTTGCTCCAGCGCACGCCGGGCGACGTCCACCAGACGCTCCGGCGAAAAGGGTTTCTCCATGAAGTCGTAGGCGCCTTTCTGCATCGCGCCGACGGCCATGGAGATGTCGCCGTGGCCGGTGATCAACACCACCGGCAGGCTGCGGTCGCGTTGCTTGAGACGGGTCAGCAGTTCGAGGCCATCGATGCCGGGCAGGCGGATGTCGCTGATGACGATGCCGGCAAAGTTGTCGCCGACCTGCTCCAGCGCTTCTTCGGCACTGCCGACGCCGATGCAGGGGATGTCTTCGAGGGTCAGCGCCTGCTGGCAGCCAAGCAGCACATGGGGGTCGTCTTCGACGATCAGCACACTAAGGTCGTGGTTCATATTGGCTCGGCAGGAGTAGGGCTTACCAACGGTAAACTGAGGACGAAGGTGGTGCCACCGCTGGCCGGGTGTTCGACACCCAGGTGGCCGCCGGTGGCGGCAGCGAGGCTGGCGGAGAGGGTCAGGCCGAGGCCCAGACCCTGCTCGCCGGGTTTGGTGGTGAAGAACGGTTCGAACAGGTGCTTGCGCGCTTCGGCATCGACGCCGTGGCCGTTGTCACGCACCCGCAGGCGATATTTGCCGTTGAACTCTTCGCCTTCCAGCCACAGTTCCGGCTGCTGTTGTGCTTGCATGGCGTCGAGGGCGTTGCCGATCAGGTTGACCAGAATCTGTTCGAGGCGGGTCTGGTCGATCTGCAACTGCACGTCGATGAACTGCCGGTGCAACTGCAGCGCCATGCTGTCCACCCGCGCACCGAGCAATTGCAGCGCCGCGTCCACCGCTTTGCCAAGACTGGCCTGGCCCTTGTCGTCACCACGGCGGGCGAACGAGCGCAGGCTGGCGGTGATCCGGCCCATGCGGTCGATGAGGTCGTTGATGGTCTTGAGGTTGGTGCTGGCGACGTCGAGCTGACCGCGTTCGAGGAAACGAATGGTGTTGCCCGATAGCGTGCGCATCGCCGCCAGCGGCTGGTTCAATTCGTGGGCAATGCTGGTCGACATCTGGCCGATGGCCGCGAGTTTGCCGGCCTGCACCAGTTCATCCTGGGCGCGGCGCAGGGTTTCTTCGGCCTGCCGCCGTTCGCGGATCTGGCTCTTGAGGCGTTCGTTGCTGGCGCGCAGGTCGGTGGTGCGTTCGGTAATCCGACGCTCCAGCTGATTGTTGGCTTCCTGCAAGGCTTCGCGGGCGGCGAGGCGGGTGGCGAGGACCTTGCGCCGCTCGTTCCAGGCAATCAGCAGGAACGCCACCAGGGCGAAGGCAACCGACACCAGAATCCCTTGGTTGATCGCCTCGCGCCGCAAGTCCTGCAACGGCGTGAGCAGGGTGAAGTTCCACGGTGTGTCGCTCAGCGGCCGGGTCTGCGCCAGGTAACTGATGCTGTCGTCGTCGGCGCTCAGTTCGCTGTTGGCCGGGAAGGTCAGTTTCTCCACACCCTCGTCCAGGGTTTCGCGGGCCAGCGGTTGCAGTTCGTTGAGCGGGAACCAGTAATACTGCAGGCTGCGGGCGAGTTTCTCTTTGGTCTCGTCGCTCAGCGGTACGACGGATTTGAGGCGCCGCGCCGGATCGCTGGAGAGAATGATGATGCCGTTCTCGTCGCTGACGAAGGCTTCGAGGCGCGCCCGTTGCCAGCGCTCCTCCAGCGCTTCGAGACGCACCTTGACCACGGCGACGCCGATGATCTTGCCGTGTTCTTCCAGGCCATGGGCCAGGTAATAACCGGGTTCGCCGCTGGTGCTGCCGATCCCGTAGAAACGCCCGGGTTCGCCGCGCACGGCTCTTTGGAAATAGGCGCGGAAGGACAGGTCTTCACCCAGATAACTGTCGACGTCGCGCCAGTTGCTGGTGGCCATCACCCGGCCGGTGGTGTCCATGACGTAGATGGCCCGACTGCGGCTGCGCCGGTTCAGGCCTTCAAGGTAGGCGTTGACCGTTTGCCGGTGTTCCGGCGTCGGGTCGGCCAGCAGTTGCGGGACACTGGTTTCCAGTTCCAGCAGGCTGGGCAGGTAGGTGTACTTGCTGATCTCGCTTTCGACCGTGCGCGCGTGCAGTTCCAGCTGGCGCTGGCCGTTTTCGCTGAGGCTGCGGATGCCGAAATGTTCACTGGTCCAGAAGCCGACGTAACCCAACCCGATCATCAGCACGATGATCAGCGGCGGCAGGAACAAATGGCGAATCAGACGGGGCTTCACGGCAAGTGATGGCGGCGCTGCGCGATAGAGATTGGGGTCGCATTTCATCACAGTTGCCTTGGGTCAACCACCACACAAAACTCAGGATCGTCATCGATCCAATGTGGGAGCGGGCTTGCTCGCGAAAGCGGTGGGTCAGCCAACGATGATGTTGAAAGTGCCGGCCTCTTCGCGAGCAAGCCCGCTCCCACAGTTGGGGAGCGGTGTGTGGTTTTTAGTGTTGCAGGATTTTCTCGAGGAAATGCTGCGCGCGTTCGGAGCGGGCGCTGATGTCGCCGAAGAACTCCTCTTTCGGGCAGTCTTCGATGATCTTGCCGGCGTCCATGAAGATCACGCGGTCGGCCACTTTGCGGGCGAAGCCCATTTCGTGGGTCACGCACATCATGGTCATGCCTTCGTGGGCCAGTTGCACCATCACGTCGAGCACTTCGTTGACCATTTCCGGGTCGAGTGCCGAGGTCGGTTCGTCGAACAGCATGACGATCGGGTCCATCGCCAGCGCACGGGCAATCGCCACACGCTGTTGCTGACCGCCGGACAGTTGCCCCGGGTGCTTGTGGGCGTGCGCCGAGAGACCTACGCGCTCGAGCAGTTGCAGGCCTTTTTTGGTCGCCTCTTCCTTGCTGCGGCCGAGTACCTTGATCTGCGCGATGGTCAGGTTTTCGGTGATGGTCAGGTGCGGGAACAGTTCGAAGTGCTGGAACACCATGCCGACGCGCGAGCGCAGCTTCGGCAGGTTGGTCTTCGAGTCGGCGATCGAGGTGCCGTCGACGACGATGTCGCCTTTCTGGAACGGCTCCAGCGCGTTGACGCACTTGATCAGGGTCGACTTGCCCGAACCCGACGGGCCGCAGACCACGATCACTTCGCCTTTTTTGACCTCGGTGCTGCAATCAGTCAGCACCTGGAAGTCCCCATACCACTTGTTGATGTTTTTGATAGAGATCATACGGCGAACCTTTTTTGCAGACGCTTGACCAGCAGCGAGGCGGAAAAGCTGATGATGAAGTAGACGACACCGGCGAAGATCAGGAACTCGTTGGAACGACCGATGATGTCGCCGCTGGAGCGGGCGGAGTTGAGGAAGTCCACCAGGCCCACGGTGTAGACCAGCGAGGTGTCCTGGAACAGGATGATCGACTGTTGCAGCAGCAACGGGGTCATCTTGCGGAACGCCTGGGGCAGGATAATCAGACGCATGGTCTGGCCATAGGTCATGCCCATCGCTTGCGCGGCGGCCATCTGGCCTTTGGGGATCGACTGCACGCCGGCCCGGACGATTTCACAGAAGTACGCGGCTTCGAACATCATGAAGGCCACGACGCAGGAGGTGAACGCGCCGATCGGGGTGTCTTCGCCGGTAATCCAGCGCAGCACGAACGGCACCGCCAGGTAGAACCAGGTGATCACCAGCAGCAGCGGGATCGAGCGAAAGTAGTTCACATAAGCGCCGGCCACACGCGACAGCAGTTTGCTGGACGACAGGCGCATCAGCGCGAGGATGGTCCCCAGCACGATGCCGCCGACCACGCCCATGACCATCAACTGCAAGGTCATGACCATGCCGTTCCACAGGCCCGGGATCGCGGGGATGATGCCGCTGAAATCGAAGTCCATTATTTACCCCCCACGGAGATCAGGCCGGGCACCGCGACTTTCTTCTCGACCATGCGCATCAGCAGCATCAGGCTCATGTTCAGGGTGAAGTAGATCAGCGTGGCCAGGGTGAACGCTTCAAACAGGTTGGCCGAGAATTCGGCGGTCTGTTTGGTTTGCGCCAGCAGTTCCATCAGGCCGATCAAGGACGCCACGGAGGAGTTCTTGAAGACGTTGAGGAATTCCGAGGTCAGCGGCGGAATGATGATGCGGTAGGCCTGGGGCAGCAGCACGTTCCAGTAGATCTGCGGCAGCTTGAAACCCATGGCGCGGGCGGCGGATTCCTGGCCGCGTGGCAACGCCTGGATGCCGGTGCGCACTTGTTCGCAGACGCGGGCAGCGGTGAACAGGCCCAGGCACACGACGACGCTCAGGTAGGCCGAGGTGGTCGGGTTGAGGTCCTGCTTGTACCAGTCCTGCAGGTTTTGCGGCAGCAGATCGGGTACCAGGAAGTACCAGATGAACAGCTGAACCAGCAGCGGCACGTTACGAAACAGTTCCACGTAGCAGGTCGCAATGCCTGATACGAGGCGGTTCGGCACGGTGCGCATGACCCCCAGAATGGAGCCCAGCAGCAAGGCGATAATCCATGCCACGACAGCGATGGCAATGGTCCAGCCCAGGCCGGCGATGTACCAGTCGAGATACGTCTCGCTGCCAACGCCGGTGGACTTGAAGAACACGCCCCAGTCCCAGTTGTAATTCATTAGGGTCTCCCCTCGAAATCGATCGATGTACAAGCACCCGCTTGGGGAAGATCCTTTCCCGCCCGACGTTGAACGCCAGGCACACGCGATCGGCTCGGAAACCGCCAGGTCGAGTGTTCCACAGTAAAGCTCGCAGGTAGTAACAGACGCCTGAGGGAGGGTGGCTCCCTCAGGCGATCAGGTTAGTCAGGAATCAGATTTTTACGTCCGGCGCCGGCTTGTCGCTCGGGTTGGCGATCAGATCTTTAACCTTGTCGCTCATCGGGAAGTTCAGGTTCAGGCCTTTTGGTGGAACCGGGCTTTCGAACCACTTGCTGTAGATCTTGTTGATCTCGCCAGACTTGTACAGGCCGACAATGGCGTCATCCACAGCCTTCTTGAAGGCCGGGTCGTCTTTACGAACCATGCACGCGTAGGCTTCGAAGGACTGCGGCGTACCGGTGATGATCCAGTCGGCCGGCTTCTTGGCCTTGGCTTCTTCACCGGCCAGCAGGGCGTCGTCCATCATGAAGGCAACGGCGCGGCCGCTTTCCAGCATGTTGAAGGATTCGCCGTGGTCTTTGGCGGAGATGATGTTCATGCCCATCTGCTTGTCGGCGTTCATCGCTTTGATGATGCGCTCGGACGTGGTGCCAGCGGTGGTCACGACGTTTTTGCCTTTCAGGTCGGCAAAGTCAGCGTAGGACGGCTTGCCATCCTTGTCTTTCTTGACCAGCAGACGGGTGCCGATTTCGAAGATGTTGACGGTGAAGTCGACTTGCTGGGCGCGTTCGGCGTTGTTGGTGGTGGAGCCGCACTCGATATCCGCGGTGCCGTTCTGGATCAGCGGGATACGGGTTTGCGAGGTCACCAGGTTGTATTTGACCTGCAGGTCTGGCTTGTTCAGGTCTTTTTTCAGGGCTTCAACGATGGCCACTTGAATGTCGTGGGAGTAGCCCACGGGTTTGCCGGAAGCATCCGCGATGTAAGAAAACGGAATGGAGCTGTCGCGGTGAGCGAGCGTGATGGTGCCGGAATCGTTGATTTTCTTCAGGGTGCCGGTGAGTTCGGCGGCGAAAACTGGCGTGCTGATCAGAGCGGCCGCAATGGCTGCGCCCAGGATATGGGGAACGATGCGCATCAAATTTTCCTCGAATTGTTTTTTTTATGGAGCCAGTTCGTCGGCCCTTTTGTGCTTCGAATGCCTGACGGCTCCTGAAGTGTTGGCACGGCAGTCATTCGTCGAGAGAGTGTAGAGCATGAGTCGTGCCAGACCAGTCGACAATAGTTAACTTATTGATTTTTAAAAGTATTAAAGTTTTGTGTCGGTTATTTTTGGCTGATCTGATCCGGTTTACCGAATCGACCGTAAGGTCGCGTTCGGAAATCCGAACGTAGTTTCTGCGACTTCCCCTGTAGGAGTGAGCCTGCTCGCGATCGCGGAGTGTCAGCCAACGCAGATGTTGAATGCCAGACAGCTATCGCGAGCAGGCTCACTCCTACAGGGGGAGGGCGTACGACCTATAAAAAAGCCCCTGAATCGTGAGACTCAGGGGCTTCTTATCAATCGGCCGGTGGATCAGGCCGCTTCAATCTTGCGGTTCTGCTCGACCTTGCCCAGGTACGCCGCCAGCTTCTCTTGCTCGGCCGGGGTAGTGAACAGGCCCAGCTTGCTGCGGCGCCACAGGATGTCGTGGGCGGTGGTTGCCCATTCTTCGCTGCACAGGTAGTCGACCTCACGGGTGTAGAGCCCGCCGCCGAGGTGTTCGCCCATGTCGGCCAGGGTTTCCACACCTTCGAGCATGCGCCAGGTGCGGCTGCCGTAGGTGGTGGACCAGCGGCGGGCGATCTCGGTCGGCACGAAGTCGAACTTGTCACGAATCAGCGCGCTCAAGGCTTGCGGCGTGGTCATGTCTTCGCCGCCGGGCAGGGTGGCGGTGGCCGTCCAGCTTGGACGCATCTGGGTGAAGTACGGCATCAGTTGGGCCATCGCCGACTCGGCGAGTTTGCGGTAGGTGGTCAGCTTGCCGCCGAACACCGACAGCAATGGCGCTTCTTCTGCGCTGCCGGACAGGGCCAGGGTGTAGTCGCGGGTCACGGCCGAAGGGTTGTCGGATTCGTCATTGCACAGTGGGCGCACGCCCGAGTAGCTGTGCTGGATGTCGTCGCGGCTGATCTGCTTCTTGAAGTGGGCATTGACCACTTTGAGCAGGTAATCGGTTTCGCCGTCGGTGATCGCCACTTTGGCCGGGTCGCCGGTGTATTCGCGGTCAGTGGTGCCGATCAGGGTGAAGTGGTTCAGGTACGGAATAGTGAAGACGATGCGCTGATCTTCGTTTTGCAGGATGTGTGCGTGATCACCTTCGTACAGTTTCGGCACGATGATGTGGCTGCCCTGAATCAGGCGGATGCCGTACGGCGATTCCATCTTCAGGTCGTCACGGATGAACTTGGCGACCCACGGGCCGGCGGCGTTCACCAGCGCTTTGGCGGTGATCGAAAACAGGCTGCCGTCGGCGCGTTCCAGGTTCAGGTGCCACAGGCCCTTGGCGCGGCGGGCGCTGACGCAACGGGTCTGGGTGTGCACGTGGGCGCCTTTTTCCCGGGCGGCCATGGCGTTCAGCACCACGAGGCGGGCGTCATCGACCCAGCAGTCGGAGTATTCGAAACCCTTGGTGATTTCACTTTTCAGCGCGCTGTCGGCGCCGAACTTCAGGCTTTTCGAACCCGGGAGTTTTTCGCGTTTGCCGAGGTTGTCGTAGAGGAACAGGCCGGCACGAATCATCCACGCTGGACGCAGGTGCGGGCGGTGCGGCAGCACGAAGCGCATCGGTTTGACGATGTGCGGCGCCTTGGCCAGCAGCACTTCGCGCTCGGCCAGTGCTTCACGCACCAGACGGAATTCGTAATGTTCGAGGTAGCGCAGGCCACCGTGGATCAGCTTGCTGCTGGCCGACGAGGTGTGGCTGGCCAGGTCATCCTTTTCGCAAAGGAACACCGAAAGACCGCGACCGGCGGCATCCGCTGCGATCCCCACTCCATTGATCCCGCCGCCAATCACGGCAACATCATAGATCTCGGCGATAGGGGGCGTACGCAAGGTTGATGTGGACATCGGCTGGCCTCGGACTCTTTTGATTTTCTGTCTTGGAAATCGAACATAAATGTTCATTTGCGAAAATGGTAGCCCATAAAGACGCGCACAGCCAGTCACGTTCGATTGAAAAAACTCATCGAAGGGCGGTTAAAAGAAAATTTTCGAACATTGGAGGCGCGCAAGAGCGCTAGAGATGTGCTGTTTGTAAGTACCTCTTCGCGAGCAAGCCCGCTCCCACAGGGATTTGAACCAGCCACAAAATTTGTCAGCCCCTCTCATCCCACTGTGGGAGCGGGCTTGCTCGCGAAGAGGCTCTTGCAAACAGTGAAGTGCAAAAGGGTTAAACGACCTCCAGACGAATCTTGTGCTGGCTTAGCAACTGCGCCAATGCCGGCACTGGCTGTTGATCGGTGACCAGGCAATCGATCAGGCTGATCGGGCCAAGGCGAATCATTGCATTGCGTCCGAACTTGCTGGAGTCCGCCGCCAGGATTACCTGCCGTGCATTGGCGATGATCGCTTGGGAGACGCGCACTTCCTGATAGTCGAAGTCGAGCAGACTGCCGTCTTCGTCGATACCGCTGATGCCCACCAGGGCAAAATCAACCTTGAACTGATTGATGAAGTCCACGCTCGCCTGACCGACCACGCCACCGTCACGGCGTACGTTGCCGCCGGTCAGCAGCACGTCGAAATCATCCTTGGCGCTGAGCATCGAGGCGACGTGCAGGTTGTTGGTGATGATCTTCAGGTGATTGTGGTTGAGCAGGGCGCGGGCAATCGATTCGGTGGTGGTACCGATGTTGATGAACAGCGAGGCGTGATCGGGGATCTGCGCAGCGATGGCTTCACCGATGCGTTGTTTTTCGTCGCGCATCTGGTCGGCGCGCATCGCATAGGCAGTGTTTTCGACGCTGGAATCGTAGGCCGCGCCGCCATGGTAGCGACGCAACAGATTGGCTTCCGCGAGCTGATTGATGTCGCGGCGGATGGTTTGCGGGGTAACAACGAACAGCGTGGCCATTTCCTCGATGCTCACATAACCGCGTTCGCGGACCAGCTCGAGGATTTGCTGCTGACGGGGAGGCAGATTCATGGGGCTTCCTTTGGGCTGCCGTGCAAAATTTGCCCATGATGACGCAGGAATCCGCTCCCTACCAGTTTCCAGACAACGTGAAAGCTACTGCGCTCGGAAATACTGCGTTAAACACAGGCTCGGACTGCTCATTTACAAACCCGTAAAGTCGAGTGCGACCCCAGCCGGTCCTCGCCTGTTTTTGCCTTGTCTTTCCTTCGCTCGCTACGCTTTCACGCTGTTTGGACCGCTTTATTCAGTCCTCAGGTTGGCTTATTCAGCGTCCTCACGCGCCCAGTCACGGGTGCGGCTGACAGCTTTTTTCCAGCCTTTGTACAGCTTCTCTTTTTCGACTTCGTCCAGGCTCGGCTCGAACTCACGCTCGATCACTGCCTTGCCGCGCAGTTCGTCCAGGCTGCCCCAGAAACCGCACGCCAGACCGGCCAGATACGCGGCGCCGAGTGCCGTGGTTTCGCGCATTTGCGGACGTTCGACCTGCGTGCCGAGGATGTCGGCCTGGAACTGCATGAGGAAGTTGTTGGCCACCGCACCGCCATCCACGCGCAGGGCCTTGAGGCGTTCGCCGGAGTCCTGCTGCATGGCGTCGAGGACGTCACGGGTCTGGTAGGCGATCGACTCCAGTGCGGCGCGGATGATGTGGTCAACGCGTACACCACGGGTCAGGCCGAACAGCGCGCCACGGGCATACGGGTCCCAGTACGGAGCGCCGAGACCGGTGAACGCCGGTACCAGGTACACGCCGTTGCTGTCCTTCACTTTGTTGGCGAAATATTCGGTGTCGTGGGCGTCGTTGATGATCTTCAGTTCATCGCGCAGCCATTGCACGGTGGAACCGCCGTTGAACACTGCGCCTTCCAGCGCATAAGCGACTTCGCCACGCGGGCCGCAAGCGATAGTGGTGAGCATGCCGTGCTGGGATTTCACCGCTTTGTCGCCGGTGTTCATCAACAGGAAGCAGCCGGTGCCGTAGGTATTTTTCGCCTGACCCGGCTCGACGCACATCTGGCCGAACAGGGCCGCTTGCTGGTCACCGGCGATCCCGCCGATGGCGATGCCGCTCTTGGTGCGGCCGTAGATTTCCGAGGAGGCTTTGACTTGCGGAAGCATCTCGCGCGGGATGTCGAGGATTTCCAGCATCTTCGAATCCCATTCCAGCGAATGGATGTTGAAGAGCATGGTGCGCGAGGCGTTGGTGTAGTCCGTGACGTGCACTTTGCCGCCGGTGAATTTCCAGATCAGCCAGCTATCGACGGTGCCGAACAGCAGTTCGCCGTTGCGCGCACGCTCGCGGCTGCCTTCGACGTTGTCGAGGATCCACTTCAGCTTGGTGCCGGAGAAGTACGGGTCGGTGACCAGGCCGGTGTTGTCGCGGATGTATTCTTCGTGGCCATCGCGCTTGAGCTGCTGGCAGATCTCGGTGCTGCGGCGGCACTGCCAGACGATCGCGTTGTACACCGGGCGGCCGGTGGTCTTGTCCCAGACCACGGTGGTTTCACGTTGGTTGGTGATGCCGATGGCGGCCACCTGGTCGTGATGCAGGCCAGCCTGGGCCAGCGCTTCAACCATCACCGCGCTCTGGGTGGCGAAGATTTCCATCGGATCGTGTTCGACCCAACCGGCTTGCGGGTAGTGCTGAGCGAATTCGCGCTGGGCGGTGCAGACCACGTTCGCATCGCGGTCGAAAATGATCGCGCGGGAGCTGGTCGTACCCTGGTCGAGGGCAATGATGTAGTTCTTATTTTGAATGTCGGTCATGTCGATTGCCTTGGACGAAATAAGGGAGAGTGGGCCGTGGCGCGGGCTCGGATTGGCAGGAGCCCGCGCCGACTGTTTCAAGAAGTTCTTGGTTTGCCGTCAATGGCCGGTTCTGCATCCTTTGTAGCAGGTGTGGCGCCGGTCAGGTGACGGGCGATGAGCCCGCGATACCCGGCAGCGCCGAGGCAGGCACCGACAATCGGTGCAAAAATCGGAATCAGGAAGTACGGAATATCGCGGCCGCCAGTGAAGGAAATTTCACCCCAGCCGGCGAAGAAAGTCATCAGTTTCGGACCGAAGTCACGCGCCGGGTTCATCGCAAAACCGGTCAGCGGACCCATCGAGCTGCCGATCACCGCGATCAGCAAACCGATCAGCAGCGGCGCCAGCGGGCCTTTCGGCAGGCCGTTGTTGTCGTCGGTCAGGGACATGATCACGCCCATCAGGATCGCGGTAATGATCACCTCGACCAGGAATGCCTGAGCGGTGGACAGCACTGGATTGGGGAATGTCGAGAACACCGAGGCCAACTCAAGGCTGGCGGCCGAGCCACGCACCATGTGGTGGGTTTGTTCGTAATCGAAGAACAGGTTGCTGTACAGCGTGTAAACCAACAGCGCGCCGCAGAAGGCGCCGGCGATCTGCGACAGAATGTAGAACGGCAGTTTGCGCTTTTCAAAGTCAGCGAAAATGCTCAGGGCGATGCTCACGGCGGGATTCAGGTGTGCGCCGGAGACCCCGGCGGTCAAGTAGATCGCCATGCTCACGCCGACGCCCCAGATGATGCTGATTTCCCACAGGCCGAAGCTGGCACCCGCGACTTTGAGCGCGGCGACACAGCCAGTGCCGAAAAAGATCAGCAGTGCAGTACCCAGAAACTCGGCCATGCATTGGCTCGAAAGCGATGGTTGCTGTAAAGCAGTTGTCATTGAAAACCTCGGTTTTTGTTGTTGTCTGGCGCGTTTGCCGTCTGGGCAGAGCGCGATTTTCCCCGGGGCAGGATCCCCATCCTGTTCCCGGTTTACTGCTGGGTGCTGCGGTGACGATAATTCTTACATTATTCAGATTCGAAAAAATATAGACAAGAAACAAACCTGTCAAAGGTCGAAAGTGAACCATCGGTCACAATTAAACTATCAGTCGGCTGAATGATCCTGCGGATGACCGCGACGATAACCCTGCGCTTTCCCTGCAAAGCCCGGGAATCGGGGCTTGCGGTAGAGCCTTTTACGATGTGATGGCCTAGAATCCGGCACAGGTTTTTTCTGTGGATGCCGAGCCTGGAGCTGCCATGACCCCTGCGTTGGACTTGTTGAAAAAAGTTCGTGCCGAACATCGCGTGCACAGTTACGAACATGACCCGAAGGCCGCGTCCTATGGGCTGGAGGCCGCGGAAAAACTGGCACTGGAGCCGGCGCAGGTGTTCAAGACGCTGTTGGCCGCCAGTGAAAAAGGTGAATTGCTGGTGGCCGTCGTGCCGGTCGTCGGAAGTCTCGACCTCAAGGGCCTGGCGCACGCCGCAGGGGTGAAAAAAGTCGAGATGGCCGACCCGGCCGCTGCGCAGCGTTCCACGGGTTACCTGCTGGGCGGCATCAGCCCGCTGGGGCAGAAAAAACGCCTGCGGACCTTCATCGATAACTCGGCTCAGGGTTTTGCGACTATTTATGTCAGTGCCGGCCGGCGTGGGCTGGAAGTCGAACTGGCGCCTGCGGTGCTGGCCGAACACACCCAGGCCAAATTCGCCGACATCGGTCGTGCGTAACGCTGCTCTCTGTATCAAGAAAATTGACCGGTTCTGTCACTGGCGCTAATCCGGCTCGAGCTGCATGCTCTGCCGACTGACTCAGGGAGAAGGTTATGCAGCTCGAGTTTCATCAGGTCGACGCGTTCAGTGATCGGCCGTTCAGTGGTAATCCGGCGATGGTCTATCGGCTGGATACTTGGCTTGCGGACGACTTGATGCAGAAGATCGCCGCCGAACACAACCTGGCGGAAACTGCTTTCGTGGTGCGCGAAGGCGCGGCGTGGCATATCCGCTGGTTCACCCCGACCACTGAAGTGCCGTTGTGTGGGCATGCGACGCTGGCCAGCGCCTACGTGTTGTTCGAGGTTTATAAGGAAAACACCGAGCGCCTGGACTTCATCTGCAAGTCCGGGCCGTTGAGCGTCAGTCGCGAGGGTGATCGCCTGTGGCTGGACTTCCCGTCGATCGTGCCTTCAGAGATTGGCGTGACGCTGGATGTCGAGCGCGCGTTGGGTGTCGAGGCGGTGGATGTGCTCGGCTCCAACGAGTTGTTCGTGGTGCTGGAGTCGGAGCAGGCAGTGCTCGACTGCACACCGGACATGGTTGCCCTGGCGAAATTGCCTTGGCTCGGTGCGATCGTAACGGCGCGCGGCAACCAGCATGATTTCGTCTCGCGTTATTTCGCCCCGGCGATCGGCATCAATGAAGACCCGGTGACCGGTTCGACGCACTGCAGCCTGATTCCGTACTGGGCCAAGCGTCTGGGCAAATCGAGCCTGACTGCGTGTCAGCGTTCGGCGCGGGGTGGGGAGTTGTTCTGCCGGCTGGAAGGTGAGCGGGTGAAGATTGGCGGCAATGCAACGCTGGTTGCCAGCGGCACCCTGATCCTCGGTTAACGCAAAACCCCTGTAGGAGTGAGCCTGCTCGCGATCGCGGTACATCAGTCAAATTATCTATGACGGATGTACCGCGATCGCGAGCAGGCTCACTCCTACAGGGGGATGGTGTTGGATCAGAGGGCTGCGCTGTAGCGGCGTACGCCGTTTTCGGCAGCTGGAATTTGCGCAGCAGTGCTGCCGCTGGCCTGGAACAACACCAGATGTTCAGCGGCAACACGAATCCCGACCTCTGCATCCACCTGATGATCAGCATGGCTCGGGAAAATCGATTCCAGCTGCGCGCCGGTCGGCAGTTGCAGGCGATACAGGGTCGAGGCGCCGAGGAAGGTCTTGCCGACAATCCGTGCTTTAAGCGCACTGTCCGGCGCGTAAACGATGTCATCCGGACGCAGCAGTACATCCACCGCACCGCCCACTGGCCAGGTATAGGCCCGGTTGCCGCGCAGTTCGCCGAGTTCGGTCTGCACCGATTCCGGGCTACTGAGCTGGCCGCGAATGAAATAGCCCTGACCGATGAAGCTCGCCACGAACGGTGTCGCCGGCTCGTGGTAGAGGTTGTAAGGCGTGTCCCACTGCTCCAGCCGACCTTCCTTGAATACGCCGACGTGATCGCTCACGGCGAAGGCTTCTTCCTGGTCGTGGGTCACCAGAATCGCGCTGGTGCCACGGGCCTTGAGGATGTCGCGCACTTCGTGGCTGAGCTTGCGCCGCAGCTCGCCGTCGAGGTTGGAAAACGGCTCGTCGAGCAGCAGCAGTTGCGGTTCCGGTGCCAGGGCGCGGGCGAGGGCGACACGCTGTTGCTGGCCGCCGGACAGCTCGTGCGGGAAGCGCTTGCCGAGGTTTTTCAGGTTGACCAGTTCCAGCAGTTCTTCGGTGACGCGTTCCTTGTTCGGGTGCTTGCGGATACCGAAGGCGATGTTGTCCGCGACGCTCAGGTGCGGGAACAGCGCGTAGTCCTGGAACACCATGCCGATCCGGCGTTTCTCCGGGGCCAGGGTGAAACCGGCGCTGGAAATGGTCTCGCCACCCAACTGGATTTCCCCTTCGTGCACCGGTTCAAAACCGGCGATGGCGCGCAGGGTGGTGGTCTTGCCGCAGCCAGACGAACCGAGCAGGCAGCCGATGTCACCGGCGTTGAGGTGCAGATTGAGGTTCTGCACCACGCGTTGATCTTGATAGCCGCAAGCGAGGTTGCGCAGGTTCAGCAGTAATTCATGGCTCATGCGTGGTGATATGCCGGTTCGACGAGGAACTCGAGCAGGGCCTTCTGTGCGTGGAGACGGTTTTCTGCCTGATCCCAGGCGACGGAGCGCGGGTCATCAAGCAGGTCGAGGCTGATTTCTTCGCCACGGTGGGCAGGCAGGCAATGCATGAACAGCACGTCCTCGGTAGCGAGGTCGAGCAGGGCGCGATTGACCTGGAATGGTGCGAACAGCTTCAGGCGCTTGGCGGTTTCCTCTTCCTGGCCCATTGAGGTCCAGACGTCGGTGCTCACCAGATGCGCGCCGCGCACGGCGTCCTTTGGATCGCGGACGATGGTCACGCGATCGCCGGCCTTGGCCACGAATTCAGGGTTCGGCTCGTAGCCTTCGGGGCAGGCAACGCGCAACTGGAAGTCGAACTGGATCGCCGCTTCTATATAGCTGTTGCACATGTTGTTGCCGTCGCCGATCCAGGCCACCGTCTTGCCCTGGATCGAGCCACGGTGCTCAAGGAAGGTCTGCATGTCGGCCAGCAACTGGCACGGGTGCAGGTCATCGGACAGGCCGTTGATCACTGGCACGCGCGAGTTGGCGGCGAATTCGGTCAGGGTGCTATGGGCAAAAGTACGGATCATCACCGCATCGAGCATGCTCGACATGACGATGGCGCAGTCGCCGATCGGCTCGCCACGGCCCAGCTGGGTGTCGCGCGGCGACAGGAAGATCGCCTGGCCACCGAGCTGGATCATGCCGGCCTCGAAGGAGATCCGGGTACGGGTCGAGGATTTCTCGAAGATCATCCCCAGGACGCGGTTTTTCAGCGGCTCGAACAGTACGCCGCGGTTACGCAGGTCCTTGAGCTCAACGCCTCGACGGATCACGCTGACCAGCTCTTCGGGCGTGCAATCCATCAGGGAGAGAAAGTGCCTTGCGCTCATCATTGACTACCTTTTTGCTACAAACCGCAGATGCTCAAAGCCTTGTTTAAGTGAACAACGGGCGAGACCTGCGGCGTAAGCCGCACGGGGCGACGAAATAGGGGAAGGCGCGATATTGACACTAAATGTCGCGTTTTTCCAATAGGCTACGGTTTTTGCGGGATTCGGAGGGCGAACCGCCGGTGGCGGTCACGCGTTTGAAGCCGGGTTCAGGACAGCAGCGAGCCCCTTTGTACACTGGCCCCGACAGGCTTGGCAATCCGGCGTGGCGGGGAGGGTGTCACTCGGGTCGGTTCGAGACTGTGCGGTTGCGGTTTCGCTTGGTCGGATGCTCAGGCTGAAACATTTGCTAAAGCAAAGTGCTGGGTTATAAATAAGTTTCGAGCGACGCAGGAAGCCCCCGCATGGAATCGAAAGAAAAACTGTTAATGGAACTGCTGGGCCACACGGCTCGCTCACTGACTCACCTCACCGCGTCGGTGACTTCGATGTCCTTCGAGTTGCTGCGCAGCGAAGACGAAGTGGTCAAGACCGCCGGCCGCCACATGATCGATCGCATGGCGACCATCAGTGCCGGCCTCGACGAGCACTGGCGGTTGATCGGCGAACTCACTGGCGTGCACGTCGCCCATGAGCAGATCGAAACCATTCAGGAAATCCAGTTACAGGCGCCGCCGCAGTTGCCGTCCAACTGATCCTGACGGGCTATCGGCTCGCCTGATAGCCGTCGATTCACAAGACGAACGTCGCTGGCATCGCTTGCGCACACGGGCCATAGTTTTGTTCCCGCAGGCATCACCGTTGCCTGCCCAGAACAAGACAGAGACTGGCCATGACCAAGACTCTCCATCACCGTGCCTGCCACCTGTGCGAAGCCATCTGCGGCCTGACCATCGAGACCACTGAAACCGAGGGCAGCGTCGCGATCACCTCGATCAAGGGCGATGCCCTCGATACCTTCAGTCGTGGGCATATCTGTCCCAAGGCCGTGGCCCTGCAAGACATCCAGAATGATCCCGACCGCCTGCGCCAGCCGATGCGCCGGGTTGGCAGCGAATGGCTACCGATCGAGTGGGACGAGGCCTTTGCGCTGGTGGCCGAGCGTCTGGCGGCGATTCAGGAACGACACGGACAGAACGCGGTGGCGGTCTATCAGGGCAACCCGAGTGTGCACAACTATGGGCTGATGACCCACAGCAACTACTTTCTCGGCCTGCTGAAAACCCGTAATCGCTTCTCCGCGACCTCGGTCGATCAACTGCCCCATCACCTGAGCAGTTACCTGATGTACGGCCATGGCTTGTTGCTGCCGATCCCGGACATCGATCACACCGATTTCATGCTGATCCTGGGCGGCAACCCGCTGGCCTCCAACGGCAGCATCATGACCGTGCCCGATGTCGAGAAACGCCTGAAAGCGATTCAGGCTCGCGGCGGCAAAGTGGTGGTGGTTGATCCGCGTCGCAGCGAAACGGCTGCCATGGCCGATCAACACCTGTTCGTGCGCCCCGGCGGCGACGCGGCGCTGCTGTTCGGGGTGCTCAATACACTGTTCGGCGAAGGGCTGACGCGTGACAGTCATCTGCCGGTCGAAGGCCTTGATGAGGTGCGCGCGGCGGTGGCGACGTTCACCGCTGAGGCCATGAGTCCGCTGTGCGCCGTGCCGGCCGAGCAGATCCGCCAACTGGCGCGGGATTTCGCCGCCGCGCCGAGTGCGGTGTGTTACGGGCGCATGGGGGTTTCGACCCAGGCATTCGGGACCCTGTGTCACTGGGTGGTTCAATTGATCAATCTGGTCACCGGCAACCTCGACCGGGTCGGCGGCGCGCTTTGCACTGAACCGGCGGTGGACCTGGTGGCATCGACCTCGGGCGGGCATTTCAACAAGTGGCAGAGCCGGGTGTCCGGGCGGCCCGAGTACGGCGGCGAACTGCCGGTGTCGGCGCTGGCCGAAGAGATGCTCACCGAGGGCGAAGGGCAGATTCGCGCGTTGATCACCGTGGCCGGCAACCCGGTGTTGTCGACGCCGAACGGGCGGCAACTGGAGCAGGCGCTGGACGGGCTGGAGTTCATGCTCAGCATTGACCTGTACATCAACGAAACCACGCGTTACGCCGACCTGATCCTGCCGTCGACCTCGGCGCTGGAAAACGATCATTACGACACCACGTTCAACCTGTTCGCGGTGCGCAATGTCACTCGTTTCAATCGGGCGATTCTCGCCAAGCCTGAAGGCGCATTGCATGACTGGGAGATCTTCGTCGGCCTGGCCAAGGCTTTTGCCGAAAAGACCGGCAAGGAACTGAAACCGACGATGCCGCCGGCGAAAATGATCGATATGGGCCTGCGCATGGGCCTGTACGGGGATGCCTCCGAGCACAAGTTGTCGCTGGCGACGTTGTTCGATCATCCTCATGGCGTCGATCTTGGGGCGCTGAAACCGAATCTGGCGGCGCGTCTGAAAACGCCGAGTCAGCGAGTGCAGGCCGCTCCGCCAGAGATCCTCGCTGACCTCGCACGCTTCGCGGCCTTGCAGGCGCCCGCCGCCGATGAACTGTTGATGATTGGCCGCCGCCATGTGCGCAGCAATAATTCGTGGATGCACAACTATCACCGTCTGGTGAAGGGCAAGCCGCGCCATCAGTTGCTGATGCACCCGGATGACCTTGCCAGTCGCGGGCTCAACGATGGTCAACTGGTGCGCGTCAGTTCGCGGGTCGGGCAGATTGAAGTGGAAGTGCTCGGCAGTCTGGACATGATGAAAGGGGTGGTCAGCCTGCCGCACGGCTGGGGCCATGCGCGCCCGGGTGTGCAAATGGCGATTGCCAGTGGCCAGCCAGGTTCGAGCGCGAACGATCTGACCGATGAATGTCAGCTCGATGAATTGTCGGGCAACGCGGCGCTTAATGGTGTGCCGGTGACGGTGGCGGCGGCCTGAAAGTGACTGTCGGGGAGACCGAGCATGGCGCTCTGGATTCCGTTACAATGCGTCACCGTGCCGACCCATGAGTCGGAAAGTTCAGCCGAGGTGCTCCATGGATATCATCGAAACGATTAAAGAGCAGATTGCCAACAACACCATTCTGCTTTACATGAAAGGCTCGCCGAATGCCCCGCAGTGTGGCTTCTCCGCGAAAGCTGCGCAGGCTGTGATGGCGTGTGGCGAAAAGTTTGCGTACGTGGACATCCTGCAGAACCCGGAAATCCGCGCCAATCTGCCGAAGTACGCCAACTGGCCGACTTTCCCGCAACTGTGGGTCGGCGGTGAGCTGGTCGGCGGTAGCGACATCATGACCGAGATGGCTGCAGACGGTTCGCTGCAAAGCACCATCAAGGCTGCAGTCGAAGCGGCAGCTGCGAACAAGTCCGAAGCCTGATCCCGGATTTGCCAATAAAAAGCCCCGTACCTCGAAAGAGGGCGGGGCTTTTTAGTGTCGCGAATTTAGCAGGCGCTAACTTACTCTTCGCCCATCTGCGATTGCAGATAGTTCTCAAGACCGACTTTATCGATCAGGCCCAGTTGGGTTTCCAGCCAGTCGATATGTTCTTCTTCGGATTCAAGAATGTCTTCGAGCAGTTCACGGCTGCCGAAATCGCCTACCGATTCGCAATGTGCAATGGCGGCTTTCAGGTCCGCGTGGCCGGTCTTCTCGATTCGCAGGTCGCACTCCAGCATTTCCTTGGTGTGCTCGCCAATGTGCAGCTTGCCCAGATCCTGCACGTTCGGCAGGCCTTCGAGGAACAGGATGCGCTTGATCAGCTTGTCCGCGTGCTTCATCTCGTCGATGGACTCGTGGTACTCGTGCTTGCCCAGCTTGTTCAGGCCCCAATCTTCATACATGCGTGCATGCAGGAAGTACTGATTGATCGCGACCAGCTCATTGGCAAGGATCTTGTTGAGATGCTGGATGACTGTAATGTCGCCTTTCATGATGGGAGTCCTGCCCTGTAATAGCTGTATATAAGGCGGAGTTTGAGCTTGGTATTTATAAGTGTCAAACCTAAGTTATTGAATAATAAATGAAATTAAATCTGAATAAGAATGTTTGTGTTCCGCGTCTAGCGCCTAACCGCTTGATTTGCAGGCATAAAAAAACCGGACATAAGTCCGGTTTTTTGAAATAGGGGGTAATTACGCAGCTGTAAATTCTACAGGATAGGGAATCGCAGCCTGGGCAGTTTGCAGCTTGGTCAGGGTTTCGCGAACCACTTCCTTGGCAAGGCAGGCACATTTGCCGCATTGGCTGGCAACGCCGGTGGCCTGGCGGACTTCTTTATAGCTGCAGCAACCTTCATAAATCGCTTCGCGGATCTGTCCGTCGGTGACGCCAGTGCAGAGACAAACATACATAAGTGAGAACCGTCGCTGGTTGAGACTCAATTGCGATGGATCTTAATGTTAACGAGAATGATTGTCAAAGTGCTTTCTGTGCGCTTCAGCTGATTGACAGGCGTGACCGACGAACGGCGATTACTGGCTTTTTGCCTGGCCCCGAAAATGCTGCCCCGTTATCCGCTTTGGGCAAAAACCGTTAAGGACAGGCGAAAAACGCAGTGTATGATGGTCGGCCCTTGCGAAGAGGGTTCGTGTCACAGGGCTGTCGCCTGAGGGTGGCAGGCTGGCACGGACCCTGAACTTCAAGTTATTCACCAGGAGATATCCATGAGCGTACTCGTAGGCAAACAAGCCCCTGACTTCACCGTCCCGGCCGTACTCGGCAATGGCGAGATCGTTGACAGCTTCACCCTGTCCTCGGCCATCAAAGGCAAATACGGCCTGGTGTTCTTCTACCCACTGGACTTCACCTTCGTCTGCCCGTCCGAGCTGATCGCTCTGGACAACCGCATGGCCGACTTCAAGGCGCGCAACGTGGAAGTGGTCGCGGTGTCGATCGACTCGCACTTCACCCACAACGCCTGGCGCAACACCCCGGTCAACAACGGCGGCATCGGCCAGGTGAAATACACCATGGCTGCCGACATGAAGCACGAAATCGCCAAGGCCTACGACGTTGAATCCGAAGGCGGCGTGGCTTTCCGTGGCGCGTTCCTGATCGACGACAAGGGCGTTGTCCGCTCGCAGATCATCAACGACCTGCCGCTGGGCCGTAACATGGAAGAGCTGATCCGTCTGGTCGACGCTCTGCAATTCCACGAAGAGCACGGCGAAGTCTGCCCTGCCAACTGGAAGAAAGGCGACAAAGGCATGAACGCTTCGCCAGAAGGCGTTGCGGCTTACCTGACCGAGAACGCTGCTGCCCTGTAAGGCGCAACGTCGCGGTACAAAAAAACCGGCCCAAGTGGCCGGTTTTTTCATGCGCGGGGTTAGAAAACCGCGTTCCGTAGGTGCCGTTTAAGGATGCAGAGGGCTGGATAAAAAAACAGTATTCGATTAAGGTTGTGCTGGAACAAGTAAGGCGCCTCCTGTCAATACAAAATTGACGACTGTTGTTGACTTGGTCAGAATCGCGCCTCATTTTAGATATGGAAAATGCAAAGGACTTGCATGATATACAAGGGGATTCAAATGCCTAGTAGCTTGGATGTTGCGGATTATTTCCTTTGCTTGGAAGGGCAGGATGGTGAGATTTCCAATCTCAAAATCCAAAAACTGGTCTATTACGCTCAGGGATTCAGCCTGGCCCTCCATGGAAAAGCTCTTTTTCCTGAAAAGTTGGAAGCATGGATGCACGGACCGGTGGTGCCGGATTTGTATCGTAAGTTTAGCCAGTTTGGCTCCGGTCCCATTCCTCTACCAAATGACTTCAATCCCGGTGTTTTCACTGCAGAACAACAAAGTCTGCTCAACGAGGTGTTTGATGTTTATGGTCAGTTCTCGGCATGGAAGCTTCGACAGTTGACACATGAAGAGATGCCTTGGCGTAAGCACTTCAAGGAAGGAGAATTTAGTAGAGAAATTCCAACCAGCGACATGCAGGAGTATTTCCGGGATCATTTGGTGAACTGACAAATGGGAAAGTTAAAGCGCAGGGAAAGCGAACCAGCGGGTAAAGTCAAGGCAAGGACAGCACCCGTTGAGATCGATACGTCTGAAGCCAAGCCTCCGGTTTTCTCATTTGAATTTCTGCAGAATGGTTGGTGTATTCAAGATTGCGAGGTCGTCGAGCGGTCAAAAATGCTTGAGCGACTTAGAATCCTTGGGAAAATGCCTTGGAGGGATCTTCGTCAAGAGCATAGACATCGATATGGCTGTGAGACGATCGAAAGAAACAGCCTGAAAGTGGGGATCCCACCATTTTTGACAGATGATGTCAGATTGTTGGTGTTTCGGGCTTTTGAGCGCGTAGCGATGGTGGGATACAAGAACGATCGAATTTTTTATGTTATGTGGATTGATCGAGAATTTAAGCTCTATAAGCATTAAACAAAAAACCGGCCCACGTGGCCGGTTTTTTTATGCGCGGGTTTCGCCCGAACGAGGATCAGTCGTCGAAATCTTCCCAGCCGCCCATCTGTTTCCAGCGGTTGACGATGCCGCAGAACAGCTCGGCCGTCTTCTCGGTGTCGTAACGCGCGGAGTGCGCTTCACGGCCGTCGAAGTCGATGTCGGCGGCCTGACAGGCCTTGGCCAGCACCGTTTGACCGTACGCCAGGCCAGCCAGCGTCGCGGTGTCGAAGCTGGAGAATGGATGAAACGGGTTGCGCTTCATGTCCAGTCGGGCCACCGCGGCATTCAGGAAGCCAAGGTCGAAGCTACTGTTGTGGCCGACCAGGATCGCCCGTTTGCAGCCGTTGGCTTTCAGTGCCTTGCGAATGCCACGGAAGATGTCGGTCAGTGCGGTCTCTTCGCTGACCGCCATGCGCAGCGGATGATCGAGTTTGATCCCGGTGAATTCCAGCGCCGCTGCTTCGATGTTGGCGCCTTCAAATGGCTCAACGCGGAAGAAATAGGTGTGGTCCGGGTAAACGAAACCCTTTTCATCCATGGCGATGGTGGTCGCGGCAATCTCCAGCAGAGCGTCGGTGGCCGAATTGAAGCCCCCGGTCTCTACGTCAACGACAACCGGCAGGTAACCGCGAAAGCGCGCTGCCATTGGATGACGGGAACCGCCGCCGCCACCTTGACCGTCCAGTTCGTCGTCGAAATGGTCTTCACTCACGCGTGTTCCTCCAGCAGGCGCCAGCGCAGTTTTTCACCGGCGCGCAGCGGGATAACGTTCAGCTCGCCGAATGGCAGGCTGGTCGGGGCGGTCCATTCTTCGCGAACCAGGGTGATGTGATCGGTGTTGGTCGGCAGGCCATAGAAGCGCGGGCCGTTGAGGCTGGCGAACGCTTCGAGCTTGTCCAGTGCATTACGCTGTTCGAACGCTTCGGCGTACATCTCGATAGCGGCGTAGGCGGTGTAGCAGCCGGCGCAGCCGCAGGCGGCTTCCTTGGCGTGCTGGGCGTGTGGCGCCGAGTCGGTACCGAGGAAAAATTTCGCGCTGCCACTGGTGGCGGCGTCGAGCAGGGCTTCCTGATGCGTATTACGCTTGAGGATCGGCAGGCAGTAAAAGTGCGGCCGGATTCCGCCCACCAGCATGTGGTTGCGGTTGTACAGCAGGTGATGCGCGGTGATGGTTGCGCCGACGTTGGCCGAAGCCTCGTTGACGAACTGCACGGCGTCGCCGGTGGTGATGTGTTCGAACACCACTTTGAGCGTCGGGAAACGCTCGACCACACGGCGCATGTGCTCATCGATGAAAATCTTTTCGCGGTCGAAGACGTCGACATCGCCACGGGTAACTTCACCGTGGATCAGCAGCGGCATGCCGACTTCGGCCATGGCTTCCAGCGCCGGGAAGATCTTGTCGATGCTGGTCACCCCGGAATCGGAGTTGGTGGTGGCGCCGGCCGGGTACAGTTTGGCAGCGTGCACGAAACCGCTGGCCTTGGCCTCACGAATTTCTTCGGGCTGGGTGCGGTCGGTGAGGTACAGCACCATCAGCGGTTCGAAGCGACTGCCGGCCGGGCGGGCAGCGAGAATCCGCTGGCGATAGCCGTCGGCTTCGGCGGCGTTGCGCACCGGTGGTACCAGGTTGGGCATGATGATGGCGCGGCCAAAGGTGCGCGCAACATCGGCAACGGTATTGGTCAACACGGCACCATCGCGAAGATGAATGTGCCAGTCGTCGGGACGCAGCAGGGTCAGGCGGTCGGACATGAGGGGATTCCAGGCGGGTCAAACTGAGGGGAATGCTACCGGAAAAGACTCTTGCAGGCACTCGCTATCAAGTTTTGCAGGAACCTTCCGATATCCCGTAGGTATGCCGTAAACATAGTGTGAATCGGTCTTTGTGTTACAGAAGCCAATGGAGCCTCCCGTGCGCCAGCGATATTTAGCCTTGCTCAGTGTGTTTGCCAGCCTCCCCGCGATGGCGCTGACCTACCAGACTCGTCTGGAGAACATTGAGTGGACGGTCGAGGGCGACAAGTTCGAGTGCCGTCTGACCCAGCCGATCACCGATTTCGGCTCGGGCCAGTTCGTGCGCAAGGCCGGCGAGCAGGCGACTTTTCGCCTGAACGCGTTCAACGCCATGCTCGGCGGTGGTTCGGCGACCTTGCTCGCGGCGGCGGCGCCATGGCAGCCAGGACGCAACGATATCAATCTGGGCAGTGTCAGGATCGGCACCGGCAATGTGCTGTTCAACAGTTCGCAATCTCAGGCCGGTGGCTTGATCAGCGGTTTGCTCGACGGTCGCAGCCCGGTGGTGCGCCGTGCTTCCGGGGATGGCAGGGTGTCTGAAGTGCGCCTGTTGCCCGTCAAGTTCAGCAAGGCTTTCAACGAATACCAGACGTGTGTGGCGAAATTGCTGCCGCAGAATTTCGATCAGGTCAAACAGTCGCAGATAGGCTTCCCTGGCGAAGGCACCGATCTGGATGCCGACGCCAAGGCCAGGCTGCAAGTGATGCTCGAGTACATGAAGGCCGATCCGACGGTCAATCACATCGAACTCGACGGCCATTCCGACAACAGCGGCAACCGGCTGACCAACCGCGAACTGTCGCGTCGCCGCGCACTGGCGGTAGTCGACTTCTTCAAGGCCAACGGCATCGCTGAATCGCAGATCACCGTGCGCTTCCATGGCGAGCAATACCCGCTGGTTCCGAACACCAGCGCGGCCAACCGGGCGAAGAATCGTCGGGTCAGCGTGAAGCTGGCTCGGGTGGCACCGACCACCGCTCCAGCGCCGCAAGCCAGTACGCCTGCCAATGCTGCGGCGACTTCCTGACTCGCCGGTCATCGTCGCGCTCTCGACAGATTCTGTCGCTTTGTCGTCTTAAGCTGTCGCGCCTCTGTAAATTATCGCATTTGAGCGGTAGACTCCTCGGCTTTCCGTAGAACCCCGTGGAGTGATGGCATGGCGGACGTAAACAAGGTCGTTCTGGCGTATTCCGGCGGCCTGGACACTTCGGTGATCCTCAAGTGGCTGCAGGATACTTATAACTGTGAAGTGGTGACCTTCACTGCTGACCTGGGTCAGGGCGAAGAGGTCGAGCCGGCTCGCGCCAAGGCTCAGGCCATGGGCGTCAAAGAAATCTACATCGATGACCTGCGCGAAGAATTCGTGCGCGATTTCGTGTTCCCGATGTTCCGCGCCAACACCGTTTACGAAGGCGAGTACCTGCTGGGTACTTCCATCGCACGTCCGCTGATCGCCAAACGCCTGATCGAAATCGCCAACGAAACCGGCGCCGACGCCATTTCCCATGGCGCTACCGGCAAAGGCAACGACCAGGTGCGTTTCGAACTGGGTGCCTACGCACTCAAGCCAGGCGTGAAAGTGATTGCTCCATGGCGCGAGTGGGACCTGCTGTCCCGCGAGAAGCTGATGGACTACGCCGAGAAGCACGCGATCCCTATCGAGCGTCACGGCAAGAAAAAATCCCCGTACTCGATGGATGCCAACCTGCTGCACATCTCCTATGAAGGTGGCGTGCTGGAAGACACCTGGACCGAGCACGAAGAAGACATGTGGCGCTGGACCGTCTCGCCAGAGAACGCTCCTGACAAGCCGCAGTATCTGGAACTGACCTACCGTAACGGCGACATCGTTGCGCTGGACGGCGTCGAAATGACCCCGGCCACCGTACTGGCGACGCTGAACAAGATCGGTGGTGCTCATGGTATCGGCCGTCTCGACATCGTCGAGAACCGTTACGTCGGCATGAAGTCCCGTGGCTGCTACGAAACCCCGGGCGGCACCATCATGCTGCGCGCTCACCGCGCCATTGAATCGATCACTCTGGACCGTGAAGTCGCTCACCTCAAAGACGAGCTGATGCCGAAATACGCCAGCCTGATCTACACCGGTTACTGGTGGAGCCCGGAGCGTCTGATGCTGCAACAGATGATCGATGCTTCGCAGGTCAACGTGAACGGCGTGGTTCGCCTGAAGCTGTACAAGGGCAACGTGATCGTGACCGGCCGCAAGTCCGACGATTCGCTGTTCGACGCCAACATCGCGACCTTCGAAGAAGACGGTGGCGCTTACAACCAGGCCGACGCGGCGGGCTTTATCAAGCTCAACGCGCTGCGCATGCGTATTGCTGCCAACAAGGGTCGCAAGTTGTTCTGATACCGTCAGGCGCATTAAGAAATGGCGGCTCTGTTTTCGAACAGGCCGCCATTTTTTTTGCGTTGTTTGGTCGATACGGCTTATCGGTTTTCAATCGTTCTGCTCACAGATACAGGTTGGCGTCAGCGTTTTCACAGTATCGTCAGTTCCTGCGAACACACGTTGTAAATAATACAGAGCGTTGTGATCGTGCCTTTCCTTGGCTGTTTGAGTTGCCGGGCCACATGGCGTTTGAGCAACTCGTTCGACGTGTGGCAGGACAGCAACACGATGACCCGTGTCGCTCTCTTATGCGGGGAACCGGTGTTTGCCAGAATGGCGGCAAGATCGCTCTTGAGCGTTGTCTGGCGTGCATCGATAAAACACAAATCACTCTTTGAGGCCGGCAAGTGAATCAGGTGTTGAAGGATGGCATGGGGCAGTGCGTCGGGTTCTGGAGGATCAGGCACGCTATGAGGGCGCCGCATGTCACCACCATGGCCTGGGGCTTGCGGCTGTGTGCGCCGGTAGATTGCACCGCCTTGTGATGCTTTATCCTCGTGATGCGATTTATTGCCGGGATGGCGCTTGTCGAGGCTCCCTTTTCCGGCCTTGAGAAAGTTCTTGTCTTTGCCGAAATCAGAGGGCGCATAAAGGGACCGGTAATTGAAGTTCAGCGTGACAAAAAAAAGAAACAATAGATAAACCGGGAAACTGATCAAAAACCAGACGTAGATTTCACGCTCCTTGTTGGCGAGAAAGGGTAGGGATACCGCCGCAGAGGTTTCGGATATAACCGCAAATATGGCGATGACTGTCATTGGATTAGTGATTTTTCTTTTGAGTTTCAGCATGCTTATAGTTTGCTCATTCTTTCGAGTGAAGGTTTAGTGGGGTGTTTGGTGAAGAATTTTTGTTGTAAGTCTTGTGGGTGTTTATAGCAAGTAAAGTTACTGGTTAGAAGTTTTGTAATGTTCTGACTGTAAATTATGAAGTTGCTATGGGTTTCGTGCCGTGAGTACAGATGGCAACCCTCAAGGCAGGCTGTGGGGCGCAGCTGGATGACTTGGGTGTCGGAAGTGTTTAATCAAGTTGAAGTTTGAGTGGAGGGGGCTGTTCTTTAAACACTTCGCGGCAAATTTTCTCGGCGAAATGAGAAGGTTGAGAATATTTTTTCAATCGCACAAGCAAACTAGAGGTTTTTTGTAGGATTAATCCTCAATGCTTGTAGGGGATGTCTTTCGCTGCAAGTGCCGGATCGCTCTGATGTGCCACCCAGTAGACGACTACGCTATTGTGCGTGCTCTAAAAATTCGAACAGCGAAACTGGACTTGCCCATGAATAAAGTGCTGATCGTGGATGATCACCCCGTCATTCGTCTTGCTGTGCGTATGCTGATGGAACGTCATGGCTACGAAGTTATTGCCGAAACAGATAACGGTGTGGATGCGTTACAACTTGCACGCGACCAGATGCCGGATATCGTCATTCTGGATATTGGAATCCCGAAACTGGATGGTCTGGAAGTTATTGCACGCTTGAACGCGACAGCCATGCCCTTGAAAGTTCTGGTACTGACTTCGCAGGCGCCTGGGCACTTTTCGATGCGCTGCATGCAGTCGGGTGCGGCGGGGTATGTCTGTAAACAACAGGATCTGACAGAGTTGCTCAGTGCGATCAAAGCTGTGCTGTCCGGTTACAGCTATTTTCCGAACCAGGCCCTGCATACCGTGCGTACCAGCCTGGGGAATGCCAGTGAGTCCGATATGGTGGACCGTCTTTCGGGGCGCGAAATGATGGTGTTGCAGCAATTGGCACGTGGCAAGACCAACAAGGAAATTGCCGATGGCATGTTTCTCAGCAACAAGACCGTCAGTACCTACAAGACTCGTCTGTTATTGAAGCTCAACGCCCGGTCGCTGGTGGACCTGATCGAGCTGGCACAACGCAACGGGCTTGTCTGATGGTCCGGACTGCCGAAGGATCATGGGATGCCCGGTGGCAGGTTCTTCAGACAGTAAAAAGCCTCCGGTTCGGGAGGCTTTCAAGTGTCAGAGATCAAAATCGTAATCGGCCAATTGCTTTTGCAGTCGGCGCTCCTCAAGCAGGTTATCGATGGTGCGGCGTTTGCTCAGGTTGGTCTTGGCGACTTCGACCACCGGTTCGGCGTCGTCGGTTTCTGCAGCGGTGAAATCCTCATCTACATCCAGTTGTTCTTTGCTGTCAGTCATAAGGTGAACTCCAGGCTAAGACTGCCTTTGGCGCTCCTTATATCGATATTCCTGCTGCGGGTAAAAAAGATTTTTTCAATCGACGAATCAATAATTCCAATAGCCACTCAATCGTCCGAGGTTTTGTGTTTGTACTCACACAAATCTTCGATCCGACAGCTGCCACAGCGCGGCTTGCGGGCGAGGCACACGTAGCGACCGTGCAGAATCAACCAGTGGTGAGAATCCAGCAGGTAGTCTTTAGGAACAAACTTCATCAACTTCTTTTCCACCTCGAGCACATTTTTACCTGAGGCGATGCCGGTGCGGTTGCTCACGCGAAAAATGTGCGTGTCGACCGCCATGGTCAACTGGCGAAACGCGGTGTTGAGCACCACGTTGGCGGTCTTGCGGCCCACACCGGGCAGGGCTTCCAGCTCTTCACGGGTTTGCGGGATCTCACCATTGTGCAACTCGACCAGCATGCGGCAGGTCTCGATCACGTTCTTGGCTTTGCTGTTGTAGAGGCCGATGGTCTTGATGTATTCGGACAGCCCTTCGACGCCCAGCGCATGGATCGCTGCCGGGGTATTGGCAACCGGGAACAGTTTGGCCGTGGCCTTGTTGACGCCGACGTCAGTCGACTGCGCCGACAGAATCACCGCTATCAGCAATTCGAAGGGCGAGGAGTAGGCCAGTTCGGTTTTCGGCTCGGGATTGTCTTCATGCAGTCGACGAAAAATCTCAAGGCGTTTTGCGGCATTCATGGGTGATGTGTTTCCTTGGAGAGAGCGTTCGAGCGAGTCCATGCCTGGCGGGCAGCCAGCAGCAGTCCCAGTAATATGAGCGCGCCGGGAACCAGTGTGACCAGGTGCAGCCCTTCGTTGAACAGGATCAGACCTTGCCAGTGCTCTGACAGACCACGACCGAGATGGCCCTGACCGAACAGCTCACGCAAAACCGCCAGCATCAGTAGCAGTCCACTCGACAGGCCAAAAAACTTCAGGCGTTCGGTTAGCGCCTGACGAAAGAATCCATTGTATTCCAGCACCACGCACTGCAAGGCGATCAGCCCGGCATAGAGGCCGAGTGTCTGGTGCCACTGCAACGCCCAGCGCTGCGCGAGGATATTCGCGCAACTGGTCAGGGTGGCGGCCAGCAGCAAGCTGGCCAGCAACGCGGCGCTGTCATGCAGTCGTGAACGCAGTGGAGCGATACACACCGCGTAAATCGTCACGACAACGCTCGACATCAACAGCATCCCCAGCGCGCCGGCCAGTGTGGTGCTGGTGCCCAACAACAGCGCCAGCATCAAGGCGTTGCCCGGATTCGTCGGCCGCTTCATGGTGCGATCCCCAGCAAGGTTGACCGGTGCTCATCAAAGTAGCGCAGGGCGTCATGGATGGCATCGACGGTGGCACGGGAAGTGATGGTTGCGCCCGCCAACTGGTCGAACTGTCCCTGATCCTTTTTCAATGCCCAGCCCGCATCATCGGGTGCACTGCCAGATTTTCCGGAAAAACCTGCCAGCCAGTTGTTCGGCCAGTCGCCGACGTGCCCGCCGAGCGCCGGCGTTTCGTTTTGCCGCAGGGTTTTAACGCCCAGCAGTCTGCCATTGGTATCAATGGCGATCAGCAATTCGATAGCGCCGGCATACCCCTCGGTCTGCGTACGCAACAACACCGCCACCGGTTGCCCGGCTTTGCTGGCGCGGTAAGCACCCAGCAGCGTGCTGCGGCGCAACGTCGTGTCAACCAACGCCAGCGGTTGCTCCAGGGGCTGATTGTCGTAAGCGTCGGCGGTGAGTACATCCAGCAGTTTGCGACTGTCGAGCAGGTGTTGCTCGATGGCAATCTGCGGCGCACTGGCGCGTTGCACCCCATAGACCAGGCCGAGACCGGCAGCGGCTATCAGCGCCAGCGTGATGACCGAGGTCGCGCGGTTCATGGGGTCACCCGTGCCTGGCGGGCAGCGGCGAAGCGTTCCAGCGCCGGCACACAGAGATTCATCAGCAACACGGCAAACGCAACGCCGTCCGGGTAGCCGCCCCATGTGCGGATCAGGTAGGTCAGCAAGCCGACACCGACGCCGAACAGCAGTCGGGCCAACGGGCTTTTTGCGCCGGACACCGGTTCGGTAATGATGAAGAACGCGCCGAGCATGGTCGCTCCACTCAGCAGATGAAACAGCGGCGAGCCATGGGAGTCGGAACCCGAGCCGTTCCAAAAGAGCAGGCTGACGACAAACAGGCTGACCAACATGCCGACGGGTGCTTGCCAGCCAATCACCCGGCGTTGCAACAGCAACAGCCCCCCGGCGAGAAACGCCAGATTGACCCACTCAACGCCGCGTCCGCCGAAATGCCCGAACGCCGGGCTGGCGGCGAACAGCTCATCCATCGTCAGGCTTTTGTTGATGCGCAGGCTGTCCAGCGCCGTGGCCTGGACCCAGGCGTCCGGCGCCTGACCCGGGTTGAAAACCTGTTCAAACGCTGCCAGCAGATTCATGCCGTGCGCGGGCCAGTGCGTCATCGGTTGCGGGAACAGCACCATCACCAGCGCAAAGCCGAGCATGGCCGGATTGAACGGATTCTTGCCGATGCCACCGTACAGGTGTTTGCCGAACAGCAGGCCCGAAGCGATCGCGATAACGGTCAACCACCACGGGCAATAAGGCGGCAGGGCCGCCGCCAACAGGGTGGCGCTGACCAGTGCGCTGCCGTCGCTCAGCGTCGGTTGCAGCGGCTGTCGGCGCAGGCGGGTGACGCCTGCCTCGACGAGTAACGCGGTGCTCGCCGCCAGAAGCAGATTGATCAACACGCCCCAGCCGTACAGCCAGAACAACGCCAGCAGCCCCGGCAGCGTGGCGAGCAGCACCTGTTTCATCGCCTGTTGCAGGCGATCATCCGGTGCGTCACGGGGCGACATGGTCGTGTACCTGACGCTCGGCGTCGTGCAGACGGGCGCGGGCCTTGTCGAGGACTTCGCTCGGTGTGTCGGCGCGGCGTTCGAGTTTGCTCAGGTCGGCGCGGGCGTAGGCCAGTTCGGTTTTCAACTGGCGCAGTTGGCTGTCGATCGGACGTTTTTCCACGCGCATGAGGTCAGGTGCCGGCTGCTCACTGGCGGCTTCGGCAGCGTGAAGCGCCTGCTCGGCGTCACGCAAGGCCTGTTCCAGCGTGGCGATCTGCTCCGGCGGCGCCTCGGCGGTCTGGGCCTTTTTCAGTTCGGCGCGGCGCATGGCCAGCTGGATTTTTGCTCGTTTCAGGTCCGCGTCTTTCGCCGGAGCCGGAGCCGGGGTCGCAGTTGCTGGTGCGCTGGGGGCGCTGCTTTCGAGTTTTGCCAACGCCTGTTCGGCAGCTTCGAACTGCTGTTGCAATACAATCAGTTGCGACTGCTGTTCGAACGTCGGTGGATGGCCGAAGGCTTTCAGCGATTTGTGCAACTGCGCGCGGCTCATGGCGACATCAATCCTGGCTTTTTTCAGCGCCGCGTCGGCGGTCGCGGCTTTCTGCGCGCGCACGCGTTCCAGGGCCGCCTGTACCGGATCGAGGGTTGCCACAGCCGGTTGCGCTGCACGTTGCGCCCGGGCTTCGCGCTCAGCCTGTTTCTGTTGTTCTTCGCGTTGCAGGCGGGCGTTGCGTCGTTCGAAGCGCTGGCGAGCATGGTCACGTTTGGCGGTGCGCGCGCGTTGCTCTTCCAGGCTGGACGCCAGACCGCCGACCACCGGCAAGGTGCCGAGCGGCAGCGGATGCATCTCGATGCAATCGACCGGGCAGGGCGCCACGCACAGGTCGCAACCGGTACATTCGTCGATCAGCACGGTGTGCATCAGTTTCGCGGCGCCGACGATGGCATCGATCGGGCAGGCCTGAATGCACTTGGTGCAGCCGATGCACTCGGCTTCGCGGATGTAGGCTACTTGTGGCGGTGCCGAACCCCGGCTGATGTCCAGCTCCAGCACCGGCACATTCAACAGCTCAGCCAGGGCGGCAATGGTTTCGTCGCCGCCCGGTGGGCATTTGTTGATCGGTTCGCCGTCGACGATGCCTTGCGCATAGGGCTTGCAGCCGGGGTGACCGCATTTGCCGCATTGGGTCTGCGGCAGGAGGGCATCGATGAGTTGAATCAGACTCATGTTTTGATCAGTCCACTGAATCCGAGAAAAATCACTGCGATCAGTCCGGCGCCGATCAGATCGATCGGCAGGCCGCGAAAGGGCAGGGGAATGTCGTTGTCGGCCGTGCGCTCACGCAAATCGCGGAACAGGCTCAGCACCAGCCAGAAACCCAGCCCGGCGCCGATGCTCAGCGCCGTTGCCTGCAACAAGCCTCGATCATTTTGCGCATTGATCAAGGCCAGGCCCAGCACGCCGGCATTGCCCAGCAACAGCGGCCACAGTCCGTCGAAGGGCCAGTCAGGCAGCCAGCGCGCCAGCAGTTTCAGCATCGGCGCGATCAGCAACACGCTGAGCGGCAGGAACACAAACAGGTGCAGTGCCTGCAGTTGCAACGGCACCAGCAGCCAATGCCAGATCGCGTGACCGGTAACGCCCGTCACCAGCATCAGGCACGATGTCGCCAGCCCCAACGCATGCACCTGGCGGCGGCTGCCGGCCAACAACGGATCGACGCCCAGCGGCCAGTGCAACACGAAGTTGTTGAGCAGGGCGGCACTGATCAGCGTAAGCGCAAGTTCGGTCATGGTTCTGCCAGCGAAACGGGCGAGTGTCTCTTAAGGTTAGGCATTATCCGGCCAGATATGAAAAATCCCACAGGCCTGCGGAACATGCCTGTGGGATCGTTTTACCGCTGGGCCTTACTTGATGCGTTGACCCGGCTTGGCGCCGCTGTCCGGGCTCAGCAGGTAGATTTCTTCACCGCCGGGACCGGCGGCCATCACCATGCCTTCGGAGATGCCGAACTTCATTTTTCGTGGCTTGAGGTTGGCGATCATCATGGTCAGGCGACCGTCGAGCTTGGACGGGTCCGGGTAAGCGCTCTTGATCCCGGAGAACACGTTGCGTTGCTCGTCACCGATGTCCAGCGTCAGGCGCAGCAGCTTGTCGGCGCCTTCCACGTGCTCGGCCTTGACGATCAGGGCGACGCGCAGGTCGATGGCGGCAAAAGCGTCGAAGTCGATTTCCGGCGACAGCGGATCCTTGGCCAGTTCGCCGTTGCCCGCAGGTGCGGCAGCGCCGGTGTCGGTCTGGCTGGCGGTCAGGTCTTCTTTCGAGGCGTCGCTCATGGCTTGTACTTTTACCGGGTCGATGCGGGTCATCAACGGCTTGAATTCGTTCAACTGGTGGTTGGCCAGCAGCGTGGTGTGGTCGTTCCAGGTCAGCGGGGCGACGTTGAGGAACGCCTCCGCATCGGCGGCCAGCAGCGGCAGCACCGGTTTGAGGAAGATCACCAGTTGGCGGAACAGGTTGATGGCGGTGGCACAGATCGCCTGGACTTCATCCTGTTTGCCTTCCTGCTTGTTCAACGACCATGGGGCCTTGTCGGCGATCCACGCGTTGGCGCGGTCGGCCAGGGCCATGGTTTCACGCATGGCGCGGGCAAAGTCGCGGGCTTCATAGGCGTCGGCAATGCCTGGCGCAGCCGCGAGGAAAGCCTCGGTCAACTCTGGCGCGGCATTGTTGTCGACCAGCAGGCCGCCGTTACCTTTCTGGATGAAACCGGCGCAACGGCTGGCGATGTTGACCACTTTGCCGACCAGGTCGGAGTTGACCTTCTGCACGAAGTCTTCGAGGTTCAGGTCGAGGTCATCGACGCCACGGCCCAGTTTGGCCGCGTAGTAGTAGCGCAGGTATTCCGGCGACAGGTGATCCAGGTAAGTACGGGCCTTGATGAAAGTACCGCGGGACTTGGACATCTTCTGGCCGTTGACCGTCAGGTAGCCGTGCACGTTGATCCCGGTAGGCTTGCGGAAGCCGGCGCCTTCGAGCATGGCTGGCCAGAACAGGGCGTGGAAGTTGACGATGTCCTTGCCGATGAAGTGGTACAGCTCGGCGGTGGAGTCCTTGCCCCAGAACGCGTCGAAGTCCAGCTCCGGCGTGCGGTTGCACAGGTTCTTGAAGCTCGCCATGTAGCCGATCGGCGCGTCCAGCCACACGTAGAAATATTTGCCTGGCTCGTCCGGGATCTCGAAACCGAAGTACGGCGCATCGCGGGAGATGTCCCACTGCTGCAGGCCGGCATCCAGCCACTCGGCGATCTTGTTGGCAACGGCGTCCTGCAGGGTGCCGCTGCGGGTCCAGGTCTGCAGCATCTGCTGGAAGTCCGGGAGCTTGAAGAAGAAGTGCTGGGAATCCTTGAGCACCGGGGTGGCGCCGGAGATGGCCGACTTCGGATCCTTCAGATCGGTCGGGGCGTAGGTCGCGCCGCATTTTTCGCAGTTGTCGCCGTACTGGTCTTCGGTGCCGCATTTCGGGCAGGTGCCCTTGATGAAGCGGTCGGCCAGGAACATTTTCTTTTCCGGGTCGAAATACTGGGTGATCGAGCGCTGGGCGATGTGCCCGGCGTCACGCAGCTTGAGGTAGATCTGACTCGACAGCTCACGGTTTTCTTCAGCGTGAGTGGAGTGGAAGTTGTCGAAATCAACGAGGAACTCGGCAAAGTCGGCGCTGTGTTCAGCCTGCACGTTGGCGATCAGTTGTTCCGGGGTGATGCCTTCTTTTTCCGCGCGCAGCATGATCGCCGAACCGTGGGCGTCGTCGGCGCAGACATAGATGCACTGGTTGCCGCGATGCTTCTGGAAGCGCACCCACATATCGGTCTGGATGTATTCCAGCATATGGCCAAGGTGAATCGAACCGTTGGCGTAGGGCAGGGCGCTGGTGACGAGGATCTTGCGTGGTTCGGACATGTGGGGCTTCGCTACTTGATGAAACGGAGGTCGGCCACTATAAAGCGCCGGCGCATATTTTTCACCCCTGTGCCGCTGCCTACTTTGAGAGCATTTGTGGCGAGGGGATTCATCCCCGATGGGTGGCGAAGCCGCCCCCAAACCAGATGTCAGGGCCTATCAGACACACCGCGGGTGATGGTTTTGCGACTGCTTCGCAGCTGATCGGGGATAAAACCCCTCGCCACAGGGGTTAACGGGCTCAAGTAATCAGTTCGCCACAAATCTGCGTCCAGCGTACGATACCCGCCATCTTTTCCCAGTCTTGTTATCGGAGTTGCCCATGAGCGCCGTCACTCGCGCAGCGGTGGAAGCCGTCCTCAGCCAATACACCGACCCTTACCTGAACCAGGACCCGGTCAGCGCCGGATGCGTGAAGAACATCGAGATCGATGGCGACCGCGTCAAGGTTCAGCTGGAAATCGGCTACGCCGCCGGTCTGTTCAAGAGCGGCTGGGCGCAATTGCTGCAACTGGCCATCGAGAATATCGATGGCGTGGTCATTGCCAAGGTCGAGGTCAATAGCGTGATCGCTGCGCACAAGGCCCAGGCGCAGATTCCGGGGCTGGCCAACGTCAAGAACGTGGTCGCCGTGGCGTCCGGCAAGGGTGGTGTGGGCAAGTCGACCACCGCCGCCAACCTCGCGCTGGCCCTGGCCCGCGAAGGCGCCAAGGTGGGGATTCTCGATGCCGATATCTATGGCCCGAGCCAGGGCATCATGTTCGGCATCCCCGAGCGCACCCGTCCTGAGGTCAAGGACCAGAAGTGGTTCGTGCCGCTCAAGGCCCACGGTGTCGAAGTCATGTCGATGGCGTTCCTGACCGACGACAACACGCCGATGGTCTGGCGTGGGCCGATGGTCTCCGGCGCGTTGCTGCAACTGGTCACGCAAACCGCGTGGGGCGATCTGGACTATCTGGTGATCGACATGCCGCCAGGCACCGGCGACATCCAACTGACCCTGGCGCAGAAAGTCCCGGTGGCCGGCGCCGTGATCGTCACCACCCCGCAGGATCTGGCGTTGCTGGACGCACGCAAAGGCGTGGAAATGTTCCGCAAGGTCAACATTCCGGTGCTGGGCGTGGTGGAAAACATGGCGGTGCACATCTGCTCGAACTGCGGTCATGCCGAGCATCTGTTCGGTGAGGGCGGTGGTGAGAAGCTGGCGACTCAGTACGGCGTCGAACTGCTGGCCTCGCTGCCGCTGTCGATGCTGATCCGCGAACAGGCCGATGGCGGCAAGCCGACGGTGATCGCCGAGCCGGACAGCCAGATCGCCATGGTCTACCAGGAACTGGCCCGCCATGTCGGCGCGCGGATTGTGTTGCAGGAAGCGGCGACGCCGGCGATGCCGAATATCACCATCAGCGACGATTGATTAGCTGACTGAATGCAATCCATCGTGGGAGCGGGCTTGCTCGCGAATGCGGTGCGTCATTCAACCCATCAGTTGTCTGATCCACCGCCTTCGCGAGCAAGCCCGCTCCCACAGTTGTTTTGTGGTGACGCTGCTAGATGCGCAACCCGCCATCCATCTCCAGAATCCGCCCGGTGTAGTGATTGATCACCATCAGCGACGATTGATTAGCTGACTGAATGCAATCCATTGTGGGAGCGGGCTTGCTCGCGAATGCGGTGCGTCATTCAACCCATCAGTTGTCTGATCCACCGCATTCGCGAGCAAGCCCGCTCCCACAGTTGTTTTGTGGTGACGCTTCTAGATCCGCAACCCGCCATCCATCTCCAGAATCCGCCCGGTGTAGTGATTGATCACCATCAGCGACGATTGATTAGCTGACTGAATGCAATCCATTGTGGGAGCGGGCTTGCTCGCGAATGCGGTGTGTCATTCAACCCATCAGTTGTCTGATCCACCGCATTCGCGAGCAAGCCCGCTCCCACAGTTGTTTTGTGGTGACGCTGCTAGATGCGCAACCCGCCATCCATCTCCAGAATCCGCCCGGTGTAGTGATTGATCACCATCAGCGACGATTGATTAGCTGACTGAATGCAATCCATTGTGGGAGCGGGCTTGCTCGCGAATGCGGTGCGTCATTCAACCCATCAGTTGTCTGATCCACCGCATTCGCGAGCAAGCCCGCTCCCACAGTTGTTTTGTGGTGACGCTTCTAGATCCGCAACCCGCCATCCATCTCCAGAATCCGCCCGGTGTAGTGATTGATCACCATCAGCGACGATTGATTAGCTGACTGAATGCAATCCATTGTGGGAGCGGGCTTGCTCGCGAATGCGGTGTGTCATTCAACCCATCAGTTGTCTGATCCACCGCATTCGCGAGCAAGCCCGCTCCCACAGTTGTTTGTGGTGACGCTCTAGATCCGCAACCCGCCATCCATCTCCAGAATTCGCCCGGTGTAATAGTCGTTTTCGAAAATATACGCCGCCGAATGGGCGATCTCTTCCGGTTTGCCCATGCGCTTGAGCGGAATCCCCGACGTCATCTTCTCCAGCGCTTCGGGCTTCATGCCCAGGGTCATCTCGGTCTCGATGAAGCCCGGCGCGATACCCGCCACACGAATGCCATAGCGTGCCAGCTCTTTGGCCCAGGTCACGGTCGCCGCAGCAACACCGGCCTTGGCCGCGGAATAGTTGGTCTGGCCAACGTTACCGGCGCGCGAGATCGACGAGATATTGATGATCGCGCCACTGTTCTTCAGCTCGACCATTTTCGCCGCGACTTCCCGGGTGCACAGGAACACGCCGGTCAGGTTGACGTCGATTACCGCCTGCCACTGGGCCAGGCTCATCTTGGTCATTTCGCCGTCCTTGACCTTGAGCAGCAGGCCGTCACGCAGGATCCCGGCGTTGTTGATCAGGCCATGGATCGCGCCAAAGTCTTCGGCCACCTGGGCGACCATGTGCTCAACCTGTTCTTCATTGGCCACGTTGCACAGATAGCTGCGCGCCTCGACACCCTTGGCCTTGCAGGCGGCTACCGCGTCGTCGAGTTTTTCCTGATTCAGGTCCACCAGGGCCAGCTTCGCGCCTTTGCCGGCGAAATACTCGGCCATGGAACGGCCCAAACCCTGGCAACCGCCGGTGATAATGATTACTTTGTCGTTGAGTTGCATTCGCATGCCCCGATAGCCGGTCTGAGTGGTTTTTGTTATTGGCGCCGCTCGATCTGCAGCGGGTGTGGCCCGATTGCACATGCGCATTGCCCGATGGCGTGACCGGGACTTATCCCCAGGCGCCTGTCCGTTTTTTCGACGGATTCTATATAAGGAGTCATAAATTGAGCGTTGAAGCGGCCAAGAATGCCCGAGAATTGCTTCTCAAGGAATACCGTGGCGTATTGTCCACCCACTCCAAATCGATGCCCGGCTTCCCGTTTGGCTCCGTGGTTCCCTATTGCCTGGACGAGCAGGGCCGCCCGCTGATCCTGATCAGCCGCATCGCCCAGCACACCCATAACCTGCAAAAGGACGCGAAATGTTCGCTGCTGGTCGGCGAACGCGAGGCCGATGACGTTCAAGCCGTTGGTCGCCTGACCTATCTGGCCGAAGCGCAAAAGCTCGAGGATCCGCTCGCCATTGAAGCTGCCGCCGAGCGTTATTACCGTTATTTCCCCGATTCGCAGAACTATCACAAGGCCCATGACTTCGACTTCTGGGTGCTCAATCCGGTGCGTCATCGCTACATCGGCGGTTTCGGTGCGATTCACTGGGTCGATCAACTGACACTGGCCAACCCGTTCGCCGGCAAGGCCGAGATCAGCATGGTCGAGCACATGAACAGCGATCATGCCAAAGCCATTGCGCACTACGTGGAATTGACCGGCCTGCCGCAAACCGTGCCGGCACAACTGGCCGGGATCGACAGCGAAGGCATGCACCTGCGCATCGGTCAGGCGCTGTACTGGTTGCCGTTTCAAGCGCCTTGTCATACGCCGATACAAGTGCGCGAAGCCTTGGTTTCTCTGGCTCACGCCGAGGTCTGGCCAAAAAATGCAGTGGCCGACGCTTGAATTCACGAAAGGGCGACGTCATCTAATGCTTACTGCAAGGCATTTCTTGCGTTGAGGAATCTTTGATGCGCCCTTTTTTGTTGCTCTTTCTGCTGTTTCCGGTGCTGGAGCTGTTCGTATTCGTCAAAGTGGCAGGGGCTATCGGGTTTTTCCCGGCCCTGCTGCTGATCATTCTCGGCTCGATGTTCGGCGTGTTCGTGCTGCGCGTCGCCGGACTGGCCACGGCACTGCGTGCCCGTGAAAGCCTGAACCGCGGTGAACTGCCCGCGCAGACCATGCTTGAAGGCCTGATGCTGGCACTGGCCGGCGGCCTGTTGATCCTGCCGGGCTTCGTCAGCGACGTGGTCGGTCTGGTGATGCTGTTGCCGTTCAGCCGTCGTCTGCTGGCAAACAAAATGCGCCAGCGTGCTGAAGAACAAGCGATTCGTCAGCGTGCGTTCGCCGACGACCTGCAACCCCGCGGCGGTCCTGCACCGCGCCAGCCTCTGGGCCGCGAGGGTGATGTGATCGAAGGCGAGTTCGAACATCGCGACAGCAAGTAACCCCTGCATCGACACGGCACCTTCGGGTGCCGTTTCTTTATGCGCGGCATTCAAGGGGCAAATCGATGAAAAATTTTCTGCCCCCGCCCTTGTAATAAGCTTATGCGCCCTTATGTATCGGTCACCGAAAGGTTTCCGACATTTGAGTCGGACAGACTTCCGCGGCTCGCTCGACGAACCGCAACCGGCGCAGGCCGGATTTGTTAAACCCGCCGGGACTACACCGGCCGATGAAAACCACAATTAGGAGAGATCGACAATGAAGCTTCGTCCTCTGCATGACCGCGTCGTCATCCGTCGCAGCGAAGAAGAAAAGAAAACCGCTGGCGGTATCGTCCTGCCAGGTTCGGCTGCTGAAAAAGCCAACCACGGTGTGATCGTCGCTGCTGGCCCGGGCAAGACCCTGGAAAACGGTGAAGTGCGTGCGCTGGCCGTTAAAGTCGGCGACAAGGTTGTGTTCGGTCCTTACTCCGGCAGCAACACTGTGAAAGTCGACGGCGAAGACCTGCTGGTAATGGCTGAGAACGAGATTCTCGCTGTACTGGAAGGCTGATTTCCCGCTCATTTTCCCGCTACTACAAAGTATTTAAGGAATATCGATCATGGCTGCTAAAGAAGTTAAGTTCGGCGATGCCGCCCGCTCCAAGATGCTCAAAGGCGTCAACGTTCTGGCTGACGCGGTAAAAGCGACCCTGGGCCCGAAAGGCCGTAACGTGATCCTCGAGAAGAGCTTCGGCGCTCCGACCATCACCAAGGACGGCGTTTCCGTCGCCAAAGAAATCGAACTCGAAGATCGTTTCGAAAACATGGGCGCGCAGCTGGTCAAAGACGTTGCCTCCCGTGCCAACGATGACGCTGGTGACGGTACTACCACCGCTACCGTTCTGGCTCAGTCGATTGTCAACGAAGGCCTGAAAGCCGTCGCTGCCGGCATGAACCCGATGGACCTCAAGCGCGGTATCGACAAAGCGACCATCGCGATCGTCAAAGAGCTGAAAGCCCTGTCCAAGCCATGCGCTGACACCAAGGCAATCGCTCAGGTCGGCACCATCTCCGCCAACTCCGACAGCTCCATCGGCGACATCATTGCCGAAGCCATGGAAAAAGTCGGTAAAGAAGGCGTGATCACCGTTGAAGAAGGCACTGGCCTGGAAAACGAACTGTCGGTTGTAGAAGGCATGCAGTTCGACCGTGGCTACCTGTCCCCGTACTTCGTCAACAAGCCGGAAACCATGGTTGCCGAACTGGACAACCCACTGGTGCTGCTGGTCGACAAAAAGATCTCGAACATCCGCGAAATGCTGCCAGTGCTGGAAGCCGTTGCCAAAGCCGGCCGTCCACTGCTGATCGTTTCCGAAGACGTTGAAGGCGAAGCCCTGGCGACTCTGGTAGTGAACAACATGCGTGGCATCGTCAAAGTCGCAGCCGTGAAGGCTCCTGGCTTCGGCGACCGTCGCAAGGCCATGCTGCAGGACATCGCTGTTCTGACCGGCGGTACCGTTATCTCCGAAGAGATCGGCCTGAGCCTGGAAGCAGCTACCCTGGAAAACCTCGGCAGCGCCAAGCGTGTGACCATCTCCAAGGAAAACACCATCATCGTTGACGGTGCTGGCGTTGCAGGCGACATCGAATCGCGTATCGCTCAGATCCGCGCCCAGGTTGCTGAAACTTCCTCGGACTACGACCGTGAAAAACTGCAAGAGCGTCTGGCCAAACTGTCCGGCGGCGTTGCAGTGATCAAGGTTGGCGCTGGTTCCGAAGTAGAAATGAAAGAGAAGAAGGCCCGCGTTGAAGACGCCCTGCACGCTACCCGTGCAGCCGTTGAAGAAGGCGTGGTACCTGGCGGTGGCGTTGCGCTGATCCGTGCTCTGGAAGCCCTGACCGAACTGACCGGCGACAACGCTGACCAGAACGTCGGTATCGCTGTACTGCGTCGCGCTGTTGAAGCGCCGCTGCGTCAGATCGCTGCCAACTCCGGTGACGAGCCAAGCGTAGTCGTCAACGAAGTGAAGAACGGCAAAGGTAACTTCGGTTACAACGCTGCTTCCGGCGAATACGGCGACATGATCGAAATGGGCATCCTGGACCCAACCAAGGTAACCCGTTCCGCTCTGCAAGCTGCAGCCTCGATCGGCGGTCTGATCCTGACCACCGAAGCCGCTGTTGCTGACGCGCCGAAGAAAGACGGCGGTGCTGGCGGCGGTATGCCAGACATGGGCGGCATGGGTGGCATGGGCGGCATGATGTAAGCCAGCCTTACCCCTGTAACGAAAAAACCCGCCTGCGATGAGCAGGCGGGTTTTTTTATTGCCCGGATTTCAGGCTTCACACCGTCCCCCTGTGGGAGCGAGCCTGCTCGCGAAAGCAATCCACCCGTCACCACTGCTGTGACAGATACAGCGCATTCGCTAGCAGGTTCGCTCCCACAGGGCGATCTGTGTTTCCTGCACTAACCGGTTGCGCAAAAAAAAACGCCCCGGTGCATCAGCCCGGGGCGTTTCTATTAACGGTTACTGTTCGCTGACCTGCGCCGTGTTGTCCTTCGCAGGCTTCCAGCTCAACAGCTGCTGTTTGAAGCCATAACTGGCGGTCTGATAATAGGTGATCGCGCGGGTGATCAGCGGGTCGTCACTGGTAACCCGTGATTCGCGGCTTTCGGTCAGCGCATCGTCATGCCGGCGCAAGCCCTGGCGCGGACTGAGAATCGCCAGATCCTTGCCATCGAACAGACCCAGATGCTGATAGTTGCCGACTACCACGCGCGGTGGCAGCGGGTTGTCCAGCAACAGGTTGCGGCCGAAGAACGTCGAGGTGTAGTCCAGATTCAGCAAGCCCAGCAGCGTCGGGGCGAGGTCGATCTGGCTGGCCAGTTGCGCGCTCTCGCGTGCCTCGATCATTCTCGGCGCGTAGATGAACAGCGGGATCTGATAGTTGGCGATCGGCAAGTCTTCTTTGCCGGCGCTGCCAGCGGTGTGGTCGGCGACGAAGATGAAGATCGTGTTGTCGAACCACGGTTTCTGGCGGGCCTGCTCAAGGAACTGACCAATCGCGTAATCGGTGTACTTCACCGCACCATCACGGCCGTTGCCGGATTTGATGTCGATCCGGTTGTCCGGATAGGTGTAAGGACGATGGTTGGACGTGGTCATCAACTGCAGCAGGAACGGTTGCTGCTTGGCGTAATCGGCGTCCGCCAGCTTCAGGGTCTGGCGATACAGATCCTCGTCGGCCATGCCCCAGGCGTTCTTGAAGTGGATTTCGGCTTCATCGACGCTGCTCTGGTCGACGACGCGATAGCCGTTGCCGCTGAAGAACGCGTTCATGTTGTCGAAGTAACCGCGTCCGCCGTAGACGAACACACTGTCATAACCCACGGCGCTCAGCTGTTGGCCAAGGCTGGCGAAACCGCTTTCACGGCCGATGCGCTTGACGATCGAGCGACCCGGCGTCGGCGGGATGGCCAGGGTGATCGCTTCCAGGCCACGGTCGGTGCGGGTGCCGGTGGCGTAGAAGTTGTTGAAGTACAGGCTCTGCTTGCGCAAGGCGTCGAGGTTCGGCGTCAGGTTGCGACCGTCACCGTTGCTGCCCAGGTACTTGGCGCTCAGGCTTTCGATGGTCACCAGCACAATGTTCGGTTTACGCGCAGTACCGGGGTTGTCGATCACCCGGCGGATGTCCTGCGGGTCCTGGCCGATGAAGCGAGCGTTGCTTTCACTCAGCTCGGCACGGATCTCACCGGCGACTTTTTCCGCTGGCAGGCTCTTGTAGAACTGGGCGTAGTCCAGCTCATTGTTACGGAACGCGGCGAAGAACTGATACGGGCCGTTGCTGGCCAGTTCGTTCTGGTAAGCGTTGCCGCCCTGGGCGCGAGGTGCGTCCTGGCTGAGCAGTTGCAGGCTCAAACCGGCGACGATCAACAGGCCCAGTGCATTCAGCAGCCGTGCGCGCAGCGGTGGCAGCGGGGCATTCATGGCCGCATTGAATGGTTTGCGCAGGGCGAAACTGATCACCACGGCCAGCACCGCGAGGAGGCTCAGCAGTTTACCGATCGGGTACGACTCGAGGACGTTGTTCAGCACTTCGTCGGAATACACCAGGTAATCGACGGCGATGAAGTTGAAGCGCACGCCGAACTCGTCCCAGAACAGCCATTCGGCCACCGCCACGAACAGCATCGCGAACAGGCTGATGGTCAGCAGGGCGCGCAGGAACCCGCGATGCCCGCGACGCCGCCACAGGCCCGGCGGGCAGAGCAGCAGGTACAGGCCCATCGGCAGCGCCGCGTAAGCCAGGAACCCCAGGTCATAGAGCGCGCCGATGCCGAACACGGAGAGGGCGAAGCCACCGGCTTCATCCAGGTGAGTCAGCAGCAATACCGCTCGGGTGAGGAGAAAAATGACCAGCCAGGCGCCGGTGATAAGCAGCAGAAAGCGCATGGGCGCTGTCTTGAAAGGGTCCATTGTTTCGTTTTCCTTATATCAATGGCGCGCGAGTGTCGCGGCGCCACTGTAATCAGGTTGTGAATCGATAGTGAAAACTTTGTTAAATATTTAATTTTTTTGGACAAATCGACCTGCGCGCTTGCCGGCCCTAGCCCTGAACCGGCGTTGGCCTTAAGCTGCGCGGGCCAAGACGGCCGTTACTGTGTACGGAGGAAATGCCAATGCGAATTCTATTGGTCGAAGACAACCGCGATATCCTGGCCAACCTGGCCGATTACCTGGGGCTCAAAGGCTATACCGTCGATTGTGCCCAGGACGGCTTGTCGGGCCTGCATCTGGCCGCCACCGAGCATTACGACCTGATCGTGCTCGACATCATGTTGCCCGGGATCGACGGCTACACCCTGTGCAAACGCCTGCGTGAAGACGCCCGGCGCGACACCCCGGTGATCATGCTCACCGCCCGCGATCAACTGGACGACCGCCTGCAGGGCTTCAAGTCCGGGGCCGACGATTACCTGGTCAAACCGTTTGCCCTGTCCGAACTGGCAGCGCGAGTGGAGGCCGTGATGCGCCGCACTCAGGGTGGCGGACGCCGTGCGCTGCAGGTCGGTGATCTGACCTACGACCTCGATACTCTGGAGGTGACCCGCGAGGGCAAGCTGCTCAAACTCAACCCGGTCGGCCTGAAACTGCTGGCGGTATTGATGCAGAAGAGTCCTCACGTGCTGCGTCGGGAAATTCTCGAGGAAGCGCTGTGGGGCGATGACTGTCCGGACAGCGACAGCTTGCGCAGCCACGTCCACCAATTGCGTCAGGTGATTGACAAGCCATTCGCCAAACCGTTGCTGCAAACCGTGCACGGTGTGGGTTACCGCCTGGCCGAGGGGCGTGATGGAGTTTAAGCAAAGCCTTTCCCAGCGGATCATCATCGCCTTTGCGCTGATGAGTGCACTGGTGGCCGGGGCCTTCGCCATGGGCATTGTGGCGACCGTGCATCTGGTGGAGGAGAAACTGATTTCGGCGGGACTGGGCGGCGACCTGCAGCGTCTGCTGCTGATGGACAATGTCTCGGACTGGAGCCATCGCCCGGAACCGGACCAGTTGTTTTATTTCAGCGGCGGCCCGGGTGATTTCGAGCTGCCCAAGGACCTGCGTCACCTCGATGCGGGCTTCCACGAAGTGTTCCGCGAACAACTGTCGTATCACGCGATGGTCGAGATCGTCGACGGTCGCCGCTATGTGTTGCTGCAGGATCAAAGCGATTTCGAAGAGCGCGAACGCGTGCTGTTCGCCGTGGTGCTGGTGGGCTTCGTGCTCAGTCTGGCGCTGGCGGTGTTTCTCGGCTGGGTGTTGGCGCGCAAGGTCATGGCGCCGGTGGTGCGACTGGCGCGGCAAGTGCGGCACCGCGATCAACTGCTGGGGCTGGCGCCGCCGTTGGCACCGGACTATGCGGCTGACGAAGTCGGCGAACTGGCAGTGGCGTTCGATGCCACGCTCGGGCGCCTGCGTCAGGCGCTGACCCGCGAGCGGCTATTCACCAGCGACGTCAGCCATGAACTGCGTACACCGTTGATGGTGTTGGCCAGTTCCTGCGAATTGCTTTTGGAAAACCCGGGACTGGATCAACGCGGCCGGGCCCAGGTCGAGCGTATCGCCCGTGCCAGCCAGGAAATGCGCGAGCTGGTGCAGACCTTCCTGATGCTCGCCCGCGCCCAGCGTGAAGACGCCGGTTCCGCGCCGCAGCAGAACATCGCCAGAGTGGCCGATGGGCTGTTGAGTCTCTGGCGCGAACCAATCGAGTCCAAAGGACTGCGCCTGATGTTCGAGCCGGGCAATCCGCCGGACACCTGCTTCAACGCCACCCTGCTCGGCGCCGTCATGGGCAACCTGCTGCGCAATGCCTGCCACTACACCGAACAGGGGTTCATTCGCCTGACACTCAACGACAACGGATTCGTCGTCGAAGACTCGGGCGTCGGGATTCCCGAGGAGAAACGCGAAGCCATGTTCCAGCCCTTCGTGCGCGGCAATGAAAAGCGCGGCGAAGGCCTTGGGCTGGGCTTGTCGCTGGTGCAGCGGATCTGCGAGAACCAGGGCTGGGAAGTAACCTTGAGCACTATGGAACCGAATGGCTGCCGCTTCGAAGTGACGCTGGGGCTGCGCTGAGCCCCATTGATGGCCCCGCGCTATTGCTTTCCCTGTGTAAAACCCTGTAATAGATTGCCGGTTTACCTGACGTTTTTTTCACAAAGGGACGACCTGACGCTGACATGCCACTACCTATGGTAGGGGTATCAGTAATTCAGGAGCCCTGAAGATGAGCAGACCGATCAAGCTCGATTTTTCCGAAAAGTATGATGACCAGCATGCGCAAAAATATTTGCGCAAGCATCAGGACGGTCTTGGTCGTCGGTTGTCTCATTGGCGGGACGAGCAGGTGGCTCGCAAGGCGCTGACCCTGGCCGGTGAGCCTGGTTTGGTCCTGGACCTGCCGTGCGGAGCAGGGCGTTTCTGGCCGTTGCTGGCGGAAAAGCCCAACCGGGTGATCATCGGCGCGGACAATTCCGAATCGATGATCAAGACCGCGATGCAATCGCAACCGGCCGACGTAGTGAAACGGGTACAACCTTTGCACACGTCAGCGTTCGACATTGCCTTGCCGGATAACGCCGTCGACAGCATTTTCTGCATGCGTTTATTGCATCACATCGGTGAAGCCGAGCATCGGCGGGCGATTTTGCGCGAATTCGAGCGCGTCACTCGCGACAGCGTCATCATTTCGTTGTGGGTCGACGGTAATTTCAAGGCCTGGAAACGCAAGCGGGCCGAGAAACGTCGCGGGCAGGAAGGTTACCAGAACCGGTTTGTGTTACCGGCTGTGACAGTAGAAAAGGAATTCGAAGAAGCAGGTTTTCGCATTCAGGAACAACTGGACTTTATTCCGCTCTATGCCATGTGGCGGGTTTACGTATTACGCAAGAGGTAACAGGATGGCGGTGCAAACAGCAGCAGAAACGGAAGTCGCTCCCCAGGATCGCTTCGACTACTTCTGGAACCAGCGCGGTGAATGGGTGGAAGAACCCAACGTACGCCGTGGTGGTGAAAGTGGTGTGCAACGAGTCATGGGCCGAGACGGCCAGTTACTGTATGCCAAGCGCCAGACCGGACATATCTACCGCAGTTGGCTGCATCCCTTCGGTCGCCCGACGGTGCTGCGCGAACTGGATGCCCTGACCGGCGTCAGCCGACTCGGTGTGCGCGTACCGCAAATCGTCTTCTGCGGCGCGCAGCCTGATCCGCAATACAAGTGGCGTGCCCTGCTGGTGACCAAGTCGCTGGACGGTTTCGACGAACTCGAAAAGTGGGAAGCCGCTGGTGGTCGTGCCCAATACGGCGAAGCGGTCTACGAACGCGTCCTGAAGGACCTGGCACAAAACCTTGCGCGCATGCACAAGGGCCGTTGGCAGCACAGCTGCATCTACATCAAACACGTATTTGTACGGGTGACCGGCGAGGGCGATTCGGCTCAGGTCGAGGTGGCATTGATCGATCTGGAAAAATGCCGCCAGCGTCTGACCGCTTATCGCGCGGCCGCCCATGACATGAAGCAATTGCGTCGCCATTCGTCGTTCAGCGACACGGACTGGAAAAAACTCGTCTACTTTTATGAGACGGCGTTTGGCAGCGCTATCAAAGGTTTATAGCGATGAAACTCGAAATTGCACGAGGTTTGTTTTTGGTTGGAGCCTTGGCAGTTGCTTCATTGGCGGTGGCGGCCTGGGAGCAGCCCCGCATGCAGGTGATCGGTGCCACCACGGGCGATGCTCACTGCGCAGTACCACGGGTGGCGAAAGCCTCCGTGGCCACTAAACCCGACCATGATTTGTTGCTGTTCATGTTCGGACTTTCTCAAGGGATGAGGCCACAGAGTTGAACCGATTGAAGCCCAAATAAAAGGCCTCGCAGTTGCGAGGCCTTTTTTATTGCGTGTCTTCGGGATCACACCGTCCCCTGTGGGAGCGGGCTTGCTCGCGAAGGCGGTGTGTCAGTCAACATTGCCGTTGACTGGAAAACCGCTTTCGCGAGCAAGCTCGCTCCCACAGGGGTTATGTGGTTTCTTGCGGATCGGGTTTCGCCAGCAGCGTGTAGATGCACGGCAGCACGAACAGCGTAAACAACGTGCCGATCGACATCCCGGTGGCAATCACCATGCCGATATCAAACCGGCTCACTGCGCCTGCACCGGTCGCCAGAATCAACGGCACCATGCCGAACACCATCGCTGCTGTGGTCATCAACACCGGCCGCAAGCGAATCGCCGCCGCTTCTTCGACCGCCTCGCGCGCGGTCAGGCCTTTGTCCTTGCGCAACTGGTTGGCGAATTCGACGATCAGGATCCCGTGCTTGCTGATCAGCCCGATCAGCGTCACCAGCCCGACCTGGGTGTAGATGTTCATGCTCGACCAGCCCAGGAACAGCGGAATCAACGCACCGCAGATCGACAGCGGCACCGTCACCAGAATCACCAACGGGTCGCGGAAGCTCTCGAACTGCGCTGCCAGCACCAGGAAAATGATCGCCAGCGCGAGGGCGAAGGTCACCCACAGCGCGCTGCCTTCCTGCACGTACTGGCGCGAGGCGCCGCCGTAGTCGAAGGCAAAACCGGCCGGCGCTTCCTCCCGCGCAATCTGCAACACGGTGTCGATTGCCTCGCCCATGCTGACCAGCGGGAATCCGGAGACCTTCGCGGCGTTGAGTTGCTGGAACTGGTTGAGCTGACGCGGTCGCGCCCGGTCGGTGACCTTGATCAGGGTCGACAGTGGCAGCAGCTCGCCCTGGGTGTTTTTCACGTAGTAGCTGTTCAGCCAGCCAGGGTTCTCGCGAAACGGTCGCTCGACCTGGGCAATCACCTTGTAGCTACGGCCTTCGATGGTGAAGCGGTTGATTTCCGCCTCGCCCAGCAGCGTCGCCAGGGTGCTGCCCAAGTCGAGCATCGACACGCCCATCTGCGCGGCTTTGGCGCGGTCGATGTCGACCACCACTTCCGGCTTGTCGAACGCCAGGTCGAGGTCGACGAAGGCGAACTTGCCCGACTCCATCGCGCGCTTCTTGATCCGGTCGGCCACTTGCAGCAGCAACTCGTAGTCATTGGCGGTGTTGATCACGAACTCGAAAGGCAAGCCTTCACCGGTGCCGGGCAGGGAGGGCAGGTTGAAGCCGAAGATCTGCAGGCCCGGGATGGCGCCCAGTTTGCCTTGCACCTCGGGCAGGATCTGCATCTGGGTGCGGCTGCGTTCGTTCCACGGCTTGAGCAGGAAGCCGCCGATGCCCGATTGCACACCGTTGTAGCCGTTGATCTGGAACGAGGAGTAGTACTCCGGAAACTCCTTGAAGATCTTGATGAATTCGTCGGTGTAGGTGCTCAGGTAGTCGAGGTTGGTCGGCTGCGGGGCGTTGGCCATCATGAAAATGATGCCCTGATCCTCATCCGGCGCCAGTTCCGACTTGGTGAACTTGAGGAACACCGGGATCAGACACAGCACGATCACGGCAAACACCAGCACCACCGGGCGAGTGTTCAGCGTGCCGTGCAACAGGCTCTGATAGCGGCGCTTGAGGCCATCGAAGATGCGGTCCAGTCGATGCGCCAGGCCACTGGGGTTTTCCTCGTGACGCAACAGCAGGGCGCACATCATCGGCGACAGGGTCAGGGCCACGATCCCGGAGATCACCACGGCGCCAGCCAGGGTCAAGGCGAACTCCTTGAACAGCGCCCCGGTCAGGCCGGTGAGGAAACCGATCGGCGCATACACTGCCGCCAGGGTGATGGTCATCGACACCACCGGCATGGCGATTTCCCGGGCACCTTCCAGTGCAGCCTCCAGCGGCGTTTTGCCCTCCTCGATATGCCGGTGGATGTTCTCCACCACGACAATCGCGTCGTCCACCACCAGCCCGATCGCCAGCACCATCGCCAGCAGGGTCAGCAGATTGATCGAGTAACCCATCATCTGCATGAAGAACATCACGCCGATCATCGACAGCGGGATGGTCACCACCGGGATCACCACCGAGCGCAGCGCGCCGAGAAACAGGAACACCACCACAATCACGATCAGCACCGCTTCGAACAGGGTTTTCACCACTTCGTCGATCGAGGCCTGAATGAACAGGGTGGCGTCGTAGGCAATCTCGCTCTTGAGGTTGGGCGGCAACTGGGCTTCCAGTTCCGGCATCAGTTTGCGCACTTCCCGGATCACGTCCAGCGGGTTGGCCCCGGGCGTGGCCTTGATGCCGATGTACACCGACGGCGTGCCGCCGAACGAACTGATCGAATCGTAGTTTTCCGCGCCCATCTCGACCCGCGCCACATCGCTGAGCAGCACGCGGCTGTCGCCACTGACCTTGAGCGGAATCGCCGCGAAGGCTTCGGCGGACTTCAGCTCGGTGTTGGCGTTGATGCTGGTGACCACGTACTCGCCCTTCACTTCGCCTGCGGCAGAGAGGAAGTTGTACTGGCGCACCGCGTTGGTCACGTCGCTGGCACTGAGGCCGAAACCGGCAAGCTTCACCGGGTCGAGCCACAGGCGCATGGCGAACACCTGATTACCGAGAATCTCCGCTTCGGCCATGCCCGGCAGAGTCGCCAGTTTCGGCTGGATCACCCGCGACAGGTAGTCGGTGATCTGCGGGTTGCTCAAATCCTTGCTGAAGAAGCTGATGTACATGAGGGCCGAGGCGTCGGCCGATTCCTTGCTCAGCACCGGGTCTTCGGCGTCCTGCGGCAGCTTGTTTTTCACCTCGTTGGCCTTGGCCAGCAGTTCGGTGAACAGGCGGTCGGTGTTGGAGCCGATACGCGCGTAGATCGAGATCACCGAGAAGTTCTGGCGGCTGACCGAGGTCATGTAGTCGATGCCTTCGGCGCTCGCCAGGCTCTGCTGCATCGGCTGGGTGATGTAGCCCTGAATGGTCTCGGCGTTGGCCCCGGGGTAGGCAGTGGTCACCGTGATCAGGGCGTTTTCCATTTGCGGGTATTGGCGCAGCGGCAGCTTGCTCCAGGCCTGGAAACCCAGCAGCACAATCAGCAGGCTGACCACGGTGGCGAGCACCGGGCGGCGGATGAACGGATCGGTAAAAGCCATGGGGATTCCTTGATCAGTCGGCGCGAGGCGGACTGTTCTGCTCGCCGAGGGTCTTGTCGTCGCTGATGGCGATGTGTGCGCCGTTGTCCAGTTTGATCTGGCCGGCGGTCACCACTTGTTCACCGTTGTGCACGCCCTTGTTGATCATCACCAGACCATCGCGGCGTTCGCCGGTCTCGATGAAGCGCCGTTCGGCGATCAGCACGGGTTGGCCCTTGTCGTCTTTTTCGACGCTGCCGTCCTCGGCCTTCTTTTGCCCGACCACGTACAGCGAGTTGCCGTAGAGGGTGTAAGTGATCGCGCTTTCCGGTACTACGATGTGTTTCTGCGGGTCGGGCAGCAACACCTCAAGGCTGGCGAACATGCCCGGCAACAACCTGCCGTCTGGGTTGGCCAGGGTCGCGCGGACCAGAATGTTGCGCGTGGTGCTCTCGACAATCGGGTTGATCGCGCTGATGGCGCCGGGGAAGTTCTGCCCGGGATAGGCCGCGACGCCGATCTGCACTGGTTGGCCGATCGCCAGTTTCGGTATCGACTGCTCCGGCACGTAGAAGTCGGCGTAGAGGCTGCTCAGATCCTGCAGGGTGGCGATTTTGGTGCCGCTGGCGAGGTAGTCGCCGACGTCGACCTGGCGAATGCCGATGGTGCCGCTGAACGGCGCGACGATGCGCTTTTTCGCCAGCGCTGCATTGAGCTGATTGACCGTGGCCCGCTCCTTTTGCAGCACTGCCGAGAGCCGGTCGTATTCACCTTTGGAGATGGCGCGGCTGTCGATCAACTGGCTGCCACGCCCGAAGTCCAGTTGCGCCAGGCCCAGGTCGGCCTTGGCGGTTTCCAGCAGGGCGGCTTCGACGGCGCTGTCGAGTTGCAGCAACGGTTGCCCGGCCTTGACCTTCTGTCCGGATTCGAATTTGAGTTCAGTGACGGTGCCGGCAACTTCCAGGCTCAGCTCGACGCCTTGCAATGCCTTCAGCGAGCCGACGGTGGGCAAACGCATCTGCCACGGCCGTTCGGTGGCGCTGGCCACAGCGACGCTGATTGGCGGTTTGGGTTTGGAGAAGCCCTGGATCATGGTGTAGATCGAAAAGGCTTTGTACCCGCCCAATACCAGGACGACCAGCAAGACAACCCCCAACATGATCAGCATGCGGCGACGCAGCATATTTCCAGTTCCTTGGATAAATCAGGTGAGACAGTCGGGCACATTACTCCGAGTCGGGGGCGGATTCCAACTGCGAGTTTTTACAGGTGAGGACGGAGTGAAGAAGTCTGAACACTGAACCTGTGGTGAGGGGATTTATCCCCGATGGGTGGCGCAGCCGCCCCAAAACCTGAAACCGCGGTCTGTCAATTGAACCGTGTGCGATGGTTTTGCGACTGCTGCGCAGCCGATCGGGGATAAGTCCCCTCGCCACAGGTTATGAGTCGTACTCAGAACAGGTGGTTTATGCGATCAAGTGCAGATGGTTATCCCAGAGCCCCGCCGGCAGATCCAGCGGTTTGGCCAGCAGCTCATCCTGACGGCAATCGTAGTAGCGGCAACGGCCCTGACCCGAGGTCACGACAAAACCGTCCTTCACCGCACCGACACCGGCGCAATCGGGCAACGGTGCGTCGAGGCGCACTTCGCCGCTGTCCAGGTCCCAGATGAAGAACCGGTTGCCGCGCGGCGCGGTCAACGCCACCAGGCGCAGTTCACTGTGCACGGCGACGCTGGCGGTGTAATGCCCCATCGACTGCAACTGATGATCCGGCACCGGGAACGCCACGAACGGCTGACCCGGACGCTTGATTGCCAACAGCTCGGAGCGCTCGTGAGAGGCGCCCATGAATTGCTGGCCGGCGACGATGGTGCCGTCGCTGGCGATCCCCAGGTGGCGCACACTGTTCATCTGCTGGGCGAGGGTTTCCTTGCTCAGCAGGGTGCCGTCGCGTTGCATCAGCACCAGGCTCGGTTCCATGGCGTTGAGGTTCATGTCGACACGGCTTTCCGCCTCGGTACGAATTCCGCCGTTGGCCACCACCAGGGTTTCGCCATCGGGCATCCACGACACCTGATGCGGACCGAGGCCATGGGTGGAGATCTCGCCGCTGTACACCAGCCGCTCGCCTTCGAACTTGTACACCCCGAGCAGGCCGCGACCCGGATCGCTGGTGTCGTTCTCGGTGGCGTACAGGTATTCGCCGTCCTTGTGTACCACCGCGTGGCCGTAGAAATGCCGGTTCGGCTGCGACGTCACGGTTTGCAGCAACGCCCCGTCGCGCAGGTCGATCAGGTAGCTTTCGGTGCCCGGGCGACGGGCGACGAACAGCGCGATTGGCAGCGTCGGGTGGTTGATGATGTCGTGACAACGCTGGCCGACCTCGGTGGCGAACACCCGGCTGCCGTCCAGCCGATAACCGACAGCGTAGTGCTTGCCATCGGTGTCATCGCGCGCCGAGAGCAGCAACGGGCTCTGATCCTTGCGCTTGAACAGCGTCCAGCCGCCCAGAGTCACTGCTCCCAGCAGCAAACTACCTAAAGTCAGAGCCTGGCGTCGCAGCATGGCACTTGCCCTCATCAGTCACCGTCGTTGGCGTTGAAGCCCAGTTGAATGCCCAGCGCCTTGGCCAGTTCGCCTTCGTGCAGGCGATGGACGACGTTGAGGCTGTCGTAGAGGTCGTTGAGCTGCTGGCGACCGGCGTCGTCCTGAAGCATTTCGGTCAGCGAGCGCTGGGTGCTGCCGAACAGTTTGAGCGAGGCGGCGTACGCAGCGTCGATCTTGTCCGCCAGTGGTTTCTGATCGCTTGGCAACAGACCGCGCAGGCCTTTGTTGTCGACGCCTTCCCACACGGTTTTGGCCGCAGCGAGGCTGGCTTCCATTGATGTCAGCGACGACTGGCTGCGCCATGCATCGGCCTGGAACGGCTGCGGCACACCCTTGCTCTGGCGGCCCATCGGCGTGCCGAGTTTTTTCTTCAGGGTGTCGAGGGCGGTGACCTGCACACGCAGCAGGTCGGCGATCGCTTCGTGGGAGTCGGCATAACGCTGGTTAGGGAACTTGCTCATTTGCGCGAGCATGCCGTCGGTGTTGTTCCAGGTTTGCAGAATCTCTTCAGCCAGTTGCTTCTGACGTTCGCCGATGGCGATCAGCAGCGGGCAGTATTTGGCTTTCTGTTCGTCGTTGGCGACGTCAGGCTTGGCATCGAACAGGATGTATTCGTAAGCCGACAGGCCTTGTACCACCACGCTCGACTTGGCCAGGGCCGCGGCATCGATCTGCGGCTGGGCAACGACCAGTTGTTCGACCTGACGGCCGACGAGGTTTTTCTTGTCCGGCCAGAACTGCACCTGCCACGAACGGTTGCCCTCGGCCAATGGCCCGATCAACAACGGTTGCAGCTCGGCCCAGGCTTTCTGCGCATGCAGGAAGTCGGCGCGGGCGGTTTCCAGGGTTTCCTTGCCCTGGCAGTAGGCGAGGGCGCTGACGGCCAGTTGCTTGTCGGCCTCGACCCAACGGGTGTAGGTCGGCAGGATCACCGATTTGGCGATGGCCGCCGAGGTGACCGCTTGCGGATCTTGTGGCGAGCACGCGCCGAGTGCCAATGCGGCGAGGCTGGTGAACAGTAGCTTGGGACGGAACATGTCGGGCTCCCGATTCTTTATTAGTGTTTAAAGTGAGTTCAAAAACGCCAGCAGCGCGGCACGCTGTTCGGCGTTGAAAGACAAAACCTGTTGCTGCGCCTTCTGTGCTTCGCCGCCATGCCAGAGCACGGCTTCGAGCAGATTGCGGGCGCGGCCGTCATGCAAAAACTGAGTGTGGCCACTGACCGCCTGCGTCAGGCCGATCCCCCACAACGGCGGGGTGCGCCAGTCGCGGCCGGAGGCCTGGAATTCAGTGCGGTTGTCGGCCAGGCCGTCGCCCATGTCATGCAGCAGCAGATCGCTGTACGGGCGAATCACTTGATTGGCCAGTTCAGGTTCGGCCGCGTTGGCGACGGTGGTGTATTTCGGGGTATGGCACGAATCGCAGCCGGCCTGGAAAAACAGATTCTTTCCGGCGATGACGTCTGCATCGTTAACACCACGGCGTGCAGGCACGGCGAGGTTGCGGGTGTAGAACAGCACCAGGCGCAGGATGTTGTCGCTGACTTCCGGCTCGCCGTCCGGACCATTGCCGTTCGGCGCCTGTTTGCAGGCGGTTTGCGCGTCGGTGCAGTCATCGAACGGTCTCAGGCTGGTGGTGAGGCCCATATCACCGGAAAACGCGTGAACATTCTGCTGATTGAGGTTCGGCTGCCCGGCTTTCCAGCCAAAACGGCCCATGACGGTCTTCTGCTGCGCGTCATCCCATACCTGATTCGGGCGCCCGTTGATGCCCTTGTTGTTCTGAGCTTGCGCGGCGGCGTTGGCAAGAATCGCTTCCTCCGGGATCGCTTCGAGCAGGCCGAGGCCGATCATCGGCGGCGCGACGCGGGCCGAGAAACGCGTGTCCGGGTGCATCGGCCCGTAGCCCAGTTGGCTGAATTGCAGAACCGGTTTACGCAGTTCCACTTCAGTGCCGTCCTTGAAACGGATAGGTACTGGCGTGTATTCGACACGCACTTTGCCTTCCGGTGTAACGCCGGGCACGGCCATGTCCTGGAACTGCCCGCCGTAGACCGGCTCAGGCACCACGCCGACCTGCTCGATGAGTTTGGCTAATTCCGGGGTGTCAGGGATCGAGAGTCTGACCAGCATCGACACGGCGTTGGGCGCGTCGGGCGGTGGCGGATGGCCACGGCCGTCCTTGATATGGCAGCCCTGGCAGGCATTGGTATTGAACAGCGGGCCGAGGCCATCGCGGGCGGTGGTGGTCGACGGGGCGATCACCCACGGGCTGCGGAAGAAACTGTTGCCGACACTGAAATCGACCCGGCGCGACGGCGGCAGGTTGGCTGAGGGCAGGGAGAACGCGTTCTGATCGGTCTTGCGCACGGTCGCCGCACCGCCCGAACGCGCTTCACCCGGCTCGGCCTTGGTAAAACGCGGGGCGTCATCGCAGGCACTCAGGCCCAGGGCCAGAAACAGTGCGGACAAGCGAAGAGGCAGCGAGGGCATCAGACATCCTGCAGACGGGCGAAAACAAAGGCGCAAAGTCTAACAGGGCGAGGGAGTTTGAATAAGAGGAATTATCGTTTGCTTGATACAGCGCAGTGATTTGGAGAAACGCAGTTGCCTCTGTGGGAGCGGGCTTGCTCGCGAAGGCGGTGTGTCAGTCAATTCATCTGTGTCTGACCCAGCGTTTTCGCGAGCAAGCCCGCTCCCACAGGGTTGCGTGTATGGCAGGCATGAAAAAGGCGACCCGGAGGTCGCCTTATTATCGAACGATGTTGATCAGAACTCGTGATCAGCGTTGTCCGGGTTCAGGTCGCTGATGCCCAGTTTGCCGGCAGCGGCTTCGATCGAACCGGTCTGCTTGACCAGCGATGCGATAGCGTCGCGCACGATCTGGTTGCCCGCAGTGTTGCCGGCAGCGATCAACTGGTCGTAGTGCTCACCCTTGTTGGCGTGATCGACCATGACCTGGATCTTGGCTTCAGTCGCGGCCAGATCGGCTTTCAGCGCGGTGTCGGCAGCCGGGTCGGCCTTGGCCACCAGCGACGACAGGCTGGCGCCGGTCATTTTGGTGCCGTCGACACGGGTGTACTCGCCCAGGTACACGTTACGAATGCCTTTGGCATCGTAGAAGTGCGAGTTGTGGGTGTTGTCGCTGAAGCAATCCTGTTCGTCTTCCGGCGAGTTGGCTTCCAGGGAAACCTTCATGCGTTCGCCCGCCAGTTCGCCCAGGGACAGGCTGCCCATGCCAAAGAGCATTTTGCGCAGACCGCTTTCAGCCGGTTCGGCTTCCAGGGTGGCGCGGTAGTTGTCGGCCACGTTCGGCTTCCAGTTGCCGACCATTTCTTCCAGGTCGCTGACCAGCAGTTGGGTCACGGCTTTCAGGTAGGCGCGGCGACGATCGTTGTGACCGCCGGTGGCGCCTGCGCCTTCCAGGTAGTCCGAAGCCGGACGGTTGCCGGCGCCCGGGCCTGTGCCGTTCAGATCCTGGCCCCAGAGCAGGAATTCGATGGCGTGGTAGCCGGTGGCGACGTTGGCCTCGGAACCGCCCAGCTCGTTGAGGCTGGCGAGTTTTTCCGGGGTGATGTCTTTTACGTCGACCTTGTCTTCGCCGACCTGGACTTCAGTGTTGGCGATGATGTTGGCGGTGGCGCCCGGGTTACCCAGTGCGTGCTCGTAGGATTTGTCGACGTAGTCGATCAGGCCTTCGTCCAGCGGCCAGGAGTTAACCTGGCCTTCCCAGTCGTCGATGATGGTGTTGCCGAAGCGGAACACTTCACTCTGCAGATAAGGCACGCGCGCGGCGACCCAGGCAGCGCGAGCGGCTTTCAGCGTCTCGGCGTTCGGCTTGGCGAGGAACGCGTCGATAGCGGTTTGCAGGGTTTTCGCGGTGGATTCGGCATCGCTGTAGACGGCGAAGACCATGTCGGCGTAGTGCGCGACCACAGCCTTGGCGGCGGCTTCATCGACTTTACCGGCGGCGGCAGGTGCTGCTGCAGCGGCGGTGCTGGCGGCCGGAGTCGGCGCGGCCGGGGCGGCAGCCTTGTCTTTGCCTTCGCCGCAACCGGCGAGGGAAATAGCGATGGCCAGCAGACTGGCGGTAGCCAGAGGCATACGAATCATGGCGAACATCCTGCTTCGGTAATGGAATGGACAGGGCGCGGGGGTGCGCAAAGCTGCGACATAATGCAAATCTTTCGCATTATGTGTAAAGGGCTGTGGCTGGAAATATTTCTTGTTTAGCCGAGGGTTATGCGCTGCATCAAAGGATCGCCGCGTTGCTGCGCTGGGCTTGTTTGAGATAGGCGCTCAGTTCCCGGGCAGGCAGCGGCTTGCTGTAGTGGTAACCCTGACCTTCGTGACAGCCTTCGGAGATGATGTAGGACTCTTGCTCGGCGGTTTCCACGCCCTCGGCAATCACCTGCATGCCCAGGCTCTTGCCCAATTGAATGATCGCGCGAACGATGGTCGCATCGTCGTCGTCATCCAGCAGGTCCTGGACGAAGCTCTTGTCGATCTTGATCTTGTCCAGCGGCAGGCTTTTCAGATAGCTGAGGGATGAATAGCCGGTGCCGAAGTCGTCGATGGCGATCAGCGCCCCGGAGCGGCGCAGGCTCAGCAGGTGCTGGGCGGCGGTGCTGATGTCTTCCATCAGGCCGGTTTCGGTGACTTCCAGCTCCAGGCTACGCGGCGGCAGGCGGTAGATCTGCAGCAGGTTGTTGACCACCCGCGGCAGCTCGGCGTGGTGCAGTTGCACGGTGGACAGGTTGACCGCCATGCGCAGGTCGACGAAGCCCTGATCGTGCCATTCGCGCAATTGCTTGCAGGCCTGATCGAGCACCCACTCGCCGATGGCGATGATCGTGCCGTTCTGCTCGGCCAAAGGGATGAACAGGTCCGGCGGCACCAGGCCGTGTTCCGGGTGCTGCCAGCGAATCAGTGCTTCGACCCCGACCACGCGGTGATCGCGGTAGCTGATCTGTGGCTGATAGACCAGATAGAACTGATCGCGAATCAGCGCATCGCGCAGGTCTTTTTCCAGTTCACGGCGCCGGCGCATCTCGCTGTCGACGCTGGCGATGTAGAACTGATAGCGGTTGCGCGAACGGGTCTTGGCCAGCGTCATGGTCTGCTCGGCCTTCTGCAACAGCTTCTCGGTGCTGTCGCCGTCCTCGGGGAACAGGGTGATGCCGATGGTCGCACGCAGGCGGATTTCCTGATGATCGAGGGCAAACGCCGCTTCCAGATCATCGAGGATGCTCTGCGCCAGTTCCGCCGCTTCGTAAGGCTGTTCAATATCGGCCTGCACCAGGGCGAACTGGTCGCCACCCAGACGGGCGAGGGCGCCGAGGCGGCCGCTGTGGGCGCGCAGGCGATCGGCCAGCGCCAGCAACAACTGGTCACCGGTCTGGTAGCTGAATTGCTCGTTGATCCCCTTGAAATCATCCAGCCCGACACACAACACGGCGACCCGGCGTTGCAGCTTGCCGGCGTCCACCAGAATCTTGTCCAGTTGCTGCTGCAGTTGCTGGCGGTTCGGCAGGCCGGTGAGGAAGTCGTACTGGGCCATGCGCAGCAGGCTGTTTTCCGCTTCGTGGCGCAGATGGGTGTTGCGCTCGATGGATTCGAGCAGTTGGTTGGCGGTGTTGATCCAGATGCCGAGTTCGTTTTTCTCGTGGCCCTTGAGCTGCGGAATCTTGTGCTCGCTGGGGCGATCCGGATTGATTTCGGTCAGGTGCTCAATGATCCGCGACAACGGTTTGGTCAGCAGCCAGTGATAGACCAGATACAGCACCAGGCCCATGGCCAGGGCACGCAATACGCCGGAAATGAAAATGATCACCGAACTGACGATGAAACCCTCGCCGTAGGTGGCGGTATCGAGGGTGATGCTCAGGTCACCGTAATATTCGCTGTACGGGCCGCGACCGACCAATTGGGTGGTGAAGGTGCGTTCCTGGCCGAGGATCAGGTCGGTCAGCCAGCGGCTGTTGGAATGCTGCAACTCACGGGATTTTTGCGCGAGCATCGCCTCGTTGGGATGGCCGATGGAGGCCTGGCGCACGGCGTCGTCCTGGAACAGGCCTTCGATCACCTGCATGCCCATTTCCCGGTCCAGACTGTAGACAGCCTGAGTGGACGGGTCGCGGAACATGTCGAGGATCCGTTGGGCATCGCCGGCCACAGCCTGGCGGGTCTTGTAGGCATCGAAGACGATCTGGGCGCAGCTCAAGACTACGCCGACGATCAATGCCGAAAGGAGCACGACCCGGAGCAACTTCACCGACAAGCTGTTCTTGAGTTCCAGCTTCAAAGGGTTATTCCTTGTTCCGTGCGGGTAGCGTCAAGTTGCCATGAGTATTGGCAATCCCGTGTTGGCAGTCAAAGGGACAATCAGACCGGGGATGATTTGCCCGTGGCCTTGGCCAGAATGCTGCTGTTTGGAGTATTAGCCCTATCTGTACTGTGTCGGTAGTTTTGGCCCTCAACTTGAGCGGTTCGCAGCATTTTTTCCTCTTTTTGATGGTAGCCCGCAGTGGCACGGCAGCAAGCAGCGGTAGACGGCTTGATCGTTCCCACGCTCCGCGTGGGAATGCCTCCAGGGACGCTCTGCGTCCAGTGACGCGGAGCGTCACGGGCTGCATGCCCACGCGGAGCGTGGGAACGATCATCGTCCGGGGTTTTGTCCGGGCATAAAAAAACCCGGCAAAAGCCGGGTTTTTTGTCTGGCGCGCAGCTTAAGCGGTGAAGGTTTTGCCTTCGAACTGCTCGGCAACGAACTTCCAGTTGACCAGGTTCCAGAACGCTTCAACATACTTCGGACGCAGGTTACGGTAGTCGATGTAGTAAGCGTGTTCCCAGACGTCGCAGGTCAGCAGCGGGGTGTCGCCGCTGGTCAGCGGGTTGCCGGCGCCGATGGTGCTGGCCAGGGCCAGGGAACCGTCAGCCTTTTTCACCAGCCAGCCCCAGCCGGAACCGAAGGTGCCGATCGAGGTTTTGCTGAACTCTTCCTTGAACTTGTCGAACGAACCGAAAGCAGCGTTGATGGCTTCAGCCAGTGCGCCGGTTGGTTGACCGCCGGCGTTTGGCGCCAGGCAGTTCCAGTAGAACGTGTGGTTCCAGACCTGAGCGGCGTTGTTGAAGATACCGCCCGAGGAGGATTTGACGATTTCTTCCAGGGTCTTGCCTTCGAACTCGGTGCCTGGCACCAGGTTGTTCAGGTTCACGACGTAGGTGTTGTGGTGCTTGTCGTGGTGAAATTCCAGGGTTTCCTTGGAAATGTGCGGCTGCAGGGCATCGTGTGCATAAGGCAGCGGCGGCAATTCGAAAGCCATGATGATTCTCCTAATCAGGTCTGTTGCGGTGAGCGCAAGGCCGATCACGGGCGGCCAGAAATGCACCGACGAGTTTTTACTCTTTGCGGCGCAGGGTTCGGATCATAGCACCGGGGTCAAGGCTTAACCACGCAACAACTGTGTGGGATAGAGGTTCAAGGGGATGCCCTCATTAAATGACGGATCGTCATTTAGTGAAGGCCGCCCCCTTAGCCTTTTGGAATAAATCAGCTGGCGATAATCAATTGCCCTGCAACGGTGAACATCATCACCGCCACGAGAAGATCGAGAATCCGCCAGGTACTCGGTCGCGCCAGCCACGGCGCGAGCCATGCGGCACCGAGGGCGAGGGTGAAAAACCACAGCAGCGACGCACTCGCCGCGCCCACCACATAAGCGCCCGGCACCGACTGTTGCGCACCAAGGGAGCCGATCAGTAACACGGTGTCGAGATACACGTGCGGATTGAGCAACGTCACTGCCAACGCGCTGAGCATGACCGCGCGCAGCGAGCGCACGGTCTGATTTTCGCCCTGATCCAGGCTTTGTTTCGAGAACGCCCGGCGCAGCGCCTGGCTGCCATACCAGATCAGAAAGACCGCACCGCCCCAGCGCGCCACTGCCAACAATGTCGGGTTCTGCGCCAGCACCGTGGCCAGACCAAACACCCCGGCGGCCACCAGCAGTGCATCGCACGCCACGCACAGCGCCGCCACCGGCAAGTGATGTTCGCGGCGCAGGCTCTGCGCCAATACAAACGCGTTCTGCGTGCCGATCGCCATGATCAGCCCCAATGCCACCAACAGCCCGTTTACATAGCTTTGCCACATAAGGAGTTACTCCGCGTTGGCTGCGAGATCGCGCAGTACCTGCATGGCGCGTTCGGCGTCGGCCTGACCGACGAACAAATGATCGTGGTAGTAGCCGGCGATCACGTTGCAGCTGATCCCGGCCTTGCCCAGTGCCGTGGCGAACGCGGCGGTGAGGCCGACCGCTTCCAGCGCCGAGTGCACGTTCAGGGTGATCCACGCGGCTACATAGTCGAAGCTGAAGCCGGCCTGTTCGGCGAGGGCGCGTTGCAGAATCACGGTCAGGCCTTCCTGTTCGCGAAAGCTGCCGACAATCTCCAGGCCGCTCGGCAACTGGCCGTCGCGCAAGGTACAGAACACGTATTCGCCGGCGTTGAGCTGCGGGCTCATGCTGCGCAGCAAGGTCGTGAGTGAGGTTTCGCCAGCCATTTGAGTGGTCCTTGATAAAGAGTGCTTGCTGGCTATTCTCCGGTTGAAAGCGGTATAAGAAAAACCAATAGTGCTGATCGCTCATTAGGAAAACTGATGTTCGACTATAAATTACTGTCCGCTCTGGCCGCCGTGGTCGAGCAAGCCGGATTCGAACGCGCCGCGCAGGTGCTGGGCCTTTCGCAATCGGCGATTTCCCAGCGGATCAAACTGCTGGAAGCGCGAGTCGGCCAACCGGTGCTGGTGCGCGGCACGCCGCCGTCGCCGACCGAGATCGGCCGGCGCCTGCTCAACCATGTGCAGCAGGTGCGCCTGCTCGAACGTGATTTGCAAACGCTGGTGCCGGCGCTGGATGAAGAAGGGCTGCCGGAGCGCCTGCGCATCGCGCTCAATGCCGACAGCCTCGCCACTTGGTGGGCCGAGGCGGTGGGGGACTTCTGCGCCGAACAACATCTGTTGCTCGATCTGGTGGTGGAGGATCAGACCGTCGGTCTCAAACGCATGCGTGCCGGGGAAGTGGCGGCGTGTGTCTGTGCCAGCGAACGCCCGGTAGCCGGCGCGCGCAGCGTGTTGCTCGGGGCGATGCGTTATCGGGCGCTGGCGAGTCCGGCGTTCATCGAGCGGCATTTCCCTGATGGCGTGCGCGCCGAGCAGTTGCCGCGCACCCCGGCGCTGGTGTTCGGCCCGGACGATTTCCTCCAGCATCGTTACCTCGCATCGCTCGGCGTCGATGGCGGATTCGAACACCATTTATGCCCGTCCTCCGAAGGTTTTATCCGCCTGACCGAGGCCGGCCTGGGCTGGGGACTGGTGCCGGAACTGCAAGTGCGCGAGCAGTTGCAACGCGGCGTACTGCGTGAACTGTTGCCAGATAAACCGATCGATGTGCCGTTGTACTGGCATCATTGGCGCAATGGCGGTCAGTTGCTGGGGTTGCTGACCGAGCAATTGGTACGTTCTTCGTCACAATGGCTGGTGCCCTGGAAGCAGCCATAAGCGTCAAGCTGCAAGCGGCAACTAGAGCGCTGCGCACCGTTTTAAACTTGCAGCCAGAGGCTTGACGCTCGCAGCTGCTTTTTTGTTGGAGTTTTGCATGAAAATTCTGGTCACCGGCGCAAGCGGCTTCATTGGCGGGCGCTTTGCGCGTTTCGCCCTTGAGCAGGGCCTGGACGTGCGGGTCAACGGTCGCCGGGCCGAAAGCGTCGAGCATCTGGTGCGCCGTGGCGCCGAGTTCGTCCCGGGCGACCTCACCGATGCGGATCTGGCGCGCGATCTCTGCGCCGACGTCGAAGCGGTGGTGCACTGCGCTGGTGCTGTCGGCTTGTGGGGGCGTTATCAGGATTTTCATCAGGGCAACGTGCAGGTCACCGAAAACATCGTTGAGGCCTGCCTCAAACAGCATGTGCGGCGGCTGGTGCATCTGTCGTCGCCGTCGATCTACTTCGATGGCCGTGATCACCTCGGCCTGACCGAAGAGCAAGTGCCCAAGCGCTTCAAGCATCACTACGCCGCAACCAAGTATCTGGCTGAGCAGAAGGTCTTCGGCGCGCAGGAGTTCGGTCTGGAAACCATTGCCCTGCGCCCGCGCTTTGTCACCGGCGCTGGCGACATGAGCATCTTTCCGCGTCTGCTGAACATGCAGCGCAAGGGCCGTCTGGCAATCATCGGCGACGGCTTGAACAAGGTCGATTTCACCAGCGTGCAGAACCTCAACGAAGCGCTGCTCAGCAGTCTGCTGGCGGCGGGTTCCGCGCTGGGCAAGGCTTACAACATCAGTAATGGCGCGCCAGTGCCGTTGTGGGATGTGGTCAATTACGTGATGCGCAAAATGGACGTGCCGCAGGTCACCAAGTATCGCTCTTATGGTCTGGCCTACAGCGTCGCGGCACTCAACGAAGGCGCCTGCAAACTCTGGCCGGGCCGTCCGGAGCCCACGCTGTCGCGGCTGGGCATGCAGGTCATGAAGAAAAATTTCACCCTCGACATCAGCCGCGCCCGGCATTATCTGGACTACGATCCGAAAGTCAGCCTGTGGTCGGCCCTCGATGAGTTCTGCAGTTGGTGGAAAGCTCAGGACATCCGTTGATACAAGTCCGCCGGCCGGCAATGAACCGCACCGCCGCTTGAGGGTCAATCCCTGCGGCTGCGGCGGTTATACTTCGCAGCATTTAGCCATCACCGCGTTCCACAAAGGTTGCCTCAATGTCCATGCGTAACGATGCCAACGACGATTTCGACGATGTACCGAGCCTGCGGGCCGACACCTTTGACGACGATGACATTGCACCCACCGCCCGCACTGCCGTGCATTCGCGCACGCCACCGGTGGTCAAGGTCAAGGCCGCGAGTACCGGGCCGTTGTGGGCACTGGTCGGCGCGCTGTTCTTCGCCTTCATCGGTCTGGCCTGGTGGAGCTTCCAGCAGATTTCGCTGATGGAGCAGCAGTTGGTCGCGACCCAGGAGAGCTTTGCGCGTATCAGCGAGGAAGCGGCGGGGCGCCTGCAGGACATTTCCGGCAAAGTGGTGGCCAGTCAGAGTAACGTCAACAGCGACAGCGAAGCGTTGAAGCTGCAGATCAAGCAGCTGGAAGACAAGCTGGTGGATCAGAGCAAGCAGCAACAGGGCGTGGTCGGTCAGGCCAGTGATCTGGACAAGCGCCTGGCGCAGATGACCGCGCAGACCACTGAGCAACAGAACGCCAACACCCAGTTGCAGGCTCAGGTCAAAGCCTTGAGTGCCGAACTGGCGACCCTGAAAAGCACACAGGCCGACACCGGCAAGGTCGATGCACTGCTCAAGAGTTATGACGCCCAACTGAAAAGCCTGGGTGCTGATATCACCGCGCTGAAAAAACAGGGCAACTCGAACGCGGCGATCGAGCGTCTGGAGCAGGAAATCGTGGTCCTCAAGAGCGAGCAGGACAATCGTCCGGCAACGCCACAGGGCGGCGGCAATACCACCGAGTTCGATGCATTTCGCGGGCAGATGACCCGCAACCTCAACACCCTGCAGGCGCAGATCCAGAACCTGCAGCAACAGATCAATGCGCGGCCATAGGGCCAGGGTCAGCAACTCTTGTTGTCAGGTGGTTCATCTGTAGCGAGAGGATTTATCCCCGATGGGCTGCGCAGCAGCCCAGATTGAGGCTACACATTTTTCCTGACACACCGAGCTGATGGTTTGGGGGCTGCTACGCAGCCCATCGGGATAAATCCCCTCCCCACAGGCAAGCCCCCTCGCCACAGACATCTGCTGCAATCTTTCGATATGCACTGAATATCCATACATCACCCCAAGCCGTCTACGCTCTTGAAACACCAACAAGAACGAGGGATGCGTTATGGGGTTTTTGCATAAAGTGGCGTGGCTCGGTGTGATGTTTCTGGTGGGGGCAGGGCAGGTCAACGCCGCCACCACACAAAAAAACGATAGCAACGCTGCCATCGCGTTGCTGGAAAAGGCCCTGGCCTATTACCACGACAACGGCGACAAGGCCTTCGCCGCGTTCAGCCGTCAGGGCGAGTTCGTCGACAAGGATCGCTACGTGTTCGTGGTCGACACCAAGGGCGTGATGCTCGCCAGCGGCGGGCCATCCTCTGCCTTGATCGGGCGTGATGTCAGCGAAGTGCTCGGGCCGGATCTGCAAAAGGCCTTCAAGGATGCGCTGCTGGTGCCCGAAGGCAACGGCATCCAGCAAGCCGAATACCGCTGGCAGAATTGGGCGGACGGCAAGGTCGAGCGCAAGCATGTCTACTATCAGCGCATCGGCCAGCGGATCCTCGCGGTCGGCTATTACCTGCCACGGGCTTCGGCAGAACAGGCCAAGACCCTGCTCGACAAGGCTGCGACCGATCTGGGCAAGGACGAAAAGGGCACACTGACGGCCATCAACTCGCTCAAGGGCGGTTATCTGCAGGATGACCTGTACGTGTTCGTGGTCGATCTGAACACCCAGCGCTATGTTGCCCACGGCACCAATCTGCGGCTGATCAACACTGATTTCAGCAAGATCAAGGACCCGGAAGGCAAACCGGTTGGCGAGCCGATCCTGGCGCTGATCGCCAAGCAGGATGACGGCGAATACGAATACCGCTGGAAAAATCCGGTGACCGGCAAGGTCGAGGACAAGCATGCCTACCTGAAGAAGGTCGGGCACTTTCTGGTAGCGGTGGGTTACTACAGCCCTTGAGTGAAGCACTCGCTACTGTGGGCAATGCTGTTCACTTAAGTCGCAGACCGAAAGTTTTTGATCTTTGGTACTGAGGCGAAGCCCAAGAAAAACGGCGCTTTCCCATTTTGGGGTAAGCGCCGTTTTTCCTTGAGTGAACAGCATTGCGCTACTGTGGGAGGGGGCTTGCTCCCGAAGGCGGTGCGTCATCAACAGTGATGTCGACTGACACACCTTCATCGCGAGCAGGCTCACTCCTATAGGGTTTTATGGTGTTGCTGTTATTTGGCGCCGTGCTCCCGCCCGCGCAGCAGGTTGTTCGGCATCGCGATCGCTGCCGCCAGCCCCAGCAACGACACTGCCGTGCTCACCCACAGCAAATGCCGGAACGTCACCGAAAGCTCGGCGCGCAAGGCGTTCTGCGCATCGCCCGGGGCCGCGTTCAAACCGTCGAGCAGTACGTTGCCCGAGTGCCCTTCGCTGATCAGTGAATTGCTCGCCAGATGGGCGAAACTCGAGTCCTGCAAGAGGGCCAGCAACAGCGCCGACATCAACGCTACTCCCACCGCGCCACCCAGTGAGCGGAACAGGTTGGTGGTGCTGGTGGCGACGCCGATGTCGCGTTGTTCCACCGAGTTCTGCGTACCGACCAGCGACGTCGGGAATTGCATGCCGCCAGCGATGCCGCTGAGCAACATGAACAGACCGCTGAGCAGCGTCGCTTCGGGTGGACTGAACGCCATGCCGAGAATCGAGAGCGGCATCAGGATCGCCCCGGTCAGGATCTGCGGTTTGTAGCGCCCGGTGATCGACGTGCGCCGGCCGGCGAAATAGGCACCGATCGGCAAGCCCATCGCCAACGGCAACAGGTGCAACGCGGCACTGTCGGCCCCGGCGCCGGTGACGCTCTGGAAGCGCAGCGGCATCAACACGATCAGCGAAATCGCCTGGAAACTGGTGAAGAAAATCGTGCACCAGCACAGCAACGCATTGCGGTTGGTGAACAAGTGCATCGGCAGCAGCGGCTCCCGCGCCCGACGTTCATGCCAGACGAACACCGCCAGCACCAGCACCGCACAGGCGAACAATCCGAGTACTTCGCTGCTGCGCCACGAATGGCCCTGGCCGACCTGAGTGATGCCCAGCAGCAACGCCGTCAGGCCGATGATCATCAGCAGGGTGCCCAAGTAGTCGATGATCGGTTTGCGCTGCGGTATCGGCAGCCCACGCAGGTTGCGCCGCGCTACCCAATACGCGCCAAGCCCCAGCGGCAGGTTGATCAGGAACACCCAGCGCCACGACAGGTATTCGGTCATGTAGCCGCCGAGCACCGGCCCGGCGACGCTGGCCACCGCGTACATGCTGCTGAAGTAACCCTGATAACGGCCGCGTTCGCGGGGCGGGACGATGTCGCCGATGATCGCCTGGCTGACTGAAATCATCCCGCCGGCGCCGATGCCTTGGAGAATCCGCGCCAGCACCAGTTGTTCCATGCTTTGCGCCATGCCGCAGAACAGCGAAGCGAGGGTGAACAGGCCCATGCCGAATAGCATCAGTTTGCGCCGTCCGTACAAATCGCCGAGCTTGCCGTAGATCGGCACGGCCACGGTCATCGCCACCATGTACCCGGAAATCACCCAGGCCAGCAGGCTGACGTCCTTGAATTGTGCGGAGATGGCCGGCATCGAGACGGCGACGATGGTCTGGTCCAGTGCGCCGAGAAAGATCGCCAGCATCAGCGCGACCAGCACGCTGCGAATGGCCGGTTTGGGTGTTTCAGGCTGGTGAAGATTGGTCACGGGCGGAACCTGCGGGCAGTGAGGATCCCGCAGGTCGCAAGGCGAGCGGGAGATGCTCGCCAGTGTAAGTCGATAGCAGGCTATTCGATAGCCTCATACGGAAGTCCGACGTAATTTTCTGCAATGGTTTTTCGACCCGCTTCTGAGCTGACGAAGTAGTCCAGTTCCGAGGCGCTGATCCGCTGGCTGAAATCGTCATGCTCCTCGAAACGGTGCAGCATCGAGGTCATCCACCAGGAAAACCGCTCGGCTTTCCACACCCGGCGCAGGCAGATCTGCGAGTATTTCTCCAGCAGGTCGGTGCGGCCCTCGCGATAGACCTTCAGCAGAATGTTGAACAGCGTACTGACATCGCTGGCGGCCAGGTTCAGGCCCTTGGCGCCGGTGGGCGGAACAATGTGCGCGGCATCGCCGAGCAGAAACATCCGCCCGTACTGCATCGGCTCGACGACAAAACTGCGCAGCGGCGCGATGCTTTTTTCAATCGACGGGCCAGTGACCAGTTTTTCGGCAAGCGCCACCGGCAGGCGGGTTTTGAGTTCATCCCAAAAGCGCTGATCGGACCAGTCGGCGACGTTTTCCTCGGCCGGCACTTGCAGGTAATAACGGGTGCGCGTGGCCGAACGCATGCTGCACAGGGCAAAACCGCGTTCGTGACGGGCGTAGATCAGTTCCTCGTGCACCGGCGGGGTGTCGGCGAGAATCCCCAGCCAGCCGAACGGATAGACCCGTTCGAAAATCTTCAGGCAGTCCTCCGGAATCGACTGCCGGGCGACGCCATGAAAGCCGTCGCAGCCAGCGATGTAATCGCAATCCACGCGCCAGGTTTCGCCGTCCTTTTCGAAGGTGACAAACGCCTCGTCGCTTTTCATGCCGTGAGGAACGACATGGCTCGCCTCGTAAATCGTCGGTGCACCGGCCTCCCGACGAGCGGCCATCAGGTCACGAGTGACTTCGGTCTGACCGTAAACCATGACGGATTTTCCGCCGGTCAAACCCTGCAGATCGATGTGGGCCAGACGTCCATCCAGCGCCAGGTCGAAGCCGGTGTGCACCAACCCTTCGGCATCCATGCGCGCACCCACGCCGGCCTGGCGCAACAGCTCTACCATGCCTTGTTCAAGCACGCCGGCGCGAATTCGCCCGAGTACATAATCGGGCGTCTGGCGTTCAAGGATCAGGGTGTCGATGCCAGCGTTGTGCAACAACTGGCCGAGGAGCAATCCGGAGGGACCGGCGCCAATGATGGCGACTTGGGTTTTCAGCGTTTTCATTGTTTTTATGACTCGCAAGCTTCACGCGGTATGAGCCGGTGAATAATTTTTATGGATCGAGTGCTTGCATTTTTCCCTTGCGGGTCTGTCAATTGAAGGTGAAAACTGAGCCGATACCTGTACATTCTGCCAATCGGTGCGATTATCGCCCGCAACCTCGAGGCCTGGATTGAAGTGATGAACAAGCCTGACCTGCCTTCGATTCCGGTGTTCAAGCTCTACGGTGAAAGCCTGGACTGGCCGACCCCTGACTTGCTGCACTGTGAAACCATTTCCAAACGCAGCCGCGAACATCAATGGGAAATCAAACCCCACCGCCACGCCGATTTGTGCCAGTTACTCTTCGTTTTCAAAGGTCAGGCAGAGCTTGAAATCGAAGGACAACGCACGCAGCTCGATCAACCGGCGATTCAGATCCTGCCGCCGCTGTCGGTGCATGGTTTTCGTTTTTCCGAGGACGTCGAAGGTTTTGTCGTCACCCTCGCCAATCCGTTGATCAATCACCTGCAGGCGCAACTGGGCAACTCGGTGCACGCCCTGGCGCAGCCCGAGCACTACCCGGCGGGCAAGGATGCGCAGTACCTGAACAGTCTGTTTTCAGCGTTGCAGGCCGAATACAACGGCCATCAGCCGGCGCGAGACATGCTCATGCATTCGCTGGTCAGCGTGATCATGGTCTGGGTCAGCCGTCAGGCGCTCGTGCGCCATAACGCCAGCCAGCGTCCGCAACGCCAGCGCGAATACCTCAACGGTTTCATTCAATTGGTGGAGGAGACTTACCGCCAGCATGTGAAGGTTGAAGACCTGGCCCATCGCCTGGGCATATCGGTCTCGCACCTCAACGGTACTTGCCGGGAACTGGCAGGGCAGCCAGCGCTGCAGATCATGCACGAACGCCAGTTACTGGAAGCCAAACGGTTGCTGACGTACACCAGCATGACCATTTACGAGATGTCGGAGTTGTTGGGGTTTTCCGATCCGACCAACTTCACGCGCCTGTTCCGGCGTAGGGTTGGAATTTCGCCAAAGGCGTTTCGCGACCGGCTGAAGGCCGAACAATAATTCAAACACACCTCCCTGTAGAAGTGAGCCTGCTCGCGATAGCGGTGTATCAGTCAAAATTTATCTGAATGATCCACCGCTATCGCGAGCAGGCTCACTCCTACAAGGGGAAATCCGTGTCTGCTCGATCAGCGCAGTGCATTGAGCGTCGCGTTGTGCGGAATGCAGCGCTCGAAATTGCAGCTGGCGTATTCGCGGGGCAGTTGTCGCAGTTGCTCGACCCGCCAGGCCGCGGTGCCGTACAGCGCCAGCGTGGCGGCGCAGGTGATGAAAATCGCGAAGTACCTTCTTGTTCTGATGTTCATGGCGTGGACCTCTGAACGCATACCCTGCGGTATTACTTTCAGCATAGGTCAGCGGCACAGAGTTTCCAGCCACGGCTCCCGCGTATGTGACATACCATTCAGAATACGGATAACACCCTGTGGGAGCGGATTTACAGGCCCATATCCCATTTGGGATTTTCCGGGAATCGTTCGACAAGAAAATCCAGCATGCTGCGCAGCGCCGCCGGCATGTGCTTGCGCGAGGCGTACACCGCGTAGATGTTCATCTGCCGTGGCTCGGCATCGGGCAGCAGGCGCACCAGTTCACCGGCATGCACGTGCACCCCGGCCTGATAGGTCGGCAGCATCGCCACGCCTGCACCGGCCAGGGTTGCGCGCAACAGGGTGCTGGCCTCGTTGGCGCTGATGTTGCCTTGCACCGGCACCGACACCGGTTCGCCGTGCTCGTCGAAATGCCACAGGCTTTTGCCGAAGTACGAGTGGGTCAGGCAATTGTGCCGGCTCAGGTCCTCGACCCGTTGCGGTGGCGGGTTGTCCCGCAGATAAGCCGGCGCGGCGCAGACCACCGAACGGCACACCGTCAGGCGTCGGGCGATCAGGTTCGGGTCCAGGTCATTGCTGGTGCGGATCGCCAGATCGATGCGCTCATCCACCAGGTTCACCGTACGATCGAGCATCTGCAGGTCGATGCTGACCCCGGGGTAGCGCTTGACGTACGCCGCCATGGCGTCGGCCAGTTGCGCTTGGCCGAACGAGGTACTGACGCTGATGCGCAGCAGTCCGCGCGGTGCATCGTGGGGTTCGCTGACCGCCGCCTGCATGTCGCTCGAGAGTTCGAGCATCTGCCGGCAGCGCGGCAGGATTTCGCTGCCAGCGGCAGTCAGGCTCAACTTGCGCGTGGTGCGGTGCATCAGGCGCGCGCCGACCCAGTCCTCCAGCTCGGCCAGATAGCGCGACACCACTGGCCGCGACAGGTCCAGGTGATCGGCCGCCGCCGACTGGCTGCCCAGGTCCACCACCGTGACAAACACCCGCATTGCTTGGAGACGATCCATGATTTGCCCGCTTTCAGAAACAAACTATGTTCAAGCATCGCATTTTTTGTATCGAGTCAGGCAACTAAGCTCTGTCCCATCGCCAAACACGGCATTCAGACAACGGAGCAACAGATGATCGGCTTCACTACCCTCAAGCGCGTTTTGCTGGCTACCGCCACCCTCGGTTTCGCAGCGCACGCTGCTGCCGCCAACTTGAGCCTGGATGTCTACAACCCGGGCACCCAGGCGATTTTTCCGGTGACCTCGGTGCTGGTCAGCGGCGAGAAAGACGCGATTCTGGTCGACGCCCAATTCGGCAAGTCCCAGGCCGAGCAAGTGGTGGAAAAGATCCGCGCCAGCGGCAAACACCTGACCACCATCTACATCAGCCACGGTGACCCGGATTACTACTTCGGCCTCGACACCCTGACCAAGGCCTTCCCCGACGCTGTGGTTTTGGCCTCGCAGCCGACCGTGGATCACATCAACAAAACCGTCGAAGGCAAGCTCGCTTTCTGGGGCCCGAAAATGGGCGCCGACGTGCCGGCCAAAACCATCGTGCCGGGCGTGCTCAAGGGCGACAGCCTGATGCTCGAAGGGCAGAAACTGCAGGTGGTCGGCCTTGAAGGCAAACAACCGGATCGCAGCTTCGTGTGGATCCCGTCGCTCAAGGCCGTGGTCGGTGGCGTTGTGGTCGCCGAGAACATCCATGTGTGGATGGCCGATACCCAGACCGCGCAATCCCACGCCGACTGGCTGCAAACCCTGCACTCGATCCAAACCCTGAAGCCGAAAACCGTGGTGCCCGGTCACTACCTGGGCGAGAGCAGCCGCTCGCTGGCTAGCGTGAAATTCACCGCCGACTACATTAAGGCTTTCGACGAAGAAACCGCCAAGGCCAAGGATTCCGCCGCACTGATCAAGGCCATGCAAAAGCGCTACCCGAAACTCGGCGAAGAAAGCTCGCTGGAGCTGAGCGCCAAAGTCGCCAAGGGCGAGATGAAGTGGTAACCCGATTCTGAAAACGCAGCACTCTCAAGCCAACTGGAGAATGTCATGAGCAAGATCGCAATTATTGGTGCCACCGGCCGTGCCGGCAGCCAACTGCTGGAAGAAGCCCTGCGTCGCGGCCATAGCGTTACCGCTATCGCCCGTGACACCTCGAAGATCGGCGCGCGTGCCGGTGTCGTCAGCAAGAATCTCGATGTGCTGGATTCGGCGGCGCTGCAAGCCGCAGTGGCCGGTCACGATGTAGTGATCAGCGCCGCACATTTCGCCACCGTACCCGCCAGCGCCGTGATCGACCCGGTGAAGCAGGCGGGCGTGAAGCGTCTGTTGGTGGTCGGCGGTGCCGGTTCGCTGTTGCTGCCGGACGACACTCGCGTGATCGACAGCGCCGGTTTCCCCGCCGAGTACAAAGCCGAGGCCAGCGCTGGCGCGGCATTCCTCGATGCACTGCATCAGGAGAAGGACCTGGACTGGACCTTTCTGTCGCCGTCGGCAGAGTTTGTCGAAGGTGAGCGCTCCGGCACCTTCCGTGTCGGCAAGGATCACTTGCTGGTGAGTGCCGCAGGTCGCAGCTGGATCACCTTCGCCGATTACGCGATTGCGCTGATTGACGAAGTGGAAACGCCGAAACATTCGCGTCAGCGGTTTACGGTCGGGTATTAAGCAACGACGCAGACCCAATGTGGGAGCGGGCTTGCTCGCGAAGAGGGAGTGTCAGTCGACCTCAACGGTGAATGACACACCGTATTCGCGAGCAAGCCCGCTCCCACAGGTTTTTTGGGGTGTTTCAGCGGGTATGCGCCTGCTCCACCAGCCAGATCATCAATTCCTCCAGCTGCGGCGAGGCTTTCCCGCCCTGCGGCATCACCACGTAGTACCCCAACCCCGTCTTCACCTTCAACTCAAACGGCATCACCAACCGTCCGGCGCGCAGGTCATCGCCGATCAACGACCAGTCGCCAATCGCCACCCCCGTCCCGTGGGACGCCATCGACATTGCCTGATCCAGAGTCTCGAAATGCTGCCCCATGTTGACGTTGCCCAACTGCAATTGGGCAGCGGTCAGCCACACGGTCCAGTCCTGCGTGTCACGGGTTGGATGCAGCAGCAGATGCTGTTGCAGGTCGGCCGGCTCGGACAGCGCCGGAGGGCCTTTCAATAGCGCTGGCGAACACACCGGAGTCAGTTGCTCGTCGAACAGGTGCAGGGCGGTCGATGAGTTGTCCGGCGGCATGCCGTAGATCACTGCCGCATCGAATTGCTCGCGCTGAAAGTCCACGCCATGGGCCAGCGTGGTGGTCAGTTTGACCGGCACGTCCGGTCGTTCCTTCTGCCATTGCAGCAAGCGCGGCACCAGCCAGCGCATCACGCAGCTCGGTGCCTTGAGCTGCAGGGTTTCACGCTTCAGACCAATCTGCTCGGTGGCTTCGCTGATCAGGCCGAAAATCTTCTCCACCCGTGGCAGCCATTCACGCCCTTCGGCGGTCAGCTCCAGGCCTCGGGCCAGACGAATGAACAACTCATACCCCAGATGATCCTCCAGCCCGGCGATCTGCCGGCTCACTGCACCCTGAGTGATGTGCAACTGCTCGGCTGCCCGCGTGAAGTTGCAGCACTGCGCGGTGATCAGAAACGTATGCAGGGCGGGCAGGGGAGGCAGTCGTTTCATGTGGATCCAAGGTATGACGTGAGGACATGGCTAGTATGACTTTTAATCGATTGTTGCCGCTACCTGCCGCCCGTTCAATGAGCCCATTCCACCCGAATCAATGTGGGAGCGAGCTTGCTCGCGAATACGGTTTTCCATTCAGCATTGATGTGGCTGATACACCGCTTTCGCGAGCAAGCTCGCTCCCACATTTGGCACGGCGTATTGATCAAACAACAAGGGCAATCGACATGGCGACGTGTGGCGAAGTACTGGTCAAGTTACTCGAGGATTATGGGGTCGAGCAGGTGTTCGGCATTCCCGGGGTGCACACCGTGGAGCTGTATCGCGGGCTGGCCCGTTCGAGCATCAACCACGTCACCCCACGGCATGAACAGGGCGCCGGCTTCATGGCTGACGGCTATGCGCGCACCAGCGGCAAGCCGGGTGTGTGCTTCATCATCACCGGCCCGGGCATGACCAACATCACCACCGCGATGGGCCAGGCCTACGCCGACTCGATCCCGATGCTGGTGATCTCCAGCGTGCAGACGCGCAGCCAGTTGGGTGGCGGTCGCGGCAAGCTCCACGAGCTGCCGAACCAGAGCGCGCTGGTCGGCGGCGTGGCTGCGTTCTCCCACACCCTGATGTCGGCGGCGGAGTTGCCGGGCGTGCTGGCCCGTGCCTTCGCACTGTTCCAGGCCGGGCGTCCACGTCCGGTGCACATCGAAATTCCGCTGGATGTTTTGGTGGAAGAAGCCGATGAACTGCTCGCCAGCGTCCCGGTGAATATCGACCGCGCCGGGGCTGCACCGGCGGCCGTACGGCGCATGACTGAACTGCTGGCCGGCGCTCGGCGCCCGCTGATCCTCGCCGGTGGCGGTGCCATCGATGCCGCAGTCGAACTCACCGAACTGGCCGAGCTGCTCGACGCCCCGGTGGCGCTGACCATCAACGCCAAAGGCATGTTGCCGTCCAGCCATCCGCTGCTGATCGGTTCGACGCAAAGCCTGATCGCGACCCGTGCACTGGTGGTTGATGCCGACGTGGTGCTGGCGATCGGCACCGAGCTGGCCGAAACCGATTACGACGTGACCTTCGCCGGCGGCTTTGAAATCCCCGGCAAGTTGCTGCGCATCGACATCGACGCCGATCAGACCGTGCGCAACTATCCGCCGCACGTGGCCTTGGTCGCCGACTCGCGCAACGCCGCACAAGCGCTGCTCAGCGCACTGTCGCATCAGTCGTTGGCCGAGCGTCGCAACGATTGGGGGCAGGTGCGGGCGGCGCGTCTGCGCGATGATCTGGCCGCGACCTGGGATGCGCCAACGCTGGCCCAGACGCGTTTCCTTGAAACCGTTCTGCACGAGTTGCCGGAGGCGGTGTTCGTCGGCGACTCCACGCAACCGGTCTACACCGGCAACCTCACCTTCAACCCGGAACGACCACGCCGCTGGTTCAACTCTTCCACCGGGTACGGCACCCTCGGTTACGCCTTGCCGGCGGCGATCGGCGCATGGCTCGGCGGCAGCATCGAGAGCGGCGCCCGTCCGCCCGTGGTGTGCCTGATCGGAGACGGTGGTTTGCAATTCACCTTGCCGGAACTGGCGAGCGCCGTCGAAGCGCGTACTCCGGTGATTATCCTGCTGTGGAATAACCAGGGTTACGAAGAGATCAAGAAGTACATGGTCAACCGCGCCATCGAGCCGGTTGGCGTCGACATCTACACCCCGGACTTCATCGGTGTGGCCAAGGCCCTGGGTTGCGCCGCCGAAGCGATCAACTCGGTTGAACAACTGCGTAGCGCGCTGCGTGCCGCAACCGATCGGCAGGGCCCGACCCTGATCGAAATCGACCAGACCCAATGGATGCAGGCGGTGGCCCAATGATCAATTTCCCAACCACACTCGATGGCCTGTACATCAACGGCCAATGGTCGGCCGGTCGCGAGCATCTGCGGGTGATCAACCCGGCCACCGAAGCGCTGCTGACCACGGTCAATGGCGGTGACGAGCAAGCGGTCGATCAAGCGGTCGCCGCAGCCACGGCAGCGTTCAAGGACTGGTCGAAAACCACTGGCGCCGAGCGCGGCGCAATTCTGCGCAACATCGCCAATGGCGTGCGCAACGGTCGCGATCATTTGATGAAACTGCAGTCGAGCAACAACGGCAAGCCGCAGTTCGAAGCGGCGATCGACGTCGACGATGTCATCGCCACGTTCGAGTACTACGCCGAACTCGCCGAAGGTCTCGACGCCAGACAGGACAGCAATGTAGCGCTGCCCAGCGACGATTTCAGCGCACGCCTGCGCCGCGAACCGTGCGGAGTAGTCGGGCTGATCGTGCCGTGGAATTTCCCGATGGTCACCACCGCATGGAAACTCGCACCGGCGTTGGCCGCTGGCTGCTGCGTGGTGCTCAAACCGTCGGAAGTCACGCCGCTGCCGGAGCTGGAACTGGCGGCGATCATCGCCGAGTCCGGTCTGCCCAAAGGCGTGTTCAATCTGGTCTGCGGCACCGGTCTGGCGGTCGGTGCGCCGCTGTCGGCTGATCTGCGTATCGCGAAGATTTCCTTCACCGGCAGCAACGCCGTCGGTGTGCAGGTGATGCAGCGCGCGGCGGAAACCGTGAAGGGCGTGAGCCTGGAACTGGGTGGCAAATCTTCGCTGCTGGTGCTTGAAGATGCCGATCTGGAGCTGGCGGTGGAACTGGCTTGCGGCGGTGGTTTTTTCAACGCCGGGCAGATGTGCTCGGCCACCAGTCGGGTGCTGGTCGCCGATGAGCTGGCCGAGGAATTCCTCGAGCGTCTGCAAAAACGCGCGCAAGCGATTCGCGTGGCTGACCCGTTCGATCCGGACGTGGAGATGGGCGCGCTGGTGAATCAGGCGCAATACCAGCGTGTGCTCGGGCACATCGACCTTGGCCTGAGCGCTGGCGCGAAGCTGGTGTGCGGCGGTAATCGTCCGGCGGATCTGCCGCGCGGATATTTTTTGCAGCCGACCGTGTTCACTGACGTGCCCCTCGACAGTGCGCTGTGGTGCGAAGAGATTTTCGGCCCGGTGCTCTGTGTGCGCTGTTTCAGCAGCGAAGCCGAGGCAATCGCCCTGGCCAACGACAGCCAGTTCGGCCTCGTCGCCAGTGTGGTGACGCGTAACGCCGAAACTGCTGAGCGGGTCGCTAATGCCCTGCAGGCGGGGCTTGTATGGCTCAACGCGCCGCAAGTGATCTTCCCGCAGACGGCGTGGGGTGGCTACAAGCAGAGCAGCATCGGCCGCGAATTGGGACCGTGGGGCCTGGCTGCTTTTCAGGAAATCAAACACGTGATCCGGGCGCTCTGAACGCCCGAAAACGGTGAGCGCATGCCTCGCAACGAGGCATGCGTGGGTGTCATGGCTTCGATGAGTTTTTATCGATAGTCAGGTGTATTGCACGACCTCAGGATGAACCCGTCGGCAGCGCTGCAGGCCTTTGAAAACAAGGGCTGCAGCGGATCCGGCCGCGCGGATGCAACGGTTGCGACCAACCTCATACTTAAAAGAACAAAGGGAGTCCTTCATGGGCGAGCATGATCTGAACAGGCGTCAATTCATTAAAACCGTCGGCGTCGCCTCGGTAGCGGCGGCGGCCCTGAGCATGCCCTTCATCCGGGCCAGCGCCAGCGACACGCGTTTTGCCGGCAAGACCCTGCGTTTGCTGACCTGGTCGGATGACACTGGCCTCGCCGCACTGCGCAACATTGCCGCCACGTTCGAAGCCAAGACCGGCGCCAAGGTCATCGCCGATCGCACCGGCAGTACCTCGGAAATGGTCGCCAAACTCAAGGCCGGCGGTGACCGTCCGCAGTACGACATCATCACTCTGGCCGGGGTCGGTGCCGAAGGCCTGGCCGCCGCCGGGCTGCTGGAAAAACCCGACCTCAATCGCATTCCCAACCTGATCGACGTCCCGGAAAAATACCGCACCGGCGCCAATGGCCACGGCATCGGTTACCTGTTGTGGTGCAACAGCCTGGTTTACAGCACCCGCACCCTCAAACAGGCACCGGACAGCTACGCCGCGCTGTGGGACGCCGATCTGGCGCCGAACATTTTCCTGCCGCCGCCGAACTGGACCGAGGCCATGGACCTGATCATCATCGCCGCCAAACTGGCCGGCGGTGACGAACACAACATCGAACCGGGCTTCAAGAAACTCGCCGAGCTGAAGGATCGCGTGGTCACCCTCGGCGAGAACCCGAACCAGATTGCCGAGTTGTTCCGTACCGGTTCGCTGGACATGGGTGGCTTGTACGCCCCGGCATTCTTCCCCAAGCAGATCCGCGATCCGAACTACGGCCTCGGTGCCACGTTCGGCATGAAGGAAGGTTTCTACACTGACCTGATGCTCTCGGTGATGCCGAAGAACCGTCCGGGCGACACCGACCTGGCCTACGCCTTCATCGATCACTCTCTCGACCCGCTGGTGCAGGGCAAGATGGCCGAAGACATTTTCAACGGCCCGGTCAACGCCAAGGCGATCATCTCCGCCGAAGCGCGCAAGAGCCCGTACATCCTCACGCCTGAGCAGATTGCCGAGAAGGCGATCATGCACGACAACGCCTTCCTGGCGACCGTGCATGACCAATGGATTCGTCGTTATACGGAAATTTTTTCTTCCTGAGCCGAACACCAGTCTTCGGAACACCGCAACCCTCTGTAGGAGTGAGCCTGCTCGCGATAGCGTCATACCAGTCAACCCATTAGGTGACTGACACACCGCTATCGCGAGCAGGCTCACTCCTACAATGGGGCGGGGGTGGTTTGGAGAGTTGTGTTCGTCAGTTGTTTTTCCATTGACGAGATCATTGCTATGGAACATCAATCCCTGACCCAACCGGTCGGCGCCGCCGCCGCGCGTCCGGCGCGCAGTATTTCGCCCACCGCCCGGGCGTGGTTTTTCCTCACGCCGTCGATGCTGTTTCTCGGTGTGCTGATCGCTGCCAGCCTGCTGGTGCTGCGCATGAGCGTCGGCAGCAAAGGCGCGGAATGGAGCGGGTTCAGCCTCGCCAGCTACGCGCAATTGCTCGAACCCTATTACCTCAAGTCGTTGCTGCTGACCCTGCGTCTGGCCCTGATCAGCGCCGTGATCGCGGTGCTGCTGGCGATCCCGGTGGCGTACACCATGTCGCGGCTGACCTCGCCGTTTGTGCGACGGATCTTCCTCGCGGCGGTGCTGTTGCCGCTGCTGGTCAACCTGCTGCTGCAAAGCTACGGCTGGCTGGTGATCCTCGGCCCGGGCGGGATGCTCAACCAGACGCTGATGGGCCTGGGCCTGATCAAGCGCCCGATCATGTTGCTGTACAACCAGAACGGCGTGCTGATGGGGCTGGTGCAGACCGCGTTTCCGCTCGCCGTGCTGCCGATTGCCAGCGCCATGCGTGGCGTCGCGCGCACCTACGAAGAGGCGGCTGCAACGCTGGGCGCCAGTCGTTTCCAGGTGTTCCGTCAGGTGGTGTTGCCGATGAGTCTGCCGGGGATCATCACCGGGGCGACGCTGGTGTTCGCCTACAACGCCAGCAGTTTTGTCGTGCCGTTGCTGCTCGGTGGCCGCCGTGTGCCGATGCTTGCGGTGATGGTGCATGACCAGATCGCGCCACTGATGAACTGGCCCGCCGCGTCGGCGGCCGGGGTGGTGCTGATCGTCACCACGCTGGCGATCATGACCCTGTCCGAATACATCACCGGCCGTCGTCGGCGCCTGCTGGAGGCTTCGCAATGAGTACCCTGACCAAGAAGCGCATGGCGCTGTTGCCCGGCGACACCGGCAAGTTCGCCGGGATCCTTTCCGGGTTCATTCTGCTGCTGGCGGTGTTGCCGATCCTGACCATGATCGTGATGTCGTTCAGCGGTGCGTCGAACCTCGACTTCCCGCCGAGCAGCTACAGCCTGCAATGGTACAAAGCCGCCTGGCACACCTTCGTTTCGCCGGACGCCAGCGACGTGCTGAGCCTCGGTCAGGCGATGGCCACCAGTTTGCTGGTGTCGTGCCTGACCATGGTCTTCGCTACGCTGATCGCGGTGCCCGCCGCCTATGCGCTGACCCGTTGCGAGTTCCGTGGCAAAGCCGTGGCGCTGCAACTGATGTCGCTGCCGCTGGTGTTTCCGATGGTGGTGTTGGGCCTGGCGTTGCTGCTGGTGTTCGACAGCCTGCCGTTCCACCTGACCACTTCGCGCCTGGTGATTGCCCACGTGATTCTGGCGCTGCCGTTCGTGGTGAAAAACTGCACCGCTGCGATGCTCTCCATCGGCAGCGAAGTCGAAGAGGCGGCACGGATGCTCGGCGCCTCGCCGCTGCGGGCGATCGTCGACGTGGTGGTGCCGTTGATGAAGTCGGGGATTCTGGCGGGGATGCTGCTGGCGTTCATCGTCTCGTTCAACGAATTCACCGTGACCTATTTCCTCTACACCATCGATGTCATGACCGTGCCGATCTGGATGTACAGCCGCACCGTGTCATCGCTCGACCCTACCGTGTTCTCGTTTGCCGTGCTGATCGTGCTGATCGACTTCGTCCTGATCTGGGCGCTGGAGAAGCTGGTGGGCGAGGGCGGCGTTTCCTTTTGATTTGAGGTGCAACATGACTGGTCTGATTCTGGAAAACGTCGAGAAATTCTACGGCTCGGCTTGCGCGGTACAAGACGTCAACCTGCATTTGCCCGAAGGCAAACTGGTGTGTTTTCTCGGCCCGTCGGGCTGCGGCAAAACCACCTTGCTGCGGATGATCGCCGGGCTGGAAACCCTCACCGGCGGCGAGATTCGCCTGGATGGCGAAAACATCGGACATACCCCGGCGCACCTGCGCAACTTCGGCATGGTGTTCCAGTCGCTGGCGCTGTTCCCGCACATGACCGTCGGCGAGAACATTGCCTATCCGCTGAAACTGCGCGGCGTGAGCAAAGCCGAGCAGCAGGCGCGGGTGGTGGAACTGTTGGAATTGATCCAGCTGCAAGCGATGATCGACCGTCCTGTGGCGAAGCTTTCCGGTGGGCAACGGCAACGGGTGGCGATTGCCCGGGCCATCGCCTCACGGCCGAAAATCCTCCTGCTCGACGAACCGTTGTCGGCGCTGGATGCCAAGCTGCGTGAGTCGATGCAGGTGGAAATCCGCCAACTGCAACAGCGCCTGAACATCACCACGATCATGGTCACCCACGACCAGCGCGAAGCCATGACCATGGCCGACATCGTGGTGGTGTTGGGGGAGCACAAGGTGCAGCAGGTGGGCACGCCGATCGAGATCTACCGGCATCCGGCCAACGAGTTCGTCGCCGACTTCATCGGCTCGGGCAACATTTTCCCGGCCACGGCGCTCGGTGATGGCAAGGTCAGCCTGCCGGGTGGTGACGCGCTGCAAGTGCCGATCTGCAGCAGCATCGTGGTGGGGCAGAAGGTGAAGATGCTGATTCGCCCGGAAGACCTGCAACTGTCTGCGCCACAGGCGACGGCGGGCAATCGCTTGCTGGGCAAGGTGACGTTCGTGCGCGACATCGGCGCGACCATCGAGACCACGGTGGAATGTTCCGGGGTGACGTTCACGGCGTTGAGCACGCCGTGTCAGGGGATTGGGTTGGGAGTCGGGCATCCGGTGTCGGTGACGTTGCCGGTGGAGGCGTGTCGGGTGTTGGGGGCTTGATCCGGATTTGATGTTGGCCCTGCTGGCCCCTTCGCGGGCAAGCCCGCTCCCACAGTGATAGGTGTTGTCCCCCAATCTTGTGTTCAACACAAAACCCTGTGGGAGCGGGCTTGCCCGCGAAGGCGTCAGTTGTGATAGCGAAAATTCTGGATCAGACCGACAGCCGCAACCGCGCCAGATCCCGCAACGGCGGTGCGCCAAACAAGCGGCTGTACTCGCGGCTGAACTGCGAGGGGCTTTCATACCCCACCCGATACCCCGCCGCCGACGCTTCCAGCCCCTCGGTCAGCATCAGGCGCCGCGCCTCTTGCAGGCGCAACTGCTTCTGATATTGCAGCGGGCTCATCGCCGTCATTGCCTTGAAGCGGTGATGCAGGGTCGAGACGCTGAGGTTCACTTCCTTGGCCAGATCATCGATACGCAGCGGTTGCTCGAAGTTGCCGTTGAGCCATTTGATCGCCTGGCTGATGCGGTGGCTCTGGCTGTTGGCAATCGCGATCTCATACAAACGATGGCCCTGCGGACTGCGCAGCAGGCGATAGAGAATCTCCCGACGGATCAGCGGCGCGAGCATGGCGATGTCTTTCGGCGCATCGAGCAATCGCGCCAGACGCAGCACCGCGTCGAGCATTGCGCTGTCGATCTGCTCGACATACAGACCACGCCCGGTCGGCCGGGTCGGCACGCCCATGGGGCCGGCGTCGGCGATCAGCGCAGTGATTTCGGTCGGATCGATGTCCAGGCGCACGGCGAGGATAGGGTCCTCTGGCGAGACATTCACCACCCGGCCGCTGAGCGGCATCGAAACCGACACCACCAGGTAGTTCAACGGGTCGTAATTGAAGTACTCATCCGCCAGCCGCACCTCTTTACGCCCCTGAGCCATGATGCACAGCGCCGGTTGCGCCAGCACCGGGGCAAAGTCATGGGACTGGGTGTGACGCGACATGAACAGCGAGCCGATGGCGGTCTGGTAACTGCCATCGTCCGTGGTGTTGCGGCGGATGATCGCCGCCAGTTCTGCGCGCTGTTTCTCCATGTCGGCATCGGGCGGGGCTTGGAAACGATCGAATGACGTCATGCACGGCATCCTCGGCAAGGGATCTGGAATGGAGCAGAGCTTAAGTTTGTGCAAGCGAAAGCGGTAGACACATTCTGTCAAATGCTTGCCTGATTCTGCATTGGCTTGCCGGCGTGCACAGCCATAGCAGGATGCAGGGCGGCAAACTTGCTTGAAATCGGTGTGACAGCCGTGTGACAAGGTTTACCCGTTGTTGCAGGGGCCGTGTGCAGTTTCGCAGGATTGTGCAACGCGGCGGCAGGAATCGACTAACGGCACGTCGCACCCGGCCCTTAACCTTGGATCCTGTCGCAGCCCGTCCCCCGGCTGCCACTCGACTCCCTGGGAGGGTTGAACATGTCCAAGCAGATTCCCGTCAGTCATATGGCCTTCGTTCGAGCGCGCGCCGGACGCTCCGCCGAACTGGGTGTACGTCTCAGTGCCTTGATCGAACCGTCGCGCACCGCCCCCGGTTGCCTGAACTTTGCCCTGCAGCATTCGCAATGCGATCCGGACTTGTGGCTGGTCTCCGGTTTCTGGAGCCATCAGCAGGCGATGACGGCGTATTTCAACAGTCCGTCGATGCAGATCTTTGCCGAACTGGTCCAGGACCTGGTGGTCAACAGCCTGGATTTCCACACCTTCAAAGAGGTGTCGGCGGCGCAGGCGTTGGGACAATGCCCGGCACCGATACACAAACTCGCCGGTTGAGGGTTTAATGTCCGGCTTATTCGTCTGAGCCAGGATGTGTGCCATGGCACGTAAAGAGTTCGAACACTTCGAAGCAGTCTCCGCAGTCGTCCCCGTCGAGTTGGGCGGCAACAAGGGTTATCACGCGGCAATCGCGGTCAAGGCCCTGGTCGATGGCGGTGCGCCACGCTTTCACAAACTGCTGGGTGATCAGGTATTCCCCGGCGCCATCGCTGCCGATGACGCAGCCACCCAAGAGCTGGAGCGTCTGCAGGGCGTCACTGATGACGCCGAGCTGATCTGGTAACGGCGCTTATTTGACGGCGCCCGGGCGCCACATCTTGAACAAGGCCTCTGGCCCCAACTGGAAATAATCCGCCGGCCCGCCGCCGCGCAGAATCGGTTCTGCCGCGGCGGTGTCGTAGATCCCGTCCTTCAACAGCCACTTGGCGATATGCACGGCGACCACTTCGCCGAGAATCAGCCAGCTCGGCACGGTTTCGCCATCGGCGCGCTGCAACTGAATGATCTGCGTGACCTTGCACTCGAAGGACACCGGGCTTTCGGCCACCCGTGGCACTGCAATCACCTTCGACGCCACCGGCGTCAATCCGGCCAATTCAAACTCGTTGACCTCAGGTGCGACCATTGCGCAGCTCTGGTTCATCTGCTCGGCCAGTGGCCGGGTGGCGAGGTTCCAGACGAATTCACCGGTCTGCTCGATGTTGTTCAGGCTGTCTTTGCGCCCGACACTGGAAAAACCAATGATCGGCGGAATGTAGTTGAACGCGTTGAAGAAGCTGTAAGGCGCCAGGTTCAGCCGGCCGTGGGCATCCTGCGAAGAGATCCAGCCGATGGGGCGCGGGCCGACGATGGCGTTGAACGGATCGTGGGGCAGGCCGTGGCCGTGGGCGGGTTCGTAGAAGTGGATGTCATCGGACATGGTGGGTGGTCCTGGAGAGGGCTGGATCAGGTGGCCAATAGTGCAAGCACACGGCGCATATTTCCAGCCGGATGCGCATCCCCTGTAGGAGTGAGCCTGCTCGCGATAGCGGTGTACCAGTCAAATGTGTATCAGCTGACACACCGCTATCGCGAGCAGGCTCACTCCTACAGGGGTTGTTTGTGATGTCCCGGAAATGACTAAGCCCGGCCTAAGCCGGGCTGTGGGGAGACTGCCGATGATCAGCTGATGGCTGCAGCAGTACCGGTTTTGTCGAAACCGTCAGAGGCAATGGCGGCCGCGGTGCCAGTCTTGTCAAAGCCATCGGCAGCCACAGCTTTGCCGACGTTGGTTTTGTCGAAACCGTCAGCGGCGTAAGTGCCCGAATGGCTGGTTTCGATGGCGGCGCTGGCGCCGGAAATGAAGTCGGACGATTTGGTTTTGTCCGAGCCATCGGCAGCGAAGGTGTTGGCGGCCAGTACGGACAGGGTCAGGGCGAGGATCAGTTGGGTTTTCATGTCGGTTACTCCGGATTCGTTGACGATGTGTCTTGCTTGGACCTAATGCTACGCCAACTAAATTGATTAAAAAGCGCAAATAAATGCTAAAAACAATCGATTAACTAGATATTAATGGCGACGCATTGATTGGCTTCCATTGTCGGGAGCGAACGTCGCGCAGGTCATCGATCAGGTGCATGCAGGATGCAAGGCCAGCATTAATGGGGGATTAATCGCTGTTTTTCGCGATATGACAGATTTTTCATCTGCTGCCGACCGGTTTTTCACCGGTGCAACGCCAGTCTGCCCACGGCCAGAAAACCAAGAAACGGCCGTCTCACACTGGAGCTTTGCTTGCGATGAATAAACTGCCTCAAATTACCCTGGCGTTCTGGGTCATGAAAATCTGCGCGACGACCCTGGGGGAAACCGCGGGGGATTTGCTGTCGATGACCCTCAACGTCGGGTACGCCCTCAGCTCGCTGATCCTGATCAGCGTGTTCGTGCTGACGCTGATCACCCAATTGATGGCCAAGACCTACAAGCCGCTGCTGTACTGGATCGTGATTCTGTCCACCAGCACCGCCGGCACCACCATGTCCGACTTCATGGACCGCACCCTCGGGCTGGGTTACGCCACCGGGTCGATGATCCTGATTGCGATTCTGCTGGCGATCTTCGCGGCCTGGCGTCTGAGCGGCGACTCGTTGAATGTCAGCAAGGTGCAGACCTTCCGGGGCGAGATGTTCTACTGGATGGCGATTCTGTTTTCCAACACCCTGGGCACCGCGCTGGGTGACTACCTGGCCGATGATTCGGGCCTGGGCTTTGCCGGTGGCGCGCTGCTGATCGGCTCGACCATTGCCGTGGTCGTGCTGCTCAAATACTTCACGAAGATTTCGTCGGTGCTGTTGTTCTGGGTAGCGTTCGTGCTGACCCGGCCGTTCGGTGCGACCTTGGGCGACTTGATGACCAAGTCTCACGAGAAGGGTGGTCTGGACTTCGGCACCATCGGTTCGTCGTCGGTGCTGGCGGCGATTCTACTGGTGATGATTGTCGGGGCGTCGTATGCGCAGAAGCGTTATGGCAAGCCGCAGGTAGTTGCTGAACTGTCCTGATACCGAGTCGCCGCAATCGCGAGCAGGCTCACTCCTACAAGGGGCGGCGTACGCCAATCAATGTAGGAGTGAGCCTGCTCGCGATGGGGCCATAACAGCCACCATCACAATGGCTGAACTAACTCATTCCTCAGTCAGTCACGATCCGCGAGTGTTTCTGCGTGTCCTTCATGGTCACGTAAACCAGCAACGACACCGCGATGCACGCGGTCACGTACCAGTAGTAACCGGTTTCCATGCCGATGCTCTTGAACCACAGTGCGATGTATTCAGCGGTGCCGCCGAAGATCGACACGGTCAGCGCGTACGGCAGGCCCACGCCCAGCGCGCGGATTTCAGTCGGGAACAGTTCGGCTTTCACCACCGCGTTGATCGAGGTGTAGCCGCTGACGATGATCAGCGCCGCCATGATCAGGAAGAACGCGCCCCACCAGGTCTGAATGGTGTGCAGGGTCATCAGGATCGGCACCGTGAAGATCGTCCCCAGCACGCCGAAGGCGATCAGGATCGGACGACGGCCGATCTTGTCCGACAGGCCGCCGATGATCGGTTGCAGGCACATGAACAGGAACAGCGTGGCGGCAGAAATGGTGGTCGAGTCGGAGATGCTCATGCCGACGGTGTTCACCAGATATTTCTGCATGTAGGTGGTGTAGGTGTAGAACGCCAGGGTGCCGCCCATGGTCAGGCCGACCACGGTCAACAGCTCTTTGGGGTGGCGCATCAAGGTGCGCATGGCGCTTTCCTTGGACTTTTCTTTCTTGGTGAACGACTCGGTTTCTTCCATGCCGCGACGCAGGTACAACGCCACGACCGCGCACAGCGCGCCGATGGCGAACGGAATACGCCAGCCCCACGCGTACAGCTGTTCAGTGGTCAGCACGTTCTGCAGCACGATCAGTACGCCCAGCGCTATGAGCTGGCCGGAGATCAGGGTCACGTACTGGAAGCTGGAGAAGAAGCCGCGACGTTCCTTGGTCGCCATCTCCGAGAGATAGGTCGCCGAGGTGCCGTATTCGCCGCCGACCGACAGGCCTTGCAGCAATCGTGCGAACACCAGCAGGATCGGTGCGCCGATGCCGATGGTTTCGTAGTTGGGACTCAGAGCGATCAGCAAGGAGCCGAAGCACATCAGGTAGACCGAGGCCATCAAGGCTTTCTTGCGACCGACCTTGTCCGCGTAGAGGCCCATCAGCCAGCCACCGATCGGGCGCATCAGAAAGCCCACGGCGAAGATCGCGGCGGTGTTCATCAGTTGGGCAGTGGTGGAACCGGCGGGGAAGAAGGTCTTGGCGAAGTACAGCGAGAAGGCGGCATAGACGTACCAGTCGTACCACTCGACCATGTTGCCGACAGAACCGCTGAAGATCGATTTGATCCGGCTGGCGGTGGTTCTTTCTTTGGCGGGCGCAGCAGCCGACCCAAGAGGCAGGGCGTTGGAGTTATCCATTGAAGGATCCTTCGTTTAATTGTTTTTGTGGAGCGCGTTAAAACGCAGCCTGCCGGGGCTATAGCAGGAGCTGTGCCAACGGGGAAAGGGCCGGTTTAGAGGGGTGAGCGGGATTTAATGAGCGGAAATCCGCTTATTGATTGTGATTGGTGAGCGGAAAATTGCTTATCTGGCATAGGGATTGTTGTTGTCAGTAATGGCCTCTTGGCGAGCAAGCCCGCCCCCGCAATGGTCGGTGGTGTTCACAGTTTCTGTGTTCAGCACAAAACCTGTAGGAGTGAGCCTGCTCGCGATGGGGCCAGGACAGGCGCAGTCACATTAGCTGCCCGGAACAAACATCTCCCGACTCAACCCATGCCGCTGCAGCTTTTCATTGAACGTGCGGCGCGGCAGTTGCAACTCTTCCAGCACCGCTTTCACATCGCCCTTGTGTCGGGTCAGCGCAGCACGCAGGCACTGGGCTTCGAAGGCTTCTTGCTGCGCGGCGAGGGACTGGCCGGGGTCGATGCCTTGCACCGGCTCATCCAGCCCCAGCACCTGCCGCTCGGCGACGTTCGCCAGTTCACGCACATTGCCCGGCCAGTCGTGACTCAGCAGGTGACTCAATTGCGCGCCGCTCAACGGCGGGAAGGTGCGCCCCAGACGCTGGGCGGCGCTGAAGGCGAAGGATTCGAACAGCAGCGGAATGTCTTCGCGACGATCACGCAGCGGCGGCAGGCGCAGTTCGGCAACGTTCAGGCGATAGGCCAGGTCCTCACGAAAGCGTCCGGCCCGTGCCTCATCGAGCAGGTCGGGCTTGGTCGCGGCAACGATCCGCAGGTCGACGCGAATGCTCTGGTTCGAGCCCAACCGTTCCAGCTTCTGTTCCTGCAACACCCGCAGCAGTTTCACCTGCTGGGCCAGCGGCATGCTTTCGATTTCATCGAGAAACAGCGTGCCGCCGTCGGCGTACTCCAGCTTGCCGATGCGCTTGCCGGAAGCGCCGGTGAAGGCGCCGCTCTCATGGCCAAACAACTCGGCCTCGAACAACTGCTCGGGGATTGCCGCACAGTTGAGCGCCACAAAGGGCTTGTCCGCGCGCGGGCCGAAGTCGTGCAGGCAGCGCGCGATCAGTTCCTTGCCACTGCCGGTTTCGCCGCGGATCAACACGTTGACCGGCAGCGCCGCCAGCTCCAGCACCTGCCGGCGCAAGGTCTGCATGCCACGGGACACACCGAGCAGCGTCGCATCGAGTCTGGCGCGGTGGTCGGCCTGCTCGTGCAGGGCACGGTTTTCCAGAACCAGCCGACGTTTGTCGAGCGCCCGGCGCAGGCTGCCGAGCAGGGTTTGCGGGCTGAACGGTTTTTCCAGGAAGTCGTAGGCACCGTCGCGCATGGCTTCGACCGCCATCGGCACATCACCGTGACCGGTCAGCAGAATCACTGGCAGATCGGCGTCACGGCGCTGCACTTCGGCCAGCAACTCCAGACCACTGAGGCCGGGCATGCGCACATCGCTGAGGATCACCCCGGGGAAGTGCGCGGGCAGTGCCGCCAGACAGTCTTCAGCGCGGCTGAACAACTGCACCTCGAACCCCGACAGACTCAGCCACTGTTCGACAGCGTTGCGGATGCTGCCTTCGTCATCGACCACTATCACTGAGTTGAGCATCAGATATGCGCCTCCAGATCGATCGGCAGGGTCAGGGTGAATATTGCGCCGGCCTCACCATTCTCGGCACTCAAGCGCCCGCCGGATTCATGCACGATGGCGAAGGACACCGCCAGCCCCAGACCGAGGCCGTCACCCACAGGTTTTGTGGTGAAGAACGGGTCGAACACCTGGTTCAGGTGTTCTTCGGCAATCCCGCCGCCATTGTCGATCACGCTCAGACGCCACAGTTGCTCGTCTACTTCCAGGCGGATTTCCAGACGCTTGCACGGTTTACCCTGCATTGCATCGAGGGCGTTGCGCAACAGATTGATCAGTACTTGTTCGAGGCGGATCGCATCGCCACGCACCCACGCCGGGCGCGTCAGGTGCAGCACCAGGCTGACCTGTTCGTCGCGCTGGCGGGCGTCGAGCAATTGCAGCGACTGATCGACCACCGTGGCCAGATCCAGCCGTTCGCGCAGGCCGCTGGGGCTCTTGCGGGCAAAGGTCTTCAGGTGACCGGTGAGCGACGCCATGCGCGTGAGCATGTCGTCCACCGGTTTGAGCGCCTTGTAGGCGTCATCGACGCGGCCATGGTCGAGCAGCAGCCGCAGTGTCGCCAGTTGCATGCGTTGCGCGGTCAGCGGCTGATTGATTTCGTGGGCCAGCGCCGCAGACATCTGTCCCAGCGCGGCGAGCTTGGCCGATTGCACCAGACCGTCCTGGGCCGTGCGCAAGTCGCGGGTGCGTGCTTCGACCAATTGTTCGAGTTCTTCGCGGTTGCGCTGACGGACTTTCGACAGGCGCCAGCGCTGATTGAGGAACAGCAGCAGAAACACCAGCGCCAGCCACACACCGGCAGCGGCGAGCCCGGCGTTACGCAAATCTTCGAAGGCCACTTGCGGGTGCCGCAACAGGTGCAGGGTCCAGCCTTCGGCGGCGAGCGGCAGCGATTCCCACAGATAGTCCGCCGTGCCTTGCGGGCCTTCGACCCGGCGCAGGTCGCTGTTGTCGTCGAAGTGGCGCAGGGACAAATGCGTCAGCGGGCTCAGCGATTGCTTGTCGTACTGACGCGTGCGCTTGATCTCGGCCATGTCGCGGCTGTCCAGCGGCCGCAACGAGCGATAGCGCCAGCCGGGCTGGTTGGCGATGAAAACGATTCCGCGTGCATCGCTGACCAGCAGCGTGTCGCTGCCCTGGCTCCATTCGCGCTCAAGCTCGGGAAACTCCAGCTTGACCACCATCGCCCCGAGGAACTCGTCGTTGTCGCCCAGCACCGCGCTGGAGAGAAAATAACCGGGGATGCCACTGGTCACACCCACCGCATAAAAGCGTCCGCTGCCCTGGGTGCGGGTCTGACTGAAGTACGGGCGAAAACCGTAGTTGTGGCCAACATAGCTGCTGGGCAGGCGCCAGTTACTGGCGGCTACCGCAAGGCCAGTGTGATCGAGCAGTTCGAGGGTCGAGGACTGCGCCGCGCCGTTGATCTTCTCCAGCTTCAGATTCAGCGCGTTCTGCTGTTCAGTGCTGACCGGCCCGGCCAGCGCCCCGCGCAATTGCGGGTCCAGCGCCAGCACGGCGGGCAGGGCACGATAGCGGTCGATCAGGGTGTGCAGGGAGTTGGCGTACAGCGCCAGCTGTTGGCTGGCGCGGGCGGCGTCTTCTTCCTGCGCCTGACGTTCGGCGTGGCGGATGGCAAGGGTGGCGGCGATGGCCGCACCGGCGATGATCAGCAAGGTATACAACGACAGACGCAGGGTACGGGAAGTCGGCAGCATGCTGGGCTAATGGATAAAGGGACGGGCGGGCACGATAGCATGCGCCGAAGCGGCTCGGCGCACTGTTCCAACCACCCTCGGCGTCACACGAACGTTTCTCCTGTAGATGCCCGCGCGAGGAATTTCGTCCGCGGTTTGGGGACCGGTTTGGGCCGCGAAGGCTCAGTGACTGTGCCTTGCAGTTGTTGCAGGCGGTCGTTCAGGTTCTCGGCGACGTTGCGGGCGTCATTGACGTCCTGAGCCGTCTCCAGCACTTTGCTGATGGCGTCGAATGGGTCGATACCGGTTCTCAGCAGTCTGATCACCTCGCGTTGTTTGTCACCCGCAAGCGATTGCAGCTGGTCGTGGAACAATGTCTGAATCTGCCCGGGATATCCGTTGAGAGTGTTGGTGACGGTCTTGATGCCCTCCAGTACCGACGTACTGCTGTTGAGCAGATCGGTGGCGCCGTCGACCATGCGGGTGACGGTATCACCGACGGTTTGCAGGCCATCCTTTAGTTCCTGGGTGCGCAGCGTTTGCGCGAGCCTCAGGCCTTTCTTGAAAAAGTAATAACGCAGCAAGGGGAAAACGATCACACCCGCGAGAATCCCCACGCCGGTGCCAATGGCGTTGCCTATACCCGGCAGCGCGGTGCCTAGAACACTACCGATCGCGGCCCCTTTGCCGGCACCGTAAAGAACCGATTTGATGCCATGTCGGGACTTGAGGAACTTGCCCAGCGTCATGTTCTTGCGCAGGTCTTCGATGTCCGCGTTTTCCGGGACCAGACCGTCAAATTCGCGACTCAGATTGTGCAATTGATCGGTCGCTGTTTTGGCTTTGTCAAACAGGCCGATCGATCGTTTGACCAGGTCGAAAATCACCTTGGAAGCGCCTGTCTGGTCGACATGAATCACAGGATTATTGCTGACGAAGGCATACAGATTCAGTCCGTCGACAGCGCCGGCCGGATCGGCACTGACCCAGCGTTGCAGCCACGGCGCGTAATACCGGGCGCCGTAATAATAGAGACCGCTGGCGTCCATCTCCCGACCCGAATAACGGATGGTTTTGTAACTGGCTTCGAGCGCCGAACGTACGGCCCACCAAGCGGTGCCACCGAACGCGTAGTAATGCTCGAGGCTGATGACGTCCGCGTGGCGGTCTAGCTCCAGTGCGCAGGAACCGAGGTGATCGTCGAGGCTGTAACGCAGTTGATCGTTTGCTGTCACGGGTGGCCGGCCGCTGAGCCAGTGCAGGCAGCGGGCACCAGGCAGGACGATGACATGCAATTGCTGGCCATCACTGCGCGCGTGGATTTCCAGGCCCGGCAGATAACGTACCTCACGGCGATGGGTAGCTGACGCTGTATGGCTCAGCCAGCGCTTGTAGACCCGTGCCCCCTGGCTGTAGCGATAGACTTCCTCGTCGTCCGGCAAGCCATTTTCGTGCTGCAGCAATGTCACTCGGGCCAGTTGGTTCTGGTTGCTCCACGTCAGTGGCACGGTGCCGGGTTGCAGCTTCAGTTGATTGCCGAGAGGGTCGAAGTGTTCCGCGAAGTCCGGTTCGGGGTCACCGGTTTTCCAGCGAACCCCGCGGTTGCTGCGTGGATCGATGCGCATCTGCTGAGTGAAGTTGTGGCCTTCACGTACATGCTGCAGTTCGACCAGATTGTTGCCCACGTCATAAAGGTAATGTTCGGTGTAGTTGAAGCGACGCCCGGGATCGATCGGCTGAATCGGTTGTGGCAGTCCTGGCAACTGCTGAGGCACCTGGCCCTCGAAGCCGCGGCTTTCGATCAGGCGGTACAGCGAGTCGTAAGCAAAGTGGCGATCGCCGTCGACGCGCTGATTGGCGAAGTACACCGTGGCCAGGGTGTGGTCTTCGATGCGCAGGATGTTGCCCACCAGGTCAAAGAAGTAATACAGATTCTGCAGCGCAGCTGCCTGATCCCTGCGCGCCAGCATGCGCAGCAGGCGACCGTCTGCCGGATCGTAGAAATGGTGGCTGCGAACGCCGTTGCCGGCCAGTTGCTCGACAAGCTGGCCGGCGGCGTTGTATCGGCTGTCGCACATCACCGGTTCTGCGGCACTGGCGCCGGCCAGTTCCAGCGACAGCTGCAGCAATTGTCCGGCGATGTCGTAACGCGGCAACTGTCGGTGGCCACCGGCATCGGTGAGCAGCAACAGATCGCCCTGTGGGCCGTAGTGCCGCAGGGTGGTAAAGGGCTCGAGTGTGTCGATGAAGTGACGGGTTTCGCTCAACACCTGGCCGGCCAGGCCATAGCTGCTGAATGCCGCGCTGCCGGAAGGGTCAGACAGGCTGTTCAATTCACCGCGCAGATTATGCCCGGCGTCCGCCGTGTGGTCGGCGTAGGTGTTGCGTTCGATCTCGACGTGCGCGTTTTCGGTGACGACGAGCCTGCGCAACAGGGCGTCGTGGCGAAAGTGCCAGTGGTTACCGCGCGCATCCCAGCGTTGCCGCTCCTCATCGGCAGGGCCTGGCAGCACGAGCCGCTTGCCGGCATCGACGCTATCGATGCGCAGTGGTTGAGCGCTCAGGTTATAGACCGTTTGCAGATTCGGCGGCGAGGTACCGTCCACCCGGCGAGGATCAAGCTGCATGACCAGGCGTCCGGAGGGATCGTGCTGCTGACGAGTGACCAGGGCTTGCGTCGGACCACCAGCGACCTGGCGCAAGTATTCCACCTGCCGCACGGGCAACCGCCGTGGGTCATGGCTCTTGATGCTCGGCGTGTGATGGAACAGTGACCTTGCCATTTTTCTGCTCTCGATCGCGTTACGGAACCGGCTTATGCAGCTTTGTGCTTTTGGATCAGGAAGGCCGATAGACGCCCGAGCAGATCCCTGCTGTGTTTGATGGTGCCGCGAGCGACAGTCATTTGCTGTTGCAGTTGAGCCAGGTCGTCGTCGGCGCGCTCCGGCATCTGCGCAATCCCGATCAGTTTGACTGGCGCAGGTTCTGCACCGGCCAGCGTCTCTAAGTGTTCCTGGAGGCTGGCCTGCTGACTGTCGAGATAGCTCGTCAACTCTTCCAGCCGGATGCCGATCCGGTCCAGGTCGCCCTGGCCCCAGGCGTCATTGAGCGCTTCGGTGAGCTGAGCCATCTGGCGGGCGATGTTCAATGACTGCTTCAGGTAGGGAATATTGAAGTGCTTGCCCAGTACCCGAACGGTGGTTTCCAGACCGATCTTCACCAGCCCTGCGGAACCGTTCGGATTGAAGCTTTCGAGGGTGCCCCTGATGGTGTTCGGCGAGGCCTTGGCTTTGCTTTGCAGGCTTTTCACCGACAGCGCGGCTTGATCCGGCATGATCGAATAGCCAAGACCGGTGTGCTCGCCAAGTTTGTCCATGACTTTTACCGATGCTTCAGCGGCGAAAATCGCGCCGATCGTAGACACCACCGGCACCACCACCGGCGCGGCCGGCCCCGTCAGGCCGCCGACCCCGGCACCCACGGCGCCACCCACTGCGCCAGCCTTGATTGCCACGGCGAAGGTCGCGACGCTGAACGCGAGTTTTTTGGCGGCGGTCTTGTAGATGTCACGGGTACGGGTGAGGTTGGACAGCTGATAGTCGAGCTTTTGCAGCTCGCTGTTCATCTGCGACAGCACGCTGGAGAACTCACTGACTTGCTGGCGTGCTTCGCTGGGCGTCTTTTCGGTGCCGCCGCTATCGAAGTAGCGTAAGGGATTGTTGCTGACCATCGCGTACAGATTCAGGCCGTCGACGTCACCGGCAGGATCGGCGCTGGTCCAGCGTTGCAGCCACGGTGCGTAATAGCGGGCGCCGTAGTAGTACAGACCGCTGACGTCCATTTCCTTGCCCGAATAGCGCAGAGTCTTGTAGTCCACCGCCGCGCTTGAACTCGGCAGCCATAGGGCCGTGCCGCCGAACGGGTAGTAGGTCTCGCGGCTGATGAGCCGGGCGTGTTGATCCAGCTCGATGAGGCTTGAGCCCAAATGGTCGTCGAGGCTGTAGCGCAGTTGATTGTTGTCGACATCAGCAGGCGGTTTTTTGCGCCAGTGCAGGCAGCGCACGCTACCAGGCAGGGTGATGACATGCAGTTCTTCGCCGTTATCGCGGGTGCGGATTTCCAGCCCCGGCAGATAGCGCACCTGCAGATAATGCAGTGCGCCAGGGCTGTGGGTCTCGTGACGTTTGCAGACCCGTTCACCCTGACTGTAGAAGTAGACCTCACGATCATCTGCCAGGCCGTTGTCGTGTTTGAGCAGCGTTACCTGATGCAGCTGATCTTGCACGTTCCAGAGTAAATCAGCGCCGTGCTGGAGTTTGCGCTGGTTGCCATGGGCATCGAAAAATGCGCCGAAGTCCGGCGGCGGATCGCCTTCTTTCCAGTGCAGGGCATGGTTGCTTGTCGAGTCGACAAGCATCTGTCGGGTGTAGCCGCCGACTGCCCGGCTGTGCACCAGCCTGGTCAGGTTGTCGCCCTGGTCGTATTCAAAATGCTGGACATAATTGCGCAGGTTGTTGGGGTCGCTCGGCAACGGTCGGCCCGGCATATCCGGGGCCGGCAGGGCATCGTGGCCGCTGGCGCGGATCAACCGGTAGAGCGAGTCATACTCAAAATGCCGTTCGCCATCGATGAGCTGGTTGGCGAAGTACACCCGCTCAAAGGTCAGATCCAGAATGCACAGCACGTTGCCGACGGCGTCGTACACATAAACCAGATGCTGCTGCGCAGCCTGGCCGGCCACCGTTGTTTGCACACTTTGCAGGCGCCCATTGGCCGGGTCGTAATGCCAGCGGCTGCACATGCCATTGCCGCCAAGCTGTTCGATGAGCTGTCCGGCGGCGTTGTATTGCGTATCCTGGTAAATGATCTGTGGCTGGGTGTCCCCGTAGAGTACAAGCATCACCTCCTTGAGCTGCCCGGCGAGGTCATGGTGCAGCAATTGGCAATGCCCACCGGCATCGGTCTGTGTCAGTGCCTGGCTCAGGGGACCGAAGGTCTGCTCACTGCGATGGTGTAGCGCATCGTCAAATGTGCGGACCTGAATCCGCGGCTGGCCGATCAGGCTGAAACTCGACAAGGACAGAGTGCCGGCGGGATCCTGCAACGTCGTCATCTGCCCGCGCAGGTTATGTCCGGCATCAGCCGAAGAGTCGGCGTAGGTGTAGGTTTCGAACGGCTCCAAAGCCTGCGTGGCAACGCTCACTATTCGTAACTGTTCATCGTAAGTGCTGCACCAGTGCTGCCCTCGTGCATCCCACTGTTGCCGGGCTTCACCTGCGGGGCCCGACAGGGTCAGGCGCCAGCCTGCATCGACGCTGTCAATGCGCAAGGGCGTGCCAGTGAGGGAGTAGCGGCTAGCCAGATTGGGTTTGGCCGCTGCGCTGAACAGGCGAGGGTCCCATCGTTCCGTCAGCCGGCCGGCAGCATCGTGATGTTGCTGAGTGATCCGGCTTTCAGCCGGCGTGTCGGGTGCTGTGCGCAAGTAGGCAACCTGCCGAACCGGCAGAGTCCTGGGGTCGTTGACCAACAGGTTCGGCGTGCGCCAATGCACCGACCGCTGCGTGTCCTGGTGGTTGCGTTGCCGGGGCATGCTCAAGCGGCCTTTGGTCTTGAATGGCGTGCCTGTTTCAACAAGTACTGATTGTCCGTACTGCCCATCTCTTTGTACCAGGCCATGCCCTGTTGCATGCGTGAGATGGACTCCAGTGTGTTTCTGGTTTGTTGTTTCAGTGCCGATCGATGAATCGGTGCGGTGAGTTCCCGAGGCGTCATGTGGTTGACGTTGGGAAGCAGATCGGCTGGATAAATAACGTCGCTGGCCAATGCATTGAAAGCCTTTTCGGCCTGAGCCCAGCGGCTTTCGATGGCGCTTGTCCATTCGGCGAGTACGGTGTCGATCTTGTTGATCTTCACCGGATCGAGGCGATTCTTGATGTCCTCGGCTTCGATCGCTCGCTGGAACATGTTCAGCGCCCCCGGAATGATCGACAACCAGGAACTTATCACCCGATTCATGGTGAAGTCAGGATTGAGCACCGAATTGAGCGCCGGGTGAATGAGCTCATCCTTGATCTCTCTCCAGCTTTGCGGCGTCTTGTCGACGGGGTCGGGGACGCCCAACTGGCTATCAATGGCCGCGACCGACATCTTCGAGGTTTGTGGAATGAGTGCACCTGTGAAGCCAAAACTGTCGGTCAAGGGAGCCCCCATCGCTCCCGCTGCATCGCCGCCGATATTGCCGCCGACCAATGCGTTGGGGTCGGTGAACTGCAGGGCGTGAGGGGCCGATGGAAAGACCAGGCCGGTTTGAGCGCTGCCCAGCACACCGCCCTCATAACCGATGACGCCACCGATGGTTTCGCCTGCCAGGTTCATCATCAGGTTCTGCGTGATGTTTTCCTGGTGGATGACGTTGTGGATTTGCACAAGCGTGCGTTCGGCATGTTCGTTGACGGCGGTAATAAACCCGGAATAGAAAAAAATCACCGACTCGGCTTTCGAACCGCCAGCGGGGTCGACGTAACGCAACGGGTTATTGGCGACAAAGCCATACAGGTTCAGACCGTCCACGGCGCCCGCCGGATCGGCGCTGATCCAGCGCTGCAACCATGCTGCGTAATAGCGCGCGCCGTAGTAATACAGACCGCTGACATCCATTTCCTTGCCCGAATAACGAACGGTCTTGTAATCGGCATCGACCGCCGAGCTTGCGGCCATCCATGCCGTGGCACCGAAAGGGTAATAGCCTTCGTGGCTGATCAACTGCGCCTGTTGATCGAGCTCCATCAGGTTCGATCCCAAGTGGTCTTCGACGCTGTACCGCATTTGAGTGGTGGCGATACCGCGCGGCTTGCCCGTCGCCCAGTACAGACAACGAACACTGCCCACGCCGATCGCCAGGGTGATGACATGCAGTTCTTCGCCATTGTCGCGGGTGCGGATTTCCAGGCCCGGGAGATAGCGCACATCCTGAAAGTGTCCGGTCGCGGTTTCGAGGCGTTTATGCACCCGTAAACCCTGGCTGTAGCGGTAGTACTCGGCATCGTCGACGCCGTTTTCGCGTCTGACCAGGATCGCGGTTTCCAGTTCATCGTTGGCGTTCCACTGCAGATCCTGCCCCGGTTGCAGGTGTGTCAGATTGCCGTTGCGGTCAAACAGCTGGTTGAAGTCCGGAACGGGATCGCCGCTTTTCCAGCGCACGCCTCTGTTGCTGGCAGGGTCGATGAGTACGGTACGGGTATGGCTGGCACTCTCGCGCAGATGACGCAGTTCAATCAGGTTGCCACCGTCATCGTAGGTGTACATCTGAATGTAGTTGCGCCGATCCGCCGGGTCGGTTGGCTGCGGCAGACCGGGGGTGTCCGAGGGTGGGCCATCGTCGTAGCCAGTGGCCCGTTTCAATCGATACAACGAGTCGTAGCTGAACTCGCGATGCCCATCGACCCGCTGGTTGGCGAAATGACTGGGCGTAAAGGCATGGTCGAGAGTGCGCACAAGGTTACCGACCGGGTCGTACTGGTGTTCGAAATCCTGCAGCAGCGGCTGACCGCTTTTCTGTGTGGTTTGCCGGTGCAGGTTGTTGTTGGCTGGATCGTAAGCCCAATGACTGATCACACCGTTGCCGGCCTGTTGCAGGATGATTTGTCCGGCGGCGTTGTACCGGGCATGCTCCAGAACGGTCGCCCAGGCAGCCTGATCGTCGATTTTCAACTGGACTTGCCTGAGTTGTCCGGCGAGGTCGAAATACGACCGTTGGCGGTGTCCGCTGGCGTCGACCTGCTCAAGGACACTGCCTAGCGGGCCATGAATGCGGCGGCTGGTGAAGGTCTTGCCATCGGCAAACGTACGGGTTTCGGCCAGTGCCTGACCGAGCAGGCTGTAGGTGTCGAAATTCACACCGCCTGAGCGGTCCTGCAGCGCCAACAGATTTCCACGCAGGTTGCGTCCCGCATCGGCCGAGGCGGTGGCAAAGGTAAAGGTTTCAGTCTCGGGTTGTGCGTTGACTTCGATTGCCGTGACCCGCAGCAAGTCATCGTAGGTCATACGCCAATGATTGCCGCGGCCGTCCCAGCGTTCAAGCACTTCGCCGGCCAGCCCCGGCAGCGTCAGCCGCATGCCGGCATCAACGCTGTCGACTTTCAGGGGCGTGCCCCCCAGGGCCGACACCAGCACCTGATTGGGTCGCGGCAGGCGCGGGTCTCGTTGCGCCAACAGCCTGGCCGCCGGGTCGAATTGCTGGCGAGAGATCAGCGCGATGGCGGTCTCACCGGCGACCGAACGCAAGTAGGTAATCTGCCGGACCGGCAAGCCTCGGCTGTCACTCACGCTCAGTGTTGGCGTATGCCTGTCAACAGCCCGGCTCATGATTCTGACTCATCGGTGTCGTTGAAGTCTTCGCTGGTCTGATACCAAGGGTGATAGGTCTCGCGGGAGAAATGCCCCTTGGCGTTGATCAGCTTGACCGGACGGCCAAGCGGGTCATAGAACAGTTGATCGAAATAGCCGTACCGTTGCAGGGATTGATCATTGACATAACCATGGGTGTCGACAAAAAACGGCCGGAACTGGCGCACCGCCAAGCCTTTGTTGTTGTACTCGACCCGTGCGCTTACACGCCAGCGCGGATCGGCCTGAACCTCACGTAACTGCCCGCGATCGACGATCAGCGATCCGTCGACCGCCACCGCATAAGCCGTGCCGGGTTCGACCCGTTGCAGGGTTTGCAGCGCCCGGCCAAAGCCGTCCACGTAGCTGATGATGATCCGCACCAATGCCGCTACAAGGTCATCGGGGTAACGGTCGGCGCTCAGCACCACGCTGTGTACCGGTTTGCGCTGGACTGTGGTGATGAGTTCGCGCAGTGCCAGTTCGGCCGATGTCGGTGACGCCAGTTGCGCCAGGCGCCGCCGTGCGCTGGCGCGAATGTGCAGGCTCGGCAACACATCACCGCTGGCCAGCCATTGCTCGAGCAACTGCGGCGTTGCGTTGACGGAAGGCGGCAGTTGCCCCATCCAGCTGAACAAGTCCTTGCGCAGGGTACTGGCGGCTTTTTGCACGGCAGCTGCCGGGTCGGCGATGGCCAGTTCTGGGTCTGGATCTTCCGGGCGCAGGTATTCGCTGAGCGGACGGAAACCGGCGGCGACAGCATTTTCGGTGCCGTGGAAACTGGTCGTCAACGGTTGACCGGAGGGCTCGTAGAGCGCTTCCTGAATGTTCTCGTTGGCATCGATGATGCGCAGCGGCTGCTGAGCGTGATAGTCATATTCGCAGCGGGTGGTGCAGCCATCCGGCAATTCGACGCTTTCAATCAACAGGTGATATGCGTCGTATTGCGCCCGGGTCCAGCCATGGCTCAGGGTTTCGCGGTATTCACGCACCTGGAAGAAATCCTCGGCGCCGGCGTATTTTGCGTAGTTGTAATGTGCGGACCAGAGGTTTTGTGTGGTCACAACTTGCGCGTCGAACAGTGGCGGCATCGGTGTGTAACCGATGTTCGTCAGCTCCACGCGGATATCGAACGGCGGTGGCAGATCGGCGTAGGCATCGAGGGCGGTCTGATCAAGCTGTGCCAGTTCCGTTGGTGCGGCCAGCGCTTCGAAATCGACTGAGCCGTCGGGCAACGGGCTGCCGTCTGCTGTCTTGAGATAACGCTGCACGGTTTGTCCGGTCAGCACCCTGAGTGCGTTCCACTGCGCAGAGTCCTGGTGCGCAGTGAGTGTCTCCCATGACACCTGCTGCGGGTTCAAGCCCGACGGCAGATTACCCTTGGGCAGCACCAGTGCATTGCTGCGTTGCTGCCAGGGCAGGCCCAGTCGCCAGTGTTGCAGGTCCCGGTCCAGATCAATCGCGCGCTCACGGGATTCACTGAGGTAATAGGACTGCTGGGCCGGGTCGTGGGCGTCCCGCCACCACTGCTGCTCATCGGGATCACTGAAGGGCGGGGGATCGGCCTCGGTGCGGCGTCGCGCATAACTGACGCTCAGGCTATGGGTGGCATGACCGTACTCGCTGGTGCCGAGCAAAATTTCATGGCGGCACAGCGGGTCGTCAATGAAACCGTCGTATTGATAGCCGATTTTTTCCAGCAGCAGCGGCAGCAGTACGCTTGCCGGCTCGTTGCGGCCAGTGGGGCGCACGTCACGCACCAGGTAGCGAAACTCCTCTACCGCGAAGAGCCGTGGCGTGGCTGGCTCGACGGTGCCGGCCCAGGTTTCGATGCGCGCCACGGAACCTGTCAGCGCCCGAGCGATTCTGTAGCGTGTCGTCTCGTCGGGCGGCGTCACCGGTTCATCGTATTCATCGCCCTGGTGATAGCGGCTGAATACGGTTGGCAGCAACGGCTGCGCATCTTCGTCGGCGTCGAAGTAGCCGTGTCTTGGTCGGTCCATGGCCTGTCCGGTCAGAAACCAGGTACAGACCCGTACCGGTGCGGTGAAACCGACCTCGTCATCGCCGGTGGCGCTATCGGTGTCGGTCTGTTGCAGATAACCGAAGCCGCGAAATTCGCGCTCGATGCTGTCGTAGACGCCTTCGCGAAAGATGCACGATTGAGTCAGGCAATTGCCGGTGATCTCATCCTGCTGATGTTGCCGGCTGACCACCTGCACCGCGAAGGGCAAGTGGCACACGGGCACTTCGCCGGGATGGTCGATCAGCCACTGCTGTTTTTCATCCAGCCATTCCTGGGCGGAGCTGCGGTAGGTCACCTGCGTGGCGCAGCCCATGTTGTTGTTGCTCGCCGTCAGCAGGTAGGGTCTGGCCGCGACAAAGTCATAGCGCCAGTGCTGCGGTGTCGGGTGCGGCACGGTCAGGAGCAGTGACGCGCAACCCAGGCCTTGCAGGTCGGCGAAACTGACCTGACACAAGCGGTCGTAACGCACACCTTCGGGCCAGGGCACGATGACCGGCGTCTGCTCCAGCCCGTGACCGCCGCGATTGAGGTAGATCTCGAATGCATCGGATTTCAGATAGATCAGTGCCGGAGCACCCGAACCATCGAGGTCAGCCAGGCGCACGCGGGTCGAATCGAATGCTTCATAGGTAAACGGCAGCGCGCTGATTACCCGTCCTGCACCGAAGCGGCCATGCCCCAGGTTGGGCCAGCATTTGATTTCATCATGGCGGATCCGGCACAGCTCGCTCATGTCGCTGCCCAGCAGGTTGCCGAGAAGGACCAACTCGCTGGGTGAATGGCTGAAGATCGGCAGTCGGTCATCGGCGGGTTCATGGAGGACTTCTTCGGCCGGGGCGAAACCCTCCTCGCGACGGTTGGCATACAGGCGCACGGCGCGCGGACCGATCATCGCCAGCGAAATGAGGCCATCGCCGACCAGGTCGCCCAGTTGCGAAAGAACGTCGCGAAACTCCAGCGGCATGCCGGTAAACGACATGAAGGGCGCCCAGCTGCGGTCGGCGTTCAACCTGCGATACCCGCTGATACCCGGTTGGGCAACGATCCAGTCCAGCCGCCCGTCGCCGGTCAGGTCTAGCAGTATCTGCAGCGCGGGGCTGTTGCGACTCGCCACCGGGATCTGTTCCAGCACCGTCCACGGGCCATAGGTGATGGCGTCAGGCCCTGAGGTTGCGCGCATCGGTTCACGGTAATACCAGCATTGATCGTAGCGGCAGAGGAAGCCCGGCAGGCCCTCACCGTACAGATCGGCGCACAGGTAAAACTGTCCATCGTCCAGGCCCGGCATGGGGTCTTCGGCGAACAGGCGTGCGGGCGTTTTGTTGATCTCGAAGGAGGAATAGTCGAACTCCACCGGCGGTGTCGTTTCCAGTGCGCCGCTGGTATCGAAGGCCTGGTAGTGAGCGGCTGTGATCCGGTTGTAAGTCCAGGGCCCGGAGGCGGGCGGATACTCGAGTAACAGCCGCCGCACCAGCAGCGGATCCTGACTGTCTGGCCGCGAGAAATTGTGAAACATCAGGATTTGCTGGCAGAGACGCCGAGTGCCCAGCTCGAAACCCTGACCGTAGGTGGAGAACGGGTCCTGGCGTTCCAGCCAGGGTGTCAGGCTGGAGCCTGCGTACGCGGGAGCCTGGGTCAGTGAGCGGGTGCGTTCGCCGTAGTCGAACAGCAGATGGAAATGCCATTGCAGTTCAGCCGGATCCACCACCGTCCAGCTGTACAGGTGCTGGCTGGCGGCGACGTTGCCGTAGAATACGGCGCGCAAGTAGCGCTGGGCACGGTAGTCGTGAAGGGGGTTGGCGTCTGCATCATCGGCCATATAGTCGAAGCAGATGTGCTCGCCGCGCGGGTTCATGCTCTCGCACAGCAGCCAGCTGCCGACCCGAAGCTTGTCATCTGGATCGGCCCGACGCGAGGCGCTGGTTTTACCGTATACCTGCAATGAGCCGTCAGCCCCATGGATCAGCCAGAACGGCGGCTCGGCCGGCTCATCCGGACCGGTGACACGCTGCCATCGCTCGCGCAAGGCAAAGTCGCTCTCGACCTGTGGCCAGTAGCGCACCACGCGGTGCTCGCCGACTTCAATCCCGTTGTAGGTCCTTTCCAGACGCGATTTTGGTGCGCCGTTGCCCTCAAGTTCAGGCGCCCAGATTTCACCGTCGTAACCGACGATTTCATCAACATCGGTATAGCGCGGTACCCCTTTGTGGGTGCGACGGCTGATCTGACCGATGCCCAGGCTCCAGCCGACGCCGAATGGCCCGTTACCGGCCTGACTGCTGTAAGTCAGCGATAGCTGCGGATCCCAGCCACGTCCGACGGACAGCGGCAGTGGCAGTATGAACGACGCCTCCCCCGTCGGGCCGAAAGTGCCCCAGCTTTTGCCGATTGTGGTGATCGACGCGCTGCTGGCGATGGACGGGGTGATGATGCTCAGCTCTTGATCGGCCATGGTCGGATCCGTTGCACACGCGAAGGACGTGAGTGGACAGACGCTATCAACAAGCATGGCATTGGTAACCTGTCAGATCTGACAGGTGTCAAAAGGCCAGAGCTGTGCAACAGGCAAAAAAAGGCCGGCCCGTCGCATGACGGGCCGGCCTTTTTTACGGCTGCGAAGCGCTTACTGCACTTCTACCGCCAGGCTTTCGGCGATCTTCTGTTGCCAGATCGCCGGGCCGGTGATGTGTACCGACTCACCGTTGCTGTCCACCGCGACGGTGACCGGCATGTCCTTGACCTCGAACTCGTAGATCGCTTCCATGCCCAGCTCGGCGAATGCCAGCACCTTGGACTTCTTGATGGCCTGGGCCACCAGGTAGGCGGCGCCGCCCACGGCCATCAGGTACACGGCCTTGTTGTCCTTGATCGCTTCGATCGCGGTCGGGCCGCGCTCGGATTTGCCGATCATGCCCAACAGGCCGGTCTGCTCAAGGATCTGACGGGTGAACTTGTCCATCCGCGTGGCGGTGGTCGGGCCAGCCGGGCCAACCACTTCGTCACCGACCGGATCAACCGGGCCGACGTAGTAGATGAAGCGACCTTTCAGATCCACCGGCAGGGTTTCACCCTTGTTCAGCATCTCGACCATGCGCTTGTGCGCAGCGTCGCGACCGGTAAGCATCTTGCCGTTGAGCAGGACGGTTTCGCCCGGTTTCCAGCTCTGCACGTCTTCCGGGGTCAGGGTGTCGAGATTGACGCGACGGGCTGACGGGCCGGCTTCCCAGACGATTTCCGGGTAGGCGTCCAGCGGTGGCGCTTCCAGTGAGGCCGGGCCGGTGCCGTCGAGCACGAAGTGTGCGTGACGGGTGGCGGCGCAGTTCGGGATCATGCACACCGGCAGCGAGGCTGCGTGAGTCGGGTAGTCCATGATTTTCACGTCGAGCACGGTGGTCAGGCCACCGAGGCCCTGGGCGCCGATCCCCAACTGGTTGACCTTCTCGAACAGCTCCAGACGGATCTCTTCGATGCGGTTCTGCGGGCCACGGGCTTTCAGCTCATGGATGTCGATGGATTCCATCAACACTTCCTTGGCCATGACCGCGGCTTTCTCGGCGGTGCCGCCGATGCCGATGCCGAGCATGCCCGGCGGGCACCAGCCGGCGCCCATGGTCGGAACGGTTTTCAGCACCCAGTCAACGATCGAGTCGGACGGGTTGAGCATGGCCATTTTCGACTTGTTCTCGGAACCGCCGCCCTTGGCCGCCACGTCCACTTCCACGGTGTTGCCCGGGACAATGGAGTAGTGGATGACTGCCGGGGTGTTGTCCTTGGTGTTTTTACGAGCGCCCGCCGGGTCGGCGAGGATCGAGGCACGCAGGACGTTTTCCGGCAGGTTGTAGGCGCGGCGCACGCCTTCGTTGATCATGTCGTCCAGGCTCATGGTCGCGCCATCCCAACGCACGTCCATGCCCACGCGCACGAACACGGTCACGATGCCGGTGTCCTGGCAGATCGGCCGGTGGCCGGTGGCGCACATGCGCGAGTTGATCAGGATCTGTGCGATCGAATCACGGGCCGCTGGCGATTCTTCGCGCAGGTAGGCTTCGTGCATCGCCTGGATGAAGTCCACGGGGTGGTAGTAGGAAATGAATTGCAGGGCGTCGGCAACGCTCTGAATCAGGTCATCTTGCTTGATCACGGTCATGAGTCGCGCTCCTCTAAAAGACGGGAACATTCAATAAGGTGCTTGCAGCTTGGGTACATCGGTCGGTTGCAAGCACCTTTCAAGGCACGCCGGGGCTGCTGGCGCGACGCTAAAAAGGCGCGGCAGTATACCGTGCCTCTTCAGGGCATACACGCGCCGGCAGTCATTCGTTGGTCGCATACCGAACACTCGGGCCAACAGTGCTCTTCTGTGGCGAGGGGATCTAGCGAAACGTCGCACCGCCCCGATCGGCTGCGTAGCAGGCGCAAAACCTGTGCGCAGGGTTTGACTGACGGATTGTTGAGGGCCGCTTCGCGCCCCTTTCGGGGATAAATCCCCTCGCCACAGGACCTCATGAGGGCATTGACGGGTCATGCATTTGACGTCAATTTTTGGCGCTGAAAATCGGTGGTCATTTATCGACCGCCCCTCTAAAGTGGCATCCGGTCTGTAGAGTAGGACACTCGGTCAGCCTCCTATCGCACGGTGAGTCAACGATTGACCCATAACGCCATTCAACGTCTTTTGCTCAAGCGCTTTGCCCTCGCCGCAGCCACCTACGGATTGGCTTTGCTGCTGCTGTGGCTGGCGTTTTTTTTCGGTCATTACCCGCATTCATTGAACAGTGTGGCCATCGGCAGCGCGCTGGTGCTCATCACTCAGGCCACGTTGTTCGCGCTGTTCTGGTCCGGGCGCAACCTGCGTTTTGCCGACCCCAGCCTGACCGAGGCGCAAGTGCTGCTCGGGCTCGGCTGGCAGACCTGGCTGATCGCCCATCTGCATGAAGCCCGCGGCGCGTTTCTGGTGTTTTATGTGCTGATCCTGCTGTTCGGCCTGTTTCATTTATCCCGGCGCGCGTTCATACGTTGCGCGCTGCTGGTGTTCTTCAGTTTCTGTGCAATCACCCTCTGGGATGGCTACCACTTCCGTTTGACGGATCCGGCGCTGGCAGCCTTGCAGGTGTGCATTCTGGCGATCGTGCTGGCGTGGCTGGTGATCTACGCACGCTTTGTCCAGGTTTCGCGGCAGCGCATGCGCCAGCGCCGGTTTGCCTTACAGGCGCATCAGGACACCTTGCGCGGGATGATGCGTCAGCTCGAAGACCTGGTGGCCACCGATGAACTGACCGGGCTGTTCAATCGTCGACATTTTTTACGCCTGGCCTCCCGCGAACTGGACGAGATGGACCCGGGCGTGGTCCATGGCCTGGCGCTGATCGACCTTGATCACTTCAAACGCATCAACGATTTGCACGGGCATGCTGCCGGCGATCAGGTGTTGCAGGCCTTCGCCGGGGTAGCAGGCGCCTGCTTGCGTGACGGCGACGTGCTGGCGCGTTACGGTGGCGAGGAATTCGTGGTGTTGTTGCCCGATTGCGATGCCGAACGCCTGACCGCCTGTTGTGAACGCTTGCGCATTGCGTTTACCGACGTCGAACTGGTGGGCCTGAATGTGCGCGACCTCAGCCTTTCGGCGGGCATGACCCTGCTGGAGTTGGGCGACCATCTGGACGATGCCCTGCAGCGTGCCGATCAGGCGCTGTACCGGGCTAAGCGCGACGGGCGCAATCGCTGTGCGGCCGCGTGGGAGAATGTGGATGCCTGAACTTCGGGTCGGTGAACAGCAGTGGTCGGTGGCGGCGGGCAGCAACCTGCTCGATGCCCTGAATCAACACGGCGTTGCGGTGCCTTACAGCTGCCGCGCCGGCAGTTGCCATGCGTGTCTGGTGCAGTGCGTGAACGGCTTGCCTGCCGACAATCGGCCGGATGCCCTGAGCGCCGAGCAGCGCCAGCAGGGCTGGCGCCTGGCCTGTCAGTGTCAGGTGACCGAAGACTTGCAGGTGCACACCTTCGACCCGATCACGGATGGCCGGCCGGCGGTGGTCGAAGCGCTGGATTGGCTCACCGACAACGTCCTGCGCCTGCGCCTGACCCCGCAACGACCGCTGCGCTACAGCGCCGGGCAACATCTGGTGCTGTGGATCAACCACATCGCCCGGCCGTACTCGCTGGCGAGCCTGCCGGAGGAAGACCGCTTTCTTGAATTCCACCTCGACTGTCGCCAGCCCGGTGAATTCAGCGATGCGGCGCGGCGCCTGCAGATCGGCGACCCGATCCGCCTCGGCGAATTGCGTGGCGGCGCGTTGCATTACGACCCGGACTGGCACACGCGACCGCTGTGGCTGCTGGCGGCCGGCACCGGGCTGGGGCCATTGTTCGGCGTGCTGCGCGAAGCCTTGCGTCAGGATCACGAGGGCGCCATCCGCGTCATTCATCTGGCCCATGACGAGCGCGAGCACTATCTGGCCAAACCCCTTGCGGCGCTGGCCGCGCAGCGCGAAAACCTCAGCGTCGAGCTGTGGACGGCGGCCGAGTCAGCCGCCGCTTTGGCGCAACTGCGCCTTGTTTCCCGGCAAACCCTGGCTTTAGTCTGCGGTTCAACCGCCAGTGTCGATGCCTTTGCCCGGCGTCTGTACCTGGCCGGACTGCCGCGCAACCAACTGCTGGCCGATGTATTTTTGTCCCGCGGTTAAGCGCTGACTTTCATAGGTTCGAAGATTCCTGTGGCGAGACGGAACTCTGTCGGCCTTTTTAATGTTGAGTAACGCTGATGACCGAAGCCATCCTGCTCGAACGCGAACGCGGTTTGCTCACCCTGCGCCTCAACCGCCCGGACAAGAAAAACGCGCTGACCCGCGCGATGTACGGTCGCCTCGCCGAGGCCTTGAAGCAGGCCGACAACGATCCTGAAATCAACACCGTGCTGATCACCGGCAGCGCCGAATGCTTCACCGCCGGCAACGACATCGCCGACTTCATCCAGCAACCGCCGAGCGACCTCGACAGCCCGGTGTTCCACTTCATGCGGGGCCTGCTCGAATGCCGCAAACCAGTAGTCGCCGCCGTGGCTGGTGCGGCGGTGGGCATCGGCACCACGTTGTTGCTGCATTGCGACTTGGTGTACGTCAGTCGCGATGCGCGGTTGCGCATGCCGTTCGTCAACCTTGGGCTGTGCCCGGAGTTCGGCTCCAGCCTGATACTGCCGCGCTTGCTCGGGCATGCCAAAGCGGCGGAGCTGTTGCTGCTTGGCGAGGGATTCAGCGGTGAACAGGCTGCGCAATGGGGGATTGCCACCGAGGCGCTGGGCAGTGGCGAAGCGGCATTGAACAAGGCGCGGGAGATGGCGTTGCGTTTCGATGAGCTGCCGCCGGAAGCGGTGCGTATCAGCAAACAGTTGATGAAGGCGCCGGATCGCGAACTGATCCGTAAAGTGATCGAGGAGGAGGGCGCGTTGTTCACTCAACGGCTGCGCTCGCCGGAGGCGTTGGCGGCGTTGACCGGGTTTATCAAGCGGCATTGATATGTTCGCTGACTGTGCCGGCCTCTTCGCGAGCAAGCCCGCTCCCACAGGGGAAATGCGTTCCAATTGTGGGAGCGGGCTTGCTCGCGAAGAGGCCGGATCAGCCAGTAAATCTATAGGATCAAAAAACCAAAAGCCCCGGCACTCACATGCCGGGGCTTTTGTTTTTCAGCGAATCACTCAGACCTGTGGATCACCAACGTGCAGGATTTTCATGCCGTTGGTGCCGCCGGTGGTGTGGTAGCTGTCGCCTTTGGTCAGAATGACCCAGTCGCCTTTTTCCACGACGCCGCGCTTGACCAGCTCGTCGATCGCCTTTTGGCTGACTTCGTTCGGAGCCAGCGACGCCGGGTCGAACGGCACGGTGTACACGCCACGGAACATTGCCGCGCGGGCCTGGGCTTCGCGGTGCGGGGTGAAGGCGTAGATCGGCACCGAAGAACGGATACGCGACATGATCAGCGGGGTGTAGCCGCTTTCAGTCAGCGCGATGATCGCTTTCACGCCCGGGAAGTGGTTGGCGGTGTACATGGCGGCCAGTGCGATGCTCTGGTCGCAGCTTTCGAAGACCTTGCCGATGCGGTGGCTGGAGGTCTTGCTGGTCGGGTGCTTTTCAGCGCCGACGCAGATGCGCGCCATCGCCTGAACGGCTTCCAGCGGGTACAGACCGGCAGCGGATTCGGCCGAGAGCATCACGGCGTCGGTGTAGTCGAGCACGGCGTTGGCCACGTCGGACACTTCGGCACGGGTCGGCATCGGGTTCTGGATCATCGACTCCATCATCTGGGTCGCGACGATCACTGCCTTGTTGTGGCGGCGTGCATGCAGAATGATTTTCTTCTGAATGCCCACCAGCTCCGCGTCGCCGATTTCCACACCGAGGTCACCACGGGCAACCATTACCGCGTCGGACGCCTTGATCAGTTCGTCGAGGGTTTCGTCGTCGGCCACGGCTTCGGCACGTTCGATCTTCGCCACCAGCCAGGCAGTACCGCCGGCTTCGTCGCGCAGTTGACGGGCGTAGTTCATGTCGGCAGCGTCACGCGGGAAGGACACCGCGAGGTAGTCGACTTCCATTTCTGCGGCGAGCTTGATGTCGGCCTTGTCTTTTTCAGTCAGGGCCGGTGCGGTCAGGCCACCACCGCGACGGTTGATGCCTTTGTGGTCGGACAGCGGGCCGCCGATGGTCACGGTGCAATGCAGTTCGGTGGCGGTCGCGGTGTCGACGCGCATCACCACACGGCCGTCGTCGAGCAGCAGCTCGTCGCCCACGCCGCAGTCCTTGACCAGATCCGGGTAGTCGATGCCGACCACTTGCTGGTTGCCTTCGGTCAACGGATGGCTGGTGGAGAAGGTGAATTTGTCACCGATCTTCAGCTCGATCTTCTTGTTGGCGAATTTGGCGATACGGATTTTCGGGCCTTGCAGGTCACCCAGCAGGGCGACGAAGCGACCGTGCTTGGCAGCCAGGTCACGCACCAGCTTCGCGCGAGCCTTGTGCTCGTCGGGGGTGCCGTGGGAGAAGTTCAGACGGGCGACGTCCAGGCCAGCCAGAATCAGCTGTTCGAGAACTTCCGGCGAGTTACTGGCCGGGCCAAGGGTAGCGACGATTTTGGTACGACGGACGGACATGCAAAGACTCCTGAGTTCAAGCGCTAGCAGAGGCTACTATGCTCCGAGGGTGTAGTCATTGTTCGTTTGCACTACTTATTGTTTTCTTTATTGAACGTGGTTCTTTTCAACGACTCTGACCGGCCACCGCTGCCGCTCGTCGGTACTGGTATTTCTTACAGGTGGCACGCGGTTTTTCGATCGATATACAGATTGAATCCCGCCAACGGTTGGCGGGGCCATGAGACGAATGACATGACAGCAAAAAAAACAGCACGCAAAGCGCTGGAGCCGCCAGTGATTGAAAGCCCAAAAGATGGCGACAAGCCAGGTGTCCGTTTTCGAGTGGAGGGAACAGGAACGCCCGGTAATTTCGCGGTCGCCTACAGCACCAAGGATCCCTTGAATCAGCTGTTTGGCCAATTGATCAGTAGCAACGGGAGTTGGCTTTCGTTCCTGGATCTGAGTCAATTCGGTTTTTATGTTGTTGAAAGAAGTCAGGACGGCACGGTTTCGCCAAGGTCACCGATTGTGACCATCCATCTGGAGTCAACCCCCTCTGCACCGAATGGCGATGCCAACCCTCCCGAGGACGCCACGCACTGATACCACGCTGACGATGGCGGCATTGAAGATTTTTCGCGCAAGGTCGATACACTGCTCAAGACAGGAGAACCCTCATGCGATTGTTGCCCATTGCCGCCCTTGCCCTCAGCGCCCTCGCTGCCACGGGATGTACCCGTTGGGCGATGAATCACCATTTGAATAACGCTTACAGCGCCTACGACCGGGGCAATTGCGAGCAAGTGATGCTCGAACTGTCCAAGGTCGAACGCGACAGCCGGGCCCGCCCTTATGTGTGGCCGGAAGTGTCGATGATGCGCGGCCAGTGCCTGGAACGGCAAAAAATGTACATCGACGCGGCGCAGACCTACCAGTTCATCATCGCCTCGTACCCCAACAGCGAATATGCCTTCCGCGCCCGTGCGCGCCTGGAAACCCTGCAGAGCCTGGGCCACTACCCGACGCGCAGTGCAGCGGCAGTGCCGAGCCCGCAACGCTTCTGATGCTGGTTGTCATACAAACGCTGGCTGACTGTACAAGGTGAGCTATAGTCCAGTGATCCGGTTCAGCGCCTGACGTCTGGACCGGGGCAACACCTGCGACTGGTCGTGGTTGAGGTGATGGCGTATTGGCGACCATCCCACCGGAAGCGGGGAGAGCGCGTCTGCGATACCGGCGTGTTCCGAAGCAAAGGCGCGGCTCTGTGATGGAGCCTTGCATGGCGTACTGCGCATGTTTACCGACCGACGAATCGAACGGCATCAGTTGCCGTACTTCCTCCGGGTGTTCAACAGCGTCACCGACAAACCCATCGGCTTTCTGGGCAACGTGTCCGAAGACGGGCTGATGCTCATCAGCCAGTTGCCGATGATGACCGGTGTCGATTTCAGCCTGCGTCTCAAGCTCCCGTGCGGCGATGGCCTGCAGCAGGTGATCGACCTCACGGCGTGCTGCCTGTGGTGCCATGAAGACGCAACCCCGATGCACTATGACGCCGGCTTCAGCCTGCAGCGTCCTCCGGCGGAATACGGGCAACTGGTCGAGGCGTTGCGCCAGTACTTCAGTTTTCAGCCATTGCCGGCTTCTGCCTGACTTCAAACTGCCAGAAGCTTCGCGAGCAAGCTCGCTCCCACAAGGATCGCTGGCGTACACAACTTTGTGATCACCACTGGCCACTGTGGGAGCGGGCTTGCCCGCGAAAGCGTCAGTACAGACGCCCCGTCATCGACGCCTAGGCCACAGCAATCGCCCGCTCACTGTCCAGCGTCTTCTCCGCCAGCAACAAACCCATCTCGCTCAACTGATAGATCGCCATCGCCAGATGCCGTGGTTTGTCTTCCAGGCTGTCCGCCAGATCCAGCAGCAGAATGCTCACCGACGAAAACGTTTCGTAGGTCTGGATGGCGATGGCTTCGGGATTGAGGTCAGGCGCGACCACGAACATCTGCATGCCGCGATCAACGGAATTACGCGAGGGCGGTTCGGGTTTGAGGTAATGGTCGAGGGCGCGTTCGGCGGCTTCGTGGAGTTTTCGGGAATCGGAGGATGCGTAGGGGGAGGTATCGGCGGGATCTGTTTCGGGTGGATTCGGAGTTGCTTTGAACATGATCGTATTGCCTCTAAGTAGGGCCACGACCGATTCGCGACTAAACGAATTAGGGTGGCGGCTGTAAGCAGGTTAGTCGACCGGGAGGCATACGAAATACCGGCGCGCCCGAGGGCGCCCTGCGAACAGCCACCATCGAGTGCGGGGATAGGGAATACCCGACTTGATGACGCTTATGCACATTCGTATACCCCCCGGGCGACTAAACCCGACCACTGATTGGCAGCGGCACGGACCACGTTACGGGGCATCAGCAAAGCGCACAAGCCAGCGGATTCTGGCGGATCTGTAGGCAAAGGCGCAAGGCGCTGTAGCCTCCCGGCGTGCTGGGGAAACACCACGAAATACACCGCCACGCAACGCTACCGTTCGTCGGGACTGTCAGATTTTACAGGTGTGACTTACTCCTCAATGGCGATACAAAACGGAGCAAGACCAGCCCGTCAAACAGTCCAGGAGTTCACCTGTCATGAGCGAAGAACCAGATGATCCTGTTGTAACCGGATGGGCTGCCCCAACGTTTTCCGTCCCGCTATCGGGAACCATGCAAAAACTGCCATTACGAGTTCGCTGCAATTTCGGGTTCAATCGTAATGGCAAATGGAAAGTCCATATTTACAATCCGGACTACAGGCTGGAAATCACGGGTACGCACAACGGTTACTACTACGAGTTCACCCTTGATCAGCTCGAACAAGGGCCGGACTGCGAAATACATACCCAATTCGATGCGCAGGGGGTGTGGTCTGATTGGGGATTCTCCGGGAAATTTCGTGTTATCAAACCCGTAACCCTGATTGCCCCTCCGGCGCTAGTGGGTCCCAATCCCATCATTTCCGGGAGGGGCGCCTACCCTGACGCCAGCATCGAACTATACCGGGTGCCTGACAACAGAACCTGGAGAGGGACTGCTTCGGGGGACGGCAGCTGGTCGGTTCAAGTCGATAATCTTGAGGAAGGGTTACATCAGTTCGGCGCTGTGCAGATTGTCAATTCAGTGCGGTCGGACAATTCGGCGCTGGTACCCGTCACCGTAGCCAAAACCTTGAAAATCACTTCGCCGGCGAATGATGACGTGCTGGTCAATGAACGTCTGCCGACGATTTCCGGTGATGGGCATAGCGGTACCGACGTACGCATCTATGAAGCCGGCAGCGGGGTGGTTCTATACGGCAGCGGTGCTGTGGCAGGCAATCGATTCGACGTGAAGCTGAACGTAGAGCTTCCATTGCGCAGAATTGTTCTGGTAGCAGAGGCAAGCTATTCCAATCAATTTCTACAATGGTCGAATGAGGTGCCGATCACCGTCGTAGAGTTCGGTATTCCCGTGATTGTGGTCCCTGTTACCGGCGCTTATGTAACCCGTATACCTTTATTTGAAGGAGAGGGGACAGTTGGGGCAGCCGTCGTCGTTTATCAGGACCGGACGACGGAAGTCGTTGGCAGGGCAACGGTGGGCACCAATGGAAAGTGGAGCACATACGCATTGCAGCAACTGCCCCCGGGCACTAATACGATTGTGGCGGAACAAACGTTTCAAGGTCAGTCGTCCGATCGTAGTCTGGCTCGAACGTTCAAAGTCCGCCCTCCAGCACTGACCGCCGTCAGCGTCAGCTACCCGACCCTCACCACTGCCGCGTTTTCCGGCGCAGGTTTTACCGACGCCACGGTCGAGATCACGATCGTCAAAGGCCCGACAGGCGCAACGCCGCCGCCCACCGTGATCGTGCAGGGAGGACGCTGGACGACGACCTCACAGAACTGGCCCATCGGCGATTACGACCTGAAGGTCGTGCAGAAGGTTTCCGATAACGCCGGCGGCTGGATTCCTTCGGTGGAGTACCTGTTCAAGGTGTCATCAACCCTGCCGCCGCCCACGGATGTGACCCACACCATTACCAATTACACCCCGACGTTCACCGGTAAAGGCGTTACCGGCGCATCGGTCGAGATCACGGACAAGGCAGATGGCAGCGCGGTCGCGCCGCCGGCAACCGTCACGGCGCAAGGCTGGTCGAGCCGGGCATCGCAGGCCTGGGCACCGGGTTCGATACGCACGGTGCAGGTGCGGCAGAAGCTGGGTAATGCGGTGTCGCAAGCGGTCGAACGGATCATCAATATCGACCGTTTTCCTGCGCCGACTGACCTGGCTTACACCGTGGTCGATTACACGCCGATTCTGACTGGCAAAGGAGTCAGCGGAGCCACGGTGCACGTGACGGACAAAGCGACCGGCGCGTCGCTTGCACCGCCGGCAGCGGTCACGGCTCAGGGCTGGCGGATACAGGCATCATCACGCTGGGAGCCGAACACCAGCAAGGTTGTGCTGGTGGTGCAAAAAGACGGTGCTCTGGCCTCCGACCCGGTGGAAATGACCATCAGCGTGCCGCTGCTGGCACCGCTGATCACCGCCGTCGAGGATGACGGCCTGTCGCCGAAAATCTCCGGCACCTGCTGGCCCGGCGCGACACTCAGCCTGAAGTACAGCGACAGTACGAACGAACACAGGCCCAATGGCAGCAGCGGCACCTGGGCTTTCAAACGTGACATCGGGTTTGCACCGGACAAGGAGCATACCGTCACGGTGATACAGACCGTGGCAGGACGCGCCTCGCCGGCAGCGACGCAAACGTTCTGGGTCAGCCCGGAAAAGCCGGTGATCACCGAACCGACTGAAGACGCAGATGCACACTACGACCTGATCGTGCGCGGAACCAACGGGTTCAGCGGTGCCACGCTGCAACTGCGCGACGCGCAGTACGGCCGGGCTTTGGGCGAGCCGAAACGGCTGACGGCGCATGGTCCCTGGTTCATCGAACTGAAAAAACTCGACTTTCGCAAATACCAGATCGACGCCGCACAGACCATCGCTGGCAGGGAATCCCTGCGCAGTGATGTGCGCAGCTGTTTCGTGGTGCTGTTGCCGCCCGTCATCGAGGTGCCGGCGCCCAATCAGTCGTTGGCGCGAACCTCAATGCTTTCAGGCACCGGCGAACCGTTCGGCCAGGTGACCATCTGGCGGGATAGCCCGAGCGAAATCCTGCTCGATAAAGTCCCGGTCGGTGCCGAGGGCAAATGGCAAGCCGAAGTAACGTTGCCGATCGGCAACTACACCGTGAAGGCCAGGCAAATCTTCCAGACCCATGAGTCGAAGGACAGCCCTGTACGCACTTACCAGGTGGTGCCCGCCGCGCCGCATATCGAAAGCCCCGGGCGGGGCGTGCATATCGGTGGCTCCGCCGTTGTTTCCGGCTTCGGCCATCCGGGAGACATGGTTACGGTGACGCTGAAAAGCGATAAGGCGACGCTGCTCGGACACAGTCCTGTGCTGGAGAACCGTACCTGGTCATTGACGCTTGAGCCGGATCAGGCCGCCGGCGTCTTTGATTTGGTGGCGGTGTCCTCGCGTGACGGTTTTGTTTCTGCCGCCTCAGCCCCGCACCCTGTGGTGCGCGGCATTTACCTGCCTGTCATCGATGAGCCGGTGCCGGGACGCTGGGTCGAAAACCCGCTTCGTTTCGTCGGTAAAGGGCGCACCGGCGTCGGGCGGGTGGTGACTTGGTTCGACCCGGAACAAGCCCTGAGCGCAGACCTTGCCGTCACCGCGCAGGGCTGGCGCGGCGAGGCGACGCAAACGCTGAGTCCTGGTGGCCACTGGTGCCGATTCCAGCAGACCATCACTGACGGTGCGGACAATTCGACCCTGTCCGACTGGGTCGAAAGCGATCGTTTCGACGTGCCATCGCCACCTGAGAATTGATTTTTTTCCGATGAGTGGTGGCGTCTACTGTCATTTATGACAGTAGACGCCCAACCGCAGCGTGGCTCAGATTCAAGCATGAAGGCATCGGCTCGTCAGGCGAAAAAACGTTCTGACACGACAACGATACAGGGAACCCGACCATGACTAACCCCGTGATTCGTCCCGTTGAGCAACTGCTGGAGCAGGTGTTCAGCGAAGCGCAACGCGACAGCTATGTTGATTTCTGCACCTATCTGGAGCGCGGCGGGTCCATTTTTCATGTGGTGGAGCACGGTGTTCGCGGGTTGGTTGACGACTACAGCATGCATCCCGAGGACGCGCAGGCATTTTTGCGCAGGGCCAACAGTCTGGCGACGTTTGTGCGCCGCCGTTTTATCGAACACTCGTTGCGCCATTCTTCGACACAATCGATTCATCCTCGCAGTGGTTTGCTGTCGATCGTTGACGGGCCGAGCTACGAGCGACTGTTCAATCCGAAGTTCGATGAGTTTTGTCCGCCTCAGGCACTCGAAGCGATGAACTCGCCAGTGGCCTATCTGATCGAATTGTTACGCTGGATCGACCAGCGGATCTTTCCTCAAGGTGACGCGAGCAAACTGGATTTGCACCTGCGCCGCCAGGATCTCAAACAGTTGCTCGTCGACTTCAACGCCGTGCATCAAGCGATCTCGGCGCTGGACGTCATTGTCCCGGTGCTTGAAACCTTCATCAGTAAAAACAGCCCCGCAAATCTGGACCTGGAGGAGGCCCTCTTCGAGGCACGTTACCCCAATGGATTACCGTATTTTCAGCATTGGGTCACGCTCGATTTCGTCGCCCGTCAACACGGTTTTTCGGTGGGCGATATCACCCACATGGTGGACCTGGCCTATCCCTATTTTTTGCAGCCTGAAGCGTGGGACACCGATGCCGGACGCGCGCTGAGCCATGCCTCGCGACTGGGCCCGTATCAGCGTGAATTACTGACGGAAGCCCCCGTGGACCCAGAGGACGGCGATGCACGGGATGCGTACTACGCGCTTAATTTTGGTGCCTTCGGTACTGAATGGTTAAACCTCAGTCAGGCGAAGTTCTTCGGTGATCGCACCGGACAGGACTCGCGGGGCCTGGAGGCGTTGCTGTCGATTCGCGAGTTCGCCCCGACTCGTTCGGCCAATGTGACTGTTTACGAAAACTCCCCGCCGGGGGAAATGGAAAGTCATCGTTGCGGATCGGTCTTTATCAACGCCGGCACATCGCCGGTGCTCAATATCGACTTCAGGGGGGGCGGCGGAGGGTTACTTCATCGCTTGACGCAAGAGCCGACGACGATTGATCGCTACGAGCGAATGAATCGCAAGCTGCGTCTGGACCAATGGCTGGACTTGCCGAGCGACCAGGTGGATGCACTTCTGGCAGCAGCCATCCATGCCGAGGCGCGTGGGGCAACACCCGCTCGTCCGTACTGGATTTCCACGCACAGCGTGCATGCGCTGGGGTTGTTTCAGTCACTGCGCGAGCACTACGGTTGCACGGCCCAGGACTTCGCGGCGTTTATCGATGAAGTGTCGATTTATGGCCGGGCGCAAGTGCCCTCGCTGTTTGATCGCACCTTCAACAGTCAGGGTGACTATCGCCAGCCAATGCGGCTGGACGGTGGCGAGTTTTCGGCACTGCCGACGCAAGGCGAGAGCGATTTGACGATCAGTCAGTTGTGCAGCGGTTTGAGTATCGATTTGCAGACCTACGCTTACCTGGCGGCGGCCATTGCCGAGGCGCATGAGCTGGGGGACAAACTCAAGCGCAGCACGGCGGTGATCTCGAGTTTTTACCGGCTGGTGAAGTTGCCACGGTTGCTGGGCATTACACCGGTCGAAGGCGTGCTGATGCTGACCCTGTTGGGCGGCAAGAGCTGGCTCAACGGCTTGGCAGGTCTGCCACAGGTGGGCGAGCGCCGCGATAAGGAAACCCCTCCTGACGTTCTCAACCTGATTCATGCCATGCAATCCTGCGCGTCCTGGTGCAAGGAGCGTGACATGCCGGTGTTGTGGATGTTGCAGCAGGTGGCACCACCCCAGGCATTGGCGGTGGCCACGGAGGCTGAACGCCAGTTGTTCGAGCAGATTCGCAACCTGCTGCCGGCCGCATTGTTCAGCAATGCCGGACTGCAGACGGCCGGCGTCCCCTTGCTGGTCGGGCTGGACTGGCTGCAATTACTGGCAGAGCTGGTCGACGCCACGGGGCTGGTCATTGCATTGGATTTGCCTGAGGCGGATTACCTGCTCTTTGCCAGAGAAAAGCTTGATCAGGCGGTCAGGGACGGACTCGGTGAAAACGACGCCGGAGCGCGGGCGATCATCGTCGAACGCATGTTGAGCGTGTTGATAAAGGCACGGGAGGCCCAAGTGTCGGTTGCCAGAGAGTGTCTGGCGGTCTACACCGCACTCGACGCCGAACGTTCGCTGCGGATACTGACCTGGGCGCAGTCCACGGTGTATCAACTGTTGGCCCGGGTGCTGGAACGTGCCGAGCAGTCAGCACTGCAGGCGCGAGCACGTGCGTCCGAGCAGCCGGATCCCTTGTTGAGCCTGTTGGCCGATGTGCGGCGGCGCGCTGCGGTGGTGAGCAAACTGAACCTGAGTGCCCGGCTGCTGGAGGACTTTCTGCAGTACGGCCACAAGGCCTGGATGGACCAGCAAGACCGGCATCTGTTGTCGGTGCGCACACTGTATTTCCTGAGCGCGTTGACTCGGGCGTTCGAGTTGAGCGAGCAGCCTGCCGAAAAATTGCTCGACTATCTGCGCGAGGTCAATGCCCTGGCCGATGATCTGTCTCCCGATGCGTTGTGGCTCGCGCAGCAGGCGGCATTACGGCGGCTCGCGGCATTTTTTGACTGGAGCGTGCAGGAAGTGCACGAGTGCGTCATTCACATCGACCCTGTTCTCAAAATTCTGAAGAACCTCAGTCAACTGGACCTGCTGCTGCGCATACGCGTACTGGCGGCGCACAGTGGCATGGATGCCCAGACGATTTTTCTGCTGGGCAATCTGCCTGAAACGATCGACAAGGACGCTTACCGAGTCGCCGCCGAACGCGCCGTGCTCAGCCTCTCGGAAACCCGGGCACCGATGGTGTCTTTCGCCGATGAGGTGCCTGAACCGCTGGTCAGCATGACCTGTACCGCAGACAAGACTGAGGTTGTGGCCAACAAGCCTGATGAAAAAATCATCTTTACCGTGACGCTCAAGACTCCCGGCGGCAAAGCGTTGAGCGGCGTGTACGTGCACTGGCAGACGAGCCTGGGCACTGTCGTTGCGAAAGCCACGCAAGTCGATGGCACGGTGCAGGTCGAATACCTGCCGGGCAAGGTCATGGGGCAGGAGGTGCCTTTATTCTGGGTGGCCCTGATCGATGCGCAGCAGGCACCGCTCGTCACTGTCTCCGATGACGCTCAGACGCTGTTTTTCCCTGGGCCATTGATGTCTCTGGTACCCGAGGAGCCAATACCGGCGGGGCAGGAGTTCGAGCTGACCGCCACGCTGCGCGATGACTATAAAAACCTCGGACGCAACCGTCTGGTGCGCTGGTTTGCCGAGGCCCAGGACGGTACGCGACTCCCCGTAGCGGTGATCCGCCCTGAACAGACTTACACCGATGCCGAGGGCATCACGAAGGTGTATGTGTCGAGCCCGTCTGGTGGCACCTTCAGGTTCAGCGTGTTGTGCGACGCCAGTTCCAACACCGCGCTTTTTGAGCCCATCAAGTTCGACGATCCGCCAGTTACCCCATGACTGCGCCCGTTGACGGCGCGTGTGCTCTCCAGGACGCAGGAAGAACAGACCATGACTCAGAGCAATCTGGCTGAACTGTTGGAAAAACGCCGTAACGCCTTGGTCGAATATTGCATCGGCCATGTCGCCAAAGACCGTTACGCCTTTGTGAGAACGCCACAGGATCTGTTCGAACTGTTGCGTCTGGACCCGCAGGATAATTACCCGGTGCAAAGTTCCTGGGTGGCGGAAGCGACGAGCTGTGCACAGCAATTCATTCATGCGGCCTATCGCAAACTTGAACCCGGATACGAAAAGGTCGAGTTCGATAAGGCCGATCTGCAGCTCTGGGAACTGTACAACAACTATCCGGACTGGGCTGCGCTGACGATGATTGCGCTCCACCCGGAAAACTTCATCACCCCGTTCGTGCGGCAGCGCAAAACCCGTCTGTTCAAGGCGCTGGAAAATGACTTGAACCAGACACGCCTGAGCGGCGATTCGGTGCAGCGTGCATTGCAGGGTTATTTGAAAGCGTTCGAACAAACCTGCAACCTGGATGTTATCAGTGGCTGTCTGGACGGCGATTCGGCGGTTCGCGCCACCTACTATTTTGTCGGTCGGCAGCGGGTGCAGCCGTTTCAGTATTTCTGGCGCAAGGCCGAGATCGAACTGACCACAGCGGGTGAACCCGTCAATCCAGCGGCTTGGGATGAATGGCAAGCGATCGAGATTCCGGTGGGGGGCCGGGTGCTGGATGTGCGGCCGGTGTTCTGGAGCGGTCGTTTGTGCCTGGTCTGGGCCGAGTGGCGCGACGAGGTGAAGGGGCTGGCAGGGGAGCGTAGCCTGCCGAACCGACTGGACATCAATCTGGCGTTCATGAACCAGAGTGGGGACTGGTCGGCGCCCTTGAGCCTGCACAGCAGTGAACAAGACACGGATAAAAGCGCGGGCGCGCGGCTGATTGCGACCACGCTGATCGACGCGTACCACCCCAAGGGCCGGTTGGGTGTATGGCTCACCAACGGCAGCGACTTGAAAGTCGGTGCGACGCGCGACGTGTTGTTTCGTCCGCTGCCTGAAGACGATGGCAGTTGGCTCGACCACCTGGCGACGCATCGCTTTACCGATGCACTGGTCGTTCAGCACCCGTTGACCCCTGCGACTCAGCCGACGATTGCGCTCGAAGGGCCGGGGACAGGCGTTATGGCGCCTTACTTCACTTTGCAGGCGGTGTTTGCAGAGGTGGGTAACCAGGACTATCTCTGGGTTCGAGGACAATGCAGGGCAAGAAATCTGGCGAGCAGCGCCAGTGCCGAGTTCACTTTGACGCTGAGTCACGGGGCGGGCGAAGATCCGGCGGAGGTCAAGGGATCATTCCCCATTGCCGGTGGCTGGGCAACGGACTGGCTATTGCTGAAACGGAATAAAGGAGGGTTTGTAGGCGGGGCCACATTCACGCTGAGTAACCCAACCTACGGCAATCGGGTCTTTAAGGTGTCGTTGGGGGATTTCGTCCGTTCACTCCCGCCGACACTGGAAAAAAACACCCGGGATGCGGCGCAGTTCATCGCTTTCAGACAGACCGCAATGCTGCCCCGCGCGCGTTTGAACTCTCTGTTCGGTCCCGATCTGGTACAGCGCAGCAACATCTCGGTCGATGCGGTGCTGGATTGGAACACGCAGTTTCTGCAAGAACCCGCCCCTGAGGCAGACGATAAGTTCACGGAGCCGAACGGGGCATTCAACGGCGCGAATGGCTTGTATTTCTGGGAGCTGTTTTTTCACCTGGCGCACCTGGTCTCCGCGCGTCTGCGAGCCGAAGACCGGTTTGCCGAGGCACAAAACTGGCTGCATTACCTGTTCGATCCGCAAGCCATCGCAACGTCGGACTCTCCACCGAAACCCCGTTACTGGCGCTGCCGTCCGCTTCAGGAGACGGGCAACCTGGGCCACGAAGTGCGGATGCCCACCGATCCGGATGCGATTGCTTACGCGGCGCCCGAGCACTACAGCAAACTGGTATTCACCGAGTATGTGAAAAACCTCATCGCCTGGGGTGACTGGTATTACCGCCAGCTTACCCGCGATGCGCTGGTGGCCGCGAAGTTGTGTTACGTGCAGGCAGAATTTCTGATGGGTAAACCGCCCTCGGCCCGGGCTGTGGCTCGCTGGGAAACGCAGACGGTCGACAGCTTGCTGAAACAGGGCAATACACGTCCGGCGCTCGAGCAGTTTGAACGTGAGTTGGCGTATTCCCTCGCGCAGATTCCAGCGGTCGCCGAAGCGGCGCCACTGATGGGATTACTGGCGAACGAGCCGTTCAAAACGCCAATCAATGAACAGTTGCTCGAACTGTACGACTGGCCCGGCCAGCGCCTGAACAATTTGCGCAACAATCTGACCCTGGATGGCAAACCGCTGAACGTTCCGTTGTTCAGCCCGCCCACCGATCCCAATCAACTGTTGCGCGACCTGGCCGGCGGCGGTATCGGCGGGCCTCGGCCAATGGGCGGCCGTCTGGTGGTGGGCGCGTTTCGCTGGCGGGTCACTTACGAGTCGGCACTGCGTGCGGTGCAGACCCTGCAGGAATACGGCAGTCAGGTTTTGCGCCTGATCGAACAACGTGACCGCGCTGAGCAGGAGGAAATGCAACAGGAACACATGAAGGAGCTGGGTGACTATGCACGCATTGTGCAGGAGCAATCGATTGCCCATTTACAGGCAAGCGTTACCGCACTGGCGCAGAGCCGCAGCATGGTGCAGGAGCGGGCCGACCGGTATCAGGCCTGGTACGACGAGAACGTGACCGATGCTGAATATCAGGTCATGGAAAAACTGCAGATCACCAAAGATCTGAATCTGGGCGCCGTCGCGCTGAAGGGCGGAGGGGCAGTGCTGGCCAATCTGCCGAATATTTTCGGCATGGCCGTCGGTGGCAGTCGCCTGGATGCCATCACCGATGCAGTGGTCTTCGGGTTGCAAATCGGCGCCATGGCCTTGCAGACCGACGCGGAAAAACAGGCACTCATCGAGAGTTATCGCCTGCGTCGCCGAGAGTGGGAGTTGCAACGCGATCAGGCTCGATCCGAGGTGCAAGCCATTGACGAGCAACTTGCCGCGCAGGCGTTTGCGCTGGAAGCGGCCAGGGCCAGTCTGGAGCAGACCTTGCGCGCCAACGCTCAAGCATTGACCCTCTACAACTACCTGAAAAAGCGCGCAAGCAACGCTGAATTGTTCGGCTGGCTGTTGGGGCAACTCAAAGCCTTGCACTATCAGGCCTACGATGCGGTGGTCAGCCTGTGTCTGAGTGCCCGCGCGTCGCTGAGTGCCGAAACAGGTGAAGACGACACCGACGATGCGTTGCCACAAGTCTGGCTGGACAACCGTCACGGCCTGACCGCCGGTGAGCATTTGCGCGAATATCTGCTGCGCATGGACCGCCTGTATCTGCAAAGCCATGAGCGCCGTCTGGAGCGGGTGAAAACCGTTTCGTTGCGGCAACTGTTTGATGATTCGGCCGATCCGCAGAGCGGGTTTACCAACTGGTCGCTGGCGCTGCAGGACTTGATCGCCAAGGGCACTCTGGAATTCCAGCTGACGCAGTTGCTGTTCGATCGTGATCATCCGGGGGAATACTGCCGGCTGATCAACCTGATCGAAGTCGATCTTCCGGTGCTGACCGGCCCTTACCAGGATGTTCAGGCGACGCTGCGTCAGGTCGGCAGCATGACCGCCACCCGGGCAACGGCGCGTTCGGTCGAGTACCTGCACCAGCCGACAGGCGCAGTGGCGCCACCTGATGTTCAGTTCAATCTGCGCAGTGGCCAGCAGATCGGTTTATCGGTGGGCCTCGCCGACACCGGCATGAACGCCAGCAAACCGGATGAAGGCTTGCTCAATCCGTTCGAGAACACCGGAGCGGTGTCGCGCTGGCAGTTGCACTTTCCGTGGCCCGAGAGCGAGCGGCAAGAGCCGATGCTCAAATCGCTCACCGACGTCATCGTGCGTATCCGCTACACGGCCAAGGCCGGTGAGCCGACGTTTACCCTTGCCGTCAAAGACCTGGTCACCCGGGCAATGAGTTCCCGTCAGTCACGCAATGTCAAAGGAGCAGGCAATCATGTTTGATCCAGTCGTTCAGGCCAATGACAGTCTGCTGCTCAATGGTGATTTCAGCCAGGGCATGGACAACTGGACGCGAGGTGCCAACCCGCGCGAGGTCGCAGTCGTCGGCGAGGTCTATGACGGCGTACCGATCAGGCTGCTGTCTGCGGGCAATCTTGGTTCTGCCTGGCAGCAGGTCACCGTACCGGTAAAGCCGGATGCCCGCGCCAGGTATGTATTGAGTTTTCTGTATGAAACGCGGCATGCCGAAGCGGGCCGCATGCTCATCACGGCTGAAGATGGAACCGTGTTGAGAGAAATCCCGTTGCCGCCGGGCAGCACTCGCAACCTTGCAGAAGACCAGGCACGGATCGCCAGCGGCCAGCCGCTGGTATTCAAGCCGATCGAGTACAACGCTCCGTTCGATCTGCCGTTGCAGCGCCTGGACAAGATCCGTGTCACGGTGGTCGCTCCAGCCAATGCTGATCCCGATGACTATCACCTGAAGGTCCTGATCACTCGCATTCATCTGGCCCTGCACCTTGAGCCAGTGGTGCTGCAAACACTGAAGCTGGACGAGGAGCAATTGCCGGCCAGCGGGTTGCTCTACCTGTGCCTGGGCGTGGACGGTGGCTTTCAGCATCGGCTTGAATGTGTTCCCGAACCCGACAGCCCCTGGCTCTACACCAAGGCTGCGTTGATCAGCGACGACAACCCGCAAGGCGCCGTTACCACGGCGCCTGACTGGGGCGTCGATCATCCGCTGGATTTACCGTGGGTTTTGCAGTGCCCGTTGATCGATGATGGTCAGGATCCTTACCTGTTCACGGTGAACCTGGAGAACCAGTACACCGCTGCGCCTTACCCGATACAGGCCTCGCTGGGCCATCATCGGCTGGTGTTTCGCGAGGAACTGGAGGCCGCGTACTACCCGGTGCTGGAGTTGGCGCAATCGGTGCGCCTAGGCGTGCGAGTGGCCTCCTGGTACACCGGTCAGTTTCTGGCCGGGCGCACGGTGACCTGGGCGATCGACGGGCAGGGGGGGCTCGGCACTACGTCCACGGATTCCGAGGGGTGGGCATACTTCGATTTCCTGCCCACGACTGCGGGCGACGTTGCTATCAAAGCCTCGGTAACGAGTCCGTACTATGCCAGTGGTGTCGAGACTACAACGCTGGATGTTCGGGTGCTCGCGACCGATCCATGGAAGGAGGTGCTGGCGGTGGTCGAGGGCAACGCCTTGCCCTGGGCGCAAACGACCGGATATCCCAATCGTGGTTCTACCTATCAGGTGAGTGTGCGGCTGCCCGAGGTGTTGCGTGGCACCGAGTTGGCCATGCGCTGGGAAGGCGATTCTGCGGCACAGTTGGGCGTGCAAGTGCGCCCGGAGCTGGAACAGTCGAGACCTGTCGATGTAGCGGATTTGGACTGGGCGTTGATCTGCCAGGACGAGCTCGATGGGCGCTTCTTGTTGCAGTTGTCATGCTCGAAGCTGCTGCTGCCCTCCGACAGGAAACCGATGTCACTGGCACGCAATCTGGTGCGCATCGGCGACGTTCAGGAGGCCAACAAGTTTCCGGTGGTGGACGAGCATGAAAGCGTCCTGCTGCGGGTGCAAGTGGTGCACGTGGTCACCAGCGGCGACGGCGATCCGGTCAACAATGCATTGGTCGACTGGTTGACGCCCGAAGGCACGATCTCGACCCAATCGGGTAGCGGTGGCTGGGCCAACGTGCTTTACCAGCCCTCCCGTGGTGGCGACCTGATGGTGACCGCCCGCGTCAGGGCGCACGCCGATGCGGTGGCAATGGAGCACCCGTTTGCAGTCAAGGCATTGCCGAGCAGTCCCTGGAAGAATCAGATCAGGATTTTGTTCGACAACACTGAAGTGGATCTTACCGAGCTGGGCTTGTTGTGCTGGCGTGGGGCTTCGCACACCCTGCGCATTGAAGCGACGGCTGGCAGTTCGTTGCTCGATCAGTTGGTGACGCTGCAGTGGCGTGGTGAGTCGCCGGAAATCGGCTTGACCGTCGCAGGTATCGGCGTGCCCTTGAAGCTGGAATCGAAGGGGCTGGAATGGACGTTCAGTTCACAAGTTGCATCGAGCAGCAGCAGCCTGTTCAGTCTGGTATTGAGCAGCCCGGTGCTGGCGTCACCCCGAGAGTTGTTCGGTCGGCTGATCGCCACTGATCTGATGGATGAACTGACGGTGATGCTGGATCAGGTGACCGCGACAATAGCCGGTCAGACGTTGTTTCCGTGCATCGGCGCCAGGCACAACGTGCGCTATTTACCCAATGCATTGAGTCCGTTGGTGGGGTTGCAGGGAACGTTGATGTGGCAGGGAACACCGGCCGGCGAGCTGGACGCAAGCGTCGAACCGCCGCTCGATATTTCCCAGACGCTGAGCGATGGAGGTATTGGATGGAGCCTGGACTTCACTGCGAGCAAGGTCTCCGGCGACTTTATTCTCGGGCTTTTTCTGCCTGCATTGAGTCTGTCCATGAGCGCCAACCCGATGCGGCTCGCCCACAACAAATTGCGCATTGGCGGCTGGCACGAGTCTGCGGTTGATGCCGTCATCGGCAGGGATAAAGCCTGGAGTTGGGTCAGGGTGGTTTCGGCATTCACCGGCCAGGCGGTGGCGCAGGTGGCGGTGCAGTGGAAGACGGCGGCCGGCCTCGAAACAGTCGCCAGCGATGACCTTGGCTGGTCGGGCTTGGGCTTGACGCCGGGCACCGCCGGTCAGCAGGAGGTGGTGGCCAATGTGCGCAGCCCGTTTGACGATTATGAAGAGCAGCGCGCCTTGTCTTTTATCGCACTCGCCCGTGACCCTTGGGAGGGTGTGCGGGTGCGCTTCGATGGCCATGACGAACAGCCGTGGGGCAGTCAAACCTTCTTCCCGCGGCGCCGAGGTACACACATTCTCGAAGTGCTGTTCGAGGATGACAGTCCATTGTTCGAGCAAGACCTGGCCTTGGGATTGACCGGTACCGGTCCTGTGGCGCTGGGGCTGCGCTTCGAACCCGCGCTCGGCGTTGCGCACCGGCCCTCGGCCCTCGGCATGCGGTTCTCCGTGCGCTGCGATGATGTGACGGACGGCGGTTTCGCGCTTCGCCTGGGCGCTGAGCGATTGGCGCGCCTGTCACCGGCCAACGCGATGTCGTTGGGCGTGGGCGCGCAAGTGTTGAAAATCCTCGCCAATAGCCGTGTTCAGCAGGTGCTGGAATGGGAGCAGGAACTGGTCGAGGAGGTCTCTGTGGTCTCGTCCATCACCGGTAAGGGCATCCCGGGAATCGCAGTGACCTGGCACAACGCGGAACTGGGGACGCTGACCAGCCTGACCGACTTTTATGGGGTGGCCCGTTTACGGTTCAAACCGCAGACACCAGGCGCGGCGGTGGTGACGGCAACGGTGGGGGATGCGGTTTATTCGGAGTCGGTCGATCTGGCGTACACGCTTGAGGAACCGCGCGAAATCATCGAACTGTACGAGCCGCAAGGTTCGCGGTTGCCGCCGGACGAGGAGCAGGCGCTAGCCATTGCCAAGGTGGTTTCGGCACGCACCGGTCTACCATTGGCTGGCGTGCAGGTGCGCTGGGGTTTTGCTGGCCGTGTCTTGACCCCGTCGGTGACGGACGAGGAGGGTTTTGCTCGGTTGACCTTTGCTTACTCCGCTGAGGGGGATGGCATTTTATCTGCCACGGTAAGTGGCGGTTTGGGTGGCTGGGATATGGCGCAGTTGGTGTATGGCGGGCTGGTGCCGGTGATAGAGTCGTTGACCAGCTTGCATACCGATATCAATTTGGGGCAGTCAGTCACCGCTGTCGTACGGGTTGTTTCTCGAGGCGACGGGAAACCGTTGGAAGGGATTAAAGTCGTGTGGCAGATCCCCGGCCAGGAGTTACCTGTCACGACCACGAATGCGGATGGCAAATCGATACTGGTCCTTAGCCCGAATGAGCTGGGACCGAACAGACTCGTAGCGACCGTCCATCTCGGAAGCTCCAAAGCATGGGAGTTTTACGTATTCGATCCCGCGGATACTCCCATGTTCGAGCGCATCACAAATCTTTCGCCGCGAAACGTTGTCGGTTGCGAGGCTCATGTTGAAGTCAGAATTATTGACCAGCAGACACGACTGCCTTTAGCCCATAGGAGAGTTGCGTGGTTCTATTTGAATTTGTCGCTTGCCTCAATGAGATCGGACGCTAACGGGATCGCGTACGTCAAATTCATTTTCCCGCGAGCCGGTCACGATAAAATTGGCGCGCAATCAGTTGTGGCTTACAAAGAGTTGTTCATTAGCGTAACCGAGTCCTCATGAGGGCACGGCAAATGAGTTCAGAGCGTACCTGCCTTCTTCCAACCGAGGTATTGGGTGACTAACGCTGGGCTCATCTCGCCGGGTTGTGTATCCAGCACTCGAGCACCATGAGCACTCAACCGCTCATGCAGTTCTGCCCGGGCGTTGAGGTAATCCACCGTGCCGCAATAGGCCAGCGCTTCAGGCAGGGTTTGCACTGGGGCCTGGCGCACCTGGTCGAGCGTTTCTTCGCGCAGGCTGACCACCAGCACTTGATGCTGGCGGTTCAGGTGCTGGACCGCGTTGGTCAGTTCGCCATGGTCTTCATCGCGCAGGTTGGTCACCAGGATGACCAGTGCCCGGCGTTTCTGACGGGTCAGTAGCTGTTGGACGGCTGACTGGTAATCCGCTGGACGTTGGCTACTCGCCAGATCGTAGACTGCGTTAAGCAAAATGTTCAGTTGCCCGGCGCCTTTTACCGGCGCGAGATATCGCGGTTGATCGCTGGCAAAGGTGCTCAACCCCACGGCATCGCCCTGCCGCAGCGCGACGTAACTCAGCAGCAGACACGCATTCAGCGCATGGTCGAAATGCGCCAGCTCGCCATCCTGGCTGCGCATTTGCCGGCCGCAATCGAGCATGAAGATGATCTGCTGATCACGCTCGTCCTGGTACTCGCGGGCAATCGGCGTGCGCTGCCGGGCGGTGGCTTTCCAGTCGATCTGGCGCAGGCTGTCGCCTTCGCGAAATTCGCGCAGTTGATGAAATTCCAGGCCTTGCCCGCGACGTTGGCGCTGGCGCACACCGAGCTGGCTGAGCCAGTTGTCCACCGCCAGCAACTGCCCGCCGTAGAGCTTGGCGAAGTCCGGGTAGACGCGGACGTCGCTGCTCACCTCGATCAGGCGTTTGCCTGACCACAGACCCAGCGGGCTGGGCAGGTTGATTTCGCAATGTTCGAAGGTGAAGTGACCGCGATTGAGCGGGCGCAGGCGATAACCGACCTCGCTGAACTGGCCGGGTTGCAGCTCGACCGACAGCGGCAGGTTGTCGAAACTCAACCCCGGTGGCACGTGATCGAACATCTCCACTGTGACCGGCTCACTGAAATCGTGACTGAGCTGCAGCCGTACCTCGCTCCAACGGCCGAGTGCGAGGCTGCCGGGCATCTGGCGCTGGATGCGCGGCGAGGGCAGGTTGTTCAGGCGTAGCGCATCGATGATCGCCAGCACCAACAGGGCCAGCAGCAACCCCCAACTGATCGCCGACAGGCTGGCGGGTGTCGGGATGTCGAGTGCCTGCACGGTGCCCAGCAGCGTGCCGATGGCCAGCAGAACGGCCAGCCAGATCAACAGCAGGCGTGACGGTTTCACAGACGCGGCGCCGGCACTTGGTCGAGCAGTTGCTGCAGCACTTGGTCAACCTCCAGCCCTTCGATGTCCAGTTCGGGCGCCACCCGTACCCGATGGCGCAGCACCGAGAGCGCGCAGCCCTTGATGTCATCGGGGATCACGAACTCGCCACCGCGCAGCAACGCCCGGGCGCGGGCGCAGCGCACCAGCGCAATGGTTGCTCGCGGCCCGGCGCCGAGGGTCAGGCCGGGCCAGGAACGGGTACTGCGCGCCAGACGCACAGCGTAATCGAGCACCTGATCGTCCAGCGGCAGGTCACTGGCAATGCGTTGCAGGGCCTGCACATCCTTGGCTTGCAGCACCGTGCGCAGCGGCTGCACGTCGAGCATGTCGGCGCGGGTCGAGCGGCTGACCTGACGCACCATGCTCAGTTCCTGCTCGGCATCGGGGTAGTCCATGCGCACCTTGAGCATGAAGCGATCGAGCTCGGCTTCCGGCAGTGGGTAGGTGCCTTCCTGTTCGATCGGGTTTTGCGTGGCGAGCACCATGAACGGCTGGGCGATGGGCAGCGCCCGACCTTCGAGGGTGACCTGGCGCTCCTGCATGGCTTCGAGCAACGCCGCCTGGGTTTTCGCCGGTGCGCGGTTGATCTCGTCGGCCAGCAGCAGGTTGGTGAACAGCGGCCCCTTGCGCAGCTTGAACTGCTCGGTGTGCAGGTCGTACACCGCGTGGCCGGTGACGTCGCTGGGCATCAGGTCCGGGGTGAACTGAATGCGCGCGAACTCACCACCGAAGCACCGCGCCAGCGCCCGCACCAGCAAGGTCTTGCCCAGTCCGGGGACGCCCTCGAGCAGCACGTGACCGCCGGCAATCAGCGCCGTCAGGACGTCGTCGATCACGCCGTTCTGGCCGATCAGGGCCTTCTGCAATTCACCGCGCACCGCTTGCGCCAACTGGCTGGCGCGCTGGCGTTGCTGGGCGGCGTGGCTGGCGCTGCCGGGCTCGATGTGCTCAGTCATAGCGTGTTCCTCAAGGTTTGCAGGTGGGCCACCTGGCGGCTGAAATCAGCGCTGCTCATGCGCTGTTTCGGCACCGGGCTCAGGGCCTGGCTGATTGCGCGGGTCGGCTGTCGGGTCAGGCGCGACAGCACCAGCCATTGCTCGGCCACGTTCAACTGGTCGAAGCCGGGATGGCGGCGTCGGGCGCGGCGTAGCACGTCTTGTTGCAAGGCTTGCAACAGCGTGTGCTGGCCGTTGTGGCGCAGGATGAAATCGGCACTGGCGCGCAGGTGTTCCTGCAACTGACGGCGGCCACGCGGGGCGGGCGCGAGCAGTGGCCCGTGGCGCACACCGACGTGCCACAAGCCGAGGCCGATCAGCGCCAGCAGGGCAACGATGGCCTGCGGGAAATAACGCCAGAGCAGGGTCGGCAGGCCGTCGTGTGTGGTGTTGAAAATCAGTGTGACGTCAGTGTCGGCGCTCAGGTACCAGAGCAGCCAGGCGTTGTCGTGTTGGCTGATGGCCGGGGTCTTCCACAACTCGGCATCGGTGACCACAGTAATCGAGCCGAGGCCATAAGCCAGTTGCATCATGTGCGTGGCCTTGGCGCTGTTGGCCCAGGCTTGCGCGAGATTCTTCGGGTCCTCCAAATGAAACGCGGTGTCGAAACCGGCGTAGGCGGGGGCGTCTTCATCTTCCAGGTACAGCTTGGTCAGGTTCGGGTAGGGGTCATCGGCCAGTTCCGCCGGTGGTTCCTTCAGGTTCTTGCTCAGGGACTGATGCAGTTGCACCCGGTCCAGCAGCAGGTCGTCGCTTTGTCTGGCCTGTTCATCCCACAATGCTTGGGCAACGAACACCAGGCGTCCGCCGGCGCGGGCCCAGTTCAGCACCTGATCGACCTGACGCGGGGTCATCCGCGAGCGCTCGCCGAACAGCAGCAAGGTGTGCCGACGCGGATCGATGTCGGGCAGTCCTGCCAACGTTTCAGCATGGCCGACGTTGAGGCCGCGTGCGCGCAGGAACATCTGCGCCGCCAGATACGGGTTGGCCTGGGCCAGCGGCGAAGGGCCGTGATCGATCACTTCCTGATAAGGCCTGGCCTTGAAGTACAGATAGAGGCTCAACGCCGCGAGCAGGGCGACGATCAGCCCGCCGATCAGCCACGCGTTACGCCGGTTCAAGTGCGCGCTCCATGGCCGAACAGGGCGCGCCAGTCGTCACACAGTTCCTGTTGCAGATGCGCCGCCGGCACGCGATGCCCGTAGGCCATGTTCTGCCAATGCAGGGTCAGGGTACGGCTGAACATCAGCAGTTCCGGGTGCTGCAATTGCTCGACCCGCAGCAGTACCTGGTGCTCGGTGTCGGCGGCTTTCAAGGTCAGGTCAAAGTCGTGCAGCAGCCGGCTGAGCAAGCCGCGATAGAGCAGCCCCAGCGCGGCGCGTGGCTGGGTGTGCCAGAGTTGTTCGGCGCTGGCGGCGATGTCATCGGGCAGTGATTGCGGGTTCAGGTCCAGGCCGAATACCTGCCGCGGCGCGGGTGGCCTGTTGCGGCTGGGCAGCTTCATCCGGCGACTGACGAAGGTGCGCAGGAACTCGCGATAGCGCCAGATCAGCCAGCCGACAGCGGCGATCAACGCCGTCCACAACAACACCTCGATCAAGGTGGCCAAGGCATTGAAGCGTTGACCGTCGAGCCAGCCGAGCAGGGTTTTCAACCATTGTGGCGCCTCACCGGGCTTGACCTCGGCCGGGGTGGCCGGGTCGTCGCCAAAGCGATAACGGGTCACGCTTTCTTTGTTCTTGAACGGTGGTTGTTCAAGTAACGCCTTGATGCTGTCGTGCGAAGCCTGACTGGTCAGCGGTTGATGCAGCAGGCGTGGCGCCTGCGGGGCGTTGGCGGGATCGGCCGCGGCCCATACCGGTGGCAGCGCCGGCAGCAGCAGACAGACGGCCAGCAGCAAACCCAGAGCGCTGCTGTTCAGGCGCTGGCGCAAACGGCGGAACACCAGCTCGATGTCCCACGCTTCGAGTGTGGTGCGCCGGTTCAGATACAGGCTGAAACCGCAGGCGACATACACCGGTTCCCAGATCACCAGCACCAGCGCGTAAAAGGCATTGGTCAGGTGCTCCAGCCAGCGCCAATGGTGATCGGCGTCGAGGATCAGCGATTGCCAGTCCCAGTCGGTTTCGATCTGCTGCGGCAGCAGCATGTAGAACAGCACCATCAGGCCGATCCACAGCGCGGTTTCCAGATGCACGCCGATGATCGTCAGCCATTGTGCGGCGCCGGCATTACGTTGTAACAGCACTTGCAGGCGTTGCTGGCGGGCCGTGCTGTCCAGGCCTTCGAGCTGCATCACCGGCAGCAGAAAGCTGCGGCTCAGGCTCAGACGACGCCAGGTCAGACTGGCCAGCAGTTGCGGTTTGAGCAGCCGGGGAAATTCGCGCAAGGCCTGTTTCAAGGTCGGTGTTTCGCCGAACAGGGTCTTGGACAGGATGTACAGCGGCAGGCGTTCGTAAGCCGGTTTCAGCCACCAGAAAATGAACACGGCGAGTGACGGCGAATCCCACAGCAACAACGTCAGCAAGGCAAACAGCGGCAGAGTGACGATGGCCCAACTGGTCATCAGCAGGCGCCGGTGCTGCTGACTCATGAGCACACCCAGGTCCATGGCTTCCCAGGTGCTGCGCGGGCGGATCGCTACGCTGGCGTCACTCAGGCGCATGGCGTGTCCTTCCGGCGAACAGCAGGTAGACCGCCACCGCAATCCACAAAGATGCACCGACCGCGTACTTGGTTCGCGGCGCGATCCCGGTCTTCGATGACCAGTACGCCTCGATGAATGCCGCGATCAGCAGGAACAGCATGACCCCGCACACCAGCAGCACGCTTTTGCGCGCGGCGTGTTGCAGTGCTGCGCCGCGCGTCAGGCGTCCGGGAGCGATCAGTGCCCAGCCCAGTTTCAGCCCTGCCGCCCCCGCCAGGGCAATGGCGCTCAATTCGAAAGCACCGTGGCCGATCACGAATGACCAAAATGTCTGCCCGAAACCGATGTCGGTCAGGTGCCCGGCCACCGCGCCGATGATCAGCCCGTTGTAGACCAGGAAAAACGCACTGCCCACGCCCAGCAGCAAACCACTGGCGAAGGTCTGGAAGGCGATGCCGATGTTGTGCATCACGTAGTAACCGAACATCACCCAGTCTTCACTGGCGGCGCGTTCGGCGGATCGCCCAAGGTGCCCGGCCACTGGGTCGTACATGCTCTGCATCTCGCGCACCTGTTCGGCGGGGATCAGGTTGTAGACCAGCTCGGGATAGCCATATACAAGCAGCGCAAAGCCGATCAGGCTGCCGAAAAACAACAGCGTAGCGGCCAGTACGAACGGCCATTCCGCGCGCACCAACCGGGGGAAGTCGGCGAGGATGAAACCCAGCAGATTGGCGCCGAAGCGACTGCGGTGCCGATACAGCTGTTGGTGGCCGCGCAACACCTGTTGCTGCAGCGAGTCGATCAGATAACTGCTGTAGCCGCGCTCCTGGGCCAACGCCAGATGCTGGCACAGACGTCGATAAGCCTTGGGAAAACCGGCCACTTGCGAAGTGTCCTTGCCGTGCTCGAGGCGTTCGAGGGCCAGCGTGAAGCGCTCCCATTCGGCCTTGTGGCGAGCTTCGAAAAGACTCTGCTTCATGCCGGACCCAACAAGCCGCGGGCGATGCCGTTGAGTTCGTTGACCGCTTTGGGCGCCGAGATATGCAGCGGCTGGGCCAGCAGGGCGGCCAGTTCATTGACCCGCGCCGGCGACAGTTCAGCCTGGCGTTCGGCGAAGGCGAGCAGCGCGCGTTGCTCGACGGGATTGAGTGGCACGGGCGAACTGCGTGGCTGGGCGTCGGGTAATTGCGGGCGGTGCAGGGCGCGTTCGCTGTAGACCACCAGGGTGCCGGCGGCGATGTCGCCCAGACGCTTGAAGGTCGGGTGTTGCAGACAGCTGATGGCGCCGAGGAAATAGCCGAATGGCAGCAGATCGACGAAGCGCAACAGGTTGCGCAGCAGTGAGGCCGACCAGCCGATGGGGGTGCCGTTATCGTGAATCACCCGCAGGCCCATCCATTGTTTGCCCGGCGAGCGGCCCTGACGCAGCACTTCGAACAGCACCATGTACCACCAGCTGATGACAAACAGCAGCAGCGACCCGAGGCCCATGCCGAGCTGGCCGAGAAATGCCAGCGCCACGAACAGCACGCCGATGAGCGCGCCGCGAATGCCCAGGTCGATGCCGAAGGCGAGGGTACGCACCATCAGACCGGCCGGGCGCAACGGCAGGTCGATGCCCTCCGGGGTTTCCACTTGATAGCGGGTATCGAGTGGCGGGTTCAGCGGTGCTTTCCGTGGCGCTGCTGTGTTCTCGAGCATGGGCTACCTGATGGGGCCTGATCGGGATGTGAAGTCTGTCCGATGCTAGCAGCCTCTTGGGGGAAAACGACATAACTATGTATTGCACATCGTGTGATGCGCGATGGTTGAATGACAGAGCGCTGGCCGCGGTGGTGGTTCAACGCCTAGACTTTGCCGATCTTCAGTTCAGGAACCGCCCGTGACTTCAATCTTCTGGTACGACTACGAAACCACCGGCATCAATCCCCGCAACGATCGCCCGCTGCAGGTCGCGGGGATTCGCACCGACCACGACCTCAATGAAATCGACGAGCCGGTCAACCTCTACTGCCAGCCCAGCGAAGACATCCTGCCGCATCCGGCAGCGTGTGCGATCACCGGCATCACCCCGAGCCGTCTCGCCGAGCAGGGGCTGAGCGAAGCCGACTTCATGACCCGGGTGCATGCGCAACTGGCGGCGCCCGGCACTTGCGGCGCGGGTTACAACACCTTGCGTTTCGACGATGAGATGACCCGCTACAGTTTGTACCGCAACTTCTTCGACCCGTACGCCCGCGAGTGGCAGGGAGGCAACAGTCGCTGGGACCTGATCGATGTGGTGCGCGCCGCCTATGCGTTGCGTCCCGATGGGCTGGTCTGGCCGACCGATGACGAAGGCAAGGTCACCCTCAAGCTCGAGCGCCTGACGGCCGCCAACAACATCGACCATGGGCATGCCCACGAAGCCCTGTCGGACGTGCGCGCAACCATCGCCCTGGCGCGGTTGATCCGCGAGAAACAACCGAAGTTGTATGACTGGCTATTCCAACTGCGCAGCAAGCAGAAAGTCATGGATCAGATTCGCCTGTTGCAGCCGATGGTGCATATCTCCGGGCGCTTTTCGGCGGCTCGGCACTACGTCGGCGTGGTACTGCCCTTGGCCTGGCATCCGCGCAATCGCAATGCGTTGATCGTCTGTGACCTGCACCTTGACCCACAAGGCTTGCTGGATCTGGACGCCGACAGCTTGCGCAAGCGTCTTTATACCCGCCGCGACGACCTCGCCGAGGGTGAACAGCCAGTGCCGCTTAAACTGATTCATATCAATCGTTGCCCGGTGGTGGCGCCGTTGTCGGTATTGCGTGCCGACGATCAACAGCGTCTGGGGTTGGACATGGCGCTGTATCAGGCACGTGCGCTGCGGCTAAGTGACGCACAACAAGTTTGGAAAGATAAAGTTGCGGCGATTTACGCCAGCGAAGACTTCACCCCGAGTGAGGACCCGGAACAGCAGTTGTACGATGGATTTATCGCTGATCGCGATCGGCGTCTATGCGAGCAAGTGAGGACGGCGGATCCGGCGCAATTAGCGCAAGAACACTGGCCGTTCGATGATGAACGTCTGCCCGAATTGCTCTTTCGATATCGCGCACGAAACTTTCCCGATACGTTGAATTCTGCTGAGCAAGAGCGCTGGAGAATATTCTGCCAGCAGCGTTTATCCGAGCCGCAAATGGGCGCACCTAATACCTTGAGCTCTTTTGCCGAAGCCGCGCAGCAATGGGCGCTTAGTGCTACGCCGATACAGAATCAAGTGCTCAATGAGTGGCAGAATTATGTCGAGGCATTGCGCAATCGTTTGAATCTTTGAATTCGAACATAGTGTGTCCATGAAAGGACACGCATAAAAAAACGCCAGCGTATGCTGGCGTTTTTCATGGGCCGCCGAATCAATCGGCGACCGGCGCTGCGGCTTAGCCCAGCAGGGTAGCCCAGCCTTCAACCACGTCACCGCCCCACTTGGCTTTCCACTCTTTCAGAGTCTTGTGGTTGCCACCTTTGGTTTCGATGACTTCGCCGTTGTGCGGGTTTTTGTATTGTTTAACTTTGCGCGCGCGCTTGGTGCCGGTAGTTTTTACTGCGGCGCCACGGGTGCCTTTGGTTTTCGATTCTGGATCCAGCAGGGCGATAATGTCGCGCAGGGACTTGGAGTATTCGCCCATCAGGGTGCGCAGTTTGCCTTCGAATTCCAGCTCGGCTTGCAATTTGTCGTCTTGCGACAGGTTCTTCAAACGGGCTTGCAGCTCTTTGATGGCTTCTTCGGTGGCGCGATATTCGTTGATCAAGGACATGGTAACTACCTTATGCGGATGTGTTGAATGGCAGGGGACAGTGCCGCAATAATAGTCAGGCTGTTTCATCAAGTAAACATTTAACCGGTTTTTTTATTTGAATTAGTTACGTGGAATAACCGGTAAATTGAATGGTCATTTAAATAATGTGATGCAGTCATCACGAATATTCACAATTATCTGGCCGAACAGCTTCACTGAAGGACTATCGATTTGCCGCGCAGGGCCTCAGAAGCCGGTAATCGGGTCTACCTGCGGAGATGTGGTCATCAATACTGCAGTTTCCGCGCACAGTCGCTAGAATGGCCGCCTTTGCGAAGTTCTGGAGTTTTCCCCCCATGCGCACCTTTCGGTTGGTGATTTCCTGCCCTGACCGCGTTGGCATCGTTGCCAAAGTCAGTAACTTTCTGGCATCCCACAACGGCTGGATCACCGAAGCGAGCCACCACTCGGATAATCAGAACGGCTGGTTCTTCATGCGTCACGAGATCCGCGCCGATTCGCTGCCGTTCGGTATTGAAGTGCTGCGCGAGAAGTTTGCGCCGATCGCCGAAGAGTTCTCGATGGACTGGCGCATCACCGACACCGAGCAGAAAAAACGCGTGGTGCTGATGGCCAGCCGCGAATCCCACTGCCTGGCGGACCTGCTGCACCGCTGGCACAGCGATGAGCTCGACTGCGAAATCTCCTGCGTGATTTCCAACCACAATGACCTGCGCAGCATGGTCGAGTGGCACGGCATTCCTTATTACCATGTCCCGGTCAATCCGCAGGACAAGGAACCGGCGTTCGCCGAAGTCTCGCGTCTGGTCAAACAGCACGACGCCGAAGTGGTGGTGCTGGCGCGCTACATGCAGATCCTGCCGCCGGCTCTGTGCCGTGAATACGCGCACAAGGTGATCAACATTCACCACAGCTTCCTGCCATCGTTCGTCGGCGCCAAGCCGTACCATCAGGCGTCGCTGCGCGGCGTTAAACTGATCGGCGCGACCTGCCACTACGTGACCGAAGAGCTGGACGCCGGTCCGATCATCGAGCAAGACGTGGTACGCGTCAGCCACAGCGACAGCATCGAAGACATGGTGCGTTTCGGCCGTGACGTCGAGAAGATGGTGTTGGCCCGTGGCCTGCGTTATCACCTTGAAGACCGCGTGCTGGTGCACGGTAACAAGACCGTGGTGTTCTGATCGAACCCACGCGTACTTGAATAAAGAAGGGCCTGGGCGTTCAATCGTTCCAGGCCCTTTTTTCGTTTCAGCCCTTGAGGAACTGCCCGTGAGCGATCCACTGGACAAAGCCACTTCGAAAGCGCCGGCCACTCTGGGGGAGGGCTGCCTGAGCCGCTACGACCCGGATGACCTGAGCCCGGAAGACGGCACCGAGTTTCCCGGCGCGGCAGAACTGTGGGAACAGCTCAAGGATGAGCCGGACTAACCTAAGACGCCTGCTTGAGTTTCAGCAGCTTCTTGAGCAGTGGCCGCCCCAGCATCAATAGAAACACCGGGCCGCCCACCAGCAGATAGAAGTAGAACGTCACCACCCGCCAGATAAGAATTGCCGCGGCAGCGGTGGATTTGCCGACCATCGGCGCCAGCAGCGCCGCCGACGTCAGCTCCGCGGCGCCCGCGCCACCGGGTAACAGGCTCATTTGGCCGGCGCCCAATGACAGCATCTGCACCAGAAAACTCCAGGCCCATTGCAGGTCCGCGCCCAGCCCGCGCAAGGCCAGGTACAACACGCTGTAGCGCAGCAGCCAGTGCATGCAGGTCAGGGCGAACACCTTGAACAGGGTCTGCCACGGCAGCTTGAGCGTGTCGATAAACGCATCGAGAAAGTGCAACAGCTTGCGCGCCCAGCGCCGGCGCGTCGCGGGCTGCACGTTCAGGCGGGCGAGCAGGCGCCCGCTCAGGCGGATCAGGCGGCGGTGGTAGCGCGCCAGCAGCACGCAACTGAACAACCCGCCGAACAGCGACACGGCGCTGACCATCAGCAACCACTCCAGGCGGTCGCTCAGGTGCTGAAACAACGCGTAAATCAGAATGCCGCTCAGGGCGCAGAGAAAGAACAGCAGGTCACTCAACTGATCCATGGCAAACACCGCGCTGCCACGGGCCGGGCGCACGCCGCAGCGGGCCAGCAACGCCATGATCGTCAGCGGCCCGCCACTGCCGCCGGGAGTGGCGCAGTAGGCAAACTCGGCGGCCATGACCACGCCGAGGCTTTTCAGCGGCGTGACCCGCTCGCGCTGATCGCCCAGCAGCAGACGCAGGCGCAGGGTGTTGATGCCCCAGCAGAGCAGGATCATGCCAAACATGATCAGCAGCCATTGCAGCGGAAAGTTCTGCAGCCGCGCGCCGATCTCGCCGCCGCCGAGCAGCACCGGAATCAGCACGGCGGCGAGCAGGCCGATCAACAGCACAATGCCGCGACTCATGCCGCGTGTCCCATGCGCTCACGTTGTTGGATCAGCCAGTCGATTTTGTTCATGGGCTTGCGTCCTTCCGCCAGCAGTCGTTCAAGGGTCTGTAGCCAGTAGTCACGAGCGAAGCCGTGGCGCATGTCTACCGGGTGCAAGCCTAGACGAATCACCGCAGCGTCGCGCCAGTGCCGTTCGCGCTGGTCGCTGACGATTTTTGACAGGCCCCGGCGCCAGGCACTGCGCGCGCTCCAGACCAGACCCGGGGCGTCGATGGGGGTGAAATCCGGCAATTGATAAAGATGTTGCGGGTCGCTGGTGTAGCGCAATGGCAACTCGCGAAGGGCTTGGCGCGTGCCCTCGCTCATCAGCCACGCCGGGGCGACGAAGCCGTGCAACGGCCAGTTATTGCGCTGGAACAGCTCGATGCCGGCACGCAGGCGAGCCAGGGCGGCCTCGCGAGACAAACGATAAAATTCGCCTTCGTGGGTGTAGATCCGGCGGATGAACCAGTCGCGGGGCGTGGTTGGCATAGGCTCGCGGTCGTCATGGTAATAGCCGTGCAAGGCCAGTTCATCGCCAAGGGCCAGCCGCTCGCCGAGTATTCGGCAAAACGCTGGATGATCCTCAAGTGCGTCGTGACCATGGAAATCCGGAACCACCAGCCAAGTCATCGGCACGCCGCCGGTCGCATCGACCGCCTCGACAAATGGCCGATAATCCGCCCATGTCGACGGCGCCACGTCGTGCAGCACCAGCAGCACGGCGCGGCCGTTCAGGGAGTCAGCCATTGGCCACCCGTGGCAACGATAGGCCAAGGACCGCGCGGTAATGACCGAGCAGGCTGTCGACCACGCTGTCCCAGGCGTAATGCTGTTCGACATGTTGCCGCGCCTGTTGGCCGAGCTTCACGCAACCGCGACTGAACAGCTCGCGCACGGCATTGGCCATGGCTTGCGGGTTATTTGGCGCACACAGCACGCCGCAGTCGTCGTTAATGATTTCCTCGAAGGCCCCGGCCGCCACCGCAACCACCGGAGTGCCGCAGGCCATGGCTTCAAGGATCACCAGACCGAAAGTTTCCTGGTCACCGGCATGCAGCAGGGCATCGGCACTGGCCATCAACCGGGCGACGGTGGGCGCCGGGCAGAACGAATCGATGACGCTGACATTGTCCGGGACCACCGCAGGCATCGACGAGCCAACCAGCAGCAGGTGATAGCGCGGGCCGAGGCGTTGCAGGCACTTGAGCAGTACGCGCAGGTTTTTCTCTTTGGCGCCGCGTCCGGCAAAGATCAGCAGGCGCGTGTCTTCGGCAATCCCCAGTTCGGCGCGCAGGCCGTTGTCGCGGGCGTCAGGGTGGAAGGTTTGCAGGTCCACCCCCAGCGGCTGCACGAAAACGTTGTGCACCCCAAGCCCCGTGAGCTTGTCGGCCATTACCTGGCTGGGCGCCAGCACCCGGTCGAAGTTGCCGTAGAGTTTGGTGACGTACGCCTCGACATTCGGCGTGAGCCAATGGCCCATGCGGTTGCCGACCAGCAGCGGCAGGTCCGAGTGGTAAAACCCGATCACCGGCACATCCAGTTGGCGCCGTGCGTCCAGCGCCGCCCACGCGGTGAGATACGGGTCGCCGACTTCAATCAGATCCGGCTGCAAATCCTGCAGGACGTTGCGCCACGGCGCAAGGCGCAGCGGGAAGCGATAGCCTTTGCCAAAGGGCAGGGCAGGCGCGGGCACCGTGTAGACGCCGTCGTGTTCACCCAAATGCGCGCCGGGAATCAGCAGGCTGTGGCGAATTCCGGGTTTGACGCTCAAACGGCGGTGCTTGGCGTCCAGATAGGTGCGTACGCCGCCGCTGGCCGGGGCGTAGAACATGGTGATGTCGGCGATGTGCACGGTGATCAACCCTCCGCTGCGTTGCACTCCCTTGGTTGACCTTTATCCAGAATAGATGTTCGGTCGTGATCGCGCGGAGGATGTCTGCGAGGTGTTGTGGTGTTTGACAGGACGCCTTCGCGAGCAAGCCCGCTCCCACAGGGATCTTTGGTGTTCACATTGTGAGCACCACCACAAAACACTGTGGGAGCGGGCTTGCTCGCGAAGAGGTCAGTGGCAGCGCCTTAAATTCTGAAGCTGCCGACCAACAGTTTCAGATGCGCAGCCTGCTGCTCCAGATGCGTTGCACTTCCTTGGTTGACCTTCTATCCAGAATAGATGTTCGGTCGTGATCGCGCGGAGGATGTCTGCGAGGTGTTGTGGTGTTTGACAGGACGCCTTCGCGAGCAAGCCCGCTCCCACAGGGATCTTTGGTGTTCACATTGTGAGCACCACCACAAAACACTGTGGGAGCGGGCTTGCTCGCGAAGAGGTCAGTGGCAGCGCCTTAAATTCTGAAGCTGCCGACCAACAGTTTCAGATGCGCAGCCTGCTGCTCCAGATGCGTTGCACTTCCTTGGTTGACCTTCTATCCAGAATAGATGTTCGGTCGTGATCGCGCGGAGGATGTCTGCGAGGTGTTGTGGTGTTTGACAGGACGCCTTCGCGAGCAAGCCCGCTCCCACAGGGATCTTTGGTGTTCACATTGTGAGCACCACCACAAAACACTGTGGGAGCGGGCTTGCTCGCGAAGAGGTCAGTGGCAGCGCCTTAAATTCTGAAGCTGTCGACCAACAGTTTCAGATGCGCAGCCTGCTGCTCCAGATGCGTTGCACTTCCTTGGTTGACCTTCTATCCAGAATAGATGTTCGGTCGTGATCGCGCGGAGGATGTCTGCGAGGTGTTGTGGTGTTTGACAGGACGCCTTCGCGAGCAAGCCCGCTCCCACAGGGATCTTTGGTGTTCACATTGTGAGCACCACCACAAAACACTGTGGGAGCGAGCTTGCTCGCGAAGAGGCCGGCAGCCGCGCCTTAGATGCGGAAACTGCCTACCAACTGTTTCAGACGCGAAGCCTGCTGCTCCAGATCGGAACAGGCGCGCAAGGTCGCCTGCAGGTTCTCGACGCCTTCCTGGTTCAGCGTGTTGATCTCGGTGATGTCGACGTTGATCGACTCGACCACCGCGGTCTGTTCCTCGGTCGCGGTCGCCACCGACTGGTTCATCCCGTCGATCTCGCCGATGCGCTGGGTCACGCTGTTCAAGCGTTCGCCGGCGAGGTTGGCGATTTCCACGCTGTCCTGGCTGTGGCGCTGGCTGTCACTCATGGTGCTCACCGATTCGCGGGCGCCGACTTGCAGCTCCTCGATCATGGTCTGCACCTGCTGCGCCGATTCCTGGGTGCGGTGCGCCAGGTTGCGCACTTCATCGGCCACCACGGCAAAACCACGGCCAGCCTCACCGGCACGTGCCGCTTCGATGGCGGCGTTGAGCGCCAGCAGGTTGGTTTGCTGGGAGATGCTGGTGATCACTTCCAGAATCTGCCCGATGTTCACGGTTTTGCTGTTCAGCGACTCGATATTGGTGCTGGAGGCGCTGAGCATGCTCGACAGTTGATTCATCGCCTTGATGCTGCGATCCACCACTTGCTGGCCGTCTTCGGCGAGGCCACGGGCGTCACTGGCCTGGTTCGAGGCTTGTGCGGCGTTGCGGGCGATTTCCTGAGCGGCGGCGCCCAACTGATTGATCGCGGCGGCGACGCTGCTGGTGCGCGAGGCTTGCTGGTCGGAGTTGTACATCGACGAATTGGACGCCGCGACCACGCGCAGGGCGACTTCGTTGACCTGCCCGGTAGCGGAAGACACTTCGCGGATCGAACCGTGAATACGCTCGACGAAACGGTTGAACGCGGTACCCAACACACCAAATTCATCGTTATTGACGATGTTCAGGCGCTTGGTCAGGTCGCCTTCGCCGTCGGCGATGTCTTCCATGGCGCGGGTCATGACGTGCAGTGGCTGGATCAGCAGGCGAATCAGCATCCCCAGCAGCGCAATGATGATCACCACTGCAATCACGGTGGCGATCACCGCCGAGGTGCGAAACTGGCTCAGCATCGCGAAGGCTTTGTCCTTGTCTACCGACAGCCCGATGTACCAGTTCACCGAAGGCAGGCCCTTGATCGGGGTGAAGCTGACGATGCGGGTCTTGCCATCGACCGTGATTTCACTGAAGTCGCTGCTGATGCGCGGAGTGTCCTGCGGATAGGCTTCTTTCAGCGACTTCATCACCAGTGCCTTGTCCGGGTGCACCAGGATCTTGCCGTCGGCGCTGACCAGGAACGCGTAGCCCATGCCGGAGAAGTCCCGGGCGGTGAGGGTGTCGACCAGGGTTTGCAGGCTCAGGTCGCCGCCGACCACGCCAACGCTCTGGCCGGCCTTTTTCGAGGCGGTGGCGATGGAGATGATCAACTGGCCGGTGGCGGCATCGATGTACGGTTCGGTCAGGGTCGAGGCGCTGCTGCTCTCGGCGCCTTTGTACCAAGGGCGAACCCGTGGGTCGAAACCGTCCGGCATCTTCACGTCCGGACGGATGGTGAAGTGACCGGTGGCATCGCCCAGGTAAGTGGCCATGAACGTCGAGGTCAGGGATTTCTGTTCCAGCAGACTGGCAACGTTGGCGGGTTCCGGGTTGATGGCGATATTCTGGGCGGCGTTTTCGACCAGTAGAATGCGGCCGTTGAGCCACGTCTGAATGTTGTCGGCAGTGACTTCGCCCATCTCGTTGAGATAGTTGTTCAGGTCATCGCGGATCGCGTTGCGTTGCAGCCAGTCGTTATACAGCGTGAACGAGGCGAAAGCGGCGATGACGATGAGGGCGGCGGCAAGCAAAATTTTATGGCTGAAGCGCAGATTTTTGTTCATGGCTTGGGGTTCCGCTAAGGTCTTAATGTCCTGGGCGTGCTTTTATAAAGACGCGCAATATGGGCAAGGGTGAAAACCAACTGATATTTCCGTCTCTCCTTAGGGAAATGTCCGACTCGACCTTTCGGCCGGGTACTCGCCTTGTTTATCGGCCATCGCGAATTAAAGATTAACCATAGGTGACAAAATGCCTGACACATCGCAACTCGTTATCGGCGCCGATCTGGCGGGGCAACCGATTGCTCAGGCCATGCGCCTGGCGAACCGACACGGGCTGATCGCCGGTGCAACCGGGACCGGCAAGACGGTGACCTTGCAGCGCCTCGCCGAGGCATTCAGTGATGCCGGGGTGGCGGTGTTCGCCGCTGACATCAAGGGTGACCTGTGCGGCCTCGGTGCCGCCGGCAATCCGCAGGGCAAGGTCGCCGAGCGTATCGCCGGGATGCCCTGGCTCGACTACAAGCCGCAGGCTTATCCGGTGACGCTGTGGGACATTCACGGGGAATCCGGTCATCCGTTGCGTACCACCTTGAGCGAAATGGGCCCGCTGTTGATCGGCAGCCTGCTGGAACTGACTGACAGCCAGCAGTCGGCGCTGTACGCGGCTTTTAAAGTGGCGGACCGCGAAGGCCTGTTGCTGCTGGACTTGAAAGACCTCAAGGCGCTGCTCAATCACCTCAAGGACAACCCGCAGTTACTGGGCGAAGACGCCGCGCTGATGACCACCGGCTCCAGTCAGGCGTTGTTGCGCCGGCTGGCGACCCTGGAACAGCAGGGCGCTGAAGCGCTGTTCGGCGAACCGGCGCTGCAACTGCAAGACATTCTGCAACCGACGGCTGACGGCCGTGGGCGCATTCACTTGCTCGATGCCAGCCGTCTGGTACACGAGGCGCCGAAGGTCTATGCGACGTTCCTGTTGTGGCTGCTGGCCGAGTTGTTCGAGCAGTTGCCGGAGCGCGGCGATGCCGACAAACCGCTGCTGGCGCTGTTCTTCGATGAAGCGCATTTGCTGTTCGGCGATACGCCCAAGGCGTTGCAGGACCGGCTGGAGCAAGTGGTGCGGCTGATCCGCTCGAAAGGCGTGGGGGTGTATTTCGTCACCCAGTCGCCGGGCGACTTGCCGGATAACGTGCTGGCGCAGCTTGGCCTGCGGGTCCAGCACGGCTTGCGCGCGTTTACCGCCAAGGAGCAGAAATCCCTGCGGGCGGTGGCCGATGGTTTCCGGCCGAATCCGGCGTTCGACACGTTGTCGGTGCTGACGGAACTGGGCATCGGCGAAGCATTGGTCGGTACATTGCAGGAAAAAGGCACGCCGGAGATGGTTCAGCGCGTGCTGGTGGCGCCGCCGCAGTCGCGGATCGGACCGTTGAGTGAAACCGAGCGCACGCTGCTGATCGCCGGCTCGCCGTTCAAGGGGCGTTATGACAAGCCGATCGATCGTGAGTCTGCGTATGAAATCCTGATGGGCCGTAAAGGCTTGGCGCCGGAGGCTGAAGCGCCAGCGGGCAAGCCAGCCGCCGAGGAGCCGAGTTTGGCCGACAGGGCAGGGGCATTCCTCGGCACCGCAGCAGGCCAGGCGCTGAAGTCGGCCATGCGTCAGGCTGCCAATAACCTCGGCAAGCAATTGGTGCGCGGTTTGATGGGCTCACTGCTGGGTGGCAGCAAACGCCGCTGATCCCAGCTTGCAGGAGATCCAATTGTGGGAGCGGGCTTGCTCGCGAAGAGGCCGTGTCAGACGCCATATTGGTTGAATGACACACCGCTTTCGCGAGCAAGCCCGCTCCCACACTCAGAGAGCTGTCAGGTCTTGTCTTTGGCGTGCGCCGCCAGGCGCTCAAGCGCGGCACGCAGACCCGGATCGCTGATCCCGTCGGCTGTCGACTGAATGGTCGCTGCCGCATCGTTAGACAGATCCATCGTGTGCCCGGCAGGCCCGTGCTGCACGATCGGTGGTCGCACGGTGAATTTGATCCGCGTCAGGCTGGCGAATTCTTCGAATAGTTGCAGTTGCCGCTGCAGGCGTTTTTGCTGGTAGCGCAGGCGCGTGGCCCAATGGCCGTCAGTCACCACCAGCGAAAGTTCGCCTTCACGCCACTTCGCCACACGGCAATGTTCGCGGGCGGCAGGTTGCAGTTGGCTTTCGAGCAGGCGTTGCAGATGACCCAGGCGTTGGGCATGGCCGAGGATGGCTTTGAGCGGCTTGGCTTCGCGAAGCAGAGCGGCGGGTGCTCTGGCTGTAAGAGGGCGAAATGCCATGATCGAACACCTGAAGTAACAGAAAGGCCATGGTAGCAGAAAGGCCGAATTCACTCGCCCATTGCTTTTGCCCCCGCTTTACCCATTAAATCAACGACTAACTTCTTCCTTGTATGGCTTGAAGTTGAGCAAAACGCCCCTATTTTAAGTGAGCCCCGTCAAAGCGCAGTGCCAGCATCGTGGAATATCGCCACTTTCCTCACCACCGTTTCCGGGTAGAATGCTCGTTCGCATGCGGCCATGAGGGCTGCACGGGCGACGCTCACGGGGCCGCCCTCCATCCCTTTAGTGTGGAAGATCCTGCCGATATGTTTGCGCCTTTGTTAAAGAAACTTTTTGGAAGCAAGAACGAGCGTGAAGTCAAACGCATGCTCAAGACGGTGCAGCTCGTCAATGCCTTCGAAGAGCAAATGGTGGCCCTTTCGGACGATCAATTGCGCGCCAAGACCGATGAGTTCAAGGCCCGCATCGCCAAAGGGGAAACCCTCGACAAGCTGTTGCCAGAAGCCTTTGCGGTCGCCCGTGAAGCCGGCAAGCGCATCATGGGTATGCGCCACTTCGACGTGCAACTCGTCGGTGGCATGACCTTGCACGAAGGCAAGATTGCCGAAATGCGCACCGGTGAGGGTAAAACCCTCGTAGCGACCCTGGGCGTTTACCTCAACGCGCTGTCCGGCAAGGGCGTGCACGTTGTGACGGTGAACGACTACCTGGCGCGTCGTGACGCCAACTGGATGCGTCCGCTGTATGAATTCCTCGGCCTGACCGTCGGCGTCGTGACGCCGTTCCAGCCACCGGAAGAGAAGCGTCTGGCGTACGCCGCCGACATCACCTACGGCACCAACAACGAATTCGGTTTCGACTACCTGCGCGACAACATGGCGTTCAGCATGGAAGAAAAATTCCAGCGCGAACTCAACTTTGCCGTGATCGACGAAGTCGACTCCATCCTCATCGACGAAGCGCGTACCCCTCTGATCATTTCCGGTCAGGCCGAGGACAGCTCCAAGCTGTACATGGAGATCAATAAACTGATCCCGCAGCTGGAACTGCACGTTGAAGAAGTCGAAGGCGAAGTCACCAAGGCCGGGCACTACACCGTTGACGAGAAGACCCGTCAGGTCGAACTCAACGAAGCCGGTCACCAGTTCATCGAAGACATGCTCACCGGCGTCGGCCTGCTGGCTGAAGGCGAGAGCCTGTACTCGGCGCATAACCTGGGCCTGCTGACCCACGTCTATGCCGGTCTGCGTGCGCACAAGCTGTTCAACCGCAACATCGAATACATCGTGCAGGATGGCCAGGTCGTACTGGTCGACGAACACACCGGCCGTACCATGCCGGGCCGTCGTCTGTCCGAAGGTCTGCACCAGGCTATCGAAGCCAAGGAAGGCCTGAACATTCAGGCCGAAAGCCAGACCCTGGCATCGACCACGTTCCAGAACTACTTCCGTCTGTACACCAAGCTGTCCGGCATGACCGGTACCGCCGACACCGAAGCGTTCGAATTCCACCAGATCTATGGTCTGGAAGTGATGGTCATTCCGCCGAACAAACCGTTGGCGCGTAAAGACTTCAACGACCTGGTGTTCCTGACCGCCGAAGAGAAGTACGCGGCCATCGTTGCGGACATCAAGGAAAGCATGGCAGCCGGTCGTCCGGTGCTGGTGGGTACTGCCACCATCGAAACTTCCGAGCACATGTCCGCATTGCTCGTTAAGGAAGGCATCGAACACAAGGTTCTGAACGCCAAATTCCACGAAAAAGAAGCTGAAATCATTGCGCAGGCCGGTCGTCCGGGCGCGCTGACCATTGCTACCAACATGGCCGGTCGTGGTACCGACATCCTGTTGGGCGGTAACTGGGAAGTTGAAGTTGCGTCGCTGGAAAACCCGACCCCTGAGCAGATTGCCCAGATCAAGGCCGACTGGCAGAAGCGTCACCAGCAAGTGCTGGAATCCGGCGGTCTGCAGGTAATTGCCTCCGAGCGTCACGAATCGCGTCGTATCGACAACCAGCTGCGTGGCCGTGCCGGCCGTCAGGGTGACGCCGGTTCGAGCCGCTTCTACCTGTCGCTGGAAGACAGCCTGATGCGCATCTTCGCCTCAGACCGGGTGAAGAACTTCATGAAAGCCCTGGGCATGCAGCCGGGCGAAGCGATCGAGCACCGCATGGTGACCAACGCGATCGAGAAGGCGCAGCGCAAGGTTGAGGGCCGTAACTTCGACATCCGCAAGCAACTGCTCGAGTTCGATGACGTCAACAACGAACAGCGTAAAGTGATCTATCACATGCGTAACACGTTGCTGGCCGCCGACAACATCGGTGAAACCATCGCCGACTTCCGTCAGGACGTACTCAACGCCACCGTCAGCGCCCACATTCCACCGCAATCGCTGCCAGAGCAGTGGGACGTGGCCGGTCTGGAAGCGTCGATTGCCAGCGATTTCGGGGTGAAACTGCCGATCCAGCAATGGCTCGACGAAGACGATCACCTGTACGAAGAGACCCTGCGCGAAAAACTGATGGTCGAGCTGATGGCCGCGTACAACGAGAAAGAAGACCAGGCCGGTGCCGAGGCACTGCGCTCCTTCGAGAAGCAAATCGTACTGCGCGTACTGGACGACCTGTGGAAAGACCACCTGTCGACCATGGACCATCTGCGTCACGGCATCCACCTGCGTGGCTATGCCCAGAAGAACCCGAAGCAGGAATACAAGCGCGAGTCGTTCACGCTGTTCTCCGAGCTGCTGGATTCGATCAAACGCGACTCGATCCGTGTGCTGTCGCACGTTCAGGTACGTCGCGAAGATCCGGAAGCCGAAGAGCAACGCCTGCGTGAGGAAGCCGAAGCACTGGCCGCCCGCATGCAGTTCGAACACGCCGAGGCCCCTGGTCTGGACCAGCCGGAAGTGCTGGGTGAAGAGGTCGATGTGGCCCTCGCCACCGCGCCGGTTCGCAACGAGCAGAAGCTGGGCCGCAACGAACTGTGCTACTGCGGTTCGGGCAAGAAATTCAAGCATTGCCACGGGCAGATCCAGTAACCCCCGTTTCAATCGCTGAAATACCCGCGCCGCGACCGGCTCCTGCCGTCGCGGCGTTTTGCCATTTAAACCACCGCCATTACTGTGAGCGGTGCTGACATCATTGAGTAAGGAGCGCATTCATGGCTGTTGGTCTTGGTCCTTTGCCAACGTTGCACCCGGTTGCCGGTTTTGAACTCGGTATCGCCTCGGCCGGCATCAAGCGCCCCGGGCGCAAGGATGTGGTAGTGATGCGCTGCGCCGAAGGTTCGACCGTGGCTGGCGTGTTCACGTTGAACGCTTTTTGTGCAGCGCCAGTGATTCTGGCCAAGAAGCGCGTGCAGAACGCCGTGCGATACCTGCTGACCAACACCGGTAACGCCAATGCCGGCACCGGCGAACCGGGTCTGGCTGCTGCCGAACGCACTACTGCGAAACTGGCTGAGCTGACCGGTGTTGATGCCAGCCAGATCCTGCCGTACTCCACTGGTGTGATCGGGGAGCCTCTGCCGGTCGAGAAGATTGAAGGCGCATTGCAAGCCGCGCTGGACGACCTGTCGGAAAACAACTGGGAAGCGGCCGCCACCGGCATCATGACCACCGACACCTTGCCCAAGGGTGCCAGTCGCCAGTTCCAGCATGACGGCGTGACCATCACCGTCACTGGCATCAGCAAAGGTGCGGGGATGATCCGTCCGAATATGGCGACCATGCTCGGCTACATCGCCACCGACGCCAAAGTCTCCCGTGACGTGCTGCATAACCTGATGCTCGACGGCGCCAACAAGTCGTTCAACCGCATCACCATCGATGGCGACACCTCGACCAACGACTGCTGCATGCTGATTGCCACCGGCAAGGCAGCATTGCCTGAGATCACCCGTGCCGAAGGCGAGCTGTTCGCCAAGCTCAAACAAGCAGTGTTCGAGGTGTGCATGGACGTGGCCCAGGCCATCGTGCGTGACGGCGAAGGTGCAACCAAGTTCGTCACCGTTGAAGTCAACGGTGGCGGCAACCATCAGGAGTGTCTGGACGTCGGCTACACCGTGGCGCATTCGCCGCTGATCAAGACCGCGCTGTTCGCTTCCGACCCGAACTGGGGCCGCATTCTGGCTGCCGTTGGTCGTGCCGGCGTGCCGGAACTGGACGTGAGCAAGATCGACGTGTTCCTTGGCGATGTGTGCATTGCCAGCCGTGGCGCCCGTGCGGAGACCTACACTGAAGCGCAGGGCTCGGCAGTGATGCAGCAGGAAGAGATCACCATCCGCATCGAACTGGGCCGTGGCGATTGCAGCGAAACCATCTGGACCACCGACCTGTCGCATGAATACGTGAAGATCAATGCCGAGTACCGTACCTGATCTAATCTGAGACCGAGTCGCCGCCATCGCGAGCAGGCTCACTCCTATAGTGGTTTTGTGAACGACACAGATCTCCTGTAGGAGTGAGCCTGCTCGCGATGGCGACTAATCAGGCACCAAGAACTCCAGCCTGATCCTCCTGACGAAAAGGCGCCACACCATGTCCCTGCACCTGATCATCGGCGACAAACTGCTTTCCTCCTGGTCTCTGCGTGCCGCACTGGCCGTTGAGCTGACCGGCGCACCCTATACCGAAGAACTGATCAAGCTCGGCAAGCCCGACACTCGTGAGCGGTTGCTCAAGCATTCGCCGACCGCCAAGGTGCCGCTGCTGCAAACCTCTCGTGGCACGATTGCCGACTCTCTGGCGATTGCCGAATACCTGGCTGAGCAGTTCCCGTCCGAACAACTCTGGCCGACCGACCTTTTCGCCCGTGCCCAGGCCCGATCCGCCTGCGCGCAAATGCACAGTGGCTTTTTCGCCATGCGCAATCATATGTCGTTCAACCTGAGCCACGACGCACCGCTCAACCCGGTGCCGCCGGAGGTCAAGGTCGATATCGAGCGCATGCTCGCGCTGTGGGCTGAATGCCGTGCCGCTGCGACTGAGCCGGGGCCCTATCTGTTTGGCCGCGTGAGCCTGGCCGATGCGTTCTTCGCACCGATTGCCGTGCGTCTGCGTACCTATCAGGTGCAGCTGCCAGCCATCGATCAAGCTTATGTTGAAACCGTCTACCAATGGCCCGCCTTCAAGGCGTGGCAAAAGGCTGGACTGGAGGAGTTGAACCCGTGAAACGCGTACACGTCGCCGCCGCCGTCATTCGTGACGACAGTGGCAAGATCCTGATTGCCCGCCGTGCCGACACTCAGCATCAGGGTGGTCTGTGGGAATTTCCCGGCGGCAAGGTCGAGGCTGACGAATCCGTCGAGTGCGCGCTGGCTCGCGAGCTTCAGGAAGAGTTGGGCATCGTCGTCGGTGCTGCTCGTCCGCTGATCAAGGTTCGCCATGACTACCCGGACAAGCAGGTGTTGCTGGATGTCTGGGAAGTCTCGAGCTTCAGCGGTGAACCGCACGGTGCCGAAGGTCAGCCACTGGCCTGGGTGACCGCGAAGGAGTTGGCGAACTATGAGTTCCCGGCTGCCAACCAGCCGATCGTTGCGGCGGCGCGCTTGCCCGGCGAATACCTGATCACCCCGGAAGATCTGGAGGCACCGGCCCTGCTGCGTGGCATCCAGAAGGCGATCGCCGGCGGGATCAAACTGATCCAGCTGCGTGCGCCGAACGGCTATGACCCCAAATACCGCGATCTGGCGGTGGATGCGGCCGGTCTGTGCGCCGGCAAGGCGCAGTTGATGATCAAGGGACCGTTCGAATGGCTCGGCGATTTCCCGTCTGCCGGTTGGCACATCACCGCCGCGCAATTGCGTAAATACGCAGCGGCGGGGCGGCCTTTGCCGGCGGAGCGCTGGCTCGCGGCGTCGTGCCATAACGCCGAAGAACTGGCGCTGGCTGAGCAGATGGGCGTGGATTTCGTCACCCTGTCGCCGGTGCAGCCGACCTTGACCCATCCGGATGCGCAGCCGTTGGGCTGGGAGCAGGCTCAGGTGTTGATCGAGGGCTTCAGCAAGCCGGTGTTTCTGCTTGGCGGGGTAGGGCCGGCGGAGCGCGAGAAGGCGTGGAGTGTTGGGGCTCAGGGTGTGGCGGGGATTCGGGCGTTCTGGCCAGAAGCTTGATTGTGTATTGAGGCTGATGGCCTCTTCGCGAGCAAGCCCGCTCCCACAGTTGATCGGGTTCCTTCAGTTGGAATGCAATCAACTGTGGGAGCGGGCTTGCTCGCGAAGGCGTCCTGTCAGGCGCTACTTATCTAAAGGTTTGGCCGCCGGCTGCCACAAAATCTCCGCAATCCCCTGGCGCCGCGCAATCAACCGCGCCGCCACAAACAGCAAATCCGACAACCGATTGATATACGCCAGGCCAACCCCGGCCAACGGCTCTATCGCGTTCAGATGCTGACAACGCCGTTCGGCACTGCGCGCCAGGCTGCGACACACATGGGCCTGGGCGATCAGCATCGAGCCGCCGGGCAGAATGAAATTCTCCAACGATCCCAATTCCTCGTTCCACACATCGATCGCTGCTTCCAGGCGTTCGATTTCCGCCGTGTTCAGCGCCTGATATTCCGGCATTGCCAGCTCACCGCCCAGATCGAACAAGCGATGCTGGCAGGGGGCGAGCACTTCGATCAGCTCATTCAACCCCGCAAATGCCTCACGCTTGGCGAGTAAACCGGCCAGCAGCACACCGATCTGACTGTTCAGCGTATCGACTTCGCCAATGGCTTCGATTCGCGGGTGGTCCTTGGGCACGCGACGGCCATCGCCCAGGCCGGTTTCGCCTTTGTCGCCAGTGCGGGTGTAAATTTTCGACAAGCGAAAGCCCATGGGTTACCTCGGTAGTTGATTGGTTTCGGCGGCGATGGCCGCCGGTTGGGTCAGTGGCAGGCGCAAGGTGAAGCAGGTGCCCTGGCCCGGCGCGGATTGCACTTCCATCTGCCCTTTGTGGTTGTTGGTGATGATGAAGTACGACACCGACAGCCCCAGCCCTGTGCCCTGACCGATTTCCTTGGTGGTGAAGAACGGTTCGAAGGTGCGTTTGCGCACGTTCTCGCTCATACCGATGCCGTTGTCCTCGACCTGAATCTCGGCCCATGGCGGGTTCAGCTTGGTGCGCAGAATGATTCGCCCCGGCTCGCTGTCGTCTGCGCGCTGGTGAATGGCTTGCGCAGCGTTTTTCAGCAGATTGAGCAACACTTGCTCCAGTTCGTTGGCGGTGCCCGGCACCGGGCCAAGCGCCGGGTCGAACTGACGGATGATCGCCTGGCCCTTGAAGTCGAAACCGATCGCCAGATCGAAGTCGTTGCCGGCAATTTCCACTGCCTGATCAATCAGCGCCGGCAGATCGCACGGTGCCATTTGCCGGGTGCTGCGCCGGCTGAAGCTGAGCATGTGGGTGACGATTTTTGCCGCCCGGGCCCCGGCCTGCTGAATGCCGTCGAGCAGTTTCGGCACTTCGCGGTTTTGCAGGTACAGGTTGACCGTGTCCAGTTCGATGCCGAGTTGTTCGGCGGTTTCGAGGTTTTTCGGCAGGTCCGGCGACAGCCGTCGGCGAATGTTCTGCACGTTGTGCAGGATCGCACCCAGCGGGTTGTTGATCTCATGGGCCATGCCGGCGGCAAGGCCGCCCACCGAGAGCATCTTTTCCGATTGCACCATCATTTCTTCCAGTGACAAGCGCTGGGTGATGTCGTCGATGCGGATTACCACACCACGCCCGGCGCCGCCCATCAGCGGATAAAAGGTCAGGGCGTAATGCTTGGGTTCGTCATCCTTGAACCAGGTCACCCGCTCGATTTTCGCCACCGTGTGTTCTTCCACGGTCTGCTTGAGTTGCGGCAGGAACGGCTTGAGCGGCTCGAAGGCGAGGAAGATCGGCTGGTTCAGTGCTTCATCCAGGCGCGTGCCGGAGAGAGCGCTGGCTTCCTGGTTCCACTGGGTCACGTAGAGCTGTTCGTCGAGGGCGATCAACGCCGAGGGCATGGAGTCGATGATGCTGTTGAGGTAGTTCTGAAACCCGGTGAGCTTCTTCTCGATCTTGCTGCGCACCTGGACTTCCAGTTCCAGCTTGCGGTTGGTGTGGCGGGTTTCTTCGGCCAGACCCTGAGCCTGATCGTAGGCGGCTTGCGAGTCGTCACGGGCGCGTTTGAGTTGCTGTTCGCGGGCTTCGATGCGCGACAGCATGGTGTTGAACGCTTCGGCGAGGCTGCCGATTTCATCGTGGTTGCCGCGCGAGGCGCGCAGGGCGTAATTCTCTTCGCGAGTGACCTGACGCGAGAGTTCTTCCAGTTCATGGATCGGGCGGGTGATCAGGCGTTTGATCTGTCGGGCAATCACCAGCCACAGCAGCACACTGAAAATCAGGATGCCGAGGCTGGCGGTCAGCGTGCCGGTGTAGAACGCCATCGGCAGCTCACTGCTGGCCACCAGCAGCAGATGCCCAGGCTCAGTCCCCGGACGGGGCAGGGTGATCAGTTGATTGCTGCGAAACTCGGTGAGCTGCCAGGCTTCGACGTGCCGATAGCGCTCCGGCAGATTGAGCTTGTCGCCACGCTGCACCTGGGCGATCCGGTCACCCTTGCCGTCGTACAGCGCCGCCGCGCGCAGCGGCGAGTAGCTGTCGAGTTCCTTGAGCAGGCGTTCGGCGCTTTGCGGTGACTCCAGGGCCTGTGCAACCAGGCTGGGGTTGGATATCAGCCGGCCGATGGTCTGCAGGGCCTGCGGCGCCATGCTTTCCTGGGAGATGTAATAGGCGGCGCTGATAAAGGTCAGGTTGGCGACCAGCAGAACGGTGGTCAACAACACCAGCAGGGCGGCCAGCAGTTTTTGGCCGACCGGCAGGTTTTCAAGGCGCTGGCGCAATGGCATCAGGTTTATCGCAGCAAAGGAACAAGTGGGCAGCGTAGCCGCTGCTCAGTCGCTGGGCAATCCAAGGCTGTGCAGATGGCTGACCAGACGCTGCTGCAATTGCTTGAGGTGTGGCAGGTTCAGTTGATGGCGCGTGGCGGCTTTGCAGGCGTGGCCCAGCAAGTAGCTGATTTCGGTGCGGCGCTGGTTCGCTACGTCTTGGTACATCGAGGAGTAATTGGCCGCCGTGGCGTGGATCACCCGCTCGACTTCCTGTTGCAGATTGACGGCGGCTGCCGGTTGGCCGCAACGCTCCAGCAGCTCGGCCAGTTCACTGCACAGTGTGGCGACTTCGCATTGATGCTGCTCAAGCCCGCCGTTACGGCAATCGTGGAGCACGGTCAGCGGATTGATCGCGCAATTGAGCGCCAGTTTTCGCCACAGCCGGGTGAGGATGTCGGTGCTCCATTCGTGGGGGATTTTCGCCGCTTGCAGATCATCCAGCCAGATTGGCGCCACCGGGTGTCCGGCATCGCCCAGCCAGGTAAAACCATGGCCGGCAAACACCACGCGCCAGTCGCCGTCGCGGAAGGCGCCTTCGGTGCTGGAGGCGCTGATGCAGCGCGCCTGCGGAACGAGCGCCGCGACGGCGTCCTGACTGCCGAGGCCGTTCTGCAGCAGGATCAGCTCGGCATCCGCTGTCAGGCGCGGGGCGAGGCGGGCGACGGCGCTTTCGGCGTCATAGGCTTTGCAGGCGACCAGCAGTCGGCGGATCGGTTCTGCATCGTCCGCCGTTTGCGCGGGGACGGCGTAGGTGTTGGCTGCGCCGTGTTCGACGAGCGTCAGGCCACCGGCCGCCTGATAGCCGCGCAAGCGCTCGGCATCACGCACGATCAGACGCACCGACAGCCCGGCCCGGGCCAGACGCGTGGCCCACAGGGTGCCGAGACTGCCGGCGCCGAGAACGTGCCAGGGGGTGGACATCAGTTTTTCACTCGGTAAGGTACTGGCATGCAAGGCTCGCCGTATCGGTGGGAAAAGACCCGTTATAATGAGCCGGATTTTAACCGCAAGCCAAGCGCGCTCCATCCTGATCGAGCGCGCCTTTTTTATTGGAGAGATTACATGCCGTCGTTCGACGTGGTATCCGAACTGGACAAACACGAACTCACCAACGCGGTCGAGAACGCCGTGAAGGAACTCGATCGTCGTTATGACCTGAAAGGCAAAGGCAGCTTCGAGTTCAAGGAAAAGGACCTGACCGTCAACCTGACCGCTGAAGCCGGGTTCCAGCTGGAAGCGATGATCGAGATCCTGAAGCTGGCCCTGACCAAGCGCAAGATCGATGTGCAGTGCCTTGAAGTAAAAGACGCTTACGCCTCGGGCAAGCTGATGAAACAGGACGCGATCCTCAAGGAAGGCATCGACAAGGAGCTGGCGAAGAAAATCGTCGCTCACATCAAGGACGCCAAGCTCAAGGTGCAGGCCGCCATTCAGGGCGAGCAGGTACGTGTGACCGGCAAGAAGCGCGATGACCTGCAGGAAGCCATTGCTGCACTGCGTGCCAAAGAGTTCGGCATGCCACTGCAATTCAACAACTTCCGCGACTAAGTTCGGTCAGATGACCCACTTTTAATTTGTGAACAGCCCGGGTAGCCGGAAATCAGGAGATGGAAGATGGATTTGAACGCTGAAGTAGACAACCTGGTCAAGGCATCCCAGGCGTGGATTCCGATGATCATGGAGTACGGCAGCCGCGTGCTGCTGGCAGTGATTACACTGGCGATCGGCTGGTGGCTGATCAACAAGGTCACGCAAAAGCTCGGCGGCCTGCTGGCTCTGCGCAACGCCGATCTGGCGCTGCAAGGCTTCATCAGCAGCCTGGCGAACATCATTCTCAAGGTGTTGCTGATCGTCAGTGTGGCCTCGATGATCGGTGTCGAAACCACCTCGTTCGTTGCCGCGATCGGTGCGGCCGGCCTGGCTATCGGTCTGGCGTTGCAAGGCAGCCTGGCGAACTTCGCCGGTGGCGTGCTGATTCTGCTGTTCCGTCCGTTCCGTATCGGTGACTGGATCGAAGCGCAAGGCGTGGCGGGTACTGTCGACAGCATCCAGATTTTCCACACTGTGCTGCGTACTGGCGACAACAAAACCATCATCGTACCGAACGGTAACCTGTCCAACGGCATCATCACCAACACCAATCGTCAGCCAACCCGCAAGGTGGTTTTCGATGTGGGTGTCGATTACGAGGCCGATCTGCAAAAGGCCCGACAGGTGTTGCTGGATCTGGCCAAGGATGACCGTGTCATGCAGGACCCTGCACCACAGGCGGTGATTTCGACTCTCGGTGACAGTTCGATCACTGTTTCCCTGCGTGTCTGGGTTAAAACCGCAGACTACTGGGATGTGATGTTCATGTTTAACGAACAGTCGCGTGATCGTTTAAAGACTGCCGGTATTGATATCCCGTTTCCACAGCGTGTGATTCGTGTGGTTCAGGAATCGGCAACACAATGATAGGTTGCTAATTAAATGCCTGACTAGTTGGTCAGGCATTTATTACAAGTGACAGGCAATAAAAAAGGCCCATCCGAAGATGGGCCTTTTTCATTCAACCAAACTAACCACTGACGATTACAAGATGTTCAGTGGGTACTCGGTGATCAGACGGAACTCGTTGATATTGCCTTCAGCCTGGTCGGTGTTGCCACGGTGCCATGCCTGACGGATACGGAAGGACAGATCTTTGGCCGGGCCGGTCTGAACTACGTACTTGGCTTCAAGGTTGGTTTCGTGATGTTTGCCATCTTCACCGTAACCGTACGAACGGTATGGGCTGTTGGCGTCCATTTTGGTGCCGTCGATGTCCCAGCCTTTAACATAGCGAGCCATGAAGCTCAGACCCGGTACGCCGTACTCGGCCATTTTCAGGTCATAACGAATCTGCGCAGATTTTTCGTTCGGACCGTTGAAGTCGGAGTACTGGATGGAGTTGGCAAGGAAGATCGAGTCGCCGCCACGGTTGTTGTCACCCACACCGACGTAGTCGAATGGCGTATCACCGTTGACCTTCTGGAAGGCCAGAGTAACGGTGTGTGCTTTCAGGAACGAAAGCGCAGTCGCCAGGGAGAACGTGGTGTTGCTGATGTCGCCGGCTTTCGATTGGCCAGTGTCGGTGGTGCGGTAGATGTTGAAGTCGGTATTGAGCGAAGTATCACCACTGATCGGAGTGGTGAGGTTCACGTTGGAGTAGTACTGGTTCCAGATGTCCTTGAACTTCGAACCGTAGAGCGAAACGCTCAGGTTGTCGGTGATGCCGTACTTGCCGCCGGCGAAGTCCATGGTCTTGCCAGTGACAGGGTTACTGGAGGTGCTCGAGTACTGCGAGTGCAGTTCACCGTCGCTGTTCATCTCGTCCTGGCTGGAGGCCGAGTAGAAGTGACCTGCTTCCAGGTCCAGGTTCTGGACTTCGCTGCTCTGCAGTTGGAAGCCGGTAGCGGTCTGAGGAATCAGACGCGAGCCGCCGACAGCGAATACTGGAGAGGTGCTTGGCTGGAACTCACCGAATTTCAGCTCGGTTTTGGAGATGCGCGCCTTGATCGCTGCACCGGCTTTGCCCATGTTGTTCTGGACGCGGCCCTGGGAGTCGACGCTGGTGTTGCCCGAACCGGCGGTGCCGTCGCCGCCATCCAGTTTGATGCCCAGGTAACCGAATGCATCAACACCAACACCGACAGTACCTTGGGTGTAGCCAGAGCTGAAGTTGCCCAGGAAACCCTGTGTCCAGTCTATTTGATCGTTGGAACCGCCTTTCCGGTCGCGGTTGAAGTAGTAGTTCTTCAACGTTTCGGTCAGTTTGGCGTCTTCAACAAAGCCTTTGGCTTCTGCCTGGTCACTAACAAACGGGGCGGCCGTAGCCAACTGAGTGCTGGCTGCTGCTGCAACGGCCAGTGCGATTGTGCTCCACTTCATCACGCGCATCGTGATTTGCTCCTTTGGTTTTAGAAGAGTACTGCCGTCCCACCTGTTTTATTATCTGGGCGGCTCTTTCTTTTTGTGTCGGCGCAAACTTATATCACGCCGACAATGTTGGCGACACTTGCACATACAACCTTTCGTGTTCTTTACGACGACGTCGCAAACAGTTGGGTTGATGTCGCAAATTCACAGTACCCATGCAGCCGGGCTGACAACTTTATCGCTGTTTCTGGGCCTTTTTGCATCGGTAAAAAAGAGTCCCTGGCAAAACACTTGAATCTCCATTGGGGCAACCCTGCCACCGTTTTTGTTGGCCTCGTGCCCCACTTCTCGTGGTGCGCTTATAGACCATATGTGTCTGGATGCAACAAGCGTGCACAAAGTGCAGGGTTGCCACGTTTATTTTTCTGAACACCTGCCTGTGCTCGTGAAAACCTCGTGAAAACAGGGGTTCAAGCCCTTTTGTATCAGGGGGTTGACGCACTCCCTTGCATGGTGTTGTCACGTTTGTGTTGGGGCGTGACAGCCAAAAACGTTACCGGTTCACCCCGTCAGTGAGTATTTGGCGGATGCCCGACGCACTGAGCGTAGACGCGCTGTGCGGTTTTGGTGCAAAAAAATTACACGCTGTACAGGATTCATACAGTTCAGCGTGAGTGTGTAGTCCGGTACAGCAGGTGTTTTCGGGCATTTTGGGTGTTCGACGGCAGTCCTGGCTCTGTGATGGTGCGCGGTCTCTGTAAGTGTCTCTTGTCGGGGCTGTGCGGGTATGGGCGGCACTGTCATCGTGAAGCCGGGCGCATTCGCAGGTATGCTGCCTGCCTGTCGCTTGGTGCGTTGCCCGTCGGGATGGCCGCTAAGCTGAATGATGTAGATCAGCCGGGAGTGCACGCAGTGTTTGCTTTAGATTCACGACTTCAACAGGACACCCTGACCATCGGCGACTTCCCGTTGTGTCGGCTGCTGCTGTCCAGCGATGCCAATTACCCGTGGTTCATCCTGGTGCCACGCCGCGACGATATCAGTGAGTTGTTTCAGTTGGATGTCGCTGACCAGCAGCAGTTGTGGCAGGAAACCACCGCGCTGGCCGAGCTGCTCAAGGACTTGTTCGACGCCGACAAGCTGAACGTCGCGACCCTGGGCAACGTCGTCAGCCAACTGCACATGCATGTGATTGTGCGTAAACGCGATGATGCGGCATGGCCGGCACCGGTCTGGGGCAAGCACCCGGCCAAACCCTACAGCGCAGAGCAGGTAGCAGCCATTCGTGAGCGGCTGCGTCTGGTGCTGACCGAACATTTCACGTTTCTGGAGGGTTGAATCATGAGCCTTGAAGCGCGCGTTACCGATCTGGAAAGCCGTCTGGCCTTCCAGGATGACACCATTCAGGCGTTGAACGACGAGCTGGTGGCGCAGCAGCGTGTGATCGAGCGTCTGCAGCTGCAAATGGCGGCACTGCTCAAGCGTCAGGAAGAAATGGTCGGGCAGTTCGACTCATTTGAAGAAGAGGCGCCGCCGCCACACTATTGATGTCAGCCCCTTTGGGCGGGCATAAAAAAACCGCGAACAGCCTGGCTGTTCGCGGTTTTTTATTGCCAGGGATCAGCGACGCGGCAGGGCGGCGATCACGTCCTCGGCTTGCAGGCCTTTATCACGGTTCATTACCGAGAACTCCACGCGCTGGCCTTCGACCAGAACGCGGTGGCCTTCGCCACGGATTGCACGAAAGTGCACGAAAATATCATCACCGGAATCCCGGGAAATAAAGCCGAAGCCTTTAGAGGTGTTGAACCACTTGACGGTCCCGGTATCGCGGTTGCTCATGTCATAGCTGGCAGGTGCAGCCGCCGGCGAAGACTTGTAAAAGCTGACGGCCAGGTGCAGGACCACGGCAACCAGGGCAATCACCAGGCTGAACAACACGGCCGGTTGACCGGCGATGACTGGCATCGGAGCGATCAGGGTCAGGGTTTGCAGGACGACAGTCAGCACGAGAAGAGCGCTGACCAGGTTTTGCAGATGCTGGCGCGGGCCTTTGTTCCAGTAAGGGATCACTGGAGCGATGACCAGGTTCAGCAGGCCGAAAAAGGCCAGGTAAAGTGCATCGGGTTGTTGCAGGTAAGGAACGGCTTCGGATTTCAAGCTAGGTATGAACGACAGCAGCAAGGCCGCTGCGCCCATTAGCAGGTGGACGATTTTCAACATTTTGATTGGCTCACGTTATGACGGCTCATAAGGAAGAGCTGAAGGCGCACGGTTCGCTTCGGAACAATAAAGAGGCGTTGGACACGTGCCCGGCATCAGCCTATGCGCCACACCCCCGAAAAATGGGGCGTAGCGACACACTGCCTATTTAACAGCAAAGCCTGCGGCTACTCAAATCACCCCGGCCAGCGGCACCTGCCCGGTCGATTTGTCGCACCGCGCGCGCCGATTGCCGGCTGCGAGGTGGCGGTTGCCTTGCTAGAGTGGGTCTGCACCTGCTGGATGAGTCCAATCGCCTTAGGGGGTAAACATGGCAATCGATATCGGTATCAGTGAAGAAGACCGCAAGTCCATCGTCGAGGGGCTGTCGCGGCTGCTGTCGGACACCTACGTGCTGTATCTGAAAACCCATAACTTCCACTGGAACGTCACAGGTCCCATGTTCAGGACCCTGCATCTGATGTTCGAAGAGCAGTACAACGAGCTGGCCCTGGCCGTGGACCTGATCGCGGAGCGCATTCGCGCCCTGGGCTTTCCGGCGCCGGGAGCCTACGCCACCTACGCGCGTCTTTCTTCCATCAAGGAAGAAGAGGGGGTGCCCAGTGCCGAGAACATGATCAAGCAGTTGGTCGAGGGGCAGGAAGCGGTGACGCGCACCGCTCGCGGCATCTTCCCGTTGCTGGACAAGGTCAGTGATGAACCGACGGCCGACCTGCTGACCCAGCGCATGCAGGTGCACGAGAAGACTGCCTGGATGCTGCGCGCGTTGCTGGAGACCTGATCACCAGGTGCGCGGACGTCCCGGGGTGGTGGATGTCCGCGTACTGTTTCAAATCTTACTGATTATGTCGGCTTATCCTACGCAGATGGGCAACTAGTCATCTGGCGCTAACTTTGCGTCTGCGTTTTTATGAGGGCACAGGAAATTGTCTTTATAAAAGCAGCGATGACAAAGGAGTGTCAGCGATATGGTAGGTGGAGACAGGCGAAGCGAACATATCGGTTCGCAACAGGAGATGAAGGTCGATCCGTTTGTCAGTGATTTCGACTTCGAGCTGATCCGGCCGCTGTCCAGGTCGGTGCGTTTGAATGGTTTTGCGACCTGCCTGAGGCTCGAGCAGGTTTACTGGAACATTCTTGGCGCGATGGCCGAAGACAACGGCTGTTCGGTCAGTACGCTGCTGTCCCATGTGGACCGTCAAGTGCACTTGCGTCATGGCGGGGTGAAAAACTTCAGCGGTCTGGTGCGGGTGGTGTGCGTGATGAATGGCCTGCGCGCTACCCCGTCGGCCGTGATGCCCTGAACGGGCAATACTTGAAATGACGTGGCGGGCTGTGCAGTCTTACGGCTGCACAGCCCGCATTTAATGGATATAATCCCGCTCTTTCGCCGCAAAGCCCTGCGCGCGGTGGCAATCTGATCGCCGAGACACCCCCATGCCGATGTACGATTACCAATGTGCTTCCTGTGGTCATCAGTTGGAAGCCATTCAAAAGATCAGCGAGGCACCGCTGGTCGACTGCCCTGCCTGTCAGGCGCCAGAGCTCAAGAAACAGCTGTCCATGCCGGGTTTTCGCCTCAGCGGCAGCGGTTGGTACGAAACCGATTTCAAGACCGGAGCCAAGAAGAATCTGGCCGGTGGCGACAAATCTGACTAGGGTTCAGGCCCAGGTCGAACGACACGCGTGAGATTCCGCAATGCTTGATGGCGACGGGATCTCCACCGAATTTCGAATTACGAGAAGCGAAACCACTACCATGATGCGCAGCCATTATTGCGGCCAACTGAACGAAAGCCTGGAAGGCCAGGAAATTACCCTTTGCGGATGGGTTCACCGTCGTCGCGACCACGGCGGGGTGATTTTCCTCGATATCCGTGATCGTGATGGTCTGGCCCAGGTGGTGTTCGACCCGGATCGCGCCGAGAGCTTCGCCGCCGCTGATCGCGTGCGCAGCGAGTACGTGGTGAAGATCACCGGTAAGGTGCGTCTGCGTCCGGCCGGTGCCACCAACGCCAACATGGCGTCGGGTATGATCGAAGTGCTGGGCTACGAGCTGGAAGTGCTGAACGAGTCGGAAACCCCGCCGTTCCCGCTGAACGAGTTCTCCGACGTTGGCGAAGAAACCCGCCTGCGCTATCGCTTCCTCGACCTGCGTCGTCCGGAAATGGCCGAGAAGCTGCGTCTGCGTTCGCGCATGACCACCAGCATTCGTCGCTTCCTCGACGAAAACGGCTTCCTCGACGTTGAAACACCGATCCTGACCCGTGCCACCCCTGAAGGTGCACGTGACTATCTGGTGCCGAGCCGTACCCACGCCGGTTCGTTCTTTGCCCTGCCGCAATCGCCGCAGCTGTTCAAGCAACTGCTGATGGTCGCTGGCTTCGACCGTTACTATCAGATCGCCAAGTGCTTCCGCGACGAAGACCTGCGCGCTGACCGTCAGCCTGAATTCACCCAGATCGACATCGAGACCAGTTTCCTCGATGAAAAAGAGATCATGGGCCTGACTGAGCAAATGATCCGCAACCTGTTCAAGGAAGTGCTGGATCTGGAGTTCGGCGAATTCCCGCACATGACCTTCGAAGAAGCCATGCGCCGCTACGGTTCCGACAAGCCAGACCTGCGTATTCCGCTGGAACTGGTCGACGTCGCCGATCAGTTGAAAGAAGTTGATTTCAAAGTGTTCAGCGGCCCGGCCAACGATCCGAAATGCCGTATCGCAGCTCTGCGCGTACCAGGCGGCGCAAGCATGCCACGCAAGCAGATCGACGATTACACCAAGTTCGTCGGCATCTACGGTGCCAAAGGCCTGGCGTACATCAAGGTCAACGAGCGCGCTGCCGGTGTTGACGGTCTGCAATCGCCGATCGTGAAAAACATCCCGCTGGAAAACCTCAACGCCATCCTCGATCGCGTTGGCGCAGTTGACGGCGACATCGTGTTCTTCGGCGCCGACAAGGCCAAGATTGTCAGCGAAGCCTTGGGCGCACTGCGCATCAAGCTCGGTCACGATCTCAACCTGCTGACCTGCAAGTGGGCACCGATGTGGGTTGTCGACTTCCCTATGTTCGAAGAAAACGACGACGGCAGCTTCTCCGCGCTGCACCACCCGTTCACCGCGCCGAAGTGCTCCCCGGAAGAACTGGAAGCCAACCCGGCCGGCGCTCTGTCCCGTGCCTACGACATGGTGCTGAACGGCACCGAGCTGGGTGGCGGTTCGATCCGTATCCACCGCAAGGAAATGCAGCAAGCGGTATTCCGCCTGTTGGGTATCAACGAAGCGGAACAGGAAGAGAAGTTCGGCTTCCTGCTCGACGCCCTGAAATACGGTGCGCCGCCGCACGGTGGTCTGGCCTTCGGTCTGGACCGTCTGGTGATGCTGATGACCGGCGCCCAGTCGATCCGTGAAGTGATCGCTTTCCCGAAAACCCAGAGCGCTGCGGACGTGATGACGCAAGCACCGGGTGTGGTGGATGCCAAGGCATTGCGCGAGCTGCACATTCGTTTGCGCGAAACGCCAAAGGCTGAGTAAGACGGGCCTGGAGGCGCATCTTCGGATGCGCCTTTTTTCTTTCTATAGAGAGCAGGTCGAGATTTTTTTGTTTGCTGGCCGCTGCATGAGCAGGGCGGGCAACGTTTCAAAGAGAATTCGGAGCGAGTTATGGCAGGTCATTCCAAGTGGGCGAACATCAAGCACCGCAAAGAACGTCAGGATGCCAAGAGAGGCAAGATCTTCACCAAGTGGATCCGTGAACTGACCGTTGCGGCCCGTCAGGGCGGCGGCGACCCGGGTTCCAACCCGCGTCTGCGCCTGGCGCTGGATAAAGCGCTGAGCGCGAACATGAGCCGTGACATCATCGACCGTGCCGTGGCGCGTGGCGCCGGTGCGACCGAAGCGGACAACGTTGAAGAGCTGACCTATGAAGGTTACGGCCCGGGCGGCGTAGCGGTGATGGTCGAGTGCATGACCGACAACCGCAACCGTACCGCTGCAGCCGTACGTCATGCATTCAGCAAGTGTGGCGGCAACCTCGGCACTGACGGTTCGGTGGCCTATCTGTTCGAACGCAAGGGCCAGATCAGCTTCGCCCCGGGCGTCGACGAAGATGCCCTGACCGAGGCGGCGCTGGAAGCCGATGCCGACGACGTGGTCAGCCATGAAGATGGCTCGATTGACGTGTTCACCTCGTTCACCAGCTTCTATGCCGTGCGCAACGCGCTGGAAGCGGCTGGCTTCAAGGGTGATGACGCAGAAATCGTCATGCAGCCGACCACCAGCGCCGAGCTGGATCTGGATGGCGCGGAGAAGGTGCTCAAGCTGATCGACATGCTCGAGGACCTGGATGACGTGCAGAACGTCTACTCCAACGCGGACATTCCGGAAGACGTGGCCGCTCAGCTCGGTTGAGAGCGACTAGGCTTGAATGTGGGGGCGGGCTTGCTCGCGAAGGCGGATTTTCAGGCAACATCGTTGCTGATGATGAAACCGCTTTCGCGAGCAGGCTCGCTCCCACATTTGTTATGGGTTGATTTGAAAATCGTGCTTTTACCAAATCTGCAGGCGTTATGACTTTAATTCTTGGTATCGACCCTGGCTCGCGCATCACCGGTTACGGGATTGTTCGCGATACCGGACGCGGCGGCTGCATTTATGTGGCCTCGGGCTGTATTCGCACAGGTGCTGGCGAATTGCATGAGCGTCTGCAGATTGTCTATCGCGGCGTGCGTGAAATCATCCAGACATATGGCCCGATAACCATGGGCATCGAAAAGGTATTCATGGCGAAGAACGCCGACTCTGCGTTGAAGCTCGGGCAGGCGCGCGGCGCAGCGATTGTTGCCGGCGCCGAAGAGTGTCTGGAAATTGCCGAGTACACGGCCACTCAGGTCAAGCAGGCCGTGGTCGGCACCGGCGCCGCCAATAAAGAGCAGGTGCAGATGATGGTCATGCACATGCTCAAGCTGACCAGCAAACCGCAAATCGATGCCTCGGACGCCCTGGCCATTGCCATTTGCCATGCACACACCCGTTCCAGTCTGCTGCCGCACGGCTTGGGAACGGCACGCAGTCGTGGCGGGCGCCTGCGTCTCTGATAGCATCAGCATCAATTTTCCTGAAAGCGGATTTCCTGCGCCTGGGTCGTCGGCCAGGAATCCGCCTTTCGATAGTCGCCAGCCCCCGGCTGGTCAACGCTCAAGGATCTGAAACGTGATTGGACGCTTGCGCGGCACCCTGGCTGAGAAACAGCCGCCGCACCTGATTCTGGATGTAAACGGCCTCGGGTATGAGCTGGAAGTGCCCATGACCACCCTTTATCGTCTGCCGTCGGTCGGTGAACCGCTGACGTTGCACACCCATTTGGTCGTACGCGAAGACGCGCAGTTACTCTATGGTTTCGCCGGCAAGCGTGAGCGAGACTTTTTTCGCGAATTGATCCGTCTCAATGGTGTCGGGCCGAAACTGGCCCTGGCCCTGATGTCGAGCCTGGAAGTCGACGAGCTGATCCGCTGCGTGCAATCTCAGGACACTTCGGCACTGACCAAGGTCCCGGGTGTCGGCAAGAAAACCGCCGAGCGTCTGCTGGTCGAACTGAAAGACCGCTTCAAGGCCTGGGAAACCGTGCCGGCGATGTTCGCCCTGGTGCCGAACCAGCCGGACGGTCCGGCGCCGGTCAACACCGCAGAAAACGATGCGGTCAGCGCGCTGATTTCCCTGGGCTACAAGCCGCAGGAAGCGAGCAAGGCGATTTCCGCCATCAAGGACAAGAACCTGAGCAGTGAAGACATGATCCGCCGCGCCCTGAAGGGAATGATTTAAGTGATTGAAGCTGATCGTCTGATCGCCGCCGCGCACAGCCCGCGCGAGCGCGAAGAAGTCCAGGACCGGGCCATTCGCCCTGTCAGCCTGGCCGACTACATTGGCCAGCCGACGGTCCGCGAGCAGATGGAACTGTTCATCCAGGCCGCCCGTGGCCGTAACGAATCCCTCGATCACACGCTGATCTTCGGCCCCCCGGGGCTGGGTAAAACCACCCTGGCCAACATCATCGCCCAGGAAATGGGTGTGTCGATCAAGAGCACGTCCGGCCCGGTGCTTGAACGTCCGGGCGATCTGGCGGCATTGCTGACCAATCTTGAACCGCACGACGTGCTGTTCATCGATGAAATCCATCGTCTGTCGCCGATCGTGGAAGAAGTGCTGTATCCGGCCATGGAAGACTTTCAGCTCGACATCATGATCGGCGAAGGGCCAGCGGCGCGGTCGATCAAGCTGGACCTGCCACCGTTCACTCTCGTCGGTGCCACCACCCGCGCCGGCATGCTGACCAACCCGTTGCGTGACCGCTTCGGTATTGTCCAGCGTCTTGAGTTCTACAACACCGCCGATCTGTCGACGATTGTCAGCCGCTCGGCGAATATTCTCGGCTTGCCGCTGGATCCGGAGGGCGCCTTTGAGGTGGCTCGCCGCGCCCGCGGTACGCCGCGAATCGCCAACCGTCTGCTGCGGCGGGTACGCGATTTTGCTGAAGTCCGGGCCAAGGGCCACATCACCAAGGCAGTCGCCGATCTGGCGCTTAACCTGCTGGATGTCGACGAACACGGCTTCGATCATCAGGACCGGCGCTTGCTGCTGACCATGATCGAGAAGTTCGACGGCGGTCCGGTGGGCATCGACAGCCTGGCGGCGGCGATCAGTGAAGAACGCCACACCATCGAGGATGTGCTGGAGCCGTACCTGATTCAGCAGGGTTACATCATGCGCACGCCACGGGGCAGGGTGGTGACACGGCATGCGTACCTGCATTTCGGTTTAAACATTCCGTCACGAATGGGCGAGATGCCCGTGGTAGACGAGTTTCCCGATGCGGTAGACGATTAGTACACATTTATTGTCGATTTATTCAGCGTTTGTACTGTCACAGGGCGGTACTTTTGCGGTAAAGCCTTTGAACAATGAAAAACAGTTGCCTGGCTGGATTGGCAACCCGAGGAGTAAGCACTAGAGTATGCGCGCGCAAAACGGGCTTGAGCCGTTCGCACATCGTTGTCGCGTTTATTACGAGGACACCGATGCCGGCGGCATCGTGTATTACGTTAATTACCTCAAGTTTATGGAACGGGCTCGAACCGAGCGGCTCCGGACGCTGGGCTTTGCCCAGTCGGAACTGGCCGGGGAGGATCTGTTGTTTGTCGTGCATTCCAGCGAAGCGCGCTATCACGCGCCGGCGCGACTGGACGACGAACTGCTGGTAAGCGCTGATGTAATCGAATTGAACCGTGCCAGCCTGCGCTTTAAACAGCAGGTCAGGCGGGCCACGGATAATGTGCTGCTCTGTGAGGGGCAGTTTCTGGTGGCCTGTGTGCGCACCGAAAGTTTGAAACCCCGGGCCATGCCCGAATCCTTGCGTGCGGCCTTTGCCGACGCGGGCGGCACGGGTAAACACTCAAAGCAGGAGATAAAGCGTGGAAGCTAACGTCGTCGACCATTCCTCCATGTGGAGCCTGGTCAGCAATGCCAGCATCGTGGTGCAGTTGGTAATGTTGACCCTGGTGGCCGCATCGGTGACCTCATGGATCATGATCTTTCAGCGCAGCAACCTGCTGCGCGCCGGTCGACGCGCCCTGGAGAGCTTCGAAGAGCGCTTCTGGTCGGGTATCGACCTGTCCAAGCTGTACCGTCAGGCCGGCAGCAACCCGGATCCGGATTCGGGCGTGGAGCAGATCTTCCGTGCCGGCTTCAAGGAGTTCTCCCGTCTGCGTCAGCAGCCAGGCGTCGATCCTGAGGCGGTGATGGAAGGTGTGGCGCGTGCCATGCGTGTTGCCATCTCTCGTGAAGAAGAGAAGCTGGAGCAGAGCCTGCCGTTTCTCGCCACCGTCGGTTCGGTCAGCCCGTACATCGGTCTGTTCGGTACCGTATGGGGCATTATGAACTCCTTCCGTGGTCTGGCTCAGGCCCAGCAAGCGACCCTGGCCACCGTGGCCCCGGGTATCGCCGAAGCCTTGATCGCCACGGCGATCGGCCTGTTCGCCGCGATCCCGGCCGTTATTGCTTACAACCGTTTCTCTGCCCGCAGCGAAACCTTGCTGAGCCGCTACTACACCTTCGCCGATGAATTCCAGGCGATCCTGCACCGCAAAGTGCACACCAGCGAAGAATAAGCAGGTAATTTCCAATGGCTTTAATCGCTCGAGCTCGCAAAAAGCGCAAGCCGGTCGCCGAGATGAACGTGGTGCCTTACATCGACGTGATGTTGGTGCTGCTGGTCATCTTCATGGTGACCGCGCCGATGCTCAATCAGGGCGTGAAAGTTGATCTGCCCAAGGTTTCCAGCGAAGCCTTGCCGCAGGACAACAACACTCAGGTCCTGACCATTTCGATCAAGGCTGACAAGACCTACTACTGGAACCTTGGCAGCGAAGTCGATACCGAGAAGCAACAGGACAGGGCCATGACCCTGCCGCAAATGACCGACGCGGTGACCAAGATCATTCGTGCCGGCACTGAAGGCGGCAAACGTACCCAGGTCTTCATCCGCGGCGACAAGACCGTCGACTATGGTTCCGTCATGGGCGCCATGGGCGGGTTGCAGAAAGCCGGGGTCGGTAATGTTGGCTTGATCACCGAGGCCCCCTGATGCAGCAACAGCGAGAGCCGTCCGCCTCGGAAAGCTACTTCTGGCCTAGTGTTCTGGCAATTGTCCTGCACGTGCTGGTGTTCGGCATGCTGTTCGTCAGTTTTGCCTTTACACCAGAGCTGCCGCCGGCCAAGCCGATTGTCCAGGCGACCTTGTACCAACTGAAATCGAAAAGTCCGGCAATCACCCAGACCAATCAGAAGATTGCGGGTGAGGCGAAGAAATCCGCCGCGCGCCAGACCGAAGTCGAGCAGATGGAACAGAAAAAGGTCGAGCAGGAAGCGGTGAAGGCTGCGGAACAAAAGAAAGAAGAAGCGGCTCAAAAGGCCGAGGAAGCCAAGAAGGCCGATCAGGCGAAGAAAGCGGACGAGGCAAAAAAGGCTGATGAAGCCAAGAAAACCGACGATGCGAAGAAAGCCGAGGCCAAGAAGGCAGAAGAGAAACAATTGGCTGATATAGCCAAGAAGAAAGCCGAAGAAGAGGCTAAGGAAGAGGCCAAGAAAGAGGCCGCTGAAGAAGCCAAGAAGAAGATCGTCGAAGACGCGAAGAAGAAAGCCGCCGAAGACGCCAAGAAAAAAGCTGAAGCTGAAGAGGCGAAGAAGAAAGTCGCCGAGGACGCGAAGAAGAAAGCTGCCGCTGATGCTGCGAAGAAGAAAACGCAGGATGCAGCCCGTAAGTCACTAGAGGACAAGAAGGCTCAGGCATTGGCTGACTTGCTGTCCGATAAAACCGAGCGTCAGGCTACCAAGTCGGATGAGTTGGGTGATGAAACGGCTGGCAACTTCGATGACTTGATTCGTGCGCGAGCATCTGAAGGTTGGGCGCAGCCACCGTCTGCCCGTAAAGGCATGAAAGTGACTCTGCAGATCGGCATGCTGCCTGACGGAACAATCTCGAGCGTCAAGGTTCTTCAATCCAGCGGTGACGCGCCGTTCGACAGTTCTACCGTCGCGGCTGTAAAAAATATTGGTCGATTGACCGAAATGCAGGGTTTGAGTCCAGCGGATTTCGCACCCTATCGTTCATTCAAGATGACATTCACACCTGAGGATCTAGCCTTGTGAGAAACCTTCTTCGAGGACTGCTTGTCGTCATGTTCTGCTTTGCAGGACTGGCCACCGCAGAAGAGAAAAATATCCTGGTCAGCAGTGGCAGCTCCCAGGCGACGCCAATTGCCGTAGTGCCGTTCGGTTTCCAGGGCGGTGCAGTGCTGCCTGACGATATGGCCGAAATCATTGGCAACGATTTGCGGAATTCGGGCTACTACTCGCCGATTCCAAAGCAAAACATGATCAGCCAGCCAAGCCAGCCGAGCGAAATCATCTTCCGTGACTGGAAGGCGGTGAATGCTCAATTCATCATGGTCGGCAGCATTGCTCCAGCGGGCGGCCGTCTGCAGGTGCAATGGGCACTGTTCAACGTGGCCACCGAGCAGAAAGTGGCTGACGGCAGTGTTTCCGGTACTACCGAGCAACTGCGTGACATGGCGCACTTCATCTCTGACCAGTCGTTCGAAAAACTTACCGGTATCAAAGGTGCGTTTTCGACCCGTCTGCTGTACGTGACAGCCGAGCGTTTCTCCGAGAAGAACACTCGCTACACCCTGCAGCGTTCGGACTATGACGGTGCCCGCGCCGTGACTCTGTTGCAATCGCGCGAGCCGATCCTGTCGCCGCGTTTCGCACCGGATGGCAAACGCATCGCCTATGTGTCGTTCGAGCAGAAGCGTCCGCGCATCTTCATGCAGAACATCGACACCGGTCGCCGTGAGCAGATCACCAACTTCGAAGGCCTGAACGGCGCGCCAGCCTGGTCGCCGGATGGCAATCGCCTGGCATTCGTACTGTCGAAAGATGGCAACCCGGACATCTATGTGATGAACCTGGGTTCGCGTCAGATCACTCGCGTGACTGCAGGTCCTGGCATCAACACCGAACCGTACTGGGGCAAGGATGGTTCGACCATCTACTTCACCTCGGACCGTGGCGGCAAACCACAGATCTACAAAACCAGCGCCAGTGGCGGCGGTGCGGAGCGAGTGACCTTCATCGGCAACTACAACGCCAACCCGAAGCTTTCGGCTGATGAAAAGACCCTGGTGATGATCCATCGTCAGGACGGTTTCACCAATTTCAAAGTGGCGGCTCAGGATTTGCAGCGCGGAAGTGTAAAAATCCTAACTGATAGCACTCTGGACGAGTCGCCTACTGTTGCGCCCAACGGCACCATGGTAATCTACGCCACCCGCCAGCAGGGCCGGGGAGTCTTGATGCTCGTGTCCATTAATGGACGCGTGAGGCTCCCGCTTCCTACCGCTCAAGGCGAAGTCAGAGAACCGTCCTGGTCCCCTTACCTGAACTGACGCGGCGCTACACGTTTTACTTAACACACTGGGGTTCATTAGGAGTTTCACGATGGAAATGCTGAAGTTTGGTAAATTTGCTGCGCTGGCTCTGGCCATGGCTGTAGCTGTAGGTTGCTCGTCCAAAGGCGGCGACAACGCCGGTGAAGGCGCTGTTGATCCAAACGCTGGTTACGGCGCAAACACTGGTGCCGTTGACGGTTCCCTGAGCGAAGAAGCTGCTCTGCGCGCAATCACCACCTTCTACTTCGAATACGACAGCTCGGACCTGAAGCCAGAAGCCATGCGCGCTCTGGATGTTCACGCCAAAGACCTGAAAGCAAACGGCGCTCGCGTTGTTCTGGAAGGCAACACCGACGAACGTGGTACTCGTGAGTACAACATGGCACTGGGCGAGCGTCGTGCGAAAGCCGTTCAGCGCTACCTGGTACTGCAAGGTGTTTCCCCAGCTCAGCTGGAACTGGTTTCCTACGGCGAAGAGCGTCCAGTTGCTACCGGCAACGACGAGCAGTCCTGGGCTCAAAACCGTCGCGTCGAACTGCGTAAGTAATTCGATATGCGAACGTGCCGTCGTGCTGTAACTGTTCTGGCTCTCAGCCTCGCGCCGCTTGCGGCGTGGGCTGCGGTTCCTGTGGTCGATGACAACTCCGGTTATAACAATAGCGGGAGCAGTTATCCGCCTGCGGGTTACGGTACGAACGGCGCCTATGCCGGGGGAGCGGCTTCGGCCCCTGCCTCGGCACAGGGCATGCTGTTCAACCAACTGCAACAGATGCAGGATCAGATATCGCGCCAGCAAGGTGTGATTGAAGAACTGCAGAATCAGGTTGCGCGCATGAAGCAGGAATCCCTGGAGCGATACCAGGATCTTGATCGGCGCATAGGATCCGGTGCTGCACCTGCCGCGACTCCTGAGAATTCTTCTGCCGGTGGCGATGCAAGTGCTGCTGCCGGTGCTGCCGCTGGCGCCGGGGCTGCTGCCCAGGCACCTGCTGCGAGTAGCGAGCCGGGTGATCCGGCCAAGGAAAAGCTGTATTACGATGCGGCTTTCGACCTGATCAAAGCCAAGGATTTCGACAAGGCCAGCCAGGCTTTCTCGGCATTCCTGCGCAAATACCCGAACAGTCAATACGCGGGCAATGCCCAGTACTGGTTGGGCGAAGTCAATCTGGCCAAGGGCGATCTGCAAGGTGCAGGTCAAGCGTTTGCCAAGGTTTCGCAACTGTATCCCAAGCATGCCAAAGTGCCGGATTCGCTGTACAAGCTGGCTGACGTAGAGCGCCGCCTCGGTCACACCGACAAGGTCAAAGGCATTCTGCAACAGGTGGTTTCCCAATACCCGGGGACCTCTGCAGCTCAGTTGGCCCAACGCGATCTGCAACGCATGTAACTGTGCTTCACCCCGTTTGGAAGAAACCCGCGCTTGTCGCGGGTTTTTTCGTTAGAATTCACGCCCTTTTTCTGAAACACGCTTCTGGTGATCTACGCGTTGGCGGGGTTACCTGAAGTGCCTGACGGAGGCGGACAGCCTGTTTAGCTGTTACGCCCGTGGCGACTATGCAAGACACATTGAGAATCACCGAAGTTTTCTACTCGTTGCAGGGGGAAACGCGGACTGCCGGGCTGCCCACGGTTTTTGTGCGCCTGACCGGTTGCCCATTGCGTTGCCAGTACTGCGACAGCGCCTATGCGTTCACCGGCGGTACGATCCGCACCCTCGACGATATCCTTGAGCAGGTGGCCGGGTTCCGCCCACGCTATGTGTGTGTCACTGGCGGTGAGCCGCTGGCACAGCCCAATGCCATTCCCTTGCTCAAGCGGTTGTGTGATGCCGGTTACGAGGTCTCGCTGGAAACCAGCGGTGCCCTCGACGTTTCGGCCGTCGACCCACGGGTCAGCCGCGTTGTCGACCTGAAGACGCCGGGCTCGAAAGAAGCTCATCGCAACCGTTACGAGAATATCGAACTGCTGACTCCCAACGATCAGGTGAAATTTGTCATCTGCTCGCGGGAAGACTATGACTGGGCGGTTTCCAAGCTGATCCAGTACGGGCTCGACCGGCGTGCCGGCGAAGTCCTGTTTTCTCCAAGTCACCATGACCTCAACGCAAGGGATCTGGCGGACTGGGTGGTGGCGGATAACCTGCCAGTGCGGTTGCAACTGCAACTGCATAAATATCTATGGAATGATGAGCCGGGGCGCTGAGATGACTGAACAACAGAACACTAACGAAAAACGTGCGGTAATCCTGCTGTCGGGTGGCCTGGATTCGGCCACCGTGGTGGCGATGGCTCGGGCCGAAGGCTACGCCTGCTACACCATGAGCTTCGATTACGGTCAGCGCTCCCACGCTGAGCTGCACGCCGCTGCTCGCGTGGCCCGTGACCTGGGTGTGGTCGAGCACAAAGTGATCGGCCTGAACCTGAACGGCATGGGTGGTTCGGCACTGACCGACACCAGCATCGATATTCCGGAAGAGCTGGGCGAGGGCATTCCGGTGACCTACGTACCAGCCCGCAACACCGTGTTCCTGTCTCTGGCGTTGGGCTGGGCGGAAGTGCTTGGCGCCCGTGACATCTTCATCGGCGTCAATGCGGTGGATTATTCCGGTTACCCGGATTGCCGTCCCGAGTTCATCGAATCGTTTGAGCGTATGGCCAACCTGGCGACCAAGGCGGGCGTGGAAGGCAATGGCTTTCGCATTCAGGCGCCGCTGCAGAACCTCAGCAAGGCACAGATCGTCCAGGCCGGCGTGAAGCTGGGCGTTGATTATGGCCTCACCGTTTCCTGCTATCAGGCCGACGATGAAGGCCGCGCGTGCGCCAAATGCGACAGCTGCCGCCTGCGCGCAGAAGGCTTTGCGGCCGCTGGTGTGGACGACCCAACACCTTATTTTTGATTATTTTAAAAAAGGTGTTGAATAGTCCTTAAAAATCAGTATTATACGCGCCACCACACAGCGGGTCGTTAGCTCAGTTGGTAGAGCAGTTGGCTTTTAACCAATTGGTCGTAGGTTCGAATCCCACACGACCCACCATATTTGGCGGTTTAGAAAATCCGGAAGGCCCACGAAAGTGAGGATTTCCGGGTTTTTTTTTGCCTGCAATTCGGGTGAGCATTTGTTCAGTGCCGTCGGTGCTGACACAGGTCAGAATGATCTTTTGTATCAACGGGATATTCTGTAGCCTTGCGCAGCTTCAATGCTGTCCGTGCCTGATAATACTCACTCTCCCGGCGGTACCCTCAAGCGGTCCGGAGCCGGGTGTATACTCGACTTTCGCGCGAAAGCGCCTGCAGGTCTTGCGAACATGACGCAGATTTCCGAACGCCTTCTGGTTCAAGCCCACCTCGATGCCAAACAGCCCAAACCGCTGACGGCCGAGGAAGAGACTTATTACCGTTCTGCCATCGCCGCCGAGCTCAAGGCTCAGGACGCGGTGTTGGTTGCCCACTTTTATTGCGATCCGGTGATTCAGGCCCTGGCCGAAGAAACCGGTGGCTGTGTTTCCGACTCCCTGGAGATGGCTCGCTTCGGCAATGCCCATCCGGCCAAGACCGTAGTGGTCGCCGGTGTGAAGTTCATGGGTGAGACGGCGAAGATTCTCAACCCGGAAAAACGCGTGCTGATGCCGACCCTCGACGCGACTTGCTCGCTGGACCTGGGTTGCCCGGTCGACGAGTTCTCGGCGTTCTGCGATCAACATCCGGAGCGTACCGTGGTGGTGTATGCCAATACCTCCGCAGCGGTCAAAGCCCGGGCTGACTGGGTCGTGACCTCGAGCTGCGCGCTGGAGATCGTCGAAAGCCTGATGGACAACGGCGAGACCATCATCTGGGGCCCGGACAAGCACCTGGGGACTTACATCCAGCGCAAGACCGGCGCCGACATGCTGCTGTGGGACGGTGCCTGTATCGTTCACGAGGAGTTCAAGTCCAAGCAGCTCGAAGACATGAAGGCGCTGTACCCGGACGCGGCGATTCTGGTGCACCCGGAGTCGCCGACCTCGGTGATCGAACTGGCGGATGCAGTAGGTTCTACCAGTCAGTTGATCGCTGCCGCGCAAAGCCTGCCGAACAAGACCCTGATCGTCGCCACCGATCGCGGCATCTTCTACAAGATGCAGCAGTTGTGCCCGGACAAGGTCTTCATCGAGGCGCCAACCGCCGGTAACGGCGCAGCGTGCCGCAGTTGCGCACATTGCCCGTGGATGGCCATGAACACCCTTGAGCGTACGCTCAAGAGCTTGAAGGAAGGGACGAACGAGATCTTTGTCGATCCGGCATTGATTCCGCAGGCGATCCGTCCGTTGAAGCGCATGTTGGACTTTACTCAGGCCGCGCGGATGAAGCTGGCGGGTAACGCCTAAGCTCTAAAGGCAGCATACAAAACCTGTGGGAGCGGGCTTGCTCGCGAAGGCGTCATATCAGTCAACATCTAACTCGACTGATACGGCGCCTTCGCGAGCAAGCCCGCTCCCACAGTTGTTTCTGCGTTTTGGAGGGTTATTTGGTTTTCTTCGGAATCCGCACCACGCGGGTATCGGAATAGATGTCATGCCACGTGCGCTTCTGCTGGTCATACAGCGACCAGAAGAAGCCAAGCCCCACGCACAGCCATGATGCGATCGACACCATGAAGCGCAGCAGCGCCTGCCACAGGCTGATCGCGCTGCCATCAGCGTTCTGTACGCGAATCCCCCACACCTGCATGCCCAGCGTCTGCCCGCCGTGGGTCCAGAACTTGGCGAAGAAGGCGAACAGCACCAGCAGCAGCACCGTGGAGTACAGTGGATCGCCATCCATTTTTCCGGCATCGGTCAGCACGCGCAGGCGTTCTTCGCCGATGATCGCGGCCTGGATCAGTTTGTAAATGAAACCGGTGACGATCAGCAGGGCGGTGCACAGCAGAAAGTCATAGAACATCGCGGCCAGACGACGGCCCAGGCCTACGGCAGGAAAATCGCCCTGGGGAGTGAGCAGGTTTTTCGACATGGCAGCCTCTGGACGCAAATGGAAGCGCCATTTTACGGATTCGCGCGCACAAAAAAGCCCCTGATATCAATATCAGGGGCTTTTTCGTTACAGAAGATTAAGCTTCAGCTTGTACTTCGTCAGCCTGCATGCCTTTCTGGCCTTGCACTGCAACGAAGGTCACTTTCTGGCCTTCTTTGAGGCTCTTGAAGCCGTTGCCCTGGATGGCGCGGAAATGCACGAACAGATCCGGACCGCTTTCTGGAGTGATAAAACCAAAACCTTTCTCGTCGTTAAACCACTTGACGGTACCGCTCTGACGTGTGGACATTTCTTATTTCCTTTGACGCAAAAAATTAATGACAGTCTCTTTCTCATGAAAGAGTACTGGGGCTGGTTGCAGGAGAGTAAGAAGACGTCGAACGGGATGTAGCTAACTTTGTAGGCTACTGCCCAGGTCACGATTCCAAGCTGACCCATGCAAACACAGTGGACAAACTCTACGCCAACTACGGGAGAAAAAACAAGCCCCGTGAAGGCCCCGGTTTTCCTGCCCTTGCTGGCAATTAGTCAGTTCACTAGTGCGGCTTAGACGATTAACCTGCTCAATTGTTTTCGATTGTTATAAGCAAAGTTCATATTCGAATCAAATGTTAGAAAATGCACTTTTTTGTGGCGATTGCGTTACACATTAGTGCACGCATAACGCAATCGCGTTACGTATAGAAACAGTCAATCAACCACGGTAGTAGCGTTGTGGAACAAATGGCATTTTGCTTACAAGCATTTGCACCTTTTTCCCACGGACGATGGCCCAGACTGGCGTGTCGAGGGTGACATAAGCGCTGTCGAGGTAACCCATCGCCAAAGGACCGCCCAAGGTCGGACCGAAGCCGCCGCTGCACACGCTGCCGATGATCTCGCCGGCTTCGTTGACGATTTCCGCGCCTTCACGCACGGGGGTACGTTCTTGTGGCAGCAGGCCGACGCGTTTGCGTGCGACGCCGTTCTGTTGCTGAGCGAAAACTGTCTCCGCCCCCGGGAAACCGCCGGCCCGTGCGCCATCAGCGCGTCGTGGCTTGGAGATCGCCCACAGCAGGCTGGCTTCGATCGGCGTGGTGTCGGTGTTCATGTCGTGGCCGTACAGGCACAGGCCGGCTTCCAGGCGCAGCGAATCGCGAGCGCCGAGGCCGATGGCCTGGACTTCCGGTTCGGCGAGCAGGGCGCGGGCGAGTTTTTCCGCGTCGGCTGCCGGTACCGAGATTTCGAAGCCGTCTTCACCGGTGTAGCCCGAGCGGCTGACGAAGCAATCCACGCCCAGCAGTTGCACGCGGTTGAACTGCATGAACGTCATCTTCGCCACTTCCGGCGCAAGTCGCGCCAGCACGGTGACCGCTGCCGGACCTTGCAACGCCAGCAGCGCGCGCGCTTCGAACAGCTCCGTAATGGTGCACTGATCGCCGATGTGCTTTTGCAGATGCGCGAGGTCCTGATCCTTGCACGCGGCGTTGACCACCAGGAACAGCTCGTCGTTACCGAGGTTGGCGACCATCAGGTCGTCGAGGATGCCACCGTTCTCGTTGGTGAACATCGCGTAGCGCTGCATGCCCACCGGCAGGTCGATGATGTCCACGGGTACCAGGGTTTCCAGGGCCTTGGCGGCATTGGCGCCGGTCAGGCGAATCTGGCCCATGTGCGAGACATCGAACAGCCCGGCCTGCTCGCGGGTGTGCTGGTGTTCCTTCATCACGCCCAGGGGGTATTGCACCGGCATATCGTAGCCGGCGAACGGCACCATGCGGGCGCCGAGTTCGAGGTGCAGAGCGTGCAGCGGGGTTTTCGACAGTTGTTCGGTGGACATGCGGGACTCCTTGATTCGCGCCAATCCTCTCCCGGAGGGAGAGGGGGCTAATTAGCATTCGATAATGTTGACCGCGAGACCGCCACGGGCGGTCTCCTTGTATTTGCTTTTCATGTCGGCGCCGGTCTGGCGCATGGTGCGGATGACCTTGTCGAGGGAGACGAAGTGTTGCCCGTCGCCACGCATCGCCATGCGCACCGCGTTGATCGCCTTCACCGAACCCATCGCGTTGCGCTCGATGCATGGCACCTGCACCAGCCCGCCAATCGGGTCGCAGGTCAGGCCGAGATTGTGTTCCATGCCGATTTCCGCAGCGTTTTCCACTTGCTGCACGCTGCCGCCAAGGACTTCACACAACGCACCGGCGGCCATCGAGCAGGCGACGCCGACCTCGCCCTGACAGCCGACTTCAGCACCGGAGATCGAGGCGTTTTCCTTGTACAGAATGCCGATGGCGGCGGCAGTCAGCAGAAAGCGCACGACACCGTCATCGTTGGCACCCGGGATAAAACGCATGTAGTAATGCAGCACTGCCGGGATGATCCCCGCCGCGCCGTTGGTGGGCGCAGTCACCACGCGTCCGCCGTTGGCGTTTTCTTCGTTGACTGCCAGCGCGTACAGGTTGACCCAGTCGAGCACCGACAGCGGATCGCGCAATGCTGATTCCGGGTTCTTGCACAGTTGCCGATGCAGTGCTGCCGCCCGGCGTTTGACCTTCAGCCCGCCCGGCAGAATGCCTTCGTTGCGGCATCCAGCGGCGACGCAGTCCTGCATCACCTGCCAGATTTTCAGCAGACCGGCGCGGGTCTCCGCCTCCGGACGCCAGGCGCTTTCGTTGGTCAGCATCACCTGACTGATCGACAGACCGTAGGTAGCGCAATGGCCGAGCAGGTCCTTGGCACTTTTGAACGGGAAGGTCAGCGCGGTGGCATCTTCGACGATGCGGTCGGCACCGGCCGCGTCTTCGTCGACTACGAAACCACCGCCCACCGAGTAGTACTCGCGGCTGCGGATTTGAATGCCCGCCGCATCGAACGCACGGAAGATCATGCCGTTGGGGTGATAGGCCAGCGGCTTGCGGATCATCGCCAGGTGTTCTTTCTCGTTGAACGCAATGCTGTGTTCACCGAGCAGGTTCAGCCGGCCATTGCCGCGAATCTCTTGCAGGCGCGCGGCGACGGTTTCGGTATCAACGGTGTCCGGATGTTCGCCTTCGAGGCCGAGCAACACGGCTTTGTCGCTGCCGTGGCCCTTGCCGGTGGCGCCGAGAGAGCCGTACAGCTCGACTTTGACGGTGTTGGTTGCAGACAGCAGGTTGTCCCGGCGCAGGCCTTCGGCGAAGCGCGCAGCGGCACGCATCGGGCCGACGGTGTGGGAGCTGGAAGGGCCGATGCCAATCTTGAACAGGTCGAACACGCTTAACGACATGAGTGGTTCTCCGGTTTCTTGTTATAGAAATTGGCGCAAGCTCAAGGCTGGACACAAATCCCCTGTGGGAGCGGGCTTGCTCGCGAATGCGGTGTGTCAGGCAACATTGATGGCGACTGATACACCGCATTCGCGAGCAAGCCCGCTCCCACTTTGGGATCTATGGTTTTGCTGAAATCGGGGCAGGTAAACCCGCCCCTCATTCTTTAAGCGTAGCTTTCGATCGACGGGCAGGCGCACACCAGGTTGCGGTCGCCGAACACGTTGTCGACGCGGCCGACCGGCGGCCAGTATTTGCCTTCGATCAACGACGCCACTGGATACACCGCTTGCTCGCGGCTGTACGGATGGGTCCACTCGCCGACCAGCTCTGCCGCCGTGTGCGGGGCGTTCTTCAGCGGGTTGTCGTCCTTGTCCAGGGTGCCGTTTTCCACTGCGCGGATTTCTTCGCGGATACGGATCATGGCGTCGCAGAAGCGGTCCAGTTCTTCCTTGGATTCACTTTCGGTCGGCTCGATCATCAGCGTGCCCGCGACCGGGAACGACATGGTCGGGGCGTGGAAGCCAAAGTCGATCAGGCGTTTGGCAACGTCATCGACGCTGATCCCGCTGCTGTCTTTCAGTGGGCGCAGGTCGAGGATGCATTCGTGCGCCACCAGACCGTTGCTGCCGGTGTACAGCACCGGGTAGTGCTCTTCGAGGCGACGGGAAATGTAGTTGGCGTTGAGGATCGCCAGTTGCGAAGCACGCTTCAGACCCGCCCCACCCATCATGCGAATGTACATCCAGGTGATTGGCAGAATGCTCGCGCTGCCGAACGGTGCTGCACAGACCGCACCTTCTTTGCGCTCCATCTGGCCATGGCCCGGCAGGAACGGGGTCAGGTGCGACTTGACGCCGATCGGGCCGACGCCCGGGCCGCCACCGCCGTGTGGAATGCAGAAGGTTTTGTGCAGGTTCAGGTGGCTCACATCGCCGCCGAACTTGCCCGGTGCGCAGAGGCCGACCATCGCGTTCATGTTGGCGCCGTCGATGTACACCTGGCCGCCGTTGTCGTGAATGATCCCGCAGATTTCGCGGATACCTTCTTCGAACACGCCGTGTGTCGACGGGTAGGTGATCATCAGCGCGGCGAGGTGTTCGCGGTGCTCGATGGCTTTGGCGCGCAGGTCTTCGATGTCGACGTTGCCACGGGCATCGCACGCGGTCACGACCACGCGCATGCCAGCCATGTTGGCGGTGGCCGGGTTGGTGCCGTGGGCGGACGAGGGGATCAGGCAGATATCGCGGCGCTCGTCGCCACGGCTCTGATGGTAAGCACGAATCGCCAAGAGACCTGCGTATTCACCTTGCGAACCGGCGTTCGGTTGCAGCGAAATCGCGTCGTAACCGGTGGCGGCGCAGAGCATCGCTTCCAGTTCATCGGTCAGTTGCTGGTAACCGGCGCTCTGTGCGGCGGGGGCGAACGGGTGCAGGGCGCCGAATTCGGCCCAGGTTACCGGGATCATTTCGCTGGCGGCGTTGAGTTTCATGGTGCACGAACCCAGCGGGATCATGGTGCGATCCAGTGCCAGGTCCTTGTCCGCCAGTTTGCGCAGGTAGCGCATCAGCTCGGTTTCCGAGTGATAACGGTTGAACACCGGGTGGCTGAGGATCGGCGACTGACGTACCAGCGCGGCCGGGATGGTGCTTTGCACGGAAGCGGCGAGGGCAGCGAAGTCCGGCAGGGTCTTGCCGTCGGCGAACAGGCTCCACAGGGTTTCGATGTCAGCCTGAGTGGTGGTTTCGTCGACCGACAGGCCCAAACGCTGAGCGTCGATCACGCGCAGGTTGATCTGCTGAGCGTGCGCCTTGTCGTGAAGTGCGGCGGTCTGCGCGCCGGTGGCGAGGGTCAGGGTGTCGAAGAAGCTGTCCTGCTCGACTTTCGCGCCCAGTGCGCTCAGGCCCTTGGCGAGAATCGCGGTCAGGTGATGCACGCGGTTGGCGATCTGGGTCAAGCCTTTCGGGCCGTGGTAGACGGCGTACATGCTGGCGATGTTGGCCAGCAGCACCTGGGCGGTGCAGATGTTCGACGTGGCCTTCTCGCGGCGGATGTGTTGCTCGCGGGTCTGCATCGCCAGGCGCAGGGCCGGTTTGCCGAAGCGGTCAACCGACACGCCGACCAGACGGCCGGGCATATCACGCTTGAATGCATCCTTGGTGGAGAAGTACGCGGCGTGCGGGCCACCGAAGCCCAGCGGCACGCCGAAGCGTTGCGCGGAACCGATGGCGACGTCAGCGCCGAACTCGCCCGGGGCGGTCAATAGGGTCAGGGCCAGCAGGTCAGCGGCCACGGCGACCAGCGCGTTGGCGGCGTGGAAGCGTTCGGTCAGTTCACGGTAGTCGAACACATCACCGTTGCTGGCCGGGTATTGCAGCAGCGCGCCAAAAAACGGCGTCACGTCGCTCAGTTCACGCTCATCGCCCACCACAACGTCGATACCCAACGGCTCGGCACGGGTGCGCAGCACGTCGAGGGTTTGCGGGTGGCTGTGGATCGAGGCGAAGAATTGGTGGCTGCCCTTGTTCTTGCTCAGGCGTTTGCAGAAGGTCATGGCTTCGGCAGCGGCGGTGGCTTCGTCGAGCAACGAGGCGTTGGCGATCGGCAGACCCGTGAGGTCGCTGATCATGGTCTGGAAGTTCAACAGTGCTTCGAGACGGCCCTGGGAAATTTCTGGCTGGTATGGGGTGTAAGCGGTGTACCAGGCCGGGTTTTCCAGCAGGTTGCGCAGGATCGGCGACGGCGTGTGGCAGTTGTAGTAGCCCTGGCCGATGTAGGTCTTGAACAGCTGGTTCTTGCCGGCGATGGATTTGATCATCGCCAGGGCGTCGGCTTCACTCAGGCCGTCGTCCATGCCGAGCACGCTGGTGCCCTTGATGCTTTCCGGAATCACGCTGGCGCTCAGCGCTTCGAGCGAATCGAAGCCGAGGCTATTGAGCATGGCTTGCTCGTCACTGGCGCGCGGGCCGATGTGACGGGCAATGAATTCGTTGGCGGTGCCGAGGTTTACTTGGGTCATGTCGCTACTCCTCAGGCTTCGGCTTGGGCTTTGATCAGACGGTCGTAGGCGTCCTGATCCAACAGTTTCGCCACAGCCGATGCATCGCTTGGCTGGAAGCGGAAGAACCAGCCTTCGCCCAGCGGGTCTTCGTTGACCAGTTCCGGAGCGTCTTCCAGCGCCGGGTTGACTTGCAGCACGTCGCCGTCGAGCGGCATGTACACGCCGCTGGCGGCTTTCACCGATTCCACGGTGGCGGCTTCGGCGCCTTTTTCGTAAGCCTGCAGGTCAGGCAGTTGCACGAACACCACGTCACCCAGAGCGTTCTGCGCGAAAGCGGTGATGCCGACAGTAACGCTGCCGTCAGCTTCGGTGCGCAGCCATTCGTGATCTTCAGTAAAACGCAACTCGCTCATGGAAACTCCTAAGGGGGCCAGACTCGTCTGGTGGACGCGGTGGAAGGCTCGGGCGGTAATGCCCTGATTTTATGAGCGGTTACTTAGCAAGAACGCGGCCAGCTTGTATTTATCTATATAAAACAATGAGTTATGTGTTTTTGGTGAGGGTGCATGGTGAAGGTGTGTAGCGAAATCGCTACAGATCAGGGCAGGGAAAAAAGCTGAAGCGGATCAAAGCCTTGCACAGCGGTCGCTGGAGGATGGTGTAGCGAAATCGTTCCGCTGTAGCGCTTTCAGTACAGACGGAGGTCGTTTTTGAACGGATTTCGAATCCGTCACAAATCATTGTAGGAGTGAGCCTGCTCGCGATAGCAATGTGTCAGACGCCGCACATGTTGAATGTCAGACCGCTATCGCGAGCAGGCTCACTCCTACAGGGAATGGGGGGGCTCTCAGGCTTTGTTGGGAATGCCGTATTTGCGCAGGCGATGGGCGATGGCCGTGTGCGAAGTTTGCAGGCGGCTCGCCAGTTGGCGGGTCGAGGGGTAGCTGACGTAGAGCTTTTCCAGCAGTGAACGCTCAAAGGCTTCGACCGCTTGTTCAAGGCTGTCGACGTCGCTGTCGGTTTGCCGTGCGACCGAGGTACCGGCGATGTCGAGATCGCCGATATCCACCAGACTGCTTTCGCAAATCGCTGCCGCACGGAAGATCACGTTCTGCAACTGCCGCACGTTACCCGGCCAGCGGTTGCCGAGCAGCGCCGGATAGGTGCCGGGGGCGAGGCGGCAGACCGGACGCTGGATCTGCGCGCAGGCCTGCTGCATGAAATAGCGCGCCAGCAGCAGGATGTCCTGACCGCGTTCGCGCAGCGGCGGCACTTCGACGTTGAGCACGTTGAGCCGGTAGAACAGGTCTTCGCGGAACAGGCCTTCGCTGACCATTTTTTCCAGGTCGCGGTGGGTCGCACTGAGGATCCGCACGTTGACCTTCACCTCACGATCACCGCCAACGCGACGGAAGCTGCCGTCATTGAGGAAGCGCAATAACTTGGCCTGCAAGTACGGCGACATCTCGCCGATCTCGTCGAGAAACACCGTGCCCTGGTTGGCCAGTTCCATCAGCCCCGGTTTGCCGCCTCGCGCCGCGCCGGTGAAGGCGCCGGGGGCGTAGCCGAACAGTTCGCTCTCGGCGAGGTTCTCCGGCAGCGCGGCGCAGTTCAGTGCCAGGAACGGCGCGCTGTACCGCGCACTGATGGCGTGACAGGCGCGGGCCACCAGCTCTTTACCGGTGCCGGTTTCGCCCTGAATCAGCAGCGGCGCATCGAGCGCCGCCACCCGTTGTGCGCGGGCCTTGAGGGTGCGGATCGCCGGGGACTCGCCGAGCAGCGCATCGAAACCTTCGGCATGGTCGTGGTGCAGTGCCGAGAGCTGTTCGCCGATACGGTTCGGCTGATACAGGGTCAACAGCGCGCCGGCGTCGGTGATCGGTGTGGCGTCGAGCAACAGGGTCTGGCCGTTGACGGTGATTTCCCGCAGCGGCAGGCGGAAGCCCTGTTCGAGCAGGGTGTCCAGCAGGCCGGGATCGTTGAACAATTCGGAGACACTTTCCCCCGCCGGCTCACGCCCGTACAGCGCGATCAAGGCCGGGTTGGCCAGCAGTACCTTGCCAGCGCTGTCCAGTGCCAGCACCGGATCGGTCATTGCCGCGAGCAACGCATCGAGCTGCAAGTGCCGACGCTGGCCGGGGAGGATGTCGACCACGGTCACCGCTTCCACGCCGAGCACACGAAACAGCGCATCTTTCAGTTCTTCGAGCACTTGCGGGCTCAAGGTCGGCGCGTCGATGTAGACGTTGGGCGGAATCATCTCCACCGCATCCAGATTGAGATTGCGCCCACCGAGGATAGCCAGGACTTCCTGGGTGATGCCGACGCGGTCGATGAAGCTGACGTGGATACGCATGGGGCGGTTCAGTGTTCTGCAGTGCGGAGGGGGGCAAGTATGCCTTGGGGCGGGCTAATGGTGAAACCTGTGTCCTGCGCTGATCGTTCCCATGCTCCGCGTGGGAATGCATCCCGTGACGCTCTGCGTCACAGCGGACGCGGAGCATCCGTGGCGGCATTCCCACGCAGAGCGTGGGAACGATCAATGTGCAAAATCCAGGTTATTCGAAATGCTCGAGATTGACCGGGTCGCCGGATTGCATATTCAACTGCTTGCGGATGTCTTCAAACATTAAGTCGTAATGTTTGTGCACCGAACCGATCTGGCTGTGGGTCTTGGGAATCCCGTATTTTTCGGCGATCCGGGTCACGTCGCGGGCGAAGTTGTAAGCCTCTTCCTTGGGCAGGAAAAACGTTTCCTTCATGTCCTTGCCCTGCATGCTGCCATGCAGGGTGAACTGTATCCCTTTGCCTTTTTGCGGGTCGGTGAACACTTCATAGTCGAGGTGCACGTTGTAATTGACGTCATCGTCGGTCAACGCGTGCCGCTCGATGTGCAGACGACCGGGTTCGAATTGGGCCATGGGTTTCTCCTTTCAAGGCATGGGAGAAGGGCAGACCTTGAGCCTGCCCCCGGAGTTTCTAATTATCGATAGCTGATACCCGGCTTCGCCGTGCTGACGCGAGTACCCGCAGAGCCCTGGACAATCGCTTCGATGTCCGCGAGCGAGCCGATCACCGCGACTTTGCCAGTATGGCGTGCGAATTCGCAGGCTGCCTGCACCTTCGGTCCCATGGAGCCGGCGGCAAAGCCCAGGCGTTCCAGTTCATCCGGATGCGCCTCGGCGATGGCTTTCTGCGTCGGTTTGCCGTAGTCGATGAACGCCGCGTTGACGTCGGTGGCGATCACCAGCAAGTCGGCTTCCAGTTGCTCGGCCAGCAACGACGAGCACAGGTCCTTGTCGATCACCGCCTCGATGCCCTTGAGGTTGCGGTGCTCGTCGTACATGGTCGGAATCCCGCCGCCACCGGCGCAGATAACGATGCTGCCCTTGTCCAGCAGCCATTTGATCGGACGGATTTCGAAGATGCGTTTCGGCCGTGGGCTGGCGACCACGCGGCGGAACTTGTCACCGTCCGGGGCGATGGCCCAGCCTTTTTCGGCGGCGAGTTTTTCCGCTTCAGCCTTGTCGTAGACCGGGCCGATCGGTTTGGTCGGGTTCTGGAACGCCGGGTCCTTGGCGTCGACTTCAACCTGGGTCAGCAGGGTGGCGAACGGCACCTCGAAGTCCAGCAGGTTGCCCAGTTCCTGTTCGATGATGTAGCCGATCATGCCTTCGGTTTCGGCACCGAGCACGTCCAGCGGGTAAGGGGTGACGGAGGTGTAGGCTGCCGCTTGCAGCGACAGCAGGCCGACTTGCGGGCCATTGCCGTGGGCGATGACCAGTTGGTTGCCGGGATGGATCTTGGCGATTTGCTCGGTGGCGATGCGGATGTTGGCGCGCTGGTTGTCAGCAGTCATCGGTTCGCCACGGCGGAGCAGGGCGTTACCGCCCAGAGCTACGACGATACGCATGGTGCATGTCCTTCTAAAACAGAGGAATGTTGATCGTTCCCACGCTCTGCGTGGGAACGCCGCCACGGACGCTCCGCGTCCGCTGTGACGCAGAGCGTCACGGGATGCATTCCCACGCAGAGCGTGGGAACGATCATGGATCAGCAGTGGTTACAGATCAGCCAGGGTCGAGACCAGAATCGCCTTGATCGTGTGCATGCGGTTTTCCGCTTGCTCGAAGGCGATACAGGCTGGCGACTCGAACACGTCGTCGGTCACTTCGATGCCGTTGGCCAGGTGCGGATATTGCTCGGCGATCTGTTTGCCGACCTTGGTATCGCTGTTGTGGAACGCCGGCAGGCAATGCATGAACTTGGTGCGCGGGTTGCCGGTGGCTTTCATCAGCTCTTTGTTGACCTGGTACGGCATCAGTTGCTGGATACGCTCGGCCCACGCTTCCACCGGTTCGCCCATCGATACCCAGACGTCGGTGTGGATGAAGTCGACGCCTTTGACCGCCGCTTTCGGGTCATCGGTCAGGGTGATGCGTGCACCGGATTCTTCCGCGTATTTCTTGCAACGATCGACCAGATCGTCATGCGGCCACAGGGCTTTCGGCGCGCAGATGCGCACGTCCATGCCGAGTTTGGCGCCGACCAGCAGCAACGAGTTGCCCATGTTGTTGCGCGCATCGCCGAGGTAGGCGTAGCTGATTTCATGGATCGGCTTGTCGGCGTGTTCACGCATGGTCAGCACGTCGGCGATCATTTGCGTCGGGTGATATTCGTCGGTCAGGCCGTTGAACACCGGCACGCCAGCGAACTTCGCCAGTTCTTCGACGATTTCCTGCTTGAAGCCACGGTACTCGATGGCGTCGTACATGCGACCCAGCACGCGGGCCGTGTCTTTCATGCTTTCCTTGTGGCCGATTTGCGAGGAGTTCGGGTCGATGTAGGTGACGTTGGCGCCTTGGTCGTAGGCCGCCACTTCGAACGCGCAGCGGGTGCGGGTCGAGGTTTTTTCGAAGATCAGGGCGATGTTATTGCCCTTCAGGTGCTGCTGCTCGGTGCCGGTGTACTTGGCGCGTTTGAGGTCGCGGGACAGGTCGAGCAGGTAACGCAGCTCACGTGGGGTGTGGTGTTCCAGGCTGAGCAGGTTACGGTTGTGAATGTTGAACGCCATGATGATTCTCCTTGGATTCGGTAATCGGCCCGGCCGCTACGGGATGGGGGCGGCCGGGGAGATGGTCGTTTAGTAATCGATTGGGTCGCGGATGATCGGGCAGGTCATGCAGTGGCCGCCGCCACGGCCGCGACCGAGTTCGCCGGCGCTGATGGTGATGACCTCCACGCCTGCCTTGCGCAGCAGGGTGTTGGTGTAGGTGTTGCGGTCGTAGCCGATGACCACGCCCGGCTCCACGGCCACCACGTTGTTGCCGTCGTCCCATTGCTCGCGTTCAGCGGCGAAGCTGTTGCCACCGGTTTCCACCACGCGCAGTTTCGGCAGGTTGAGGGCTTTGGCCACGGTGTCGAGGAAGGTGCCTTCTTCGCGGCGGATGTCGATGCCGCCCTGTTTGCTTTCGTCAGGGCGCAGGGTGAACGCGACGATCTGGTTCACCACTTCCGGGAAGATCGTCACCAGGTCGCGGTCGCAGAAGCTGAATACGGTGTCCAGGTGCATCGCCGCACGGGACTTCGGCAGGCCGGCGACGATGACTTTTTCCACGGCTTTGTTCTTGAACAGGTTCAGCGCCAGTTGGCCGATGGCCTGGCGAGAAGAGCGCTCGCCCATGCCGATCAACACCACACCGTTGCCGATCGGCATGACGTCGCCGCCTTCCAGGGTCGAGCTGCCGTGATCCTTGTCCGGGTCGCCGTACCAGATCTCGAAATCGGCGTTGGTGAACTGCGGGTGGAATTTGTAGATGGCAGTGGTCAGCAGGGTTTCCTGACGGCGCGCCGGCCAGTACATCGGGTTCAGGGTCACGCCACCGTAGATCCAGCAGGTGGTGTCGCGGGTGAACTGGGTGTTCGGCAGCGGCGGCAGAATGAAGCTGGAGTGGCCGAGGAAATCGCGGTACATCTCGATGATCTTGCCACCGAAGCTGTCCGGCAGATCATCGGCAGACACGCCACCGATCAGGAACTCGGCGATGCGCCGTGGCTCCAGGCTACGCAGCCAGGATTTCACTTCGCTGATCAGGCCCAGGCCCACCGAATCGGCGGTGACCTTGCGTTCCAGGATCCAGTCCAGCGCTTCAGGGATGGCGACGATATCAGTCAGCAGGTTGTGCATTTCCAGCACGTCGATCCCGCGTTCACGCATCTTGGTCACGAAGTCGAAGTGGTCGCGCTTGGCCTGGGCGACCCACAGCACATCGTCGAACAGCAGTTCATCGCAGTTGTTCGGGGTCAGCCGCTGGTGGGCCAGACCTGGGGAGCAAACCATGACTTTGCGCAGTTTGCCGGCTTCGGAATGGACGCCGTACTTAACTTTTTCCGTGGTCATTGCAGTGATCCTCCAGAGATAAAACGTTGGGCAATTACAGAGTCAGGAAGCCGTCGTAGAGACCGTAGGCCGCCACCAGGGCACCGACGACCACCGCGGCGAAAATCAGCTTCTCGACGTTGGTGAAAACCGCTTGTTTGAGTTCCAGCTTGGCCTTGGCGAACAGGATCGCGCCGGGGGCATACAGCAGGGCCGAAAGCAGCAGGTACTTGACCCCGCCGGCGTACAGCAGCCAGACCGCGTAGACCAGGGCGATACCGCCGATGATCAGGTCCTTGCGCCGCTCGGCCACGAAGCCTTCGTAGGTTTCGCCGCGCACCGCCAGCAGCAGGGCGTAGGCCGCCGACCACAGGTACGGCACCAGAATCATCGAGGTGGCGAGGTAGATCAGCGACAGGTAAGTACTGGCCGAGAACAGGGTGATAATCAGGAAAATCTGCACCATCGCGTTGGTCAGCCACAGGGCGTTGACCGGTACGTGGTTGGCGTTCTCCTTGCGCAGGAACTCCGGCATGGTGTGATCTTTGGCGGCGGCGAACATGATCTCCGCGCACAGCAGCACCCACGACAGCAGTGCCCCGAGCAGCGAGATGATCAGACCGACGCTGATCAGCACCGCGCCCCAGTGACCGACCACGTGCTCGAGCACGGCAGCCATCGACGGGTTCTGCAGTTTGGCCAGTTCTGGCTGAGTCATGATGCCCAGTGACAGCACGTTGACCAGCACCAGGAACAACAGCACGGTGATGAAACCGATCACGGTGGCCTTACCTACATCGGAACGCTTCTCCGCCCGTGCCGAGAAGATGCTCGCACCCTCGATGCCGATGAATACCCACACGGTGACCAGCATCATGTTGCGCACCTGGTTCATCACGCTGCCCAGATCCGGGTTTTTCACGCCCCAGATGTCAGCGGTGAAGATGTCCAGTTTGAACGCGAAGATCGCGATCAGGACGAACAGCAGCAGCGGCACAACCTTGGCGACGGTGGTTACCAGGTTGATGAACGCCGCTTCCTTGATCCCGCGCAGCACCAGGAAATGCACGGCCCACAGCAGCACCGAGGCGCCGATGACCGCCGCCACGGTGTTGCCCTCACCGAAAACCGGAAAGAAATAGCCGAGGGTGCTGAACAGCAGAACAAAGTAACCCACGTTGCCCAGCCAGGCGCTGATCCAGTAACCCCAGGCGGACGAGAAACCCATGTAATCGCCGAAACCGGCCTTGGCGTAGGCGTAGACACCGCCGTCCAGATCAGGCTTACGATTGGCGAGGGTTTGAAAGACAAAAGCGAGGGTGAGCATGCCGACAGCGGTGATGGCCCAGCCGATCAATACCGCGCCGACGTCGGCACTGGCGGCCATGTTTTGTGGCAAAGAGAATATCCCGCCACCGATCATTGAGCCGACTACCAATGCAACCAGTGCACCTAGTCGTAGTTTTCCGGGAGCTTCAGACATTGCATGACTCCATTGCAGGAGAGAAGAGTTCACAGCGTAATGCTGTTGCCTGTTCAAACAGCTGACTTAGATCAGTTCATGGCCACATTCCATTGTTAATGAATGACTTATGAAAGAGCTGATGGCATAAAGCTGCTGCCCGAAGAGGCCTATTCCAGAGGCTTCTGGCAGGTGTGGTTGGGAATTGCTCCTATTACTTTCGAATTATCACGCTAGTTGCTTTTCAGCTTTTGGCAAATTTTTCACATCTGTTTTCAGTACAGAATCGAATAATCAGGATCTGCGCACAAAAAGCGACTAGCCGTGTTAGGCGTTAGCGTGGTTGGCTATATATAAGAGGCGTTAATTGGCGTTATTCAATAAACGTACTTACGCTTTATCCGTTTAGTTAATACCCAGAAACAGACACACCTTGTGGCGAGGGGATAAATCCCCTCGCCACAGGTATAACTCGCCACAGGTATAAACAGGTTTCGAGAACCTTTGTCAGGAAAAGGGAGACTGGAATGTCGCAACCGACGCAAAAGCTTCGCCTTGGTGCGTTGATCGCCCTGGTGGTGGGTTCGATGATTGGCGGGGGGATTTTTTCCCTGCCGCAGAACATGGCGGCGCGCGCCGATGCCGGGGCGATCCTGATCGGCTGGGGCATCACCGCCATCGGCATGCTGACTCTGGCCTTCGTGTTCCAGACCCTGGCCAATCGCAAACCCGAGCTGGATTCCGGCGTCTACGCCTACGCCAAGGCCGGGTTTGGCGACTACATGGGGTTCTCGTCCGCGTGGGGTTACTGGATCAGCGCCTGGCTGGGCAACGTCGGTTATTTCGTGTTGCTGTTCAGCACCCTCGGTTACTTTTTCCCGGTGTTCGGCCAGGGCAACACGCCGATCGCCATCGGCTGTGCGTCGGTGCTGTTGTGGGCCGTGCATTTTCTGGTGATGCGCGGGATCAAGGAGGCGGCGTTCATCAATCAGGTGACCACGGTTGCCAAGATCGTGCCGCTGATCATGTTCATCGTCATTGCGGCGGTGGCGTTCAAGGCCGACATCTTCACCCGCGACATCTGGGGTCACAGCAACCCGAGCTTCGGCGGGGTGATGGATCAGGTGCGCAACATGATGCTGGTCACGGTGTTCGTGTTCATCGGTATCGAGGGCGCCAGCGTGTACTCGGCACGGGCGGAGAAACGCACCGATGTCGGGCGCGCCACGGTGATCGGTTTCGTCGGTGTGCTGGCGCTGCTGGTGCTGGTCAACGTGCTGTCGCTGGGGATCATGAGCCAACCGGAACTGGCGACCCTGCAGAACCCGTCGCTGGCGGCGGTGCTGGAACACATCGTCGGGCCCTGGGGTGCGTTGCTGATCAGCCTCGGTCTGGCGGTTTCCCTGCTCGGCGCGTTGCTCTCGTGGGCGCTGCTGTGCGCCGAAATCCTGTTTGCCACAGCGCGGGACAAGACCATGCCGGCGTTCCTGAAAAAGGAAAACGCCAACCACGTGCCGGTCAATGCGCTGTGGCTGACCAACGTGATGATCCAGGTTTTTTTGCTGATCACGCTGTTTTCCGCCGGCACCTACACCAGTCTGATCTACCTTGCTTCGTCGATGATCCTGGTGCCGTACCTGTGGTCGGCAGCTTACGCGGTGCTGCTCAGCGGGCGCGGCGAAACCTATGAACACGCCTCGGCCGAACGCACCAAGGACCTGCTGATCGGCGGCATCGCCCTGTGTTACGCGGTGTGGCTGTTGTACGCCGGCGGGGTCAAATATTTGCTGCTGTCGGCGCTGCTGTATGCGCCGGGGGTGGTGTTGTTTGCCAAGGCCAAGCATGAGCAGGGCCAGCCGTTGTTCACCCATGTCGAGAAGCTGATTTTCACCTGCGTGATCATCGGTGCGGGGCTGGCGGCGTATGGCTTGTACAGCGGTGTGCTGTCGTTGTGAGGTTGGCGCTGGCTTATCAGCCGCCTTATGACTGGGACGCGATGCTGGGGTTTCTTGCAGCGCGGGCGGTGGTCGGGATGGAGACGGTGGTTGATGGCGTTTATTCGCGCAGCATCGGCTTGCACGGGGTGCATGGCACGGTGTCGGTGTGGGCGGGCGCGGCGGATGCGCTGGAAGTCGAGCTGGATTTTCCTGATCCGGGCGCCGAGCCCGAGATCGTCCGGCGCTTGCGCCGTCTGTTTGATCTGGATGCCGATCTGGCGCTGATGCAACGGCATCTGGCTGCCGATCCGCTGCTGGCGCGGTTGATTGCCGAGCGCCCGGGGCTGCGCGTGCCGGGTGCGTGGGACGGTCTGGAACTGGCCTTTCGCGCAGTGCTGGGGCAGCAGATTACCGTGGTCGCGGCGATTCGCCTGGCGGGAAAACTGCTCGCGCACTATGGCGCAGCGTTGCGCTCGGCGGTGCCGGGTCTGACTCATGTATTTCCCGAGGCGCTAGTACTGGCGGCGGCTGATCTGGCTGCGCTGGGCATGCCGAAAAGTCGCGGGCGGACGCTCTCGGGCGTGGCGCAGGCGTTGCTGGAGGATCCGCTGTTGTTCGAGCCGAATCGCGAGGGCGGTGTGGCGCGGTTGCTGGCGTTACACGGGATTGGCGAGTGGACGGCGCAGTACATTGCGCTGCGGCAGTTGCGCGATATGGACGGGTTTCCCCATGGCGATGTCGGGTTGTTACGGGCGCTGGAAGTGCTGGAAGGCACGCGGCCTTCGGCGCGGGAACTGGCTGATCGGGCTGAGGCCTGGCGACCCTTTCGCGGGTATGCGGCGCAGGTGTTGTGGACGTCTTTGAGCAGGGCGGATTGATCCTGATTTTATGTTTTCAGTTCTGGCCTCTTCGCGAGCAGGCTCGCTCCCACAGGGGGAGCGCATTTCAAATGTGGGAGCGAGCCTGCTCACGAAAGCGGTCAGAGGGTCACCACTGTGGGCGATGCGAACCCAGTTCGGTGGCCGGCAACGCCCATTGCAGTGGCGTCCCACTGATCTTCACCGGCGCCAGCAAGCGGTGCGCTGGCCCCCAGGGTGTCTGTTCCACCCACGAGCTTTGATCCTGCGCCTCTTCGGCGCGCAACGCCTCGCCAGCCCCCGGCCCATGCTCGATCAGCAGTTTGGCGGTGCGCGCCAGTGACAACCGCGCCGAGCCGCCCCGGCCAGTCTTCAAACGTTCCGTCAAAAGCCGGATCGCACTCGCCGCCATCAGATAACCGGTCGCATGGTCCAGCGCCTGCACTGGCAGCGGCGTGGGTTTGTCGGCCTGCTTCCAGCGCTGTCCGGCCTCGGCGATGCCGCTGCTCATCTGCACCAGGCTGTCGAAGCCGCGGCGGTTCTGCCACGAGCCGCTCCAGCCGTAGGCGTTGAGGCAGACGTCGATCAGCCCCGGAGCCAGTTGCCGACGGCGCTCGGCGCCGAAACCGAGGTGTTCCAGCGCATCGGCGCGGTAGCCGTGCAGCAGGATGTCGGCGTCCTTCAAAAGGTTTTCAAACAGTGCACGATCGGCTGGTTGATGCAGATCCAGCCGTGCGCAGCGTTTGCCGAGGGTGACTTCCGGCACCACGCCTGGTTCGTTCCAGGTCGGCGGATCGATGCGCAGCACATCGGCACCGAGCCCCGCGAGAAAGCGGCTGGCGGTAGGGCCGGCGAGCACGCGGGTCAGGTCCAGCACCTTGAGGCCAGCCAGCGGTTGCGCCACTGAGCCTTGCCATGTGGTGGCCTTTTCATCTTGCGAATCGATGAAATGCACCAGCGGTTCGGCGTTCACCGCCAGCCCCTGCGGATGCTGCTGCCACTGCGTCCAGTTGCGCATTTGCGCGGCACAGCCCTTGGCGTCGACCACCGCTTGCTCCAGATCGGCACTGCTCCATTGCGCGACTTTCGCTGCCATCGCGGCACGGTCGGCGCAGGCTCCCAGCACACTTTCGGCGGCGGCGCGGTGATGCGGGGCATTGGTGTGCAGGCGGATCCAGCCATCCTGTGTCGCGTAGTCACCGGCCACCGGGTCCCACAGCGGCGGGACTTCCCAGCCCATCGGACGCAACGAGGTGGCGAACCAGAACGAGGCCAGGCGTCGGTCGACTTCGACGGCAGGCAGCTTCCCGGTTTGTTGCTGGAGCAGTTCGGCGACGGCCTGACCGGCAGCGGCGATGCTGGCGCAGGCCAGATCGGTGACGGCGAACGCCGAGGGCAGAGCGCCACGGGCGGTGATGGGAATAGGCGTGTGTGGCAAGCCGAGTGCGGCTTGAATGGACGTGAGTAAATCAGTCATCGAAGGCCCTCCGGGAGAGAGGGCGATGATAGTGCAAAAGAATCTCGAGTCAGATGAAAACGCCAGCGGGTGAACACTTACCCCTGTGGGAGCGAGCAGGCTCGCTCCCACAGGGATTCTTGCAGGTTTGCTAGACGCGGAATTGATCCATCAGCTTCATCTGCTGGCTCGCCAGGGCATTCAGTTGGCTGCTGATTGCCGCCGATTCGGTGGCCTGTTCAGTCAGCGTTTCAGTCACGGTGCGAATCGCCGAGACGTTGCGGTTGACCTCTTCGGCCACGGCGCTCTGCTGTTCGGCGGCGCTGGCGATCTGCAGGTTCATGTCGCTGATCACCGTCACCGCATCGCTGATCTTGCCCAGCGCATCCACCGCCTGACGGATCTGCCCGGCGTTGTTGTGCGCCTGGGTCTGGCTCGAGTGCATGGTCGCCACCACGCCACGGGTGCCGGTCTGGATACGCTCGATCACGATGCGGATTTCTTCCACCGAATCCTGGGTACGCTTGGCGAGGTTGCGCACTTCATCGGCCACCACCGCGAAACCACGCCCGCTCTCGCCGGCGCGAGCCGCTTCGATGGCGGCGTTGAGCGCCAGCAGGTTGGTCTGTTCGGCGATGCTGCGGATCACTTCCAGCACCGAGCCGATCTGCTCGCTGTTGACCGCCAGCGCTTCGACTTCGGTCACGGCTTTGCTGACTTCATCAGCCAGTTGATTGATGTCGCGGGTGCTGCGCTCGATGATCGACATGCCGTCCCTGGCCGACTGATCGGCGCCCTTGGCAGCGTTGGCCGCGTTCGATGCGCTGTTGGCGACATCGTGGGCGGTGGCGCTCATTTCGTTGGAGGCGGTGGCAACCTGGTCGATCTCGCGGAACTGCACCTGCATGCCTTCACTGGTCTGGCGGGCGATTTCCGAAGACTGGTCGGCGGTGCCACGGGCCTCGGTGATGCTCTGCTTGATCTGGGCGATGGTCGGTTGCAGCTTGTCGAGGAAGCGGTTGAACCAGTTCACCAGTTCGCCCAGTTCATCCTGCTTGCTGTAGTTCAGGCGCTGGGTCAGGTCACCTTCGCCGCTGGCAATGTTCTTCAGCATGTCGGCAACGCTGTTGATCGGCCGGGTCACGCCCGACGCGGTGAGCCAGATCAGCAGCAGGCCGATCAGACCGGCGGCGATCGCCACCAGCAGCGCAGTGATCACTCCGGTTTTCTGGGCATCATCGAGCACCGCTTGCAGCTTGACCGAGTCGGCCAGCAGCACCTGTTTCGGCAGGTCGATGACCACGCCCCAGGCCCGCGAGCTGCCAATCGGATCGACCGGGTACACGGCGCGAATCAGGTCGCCCTGTTCGAGAATTTTCGGTGTGCCGCTGCTGACCAGTTGCAGCAGGTCCTTGCCGTCGGCGCCGAGGGAGTCGCTGATTTTCTTGCCGACCTTGGTCGCGTCGGAACTGTCGGCACCGAGCACGCCGCTGCCGGAGACGATCAGCATGTGCCCGGCGTTGTTGAACAGGGTGCGCTGGGACTCCACGGCTGCCGCTTGCAGGGCATCGAGGGCGATGTCGACACCGACCACGCCGATGGCCTTGCCGTCGACGATCAGCGGCACGGAAATGGTCGTCATCAACATTTCCTTGGTGCCCACGGTGTCGGCATACGGGTCGAGCAGGCAGGCGCGCTTGTTGTCGCGAGGGCAGGTGTACCAGCTGTTATACGGCGTGCCGCTGAGGCTGAGGGTGGTCTTGGTCATGTCTTCTTCGACCATGATCGTGTTCAGCGCCGAGCCGGCGGCGCGGCTCCAGTAACTCGCAAAACGCCCGGCTTCGTTGGACTGGCGCGCGGCGTCGTTGACGAACTCGCTGTCCTTGCCATCCAGCCCGTTGGGTTCGAAGGCGAGCCAGATGCCGAGCACCTTGTCATTGCGCTCGAACGCGGTTTTCAGGCTCTGGTTCAACTCTTCACGCAGGGCGCCGGCGTCCAGCGAACGCTTGGCGGCCAACACGCGCATGTCCTTGATCTGGTCGGCCAGGGCGGTGATTACCGTCAGGCTTTCGCCAAAAGTCTTCTGCACCCGCACTGCTTGCTCGGCAGCCTTGGCCTGCAACAGGTTCTGCACACTGGCGGTGAGCATCTTGCTGCTGGAGTCGCTGACCAGATCGTCGTTCTGGTTGGTCTGGTAAATGTTCATGCCGACGATCAGCGCGACCACACCGAGCAGGCACAGGCCGGAGAGCAGGACGATTTTCAGGCGAATGGAGAGAGAGTCGAACATGGGGCGATCTCGTGAATGAATGAGCAGGTGGCCCGGGCGGAGTAACCGGTTCGCCAAATCCATTCAGCGCCATTCAATGCTCATCGGCGTCGGACGAGGGTGCATGAGGTGTTTGCCGACGAACGGTCAGCGCTAAACGTTTGCGCAGGAGATTGTGCTGAAAAGGCGATTAATTACAGGGAAGTTTCAGCACGTTGAATAACCTGTTTGGTGAAGCAAGGGCAGGGGGCTCCTGTGGCGAGGGGATTTATCCCCGATGGTCTGCGAAGCAGACCCAACACCTGAGAACCAGTCTGAAACTGAAACCTTGCGAATGTCTGATTGGTGGCCGCTTCGCAGCCAATCGGGGATAAATCCCCTCGCCACAAAAGCGCTTCACACAGAAACTCGGTGTGGACTAGACAGAAATAGATTCCGGGCGCGACCAGATCCACAGGTTGCCGAGGGTCATCCCGGCAATCGCCAGATACACCGGCCAGCCGTGATCGAGCATCACCAGCATCAACGTCGCGCACAGCAGCATGCTGATCGTGGCGCTGACCTTGGCCTTGCGCGCGATGATCTTGCCGTTGCGCCAGTTGCTCAGGATCGGCCCGAACAGCCGATGGTTTTCCAGCCATGCGCTCAGGCGCGGCGAGCTGCGGGTCGCGGCCCAGGCGGCGAGCAGGATGAACTCGGTGGTCGGCAAGCCGGGCACGACGATGGCAATCAGGCCGATGCCGAGGCTGACGTAGGCCAGCAGGCCGAACAGCAGGCGCGCGAGTTTTGAGGTGGCGGGTTGCGGCATGGGCTCAGCGGTTGCTTCTGAAGCGGGATGGGAATCTTACAGGTTTACGGCGTTCCCCTGTAGGAGTGAGCCTGCTCGCGATGGCGGTGTATCAGTCGACATTCATGTTGAATGACAGGACGCCATCGCGAGCAGGCTCACTCCCACAGGTGGGATTTGTGGTGTGTCAGGCCGGTTCGGCTTCGGTGGCGTAAGCCTGTTCCAGCAGCACGGTGAAGCGGTTGAACGCATCGATCGCGCCTTGCTCGACTTCAGCTTCTTCTTCAGCACTGAACTGCAGCGAATCGAGGGTACGCACGAAGCTCTTCCAGCCCTCGGCACGGCCACCTTCTGGCTCACCCAGGTGACGGGCGCCAAAGGTTTCGCTCAGCTCCAGGGCCACCGCGCGTTTGATCAGGAACGCCGCGCCGAGCTTCGAACCTTCGGAAACAAAGATCCAGCCCAGGGCACGAGCCTTGCTCGGGTTTTTCACCGCGCCCGCGACCGGCGCCGGCACTTCGGTGTCGAGATCGGCGAGGTCAGCCTTGGCCGCTTCAGCGCGGCAACGGGCCGGCAGGTCAGGGACGATGGCGGTCAGTTCGGCGTTGTTGTAGAGGTCAACCAGCTCCGACTGGAACAGGTACTGCGCCACCACGAAACGGGCGAAGTTGGCGCGGGTTTCGAACGGCGCATGGGCTTTGACCAGTGCGTCGAGCTTGCTGTGCGGCTCGTGGGTGATCTGGTTCAGGCGTTGTGAACGCAGGGTTTTTTCCGAAGTGGTCATGAGATGTCCTTGATAAAAGAGGCGCTTGATAACGAGACGAACGGGCAAGTGCCGGACGGTAAAAAAAGCCCCGCGACGCGCTGATGAACAGGCGCGCCGCAGGGCTGTCCGGATCAGATGTCCCAGACCAGATTGATCGCGAAGTTGCGGCCCGGCTGGGTCAGGCGATCGAGGTTGGCCGGTTGCGTCACCGAGGCTTCGCCGACGCTGTCGTAACCGCGCACGTCATCCCACAGCCAGTACTTCTTGTCGGTCAGGTTGTAGATGCCGCCGCTGACGGTGACGTCGTCGGTGACTTTGTAATAGCCGGCCAGATCGAGAATGCCGAAGCCCGGGGTCTTGAACTGGCTGCTGACGCCATCCGGCGATTTGAAGTTGCTGTCGTCGACGCGGTCCTTTTTCTTCACCACGGTCCAGCTCAGCAGGCCGCCGTAGTTGTCTTGGTCGTAGCCCAGACCAAACACGCCGGTCAGCGGATTGACGCTGTTGAGCGGCTCGCCGTTATCGTTGTTGCGACCGTAGGCGTAGGCGATCGAGCCTTGGGTGTAGAGGCCTTGCGGCGCGCCGAACGCGTCCAGATTCAAGCGGCCTTTGACTTCGGCGCCCTTGATGGTCGCGTGCTTGATGTTGCTCGACTGGAAGGTCAGTTCGTCGTAGCCAGGGGTGACGGCGTCTTCGTTGATGAAATCGCGGTACTTGTTATAGAACACCGCCACGTCGAACGAGCCTTGCTCGAAGTTGCCGCGCAGGCCGGTTTCATAGCTTTTGCTTTTTTCCGGTTCCAGGTTCGGGTTCGGCGCCACGTTGTAACCGGTGGTGCTGTTTTCGAAGCGCCCGTACAACGCTTTCGCGGTCGGCGTGCGGAAACCTTCGGCGTACTGGCCGTACCAGGTGTAATTGTCGGTCAGGGCGTAGGTCAGGCCGAATTTGGGCGAGACTTTGTGCCAGGTCTTGTTCTCGTCGCTGACGGTGCCGTTGCCGTCGGCGGCCACGGTGTTGAGGAATTCCTGAGTGATGTGCGGCTTGAGCTGGGTGTAGTCGTAGCGCAGGCCCGGCAGGAAGGTCCACTTGTTCCAGCTGATCTGATCCTGGGCGAACAGGCTGTAGGTGTTGATGGTCGGGTCCGGGAAGTCGCTGGACTTCTTCAGCACATCCGCTGCGCTGGTGGCACCGATCGCAGTGCAGCCACGGCCGATCGCCAGGCACTTGCCGTCGCCGCTGCGCGAACCGGTGACTTTCTGCTGTTTGATCGTGGTGCCGTAGGTCAGCACGTGATCGGTGTCACCAATGGCAAACGCCTTGTCCAGTTGCGCATCGAATACCCACTGCTTTTCCTCGTAGATCGTGTCGCGGGTACGCAAGACTTTGCGCGACATCGGGTAATAGAACTCTTCGGTGCTCTGGTCGGTCTTGGCTATCTGGTGGTTGAGGCTCCACTTCACGTTATCGACCAGCAGGCTGTCGAGGGCGAAGCGATGTTCGATGCCGAAGCGCTCACGGGTGATGGTGTCGTTGCCGGTGCGCCACTGGTACATGCCGCCGGGCAGCATGCTGTCGGGGATGGTCGGAGCGCCGTTGAAGTACGGGCCACCGTAGGCGCTTTTCTGATCGGTGTCGCGATCATCCTTGTACTTTTCGTAGGTCAGGCCCAGGCGCGAATCGTCGTTGTAGTTCCAGCCGATCTTCGCCAGCACGTTGGTGGCTTTGACGTCTTCCGGGTTGGCGGCGGTGCGCTCAAGGCCTGTGCCGTTGTTGCTGCCGTAGGAATCGGTTTCGTGGCCGTCGCGCTGGCTGTAGTGCAGCAAACCGTCGAACTGCTCGGCACGGCCAGCGACGGTGGCGGATTTCAGCCAGCTCTCATCAGCGGAGCTGTAGCCGGTTTTCAGGCGGGCGCCGACGTCTTTGCCGGGCTTGATAATGTCGTCCGGGTCGAGGGTGTAGTAGCTGACGGCGCCGCCGATGGCATTGCTGCCGTACAGCACCGAGGCCGGACCACGGAGGATTTCCACACGTTTGACGATTTCCGGATCGACGTAATTGCGCTGGGTCTTGGCGTACGGGCCGTTGAAGAAACCGTCCGGTACTTCGACGCCATCAACCTGGGTCAGGATGCGGTCGCCGTCGATGCCGCGAATGTTGTAGCCGCTGATCCCGCCGCGCTGGCCGGCGCCACCGACGGAGACGCCCGGCTCGTAGCGCACCAGATCCTTGATGGTGTTGACGTTGTTGCGGTCCAGGTCCTGGCGGGTCTGCACGGTGACGGTGGCCGGCACGCTGTTGATCGACTGTTCCTGGCGGGTGGCGCTGATGGTCACCTGATCCAGATTGAGTGCGCCACTGGTGGTGCGCTTCTCCAGCACCACATTGTTGTTGCTCAGTTTGCGGAAGCTCAGGTTGGTCCCCACCAACAGGCGCTCCAGGGCTTTTTCCGGCGGTAGCGAACCGCGCACGCCTGGCGATGACACGCCCTGACCCAGTTCTGCCGGCAAGCCGACCTGCCAGCCGGTCACGCTGGTGAAGGCATTGAGTGCCGACACCAGCGGTTGCTGGCCGATAGAGAACGAATAATCACCCATGTTGCGCGCCGGCTGTTCGGGGGCAGCCATCAGCGGTGCGGTGCCGGCCATCAGGATGGCGGCCGTCAGCAGCGACAATACGCGGGAAGGGGAAGCAGTCTGGCGGGTAAGGCGAGAGGACATCGATAGCGCTCCGTGTCGCACGAATCTTTATAGGTGCTGATTCGCGTCAGAAGATGCGAATCAATTGCATTGGCTATAACGAGACGAACGGGATTCGGCTATCGAGTAAAAATAATTCTCATTTAGTTCAAGATCACCAGCGCCGGGAATTCCTGCAGGCGCGCCGAGGTGATGTGGGCGAGGGAGCGCACCACGTCCAGCGGCTGGTCGAGGCGGTAGTTGCCGGTGACGTTGACGTCGGCCAACTGCTCGTTGGTGTTGATGATCCAGCCCGGGTAATAGCGGCGTAGTTCGGCCAGCACCTTGTCGAGCGGGCAGTTCTCGAAGATCAACCGACCTTGTACCCAGGCCAGATCCGTGGCGGTATCGAGTTTGGCCGGGCGGTCGAAACCGTTGGGGCCGATGCGGATGCTTTCGCCGGCGGACAAGCGTACCCGCGCGTCGTTGTGCGTGGCGCGCAGATCGACATCGCCGCGCTGCACATTGACTTGCGCCACGCCATCCAGATAACGCACGGCGAACGCGGTGTCGCGCACGCTGGCCTGTACCGGACCGGCGTCGATTTCCAGCGGCTGGCCACGGTTGGCGGCAATCTCGAAAAACGCTTCGCCCTGGTACAACCGCGCCACGCGCTGGCGCTCATTGATGGTGCTGGAGAATGCCGAATTGGTGTTGAGCAGCACCTTGGAGCCGTCTTCCAGTTGCAGGCGCTGGCGCTCGCCGACCACGGTCAGGTGATCGGCTTGAATACGCATCGGCAGGTTACTGAAACTGAACAGACCGAGCACCAGAACGGCAGCGGTAGCCAACGGTTTCCAGTGCGGACGCAGACGTTTGAGCAAGGTCACTTTCGCAGGCTTCGCGGCGAGACTTTGCGCGCATTGCACCACCTGCGGCCCATCCCAGATGGCCTGCGCCTTGGCGAACGCCTCGGCATTCAACGGATCGGCCGCCAGCCACGCGTGAAATTGCCGGGTCTGCTCGTCGTCCGCACTGTCGAGCACGATGAGCCAGTCCAGAGCCTGGTCCATTGCACTGGCGGCGTCCTGCGCCGTGTCGGGCGAAGGCGAGCGGTGGGTGTCCGTCACGGTGTGTCCTCGAGCTTTTGCAAAGCAGTTTCAAGTTTCAAGCTACAAGCTGCAAGCTAAAGCTCGTTCCCGCGTCGGGACTTCCAGTCTTCGGCTTGCCGCTCGAAGCTCACAGCTTGCCGCTGCCGTCATGCCGTTCGGCGACACCGATGCAGATCGACATGATCAGCTTGAGTTCCTTCTGCACGGTACTGAGCGACACGTTCAGCTCGTCGGCGATTTCCTGGTAGCTGTGCCCGTGCAGGCGGCTGAGGATGAAAATCTGCTGCTGACGCGGGCTGAGTTGACTGAGGCTCACGTTCAGGCGCTCCAGCAATTGTTCGGCGTGGGCGGCGTCTTCGGCGCTGCTGGCGGGGGCGGCGACGCTGTGCACCACGTCCTGCGGCACGTCATCGACCATAGTCCGCGAATGGATCTTGCGCGCACGCAGGTGATCCAGCGCCAGATTGCGCGCGGTCTGGAACACGAAGGGTTCAAGGTGATCGATGGCGCGCTCGCTCAGCGCCCGCGTCACGCGCAGGTAAGTTTCCTGCAGCAGGTCTTCGGCGGTGCTGTGGTTGTTGACCATCCGCTCGATCGTGCGCAGCAGGGACGTGCGCTGAGAGAGGAAGACGTGGTTGAAGCGCGATTGACTCACGGGGGAACCTGATCCATTTTGAGTTAATGATAATGCTTATCATCCAGTCGAGTGGTCAAGCCCTGATTTTGAATACAGCACAAAACATGTAGGAGTGAGCCTGCTCGCGATAGCGGTCGATCAGCCACAACATTTGTGACTGACAGATTGCAATCGCGAGCAGGCTCACTCCTACAGAAAAGCAGGGGATTACTCGGCGTTACACAACGCCAGGCAGTTATCCAGCATGCGATTGGAGAAGCCCCATTCGTTGTCGTACCAGGCCAGCACTTTCAGCAGTTTGCCGCTGGCTTTGGTGTGGTTGGCGTCAAAGATCGACGACAGCGGGTTGTGGTTGAAGTCACTGGAAACCAGCGGCAACGTGTTGTAACCCAAAATTTTCGAGTGCTGACTGGCCGCCTTCATCAGCGCGTTGACTTCTTCTGCGCTGGCTTCTTTCTTCAACTGCACGGTCAGGTCCACCAGCGACACATTGATCACTGGCACCCGCACGGCCATGCCGGTCAGTTTGCCGGCCAGTTCCGGCAGCACCAGGCCCACCGCTTCGGCGGCGCCGGTCTTGCTCGGGATCATGTTCTGCGTGGCCGAACGCGCGCGGTACGGGTCGGTGTGGTAGACGTCGGTGAGGTTCTGGTCGTTGGTGTAGGCATGAATGGTGGTCATCAGGCCGCTTTCGATCCCCAGCTCGCGGTGCAACACCTGCGCCACGGGCGCCAGGCAGTTGGTGGTGCACGAAGCGTTGGAGATGATCTGGTGCGACTGGCGCAGAATGTCGTGGTTCACGCCGTAAACGACGGTGGCGTCGGCGCCTTTGGCCGGTGCCGAGATGATGACTTTGCGGGCGCCGGCAGTAATATGCGCGGCCGCTTTGGCGCGGTCGGTGAACAGGCCGGTGCATTCGAACACTACATCGATCTTTTCCGCGGCCCATGGCAGCTCGGCCGGATTGCGGATGGCGCTGACCGAAATACGGTCGCCATTGACCGTCAGGCTCTCATTGTCATGGGCCACTTCGGCGTCGAATGTACCGTGAACGGTGTCGTACTTGAGCAGATGGGCGTTGATGGCGCTGTCGCCCAGGTCGTTGATGGCGACGATCTGCAAATCCTGTCGATAGCCTTGGGTATACAGTGCGCGCAGGACATTACGGCCGATGCGGCCAAAACCATTGATTGCGATTCGAAGAGTCATTAAACAGCGCCGCCGTCGTTTTGTTGTTGGAATTACAAGATTATTCGCATAAAAATAGAAAACAAGCCTTTTTAGTGGCAATATTTTGTTTTATCTACAACGAGTGACCTGAATCAACTGGTCCGAATGGTCAAAAAAACCGTCTGTCATTCCAACAACAACGGCGTTTGATCAGCATAGACAATCAGGTCGCCACATCCGTTAGCCTGGAGTTCTACACATGCATCCCCGCGTTCTTGAGGTCACCGAACGGCTTATCGCCCGCAGCCGCGCCACGCGTCAGGCTTACCTTGCACTGATTCGCGGCGCCGCCACTGATGGGCCGATGCGCGGCAAGCTGCAATGCGCCAACTTCGCCCATGGCGTGGCCGGGTGTGGCAGCGAAGACAAGCACAGCCTGCGGATGATGAACTCGGCGAATATCGCCATTGTTTCTTCGTATAACGACATGCTTTCGGCGCACCAGCCGTACGAAGTGTTCCCGCAACAGATCAAGAATGCCCTGCGCGAAATCGGCTCGGTCGGCCAGTTCGCCGGCGGTACGCCGGCGATGTGCGATGGCGTGACCCAAGGCGAGCCGGGTATGGAACTGAGTCTGCCGAGCCGCGAAGTGATCGCCCTGTCGACCGCTGTGGCGCTGTCGCACAACATGTTCGACGGTGCGCTGATGCTCGGCATCTGCGACAAGATCGTCCCGGGCCTGATGATGGGCTCGCTGCGCTTCGGTCATCTGCCGACGATTTTCGTCCCGGGCGGGCCGATGGTCTCGGGGATTTCCAACAAGGAAAAAGCCGACGTGCGGCAGAAGTACGCCGAAGGCAAGGCGACCCGCGAAGAGCTGCTGGAATCGGAGATGAAGTCCTACCACAGCCCGGGCACCTGCACCTTCTACGGCACCGCCAACACCAACCAATTGCTGATGGAAGTCATGGGCCTGCACTTGCCGGGCGCGTCTTTCGTCAACCCGAACACTCCGCTGCGTGACGCGCTGACCCGCGAAGCCGCGCATCAGGTCACGCGCCTGACCAAGCAGAACGGCAACTTCATGCCGATCGGCGAGATCGTCGACGAGAAGTCGCTGGTCAACTCGATCGTCGCGTTGCACGCCACTGGTGGTTCGACCAACCACACCTTGCACATGCCGGCCATCGCCATGGCGGCGGGGATTCAACTGACCTGGCAGGACATGGCCGACCTTTCCGAAGTCGTGCCGACCCTGAGCCACGTCTACCCGAACGGCAAGGCCGACATCAACCACTTCCAGGCGGCGGGCGGCATGTCGTTCCTGATCCGCGAACTGCTCGAAGCCGGCCTGCTGCACGAAGACGTCAACACCGTGCTCGGTCATGGTCTGAGCCGTTACACCAAAGAGCCGTTCCTCGATAACGGTGAGCTGGTGTGGCGCGAAGGCCCGATCGAAAGCCTCGACGAAAACATCCTGCGTCCGGTCGCCCGAGCGTTCTCGGCCGAGGGCGGTCTGCGGGTGATGGAAGGCAACCTCGGGCGTGGCGTGATGAAGGTTTCCGCCGTGGCCCTGGAAAACCAGGTCGTCGAAGCGCCGGCCATGGTGTTCCAGGATCAGCAGGATCTGGCTGATGCGTTCAAGGCTGGCCTGCTGGAAAAGGATTTCGTTGCGGTGATGCGCTTCCAGGGCCCGCGCTCCAACGGCATGCCTGAGCTGCACAAGATGACGCCGTTCCTCGGCGTGCTGCAGGATCGCGGCTTCAAAGTCGCGCTGGTCACTGACGGGCGCATGTCCGGCGCCTCGGGGAAAATCCCGGCGGCGATTCACGTCAGCCCTGAAGCTTATGTCGGTGGTGCTTTGGCGCGGGTGCAAGAGGGCGATATCATCCGCGTCGATGGCGTCAAAGGCACTTTGGAACTCAAGGTCGACGCCGCCGAATTCGCAGCGCGCGAACCCGCCAAAGGCCTGTTGGGCAACAACATCGGCAGCGGTCGCGAACTGTTTGGCTTCATGCGTTTGGCCTTCAGCTCGGCGGAGCAGGGCGCCAGCGCCTTCACTTCTGCCCTGGAGACGCTTAATTGAAACTGGCTTTGGTCGGTGATATCGGAGGCACCAACGCGCGGTTCGCGTTGTGGAAAAACCAGCAGCTGGAATCGGTTCAGGTGCTGGCCACGGCCGACCACGCCAGCCCGGAACAGGCGATCAGCCTGTACCTGAGCGGCCTTGGTCTGGCGCCGGGTGCGATCGGCTCGGTATGCCTGTCGGTGGCGGGGCCGGTGAGTGGTGATGAATTCAAGTTCACCAACAATCACTGGCGCCTGAGCCGCACGGCGTTCTGCAAGACCTTGCAGGTCGAGCAACTGCTGCTGATCAACGACTTCTCGGCGATGGCGCTGGGCATGACCCGCTTGCAGCCCGGCGAATTCCGCGTGGTCTGCGAAGGCACGCCGGAGCCATTGCGCCCGGCGGTGGTGATCGGCCCGGGCACAGGCCTGGGCGTCGGCACCTTGCTGGATCTGGGCGAAGGTCGTTTTGCCGCGCTGCCGGGGGAGGGCGGTCACGTCGATCTGCCGCTGAGCAGCCCGCGAGAAACGCAACTCTGGCAGCACATCCACAACGAAATCGGCCACGTCAGCGCGGAAACCGCGTTGAGCGGCGGCGGTCTGCCACGGGTTTACCGGGCGATCTGCGCGGTGGACGGGCATGAGCCGACACTCGACACACCTGAAGCGATCACCGCGGCCGGTCTGGCGGGGGATCCGATTGCCCTGGAGGTGCTGGAGCAGTTCTGCTGCTGGCTCGGCCGCGTGGCGGGCAACAACGTGCTGACCACCGGTGGTCGTGGCGGGGTGTTCATCGTTGGTGGGGTGATTCCACGCTTTGCCGACTTCTTCCTCGAAAGCGGTTTTGCCCGCAGCTTCGCTGACAAAGGCTGCATGAGCGATTACTTCAAAGGCATACCGGTGTGGCTGGTGACAGCGCCGTATTCCGGCCTGATGGGCGCCGGTGTGGCCCTCGAACAAGCTGGCTGAGGATCGTTCCCACGCAGAGCGTGGGAACGATCGGTTCATCAGGCATAATCCGCCCCAATTCCAACAACAAGGATGCCTTCGAAGTGAGCTCAGTCAACAAGTCGATATTGTTGGTCGATGACGACCAGGAAATACGCGAGTTGCTGGAAACCTACCTGACCCGTGCCGGGTTTCAGGTGCGGGCCACGGCCGATGGCGCCAGTTTCCGTCAGGCACTCAACGAGGCGCCCAGTGATCTGGTGATCCTCGATGTGATGCTGCCCGACGAGGACGGCTTCAGCCTGTGCCGCTGGGTGCGTCAGCATCCGCGTCAGGCGCAGGTGCCAATCATCATGCTCACCGCCAGTTCCGACGAGGCCGACCGGGTGATCGGTCTGGAGCTCGGCGCTGACGATTACCTCGGAAAGCCCTTCAGCCCTCGCGAACTGCAAGCGCGGATCAAGGCGTTGCTGCGTCGTGCGCAGTTCGGCCAGGAGCGCAGTGGCAGTGAAGTGCTGGCCTTCGACGAGTGGCGGCTGGACATGGTCAGCCATCGGCTGTTCCACACCGACGGCGAGGAAGTGATTCTCTCCGGCGCCGACTTCGCGTTGCTGAAGTTGTTTCTTGATCACCCGCAGGAAATCCTCGACCGCGACACCATCGGCAACGCCACCCGTGGCCGTGACCTGATGCCGCTCGATCGCATTGTCGACATGGCCGTCAGTCGCCTGCGCCAGCGTCTGCGCGACACGGAAAAACCGCCGCGCCTGATCCGCACCGTGCGCGGCAGCGGCTACCAACTGGCAGCCAATGTGGTTGCCGGCAATGGTCACTGAGTCGCTGCGCCGGCTCGCCAGCAAAGTGCCGGTGCCGCGTTCGCTGCTCGGGCGGATGCTCCTGCTGACCCTGTTGGCGGTGCTGTTTGCGCAGACCTTGTCGAGCGTGATCTGGGTTTCGCAACTGCGCGCGACCCAGCTCGAAGGCCTGGTCACCAGCGCCCGCAGCCTCGCCCATTCGATGACCGCCAGCGTCAGCTATTTCCGTTCGCTGCCAGTGGCGTATCGGCCGCTGGTGCTCGACCAGTTGCGCAGCATGGGCGGCACCCGTTTCGTGGTGACGCTCAATGACAAACCGCTGGGCATGGACGTGTTGCCGGTGACCCCGCGCAAGGCCGCAGTGATGCAAGCGGTGGACGAAGTGCTGCGCCAGTCGCTGGGCCATGATGCTGATATCTCGGTGACCTTCGTCAGCCCCGAAGACCTGCGAATTTTCAACGCCGGACTCAAGCTCGATGAGCTGCCACGCTCCTGGGCGCATTACGCGCTGACCCTGGAACCGGTGAACCCGCCGGTGCTGGTCACCCAGATTCAAATGGCCCCGGGCGAATGGCTGTACATCGCGTCGTTGCTGCCCGAGCCCTACACCAGTCTCGAAGAACAAGGCCTGCCGGCGCAGCAGGTGTGGTTCATCGTCCTCACCAGCGGCTTTTTGCTGTTGTTCATCGGTCTGCTGGTGCACTGGCAGAGCCGGCCACTCAAGCGCCTGGCGCGGGCGGCGCGGGACCTGTCGCTGGGGGCCGACGTCGAACCGGTGGCCGAGGGCGGCGGCAGTGAAGTGGTGGAAGTGGGCCGTGCGTTCAACACCATGCGCGAGCGCATCAGCCGTTACCTGACCGAACGCAGCCAGTTGTTCAGCGCGATTTCCCATGACCTGCGCACGCCGATCACCCGCCTGCGCTTGCGCGTCGAGCTGCTGGAAGACGAGCAACTGCAAGCCAAGTTCGGCCGTGATCTGGATGAGCTGGAGTTGCTGGTGAAGGGGGCACTGCAGTGCGTGAAAGACACCGACATCCACGAGAACATCGAGCCAGTGGACCTGAACCATGTGCTCGACTGTCTGGTGGAGCCGTACCTGGCGCCCAATGGCAATGGCCGCGTGACCCAGCAAGGCAAGGCACTGGCGGCGTATCCGGGTAAGCCCCTGGCGTTGAAACGCTGCATCGGCAACCTGATCGATAACGCGTTGAAGTACGGGCAGAACGCACATCTGCACATCGATGACGATGAGCGCGCGTTTGTCCTGCACGTCGACGATGAAGGCCCGGGTGTGCCGGAGCAGCGGCTGGAACAGGTGTTCGAGCCACACTTTCGGTTGGCGGGGCAGCAGCAGGGTTATGGTCTCGGCTTGGGTATCGCGCGCAACATAGCCCATAGCCATGGCGGTGAGGTGACGTTGCAGAACCTGCGTGAGGGTGGGTTGCGGGTGACCCTGCAATTGCCGCGTTCGGTGGATTGAATCAAAAGCTTTCCCTCACCCTAGCCCTCTCCCGGGGGGAGAGGGGACTGACCGAGGTGTATTTGGCTATCCGCCGACCTGATGCATTGAGTCGATTATGGATTCGGTAGAGCACTTTCAGGTCGGCGCAACTCTTCAGCATCCTGCGGTCGGCCCCCTCTACCTCCGGGAGAGGGCTGGGGTGAGGGTGGCTCTTTTGTCACGGATCAGTGACAAAGCCCGCCCCCTTCGTTACAAGCCCACCCCGGCCCGTTGTTTAGACTCCCCGCAGTCATAACAACAAAAAAGGCCACCCATGGATCTTTTGCTCCCAGGCTTCAGCAGTTGGCTGAATGCCCCAGCCCACCAGCAATGGCTCGCCGACGAAGGTCTGCGCCTGCTGGCATTCGCCAGGAATTCCAGACTGCCCGAAGGTTTCGGCAACCTCGACGAGCGCGGCCGTTTGCCGGCGCACGCGCAAGCCGAAACCATGAACACCGCGCGCATGACCCACAGCTTCGCCATGGCCCATATTCAGGGCCTGCCGGGGTTCGCTGAACTGGTCGATCACGGCATCGCCGCCTTGCGCGGGCCGTTGCGTGATGCACTGCATGGCGGCTGGTTTGCGGTCGCCGAACACCGCGATGGCAACACCGGCAAGAACGCTTATCTGCATGCCTTCGTGGCGCTCGCGGCCAGCTCTGCGGTGGTCGCGCAACGCCCCGGCGCCCAGGCGTTGCTGGATGACGCCATCGACATCATCGACACTTATTTCTGGAGCGAAGAAGAGGGCGCCATGCGCGAATTCTTCAATCGCGACTGGCACGAAGAAGAAGCCTATCGCGGCGCCAACAGCAACATGCACGCCACCGAAGCGTTTCTCGCGCTGGCTGATGTCACCGAAGACCCGCGCTGGCTGGTGCGTGCGCAACGCATCGTCGAGCGGGTGATTCACGGTCACGCCGCGGCCAACGGTTACATGGTCATCGAACACTTTGACCACGACTGGCAACCGCTGTGCGAGTACAACCACGACAACCCGGCCGACGGTTTCCGCCCTTACGGCACCACCCCTGGACACGGTTTCGAGTGGGCGCGGCTGTTGCTGCACCTCGAAGCGGCGCGGGTTCAGGCCGGCATGCTCACGCCCGGCTGGCTGGCGACCGATGCGCAAAAACTCTTCGAGCAGAATTGCCGTCACGGCTGGGACGTCGATGGCGCGCCGGGGATTGTCTACACCCTCGACTGGGATAACAAAGCCGTAGTCCGCCATCGCTTGCACTGGACCCATGCCGAGGCCAGCGCCGCTGCCAGCGCCTTGCTCAAACGTACTGGCGATGAGCAATACGAAACCTGGTACCGGCGGTTCTGGGAGTTCTGCGAAAACCATTTCATCGATCGCTGCGATGGCAGTTGGCATCATGAACTTAGTCCGCAAAACCGGCCGAGTGCCGATATCTGGCCGGGCAAACCCGATCTCTACCACGCGTGGCAGGCGGTGCTGATTCCTCGTCTACCCTTGTCACCGAGTATGGCGACGGCTCTGGCGCAATTGTCCCGGACTGTTCCTGTGTAACCATGTGGTGACATTTGCGCATCCCTTCGTTACCTGCGAAGGGAATCGCCCTGTTTAAACTCCTGTGCAGCGCAAGCATCAGACTTGCATGCATAACAACAAGAAAGGTACATCTCAGATGAATGCGATTTCTCGCCTCGCTACTGTCATTTCTGTCGCCTCCCTGTTCCCGCTCGCAATTCTGCCTCTCAGTGTTTCCGCTGCCGAATCCAAAGGTTCGGTCGAAGTCGTGCACTGGTGGACGTCCGGTGGCGAAAAAGCCGCTGTTGATGTGCTCAAGGCCCAAGTCGAAAAAGACGGTTTCACCTGGAAAGACGGCGCTGTCGCCGGCGGTGGCGGTGCCACGGCCATGACCGTGCTGAAAAGCCGCGCAGTCGCCGGCAACCCGCCTGGCGTTGCTCAGATCAAAGGCCCGGACATCCAGGAATGGGCGTCCACCGGTCTGCTCGACACCGACGTGCTGAAAGACGTCGCCAAGTCGGAAAAGTGGGACAGCCTGCTCGACAAGAAAGTCTCCGATACCGTGAAGTACGACGGTGATTACGTAGCCGTGCCGGTGAACATTCACCGCGTGAACTGGCTGTGGATCAACCCGGAAGTCTTCAAGAAAGCCGGCATCACCAAGAACCCGACCACCCTCGAAGAATTCTACGCCGCCGGCGACAAGCTGAAAGCTGCGGGCTTCATCCCGCTGGCCCACGGCGGTCAGCCTTGGCAGGACAGCACCGTGTTCGAAGCCGTGGTGCTGTCGGTCATGGGTGTTGATGGCTACAAGAAAGCCCTGGTCGATCTGGACAACAAGGCGCTGACCGGTCCGGAAATGGTCAAGGCGCTGACCGAGCTGAAGAAAGTCGCGACCTACATGGACGCCGACGGCAAAGGCCAGGACTGGAACCTGGAAGCGGCCAAGGTCATCAACGGCAAGGCCGGCATGCAGATCATGGGTGACTGGGCCAAGTCCGAATGGACCGCGGCCAAGAAAGTCGCCGGCAAGGACTACGAGTGCGTAGCGTTCCCGGGCACCGACAAGGCGTTCACCTACAACATCGACTCCCTTGCTGTGTTCAAGCAGAAGGACGCGGGCACCGCGGCCGGTCAGCAGGACATCGCCAAAGTGGTGCTGGGTGAAAACTTCCAGAAAGTCTTCAGCATCAACAAAGGCTCGATCCCGGTTCGCAACGACATGTTGAACAACATGGACAAGCTCGGCTTCGATTCCTGCGCCCAGACTGCTGCCAAGGACTTCCTGGCAGACGCCAAGTCCGGTGGCCTGCAACCGAGCATGGCGCACAACATGGCGACCACGCTGGCGGTGCAGGGCGCGTTCTTTGATGTCGTGACCAACTACATCAACGACCCGAAAGCCGACCCGGCCGATGCTGCGAAGAAACTCGGCGCAGCGGTGCAGTCAGCCAAGTAATCCTTGGCCCCTGTAGGAGTGAGCCTGCTCGCGATAGCAGTTTGTCAGGTAACAGATTCATCAACTGACACACCACAATCGCGAGCAGGCTCACTCCTATAAGGGAATGCCCTGTCATCTTTATTCTGGATTTTCCCATGAGTTCTGTTGCTGTGTTCAGCAAGGCCTCGCCGTTCGATGCACTGCAGCGCTGGCTACCGAAACTGGTGCTGGCGCCGAGCATGTTCATCGTGCTGGTGGGCTTCTATGGCTACATCCTGTGGACGTTCGTGCTGTCGTTCACCACCTCGACCTTCCTGCCGAACTACAAGTGGGCGGGTCTGGCGCAATACGCACGGCTGTTCGACAACGACCGCTGGTGGGTCGCGAGCAAGAACCTCGCGGTGTTCGGTGGCATGTTCATCGGTATCACCCTGGTGATCGGCGTGCTGCTGGCGGTGTTCCTCGACCAGCGCATCCGTCGCGAAGGCTTTATCCGCACCATTTACCTGTACCCGATGGCGCTCTCGATGATCGTCACCGGTACCGCGTGGAAATGGCTGCTCAACCCGGGCATGGGCCTGGACAAATTGTTGCGTGACTGGGGCTGGGAAGGCTTCCGTCTGGACTGGCTGATCGACCCTGATCGCGTGGTCTATTGCCTGGTGATCGCCGCGGTTTGGCAAGCCTCGGGCTTCATCATGGCGATGTTCCTCGCCGGCCTGCGTGGCGTTGATCAATCGATCATCCGTGCCGCACAGATCGATGGCGCGAGCATGCCGACCATCTACTGGAAAGTGGTGCTGCCAAGCCTGCGCCCGGTGTTCTTCAGTGCGGTGATGATTCTGGCCCACATTGCGATCAAGAGCTTCGACCTCGTCGCGGCGATGACCGCCGGTGGCCCGGGTTATTCCTCCGACCTGCCGGCGATGTTCATGTACTCCTTTACCTTCAGTCGCGGCCAGATGGGCATGGGCTCGGCCAGCGCGATTCTGATGCTCGGTGCGATCCTCGCGATCATCGTGCCTTACCTGTACTCCGAGCTGAGGACCAAGCGTAATGACTAGTCTCGCTGCCAAACCCGCCTTCAGCCTGAGCCGCGTGGCGATCTACGCGGTGCTGATCCTCGCGGTATTGCTCTACCTGATCCCGCTGGTGGTGATGCTGTTGACCAGCTTCAAGACCCCGGAAGACATCAGCACTGGCAACCTGCTGAGCTGGCCGACCGTGGTCAGCGGCATCGGCTGGGTCAAGGCCTGGGCCACGGTTGACGGTTACTTCTGGAACTCGATCAAGATCACCGTGCCGGCCGTGGCCATCTCCACCGCCATCGGTGCGTTGAACGGTTACGTGCTGTCGTTCTGGCGTTTCCGCGGTTCGCAGCTGTTCTTCGGTCTGCTGCTGTTCGGCTGCTTCCTGCCGTTCCAGACCGTGTTGCTGCCGGCCTCGTTCACCCTTGGCAAGATGGGCCTGGCAAGCACCACCACCGGCCTGGTGTTTGTCCACGTGGTTTACGGTCTGGCGTTTACTACGCTGTTCTTCCGTAACTACTACGTGAGCATTCCTGATGCACTGGTGAAAGCTGCACGTCTGGATGGCGCGGGTTTCTTCACGATCTTCCGTCGCATCATTCTGCCGATGTCGACGCCGATCATCATGGTCTGCCTGATCTGGCAGTTCACCCAGATCTGGAACGACTTCCTGTTCGGTGTGGTGTTCTCCAGCGGTGATTCGCAGCCGATCACGGTGGCGCTGAACAACCTGGTCAACACCAGCACCGGCGCCAAGGAATACAACGTTGATATGGCAGCGGCGATGATCGCCGGCCTGCCGACCCTGCTGGTCTATGTGGTCGCAGGCAAGTATTTCGTGCGCGGGCTGACGGCCGGCGCAGTCAAGGGGTAATCATGGCAACGCTCGAACTTCGCAACGTCAACAAGACCTACGGTGCCGGCCTGCCGGACACCCTGAAGAACATCGAACTGTCGATCAAGGAAGGCGAATTCCTGATCCTCGTCGGCCCGTCTGGCTGCGGCAAATCGACCTTGATGAACTGCATCGCCGGTCTGGAAACCATCACCGGCGGCGCGATCATGATCGGTGATCAGGACGTCAGCGGCATGAGCCCGAAGGATCGTGACATCGCCATGGTGTTCCAGTCCTACGCGCTGTACCCGACCATGAGCGTGCGCGAGAACATCGAATTCGGCCTGAAGATTCGCAAGATGCCTCAGGCGGCGATCGACGAAGAAGTCGCACGCGTCGCCAAGCTGCTGCAGATCGAACACCTGCTCAACCGCAAGCCGGGTCAGCTCTCCGGTGGTCAGCAACAGCGTGTGGCGATGGGCCGTGCCTTGGCGCGGCGGCCGAAGATCTATCTGTTCGACGAACCGCTGTCCAACCTCGACGCCAAGCTGCGCGTCGAGATGCGCACCGAAATGAAACTGATGCACCAGCGTCTGAAAACCACCACCGTTTACGTGACCCACGACCAGATCGAAGCGATGACCCTGGGCGACAAAGTGGCGGTGATGAAGGACGGCATTATCCAGCAGTTCGGCACGCCGAAAGAGATCTACAACGACCCGGCCAACCTGTTTGTGGCGAGCTTCATCGGTTCGCCGCCGATGAACTTCATTCCGCTACGCCTGCAACGCAAGGACGGCCGTTTGCTGGCGCTGCTCGACAGCGGCCAGGCGCGTTGCGAGCTGCCGATGAGCATGCAGGACGCCGGTCTTGAAGATCGCGAAGTGATCCTCGGCCTGCGCCCGGAACAGATTGTTCTGGCGAACGGCGAGGGCAATGGCTTGCCGAGCATCAAGGCCGAAGTGCAGGTTACCGAGCCGACCGGTCCGGACACCCTGGTGTTCGTCAACCTGAATGAAACCAAGGTCTGCTGCCGTCTGGCACCGGACGTGGCACCGCAGGTGGGCGAGACCCTGACACTGCAGTTCGATCCGTCGAAAGTGTTGTTGTTTGATGCCAAGACTGGCGAGCGTCTGGGCGTTGCGGGCCAGGCGCAAACCGAAGCGCGGTCGGCGAACGTCGCGCAATTCAAAGGCCGCTGAAGAACAAGGTGGGAGCGGGCTTGCTCGCGAAAGCGGAGTGTCAGGCAATACATATGTCGACTGACATGACGCCTTCGCGAGCAAGCCCGCTCCCACAGGGGAAAAGTGGTGTTCGGCCTGTCGTTCACCGCACTTTTTATGTAAACCACGTTGGAAAAAAACAGTTAATAACAATAAAGACGAGGATGTAGGGATGAAAAAGAAACACGTCAATGCCCGGCTGATCTGCCAAGTGTCAGCTGCGGCGGCATTGGTGCTGGCCGGCAATGCAATGGCTGCCGATGCATTCAGCTCCGATTCGAAATGGATGACCGGCGACTGGGGTGGCGAGCGTACCAAGCTGATCGAGCAAGGTATCGACATCAAGGCTGATTACGTCGGGGAAATGGGCGCCAACCTGCATGGTGGCTACAACGACGACAAGACCGGTCGCTACAGCGATCAGTTCGGTCTGGGTGTGGCGCTGGACCTGCAAAAACTTTGGGGCTGGGATAACACCCAGGCCAAGATCCAGCTGACCAACCGTAACGGTCAAAACATCTCCAACGACCGCGTTGGCGATCCGCGTGCCGGCACCTTGTCGTCGTCGCAGGAAGTCTACGGTCGTGGCCACATGGTGCGTCTGACCCAGTTGTGGATACAGCACCAGTTCTTCGACAACAAGCTCGACGTGAAGGCCGGTTACTTCGGTGAAGGCGAAGACTTCAACACCTTCCCGTGCGAATTCCAGAACCTGGCGTTCTGCGGCTCGCAAGTGGGTAACTGGGCGACCAACATCTGGTACAACTGGCCCGTCAGCCAGGCCGCGATCCGCGTGAAGTACAACATCAACGACGAGCTCTACGCGCAAATCGGTGCGTACAACCAGAACCCGTCGCAGCTGGAACACGGCAACGGTTTCAAACTCAGCGGCAGCGGCACCAAAGGTACGGTTCTTCCCGTCGAGCTGGTCTGGTCGCCGAAGGTCAACAGCCTGCCGGGCGAATACCGCATCGGTTACTACAAGAGCACGGCTGACGCCAACGACGTACGTGAAGACGTCAACGGTTTCGACGCGGCTACCACCGGCGACGCCTACAAGACTCACAGCAGCAAACACGGCTACTGGTTTGTCGCGCAACAGCAACTCACCAGCCACAACGGTGATGCTACCCGTGGTCTGAACATTGCCGCCAACGCGACCTTCCACGACAAGGACACCAACTTCATCGACAACTACCAGTCGGTGATGTTTGTCTACAAAGGCCCGTTCGACGCACGTCCGAAGGATGACGTCGGCATTGGCGCGGCGCGTATCCACGTCAACGATGACGTGAAGAAAAACGCCGAGCTGCTGAATGCTTCCAACGGTGTCTCGGACTACGACAACCCGGTGTTCTCGCCAATTCGTGACACTGAATACAACTACGAGATCAACTACGGCTTCCACGTCACCAACTGGCTGACGGTGCGTCCTAACCTGCAGTACATCACTCACCCGGGCGGTGTTGATGCAGTGGACAACGCATTGGTCGCGGGCCTGAAAATTCAGTCGGTGTTCTAACGCTGTTGCGATAAGCTCCTCTCTATGTGCGCATATTTGCGGACAGCCAAGGCTGTCCGCTTTTTTTTGCGACACAGTGTTCACTCTCACTGGGCACAAAGGTAATTGAGTACCTCCATGATTTTCAGGACCGTGGCCAATGCATGAGCATCCGCTGCAACGCTTCTTCAAATCCCTGCGCGAACAACCGGTGTTCGCCTGGGAGCGCTATCAGATGCGCGATGTGCTGGTGATCGATCATCCGCTGTGTCAGGCGGTGTTCAGTCGTCAGGGTGCGCAGTTGCTGCACTTTCAGCCGCGCGGGCAGAAACCGTGGTTGTGGTGTGCGGCGAAGTGGCCGCACGTTGGCGCCATTCGCGGTGGCGTGCCGGTGTGCTGGCCGTGGTATGGCCGTCATCCGAGCGAAAACGCGTGGCCTTCCCATGGCTGGGCGCGACTGCTCGACTGGAAACTGATCGACAGCAGCAGTGCCGACGACGGCGTGCGCCTGCATTGGCAGTTGCAGCTGTGCGACTGGCAGGCGGACCTGCACGCGCATCTGGGCGAACGCATGGAATTGCGCCTGAGCACCGAGCATCAGGACGACATGCCGTGCCAGTTGAGCCAGGCTTTGCATGCTTACTGGCGTATTGGCGACGTCGGTGAGATAGCGCTGTCTGGGCTCGAAGGCGCGCAAGGTTATGACCAGTTGAGCCGCCAGTCCTGCCAGCAGGAAGGTGAGTTGCGTGTCGATGGCGGTTGTCAGCGGGTGTTCCAGCATGACGGCGAATTGCAGCTGAAAGATCACGCCTGGCAGCGCGAGCTGCGCATTGATACGGGCGACAGCGCCGACACGGTCGTCTGGCACCCGGGTGCGCGGCCGTTGCTGGGGGTGAGCTGGGATGAGGTGACGGAGTTTGTCTGTGTTGAAGCCGCGGCGGGCGGCACTGACAGCCTGCATCTGGCGCCCGGGGAGAAGGCGCATTTGAGTTTGCAGGCGTGGGCGGCGGCTTGATCGTTCCCACGCAGAGCGTGGGAACGATCAGCCGTCAGAGATCAATTGAACTCGTCACCCACCGGATACCGGCTGGCATTCAAACTCTCTTTGATCTTGCGCAGATGCGGCTGGAAATCCACCCCGCGACGCAAGGTCATGCCGGTCGCCAGCACATCAAGCACGGTCAACTGAATGATCCGCGAGGTCATCGGCATATAGATGTCGGTGTCTTCCGGCAACGGGATGTTCAAGCTCAAGGTGCTGGCCTTGGCCAGCGGCGAGTTCTCGGCAGTCAGGCCCAGCACTGAAGCGCCGTTCTCCCGGGCAATGCGCGCCACTTCCACCAGTTCACGCGTACGCCCGGTGTAGGAAATGATCACGAACAACTCACCGGTGTGCGCCACCGAAGCAATCATCCGCTGCATCAGCACATCGGCATGTGCGGTGACCGCCAGGTTGAAGCGGAAGAACTTGTGCTGTGCATCCAGCGCCACCGGCGCCGAGGCGCCAAGGCCGAAGAAGTGGATCTGCCGGGCCTGAATCAACAGGTCGACCGCGCGGCTGATCAGGTTCGGGTCCAGCGCCTGGCAAGCGCTGTCCAGCGAGGCGATGGCGCTGCCGAAGATCTTCTGCGTGTAGGCCTCTGGATTGTCATCGGCCTCCACCGCGCGGCTGACATACGCTGCGCCACTGGCCAGGCTCTGCGCCAGTTGCAGTTTGAGTTCAGGGTAGCCGCTGACACCGAACGAACGGCAGAAACGGTTGACCGTCGGCTCGCTCACCGACGCCGCCTGGGCGAGGGCGGCGATGCTGAAGCGGGTGGCCTGCTGCGGGTTGAGCAGGATCACCTCGGCGACTTTGCGTTCGGCCTTGTTCAGCTCTTCAAGGCGATTCTGGATCTGTTCCAGTAAATTTCGCACGCGGTCCATATGGAATTCCTAATTCACCTGCGCAAAGTTGCGCCGGGCTATGCAAATTGGGCCTTTGATGTGGCCCGTGACGGTGGCCTATCCTACTGATGGCTCCGACCGACCACCACTCGGAATCTGTATTTTGCGAAAATGTTGTGGTTATTACTACATTTTCCCTTGAGTGATGCCTTGAAAAAAGGTATTTGTAGCTTAACTTGATAAAAGAACAAACATCATGCCTTCGATTACGGTTGAACCGTGCACCTTTGCCTTGTTCGGCGCTCTCGGCGATCTGGCCTTGCGCAAGCTGTTTCCTGCCCTTTATCACCTCGATGGCGCTGACCTGTTGCACGAGGACACGCGCATCATCGCACTGGCCCGTGAAGACGGCACCGAGCAGCAGCACCTGGCATTCATCGCCGCCGAATTGCGCCGTTACGTCGGCAAAGAACTGGACGAGGCCGTGGCCGAGCGCTTTCTGGCGCGTCTGAGCTACCTGCATGTCGACTTCCTCAAGGCTGAAGATTACGTGGCGCTGGCCGAACTGGCTGGCAGCACTCAACGCATGATTGCCTACTTCGCCACCCCGGCGGCGGTGTACGGCGCGATCTGCGAGAACCTGGCGAAAGTCGGTCTGGCAGAAAATACCCGCGTGGTCCTGGAAAAACCGATCGGCTCCGATCTGGAGTCCTCGCGCAAAGTGAACGACGCCGTGGCGCAGTTCTTCCCGGAGAACCGCACCTACCGCATCGACCACTACCTGGGCAAAGAGACCGTCCAGAACCTGATCGCCCTGCGTTTCGCCAACAGCCTGTTCGAAACCCAGTGGAACCAGAATTACATCTCCCACGTGGAAATCACCGTGGCCGAGAAGGTCGGCATCGAAGGCCGTTGGGGCTACTTCGACAAGGCCGGCCAACTGCGCGACATGATCCAGAACCACCTGCTGCAGCTGCTGTGCCTGATCGCCATGGACCCGCCGGCCGACCTGTCTGCCGACAGCATCCGTGACGAAAAGGTAAAAGTGCTCAAGGCGCTGGCGCCGATCAGCCCGGAAGGCCTGACCACGCAAGTGGTGCGCGGTCAGTACATCGCCGGTCACAGCGAAGGCAAGTCCGTACCGGGCTACCTGGAAGAACCGAACTCCAACACTCAGAGCGACACCGAAACCTTCGTTGCCCTGCGTGCCGACATCCGCAACTGGCGCTGGGCCGGCGTGCCGTTCTATCTGCGTACCGGCAAGCGCATGCCGCAGAAACTGTCGCAGATCGTCATCCACTTCAAGGAACCGTCGCACTACATTTTTGCGCCGGAACAACGCCTGCAGATCAGCAACAAACTGATCATCCGTCTGCAACCGGACGAAGGCATTTCCTTGCGCGTGATGACCAAGGAGCAGGGCCTGGACAAGGGCATGCAACTGCGCAGCGGTCCGCTGCAACTGAATTTCTCCGACACCTGGCGCAGCGCGCGGATCCCCGACGCCTACGAGCGGTTGTTACTGGAAGTGATGAACGGCAATCAGAACCTGTTTGTCCGTAAAGATGAAATCGAAGCCGCGTGGAAATGGTGTGACCAGTTGATCGCCGGGTGGAAAAAGTCCGGTGACGCGCCCAAGCCGTATGCGGCCGGGTCGTGGGGGCCGATGAGCTCGATTGCACTGATCACGCGGGACGGGAGGTCGTGGTATGGCGATATCTGATGTGAAACTGCCGGTGGGCGTGAATGCCCACCCGTTCAAGAGTCCGGTGCTGTTGGCCGAGGGCCTGGCGCTGAACGTCGCCAAGCAACTGAATGAAGCCATTGGCGCTCGCGGCAACGCGGTGCTGGTGGTCTCCGGTGGTCGCAGCCCGGTGGCGTTTTTCCAGCACCTGGCCAAGCAGGAACTGGACTGGTCGAAGGTCGTCGTGACCCTCGCCGACGAGCGCTGGGTACCGGTCGAACACGCCGACAGCAACGCCGGCCTGCTCAAGCAGTATCTGCTCAAAGGGCCGGCCGCCAAGGCGCAGTTCCTCAGCCTCTATAGCGCGGCGGCCAACGTCGAGCAGGCTGCGGAACAAGCCGACCGCTTGCTCGCCGAATTGCCGCCGATTGACGTGCTGGTGCTGGGCATGGGCGATGACGGTCACACCGCGTCGCTGTTCCCCGACAGCCCGAACCTCGCCGAAGCCTTGCAGGCCGATGGCACGCGCCGTTGCTGGCCGATGCTGGCGCCAAGTGTGCCGCGTCAACGCCTGACCATGAGCCGCGCGCTGCTGGCTTCGGCGAGGCACAAGATTCTGTCGATTTCGGGTCAATCGAAACTGACCACCCTGAATGCCGCACTGGCATCCGACGACGTCGCGGCCATGCCGGTTCGCGCGTTTCTGCAACCTACGTTAGAGATTTACTGGTGCCCATGAGCCAAGGAACAGCCGCTATGACAACCCCATCCCCGACCGTTTCCATGGCGGACAAAGTTGCCCTGATCGACAGCCTCTGCGCCAAGGCGCGGATCCTGCCGGTGATCACCATCGCCCGTGAACAGGACGTGTTGCCGCTGGCCGACGCCCTGGCGGCCGGTGGCCTGACCGCGCTGGAAGTGACCCTGCGTTCGCAGTTCGGTCTCAAGGCGATCCAGATCCTGCGCGAGCAGCGTCCGGAGCTGGTGACCGGTGCCGGCACCGTGCTCGATCGTAATATGCTCGCGGCGGCCGAAGCGGCCGGTTCGCAATTCATCGTCACCCCGGGCATCACCCGTGACCTGCTCGAAGCCAGCGTCGACAGCCCGATCCCGCTGTTGCCAGGCATCAGCAATGCCTCCGGCATCATGGAAGGCTATGGCCTGGGTTATCGCCGCTTCAAGCTGTTCCCCGCTGAAGTCAGCGGCGGCGTGGCAGCGATCAAGGCCCTCGGCGGCCCGTTCGGCGAAGTTAAATTCTGCCCGACCGGCGGCGTCGGCCCGGCCAACATCAAGAGCTACATGGCGCTGAAAAACGTCATGTGCGTGGGCGGTAGCTGGATGCTCGATCCTGAGTGGATCAAGAACGGCGACTGGGCGCGCATTCAGGAATGCACCGCCGAGGCCCTGGCGCTGCTGGACTGATGCTGCTGGATTGAAAGTTTTTACCTGACACTTCGTTGTGTGTTCTACGGCTTTACGGTGCGCTTGGTCGGTGCACCGTTTTTTTTGCCCGGAAAAAGTCACGAGAAATGGCGCGATACATAGTTACCGCACCGAAGGCCTTGTGCGCCGTTAATCTGCGTTCATCTTATGGAAGAGAGAACGTGTCATGGAACGAGATACTGCAGCCTCATCGCCACAACCGATCTATCAGTTGGCTCCCGAGCAAATCGCCGGGCCGTACTTCCGCAATCCCAAGCTGCTGCGCCGCAACATCAGCGAAGGTGCCGAAGGATTGCCCTTGCTGCTGCGCCTGAGCATCGTCGACGCCATGACCGGCGAGCCGGTGAGCGGAGCGCTCGTCGATATCTGGCACTGTAATGCGCGGGGCGCTTACTCGGGGTGGAGCCGGATCAATCCGGATCTTGAAGTCGACACCGATGCCATCGGCTCGATCCCGCGTACCGACGATGACACCTACCTGCGCGGCAGCCAGTTCTGCGATCACCAGGGGCGGGCGCGTTTCACCACGATTTATCCGGGCTTCTACGCCGGTCGTGCACTGCACATTCACGTCGCGGTGCGCATCGTGGCCGGTAGTGAATATCTCGAGGAGCGCAACGTTGCCTGGGTCGGCCAGCTGTATTTCCCCGAAGTGGTCTCCCGCTCGGTGCTCAACGCCCGGGATTATCGCGGGCGGGCTTCGTCACCCTTGAACAATGCCGAAGACAGCTATTACGCGAACAGTGGGGGCGAAGGCTCGACCCTGACCGTGTGGCCGATTGGCCGTGACTCTCACGAGGATGGCTTTTTCGGGCACATGACCATCGGCATCGACACCTTCGCCGTCTCATCGCAGATCAAGCCCGAGGACTTCGACAAGTACACCGTGTGAGCGGATCAGCGCAGCTCGTTGAGGGCGCGGGTCAGCGTCTGCATGTCGGCAGCGGTGGTGGTCAGCCCCGGAGTGATGCGGATGCTCGGTCCGCTCGCCGCACCGTTGCGCACCACAGTGAACAGGTTGTGCTCGTTGAGCAGTCGCTCGACCATCGCCTGTTGATCGGTGTGGCGGGTGAAGCGCATCGAGGTGATGCCGCAATACAGGCGCGGATCGTCCGGGGTCATCACTTCGATTCCCGGCAGGTGCCGCACCGCGCTGACCCACAGGTTGCGCAGGTAATTGAGTCGCGCGCCTTTGGCCGCTGCGCCGCCGAGCGAACGGTGCTCCTCGAGCGCCAGCGGCAGGGACATCAGTGCCGGAATGTTTGGCGTGCTGTACGGCGTGCGCGCGCGGATGTCGCTGACCGGAAAGTGCATTTCACCCATGTCCGGGTCAATGTCGGCAAGGCGCTGCGGGGCGATGTACAGAAAGCCCAGGGTCAATGGCGCGCCAATCCACTTGTGCAGGTTGAACCCGGCGAACGCGATGCCCAGTGCTTCCAGGTTGAGGTCGATCTGGCCGAGGGCGTGAGCGCCATCGAGGATGATGTCCACGCCATATTGTTTCGCCAGCGCAGCGATGGCCTGCACTGGCATTACCAGCCCGGTGCGGTGGGTGACATGGGTCAGGGCCATCAGCTTGAGTTTCGGATAGCGGATGAAGGTTTCGCGGTAAGTGTCCAGCAGGCTGTCGTAACTGGCCGGATGGTTGTGATTGACTTCGATCACGTCCACGCCGCGATGCCGTGCCAGCCAGCGCATGGCGCCTTTGACCGTGTCGTATTCGAGGTCGCAGATCAACACCTGGTCGCCCGGTTGCAGGCGGTTGTAATTGCGGATCAGCGACTGCAGCGCATCACTGGCATTGCGGGTGAAGGCCACGCTTTGCGCGCGCACGCCTATCGTCTCGGCCAGTTGTGCGCGGATATCGAGGCTGTCGTGCTGTTCGAAACGCTGGCGCACATACACCGAGTTGCTCGTGTTGATCAGCTCGATGTTGCGCTGGTAGTCCTCGATCACCGTGCGCGACATGCGTCCGAAATAACCGTTTTCCAGGTTCAGCGGGCCGGTTTGCGCTTCATAGCGGTCGGCGAAGGTCTGCCAGAACGCTTCGTCACGGGCACGGCGGGTGTTGTCAGGCATGGTCGACTCGGCTCAAGGGAAGAGGGCGCTTCAGTGGCGCGGGGCAGGTTTGCCGTGTTTGGCGCGTAGCGGTTCGAGCAGGTCCGACAGACCGTTATGGTCGATTTCGTGCATCAGCGCCAGCAGCCCGCCGAGTTCGCCGTGGGGGAAACCTTCGCGGGCAAACCAGTTCAGATAGGGCCCCGGCAGGTCGGCAATGATCCGGCCCTTGTACTTGCCGAAGGGCATTTCACGGGTGATCAGCAGTTCGAGTTTTTCAGGATTCATCAGCGACAATCATCTGGATTCGAAACACTCTGGAAAATACAGGCATTCTGCATGCAGGCCAAATGACAGATCATGCAAATAACCGTGATACAGAGGCTTCATTTATTCTTAAGTATTTGATAAATAACGAAAATAAATTTATGTAAAAGCTGGCATACACACTGCAATAACCCTTGCATCTTCAACCAACTGCAAGGAATTGAAAAATGACTGACATGAACAAAGAAGCCATCTCTGTACTCAACGACCTGATCGAAACCAGCAAGGACGGCCAGGAAGGGTTCAAGACTTGCGCCGTAGACATCAAGCACCCGGAACTCAAGGCGCTGTTCACCAAGCGCTCAGCCGATTGCGCCACCGCGGCAGCCGAACTGCAGGCCACCGTGCGTTCGATGGGCGGTGATCCGGAAACCTCTACCAGCGTCAGCGGTGATTTGCACCGTCGCTGGGTCGACGTCAAAGCCATGTTCACCGGCAAGGACGAAGAAGCCGTGCTCAACGAAGCCGAGCGCGGTGAAGACCACGCCCTGAAGGCTTATCGTGAAGCCATCGAGAAAATCAACAAGCACAACCTGGTCGGTATTCGTGATCTGGTTGAACGCCAATACCACGGCGTGCAACGCAATCACGATCAGGTGAAAGCCCTGCGTAACCAGGCTCGCGCCCGTTCGTAAAGCCACGCTGGAAAAACTGTGGGAGCGGGCCTGCTCGCGAAAGCGGTGTGTCATGCAACGATTATGTTGCTGACACGACCCCTTCGCGAGCAAGCCTGCTCTCACATTTGTTTTTTGTGTACCTGAAGATCAGCCGATGCTGATCGCCGGCAGCGTCGGCAAGGTCACGGTCTGCTGTTTACGCGGTGCCAGAATCTCGGCCTCGCCATCCACTACCAATTCATCACGCTGGTTGAACACGCGAGTGGCGATGCGCACGCGGAACTTCGGCAGCTTCTCGAGAATTTCCAGGCGCACGGTCAGGGTGTCGCCGATCTTTACCGGCTTCTGAAAGCTCATCTGCTGGCCGATGTAGATGGTGCCCGGCCCTGGCAGCTCGCACGCAACGGCAGCGCTGATCAGTGCGCCGCTGAACATGCCGTGGGCGATGCGTTCCTTGAACATGCTGGCAGCGGCGAACTCGGCGTCCAGGTGCACCGGGTTGTGGTCGCCCGACATCGCGGCGAACAGCTGAATGTCGCGCTCTTCGACGGTCTTGCTGTAGCTGGCGGTCTGGCCGACTTCGAGGGCTTCGTAAGGGATGTTGGTAACCTGGGTCATCGGTCTTGATTCCTGTGACGGATTAAAGTGAATCCACAAAAAATTATTCGCTGCGGTGAGGGCGACGATGGCTCAGCGCCTGGTCGATCCAGGTCAGCACATCGGCGATCACTTCGTCGCGATTGGTTTCATTGAACAATTCGTGCCGCGCCTGCGGGTAGATCTTCAGTTGCAGGTTCTGGCTGCCGGCCGTGCGCAACGCATCGGCCAGATCTGTCAGACGCTTGCCTTCGCTCACCGGATCACATTCACCGCCGATCACCAGCAGCGGCAGGCCCGGGTCGATCTGGGCGAGATTGGACGCTTTGCTGATCTGCTGCAAGCCACCGAGCAGATCGATCCACAATTGATTGGTGCAGCGAAAGCCGCACAACGGGTCGTTGGCATACAGATCGACCTCGACCGGGTCGCGGCTCAGCCAGTCGAACGGCGTGCGTGCCGGTTTGAATTTCTTGTTGAACGAGCCGAACGACAGCCACGCGATCAGCGCGCTGCGCCCTCTGGCGCCCTGACGCAGCTTCTCGAGACGAGCGATCTGCCGCGCCGCGCCATAGAGCGCCACCGGCTGGAAATTCGAACCGCTGAGAATCGCCCCGTGCAGACTGGCGCTGTGATGCAGCAGGTAGCCCTGGGCGAGGTAGCTGCCCATGCTGTGCCCGAGCAGGATGATCGGCACGTCGGGATGCTGCTGGCCGATGTGCTGATTGAGGCTGGCCAGATCGCCGATCACCTTGCACCAGCCATCGTCATCGGCGAAATGCCCGAGTGTGCCGTTTTCGGCCGTCCTGCCATGGCCGCGCAGGTCCGGGGCGTAGACACCGTAGCCTTGTGCGCAAAACGCTTCAGCCAGCCGCTCGTAGCGTGCGCTGTGCTCGGCCATGCCGTGGGCCAGCAGGATCACCGCTTTCAATGGCGCGGCCGGGAGCCACTGGTTGACGAAGAGGCGGCTGCGGTCACTCGCGTCGAGCCAGAAGGCGTGGTGGATCATGGCAATTCCTTTTTATCGAGCGGTAACGGCCCGCAGTCGTAGCATTGTATAGCGCGTCCGATCAGCTCACGCCACGGCGGGAAGATTCATACGATCAATGTCGCCATCGCCCATATTTGCCTCAAAGGTCATAACTGCTAGTGTCCGTGAAGCTCCGCTTTTTGCTTTGTGCTTTCAAGGGATAACAGCAAAAGGACAGAAAGCGGCTCCCGGATCGATTCAGGTAAAGAGGACAAGAACAATGCAACCTGATTTCTGGAATGACAAACGCCCCGCTGGCGTACCGCTGGACATCGACATGGGCGAGTTCAAGTCGGTGATCGAGGTGTTTGAGCGTTCCTGCAAGAAGTTCGCGGACCGTCCAGCCTTCAGCAACATGGGCGTGACCCTGACCTACGCTGAGCTGGAGCGCTACAGCGCAGCGTTTGCCGGTTACTTGCAAGCCCACACCGATCTGGTGCCGGGAGATCGCATCGCGGTGCAGATGCCCAATGTGCTGCAATATCCGATTGCCGTGTTTGGCGCCTTGCGCGCCGGGCTGATCGTGGTCAACACCAACCCGCTGTACACCGCGCGCGAGATGCGCCACCAGTTCAAGGACTCCGGTGCCCGGGCGCTGGTGTACCTGAACATGTTCGGGCAGAAGGTCCAGGAAGTGCTGCCCGACACTGACCTGCAATACCTGATCGAAGCGAAGATGGGCGACCTGATGCCCACCGCCAAGGGCTGGCTGATCAACACCGTGGTCAGCAAAGTGAAGAAAATGGTCCCGGCGTATTCGTTGCCGCAAGCAATCTCGTTCAAGAGTGCGCTGCGGCTGGGGCGCGGGCTGGGCATCAAACCGCTGAAAGTCGGCCTCGACGACATCGCCGTGTTGCAATACACCGGCGGCACCACCGGCCTCGCCAAAGGAGCCATGCTGACCCACGGCAACCTCGTGGCGAACATGCAGCAAGTGCGCGCGTGCCTGGCGCAGTTGGGGCCTGACGGCCAGCCATTGTTGCGCGAAGGGCAGGAGGTGATGGTGGCGCCGCTGCCGCTGTACCACATCTATGCCTTCACCGCGAACTGCATGTGCATGATGGTCTCCGGCAACCACAACGTACTGATCACCAACCCGCGGGACATCGCAGGCTTCATCAAGGAGCTGAAGAACTGGCGCTTCTCGGCGTTGCTCGGGCTCAACACCCTGTTCGTCGCGCTGATGGATCACCCGGACTTCAAGGCCCTGGATTTCTCCAGCCTCAAGCTGACCAACTCTGGCGGTACCGCGCTGGTCAAGGCTACCGCCGAGCGCTGGGAGCAGATCACCGGTTGCCGCATCACCGAAGGTTACGGCCTGACCGAAACCTCGCCGGTGGCGTGCACCAACCCGTATGGCGACAAGTCGCGCCTGGGCACGGTCGGCCTGCCGGTGCCGGGCACGCTGCTGAAAGTCATCGATGACGAGGGTGTCGAGCAGCCGCTGGGCGAACGTGGTGAGTTGTGCATCAAGGGCCCGCAGATCATGAAAGGCTACTGGCACCAACCCGAAGCCACCGCCGAAGTACTGGATGCCGAGGGCTGGTTCAAGTCCGGTGACATTGCAGTGATCGACCCGGATGGCTTTGTGCGCATCGTCGACCGCAAGAAGGACATGATCATCGTCTCCGGCTTCAACGTGTACCCCAACGAGATCGAAGACGTGGTGATGGCCCACCCGAAAGTCGCCAACTGCGCGGTAATCGGTGTGCCGGACGAGCGTTCGGGCGAGGCGGTGAAGCTGTTTGTAGTTGCACGGGAAACCGGGGTCAGCCTCGAAGAGCTCAAGGCCTACTGCAAAGAGAATTTCACCGCTTACAAAGTGCCGAAACACATCGTGCTGCGTGAGTCGTTGCCGATGACGCCGGTCGGGAAGATTCTGCGCAGGGAGTTGCGCGATATCGCGTAGCCCTTAATTGCTGCGCTTCGCGCATTCGTCGGAACGCCGCCCGGAGCAGGCTCGCTCCCACAGGTATAGATGTAGTCCCTGTTGGAGCGAGCCTGCTCGCGAATTTTTGTTTGATGACCCCGAAAACCGGGGCTTTCAGGGATGTCTAGGATTTTTGCTCTAAAATGACTGTTAGAAAGTCTTGAGTCATCAAAGTGACTGTGGAGGCCGCTTTTGGCTCTAGTCGGCCCTCGGCAAAGCTGCTACTCTCGGCGCGCTTTGTGACTTCTCGGCCTATCTGAAAGCCAGATTCACCAATACAAAACACACACCAATAATAATCGCATCAAATGCGGTGAAGAATTCGCGTTGCTGAGGAGTGGGCTTCCATGATCGAAGACTTTTGGAAGGATAAATACCCGGCTGGAATTGCTGCCGACATCAATCCAGACGAGTACCCGAATATTCAGGCAGTGTTGAAGCAATCTTGCCAACGCTTCGCCAACAAACCGGCTTTCAGCAACCTGGGCAAGACAATCACCTACGGTGAACTGTACGAATTGTCCGGCGCGTTTGCTGCGTATCTGCAACAGCATACCGACTTGCAGCCCGGTGATCGAATCGCCGTGCAACTGCCCAATGTTCTGCAGTACCCGGTCGCCGTTTTCGGTGCGATCCGCGCCGGGCTGATCGTGGTCAACACCAACCCGCTGTACACCGCGCGGGAAATGGAACACCAATTCAACGACTCCGGCGCCAAAGCCCTGGTTTGCCTGGCCAACATGGCGCACCTGGCGGAAACCGTGGTGCCGAAAACCGGCGTCAAACACGTCATCGTCACCGAAGTCGCCGACCTGCTGCCGCCGGTCAAACGCCTGTTGATCAACAGCGTGATCAAGTACGTGAAGAAGATGGTGCCGGCCTATCACTTGCCTAAAGCCGTCAAGTTCAACGACGTGCTGAGCAAGGGCCAGGGCCAGCCTGTGGCCGAAGCCAATCCGCACAGCAGCGATGTCGCGGTGCTGCAATACACCGGCGGCACCACCGGCGTGGCCAAGGGCGCGATGCTCACCCATCGCAACCTCGTCGCCAACATGCTGCAGTGCAAGGCACTCATGGGCTCCAACCTCAATGAAGGTTGCGAGATCCTGATCACGCCGCTGCCGCTGTACCACATCTATGCGTTCACCTTTCATTGCATGGCGATGATGCTGATCGGCAACCACAACATCCTGATCAGCAACCCGCGCGACCTGCCGGCGATGGTCAAGGAGCTGTCGAAGTGGAAGTTCAGCGGCTTTGTCGGCCTGAACACGCTGTTCGTGGCGCTGTGCAACAACGAAGGCTTCCGCAAGCTGGATTTCTCCAACCTGAAAGTCACCCTGTCCGGCGGCATGGCCCTGCAACTGGCCGCAGCCGAGCGTTGGAAAGCGGTGACCGGCTGCTCGATTTGCGAAGGTTACGGCATGACCGAAACCAGTCCGGTGGCCACGGTCAACCCGATCCAGCACATCCAGATCGGCACCATCGGCATTCCAGTGCCGTCGACCCTGTGCAAAGTCATCGACGATGCTGGTGTCGAGCAGCCGCTGGGCGAGATCGGCGAGCTGTGCATCAAAGGCCCGCAAGTGATGAAAGGTTACTGGCAGCGTCAGGAAGCCACCGATGAAATGCTCGACAGCGAAGGCTGGCTGAAGACCGGTGATATCGCGCTGATCCAGCCCGATGGCTACATGCGCATTGTCGATCGCAAGAAAGACATGATTCTGGTCTCCGGTTTCAACGTTTATCCGAACGAGCTGGAAGACGTGCTGGCGACGCTGCCGGGCGTGTTGCAGTGCGCCGCCATCGGCGTGCCGGACGAGAAGTCGGGTGAGGCGATCAAGATTTTCATCGTTGCCAGGCCGGGTGTGACCCTGACCAAGGAAACCGTGATGGAGCACATGCGCGCCAACGTCACCGGCTACAAGGTCCCGCGTTCGGTCGAGTTCCGCGACGCGCTGCCGACCACCAACGTCGGCAAGATCCTGCGCCGCGAGTTGCGTGATGAAGAGCTGAAGAAGATCAAGGCCAAGTCCGCCGCCTAAACCAAAAAGCCCCGCAGATGCGGGGCTTTTTGTTGGTGCGGAGCATGGCTTGGGTTAAGCGTTGAACCTGCCCCTCACCCCAGCCCTCTCCCGAAGGAGAGGGGGCCGATCGCGTGCAGTTCAAAACCTGAGTTCGACTCGATATCCCATGTCGGCGTACCTCGCCCAAACACCTCGGTCAGTTCCCTCTCCCTTGGGAGAGGGTTAGGGTGAGGGGAAGGGAGCGGCACTGATCCTACTGACGGAACGGCGCGAAATTCACGTTGGTCCCCGCCGGACGCATGTCCTGCAGGTACGAATCCTTGTCCGCGCTCAATTCCAGACTCAACGCGGCCTTGCGCTTGCCTTCGTTGCGAATCACCAGGCCTTCGAGTTTTTCCCGCAGGAACACCGTCGGCACTTTCAGGTGCAGCAGCTCGTCGGTGGCCGGGGTGTGCATCAGCAGGTGAATCCACTCGTACTGACCGACGGCCAGGCGCGTCACTGGCAGGTCGAACCACCAGATGTTGCGGTTGCGGTTCAGTTCGGCGAAGTGGCAGTTGTTGGTGCCGAGCACAGCACCGCCCAGTTCCTGGTTACGACGGGCAATGGCCTGCTTTTTATCGAGTTTCATAACATTCCTGCGGGATCTGATCGTTGGCGCACGGCGCCCATAGGTGCGCATTCTCGGGGCTTGAGGGGCAAACATAAAGCCCAACCTGCGTTGCACGACGAAATGAAGGGCGAAAAATAAATGAAACTCGTGGCAAACCCGCCCAGTCAATCATTACGTACTGACTTTTCCCCTTCAATGCACCAAGGAGAAACACCATGAGTAGCACAGGCGATAAAGTAAAAGGCATGGCCAACGAAGCGGTCGGCAACGTCAAGCAAGGCGTCGGTAAAGCCACCGACAACACCAAGCTGCAAGCCGAAGGCAAGCTGCAAGAGAAAAAAGGCGAGGCCCAGCAAGCTGTCGGCAAAGCCAAGGACGCCATCAAAAAAGGTGTCGACAAGGCGTAATCGAGCCTTGAACGAAACACCGGAACGGCCATCCAAGGATGGCCGTTTTTGTGTCAAAACCCGACGGTCATCCACGAAGGTCGCCAAGTAGGCTACCGTGATGTAAAAAACGGCCCCTGAGTCGCCACGACTTCAACCTGTTTGCGGCGAAAGGAGACGCGAATGATTTTTCCGGACATGAAAGGTCTGCCCTTGCACCGGGTGATGGTGCGCACGGTCACTGAATTCATCGACGACGAGATGTCCACCTACGCCTCGGCGCTGGCCTACCAGATGCTGTTCTCGCTGTTCCCGTTCATTCTGTTCCTGATTGCCCTGATCGGTTTCCTGCACCTGCCGGACTTCTTCACCTGGCTGCGTCTGCAATCGGAACTGGTGCTGCCGCCGCAGGCGCTGGACCAGGTCAACCCGGTGATCGATCAGTTGCAGCAGTCCAAGGGCGGCTTGCTCTCGTTCGGTATCGTCATCGCCCTGTACACCGCCTCTGCCGGTGTGCGCCTGATGATGAGCGCGATGAACGCCGCTTATGATGTGGTCGAAGGCCGGCCGATCTGGAAGCGCTTTCCACTGTCGATTTTCTACACCGTCGGCATCGCCGGCATGCTGCTGGCCGCCGCCGCGCTGATGGTGCTCGGGCCGCAGGTGATGGGCTGGATTGCCGCGCAGGTGGGTCTGGAAGACTTCATTGTCACGGTGTGGACGATTGCGCGCTGGCCGGTGATCGTGATTCTGATGATGGTTGCCGTGGCGCTGATCTACTACGTGATGCCTGACGTCAAACAGGAATTCCGCTTCATCACCCCGGGCTCGGTGCTGGCCGTGGTGGTGTGGATCATCGCCTCGTTGGGCTTTGCGTTCTACGTCAAAACCTTCGCCAACTACAACGCGATGTATGGCAGCATCGGGGCGATCATCGTGCTGCTGCTGTATTTCTATATTTCCTCGGCGGTGCTGCTGCTCGGGGCCGAGATGAATGCGGTGATCGAACACATGTCCAGCGAGGGCAAGGAGCCGGGCGAGAAAGTCCCGGGCGAACTCGATGAACACCCCAAACAACATGTCTCGGGCCTGGGGCGCGACCACTCGCTCAAGCCGGACACTGACGAAGCCTGATCATGATTCGTGAAATCCTCAAAATGGGCGACGAACGCCTGCTGCGTATCGCCCCGCCTGTACCGGCCGAGATGTTCGACAGCCCCGAGCTGTGGCAACTGATCGATGACATGTTCCAGACCATGGAAAGCGTCGGTGGCGTCGGCCTGGCCGCGCCGCAGATTGGCGTCGACCTGCAACTGGTGATCTTCGGTTTCGAGCACAGTGAGCGCTATCCCGAGGCTGAAGCGGTGCCGCAGACGATCCTGATCAATCCGTTGATCACGCCACTGAGCCCGCTGACGGAAGAGGGCTTTGAAGGCTGTCTGTCGGTGCCGGGCTTGCGTGGCGCGGTGGACCGCTATCAGCAGATTCGCTACGAGGGTGTTGATCCCAAGGGCGAGCCGATTGTGCGTATCGCCTCAGGTTTCCACGCCCGCGTCGTGCAGCACGAATGCGATCACCTGATCGGCCGGCTGTACCCGTCGCGCATCACCGATTTCAGCAAGTTCGGATTTACCGAAGTGATGTTCCCGGACCTCGATCCCACGGCTGACGACTGATCCCGTCAACACCCCAAAACCCTTGTGGGAGCGAGCTTGCTCGCGAAGGCGTCTTGTCAGGCGAAAAATGCATCGAATGACACGCCGCTTTCGCGAGCAAGCTCGCTCCCACATTGGGTTTTGCGTCAGATTGAAGGTCTCAGCTCCATCGCAATCATCGGCTTGCTCCGCGCATACCGACTCAAGCGCTCCGCCATCGCCTGCGGCAGCGCCGGGTCGAAGGTGAACCCGCGCCGCTCATAAAACCCACGCAGATCCGGGTGACAGAACAGCCACACCGGCTCGCTCATTTCCTGCACTGCCGCCGCGATCAACTGTGCGGCAATCCCTTGTTCACGACACGTGGGATCGACAAACAACCCCGTCAACCAGCGTCCACCCGCCACCGGGCGCAAACACAACGCGGCAACGATCTCATCGCGCCGCGCCACCCACAGTTGCGCATCGCGCACTGCCTTCATCGACGATTGGTGGCTGCGGTAAAACTTGTTCATCAACGGCCATAGAGAGGCGTCGAGCAGGCTGTATTGGGTATCGGACATGGGATCGGACTGTCGGCGGGCAAAGCGCCGATTATAAAAGAACGCACGACGCGGGATAGGTGTATACCTGAGCCTACATCCCTGTGAGTGGAGTACGCATCATGTCCAAAGGTATGGATTCAAAGAAAGCCGCGAAGAAGAAACCGGCCAAGACCGCCATTGAAAAGCGTGCGGAGAAGAAAGCCAAGAAAGTCGATATTTTCGGTCATTGATCGGGTTCCTCGGGGGCCCGGTTCTCGGGCTCCCGCTCAAGCGCTAAAAATAATCTGCAAGATTCAGCGGGCTCGTTGCACAGAAGGGGAAGATTCCCGTTCCGAGCCACGCCATGCCCCATTACTTCGACGCCGATCACCGGCAACGGATCGAAACCCTGCGCCAACGTTTTACCGCCCGCACCGAATGGCCGACCTGGTTATTGCTGATCGGCGTGTACGGCGGCTGGTTCGCCATTGTGCTCAACAGCCAGTGGCTCGGCCGCAGCTTGAGTACATTGCTGCTGATTCCGTTGCTGGTGCTGTGGCTGTCGGTGCAGCACGAGTTGCTGCACGGTCATCCGACGCGCTGGACAGGGGTTAATAAACTCCTCGGTTATGCACCGTTTGCGGTGTGGTATCCGTACACGCTTTACCGTGACAGCCATCTGTTGCATCACCGCGATGAAAACCTGACCGTGCCCGGCGTCGACCCGGAAAGCCGGTACCTGACAGCGTCGCGCTGGCAGGGCAGTTCGCTGTTCGAACGGAGCCTGCACTGGCTGAACAAGACCGTGCTCGGTCGCTTCGCGATTGGCGCGCCGCTGGCGTTACTGGCGCTGGCCAGCGAAGAACTGCAACGTCTGAAAAACCGCGAGCGCCAGGCCTGGCTGATGTGGCTGATCCACGGCGGGTTCACCCTGTTGATGCTGTGGTTCGTCGCACGCTACAGCGTGTTGCCGGTCTGGCACTACTTGCTGCTGATCAGTGTGCCGGCACTGACGATTGCGATGATCCGCTCCTATTATGAACACCGCCCGCACGCGCAACCGGAGCAGCGTACCGTGCTCAACGAGGCCGGCTGGCCGTGGCGCTGGCTGTTTCTGAACCTGAACTTTCATCTGGTGCATCATGATCTGCCAGGGCTGGCGTGGTACGACTTGCCTGCGGCCTATCGCATGCGCCGCGAGCAGTGGGTGGCGCGCAGTGGCGGCTTTCTGGTGCAAGGCTATGGGCAGTTGTGGCGGCAGAACGGGTTCAAACCGATCGACAGTCCGCAGCATCCGTATCACTGACCTCAAGATCAGCACGGAACCCTTGTGGGAGCGGGCTTGCTCGCGAAGGCGATCTGTCTGTCGACATCCAGGTTGAATGTGCCGGCCCCTTCGCGAGCAAGCCCGCTCCCACAGGTCATGTATTTGCAGGGAAATAATGTGTATGACCCAACACCACGCCGAACTGCTGATGTATGTCGCCCCCGAGCCAATTCGTGCGGCCAACGAATGCTGGATCTCGCGCATCCTCGACCACCTGGGCCATTGCCGCCTGAACGCCGAAAGCCTGTCACTCCCCGAACTCTGGTTATCGCCCAGCCTGCTGCTGACGCAAACCTGCGGCTACCCGTTGATGACCTTGCTACGCGGTCAGGTGCGCCTCGTCGGTCGTCCACGTTACGAACTGCCCGACGCCAGTGCCGGCAATCACTGCAGCATGATCCTCAGTCGCGCTGATGATGTGCGCACAACCTTGGCGGACTTTCGCGGCAGTCGCGGGGTGATCAACAGTGAGGACTCCAACAGCGGCATGAACCTGTTGCGCCAGCGTCTGGCGCCGTTGCACCGCGACGGGCAGTTCTTCGCCACGGTCGGCATCAGTGGCGCGCACCGTGAGAGCCTGCGCTGGGTGCGGGAGGATCGCGGCGATCTGGCGGCCATCGACAGCGTTACCTATGCGTACCTTGCGCAATACGCGCCGGATGAGGTCAGTGGCTTGCGGGTCGTGGCGCGCAGTGCGTACAGCCCGACGTTGCCGTTTATCACCGCTGCCACCGCCACTGATGAGCAGATCGAACAGCTACTCCAGGTGATGAATCAGTCGCTGGACGAGTTGCCCGACGTCGCGCGCACCCTCGGACTGCTCCACGTATTGCCGGCCAACGAAAGTGATTATGAGGTCCTGCTCGGTTATCAACGCGAGGCCCAGGCACAGGGTTATGGTCAACTGCGCTAATTTCTTTATGGAATATAAAGATTCTTTTTAAGTATTTTTAACGAATAAGGTGCCTTGCTACGATCGCGCCACCGGATCACCGGACATTCAGCGACCCCTTGCCAAGGAGCCCCTATGTCCGGCGCCGATCCATTGCATCGCCACACCGTTGAAGGCCTGTTTCGCGCCCATTACCACTGGCTGCGCAACTACCTGCGCCGGCAACTGCAAGACCCGGCGAGTGCCGAAGACCTCACGTCCGAAACCTTCGTTCGCCTGCTCGAAGCGCCCGCACTGACTGCCATCCGCGAACCCCGCGCCTTGCTCACCACCATCGCCCAGCGCCTGCTTTATCAGCATTGGCGGCGTGCCGATCTGGCGCGGCGCCATGCGCAGCAAGTCGAGGCCGAGTGTGCCGCTTCGCCGGAAGAACTCACGCAACAGCGACAAACCCTGAACCGCCTCGACCGCAGCCTGCAGCGCCTGCCCGGCAAGGTTCGCTCGACCTTTCTGCTGGCGCGGGTCGATGGCCTGACCTACCCGCAAATCGCCGCCGAACTGGGTATCTCGCAACGTTCGGTCAGCGTGTACATGAGCCGCTCCCAGGCCCTGTGCGATCGCCACAGTGCCAATCAAATCCTGACAGACAAGAGGTCCGCATGAGATCGATCAAAACCCTGCTCGGCAGCTCGTTGCTGGCGCTGAGCCTGAGCGTCGGCGCTGTTTCGGCGGCGGAGAAAACCGCGCCGATCCACTTCGGTGACATCACTTGGGAGAGCGGCAGTTTCATCACCGAAGTGCTGCGGCTGATCGTCGAAAAAGGCTACGGCTACCCGACCGATACGCTGCCGGGCAGCACCGTCAGCCTGGAAGCGGCGCTGGCGAAAAACGATATTCAGGTGATCGGCGAGGAATGGGCCGGGCGCAGTCCGGCGTGGGTCAAGGCGGCCGCTGAAGGCAAGGTGTTCGGCCTCGGCGATACGGTCAAGGGCGCGACCGAGGGCTGGTGGGTGCCGGAATACGTGATCAAGGGCGACTCTGAACGCGGGATCAAACCGTTGGCGCCGGAGCTGAAGTCGGTGGCCGACCTGCCGCGCTACAAGGAGGTGTTCCGCGACCCGGAAGACCCGAGCCGTGGACGATTCCTCAACAGCCCGACTGGCTGGACTTCGGAAATCGTCAACAGCCAGAAGCTCAAGGCCTATGCGCTGACCGACAGCTACGTCAACTTCCGCACCGGCTCTGGTGCAGCGCTGGATGCCGAGGTGGCGTCGTCGATCAAACGTGGCAAACCGGTGCTGTTCTACTACTGGTCGCCGACGCCGCTGCTGGGCCGATTCAAACTGGTAAAACTCGAAGAACCGCCGTTCGATGCCGAGGCCTGGAAGACCCTGGCCGATGCCAATAACCCGAACCCCAAGGGCACGCGCTCGATGCCGGCGAGCCTGGCGATTGGCGTGTCGGCACCGTTCAAGGCGCAGTACCCGGAGTTGGTGACGTTCTTTGAGAAAGTCGATTTGCCGATTGATCTGCTGAACCGCACGCTGGCCGCAATGAGCGAAAAACGCCAGCCACCGCGTCAGGTCGCCGAAGCGTTTTTGCGCAATCAACCGCAGGTGTGGCAGGCGTGGGTACCGGGGGAAGTGGCGAGCAGGGTGACAGCGGGGCTTTGAGTTTCAACCGTTTGATCCGGGGCGTTTGAACCACCGCTTTCGCGAGCAAGCCCGCTCCCACAGAGGTTTTGTGCACGCCACAAATCCAATGTGGGAGCGAGCCTGCTCGCGAATGATCTGAAGACTTACGCCGCTTCCGCCGCCAGCGCCGCGATCACTGTCGGCCGCTGCTCAATCCGCGCCTGAAACCGCGCCAACGCCGGCCACTGCGTCAAGTCGATATCAAACAACCCGGCCCAACGCAGCACCACAAACAGCAGCGCATCCGCCACGCTGAATCCACTCGGCAGCAGATAATCCTGCTGCTCCAGCACCGCGACCAACACCGCAAAGCGCCTGAACAACTTCTCCTTGATCACCTCGGCCGGCAGGCGTTCGTCGAACAGTGCGCCGAGGCCGCCGTGGATCTCGCTCGAGACGAAGTTCAGCCACTCTTGCAAGCGCACCCGTTCGAAACTGCCAGGCGCTGGTGCCAGCCCCGATTGCGGCTGCAGATCCGCCAGATACTGGAGGATTGCCGGGCTTTCGGTCAGTACCGCACCGTTGTCCAGTTGCAGGGCCGCGACATAACCCTTGGGATTGATCGCGAGAAAGTCTTCGCCGCTGGCGGTGCGCTTGCTGCGGTTGTCGACGCGGATCAGCACGAAGGGCAGTTTCAGTTCGCGCAGCACAATATGCGGCGCCAGCGAACAGGCTTGAGGGGCGTAATACAGCTTCATCGGTAGCGCTCTGGTGAGGATTTGGCGCCAGTGTCATAGTGCAGCGCACCCTCGGTAAAATTAATCTTTCAGAAAGCAGCCATAAGGACAGCTACTGGCATGATGAACCTGATGCATTGGCGGCTGGTGGTCGCCGTGGCTGATCACGGCAACATCACCCGCGCCGCCGAACGGATCGGCATGACGCAGTCCGGCGCCAGCCAGGCCTTGGCGTTGATGGAAGAAACCCTCGGTGTGCAACTGTTCAGTCGCGAAAGCCGTCAGACCCTGCCCACCGCCATCGGCCTGCCGGTGATCGAACAGGCACGGCTGATGCTCGGCGCGCTGGAGACCATTCGCCAGACTGTCGACAGCGTCCGCCCGATGCTGCGCGGGACGATCCGTCTGGCGAGTTTCCCCATGGTGCTGGCGAGTTTTCTGCCGCCACTGCTGCGTCAGTTCAATCGCCTGTACCCGGGCATCGAAGTGGTGGCGCTGGAGGTCAGCGACGACGAGGTCGAAACCCTGTTGGCGGCCGGTCTGGTAGATGTCGGCGTGGTGCTCAATCCGGCGCCCGAGCGCAATGCCGGGCCGTTGGGCCGTGATGCCTGGGTGGCGGTGGTGCCGGCGGGGCACCCGCTTGCGCTGCGCGGAACCGAGCAGGGCGTGAGCCTGCAAGAGTTGTCGGCGTTGCCGTTTGTGCTGGCCACCGGTGGTTGCTCGACCAATGCCCGCAGCCTCGCCGTCGCCGCCGGGTTGCAGTTGCAGGATGTGCGGGTCGAGGTGCGCGAATGGAGCAGCGCCTTCACCCTGGTTCGGGAAAACCTCGGCGTGACGCTGGTGCCGGAAATGACCTTGCCGGCGGACAGGCAGGGACTGCGGGTTATTGCCCTGGCGCCACGCATCGAACGGGTGTTTTCGCTGGTGCTGCCAGCGGGGCAGACGCCCTCACCGGCGGTGCAGGCCTTGTTGGATCTGCTGGCAGATACGGCTCACGCAACGACGCGCTGAACCGATTCTTGTGCAAAAAGTGCCAGATACTGGCCGACTAGTGGCCTTGCGCACCGCATAGCGCTGGCTATGCTGAGCTGTAACTAACTATGTCGACCGTCATCTGTTAGCCGTGATTTCAACGCTGCCAGAGTGCGCAACCCAAGGCACCGGACACTGAACCAACAAGGAGCCTGTGGTACATGGAAGTTCTTCTGCACGTTAGGGCTGGCCCGCTCGCGGGCTATCAAGAGAAGGATGTCTTGATTAGAGCGTCGCTGCATGGACTCTCCGATTAAACGTCATTTATCACCTGACAACTTCCTCCCGTGGAGGAATGCGTGCGCCTGTTCTGTGGAACGTAGTGGTGGATTCTGAAAGATCTGAACTTTCATCAAATCAAAAGACCGCGCGGAAGGTGATACAACCATGTTCAACCTACATCACAAGGCTGACCTGCAGGAAATCGAGCGTTTCAGCTGCGCCTTGACCGAAGCCAACGCCAAGCTCGAAGCGATCAGCCGCTCGATGGCGATGATCGAATTCACGCCCGAAGGCATTGTTCTGGATGCCAACGAAAACTTCTGCAAGACCATGGGCTACAGCGCCGAGGAAGTGCGGGGCAAACATCACCGGGTGTTTTGTGAAGAAGCGTTTTACCGCAGCGAGGAATACGCCAGATTATGGCGCGACCTGGCCCGGGGAGAACCGATCAGCGGGACGTTTTTGCGCTTGAACAAATCCGGCAAGGAGATCTGGCTCGAAGCCAGTTACATGCCGGTTTATGGCCCGGACAAACAAGTCAAAAGTGTGATCAAAGTGGCGGCGGACATCACCGCGCGGGTCAACAAAGAGCACGAAGAAGAAAGCATGCTGGCGGCGATCAGTCGTTCGATGGCGGTGATCGAGTTCACCCCGGAAGGCAACGTGATAAACGCCAACGACAACTTTCTGAGAACGATGCAGTACTCGCTCAATGAAATCGTCGGCCACCATCACAGTATGTTTTGTCACCGTTCCGAAGCCGAATCGGCACAGTACAAGGCGTTCTGGGCATCGCTCAATCGCGGCGAATATCACTCGCACCGTTTCGAACGCAAGAACAAGTCCGGGCAGATGGTCTACCTAGAAGCCTCGTACAACCCGCTGTTCGACGCCAAGGGCCGTTTGTACAAAGTGGTCAAGTTCGCCAGCGACATCACCAGCCAGATGACCACGCTGCAAAACGCCGCGGAGTCGGCCCATAGCACCTCGGTACAAAACGACGCTTGTGCGCAAAAAGGCTCACAAGTCGTGCAACAAACCGTGCAAATCATTCAGGACATTTCCCGCGACCTCAACGAAGCGGCGCTGAGTATCGATGCGGTGAGCAAACAGTCGGACATCATCGGCACCATCGTGCAGACCATTCGCGGAATTGCCGATCAAACCAACTTGCTGGCACTGAATGCGGCGATTGAAGCGGCGCGGGCCGGTGAACATGGGCGTGGTTTTGCGGTGGTCGCGGATGAGGTGCGCAGCCTGGCGGCGCGGACCAGTCAGGCGACACTTGAGATCGTCGATGTGGTGCGCAAGAACCATGATTTGTCGTTGAGTGCGGTGTCGAGCATGCAGTCGAGTTTGAGCCGTACCGGGCTTGGCGTGGAACTGGCGAACGAGGCGGGGGCGGTGATTCAGGAAATTCAGCAGGGATCGCGGCATGTGGTGGATGCGATCGGGCAGTTCAATGCAACGTTGCAGCTGAATTGATGGCGTAAACCTTCAGCAACCCTGGTGGCGCAAAAGCGGGCAGTAATGCCCGCTCTTCGATGTAAATGCTTTTAACGGTTAACAGATTCTTCAGCCGAAAAATCTACTTCGAATTTTGTAAGTTTTCCTGATTCATTAAAGTAGGTGCCGTCGAAAGTGCCCTTCTGAGAGTTTTCACTGATTGTCACCGTGAGTTTTCCCTCTGCGTAAAAAATTCTGGAACTGTCCTTGGATTTATACTCCAGCCTGATCAGGCTCCCGACTTCATTTTTTACATCAAGTTCGTAAGGTTTGGGGCTAGGTGTGAGGGCCTCTCCATAGTAGATCTGGATAAACTCTCCGGTTGCTGGTTTTTGACCGGCGAATATATCGTCGAAGAAAAATACCCGAGTCGCTACGAAATCAGATCCGGCCGGCTCACCATCTTGCATCGACTTGCCCGTGCAATGTCCTTCAAATGTATCAGTTCTCATACAGAACTCCTTTTTTGTGCGTAGGATCGGTGAACACGAATGTGATCACGAGCTGATTAAACAGCGTTCATTTATCTGTATGTAACTGATAGTTCTGACAGGTGTTTCGCTTTTCTGATGAACGGTTTCGAGCAGATTCCTAGGACGGGCGTGGAATAAGCAGGGTCGGTAGACCCCACCCATTGCCGATGCCACTAGAGGGCAGCGAGAAACTTGTCCGCCAACTTGTCGCTGTCCTTGACGTCATTGACGTTGTCTTTGTCCGCCTGCGCCAACTTCATTTTGTCCTGCAAACGCTCGGCGATTTCTTTGCCGATGGCCAGTTGTTTCTCCGGCGGCATGGCTTTGATGTCGTCTTCGGTGATGCCCATACTCTGGAGGATACTGTCGCGCAGGCGTTGTTCCGGCGACTTGCTCATGTAGTCCTTGAACGCGTCGGTGGCCGAGGTGCCGGTGGTGGTGCTGGCAGCCGTGGCATCGGTGGTTTGCAGACCGACGCGGGTCTTGGCGAACGCCTCGTCGACGTTGTCGCTGATGCGCGCGGCGGCGGCCACCTGTTGGGTGGCGATCTGCGTGGCCGAATCCTGCACCTTGGACGTCGCATCGGTGGCTTGCGACTGGGCCTGATTCTGCAGCGATTGCAGCATGGCGCCGTGCAGGCCACTTTGCAGACCGGCAGCGGCGGTCGTGGTCGCATCTTCCGCCAGTCGCTTGGGCAGGTGGATGAGTTGCTGCTGTTTTGCACTGACCAACATCATGATGGAGACCTTTGAATTATTGCTGACAGGCCTGCCGCAGCAATTACCGTGCCTTTGCGGCAAATCCCGCTATTTCAATGCGTTGCTGCTCGGGCATGCGGAACAAAGCGGTCATCCCTTGCCGTCAGGCGGCAGAGGATGACCGCGCGGCCGTCAGCGATGGGCGATGTTCTCCAGCGCCAGGTTGCGCGTGCGCGGGCCGAACCAGCCGATGGTCAGCATCACGATCAGCATGCTGCTGACGATGAACGCGAGCACCCCGGGCGTGCCGAAGTTATCCAGGAACAAGCCAATCAACAGGCTGCTGAACACCGTCGACAGACGGCTGAACGAATAGCAGAACCCCACCGCCCGCGCACGGATGTTGGTCGGGAACAATTCGCTCTGGTACGAGTGATAACTGAAGCTCAGCCATGCATTGCAGAAGGTGATCATCACCCCGCAGAAGATCAGACCGAACGCGCTGGTCTGTAGCGCAAACAAGGTGCCGAACGTCATGGCGCCGAGGGCCGAGCCGACAATCTGCCACTTGTTCTCGAAACGGTTGGCGAACTTCACGAACAGCAGCGGCCCGAGCGGGTAGGCGAGGGTGATGATGAAGGCGTACATCAAACTGTGGGTGACGCTGACGCCTTGGCCGGAGAGCAGCGCCGGCAGCCAGTTGCCGAAACCGAAGAAGCCGATGGCCTGGAACACGTGAAAGACGATCAGCATCAACGCGCGGCGGCGATACGGCGGCTGCCAGATATCGGCGAAGCGGCCTTTGCCTTCGACGTCGACCGGAACGGCTTCAGGAGTGTCCAGCGCTTTACCGTGATCCTTCTCGCAGCGCGCTTCGATGTTGTCGAGAATCCGGTTCGCCTCATCAAAGCGGCCATGTTGCGCCAACCAGCGTGGCGATTCCGGCAGGCGCTTGCGCAGCCACCAGATGAACAGCGCAAACACCGCACTCGCCAATACCACCCAACGCCAGCCGGACACACCGAATGGCGCCTGCGGCACCAGCCACCACGACATCAACGCCACCGCCGGCACTGACAGGAATTGCACGAAAAACGCGAAGGCAAACGCCGAACTGCGCATGCGTTTGGGCACCAGTTCCGAGAGGTAGGCATCGATGGTCACCAATTCGATACCGAGGCCGATGCCGACCAGAAAGCGCATGCAGATGATCCCCAACGCCGAACTTTGAATCCCCATCAGCACCGTGGCCACCGTGTACCAGACCAGCGCAAAGGTGAAGATCGCGCGGCGGCCGAAACGATCGGCCAACGGGCTGAGCAGACTGGCGCCGAGGAACAGGCCAAGGAAGGTCGCCGAAGCAAACGCTGCCTGATCGGAGAAACCGAACACGCCCTGATTGCCGGTGGCGAAGATCCCGTCGCGGATCAGGCCGGGGCTGATGTAGGCGGTCTGGAACAGGTCGTAGAGTTCGAAGAAACCACCGATCGACAACAGCGCCACCAGCCGCCAGATCGTGGCGACGGCAGGGAGGCGGTCGATGCGGGCGGAAATCTCGGCGGCGCGTATCGGGTCAATGCCATCGCGTTGCGCGGCGGCAGGGGCGTGAGCAGTCATGGGCGGGTCCATTTTTTATTGATGGAAAAGCTTAGCCTGCTATCGGAGTTCACGGCTTGTGAATATCGGCGGTTTGCCGGGAAAAAACGCCGATTTCTTGCAATAACTGTTTACCCATTAACGATTTATGCCGCAGCGGTTGAATCGGGCAGCGCCGAGGCCGGCAAGCCGAAGAGGCGATCGAACAGCCAGTTGAAGGCGAACGTGTAGCACGGGATGAAAATGATCAGCGCCAGGTCCAGCAGGAATGCCTGCACCAGACTGATGTTCATCCACCATGCGATCAGCGGGATCAGGAACACGATCAGCGTCAGTTGAAAGCCGACCGCGTGGGCGATGCGCCGTTTGACTGTGCGCGTGCGCGACGTCTGGCGGCTTTCCCAGTGCTCGAACAGCGTGGTGTAAATGAAATTCCAGGTCACGGCAATGGTGGTGATGATCACCGCCAACGGCCCGGTGCTGCCGGGCGAGGTGCCGGAGAGCAGCGCCAGGCCGAGGGCGGAGAAGGTCATGCCGATCACTTCGTAGAGCGACACATAGACCAGTTTGCGTTTGACGCCTTGCATGCGGATTTGCCTCTGTCTTGAAATCGATGGCCAGCGGGACTGGCGGAGGCGGCGAAAGATAGCTTCAATAGTAGTGACAGAAAAAGTCAGTAGCTTTCAGTTTTGGTGATAGGTAGATGAAGTGAATTTCAACAGCGACAGCATCGAACTGTTTCTTGCGGTGATCGAACGTGGCTCGTTTTCCGCGGCTGCCCGCGCGCTGGGCCGGGTGCCGTCGGCGGTCAGCATGGGCATCGGTAATCTGGAAGCGGAGCTCGGTTATCCGCTGTTCGACCGTAGCCATCGCGAACCGCAGCCGACGGCCATGGCACTGTCGCTGGTGCCCCATGCGCGGCTGATTGCCGAGCAACTCAAGCAACTGCAAGTGCATGCGGTGGAGTTGTCGTTGGGGCTGGAGAGCAAGTTGTCGATCGGTGTGGTCGCGGACATCGACCGTCGGCGCTTGCTCGCCGCGATCAAGGTGATTGCCGAGCGCCATCCACTGCTCGACATCGAAGTACTGACCGCGCCGCAGGACGACGTGTTGGCGATGCTGCACAGTGGCCGCGTCAGCGTGTGTCTGGCGTTTGCCGGGTTGAGCATGAACGTGCTGGAGCGCTTTCAGTTTGTCGGCAGCGAACGGATGATCGCCACGCTGGCGGCGGACAGTCCGTTATTGCAGGGGCAGGATCTGTTTCTCGAAGACCTGGTGCACGTGCGGCAGATTTTCGTCGCCAGCCGTGATTTGCCGATCAGCGAAACCCGGCCACTGGTGGCCGAATCGCACTGGCGCACCGACACCCTGGAGGCGGCGCTGGAGATGGTCGAGGCGGGGTTGGGCTGGGGCAATTTCCCGCTGTCGATGGTGCAGCCGTGGCTGGACAGCGGGCGCTTGAAGCGGCTGAATTTTCGCAACATAGAAAACGGTCTGGTGCTGCCGGTGCATGCGGTGTGGCTCAAGAGCCAGCCGCTGCAGAAGGGCGCGTTGGCCCTGGTCGACCTGCTCGGCCACTGAACCCGACACAGATCCCCTGTGGGATTGGGTTTCAACCCAGCAGTTGTGACCACCACGGGGATTTCTGAGGTCAGGTGCTTTCACGGACTTTCAGTTCAAAGCCCATGTCTTCCACCGGACGTGCAACATTGTTGCCCGCCATCAACGTCAGCATCTGCTCCGCCGCCCGCCGGCCAATCGCTTCACGCGGGGTATTGATGCTGCTCAGGCGCGGCACCATGTGTTCGGACATCGGCAGGTCGTTGAAACCGAGGATCGCCACCTGATCAGGGATCTTGATCCCGTTGCGCAGCGCTTCGAGCAGGGCGCCCTGCGCCAGGTCGTCGTTACCAAAGAAGATCGCATCGACATCCGGATGCGCCGCCAGCAGTTGCAGGAACAACTCACCGCCCAGGCCCACCGACGAGGATCGCGGGGTCAGTACTTCCAGGTCCGGGTCATAACGCCCGGCCTTCTGCAGGGCTTTGCGGAAACCCTCGCCGCGCAACAAGGTGCGCTGATCGAGTTGCGCGCCGATGTAGGCCAGGCGCTTGCGGCCACGGGAGAGCAAGTGCTCGGCCGCCGTTTCGCCGGCGCTGAGCTGGGAGAAACCCACGCAGTTCACCCCGGCGGCGCTGTCCAGTTCCATCATGTACACGCAGGGAATGTTGCTGGCCTCGATCATCCGTCGCGAACTTTCCGTGCGATCAAACCCGGTCAGCAACAAACCACGGGGCTGATAAGCCATGTAGTTGCGCAGCAGGTTTTCTTCTTCATCACGCGAATAGTGGAAGTTGCCGATCAGCACTTCGAAGCCCTTGGGCGTGAGCACCCGATGAATGGCTTCCAGGGTATCGATGAACAACAGGTTGGACAGCGACGGCACCAACACCACCACCGAATGGCTCTGCGCCGAGGCTAAAGCGCGGGCGGCAGGGTTGACCACATAGTTGAGTTCACTGGCTGCTTTCTGCACTTTTTCCACCAACTCGGTGGCCACGGTGCTGACCCCACGCAAGGCGCGAGAGGCGGTAATCGGACTGACACCGGCCAGGCGGGCAACTTCATTGAGGGTGGGACGGCCGGTGGTGCGGGTATTTTTATCGTTTTTAGGGGTGGTCATCGACGGCTTGCCAAACAAAAATCAAGGCACTAAGGTAGCGCTGTCCTGATGCAGCTGTAAATGCGTAAGCGAGGTCCTGCCTGATCTTCGCTTTTTGGCGTTGGGCGCAAACCTGCTGCAACCCAAAAAAACGACAAGAAGGCGTCGGCAACTTCTGCCTGTGCACTAGAGTCATAGCTAGCAAAGGTAGCGCTGTCTGCGCGCTGAGGTGTTATATGAGTCATCCCATCACCGCCCTGGTCATCATGGGCGTTGCCGGTTGCGGCAAGACGTGCGTCAGCGAGGCCCTGTGCCTATTGAGCGGCGCCACTGCCATTGAAGGCGATACTTTTCATCCGGCCGCCAACATCGAAAAGATGAGCGCGGGGATCCCCCTGAACGACGAAGACCGTGCCGGCTGGCTCGACAGCCTGTGCGTTGAATTGCGTCGTATCGATGCACTGGGCGAGCGTCCGGTGCTGACGTGCTCGGCCCTTAAACACAGTTATCGTGAAGTGTTGCGCAGCGCCTTGCCGGGCCTGGGCTTCGTGTTCCTTGAGCTGACCCCTGAAGTCGCCGCCGACCGTGTGTCCCATCGCCCGGGCCACTTCATGCCGGCGACGTTGATCGAAAGCCAGTTCGCCACGCTCGAATCGCCGGTCGGCGAGCCGCTGACGTTGGCACTGAATGCTTCGATCCACAGTGTTGAAGAACTGGCGGCCCAGGCGCACGTCTGGTGGCAGGCGCACGGCCTGAAACAGGCGGTATGAGTGTGTTGAAAGAGCTAGCGCTGTCCTCACGAATTCTGTTTAACCCGCTTTAATAACAACAACAAGCCAGGAGACACCCCCAATGTTTGGCATGTCCCACGACGCCTACCTGCTGCTCGATGCAGTGGTCACGGTAATCGGCCTGATTATCCTGATCACCAAATTCAAGATTCACCCCTTTATCTCCCTGACCATCGCGGCCGCGTTCCTTGGCCTGACGTCCGGCATGCCGATCGGCACCATCATCAAGGCGTTCCAGGACGGCTTCGGTGGCGTGCTCGGTTTCGTCGGCATCATCCTCGCGCTGGGCACCATGCTCGGCAAAATGATGGCCGAGTCGGGCGGGGCCGATCAGATCGCCCAGACCCTGATCCGTGCGTTCGGTAAAGAAAGAGTGCAGTGGGCAATGATGTTCGCCGCGTTCCTGGTGGGCATTCCGCTGTTCTTCGAAATCGGCTTCGTGCTGCTGATTCCGCTGGTGTTCATCGTTGCCCGCCGCACCGGCGTGTCGATCATCAAGATCGGTATCCCGCTGCTCGCCGGCCTGTCCGCCGTACACGGCCTGGTGCCGCCGCACCCGGGGCCGTTGCTGGCAATCGGCGTGTTCGGCGCCGACATCGGCAAGACCATTCTCTACGGTCTGATCGTTGCGCTGCCGACCGCGATCATTGCCGGTCCGATTTTCGGTACCTTCATTGCCAAGCACATCCCCGGTCATCCGAATCAGGAGCTGGTCGATCAACTGGCCCGTGAAAACGATGACTCGGCCAAACTGCCGAGCTTCAGCATCACCCTGATCACCGTGCTGCTGCCGGTGTTCCTGATGCTGCTGAAAACCTTCGCCGACGTAGCGCTGCCGGACGGTCACTTCTTCCGCACCTGGATGGACATGATCGGTCACCCGATCTCGGCACTGCTGCTGGCATTGCTGCTGTCGCTGTACACCTTCGGTCACAAGCAGGGCATCGGTTCCCAGCAGATGCTCAAGTGGCTGGATGCGAGCCTGGCACCGACCGCCGCGATCATCCTGATCATCGGCGCCGGTGGTGGCTTCAAGCAGATGCTGGTGACCAGCGGCGTGGGCGACGTGATCGGCCACATGGCGGTCAGTGCGCAGATCTCGCCGATTTTGCTGGCGTGGCTGGTGGCGGCGGTGATTCGTATCGCCACCGGTTCGGCGACGGTGGCGACCATCACTGGCGCGGGCATCGTGGTGCCGGTGGTGGGGATGATCCCGGGCGTCAACCGTGAGCTGCTGGTGCTCGCTACCGGCGCCGGTTCGTTGATCCTGTCCCATGTGAACGATGCCGGTTTCTGGCTGGTGAAGCAGTACTTCAACATGACGGTGGCCGAGACGTTCAAGACCTGGACGGCGATGGAAACCATCCTGTCGGTGGTTGCGTTGGGCTTTATCCTGCTGTTGTCGCTGTTCGTTTAATCCCGAACGCCAGACACAAAAAAACCGCAGCGATGCGGTTTTTTTGTGCCTGATGGATCGTTCCCACGCTCTGCGTGGGAATGCATCCCGGGACGCTCTGCGTCCCAAAGCGGACGCAGAGCGTCCATTGCGGCATTCCCACGCAGAGCGTGGGAACGATCAGATGCGTCAGGCAGAGGTCTTCGGGGTCAGACCATCCGCCCGGAACATCCCGCGAATCCCGCGCACCGCCTGACGAATCCGGTCCTGGTTTTCGATCAGCGCGAAGCGCACGTGATCGTCGCCATACTCACCAAAACCAACCCCCGGCGAGACGCAGACCTTGGCCTCGGCCAGCAGTTTCTTGGCGAACTCCAGCGAACCGAGGTGTGCGTAAGCCTCGGGGATCTTTGCCCAGACATACATCGAGGCTTTCGGATTCTCGACCATCCAGCCCAGCTCATGCAGACCTTTGACCAGCACGTTGCGGCGCTGGCGATACTGCTCGGCGATGTCGCGCACGCATTGCTGATCGCCTTCCAGCGCGGCAATCGCCGCCACTTGCAGCGGGGTGAACGTGCCGTAGTCGTGGTAGCTCTTGATCCGCGCCAGGGCGTTGACCAGCTCCGGGTTGCCGACCATGAAACCGATGCGCCAGCCGGCCATGTTGTAGCTCTTGGACAGGGTGAAAAACTCCACCGCGATGTCCTTGGCGCCCGGCACTTGCATGATCGACGGGGCTTTCCAGCCGTCGTAGACGATGTCGGCGTAAGCCAGATCGTGAATCACCAGCACGTCGTACTGCTTGGCGAGGGCGATCACCCGTTCGAAGAAATCCAGCTCCACGCACTGTGCAGTGGGGTTGGACGGGAAGCCAAGGATCATCATCTTCGGCTTCGGGATCGAGCCGCGAATCGCCCGTTCCAATTCATCGAAGAAGTCCACGCCCGGCACCAGCGGCACCGAACGCACCTGGGCGCCGGCAATCACCGCACCGTAGATGTGAATCGGGTAGCTTGGGTTCGGCACCAGTACGGTGTCGCCCTGATCCAGGGTCGCCAGCATCAAATGCGCCAGGCCTTCCTTGGAGCCGATGGTGACGATGGCTTCGCTTTCCGGGTCGATGTCGACCGCGTAGCGTTCCTTGTACCAGTTGGAAATCGCCCGGCGCAGGCGCGGAATACCCTTGGACGTGGAGTAACCGTGGGTGTCTTCGCGCTGGGCGACCTGGACGAGTTTTTCGACAATATGCGGCGGCGTGGCCCCGTCGGGGTTGCCCATGCTCAAGTCGATGATGTCTTCACCACGACGACGCGCGGCCATCTTCAGCTCGGCGGTGATGTTGAAAACGTAAGGGGGGAGTCGATCTATGCGCGCAAAGCGGCGCGGCGAACCTTGTTCAGCCATTGTTGCCTCGGATAACGTAAGCGCCCGGAACCGTCCGAGCGACGCTGGTCACTGCGGTGACCTGTGGCCGAAGATAAGGGCAGCGATGGCAGACTGTCCAGCGCGCACGACAATAATTTTTCCCAAGGAAATGCTTAATGGAATTCACCAGCGGCTTCTTGCTGAGCCTCTCGCTGTGCCTGGACATCGGCGTGGCCAACATCGCGATGATCACTCTGGCGATGCAGCGCGGTTACTTTCAGGGCTTCGCTCTGGGCCTCGGTACCTGCGTCGGTGACTTGATTTACGCGGTGCTGGCGCTGGCCGGGATGACCGTGCTGCTGCAGTACGAAAGCGTGCGCTGGGTGCTGTGGATGGGTGGTTCGGTGCTGCTGATCTACTTTGCGGCGAAGATGATCTATTCGGCGATTCACCACGAGGCGCAGTTGGCGGCGACGACGGAGGTGGGGCAGAACTCGCATCGCAAGGAGTTCTTTCGCGGGATCTTCCTCGCCATGTCCTCGCCGAGCGCGATTTTGTGGTTTGCCGCGGTCGGCGGCACCTTGATCGCCCGCTCCGGTGGCGGCGGCCCGGTGAGTTCGGCGCTGTTCCTCGGTGGTTTCCTTTGCGCGGGGCTGCTGTGGTCGGCCGGTTTGTGCTTTGCCGCGAGCCACGGTGGCAAGCTGCTCGGTGACAAGCTATTGCGCTATTGCTACATGGCATCTGCGGCGATCTTCTGCTATTTCGCGGTTTACGTGATCGTATCCGGTTATAACGAGTTCGTTGGCTCCGGGGCTGCCGACCAGTTGCACGCCTTGTAACATTGCGAATCGGGTTTGGCTTCTATACTCACCAGCCGAACCCCCTTTTTTTGTTCCAGGAGTCGAGTCATGGATGAGCAAAAACGCGTCGAAGTGGCTGAGCCTCGCTTCGAACATGGACACTTCCTGCTGATTGCAGGACTTCGTGGTCGATTTACTCAGGACACCGCCAAGGACATCCCTGCGCTGTGGGAAAAGTTCTTGCCGCACCTGGGCAAGATACAGGGACAAAAAAACGAAGTGACCTACGGGGTGTGCAGCAATTTCGACGGCCAGGGCGGCTTCGATTACATCGCCGGAGTGGAAATCAGCAAGCTCGATGACCTCGACCAGAAGGTCTATCAGTGGGTCGAAGTGCTGCCCCGCCAGTACGCGGTGTTCGAGCACAAGGGACCGCTCGAACAATTGCCGCAGACTCTGCAATACATCTACAAGACCTGGCTGCCGACTTCCCACTACGTGGAACTCAATGCTCCGGAGCTGGAGCGCTACAGCGCCGATTTCAATCCGCGGCTGAACACCGGCAAACTGGAAATCTGCGTGCCGGTCGATACCAAGGCCTGAGCCAGCCACATGTGGCGGATCACTGATCCGCCGCATGTTGTTCAACCGCGCTTTCCCTTGGTCACCCGTCGCGCCCGCAACAGGTCGATGCCCAGGGTGATAAAGCCGAACGTACTGATGCCCAATACCATCAACAGGCCGATTTCAACGCTGCTCATAAGCGGTTTCCCCCAAGGGTGATCAGAGACACACCGCAGAAATAGCCCGCCCATCGCACGAAGAAAAGCGCTTATACGCAGGCTTTACGCCGCCCGCGCGGATCGATATGAACACCTTATTCCTTTATGCTTTGCGGACCTTTCTCCGCTGATTTTCGAGCTGCCATGAACACCGTCATCCGCAACGTCACCGCCGCCGACCTGGAGCGCTGCTACACCATCGAAACCGTTGCCTACGAAGGCGATGAAGCCGCCACCCGTGAGAAGATTGCCACGCGCATCGCCACTTGGCCGGAAGGCTTCATCGTGGCCGAAGTGGACGGGGTGGTCGCCGGTTTCATCAACTCGGGCGCGGCGTTTGATGTGCAGATGTCGGACGAGGCGTTCAAGGAACTGATCGGCCACGATCCGAAGGGGCCGAATGTGGTGATCATGTCGGTGGTGGTGCACCCGGACTACCAGGGCCAGGGCCTGGCCAAGCGCTTGATGGCCGAGTTCATCGAGCGCATGCGCGGGATGGATAAAGCGACGATTCATCTGATGTGCAAGGAAAAGCACATCCCGCTGTATGCCGGGTTCGGCTTTGCCTACATCAAGCCATCGGAGTCCGATCACGGCGGGATGGCGTGGCACGAGATGATCCTGACTCTCTGATCCAACCCCGATCAAAACCTGTAGGAGTGAGCCTGCTCGCGATAGCGGTTAATCAGTGACATTTACGTGACTGACACACTGCTATCGCGAGCAGGCTCACTCCTACAGGGGGGCGTGTCGGGTCAGCAGAGGGCCGTGCCGATTGCCCGCATGACTCAGAAAAACAGCCCCATACGCCGTTCGTAACCAATCCGCCCCTTGTACGCTTCACCGCTGTCGACGTAGCCGTGCTTGGCGTACAGCGCAATCGCCGCGTCGTTATCGGCGTCCACCGACAGTTCCAGCCCTTTGATCTCCGGCCACGCCTGACGGGCGGCTTCGGGCAACGCTTGCAGGCAGGCCTTGCCGTAACCTTTGCCTTGCGCCCGATGATCGACCTGCAAGGCGTGCAGGGTGGCGCTGTGTTCATCGGCCCAGGCCGGCAACACCGGCGGGCGCTTGAGCAGCAAAAACGCCACTGGCACCTGATCGGCCAGCAGTGCGAAACCCTTCACGCCGGGACCGGGTTTGGACAGCAGCGTGTGCAGCGCGCCGTGGATGTCGCCGGAAAATTTGATCTGCTCGGGATGGATTTCAATCGCCTCGACTTGCTGGCGCTGCAAGGCGTTCAGGCTGTCGTACGGCACGAGTTGGGCTGACACGGGAATTTCCTTTTTCCTACAAAGATGAGCCTCGGATTCTAGCGATTTTGTCTTCGGCGGAATTTTTTTGTTTTGCCTGTCGATTTGCTCGATTGCCGAGCGACTAAGGGTGTCCTCACAACAAAAACACGGAGAACACCATGAGCGCACAATCTGCAATCCAGACCCTGATCAACACTTACCGCGAAGCGGTCATGACCAAGAACGTCGAGAAAGTCATGGCGCTGTACGCCGACGACATCGTCTCCTTCGACGCGATCAAGGCCCTGCAATTCAAAGGCAAGGCGGCTTACCGCGCGCATTGGGTCGAATGCATGGAAATGTGCCCTGGCCCGCATATTTTCGAGTTCCACGAGATCGCCATCGAGACTGCCGACAACCTCGCTTTTGCCCATTGGGTGGCCAATTGCGGCGGCACCAACGACAAGGGCGAAACCCAGAGCTGCTGGATGCGCGTGACCGCGTGCTATCGGCAGGTGGGCGGGGCGTGGAAGATTGTCCACGAGCACTGGTCGGCACCGTTCGATCCGATGAGCGGCGCGACGCTGTTCGATGTGCAGCCCTGATCTTCAGCCATAGTTGATCCGTCCGATTCAGGAGAACGCCATGAAATATCTATGCCTGGTCTACAGCGATGAGCGCCTGTTGCATTCTTCGCCCGACAGCCCGGAAGACGCCGAATGCTGGGCCTACGCCGAGTCGATTCAGGGCAGCGGGCGGATGGTCGCGGCTGAAGCGCTGGAGTCGGTGCAGACCGCCACCACGGTGCGCATGCGCAACGGCAAGTTGTCGATCACCGATGGCCCGTTCGCTGAAACCAAGGAGCAACTGGCCGGTTTCTACCTGATAGACGCCAAGGACCTCAACGAAGCGATCCAGGTCGCCGGCAACATTCCGGCGGCGCGGGTTGGCAGCGTTGAAGTGCGCCCGGTGCGGCAGCTGAATGTCTGACGTTCGGACGCGGGTCGAGCAGGTCTATCGCGAAGACTCGCGGCGGATTCTGGCGACACTGATTCGCCTGCTCGGTGATTTCGACCTCGCCGAAGAGGCCTTGCACGAGGCGTTCTTCGTCGCGGTCGAGCGCTGGCGGCACGACGGCGTGCCAGACAATCCGCGCACCTGGCTGGTGTCCACCGGACGCTTCAAGGCGATTGATGTGTTGCGTCGGCGCGCACGCTTCAAGGCCTCGCAACCGCTGTTGCTGGCGCAACTCGAAGAACTGGAACAGGCCGACTGGAGTGGCGAAGACGTGGAAGACGACCGCTTGCGGCTGATCTTCACCTGCTGTCACCCGGCACTGGCGGCGGATGCGCAGGTACCGCTGACCCTGCGTGAAGTCTGCGACCTGACCACCGAGGAAATCGCCCGGGCTTTTCTTTCGGCACCGGCAGCGATTGCCCAGCGCATCGTGCGGGCCAAGGCCAAGATCCGCGATGCGAAAATCCCCTATCAAGTGCCCAGCCTCAACGAGTTGCCGGAGCGTCTCGACAGCGTGTTGCGGGTGATTTATCTAGTGTTCAACGAAGGGTATTCGGCGTCGATGGGCGCTGAGCTGACCCGTGAAGAACTGACCCGCGAGGCGATCAGGCTCGGGCGTTTGCTGATGGAGTTGTTGCCGGAGCCGGAGGTCATGGGGCTGTTGGCGTTGATGCTGTTGCACGAGTCGCGGCGGCCGGCGCGCACCTCGGCGGATGGGGAGTTGATCCTGCTGGACGATCAGGACCGCTCGCGCTGGGACGCCGGGTTGATTGCCGAAGGCTGTGCGCTGGTAGAACGCGCGCTGACCACACGGCGGTTCGGGCCGTATTGTCTGCAAGCGGCGATTGCCGCGGTGCATGCCGAGGCGCCATCAGCGGCTGAAACGGATTGGCAGCAGATCGTCGGGCTGTACGACGTGTTGTTGCGTGCAGTGCCGTCGCCGGTGATCGAGTTGAATCGTGCGGTGGCGGTGGCCAAACGCGATGGAGCGTTGGCCGGGTTGAATCTGATTGAAGGGATTCTGGATCGCGGTGAGTTGCAGGATTACCACCTGGCGCATTCGGCGCGGGCGGAGTTCTGTCGGCAGTTGGGCCGGGTAGAGCAGGCGCGTGCGGCGTATCTGCGCGCATTGGAATTGACGCGGCTGGAGCCGGAGCGGCGGTTTATCGAGGCGCGATTAGAGGCGTTGGACTGATCCGACAGGATCGGTGGCATTACCGGTCCCTTCGCGAACAAGCCCGCTCTCACCGTGATTGATGTCCTACACAAATCCACTGTTCAACGCCGAACCTTGTGGGAGCGGGCTTGCTCGCGATGGCCTCACAAACCTCGCCGCTAAATCTCGACGGGAACAGACAACTTCGGGCTCCCCAGCGCATGCGTCTTCGAATCAAAGAACCGCAACTCGACCCCGGTTCCTTCGAACACCTTGGCGTAATGGCGTTTCTGATGCTGAATGAACGCCCCACTGCGCGGATAAATCGAGATCGCCACCGTCGCAGGTTTTGCCAGTCGCAGTGCCCGAACAATGTGCGCGTCCTGTTCACCCAAGGCGTGGCCGAAGATGCACAGGCTGTCGCCATGACCCAATAATTGCTCATGGCAGAACGACAGATAATCCGAACTGCGGATGGTCTTGAGCTTGTCCTCGCTCGGTCCTTCGGTGACGAACAGCGGCACGTCATCCAGGGTCTTGATCGTGTTGTTGATCGCAAAGCTGCCGAGCAGGGTGCCTTCGGTCGAGGTCAGTTTGCGGGCGGTGCCGTCCTGATTGCGCACCAGGTGCAGGCCGCCGTGCAGGTACAGCAAACGCGGTTTGACCGTGGCACTTTCGCTCAGATCGAAACTGGAATTGGGGCCATTGAACAGATCGTCGATGGCTTCGCTGTTGTGCTGCAGCGCCCAATAGTTGAGCAGGTCGTAATTGCTGGTGAATACCGTGCGATAGCGCGCCAGTTCTTCATTCAACGTTGCCAGCGTCGAGGCCTGCACCAGCCGCCACGGGATGTGCACGGCGTGCACGGTGTTGATCAGCGCTTCCTTGATCGCGTAGTAGCGATTGCGTGGTGCGGCCGAGCTGACGGCCAGCGCCTTGTTCACCTTGCTGGTGGTTTTCAGCGCGCCGAGCACCTGCTCGAAGCTGCGCGTCTGCATTGCGTCGAACACGCTCAGTTCCGACGGGCTCAGCGGTTTCTCTTCCACGGTGCGGGCGTTTTCGAACAGCGAGTCGTAGCCGAAGTCGTCCCACACCGCGCGGCTGGCGCCATTGCCTACCAGCAACCCGTTGAACTCGGTCGCGGCGCGCAAGGTGTTCCAGTCTTCAAGGCTGGCGTCGACATCGAGAAAATCGGTCATTGCGTGGGAAGTCTCAAAACAAAGGGTGGATGGGCGGCGACTTTATCACGAGCGGGCATTGAGCCAGATCAACATCGGTGGTGACTGATCGGTCGATCCTGTGTGCATCCGCCGTATCGGAGCAGTCGATTCGGCCCTAGTCAGGAGACGCACATGAGCAGCACCTTTTTCATTCCGGCGGTAAACATCATGGGTAACGGATGCCTCGACGAGGCCATGGTTGCGATCCGCAATTATGGTTTTCGCAAGGCGCTGATCGTCACCGACGCGGGGCTGGCCAAGGCCGGTGTGGCGTCCATGCTCGCCGAGAAGCTGGCGATGCAGGACATCGACTCGGTGATTTTCGATGGCGCCAAGCCGAACCCGAGCATTGCCAACGTCGAATCCGGATTGGGGTTGCTCAAGGAAAGCCGCTGCGATTTCGTGGTGTCGCTGGGCGGCGGCTCGCCCCATGACTGCGCCAAGGGCATTGCCCTGTGTGCGACCAACGGCGGGCAGATCCGCGATTACGAAGGCGTCGATCAATCGAGCAAGCCGCAACTGCCGCTGATTGCCATTAACACCACCGCCGGTACCGCCAGCGAGATGACCCGCTTTTGCATCATCACCGACGAATCGCGCCACGTGAAAATGGCGATCGTCGACCGCAACGTCACGCCACTGCTGTCGGTCAACGACCCGGCACTGATGGTCGCCATGCCCAAGAGCCTGACCGCCGCCACCGGCATGGACGCGTTGACCCACGCCATCGAGGCCTACGTCTCGACCGCCGCCAACCCGATCACCGACGCCTGCGCGCTGAAGGCGATGACCCTGATCAGCAACAACCTGCGCCTGGCCGTGCGCGACGGCAGCGACCTCGCAGCGCGGGAGAACATGGCCTATGCGCAGTTCCTCGCCGGCATGGCGTTCAACAATGCGTCCCTCGGCTACGTGCACGCGATGGCGCACCAGTTGGGCGGTTTCTACGACTTGCCGCATGGCGTGTGCAATGCCGTGCTGCTGCCGCATGTACAGACCTTCAACGCACAGGTGTGTGCCGAGCGCCTGACCGATGTGGCCCATGCGATGGGCGCGGACACTCGTGGTTTCAGTCCGGAGGAGGGCGCTCAGGCGGCGATCAACGCGATCCGTTGCCTGGCCAGGGACGTCGACATTCCTGGTGGTCTGCGCGAACTCGGCGCCAAGCTCACTGACATCCCGGTGCTCGCCACCAACGCGCTGAAAGATGCGTGCGGCCTGACCAATCCACGGGCGGCGGATCAGCGGCAGATCGAGGAGATTTTCCGCAACGCGTTTTGAAAGGGGGCAGCCTCGACAAGTTCTGAGATTTGCAGCGTCAGTTCTGACGCCATCGCGAGCAGGCTCACTCCTACAGGGGGACGCATTTCAACTGTAGGAGAGAGCCTGCTCGCGATGGCTGACTTCCAGATATTGAGTAACTATCTGGATTAGCCAACAGTCACCCCATTCCTCTCAAACACCCCACCAAACTGAATCAACACCACCCCGCCAATCAGCAGCAACGCCCCCAACACCCGCGACACCGTCAACTGTTTCTCCACCAGTCCAAACAATCCGAAGTGATCCAGAACCATTGAAGCGATCACCTGCCCGGCCAGCGCCAGCGCGACAAACCCCGATGCCCCAAGCCTTGGCAACAGCATCACTGCCAGCGCCACAAAACACACGCCGAATGCACCACCGGCCCACATCCACAGCGGCGCCTTGCTGAAAAAGCCCAGCGACGGCAGTGGCAGGCGCAACGCCAGAATCACCGGCAACAGCACCAACACACTGACCAGCAGCGAGGCCAGGGTCGCCCATAGCGGATGTCCAAGCCCCCGCGCCAGATTGCTGTTGATCGCGCTCTGGAATGGCACCACCGCCCCGGCAAACGCGGCCAGCAGTAACAGACCGGCCCACTGCAACGTACTCATGATCAATCTCCAACAGGTTTTGCTGGACTCTAAGGTATTCGTCGCGCAGATTTAAATTCCGTTTTGTCATCCAGAACATGCACAAGATGAATGATCTGCGCCGTATCGATCTCAACCTGCTGGTGATCCTCGACGCCTTGCTCAGCGAGCAACACGTCACCCGTGCCGCCGAGCGTCTGCACCTCAGTCAACCGGCGGTCAGCCATGCGCTGGCGCGCTTGCGCGAGGTGCTCGGCGATCCACTGCTGGTGCGCGCCGGCTCGACCCTGGTGCCCACCGCACGAGCGCTGGAACTGATCGCGCCGCTGGCCGAAGCGCTGGCGCAGGTGCAATCGCTGCTGGCGCCAAACACCTTCGATCCGGCCCATGCGCGGCGAACCTTTCGCCTGGCGATGTCCGACTACGGTGCGGCAATCATCCTCCCCGGGCTGATCCGCACCCTGCGCCGCGAAGCGCCGGGCATTGACCTGCTAATCAGTCACGCCAGCCGCGAAGGCATGCTCGAAGGCGTGCTCAACGGCGATATCGATGTGGCCGCCGGGGTGTTTCCGGAAATGCCCAATGAACTGCGCAGCACGCTGCTGTTCGAGGAGCGCTACGTCTGTCTGCTGGATCGCCGTACCTTGCCGGCCGATGGGGTTCTGGACCTGCCGACTTACCTGTCGCGCCCGCACGTCTTGCTGGAAATGCGTGGCAGCGGCACCCCGGAAATCGAACGGGCGTTGACCTCATTGCGCGAACGCCGCCGCGTCGCCATCAGCCTGCCGCACTGGAACGTCGCGCCGCAGTTGATCAGCGGTACGGATCTGATCCTCACCGTGTCGTCGCGTAGCGTGCGTGAGATCGAACTGCAGGAATTGATTGTGCTGCCGCCACCGTTCGAGATCGCGCCGTTCACCTTTGTGTTGGCGTGGCACAAGCGGCGGGGGGCGGATCAGGCATTGAACTGGTTGAATCGCAGGATTGAGGAGGGGATGAGGAGTGATACTTGAGTATCCATTACCACATGCTGGGAGGAAGCCGGCGAGTATGGAATATGCGCAGAACCTGGAGTCGGCCCTGACGAACCCGGTATGGAATCAGATAGGGGCGATCAGGTAGCGCGCATTCTCTTGTTCCTGCCAGACGCCCCTCGCGTCCGGAAGCAGGAAATCGGGTGAGATGATCGACGCAGTCGAGGATGGCCTGGGCGAACTCTGAAGTAGCTTTCGGATTTTCAATCGCGATGTAGGCCGCTTCGTCATCGAGATTCTTTAGAGCGGTACGTAGCCACTCAACGCGCATTGGCATTCCATTTGTTGGCGATGGCCCTGACTTCATCGGCAGACGTGAAGTCTCCGGCGTCGGCTTCTTTCAACGCTTGCTGGATCTCTTCGATTTGCCAGGCTTCGCGCGCGAGATACTCGCGAAGCGCATCCACCGCCAGATAAGACTTGCTACGCCCGGTCGCCTTGGCGAGGTTGGCAAGGGTGTCGGCAATTTCATCGGGAAGACGCAATGACATGACGGACATGATGGTCTCGGTGTAGTGATTTGTAGTGCAACATACTACAGCGTCATACTTGGGCCGCGTGCCATTCGTCCAACAGCAGGGCACCAGACATTTATCAAGGAAGAAACATGACCTGCAGAAACACGTTCCTCTTGGCTTGCGCATTGCTGGCCATCACCACCCACGCCCAGGCCGCCTGCACCACCAAGAGTTTCGACGGCAAATCCATGTCGCGCTGCAACGTCTGGCCGGCGTTCCCGAGTCAGGCGATTTCGGTCAAATCCACCTACCTGGCCGATTCCGGCGGTGACGATGCCGGGACGTTCGATCTGGATCTGGCGATTCTCAATGCCAGCAACGCCAAACCGATCGCCACTTACCATAAGCCGGGCGCCTACAACTCAGATGCCGTGCGTCTGGATGATGTGCGCATCGATACAGCGCGCTACCGCCTGACGCCGGACGTCCGGGCTTTTGGGCTGCGAGCGAAATTCGTGCACAGTTCCCAGGCCATTCCCTACGAGAAAACCGATCTGGCGCTGTATGTGCGCGAGGGTGACAGCCTGCGCCCGGTGCTTGAGGGCCTGGTGGTCTTCAAGGACAACGGTGAGTTCGTGAATAACTGCGAGGGCTACAGCAAAAAAATCCGCAGGACACTCGAGATCGCTCCATCGAGCCACAATGGATTCGCCGATCTGATCGTCACCACCAGTGGCAGTAAAATGAAAAACACCCAATCCGGCAGTCAGTGCGTTTCGAACACCACCGAGCTGAAGAAAAAACAGATCACCCTGACCTACGATGGCCAGCAGTACAACGTCCCCGAAGACCTCAGAGGTTACTGACTCATGCTCATCGGCCTCAACCACCTGACCCTCGCTGTCAGCGACTTGCCGCGCAGCCTGGCGTTCTATCGCGAGGTGCTGAATCTGCGCGTCGAGGCCACGTGGAACGCCGGTGCCTATCTGTCGTTGCCGGGGCTGTGGTTGTGTCTGTCGCTGGATGCGCAGCGCACTGCCGAGCCATCCGTCGACTACACCCATTACGCCTTCAGTCTCGATCAAGCGGATTTTTCGCGGTTCGTAGAACAGCTGAAAGCGGCGAACGTGCAGGAATGGCGCGACAACCGCAGCGAAGGTGCGTCGTTCTACTTCCTTGACCCGGACGGGCACAAGCTCGAAGCCCACGTCGGCGGTCTGGCGTCGCGACTGGCAGCCTGTCGGTTGAAACCGTACGCGGGCATGCGTTTTTACGACGAGTCGTGAACAGACACATTGCGCTGATATAGACTGGCCATCATTTGTACTGGCGCCTGCAGGTATTTCATGACTCCATCGCTGCTTATGGCCGTTCTGGCCTCGGGTTTCATCTATGGCATCACGCCGGGGCCGGGCGTGCTGGCGGTGTTCGGCATCGGCGCGGCGCGCGGGCGGCGGGCCGGGGCGGGTTTTCTCTGTGGGCACCTGCTCGGCGATGTGGTCTGGTGCAGCACCGCGTTGATTGCGATTGTCGGCGCCCGGGAAATCGGCAGCACCGCGTTTGATGTGCTCGGCGTGCTCAGCGGTTTGTACCTGTTCTGGCTCGGCTGGCGGGCGGTGCGGGCCCAGCGACGCGGCGATGATCAGCCCCAGGGCGCGGCGCGTCAGCCGTTCTGGCACGGTATCCTGTTCGGCCTGACCAACCCCAAGGCCTACCCGGTGGCGGTCGCGACCTTTACCGCGCTGCTGTCGAGCCGCGCTGAACTGCTCAACTGGTCGATGCTGCCGGCGCTGATCGCCTTGAGCTTCCTCGGCGGATTGCTGGCTTACGCTATCTTGATCGGGGTTGTCGGCGCCCGCCGGGTGCGCACGTTGTATCAGCGCCATGAGCTGATGATCACCCGCCTGTGCGGGGTGATGTTCATCGGTTTTGCGATCAACGCGCTGGTGCATGCGCTGCCGGGATTGCTGCCGAACAAGGCTTGACGCTGAAAGCATGGATGCGCGATCAAAAGGGTCAGGGATGGTGGATCATTGCTGCATTGCCCGGACACCTACGCTGAACCATGGAAAGCCGAAATTCCGCGCCGCTGGCGAGTTATATGGACCTGTTGCTGGACGCCGTCTGTGCGGTGGACAAACAGGGGCGTTTCGTTTTTGTCAGTGCCGCCTGCGAGCGCATTTTCGGTTACACGCCTGACGAGTTGATCGGCCGGCCGATGATCGAACTGGTGCACCCGGCAGACCGCCAGCGCACCCTGGCGGCGGCCCACGACATCATGGGCGGCGAACCCAAACACAACTTTGAAAACCGCTACGTGCGCAAGGACGGCCGCATCGCACACATTCTGTGGTCGGCGCGTTGGTCGGAGGTCGATCAACTGCGCATCGCCGTAGCCCGCGACATCACCGAACGCAAGCAGGCCGAATCACGACAGGCGGCGTTGTACGCGATTTCCGAAGCGGCGCACGTCGCCGAAGACCTGCTGGCGCTGTTCAAGCGCATTCACCTGATCATCGGCGAATGGCTACCGGCGCTGAACTTTTCCGTGGCGCTGTACGACGAACACTGCGCGCAGCTGAATTTTCCGTATCACGTCGACGATCACGAATTGCAGCCCGAGCGACCGGGCACCGTCACCGGCCGCCTGTGCGCGGAAGTGATCCGCAGCGGCCAGCCGATTCTGCTGACACCGGACAGCCCCGATTCCCCGCCCGACTTCGCCGCACTGGTGGCCGGTCAGGACTCACCGTGCTGGCTCGGCGTGCCGCTGAACTCGAAAAACGGCACCATCGGCGCGCTGATCGTCAAAAGCCTGCCGGGTGGTGAGCGTTACACCGAACAGGACAAGGAACTGCTGCAATACGTCTGTGCCCAGGTCGCCACCGCCATCGAGCGCCAGCAGTTGCACGCGCGGCTGCGGCGCATGGCGCAGTACGATCAACTGACCCAGTTGCCCAATCGCGAACTGTTGAAAGACCGACTCAAGGCGGCGCTGGCCGGTGCCCGTGAAGCCTCGGGAAACATGGCGCTGCTGTACGTCGATCTGGATCGCTTCAAGCAGGTCAACGACACCTTCGGCCATGCGGTCGGCGACATGCTGTTGCAGACGGTGGCGAGTCGGCTCAAGGGCTGCGTGCGCGAGACCGATACCGTGGCGCGCATTGGTGGCGACGAATTCGTGGTGCTGCTGCACAGCGTGCACGCCGCCGAAGATGCCGACAGCGTGGCCGTAAAGATCCGACAGGTGCTGGTACAACCGATGCGCCTTGACGGCCACAACCTGCACATCGAACCGAGCATCGGCGTGGCCCGCTATCCCGAACATGGCCACGAAGAACAGCAACTGTTCCGGCATGCCGACCAGGCGATGTACGCCGCCAAACGCCTCAATCATCGGGCAGTGGACATCTGAAACAGGCCGCACCGTTCGTCGCGGCGCGGGCAACTTTTCTAAACCTTTATCGGTCCGGCAATTCTCAATCTAGGCGGGCACCTGCTCGCCAACGATCAACACCAAGAGGAAGAGAATCATGCCTAATTCAAGAAACTCGAACTCGGGAAACTTCGCCAACGATCGAACGAAGGCGTCTGAAGCCGGTCGCAAAGGTGGGAAAACCACCACCACGACGGTCGACAAAGAGCCTGCGAAAACCGAAATGGGCCGCAAGCCTGCTCAGAAATCGAAGTAGTCGGTGAGGTAGTTTTGATTGAGAGGCGGGGGCGAAAGCTCCCGCTTGAATTTGAAGAGAAGGAGGGCACGACCATGAGCCGGATGGCCACCCTGGTACGTCGTTTCAGTTTTGTCACGTTGCTGGGACTGTTCGCCAGCAGTGCGTTCGCCAGCGGCGCAGCTGCCCAGTCGCCTGCCGATTTCATCAACGATGCTTCGGCCAAGGGCATGGCCGATATCGAAGCCAGTCGTCTGGCCCATCAGAAATCCGAATCCAAAGAGGTCAAGGACTACACCATCGTCGTCATCAATGACCGCACCACGGCCAACCAGCACCTGGCGAAGATCGCGAAGAAACTCGACCTGCCGATCGCTCCCCGTGAAGAAATCGCCGACAAGGCCAAATCCATGATCCCGCAGGTGAAGGACGGTGAAACCTTCGACCAGGCCTACGCCGCCAGCCAGGTGAAAGCTACCGAAGAAGCCATCCAGCAGATTCAGGAGGAAGCTCAGACCACCGACGTGCCGGAAATCAAGGCATTTGCCGACGAGACCTTGCCGAAACTGCAGAACCATCTGCAAATGGCTCGGGCGCTGCAGGCCAGCCGCTAATACCGAGGATTAAACAAACGGCGCCCGAAAGGCGCCGTTTTTGTTTGTCAGCAGTCATTCAGATCCTGCCTCGGCTTGCTCTTTTCCCCCAGTCCTTCGAGGTTGAACACCTCGCTTTCGCCCAGGCTGCGGTAATGCTTGCGCAGCGCCTCCAGTTGCTTGAGGTCCAGCGATTCCAGCCCGAGCATCGCGTTCTGGGCTTCCTTGTTGACGCGCAACAACTCATCGAGCTTCAGATGCAGGATGTCGGTGTCGCGGTTCTGCGTGTTCTGGATCAGGAACACCATCAGAAACGTGATGATCGTGGTCGAGGTGTTGATGATCAGTTGCCAGGTGTCATTGAAATGAAAAAACGGCCCACTCAGTCCCCAGAGAAAAATCAGGACCAACGCCCCCATGAAGGTTTTCGGGCTACCGGCCCACAGTGCGAGAGTCTGGGAAATCTTCGCGAATTTCATTGCCGTGTTCCTTATTGAGAGGGGCCTGAAATTCAGACAGTGAGGGCGTTGCGAAAATTCGACTGAGAAAGCCTGCCACCACTGAAATCTGTCATCGCAGGGCATAGGGCGAAGCACTTTGCAGCAGAAAACTTTCTTTGTGCGGGTTTGCGTCCAGGATCAATTGGCAATCAATTCGCCAGCATGCGAATGCACGGATAGAACCAGTCAGAGGTCATCAACGACCAGATCAATGATCGACTCAAGTCAGCAATGAGTGGTGCAATTCAGCCATCGTTGGCGTCCTTGCCTTCAGCCACTGTTGGAACCGACCCCGCAGAACCGCGTGATGAAGCGGATGACAAGGTTCTGACAACACTGGAGGGACTGGAGGGGTATCACATTGTCCGTGCGCTGGTGCGTTCAGTCGTTGACGCCAAGCGTATTGTTCAGCGCGACACGCAAAGTTACTTTGGTATCCTTTTAGACGATAACAATCGCAAACCGATCTGCCGACTGCACTTCAATCGCTCGCAGAAGTACATTGGTATCTTTGATGAAGAGAAAAATGAAACGCGTCATCCGATTAGCTCAGTCGACGATATTTATGAATACTCGGATCATTTGAAAAAAACGGTTGGATATTACGACTGAAAAAAACCGGCCCTGGAGATTAATGCCGATCAGTTAAGCGCAGATCCCCTGTGGGAGCGGGCTTGCTCGCGAAAGCGGTGGGGCAGTCAACATCAATGTTTGCTGGGCCGACGTCTTCGCGAGCAAGCCCGCTCCCACAATTGATCGTCGTTGCTTTGAGCATTGAGTGCGCTTAACTGATCAGCATTAGCCTTGGAGGCCGGTTTTTTACGCGCCTCATCAGCTCGCAATCTCCACCCCAACCTGCCACTGAAAGAACCCCACCACTTCACATTGCTGATTGACCAGCATGAACCCCAATTCGCACTGGGCGGTGCCGGGTGTTTTCGGGGTGCATGTCCAGAAGTGGTCGTCCGCTTTGTGGCTACCTGGAACGGATGGCGTTTCCGGGTTGGGCGCAGGGACGGTGAGGCCAGTGTGTACTTCCAGTTGCGGAGCGGTAAGCACGCTGCTGTTATCGACGGTCATGCGGTAGGCAACCACGCTGTGCTCGGCGATCAGGCTGACGCTTCTTGCACGAAAATGAATGTCACGGCCAATCTCGACAATGACTTTAGTATTACTGTCATTTGTAACTATTTCGTTTGAGTTATTACTTGTGGCGAAAAAGATCAATCCATCGGGGATGTCCGTCGGATTCGCCGGGTCCTGGCTGGGTGTCGGATAGCGCGAAAGCAGGGATTCGGCATCGACGATCAGTAACACGTTTTGTGCGTTGGTGACGGTAGATGAAGGGGAAGGGATCGGTTCGGAAGTCATCATGGATTCCTTTCATGACGTCGCTACAAACTGGCGGCCGCTTCGGTCAAGGCAAGACATCCTGTTCCGGCCGGGGCGGCATCGGATCGGTAGGGCCCCCCGTTGCCAAGGGGCCCGGGGCATCGTCAATTGTGGATGGAGATGAACGGATCCCACGAGCAGCAGCCGATGATCTGGCAGTTGCGATCGACGATCAGGAAGTGGAAGTGATAGGTCACGCGGCCGCAATCCAGGGTCTCGGATGACCAGTAATGGTTGTCGACTTTCTGGCAACTGGGCACGGATGGATTTTCGCGATTCGGTACTGCAACGCAGGCTGTGGCCTTGCGCGGCGAGGGTGGGGAGATCAGATCGGCACCGGCGTTACCGATGAATTTGTAGAAAATCACCGCTTGTTCGAAGCTTTGCGACAAGCTGGTTTCACGCCAGCGGATCAGGTCGCCGACCTGCGCCTTGAGGTCCAGTTCGCCACCGGCCTGGCCACTGACGACGTTGTCCTGGTTGGTGACCATGTACACATGATGCCAGTCGATCAGCGTGGGATTCTTCGGATCCTTGCTGATGTTTGGATACTTTTTCAGAATGGTTTCAGTGTCGATGGAAACCAGAATATCCGTAACTCGAGACATGGTGATGCTCCTTTTTCATAGTGAACGTCGGACTGCAATCCAGGCACGACGACGCTTGCTTGTCGCATGGCATTTGCGAGCACACTACTGGGGGAACCCATCGGTCATGAGGGACGGGCAGGCCGTGCTCCTTGCACGAGATTATCTGTAATCGGGTTCCTTCCGATTGCCGCAAATTGACTATAGGTAGGATTTTTTGGCTGTCAAAAACGCTTTTATACGGCTCGACGGACGGTCGTAAAGTGCATAGGGGATGACGAATTGGCGATAAGCAGGACGTCGCCAGACACCGTTTGCAATGAGTCGCTCTGGAACAGCCCGCCGGGCTGCCTGTATCGTGACGAACCGCTGGAATGTCCCGACAGGAGAACGCAATGAGTTGGTCCGCCAAACAATACGTCGCTTTTGAAGATGAACGCACCCGCCCGGCCCGTGATCTGCTGGCGGCTATTCCCACGGTTCAGGTGCGATCAGTGGTCGATATCGGTTGTGGCCCGGGTAATTCCACCGAGCTGCTGGTGCAGCGTTTTGAGCAGGCGCAGGTCAGTGGCCTGGACAGTTCGCCGGACATGATCGACGCCGCGCGCAAGCGCTTGCCACAGCTGCGGTTCGAGGTGGCCGAGATCAACCGTTGGGCTGAGGCCGGCCCGTTCGATGTGATCTTCGCCAACGCGGTGCTGCAGTGGCTGCCTGATCACGCTACTTTGCTGCCGGCGCTGGCCGGCAAACTGTCCGCCGGTGGGAGCCTGGCGATCCAGATGCCGGACAACCTCAACGAGCCTTCCCATCGGCTGATGCGCGAAGTCGCCGCGAACGGCCCGTGGGCGGCGAAACTGGCTGGCGCCGCCGGGCAGCGCACCGAGATGGCGAGTGCCCGCGAATACTTTTCGATGTTGCGCCCGCATTGTTCGCGGGTCGATGTCTGGCGCACCACCTATCACCATCAACTGGCGGGCGGTGCGGTGGGGGTGGTGGAGTGGTTCAAGGGCAGTGGCTTGATTCCGTTTCTCAGTCCGTTGACCGAAGACGAGCGGGCGCAGTTTCTGCAGCAGTATCTGGCGGCGGTTGCGGAGGCTTATCCGGCGTTGCCGGATGGTTCGGTGCTGTTGCCGTTTCCGCGGCTGTTTATCGTCGCGATTCGCTGAAGTCAGGCTTCAGGCACTTGTAGTGAGGGGATTTATCCCCGACGGACTGCGCAGCAGGCCCTCTAAGCGGGGGCTGCGCACCCATCGGGGATAAATCCCCTCACCACATATTGTTTGCTCAGATCAGATCAACGCTGCACGGCCACCAACATCATCATCGGCCGCTCCCGTTCTTCAGCCAGCGCCGGTTGCGCCGACACTTCAGCCTCGCTCGGCCCCCATTCGTTGACATGGCGAATAGTGAACCCGGCATCAATCAGCGAATTCAACAGCGTGCCAATCGTGCGGTGCTGCTTGATCACCCCCTCGGCCAGCCAGTTGGTCACCCGCTCGCCTTCCAGTTGATAACTGTCCAGTGGCCAGCGCTTGTGACCGTCGCTGTCGATCAACCAGCCTGGATTGCGCGGGGCCATGAAGATCGGATGTTCAATGGAAAACACAAAGTGCGAACCGGGTTTCAGCGCCGCGTACAGATGAGCGAACAGTCCGGGCAAATCCTTGATGTAGTGCAGTGCCAGGGAGCTGTAAGCCAGGTCGAAACTGCAGGCCGGCAAGTCGAGATGCTCAAGGTCGGCGCGTTCGTAGCGGATGTTCGCCGCCGTGGTGGTTGCGCGCGCCTGCTCCAGCATCTTTTTCGAGACATCCAGCCCCAGCACATGGGCGGCGCCGTGTTCACTGGCCCAGCGGCTGAACCAGCCATAACCACAGCCGAGGTCGACCACGTTCAAATCATGCATCGATGGCAACAATGCCTTGAGCGCCGGCCACTCCGGCGCAGCATCGAGGCCGCCGATGGAGCGGTTCAGCTGGCTGTAGCCCTGGAAAAAAAACGGGATCGTCGTAGATGTTTTGCGTCATGGGAAGTGCTCTTTTGAGTTCTGTCATCAGCGGCACAGCGGCCGCGCCATGGAGTCCCTCGAAAGTGAAAACGCGTATTCGTTGATGGCCGCGTAGGGGAGGGTGGTGGGTGATGGGTGATGGGTGATGGGTGATGGAGAAATGCCAGCGGAGAGCCGGTTTTGCATTCAACCTTGCTGCAAGACCTTCAACGCTGCCGACGCCAGAAACCCCGAACGGCTCTTCTCTTCCGGGTGATGAAGCACGTATTCATCAATGCGGTTGAGCAGATAGCCAGGCAGCGTGATGTTGAGTTTCTGCGCCTTGCCCAGGTATTTGGTGACGTCAATATCAACCACAGCCCAAGCACAGCCAACATACTGCGGGTTCGATACATGCACGCCAAGCTTGCTGGCTGGCGGGATCGGCGCACCGTCCTCGGCCAGAACTTCGAAATGCCCCTCAATGGCTTCGCGAGCCATCGCGACGGCATCATCAAGATCATCGCCGGCGGAAAAACAGCCGGGAATATCCGGTACTTCCACTCCCCAGGCGTGTTCGTCATCACCTATTGAAATTGCGATAGGGTAAAGCATGTTCGTGGTCCTCCTGGACGCTCTAGGCGGAGTGAGTCAAGGCAGCGCCTGTTTCAAAATACTGATGGCCGTTTTTTTAAGCAGGTCCTTCTTCGGATGCGGCACCGTCACCAATCCGGGTTTGACGGGATGTTTAAAGTGATGGTGACTGCCTTTGACCCGCACCAGGTACCCACCGTCTGCGACGAGTTGGCCGATTAAAAAACGGCTATTCACAACACCTCCTTGTGGTGTGCTTGGTAGGTACTATAACTACTGATTTTTTTGATCAACACTATAACCACCGAGCGGTCATCGTCCTTTGTTCTGCTCGGTGGCAAGAATCAGTCTAGGCAGGGTCTTGGAGCTGGGATGATGGGTGTGTTGCAGGCCTTTACGAGCCAATGTGGGTAAATCCCAGACACAAAAAAACCGGCCCTGTAGGCCGGTTTTTCTGTTCCTGCATCCCCCGTCATACCACAACGTGAGACCCAATTGAGTGGAGCGGGTAGAGGGAATCGAACCCTCAACTAAAGCTTGGGAAGCTTTCGTTTTGCCACTAAACTATACCCGCTCAAAGAGCGGCTGACTTTGTACCAGAGTCGGGCGCGGATTTGAAGTTTTTCTTTTGCTCGCAGCGCGTTACAGCCTTGAAAACGGTCATTCGCGGGTGAGTCGGGCAGGGACGATACGCTGATGTTCGAGCCTGCCGACTCGCTCGCGACGACACGTTTTCAAATGGCCAGTGCATGGTGATCCTGAACGAACGAGTAACGCGTTCGGCTCGACTGCTGAGTGGGTTTCAGGAAACCGAGCAGGGCGTTCTGGCTATCTCGGCAAGCAGCCTTGTGCTCCATGTCGAGGAAGTGCCCGGTGGCCTGCAGCGTGGTGAAAGTGCTGTGCGCCACGTGGTTGCCGAATATCCGGGCGTCTTCGGCGGCGGTGTATTCGTCCCATTCACCGTTGAGGAACAGCACCGGCACGTTGATCTTCTTTGCCGCATTCAGGTAGCACTGACGATCGCTGTGCAGCACGTCACTGATGTGGAAGTGCATCTGCCCGTATTCGTGCTCGGCCAGGCTGCTGACGTGGCGATAGTTGAAGCGCTTGAACAGTGATGGCAGGTGTTTGCCGATGGTGTTGTTGACCAGATGCCCGACGCGGTCGCCATCGCGCTGACCGAGGTAATCGACACCGCGCTCCAGGTAATCAAGCATGTGCGCGTTGATCACCGGCGAGAACGAGCTGATCACGGCTTTTTCAATGCGCCGTGGCTGGTGGGCCAGGGCAACCAGAGTGGCCGCGCCGCCCCAGGAAAATGACAGCACGTGTTCGGCACTGAAATGGTCGATCAGCTCCAGCAGGATCTGCCCTTCGACTTCCTTCGTCAGATGTTTCTCGTGGCGGTTGTGGACTTTTGATCTGCCCGCGTAGGGCTGGTCGTAGCAAACCACGTTGAATTGCGGGTGCAGGTTTTTCACAGTCTGTGCAAACGACGCAGTCGTGGCCATCGAGCCGTTGACCAGGATGATGGTCTTTTCTGCGGCGTCTGCGCGATAGAACTCCGTGTAAACCCGATACTGACCCTGTATATCCAGCACAGCGATTTCTGGCCTCATGTCATAAGACTCCTGGCAAGCAAGCGGGTATGCGCGCAAATAGAGATTGCACGAGCTTTGTGACAGGTAGGCATACGCCTGGAATTTCTTGGCCCATGTCGATCCATGACTGCGGTCGACGGGTATTGTTATTGGCGGGCAGTCTGCCGGCTGAGACGCAACCCAAGGGGCTTGCGACCGGCAAAAAGTTTCTTGGATGTATGGTGTGACTCATCGGTCACAATCTGGCCGACGTCCTGATTCAAGCAGTGGGATGGGGATCGCGCAAGTGCCGTTGGTAAATTGTTCGACAACTTCTGCTGAGCGGTCGCCGGCTTAGAACAAATGGATCTCTTCGGTGCGCAAAGCACGGTACTCGCCCGGTTTTAGCGCGTCATCGAGCAGCAGCGGCCCCATCGATTCACGGTGCAGGCGCAGCACTTTGTTGTTGAAGTGGCCAAACATGCGCTTCACCTGATGGTAACGGCCCTCGACGATGCTCAGGCGTGCCGCGTTCGGGCCGAGGACTTCGAACTGTGCCGGTTGCGTGGTCAGGTCTTCGAAAGCGAAGTAGATGCCCTCGGCGAAGGTGATCGCATATTCCGCTCCGATCTCCTGTTCGGTCTCGACGTAATAGACTTTTGGCAGTTTGGTCTGCGGCTGGGTCAGGCGTCGCGACCAGGTGCCATCGTTGGTGATCAGCATCAGCCCGGTGGTGTTGAAATCCAGGCGCCCGGCGATGTGCAGGTCGTCCTTGTCCGGTTCATCGATCAGGTCGAGTACGGTCGGGTGCTGTGGGTCGCGGGTGGCGCTGACGCACCCCGGTGGCTTGTGCAGCATGAAGTAGCGCGCCGGTTTGCCGAGCTGCAGGAGTTCTTCATCGACTTCGACGCGGCTGAACTCCAGCACTTCGCTGTGCGGGTCGTTGACGACTTTTCCGTCGATCCGCACACGTTTTTCAACCAGCAACAGGCGAACCTGCTGACGGTTGTAGCGGGGCAGGTTGCTGAGGAATCGGTCGACGCGCATGCTCAGATATCGATGGAAGGCGGGGCGCGCATCTTACGGGATCGGCCGCGCCGCTGCTTGCAGTTGCGCCTCGACCTGAGCGCAGCGCGGACACAGGCAGGATTTATCGCGCAGCGCCGCGGGCAGGGCTTCGAGTACTGCCGGATCGATGCTCACGCCATAACACCAGCAGGCTCGGTCGGCGGTTCGCGGGTCGGCCAGGCTGCAGTCATTGCGGGCGCCGCAGGCGGGGCAGAGGTCGGGTTTTGCGTCGGTGTCAGGCATAAGTCGAGTGAGGCATTTCCACGCAAGTACGGTTACGGCCGGTTTGCTTGGCCCGGTACATCGCATGATCGGCCCGGGACAGCAGGGTGTGCAAGGTGTCATCTGCTTGCAGGGTGGTGGCACCGATGCTCACGGTCAGATTCAGGCTATGGCCATTGTAGGAGTATTCGTGTTGTTCGACGTGTTGGCGGATCTTCTCGGCAATCTTCTGACCGGTGTCGCCATCAGTGTCCTTCAGCAACACGATAAATTCCTCACCGCCCCAGCGACAGACGATGTCGGAATGGCGCAGGCAGCTTTGCAGATCCCGGGCGAAACCGATCAGCACCTGATCGCCAGCCAGGTGGCCGTAGGTGTCATTCAAAGTCTTGAAGTGATCGAGGTCGAGCAACAGCGCAGTCAGTGGCTTCGGTTCGCGTTGCGCTTCGTGCAGGGCTTGCGCGGCGAGCAGGTCGAAGCCGCGGCGGTTGGGCAATTCGGTGAGGCTGTCGAGGGTGGCTTGCGCCTGGATCTTGCGCTGGTAACGGCCGATCACGCGGTTGAGCAAGGTCAGCATGCCCAGCGTCACTAACAGACAGATCAGCAGGTTGAGGTACAGCGACTGACGGATCTCAGTGAGTGCACCGTCCTCGCGCTTGTCGACGAACAGGTACCAGTTCAACTCTGGAATAAACCGCACATTGAGGAAATGTCCCTGGCCGTGGGCGGAATATTCGTAGCTGCCGCTGTGCGGTTTGGGTAACTGGCTGACCAGGCTTTTCATGCTGGCAAGTTCGCCGAGGCCTCTCCCGATATGCGCACCCTCCGGGCCGCCATTGGCGCCGGTGAGTACCAGTCGCCCGAAGGCATCGACAAAATAAACGCTGCGTTGATAGCGCTGCTGGTATTTGTCGATCAGCTTGATCACCGCATCCACCGTCAGGCCCACGCCGGCGGCGCCAATGAGGCGATTGTCGTAGTCGTAGACCTTGTAGTTGATGAAGAACGTCAGGTTGTCCTTGTTGGCCAGATCCGGGTCGACGTTGATCTCATACGGGTCTTTCATGTCGCGCACGCGGAAGTACCAGGCATCGCGCGGCTCATCGATCTTCACTTGCTTGAGCACGCCCTTGGCGTGGTAGTAGGTGTGGCTGCTGTTGGAGACGAAGAACGCGGTGTAGGCGCCATAGTGGGTCATGACCTCGTCGAGGTAGCGGGTCATCTGCAACGGGTCTTTTTCGCCGTTTACCACCCAGTCACGCATGAAGGTGTCGCGCGACATCATTGAGGAAATCAGGATCGGTCTGACGAGGTCTTTCTGGATTTCCGAATAGACCGTGTCAGACGTCAGCGGCAGTTCGGTGTTGATGATGCTGTCGCGGATCGACGCCCGCGAGGCGTAGTAGCTGAGCAACGAAGTGGCGAGGAAGCCGGCGCCGAGCAGGGCGACCAGTGTCAGAACCAGCGAGCGTTGCGAGTACAGCGCAGATCTGTGCGGCATGGGCGATTCCGTTGGCAGATAAGCCGATGGCAGCATTCTAGTGGCACTGCCTGGAAATAACTGCTCCATGCGCGGCGCGAATGGTCGTTCCTGTATTTCTGGACATCACGCAGGCCGACTGTGGGAGCGGGCTTGCTCGCGAATGCGGAGGGTCAGTCAACATTGATGTGGCAGGAACACCGCATTCGCGAGCAAGCCCGCTCCCACACGGGACTTTCAGGGTTCCCGTCACCGCTGATCTGAAGCCTGTCCGAATCTGGCACTTGCCCCGGACCTGACAGTCAAAACTGTGTCGGCTGCACTGTCCTGCTGCGGCCGTGGGTCTTTCAGGAGGCCGCCATGGGTATTTCAAAACTGTTGCGTCGAGGGCTGCTGGGAGCGGTGCTCGGTTTGGGTTTGTCCGGGTGTTATTACTACGCTGGCCCTTACGATGCTTACCCCGCCACTTACTACTATCCCGGCTATTACTCGCCGTATTACTACGGCGGTTATTACGGGCCGCGCTCCTACGGTGGCGGCCGTTATTACTATGGTGGTTACGGCTATCGCGGCGGCTATGGACGCGGCTATCACGGCGGTGGGTATCACGGTGGACATCACTGATCGGTGGCTGAATGACAGTGGTTTCCAAATGAACAGGATTTCATTAATCACTTGTTTCAACTTGTTACGGAAACGCACCAGATTCAGAAAACGCTGTCAGATATTTCGTCAGTCACCGAATAAACGACTGATGCCTGCCAGCGTCGCTGGTGTGGCTACCCGCGGTCCAGGAGGCCGCCATGTATCGACGAATTCTTCTACTTGCTGCGATGATGTTTTCCGTTGCCGGTTGCGCTCCCTACTCCTACGCAGACAGTTATTACAGCTCGGAGGTCTACACCTCACCCGCACCGGCGTACTACAACACGGGCGGCACGTATTACAACGGTGGCAGCACGTATTACGCGCAGCCACGCTACTACCAGCCAGCCCCGCGGTATTACCAGCAACCGCGCTATTACCAATCGGCGCCGCGCTACTATCAACCGGCCCCGCGTTACTACGAAAGCCGTCGCTGGCACGACAACGATCGCGGACGTTGGGATGGCCACCGTCGCGGCGATTGGGATAATGATCATCGCGGTCGTGGCAACTACGACCGACACAGTGGGCGCGGCGATCACAATGGGCGTGGTAACCGCTGGTAAATCCACGCAAAAGAAAGCGGCGCAATTAGCGCCGCTTTTTTATGCCCGTCGAAAAGTCGTCCCATTAGCCATCTCCTAGGGCATTCCCAGACGCTTCCTACAGTTTCATTTCCTTGCATTTGTTAGCGTTTGTTCCTGCCGATCGAGGTGAGCAAAACTCAGTTCAATAGCGGCGAATAAAAGGACGATGCCGCTATGAAGCTTCTTGTGATTCACCAAAACTTTCCGGGCCAGTTCCGTCATGTGGTGCTGGCGGCGATTGACAGACGTTATGAGGTTTTGGCGATAGGTCGGGATACGGCGCCGGGTATCGCAGGGGTGAAAATATATCGATACCGCGCTGCCAGCAGAGCACCGGGCGATATTCACCCCTACCTGACCCGTTACGAACAAGCGGTGACTGATGGACAGAAGGTTTTTGAAATTCTGAGCAGGCTGAAACATTCGGGTTATCGGCCGGACGTGATTCTCGCTCATCCCGGATGGGGGGAAACGCTCTTCGTCAAGGATGTTTATCCTGATACACCGCTAATTCACTATTGCGAATATTACTATAGGGCGCAGGGCGCGGATTCCGGGTTCGACCCTGAATTTCCGCGAGCCACAAGAGAGTCATCAAGGCTGCGAGTGCTCAATTCGCTGCATCTTTTGAATCTCGAGCAATGTGACATTGCCATTGCGCCCACGCGGTGGCAGCGCAGTCTGTTTCCGGCCGCTTATCAGTCGGCCATTCGGGTTATTCATGAAGGCGTTATTCAAAGTGCTTACTTGACGAAAGTTGGGGCCGTCAGGTTGCCCAATGGCGTCGAGCTGAGAGCCGGGCAGCCGATCGTTACTTATGTCGCGAGGAATCTTGAGCCTTATCGCGGGTTTCACAGTTTTATGCGAGCGATCCCGCATATTCAGGCTGAGTGTCCCGATGCGCAGATAATCGTAGTGGGCGGTGATGACGTCAGTTATGGGTGTAAGCCGGTTGGCTATGCAAATTGGCGCAGCAGGATGGAGGCAGAGGTAAGTTTCGATCATTCCACCGTTCATTTCACAGGGAAGCTTCCTTACCAGACTTTTCGGGCAGTTCTGGACTGTTCAAAGGTTCATGTTTATTTGACGTATCCGTTTGTTTTGTCGTGGTCGTTATTGGAGGCGATGGCGGCTGGGTGTGTGGTGGTAGCGTCGGATACGGCTCCGGTAAGAGAGGTGATCGTCGATGGGCACAATGGAATGCTGGTGGATTTCTTCGATCATCACGGTATCGCCAAACGTATTGCCAGGGTTCTTGATTCCGTTGATGAGTACGACTGCCTTCGCAGCGCTGCGAAGTTGACGGCGAGCAGATTTGATGTGGAGTACGGCACGAAACACTACTTTGAAGTATTTGAAAACGCGACGTCCCGGCATCTCAAGAAACAGCCTGCTCCTCAGTTTGACAGGGAGATTTGAAATGCTCCGGATGTCGCGTAAGCATTTGGTTAAATGGTTTAAAAAGTTATTGAAATACGGCTTGTTTATTTATGCCTGTTATTGCGTGGTGAATTTTTATATCCGTGAAGAAGAAACCTCCAAAGCGATGGCAATCTATTACGCGGATCAGGAGGCCTGTCAAAAGAAGCTGGCGAGCATGAAGCAGGTGCCCATACTGGGCGGCAGCTATGTGGATAAGACTCTGGTGCCGGAGTTTTATGTTGGCATGCCTGAATTGTCGAATAAGAAAGCGTGCCTTGCCAATACGCTCAAGGGGCATTTCTGGTGGACCGGGACGGGTTTGCGCCGGTACCAGGATCAGAGCTTGAAATCGATTCCTGAAAGTTGGCGTCTTTATAAAGTGAACGCCGGGCTTTATACAAGAAAAGAGACTACCGAGCCCCATGAGCGGGGCTATCGACACGTCAACTGGCCCGATGAGTTGATTGTGAAGTTGACTAATTATCCGGGGTTAGAGATTTGGCTGGATGCTCCGCCGCCGCATTTCAAGAATGTGGATTCCGTCAGAACGTTTGTCATTACTGGCTGGCCGCGGCGTGATGGCACCCCTCGGTTGATAGGCTGTGACGGTTTGATTCGCCCGGCTTCCGAGGAACAACTGACTGACGAGAAATTGGCAATGCTCAGCAGAGCAGAATTGGAAAATCTGGATTTTGGAAAGTTGAATTTTTTCTGCACTGTCAATCTGGATAACTTTGACTTTGCTGGGGGGCACGGCAGCGTAGACCTCGGTCTATCGTCATTACGCGAAACACCTGAGATGCTCAAGTTTCTCAGTGATTATCTTTCACGCTCAGTTATTACAAGGAAGTAACGATGGCTTATGTTTTTAGCGATATTGAAAAAACAGCGATCTTTAATGCAGCCAATATTTGCAAAGGTATGAGGCTTCTCTCAAAAAAAATTGAGTACGAGGCACTGGGAATAGCGGGGGCTAGCTGCGCTCCCCTGTATCAAAAACTATTCGATATTATCGGTGGAAGAATTTCTGAAGTTTTCGCCGTCAATGAGGAGACTGGAAAAGTTCTTGAAAGTGCCAGGCTCTGGCTTGCCGTGGCCATTGATGCCAACGGTGGAAACGGTGCCTACTCCGCCCTGATTCGCGGCTACACCTCGCGGCAAGGTGAACTGAGATTGAATAAAATCTTCAGTGAAAACCTGATGCAGCTGTCATCGAATCAGGTCGCCGCCAATTTCGTCAATACCTTGATCGACGGATCCCTCGCTGGTCGACTGGCACCCTGGACGGTTCCGTCCATCAACCAGATTGCAGAGATTGATGCCAGTGCGATCGGCAAGGCACTGTTTAGTGAGGCTTGCGGAGAGAAGGATACAGCCGTGAGCCATAACGCCGGTTGGTCCGGAACTGTAGGGTTCAGCCTGTTGGGTGGAGCGCCGCCCTATGAAACCTGGAGATTGATCTCTGCGGGTGATTCGCAAGGGGAAGATGGCGGCCCGCCGACTCAAACAAAAGCCAACAGGCTCGATGACTATAAAAATATTCTGTTCGCCATCGATTCATACAGTGTCGGCCTGCGTGCGGCGATCAGCAATTTCGGCGTCAATCCATTGCAAAGTCTGCTTTCCGTCGTGCCGGAGCAAATCAATATCGCGCTCGCCAGTGGCAGCCTCAATCCGCTGATTCAGCATGTCGTTCAAGGCACGCCGGTTTCCGTCGTAGTCGACCTGATATTGCGCTATGGCCAGAATGAGTTCCTGGACATGTTCAAGCGCACCTACGACGGCGATTCAGCAGCGCCGCCTACCACCGATGAAACCTTCGCCACCAACGCTTACGCATTCTTCTCGGCATTTTCACCGGAGCAGTCCCAAAGCATCGTCACCCGATCAATAGGTGAATACGGAAACGCCAATTCATGGGCAAAACTGGCTGGCGAGTCGACATCCATCGGCCTGGCGCTGCGCAATTCCCTGAAGCAACTCAGTGAAATCGTCATCGAACGCGATGACGGTTACCCCGGACGCGGACTGGAACTCTACGATCCGCTGACCGGCGAAGGTTTCATCACCGCGCAATGGCTTGCCGATCGTGCGCAGATGTTGGCCCGGTTGATTGCCCGAACTCAGGGCTCGTTTGGAGAACACTCGCTGCAGAAGTTTTCCTACTCCGATCTTGCTTCAGCCAAACAGGTGCCGATGACCACCGGTGTGTTAAATCCGCTGGTGATGTTCGGCGATGACGGCGCGCGATCTTTCGCGGGCGGTGCAAATGCTGATCATCTGTATGGCGGCGCGGGCAATGACACGATCAACGGGCTGGCAGGTCACGATGTCATCGAGGGTGGACGCGGCAACGACTTGCTTGCCGGAGGCGACGGCAATGATGCGCTGCACGGAATGGCCGGTGATGATGTTCTGGTCGGAGGAAAGGGCAGCGACTCTTTGATCGGTGGCGAGGGCAGCGACCGCTATGAGTTTTCCAGCGGTGATGGCATCGATGAGATCTTCGACGCCAACGTAAATGGGCAGCTATGGATCAACGGCTTGCCGATTCCTTCACTCCAACGTCGCGCCCCTTTGAGCAATATCTGGTCGACCGAGGATCAGGCCATCACCCTGACCCTCATCGAAGAACTCACTGAACCCACGCTCAACATCAAATATGGCCTGAACGATCTCGTCGTTATCAAGAACTTCCGCTCCGGGATGCTTGGCATCCGACTTCCTGAATACCAAGACCCTACGTTCTCTGCTCCCGATCTGGTTCTCCAGGGCGACTGGAAAGCGAAAGATATCGACCCCAATGCTCCCGGTGATCAGTTCTCATACGATGGGTTGGGCAACGCCTTGCTATTGCCCAACGTAAAACAGAGAAACAAGGCCGATGTGCTCTACGGCTCTGCAAAAGACGACGTCATTCTCGGACTTGGTGGATCAGACCGATTGTTCGGCAAGGACGGAAACGATCAGTTGTTTGGGGATAAACAGACGACGCTCGAAAAAGCCATGGCCGCTGGCGACTCTAAAGGCAAAGCAGCTCGAGGCGATTGGCTTGATGGCGGTGCTGGCCACGATTTGCTCATCGGTACGGCATCCCAGGACGTGCTTCTGGGCGGTAACGATCGGGATACGCTGATTGGCGGTGCGGGGGATGACATTTTATCTGGGGATGAAACGACCGGCGCGTTGGAGCAGAAATGGGGATTCAAACGCGTCGAAGTTCTTATAGACGGTGGTGTCACCAGTCACCGAACTGTCTTTTCAAAGGCCTCCTTTAAAGGTTCGACGCAGGGCGATAACGATGTTCTCTACGGCCAGGGCGGTCGCGATGTTCTCAATGGCGGATGGGGCGACGATCTGCTTGATGGCGGAACTGAAGATGATCTTCTTGGAGGGGATGGGGGGGATGACACGCTGGCCGGAGGAAGCGGTAACGACACAATGATGGGAGACAACCTCGATTGGGGCGGTGGCCTGCAAAGCAAACACCATGGCAACGATGTATTGGACGGTGGCAGTGGCGATGATTGGCTCGCTGGTAACGGTGGAGCCGATGCGATTTATGGTGGCCCAGGCAATGACACTCTCAAGGGCGATGACGATGTACTGAACGGCGTTGCCGGTGACGCCGCCCTTTTTTTTGGAAGTGACCTGCTGGACGGTGGTGCGGGAGACGACACACTCTGGGGCGGTGGGGCGGATGATCTGCTGTTCGGTGGTGAAGGTAACGACGCGCTGGCCGGGGATTATGCTGAGCATCCGGTTCGTTATCACGGTAATGATTTACTTGATGGCGGAGCGGGCGATGACACACTTCAGGGAATGGGTGGCTCCGATACCCTGATCGGTGGGGCAGGAGCTGACGCGCTGGATGGCGATGTGTCCAACCTGCAATCATGTGGAATCAACAATGATTACCTCCAAGGCGATGAAGGGAACGATACCCTTTTGGGCGGCTTGGGCGCCGACACGCTTTATGGCGGCGCTGATGATGACATTTTATCTGGCGACTACGAGCAGACAGCCGAGGCCGAACACGGCGCAGATTATCTGGACGGTGGTTCAGGCAACGATACCTTGCTCGGCGGTGGTGGCAACGACACGTTGTTGGGCGGGGAGGGTGTAGACCACCTTCGTGGCGATTCAGGCAATAACGTTTTTGATGGCGGTGCCGGTAACGACGTGCTGGAAGGCCATGACGGCGCTGATGTTTACTATTTTGGGATGGGTGATGGTGTTGACGTTATCACCGATTCAGGTGGCAGCAATGTCATCAAGTTCGGTGCCGGGTTCTCTGCGGAAAGTTTGAAAGCCGACATTATTGATGTTTCCGTAGGCCGAGTATTGCGGCTGTTCAATGGTGAGGGGGACGCCATCCTTATCAGGAATTATGAAGAATGGAAGAATTCAACGTTCACGTTTAGCGATGGTGTCATTCTCGGCTATCAAGAGGTCATGAAAAAAACGCTGCCAGCTGTAGAGATCATCGAGCCGCCAGCAGGGGATGGAGTGCTGGCCAAAGAAGAAGATAAAGACATTATTGCGGACGAAGAACAGGTTGCTGTTCCGGACCCATCAGGGATCGTTGTTCCTGGCGAGGAACGAAGTAATGCCATTGATCATAATGTTGGCTGGACAGACAGGTTCCTGGCGGAGCTCAAAGCAAAGCGCTCCGCAAGCAGGCATGCAACAGGCTTTACCTTGAGCAAACCAGGTGTCTGGGTTCGTAATCATATAACCACCAACGATACGGGTTATATCACCCACACTGATGTGATCGATGAAAGCATCGAAACGGGGGCATTGTCTGAAACGCCTCAATGGATGGGGTCTGCCACTGGCGATGCGGTATTTAGCGAAAGACAGTCAAGCTCTACATCCCAATCCAGTTTTCGAGAGGTAAAGAAAGAGGGCATTACGTCGCCGTCATCGCTGGAGCCACGTTATTTTCGATCTGGCACTGCCAGCGGTTTTTCATTCAAAGTCGGCGACGTAATTATTGCAGATAGAACAGATTCAGGTGCTATCGAAGGGTGGTACATCTATCCTGCTGAAAGTTTCACGGCGGGCGAAACTGTCCGCAAGGAATTTCGGCGGGATGTCACAACTGAAACTATCAAACATAAAGTTGTCCACGGCGACGATGTCGGTGGGCGAGTTAATGTCGAAGTCGGCAATCTTTTCCAGGGTGGTGCAGGCGATGACCTGATCGTCGCCTATTCTGGTGTTCTACTTGATTACGGCTATATTAATGACAGGATACCGGGTGCCTTTCTGTCCGCCGGGGCGGGCAACGATACCCTGCTCGGTTCTGAAGGCGCTGATTATTTATTGAGCGGCGCTGGGGATGACTACCTGTACGGTGAAAACGGTGCCGATACTTACATCGTGCAGGCACATGCTGGCGCAACGACCATTATCGCGGATGTGCTGAATCCGGTTTTTCTCCGACCTGAAGTAGGTGTTGCCGGATGGAAGGACGAGTATGGATTAGTCGATCAAGATACTGTCGTGCTTCCAGAGGACGCGACGCAGGAGAATTTGCAGCTCAGTTGGGGCGCAACACTCATTGAAACAGTGAATGTTGAGTTGGCACCTGATTCGCGTCGTGATGCCTATCGCCATCCGCCTCGGGCGCAAATGCTCTATTCGACACTTGATATTAATTGGGGTGGGTCGCAGAAGGTTCGTATTATTCTACCCAATGCCGGAGATATCGAGGGTTCCGGTATCGAGGTTATAAAGTTTGCAGATGGCTCAAGCCTTACTCTCAAAGAACTATTTGGCTCCAGTCAGCTGGGTCCTGCCCCGAATACTTATCACAATGGTCTCTTGGTTGATAATGCGGCCAGTGCCAAATCTATGAAAGATGGCCAAGCGCTCCCACTGGTGGGAAGTCACGGTAATGACACTCTAAGCGGCGCAGGTGAAATCAGGGGTATGCAGGGACATGATGCGCTGATGGGGAGTGTCGACGATGATGTACTGCTAGGCGGTCCCGGTAATGACACATTGTCTGGTGGTGCTGGCAACGATCTCTATAAATACGATGGTCTTGGAAGGGACGTGATCAACAACACTGGGGGCGGGATTGATGGAATCGATTTTTCCGGTGTGGACCTACCTATTGAACAATTAAGGTTTCATCGCGATCAGGATGATCTTGTGATAGTGGTCAGTTATGGCATGGGTCCCAAGATTCGAGTGGCTAATCATTTTTCTGGAGGCGAAAGCGCGATTGGGTTCATAAGGGTTAGCGGCGAAGGAAAAACGGTTCAAGACTACACCGCAATGCAAATTGCCGAACGACTGCATCCTCTTCCACCACTGCGTGATGTGGAGGATATTCTTGTAAAGGAAAATGAAGAGGCGCAACTCGCATTGGCCGAAATAATTCAGTTCTACGAACTGAACATGTGACCGCAATAACTTCAGATTGAGGGAACCGCGATGGGACCAAGAGGTGATCATCGCGGGCAATCAATCTCAATACTGCGTCAAATCCGCCAACGGATGCCGACCTTCCCAGACCTTGTGAAAATGCGCCTCAACCACCGCATCCGGCACGTTGTTGATGTCCGGCCAATGCCAGTGTGGCTTCTGATCCTTGTCGATCAACCGCGCGCGCACCCCTTCGCTGAATTCCGGATGTCGGCAGCAATTGAGGCTCAAGGTGTATTCCATCTGAAAGACTTCGGCTAATGACAGGTAGCGGGCGCGGATGATCTGTTCCCAGACCAGGTGCGCGGTCAGCGGCGAACCTTCGCTCAGGGTTTTCGCTGCGCGGGCGATCAACGGGTCGCTGCTGTCGCGTTGCAGGCTGATGGCTTTCCAGGCGCAGGTTACGTCGCTGACGTCGAGCAGTTCATCGATCGGCTGACGGCGCGGCAGCCACTGCGCCTCGGGCATTTGTCCCACGGCTTCCTGTTGCAAGGCCTTGAGCAGACTGTTGAGTTGCATGTCGGTCTGTTCCTGCCAGTTCAGTTGCAGCAGGCCTTCGATCAGTTCCGGCTGCTGCTCATCGAGCAGGAAGCGATCGGCCAGGTCCAGGTCGATCGCATCACGTGCGTTCATGTGCGCGCCGGTCAAGCCGAGGAACAGCCCGAGCTTGCCCGGCAATCGCGACAGAAACCAACTGGCGCCCACATCCGGATACAGACCAATGGTGATCTCTGGCATCGCCAGACGACTGCTCGGCGTGACGATCCGTGTGCTGGCGCCTTGCAACAGGCCCATGCCGCCGCCGAGCACGTAACCGTGGCCCCAGCAGATCAGCGGCTTGGGGTAGGTGTGCAGGCTGTAGTCCAGGCGATATTCCGCGGCGAAAAACTGCGCGGCCAGTGGCGGGACTTCGCCGGGATGGGCGCGGCAGGCTTCCACCAGGCTGCGCACTTCGCCGCCGGCGCAGAACGCCTTGGCGCCGTTGCCGCGCAGCAGCACGCAGACGATTTGCGGATCCTTGGCCCAGGCGTTCAGTTTGTCGCTCAGGGCGTTGATCATCGGCAAGGACAGCGCGTTGAGCGACTTTTCAGCGTCCAGGCTGGCGACCCCGAGGCGGGCGCCGTCGGTGCCGGTGAGTTCTTCGAAGTGCAGATTCATCGTGACCTCGATCGGGAATTTGAACGATCAGTATGATCGTTGTGTGGGAAAGTGCCGGATCTGCGTCAGATCAATTGACAAGCATGGGCGGGTTTCCTAGGGTTCGCCCCAATTGTTTTCGCCGGATGTAACCATGACTGCTGACGACCGTATCAAACTCGAACCGAGCTGGAAGGAGGCACTGCGTGCTGAGTTCGACCAGCCTTACATGGCAGAGTTGCGCAACTTTCTGCAGCAGGAGCGGGCGGCCGGCAAGGAAATCTATCCGCCGGGACCGCTGATTTTCAATGCGCTGAACTCCACGCCGCTGGATAAGGTAAAAGTCGTCATTCTCGGTCAGGACCCGTATCACGGCCCGGGTCAGGCCCATGGCTTGTGCTTCTCGGTGCAGCCGGGCGTACCGGCGCCGCCGTCGCTGGTCAACATCTATAAAGAGTTGAAACGCGACCTGAACATCGACATCCCCAACCACGGCTACCTGCAGAGCTGGGCCGATCAGGGCGTGCTGATGCTCAACACCACCATGACCGTGGAGCGTGCCAACGCCAACGCGCACAAGGACAAGGGCTGGCAGTTTTTTACTGATCGGATCATTGAACTGGTCAGCGAGCGGCAGCCGCACCTGGTGTTCATGCTCTGGGGCGCGCATGCGCAGAGCAAGCAGAAGCTGATCGATGCGACCAAGCATTTGGTGCTGACGTCGGTGCATCCGTCACCGCTGTCGGCGTATCGCGGCTTCTTGGGTTGCGGGCACTTCAGCCGGACCAACAAGTTTCTTGAGCAGAATGGCGAAGCGCCGATCGAGTGGCGTCTGCCGCCGGTTTGACTGGCTGACCGGGCCGGCCCCTTCGCGAGCAGGCTCGCTCCCACAGGTTATTGTGGTTGCCACAGATTGTGTGCACACCTCAAAACCCTGTGGGAGCGAGCCTGAACTCGCGAAAAGGGCGACTCGGTATCACTCGGGATTACGGTTCCAGTACTTGAACAACGGCTCCGCCAGAAACAACACAAACAACAGCCGCATCACCTGCATCGCCGTCACCAGTGGCACCGACAGTTGCAGGGTCTCCGCCGTCAGACTCATCTCGGCAATCCCGCCGGGCATCATGCCCAACGTCAGTGAACGCAGATCCAGATGGGTCAGCGCACTCAAGCCCAATGCCGCCAATGTCGCGATCAACATCGTCAGCGCCGTGCCGATCAACGTGCGGCCCATGAATGACGGCGCGCGCCGGAAGAACTGGCGGTTGAAGTGACAGCCGAGTCCGCTGCCGATCAGCCACTGACCGATCTGGCTGCCACCGTCCGGCAGACCGATGTGCAGATCCCAGACGATGCTCACCGTGGCACTCACCAGTAACGGCCCGAAGAGCCAGGGATTGGGTTGACGCAAACGCTGCCAGAGCCAGGCGAGCAGGGCGCCTGTAGGAAATAGAATCGCCAGCCAGCGCCAATCGACGTTGCCGGCGTGGGAAATCGGTGTGCCGTCGCCCAGCAGATACTTGAACGCTGCCGGCACGCACAGCACCACCACCAGTACCCGCAGGCTTTGCCCCGCCGCGACATGGCTGAGCATCGCGCCATTGCGCGCACCGAGGTTGACCATCTCCCCGGAACCGCCGGGCATGCTCGAGAAAAAAGCGGTGGCGCGATCCTCGCCGGTACGGCGCATTAGCCACACACCGACCACTGCCGACAGGCTGGTGACCAGCGCACCGAAGAAGATCAAACCGAAGTGACTCAGCACCTGCTCCATCACCACCGGGGTGAAGTGCAGGCCGATACCGATGCCGACGATCCATTGGCCGCATTTGCGCCCGCCGGGGATTTCCGTGAGTTGCCACGGGGTCAGGCAGCGCACCAGGATGATCGCCAGTAACGAGCCGACCATCCACGGCAGAGGCCAGCCGATCTGGCTGGCGATAAAACCGCCAAGCAGACCGACCAGCGGGGTGGCCCACCAGCTTCTGAGGGAAGACCGATCAGACATCGGCGATGGCGCGTTGCGCGGCCGCACGTTTGCGCCAGATACGGATGATCGGCATCAGCAGCATGATCGCTGTCAGTACCCAGACACCGAGGGTGATCGGGCTCGACCAGAGGATTTCCAGCGCACCGTTGGAGATCGACAGGGCGCGCCGCAGGTTCTGCTCCATCAGTTCGCCAAGGATGAACCCCAGCAGCAGCGGCGACAGCGGGAAGTCCAGCTTGCGCAGGATGTAGCCAAAGATGCCGATACCGATCATCAGGAACAGGTCGAATGTGGTGGCGTGCACCGCGTAGACGCCGATCCCGGTGATGATCGCGATGACTGGCACCAGTGCCCAGTTCGGCACGGCGAGGATGCGGGTGAAGATGCGGATCATCGGGATGTTGAGGATCACCAGCATGACGTTGGCGATGAACAACGAGGCGATCAGACCCCAGACGATGTCGGGTTGTTGCTGGAACAGCAGCGGGCCCGGGGTGATGTTGTACAGCGACAGCGCGCCGATCATCACCGCCGTGGTGCCCGAGCCGGGAACGCCGAGGGTCAGCATCGGCACCAGTGCGCCGCATGCTGCCCCGCCGATCGCGGTTTCCGGCGCTGCGAGGCCACGGGCATCGCCTTCACCGAACTTGCCGCTGGCGCCGGCGATGCGTTTCTCGGTCATGTAGGCCACGGCACTGGCCAGGGTTGCGCCGGCACCCGGCAACACGCCCATGATGAAGCCCAGTACTCCGCACCGGACGTTGACCACGAATACTGACGCCGCTTCCTTGAAGTTGAACATCATCCGGCCCGTGGCTTTCACCGCTTCCTGGCCGTGGTGGGTTTTTTCCAGCAGCAGGAGAATTTCGCTGATGGAGAACAGGCCCAGCACCAACACCACGAACTGAATGCCGTCGGTCAGGTGAATGTTGTCGCCGGTGAAGCGGTACACACCGCTGTTGGCGTCGATGCCGACCGTCGACAGGAACAACCCGATCAGCGCGGCAATAAAGGTCTTCAACGGTCGATCGCCGGCCATGCCGCCGAGGCAGACAATCGCAAACACCATCAACACGAAGTATTCCGCCGGCCCGAAGGCAATCGCCCATTTCGCCAGCAGCGGGGCGAACAGCACCATGCCACACGTGGCGATGAACGCACCGATGAACGAACTCCACGCCGACAGCGACAGCGCCACACCGGCCAGGCCTTTGCGGGCCATCGGGTAGCCGTCGAGAGTGGTCATCACAGTGGAGGCTTCGCCCGGGATGTTCAGCAGGATCGAACTGATCCGTCCGCCGTATTCGCAACCCAGATACACCGCAGCCAACAGAATCAGCGCCGACTCCGGCGGTAGGCCGAGGGCGAATGCGATCGGGATCAGCAACGCCACGCCGTTGATCGGGCCCAGGCCCGGCAACAGCCCGACAACAGTGCCGATCAGTGTGCCGCACAGCGCGGTCACCAGGTTGTAGGGACTCAGCGCGACGCCAAAACCCTGACCCAAATAGCCAAGAGTATCCATATCAGTTCTCCAGAACGCTGAGCAGGCCAAGGGGCAGCGGAACGTCCATCAAACGGTCGAACAGCAGGTAAAGACCGACGGCCATCAGGCTGATGATCGCCACGCTCGGCAACCAGCGACCGCCGTACAGGCGTGCCATCGGGATGCCGGTGATCACGCTCGCGATGATGAAACCCAGCGGTTCAAATGTGCCGGCGAACACCAGCAGCAGGACGACGCAAATGCCGATCTTGGTCAGGGTTTCGCGATCCAGCGGTGGCTCGTCTTCACTGTGTTTGATCGGCGCGGGACGAAACACCATGTACAGCAGCGCCAGGCCCATCAGACCGAGCATCAGCAGGGGAAAGGCGCGCGGGCCCACCGGTTCGTAAGAGAAAGCCGCTTGATACGGCCACGCCATCAGAGCCAGGCCGACACAGACCAGCAACAGCACTGAGGCGAAAATGCGTTGTAAGAGCATGGGAAACTCCTGTGCCGTGGCCTCGATGCGCGAGGCCACGGCCGCTAGACAGAGACGATCACTGAATCAGGCCGAACTCTTTGGCCAGCACCTTGTAGTCCGCGACCTGCTGCTTCACGTAGGTGTCCAGCTCCGGGCCGGTCATGGCGAACGGGAACAGTTCACGCTGATCGCGCAGCTTGGCGAAGTCGTCCGAGGCCAGCAGTTTGTCAAACGCGTCTTTCCACCAGGCGTAGTCTTCGTCGCTGACTTTTGGCCCCAGGTAGAAACCACGAACCACTGGCCAGACGATGTCGTAGCCTTGTTCCTTGGCGGTCGGAATGTCTTTCATTTCCGGCTCGTCGAGGCGTTTGTCGGCGAACACGGCCAACAGACGCATGTCACCGCTCTGGATGTGCGGCATGGAGTCGGAGATGTCGGTGCTGCCCACCTGAATGTGGCCGCCGAGCAGGGCAGTGGCGATTTCGCCGCCACCTTCGAGGGCGACGTAACGCAGGTCACGCGGGTTGATCCCGGCGGCCTTGGCGATCAGTGCGGTCTGCATCCAGTCCTGGCTGCCGACGGTGCCGCCGGAACCAATCACTACGGAGCTCGGATCCTTCTTCAGCGCTTTGACGAGATCGTCGAGGGTCTTGTAGGGCGAATCGCTTTTCACCGCGATGGCGCCGTAGCTGGTGCCGACGGCGGCCAGCCAGCGCACGTTGGTTTCATCGAAACGGCCGAACTTGCCTTGCGCCAGGTTCAGCAACGAACCGCTGGACCACGCCACCAGCGTGCCGGCGTCGGCCGGGCGCTGAGCGACCACCGCGTTGTACGCCACCGCGCCGACACCGCCGGGCATGTAGGTCACGCGCATCGGTTTGGTCAGCAGTTTTTCGTTGACCAGCGCGCTCTGCGCCAATTTGCAGGTCAGGTCGAAGCCGCCGCCGGGGGAGGCCGGGGCGATGCATTCGGGACGTTTCGGTTCGGCCATCAGTTGGCCGGCGAACAGCATGACGCCAGCGGCCAGAGCTACTTTACGCAGTGATAAGTTCATCTATGTCTCCTTGGGAGTTGTTGTTATGGACGTACTGAATTACCAAAGGGCAACGCTATAGCTCACCAGCAGACGCACTTCATCGGCATCGCGAGCGGAGTAATTGGAACGGTAGGTGGCATTACGCAGGCGTACGGCAACGTCCTTCAGGGCGCCGCTTTGTACTACATATTTGATCTCGGTGTTGCGCTCCCACTCTTTGCCTTCTTCGCCGTTCTTGAGCTTGATGTTGTCACCGCTCAGGTAACGGCTCATGAACGACAGGCCCGGGATGCCGAGGCGGGCGAAGTCGAAGTCATAACGCGCTTGCCACGAGCGCTCTTCGGCGCCGGCGAAGTCGTTGATCTGCACGAAGTTGACCAGGTACGGGTCGCTGCCATCGACATACGGGAAGGCGCTGTCGCCGGACATGTGCTGATAACCGGCCGTGAATTTGTGGCCGCTCAAGGCATAGCTGACCAGGCCGTTGAGCGAGCGGTTATCGATCTCGCCGCCGCGGGCTGCACCCTGATCGTCACTGACCGCAAAGCGCAAGTCAGTGGCGAACGTGCCCGGGCCCATCGGCCGCGAGGCAACGAGGCCGAAGAAGTGCTGGTTGTAGACTTCATCGAGTTGGGCGAAGTGGTAACTGCCGGTGATCTTGTCGGTGAACTTGTAGTCCACGCCGGCAAAATCGAAATGCTTGCCGGCCACGGTACCGGCAAAACGGCTGTTCTTGTTGTTGAGGGCAATGTCCTCGAAATCGGTACTGTCGCGGTCCTTGGCCTTGTCCAGGCGGCCGCCGGTGAAGGTCAGGTTCTTGATCTCTTTGGAGGTCAGCAAACCGCCTTCAAACGTCTGCGGCAGGATGCGCCCGTCGTTCGGTTTGAGGATCGGCAGTTCCGGAATCAGGCTGCCGATTTTCAGTTCGGTGGCGGAGATTTTCATTTTCCCGGTCAGGCCGACCTTGGAATATTCGTTGGCGGCGCGCCCGTCATCGTGGGTCGGTAACAGGCCGGTGCCGGTACGGTCCGGACTCGAATCAAGTTTGACCCCCAGCATGCCCAGTGCATCGACACCAAACCCCACAGTGCCGTCGGTGTAACCCGATTGCAGGTTGAGCATGAAACCCTGCGCCCATTCATCACGCTTGCTTTGCTGGGCACTGGTGCCGTCGCGAAAGTCGCGGTTGAAGTACATGTTGCGGGTTTCGAAGGTGGCGGAACTGTCTTCGATGAAGTCGGCGTAGCTCAGCGGCGAAAAGCCGGCGAGGGCGGCGGCACTGGCGAGGGCGGTGTGGCTGAAACGCGAAGGGCGAGCGGGCGTAAGAGCCCTGGTCTGCAAGGACGGCATGCGCGGTGTACTCCGTTTATTGTTCTTATTGGTCGAAAACGCTTCGAGGCGTTTTTCGTATCGCTGTGTGGCAGCAGCGACGGCAGTCGAAACTGTCCGTGACCGGACTCTAACGGCCTAACCTTTCGCTAACCTTTCAGTTGGTTTTCACGGTTTTCGGGCTTCACAGCGGCGGTTGCGGCTGTAAACTCCGCGGCAAAGAGTGGCGTCGGCCATCCCTGAATGAGGTAGAGATCCATGCGTGTTCTGCTCGTCGAAGACCATCTGCAACTGGCCGAAAGTGTCGCCCAGGCGCTCAAGAGCACCGGTCTGACCGTGGACGTGTTGCACGATGGCGTGGCTGCCGACCTGGCGCTGGGCAGCGAGGAGTACGCGATGGCGATCCTCGATGTCGGTCTGCCGCGCATGGACGGTTTCGAGGTGCTGGCGCGCCTGCGTGCACGCGGTAAAAACCTGCCGGTATTGATGCTGACGGCGCGCAGTGACGTGAAGGACCGGGTTCACGGCCTGAATCTCGGCGCTGACGATTACCTGGCCAAACCGTTCGAACTGACCGAACTCGAAGCCCGGGTCAAAGCCCTGCTGCGGCGCAGTGTGCTCGGCGGCGAACGTCAGCAGCGTTGCGGCGTGCTGGCTTACGATCTGGACACCCGGCGCTTCAGCCTCGGCGAAGAGTTGCTGACCCTGACCTCCCGCGAGCAGGCGGTGCTGGAAGCGCTGATTGCCCGACCGGGACGGGTGATGAGCAAGGAGCAACTGGCTGCTCAGGTGTTCGGTCTTGACGAAGAAGCCAGCCCCGACGCCATCGAAATCTACGTGCATCGCCTGCGCAAGAAACTCGACGGCCAAACGGTGGCGATCGTGACCTTCCGCGGCCTCGGTTACTTGCTGGAAAGCCGCGATGCATAAGCCCAGCAGCCTGCGCTGGCGGTTGCTGTGGAACCTCGCGTTGCTGCTGGTGGTGTTGATGCTCGCCAGCGGCTTGAGTGCGTACTGGAACGGGCGCGAAGCCGCCGACACGGCCTACGACCGCACCTTGCTGGCCTCGGCCCGAACCATCGCTGCGGGCCTGTCGCAGCGCGACGGGACGCTCAGCGCCGACGTGCCTTACGTGGCCCTCGATACCTTCGCCTACGACAGTGCCGGGCGGATTTATTACCAGGTCAACGACATCCATCAGAAGCTGATTTCCGGTTATGAAAATCTGCCCGGGCCGCCACCCGGCACGCCACGCACCGACGATTATCCGGCGTTGGCGCGCTTCTATAACGCGACGTATCGCGGGCAGAACGTGCGTGTGGTCAGTCTGCTCAAAGCGGTGACCGAGCCGAACATGAACGGCATGGCGGAAATCCGTGTCGCTGAAACCGACGAGGCGCGGGTCGCCATGGCCCGCAGTCTGGCGGCCGACACGCTGTTGCGCCTGGGCATGCTGGCCATCGGCGCTCTGATGCTGGTGTGGTTTGCGGTCAGTGCCGCGCTGCGCCCGCTGGAGCGCTTGCGCACGGCGGTGGAGGAGCGTCAGCCGGACGATTTGCGGCCGCTGCCGCTGGTGGAAGTGCAGCGCGAGTTGTGGCCGCTGGTGCGCGCACTCAACCATTTCACCGAGCGTTTGCGTGGGCAGTTCGAGCGTCAGGCGCAATTCATTGCTGATGCCGCGCACGAGCTACGCACACCGTTGGCGGCGTTGAAGGCGCGGCTGGAGTTGGGATTGCGTTCCAGCGAGCCGGAAACCTGGCGCAGTACTCTGGAGTCATCGGCGCAGAGCACCGATCGCCTGACCCACCTGGCCAATCAACTGTTGTCGCTGGCGCGGGTGGAAAACGGTGCCCGGGCGATTGCCGAAGGCGGCGCGCAACTGCTGGATCTGAGTCAGTTGGCCCGCGAATTGGGTATGGCCATGGCGCCTTTGGCCCATGCGCGCGGCGTCGCGCTGGCGTTGGAGGCGGATGAGCCGGTGTGGCTGCGCGGCGAACCCACGTTGCTCAATGAGTTGCTGAGCAATCTGGTGGACAACGCACTCGCCCATACCCAGCCGGGCGGCAACGTGATTTTGCGGGTGGCGGCGCCGGCGGTTCTTGAGGTCGAAGATGACGGGCCGGGAATTCCACTGGAAGAGCGTGATCGGGTGTTTGAGCGCTTCTACCGACGTAATCAGCAGGTGGCGGGTTCAGGGCTGGGGTTGGCGATTGTCGGGGAAATCTGCCGCGCGCACCTGGCGCAGATCACGTTGCATGATGGCGAGCAGGCGGGTTTGAAGGTTCGAGTGAGTTTTATTGCCGGGTAAATGTGGTGTTGGTGCGGGCCTCTTCGCGAGCAAGCTCCCACATGGGATTTGTGTACGACACAGATCCAATGTGGGAGCTTGCTCGCGAAGGCCGCGCCGCGGTTCCTGATCAGTAAAACATCGTCCGCGACTCTTTCAGATCAGCGCACAATTGCTGGTTCTCTGAATCAATCCCCAGCTTGTGAAACGCCGGCACACTCGCCGGATCAATCCGCGAAAACGGATGATCGGTGTCCTTGTGGCAATACAGGCTAGCCACCTGCACCAGATCGACGTAGTCAATCTGTGCCGAATTGCGCTTGAAGTCCTGATACAACCCCGGCAGTTCCACCAGCCTTTCCGGAAACTCCCAGACGCGCAGCAGCTTGTCGCCCAGCAGGGGGTGAATGTGGTCGATCACATGGTTGAGGCTGACCGGATCCGACAACAGTTCGTAGTGATCTTCGGCGTAGGTCAGGATCGGCAGTACGCCGATCTGATGCACCAGTCCTCCGAGCGCAGCCTGGTCAGGTTTGAGCTGGGTGTAGCGCCGGCACAGCGCGTAGCTGACGCCGGCGATCTCCAGGCTCCTGCGCCAGACTTCACGCATTTTCTGTTCGACCACTTCGGAACGCGCGTGGAAAATCTGCTCCATCACCAGGCCGATCGCCAGGTTGCTGCTGTAGTTGATGCCCAGCCGGGTGATGGCGGTGTGCAGGTCGGTGACTTCCTGCGCAGCGCGCAACAGCGGACTGTTGACCACTTTGATCAGGCGCGCCGAGAGCGCCGTGTCCCGGCCAATCACTTTGCTCAGATCGCTGACGCTGATTTCCGGGTCTTCGGCGGCCTTGCGAATTTGCAGGGCCACTTCCGGTAACGTTGGCAGAACCAGGTCATCGTTATCGATGGCCTCAACCAAATCCTGTTGGACCTTATCCGCCAGCTCGCTCATGTGGACTCTCTAGGGTGTTGCAACAAATGCTGCGATCAGCGCTGGATTTCGCGGTCACGATCCAGTTCGTAGGGCAAGTCGAGCAAATGCAGCGCGGGGCCTTCAAGGGCACCCAGGTGCAGATCACCCGCTTCGGCAGCTTCGGCCTGCAACACCGCCAGCAGTTCAATTTTTTCTTCGGTGCGGGCGGCCAGCACCACTTCGCCGATGGCACTGCCATGGCTTGGGGCGAACAGCGGGGTGCCCGGTTCCGGCAGTTCAGTCGCGTCCAGTTGCACGCGATACAGGCGCCGCTTGAGCTTGCCCAGGTACTGCATGCGCGCGACGATTTCCTGACCGGTGTAGCAGCCTTTCTTGAAGCTCACGCCGCCGACCGCTTGCAGGTTGAGCATCTGCGGGATGAACAGCTCGCGGGTGGTCGGCATGACCTGGCCGATACCGGCGCGGATCTGGCCCAGCAGCCATTGGTTCAGATCGCCTTCAGGCAGGGCAGCGGCCAATCTGGCCTTGATCGTATCGGCCTGATTGGCCGGCACCCAGAGTTCGGCGCGATTCGACGAGACGCGAATCGCGATCAGGCCTTCGCTGCGCACCACGCTGTCGGTGTCGGCGGGCAATGGCAGGCCGAGCGCGGCCAGCGCCTTGTCGCCATGCTCCAGACCAAAACGCACCCAGGCGGCGCTTTCGTCGGTCAGTTTGGATTTGGAGAACACGGCGTACTTTTTCAGGTCCGCCAGCTGTGGCTCCAGCAGTTCGCTGGCCATCGCCAGCAGCACGCCGTCACCTTCGAGCAGAATGCGGAAGCTGGACTGCATCCGGCCCTTCTGCGTGCAGCGGGCGCCGAGGCTGGCCTGGGTGTCACTCAGGTAATTGAGGTTGCAGGTCAATTGGCCTTGCAGGAATTTGCCGGCATCCGCGCCGCGTACTGCGAGAACGCCTTCATGAGACAGGGTGCAGAAAAAAGCAGAATCGGCCATGGGTCATCGCAGGGTAAAGAGTCTGGGGGACATCATAAGGGGGCGTTGTTGAAATGGGTAGTTGATAAAGGATCGGTGGTGCCCGACCAAAGCCGACTGTGCGTCCCGCGTCGGGGCTGTATACTGCGCGCCTATTTGAGGAGGGCTCCATGGTCGAACAAGTTGAACTGAATCGCCTCTTTTGGCACAGCCGTCGCGGCATGCTTGAGCTTGACGTGTTGCTGGTGCCGTTCGTGAAAGAGGCTTACCCGCACCTCAATCAGGTCGATCGCGATTTGTATGTCCGCCTGCTGACCTGTGAGGATCAGGACATGTTCGGCTGGTTCATGGAGCGCAGCGAATCCGAAGACCCGGAGCTGCAGCGCATGGTCCGGATGATTCTGGATCGTGTTCAGCCCAAGTAACACGTTCGAATGCCGCTGGCATGCCTCACGGCAGTTGCTGGCGGTGTATCTGTTGGCCCAGGCGTTCGCTCTGGGTGCCTTGTTTATGCTTTCGATTCCACTCTGGGCCAGTCTGCTCGGCGCATTCGCGTGTCTGATACAGGCGCTCTGGGTGTTGCCACGGCAAGTGATGTTGACGCATCCCGACGCATTTTGCGGTTTGCGACGTGATGCCGATGGCTGGCAGCTGTGGAGTCAGGCGGGCGGCTGGCAAGCGGCGCAACTGCGCCCTGACAGCCTGGCGCTGCCACTGATCGTGGTGCTGCGGTTTCGTTTGCGCGGAGAGTGGCGCGTCAGATCGATCTGCGTACCACGCGACGCGCAGGCGGCGGATGTACACCGACGCCTGCGGGTGCGGCTCAAGTTCAGCCGGCGTAGGTGGGCGGCACCAGAATAGTATCGAGCGCCTCTGGCAGCAGGTTCGGGTAGTCGAGGGTGTAATGCAGTCCGCGACTTTCCTTGCGCTCCATGGCCGAGCAGATCATCAGCTCAGCGACTTGCGCCAGGTTGCGCAACTCGATCAGATCGCGGCTGACTTTATAGTTGCTGTAGAACTCGTCGATCTCGTCCAGCAACAGACGCACACGGTGCTGTGCCCGTTGCAGACGCTTGTTGGTGCGCACGATGCCCACGTAGTCCCACATGAAACGACGCAATTCGTCCCAGTTGTGCGCGATGATCACGTCTTCGTCCGAATCGGTCACCTGGCTGGCGTCCCATTCGGGCAAAGCGCTTGGGGCCGCAATATCATCCAGTTGCGCAAGAATGTCCGTTGCCGCCGAACGGGCGTAGACGAAGCATTCGAGCAGCGAATTGCTGGCCATGCGGTTGGCGCCATGCAAACCGGTGAAGCTGGTTTCGCCAATCGCGTACAGCCCCGGCACGTCGGTGCGACCGTGCTGGTCGACCATCACGCCGCCGCAGGTGTAGTGCGCCGCCGGTACGACCGGGATCGGTTGCTTGGTGATGTCGATGCCAAATCCCAGGCAGCGCTCGTAGACGGTCGGGAAGTGGCTTTTGATGAAGGCTTCGGGTTTGTGGCTGATGTCCAGATAGACGCAGTCGACGCCCAGACGCTTCATTTCATGGTCGATGGCCCGGGCGACGATGTCGCGCGGGGCCAGTTCGGCACGTTTGTCGAAGCGCGGCATGAAGCGTTCGCCGTTGGGCAGCTTCAGGTGTGCACCTTCGCCGCGCAGGGCTTCGGTGATCAGGAAACTCTTGGCTTGCGGGTGATACAGGCACGTGGGGTGGAACTGGTTGAATTCCAGATTCGCCACCCGGCAGCCCGAACGCCAGGCCATGGCAATGCCATCACCGCAGGCGCCGTCGGGGTTGCTGGTATAGAGGTAGACCTTGGCCGCGCCGCCGGACGCGAGGATCACGAAGCGTGCGCCGTAGGTGTCGACTTCTCCGGTCGCCCGATTCAGCACGTAGGCGCCGAGGCAGCGATCACCGTCCATGCCCAGGCGACGCTCGGTAATCAGATCAACGGCAACTCGCTGCTCCAGCAGTTCGATATTGCTGCGTTGTCGGGCTTGGGCGAGCAGGGTGGTGAAAATCGCTGCGCCCGTTGCATCGGCGGCGTGGATGATGCGTCGATGGCTGTGACCGCCTTCGCGGGTCAGGTGGAATTCGAAACCGCCGTCTTCGGTGCCGGACTGTTCGTCACGGGTGAAGGGGACGCCCTGGTCGATCAGCCACTGGATAGCTTCGCGGCTGTGCTCGACGGTGAAGCGTACCGCGTCTTCATGGCACAGGCCGCCGCCGGCGTTCAAAGTGTCGTCGACGTGGGATTCGACAGTATCGGTATCGTCCAGCACGGCAGCGACGCCGCCCTGGGCCCAGTAGGTCGAGCCGTTGGCCAGATCACCTTTGCTCAATATGGCAATGCGCAAATGACCCGGCAGGGTCAGCGCGAGACTCAAACCGGCAGCGCCGCTGCCAATGACCAGAACATCGTGTTGAAACTGTTGGCTCATTTCAGGATTCCGCTCAAAGCGACCCGGATCGGGGTTGGCGCAAGACAGCTGGATTGGCGAGTCAAGACAGCCACACAGCCCACTAGTATATAGAGGGGTGGAGCGGCACAATAGCCGGGCTCGTATGGCATTGTGAAACTACTGTGACGACAAATGCTTGACGCTTCGTCGGGAGTTTTTTTCTGTCGTTTTGGGAAAAGGCGACTGTATCGAGGATGAAACAGGCTTTTTCAGCGCACGGTCGCTCAATGTCGCTTCAGCATGACTATAAATAATTGGAACTTTTGCCAGAGGCCCAAGATCAATAGACAGTTGCCTGAAACACGGGACAGTGTCGGCTTCAATGCAGAACCTGCGATTGGGTTTTTGCCGGCGAACCGATGACAAGATTATTCGCGCAGCCGGTTTATCCCGCGCTGCGTTTTTCGTGCGTGCCAAATCAGAGCCCGCAGGAAACTTGCCTGGAGGGGGAGAACTTTTGCGAAAAGCCCGAGTCTATGTTTGCAAGTCTGGTCGTTTAGTTATGCAAGCCTCCTCCATGCTTATCGAGGAGTGTTCATGCTAACCCAGGAAGAGGATCAGCAGCTGGTCGAACGCGTTCAGCGTGGCGACAAGCGAGCTTTCGATCTGCTGGTGCTGAAATATCAGCACAAAATTCTCGGGTTGATCGTGCGTTTCGTGCACGACACCCATGAAGCCCAGGATGTGGCTCAGGAAGCCTTTATCAAGGCATACCGAGCGCTAGGAAACTTTCGCGGAGACAGCGCGTTCTATACGTGGCTTTACCGCATTGCCATCAACACGGCAAAAAACTATCTGGTTTCACGCGGCCGCCGGCCGCCGGATAGCGATGTAAGTTCTGAAGATGCAGAGTTCTACGACGGCGATCACGGCCTCAAGGATCTTGAATCACCGGAGCGCGCATTGCTGCGGGATGAGATCGAAGGCACCGTCCATCGAACCATTCAGCAACTGCCAGAGGATTTGCGTACGGCTTTAACTTTACGCGAATTCGATGGTCTGAGTTACGAGGACATTGCGAGCGTCATGCAGTGTCCGGTGGGTACCGTGCGCTCCCGGATCTTCCGCGCCCGGGAGGCCATCGATAAAGCCCTGCAGCCGTTGTTGCAGGAAAACTGAGACAGCGGCGACAGCCAAGAGAGGAACGCCATGAGTCGTGAAGCCCTGCAGGAATCGCTGTCCGCAGTGATGGATAACGAAGCGGACGAACTGGAATTGCGTCGAGTGATCAATGCACTGGACAATGTTGAAACCCGTGAGACCTGGGCTCGTTATCAGATCGCTCGGGCAGCCATGCACAAGGATCTGCTGCTTCCGCGTCTGGACATTGCTGCGGCAGTTTCTGCTGCGCTGGAAGACGAAACGGCTCCAGCCAAAGTATCCCGTGGCCCTTGGCGCAACCTCGGTCGTCTGGCCGTTGCAGCCTCGGTGACCGTTGCCGTACTGGCCGGTGTTCGCCTGTACAACCAGGACGAAATCGCTGGTGTCGAGCTGGCTCAGCAATCCAATCAGCCATCCCTGGCCGCTCCACAGGTCAAGGGCCCGGCTGTTCTGGCTGGCTATAAGGAAAGCTCGGAAGCCACAGGCCCGATGGCCAATGGTGTACTGCAAGGTCAGCCAGGCTGGCACGATCAGCGTCTGCCAGGTTATCTGCGCCAGCATGCCCAGCAGGCTGCACTGAAAGGTACTGAAAGCGCCTTGCCTTATGCGCGTGCAGCAAGCATGGAAAACCGTTAAGGAGGATCATGCGCGCCATACCTCTACTTTCGCTTTTGCTCAGCGGCTGGTTCATTGTTCCAGCCCATGCCGATGAGGCCCAGGACTGGTTGACCCGTCTGGGCCAGGCCGAGCAGCAGCAAAGCTTCCACGGCACCTTCGTTTACGAGCGTAACGGTAGTTTTTCTACCCACAACATCTGGCATCGTGTCCAGAATGGTCAGGTCCGCGAGCGGCTGCTTCAGCTCGACGGCTCGGCGCAGGAAGTCGTGCGCGTTGATGGGCATACTCAATGCGTCAGCGGCACCCTGATTGCGGGGTTGGGAGACTCTCCCAACTCGACTGCTCGTTCGCTTGATCCCCAAAAGCTGAAAAACTGGTATGACCTTGCCGTCATCGGCAAGTCGCGCGTGGCCGGGCGTGATGCGGTGATCGTATCACTGACGCCTCGAGATCAGCATCGCTATGGTTTCGAACTGCATCTGGACAAGCAGACCGGTTTGCCCCTCAAGTCGTTGCTGCTCAATGACAAAGGGCAGTTACTCGAGCGCTTCCAGTTCACCAGTCTTGATACCGCCGACGTCCCGTCGGATAAAGACCTGCAACCTGGCACCGAGTGCAAGACAATTACGCTCGACAGTGACAAGGCGTCTGCCGTGAAGACCGCTCAGGTCTGGCATTCCGACTGGCTGCCGCCGGGCTTTGAACTGACCAGCAGCACCTCGCACAAAGACCCGGAAACCAAAACTCAGGTCAACAGCCTGATGTATGACGACGGGTTGGCGCGATTCTCGGTCTTTCTGGAGCCTCTGAACGGTGCGACAGTGACCGATACCCGCACGCAGCTGGGGCCGACTGTTGCTGTCTCCCGCCGCCTGACCACGCCTGAAGGCGAAATGATGGTGACGGTGGTCGGCGAAATTCCAATCGGCACGGCCGAACGGATTGCTCTGTCGATGCGCAACGATGGCGCTGCAACCAGCAAGCAGTGAGCTGATTTCAGTCATTTCCACCTCTTCGTCGAGACGTAGATGAAATGTTTGCTCAGCATTTTCATTTGCAAATCACCCGAAAGTTTTTTATAGGTCAGAGCCTCACGGCTCTGGCCTTGTCTGTTGTTCCCGGAACAAAAATGCCGGCCCGCGGTTCCCGGTGTTCCTTGCTCCATATCGCTTAACCCTGCTCGTCGTAACGGGAGCTGTATGTCGATACTTAGCTTGAAGTCTTATCTCTCCATTTTCGCCACCGTGCTGGTGCTTGGTCAGGCTGTTTCTGCTGCCCAGGCAGCCGACCTGCCGGATTTCACCCAACTGGTCGAACAGGCCTCGCCTGCGGTGGTGAACATCAGTACCACGCAGAAACTGCCGGATCGCAAAGTGAACCAGCAGATGCCAGACCTGGAAGGCTTGCCGCCGATGCTGCGTGAGTTCTTCGAGCGTGGCATGCCGCCTCAGCAGCGTTCGCCACGGGGTGATCGCCAGCGCGAAGCGCAATCGCTGGGCTCGGGTTTCATCATTTCCTCGGATGGCTACATCCTGACCAACAACCACGTGATTGCCGATGCCGACGAAATCCTCGTGCGCCTGGCTGATCGCAGTGAAATGAAAGCCAAGCTGATCGGCACCGATCCGCGTTCCGACGTGGCCCTGCTGAAAATCGATGGCAAGGACCTGCCGGTGCTCAAACTTGGCAAGTCTCAGGACCTGAAGGCTGGTCAATGGGTCGTGGCGATCGGTTCGCCGTTCGGCTTTGACCACACCGTGACCCAGGGCATTGTCAGTGCCGTCGGCCGTAGCCTGCCAAACGAAAACTACGTGCCGTTCATTCAGACCGACGTGCCGATCAATCCGGGCAACTCCGGTGGCCCGCTGTTCAACCTCAATGGTGAAGTGGTCGGGATCAACTCGCAGATCTACACCCGTTCCGGTGGCTTCATGGGCGTATCGTTCGCCATCCCTATCGATGTGGCGATGGACGTTTCCAATCAGCTGAAAAGCGGTGGCAAGGTCAGCCGCGGCTGGCTGGGCGTGGTCATCCAGGAAGTGAACAAGGATCTGGCCGAGTCGTTCGGTCTTGATAAGCCGGCCGGTGCGCTGGTTGCGCAGATCCAGGATGACGGTCCGGCAGCCAAGGGCGGCCTGCAAGTGGGCGACGTGATCCTGAGCATGAACGGTCAGCCGATCGTCATGTCCGCCGACCTGCCACATCTGGTGGGTGCGCTGAAGGCGGGTGCCAAGGCCAACCTCGAAGTGATTCGTGACGGCAAGCGCAAGAACGTCGAACTGACGGTTGGCGCGATTCCGGACGAAGACAAAGAGCTGGCAGCACTGCCGAAGTCCGGCACGGAAAGCAGCAGCAATCGCCTCGGCGTGTCGGTAGTTGAACTGACCGATGAGCAGAAGAAAACCAACGACCTCAAGGGCGGGGTGGTCATCAAGGACGTTCAGGACGGTCCAGCAGCGCTGATCGGTCTGCAGCCGGGTGACGTGATCACTCACCTGAACAACCAGGCCATCGGCTCCACCAAGGAGTTCGCCGAGATCGCCAAGGCGCTGCCGAAGAATCGTTCGGTATCGATGCGCGTTCTGCGTCAAGGTCGTGCCAGCTTCATCACCTTCAAACTGGCTGAATAATCTGCCTGCGGTGAAATAAAAAACCGCCTCGAAAGAGGCGGTTTTTTTATGCCTGAAACATTTGCATCGCTGAAGAAATCTCAGCCCATCATGTCCTTGATCATGCGCTCTTGCTCCATCAGCTCGCGTTGGCGGGCATCGATGCGTGAGGACAGAGGGAAGTTGCTGCCTGCTTTGCGCTTGGCGAAATCGAGTTGCTGGATCGCCTGACGATAATCGCCCACCAGCGCGAAGTACTCGGCGCGGGCCTGATGCAAGCCGATGATATTGCCGGACAGACCACGTGTTTCGGCGACCTGATACCACACGTCCGGATCGTTCGGGCGGGATTTGAGCAAACCTTCGAGGGCTTTCTCCGCGTCGGCAGTGCGGTTCTGTTTCAGCAACAGATCGACACGGACCTGATTCAGCGGGTAATTGCCCGGAAATTGCGTGAGCATCCGGTCAACCCGCGTTTGCGCATCCGGCAGACGGTTGTTGGTGATGTCCAGATCGATCTGCGCGAGGTTGTAGATGATCTCGTTGGGCGACTTGGCCAGCAGTTGCTTGAGGTTCTCCCGGGCTTCATTGAGCTGACCGCCTTTGATCTGGGCGATTGCCAGGCCGTAGCGCGCCACGTCATTTTTCGGGTTCTCGTCCAGTTGCGCGCGGAAACGCTTGGCGCCCAGTCCCGGGGTTTCTTCGTAGATCAGTTGCACGCGGGCGCGGATCAGTTGATAGCGCATGCTGTCTTCGATGCCGCCCGCCGGTGCCTGTTCCGCACGGTTGCGGGTGTCGGCGATACGCGATTCGGTCACCGGGTGAGTCAGCAGGAACTCCGGCGGCTTGGCGTCGAAGCGGTACTGGCGCATCAACCGTTCGAACATGGTCGGCATCGAGCGTGGGTCGTACCCGGCCTTTTCCAGGTTGAGGATGCCGATACGGTCGGCTTCCTGTTCGTTCTGGCGTGAGAAGGTACGTTGTGACTGAATGGCCGCGGCCTGAGTGCCGGCAATGGTTGCGATCCCGGCATCACCGCCACCGGCGGCGGCAATCACGATGCCGGCCAGCAGTGCGGCCATCATCGGCACCTGCATGCGCTGCGAAGCTTCGACGCCGCGAGCGAAGTGGCGTTGTGACAAGTGAGCCAGTTCGTGGGCCAGTACCGAGGCGTATTCGCCTTCGGTCTGCGCGTTGAGGAACAACCCGCCGTTGACCCCGACCACACCGCCTGGGGCGGCGAATGCGTTGAGTTGCGGGCTGTTGATCAGGATGAATTCCAGACGGCGGTCGGTGACCTGGCTGGTTTCCACCAGCTTATAGACGCTGGACTCGACGTAATCCTTGAGCTGCGGATCGTTGAGCTGAGCAACCTGGCTTCGCAACATGGCCAGCCAGGCGCGGCCGAGCTGGTATTCCTGTTGTGGCGAGACAATGGCAGAACTGGCGTCGCCAAGTGACGGCAGATCGTCGGCAAAGCCCGGTGAGGCGAGCAGGCAAGCGAGCGTCAGCAGGGTAGGGCGCAGAAATGTCATGCACAAAGCCTTAGAAGACAAAGACCTTACTGTAGCCGGACACCGGGCTTGCGACCAGATATTCTAGGCCGCTCAACCACCTGAACCGGAGTGCCGCAATGACTGACGCTGTAGCCCATGACTGTGAACTGGACGCCAGTGGCCTGAATTGCCCGTTGCCGTTGCTCAAGGCGAAACTGGAACTCAACAAGTTGCCCAGCGGCGCGGTGCTCAAGGTGATCGCTACGGATGCTGGCTCGCAGCGTGACTTCCGCACCTTTGCCCGTTTGGCTGGTCATACGCTGCTGCACGAAGAAGACGATGCAGGCGTTTACCGTTACTGGTTGAAAAAAGCCTGAAACCGACAGCGTAAAAGACCTGGGAATTATTGATGTTCAAAGTGTTACGCGACTGGATTCAGCGCTACTTTTCCGATGAAGAGGCGGTGGTGCTGGCGGTGCTGTTGTTCCTTGCCTTCACCGCGGTGCTCACCCTCGGCGGCATGCTCGCGCCGGTACTGGCGGGGATGGTGCTGGCGTATCTGATGCAGGGGTTGGTGCTCGCCCTTGAGCGCATGCGCATGCCTGGTGCGGCGGCGGTGGGTCTGGTGTTTGCGCTGTTCATGGGCGTGTTGCTGGTGTTTATCGTGGTGGTTTTGCCGCTGCTCTGGCATCAACTGATCACGTTGTTCAACGAGCTGCCGGGCATGCTCGCCAAGTGGCAGTCGCTGCTGTTGTTACTGCCCGAGCGCTACCCGCATCTGGTTTCCGACGAGCAGGTACTGCAGGCCATCGAAGCGGCGCGTGGCGAGATCGGCAAGTTCGGGCAGTGGGCGCTGACCTTCTCGCTGTCGAGTTTACCGTTGCTGGTCAACATCATGATCTATCTGGTGCTGGTGCCGATCCTGGTGTTCTTCTTCCTCAAGGATCGGGCCATGATCGGCGAGTGGGTGCGCGGCTATCTGCCGCGAGAGCGCGCGCTGATCACCCGGGTTGCCCAGGAAATGAACCGGCAGATCGCCAACTACATTCGTGGCAAGGTCATCGAAATCGTGATCTGTGGCGGCGTGACCTACATCGCGTTCGTCGCGCTCGGCCTCAACTATGCGGCGCTGCTGGCGTTGCTGGTCGGCGTGTCGGTGGTGGTGCCGTACGTCGGCGCGGTGGTAGTGACCGTGCCGGTGCTGCTGATCGCACTGTTCCAGTGGGGCTGGAGCGATCAGTTCATCTATCTGATGGCGGTCTACGGGATCATTCAGACGCTGGATGGCAACGTGCTGGTGCCGTTGCTGTTTTCCGAGGCGGTCAACCTGCACCCGGTAGCAATCATCTGCGCGGTGCTGTTGTTTGGCGGGTTGTGGGGTTTCTGGGGAGTGTTCTTTGCGATTCCCCTGGCGACGCTGTTCAAAGCGGTGCTGGATGCCTGGCCGCGCAAGGAGCCGGTGGTGGCGCCGCTGCTGTAGCAGTTTGTCCAGATTTTGCAGGGCGGCTATTCGCGAGCAGGCTCGCTCCCACAAGGTTCAGATGATCCCTGTGGGAGCGGGCTTGCTCGCGACGGCGTCAGTGAAATCGACGCAGAAATATCAGGCTTTATTCAGCGCCTGAGCAGCAGCCAGCACCGCATCCACATGCCCCGGCACTTTCACGCCGCGCCATTCCTGACGCAGCACACCGTTCTTGTCGATCAGGAACGTGCTGCGATCAACGCCCAGGTATTCCTTGCCGTAGAGCTTTTTCAACTTGATCACGTCGAACAGCTGGCAGACGGCTTCGTCCTTGTCGCTGATCAGCTCGAACGGGAACTCCTGCTTGCACTTGAAGTTCTCGTGGGATTTCAGGCTGTCGCGGGAAATACCGAAGATCTCCGTGTTGGTCGCCTGAAATGCCGCGTATTGATCACGAAAACCCTGGCCTTCGGTGGTGCAGCCCGGGGTGCTGTCCTTCGGGTAGAAGTAGATCACCACTTGCTTGCCCTTCAGGGCAGACAGGCTGACGGTCTGCCCGCTGGTGGCAGGTGCTTCGAAATCCGCAACCGGTTGGTCGATGACAACGGCCATGAAAGCTTCCTTACATTGGGTTTTGTGGGCGCCAAGGCTCGATCAGGGCATCCAGATTCATCGCGTCGGCGAAATCCAGGAACTGGTCGCGCAGCCAACTGATCTGGGTACCGGCCGGCAGGGTCACGGTGAACGTGGCGTTGAGCATGGTGCCGCCGGTCTGCGGAGCCTGGTAGGTATCGCAGGTCAGGTTTTCCAGTTCGACGTTGTGGTCCATGAAGAACTGGCATAGCTCATTGATGATGTCCGGGCGATACGCCGAGCTGACATACGCCACGTACGGCAGTGCCTGCGGGCGATTTTCCAGCGCGGCGCTGCGCACTACGTTGACCGTGAACGCGTGCTTCTTGGCGAGCCCGGACAGGCTGCCTTCCAGACGCGCAAGGGCGTCCCAGCTGCCAGAGATCTCAAGGATCAGCGCGCTGCATTCGCCATGGCGAGTCAGCCGGGAGGTGACGACGGCGCAGCGATTTTCATGGCTGGCGCGGCACAGGACGTTAGTCAGCTCCATGGGGTTGGCGCCAAGGGCACTGATGACAAGGAATTGTTCGCGAACTGTGGGGGTGGACATGCAGCATTCCTAAAGCGATGAGCGGTCGGTAAGTCGATGAGCGTTGGTCGTCGGGATGCGTCTGCGCGTGCCGATTCAGAAAGCCCCGGGCCACGGCTCGCAATTCGCTCCAATAATAGTGGAGCGTGCAGCAGCGACGCTGGAACGGGACCTGGGAGGCCGAAAAGGGAGGCTGGAACCCGGCGTACAAGCTGATCAGTACCGATCAAAGTCTGAAGGGTAGCGAAAACCGACGCCAAGGGGAATGGCGGCGCAGTACTTCGCTTGTGCAAGCATCTTGGCGCCAGTACCATTACCGCTCTCTTTTTCCGGCAGGAGCGGTTTCATGATTGCGGGCAGTATGGTGGCACTGGTCACTCCCATGGATGCACAAGGGCGTCTTGACTGGGACAGCCTCAGCAAACTCGTGGACTTCCATCTCAAGAACGGCACCCATGCCATTGTCGCGGTCGGTACTACCGGCGAATCGGCGACGCTTGACGTAGAAGAGCACATCGCCGTCATCAAAGCCGTGGTCAAGCAGGTTGCAGGCCGTATCCCGGTGATCGCCGGTACTGGCGCCAACTCGACCCGCGAAGCCGTCGAACTGACCCGCAACGCCAAGGCAGCCGGCGCCGACGCCTGCCTGCTGGTCGTGCCGTACTACAACAAGCCGACCCAGGAAGGCCTGTACCAGCACTTCAAGCACATTGCCGAAGCGGTCGACATTCCACAGATTCTCTACAACGTTCCTGGCCGCACCTCCTGCGACATGCAGGCCGAGACCGTGATTCGCCTGTCCACCGTGCCGAACATCATCGGCATCAAGGAAGCCACCGGCGACCTGAAACGTGCCAAAGCCATCATCGACGGCGTGAGCAAGGACTTCATCGTGCTGTCCGGCGATGATCCGACCGCAGTCGAACTGATCCTGCTGGGTGGCAAAGGCAACATCTCCGTTACCGCCAACGTCGCTCCGCGCGAAATGGCCGACCTGTGCGAGGCGGCGCTGAAGGGCGATGCCCAGACTGCACGGGCCATCAACGAAAAACTGATGCCGCTGCACAAGGACCTGTTCATCGAAGCCAACCCGATTCCGGTGAAGTGGGCTTTGGTTGAAATGGGTCTGATGCACGAAGGCATCCGCCTGCCGCTGACCTGGCTGAGCGCTCCTTGTCATGAAACGCTTCGCACGGCCCTGCGCCAGTGCAGCGTCCTGGTTTAATTGAGGAAGTACAACGCATGAAGCGAATGGCCGGACTTTCCGCACTTGCCTTGATTATCTCCAGCACCAGTGGCTGCGGATGGATCTGGGGCCCGGAAGGTTATTTCCGTGACCGTGGTAGCGATTACCTGGAAGCGCAACAGACTGCACCGATGCAACTGCCACCGAATGTCAGCACCTCCAAACGTCTGGATCCGCTGTTGCCGATCCCGCGCAACGTGGCTGATGACACCGCCAAGGGCGAATACGTGGTGCCGCGTCCGCAACCGCTGTCGGCGGTTGCGGACGCGACCGACTACTCGCTGCAGAAGAGCGGTGACTCGCGTTGGGTCATGGCCCAGCACCCACCGGCCGAAGTCTGGCCAGTGGCGGTGCAGTTCTTCCAGGACAACGGTTTCCGTCTGGATGAACAGCGCCCGCAAACCGGTGAATTCAGCACCACCTGGCAGCATTCCGACGAACTGTCCGCAGCCATGGCCAAGCGCCTGAGCGCAGCCGGTGTTGGCGCCGACAGCGAAACCCGCGTGCGGGTGCGCATCGAGCCAGGCGTGCAGCGCAACACCAGTGAAATCTACGTGGTCAGCGCCGAGCGTCCTGCCGGCAGCACCGCCGACGTCGACTTCACCAACCGTTCGGTCAACACTGGCCTGGACGCAGCCCTGGTCGACGACATGCTCGCGAGCATGAGCCGGATCTCCGAGAAGGGCGGTTCGGTGTCGATGCTGGCTTCGCGTGATTTCGATACCCCAAGCCGTGTCAGCCTCAGCGAAGACGGCAGCGGCAACCCGGTGCTGAACGTCGGTCCGGACCTGGATCGCGCCTGGTCGAGCGTCGGTCGTGCGCTGGAGCAAGGTCAGTGGCGCGTTGAAGACATCAACCGCAGCCTGGGCCTGTACTACATCAACCTGGCCGAAAAGGCCGAGAAGAAAGACGACAAGCCTGGTTTCTTCAGCAGCCTGTTCGGCAGTGCGCCGACCAAGGAAGAAGTTGAAGCCCGTGCCGAGCGTTATCAGGTTCGCCTGAGCAAGGTCGGTGAAAACGTTCAGGTAACCGTCGAGAAGAACATCAACACCGTCGCGCCGGCCGATGTGGCCCGCAAAGTGTTGAGCGTGATTCAGGACAACCTGGGCTGATCACATGCGTTTTGCCGTTCTCGGCAGCGGTAGCCAAGGGAACGGCACGCTGATCGCCAGTGCTGATACGTATGTGCTGGTGGATTGTGGTTTTTCCCTGCGGGAAACCGAAAAACGCCTGCTGCGCCTGGGTGTGAACCCGGCGCAACTGAGCGCGATACTCGTAACCCACGAACATGCCGACCACGTGCATGGCGTGGGTTTGCTGTCTCGGCGCTACAATCTGCCGGTCTACCTCAGTCGCGGCACACTGCGCGGGATGCGCAAACCGATCGAGCCCGCAGGCTTTCTGGCCGGCGGCGAGCATTTGCAGATCGGCGCTCTGAACATCCGGGTCATTGCCGTGGCCCATGATGCGCAGGAGCCGACCCAGTATGTATTCAGTGATAACGAGCAGCGGCGCTTCGGCCTGCTGACCGATCTGGGTTCCTACTGCGAGCGGGTGCTGGACGGCTATCGGGATCTCGATGCATTGATGATCGAGTCCAATCACTGCCGCGACATGCTGGCTCGTGGTCATTACCCGTACTTTCTCAAGCAACGGGTGGGCGGCGAGCTGGGACATTTGAATAACCATCAGGCGGCATTCCTGGTGGCCGAGTTGGGGTGGCAGGGCTTGCAGCATCTGGTTCTCGCCCACCTGAGCAGCAAGAACAACCTGCCGCAGCTGGCCCGGCAATGTTTCGTCGACACCCTCGGGTGCGACCCGGACTGGCTGCAACTGGCCGATCAAGATTCAGGGCTCGACTGGCGCCATATCGCCTAGCCCATCTACTTAGCAAGCGGAGCCCATCATGGAAAAACGTGAAGAACTCTACCGCGGCAAAGCCAAATCGGTTTACAAGACCGACGACGCTGACCGCTTGATCCTGCTGTTTCGCAACGACACCTCGGCGTTCGACGGCAAGCGCATCGAGCAGCTCGACCGCAAAGGCATGGTGAACAACAAGTTCAACGCCTTCATCATGCAGAAACTCGAAGCGGCCGGCATTCCGACCCAATTCGACAAGCTGCTGGGCGACAACGAGTGCCTGGTGAAGAAGCTGGACATGATCCCGGTCGAGTGCGTCGTGCGTAACTACGCCGCCGGCAGCCTGGTCAAGCGTCTGGGTGTGGAGGAGGGGCTGAAGCTCAACCCTTACACCTTCGAACTGTTCCTGAAGGACGACGCCAAGGGCGACCCGTTCATCAACGAATCCCACGTCGTGGCATTCGGTTGGGGCACCGCCGAGCAACTGGCGCGCATGAAAGAACTGTCGCTCAAGGTCAACGAAGTCCTGAGCAAACTGTTCGACGACGCCGGCCTTTTGCTGGTGGACTTCAAGCTGGAGTTCGGCGTGTTCAGCGACGGCTCCATCGTCCTGGGCGACGAGTTCAGCCCGGACGGTTGCCGTCTGTGGGACAAGGACACCAAGAAGAAGATGGACAAGGACCGCTTCCGCCAGGGCCTCGGTGACGTCATCGAAGCCTACGAAGAAGTCGCCAATCGTCTGGGTGTACCGCTTTAATCGACGCAAGCATCTGATAGCACGAAGAAATTTTCGAAAGAGGGTTTGCTTTCGCTAAAAGTGTTGTTATGATGCGCGCCGTTGGAGAGATGCCAGAGTGGCCGAATGGGACGGATTCGAAATCCGTTGTACCTTCACCGGTACCTAGGGTTCGAATCCCTATCTCTCCGCCATTATTGAACAAGACGAAGCCCCCGTAATCATTGCTGATTACGGGGGCTTTTTCGTTTCCGGTCGCCAAGATTTGTGTTGTGCAGGCTGATGCCTCCAAGCTTTGACTTTCTGCCGATCGGGATGGTCCTGTAAGCGCTCTGGCGACGTTTACAGACGCTGAGCGGATCGCTCCGGGTCGCATCATATTGGTAGGAAACACTGGTGAGCAGCCCGGAAGGAGGGGCTTGGGCTGCTTTAGCTAGCACTTAAGAGAGGAGGCGAGCAACCAGAGTGGCTCTGGCTGCTGTCTCCGATAACGGTAATACATGTCTCGTCGATTTGTTGCGTTAGTGACCGCTTACCGAGTGAGTTACTTGCATTTCGAATCCACGTTGCTGGCCAGTTTATAGATCGTTCCACCAAACGTTCCGTAGGACTTTTCTGGCGAATTGGCAATGGTCGCAACGGCACCGTAGAGCCTGGAGCCTTCAACCGCCTCCTTAATGGTTTCTGAGCCTGGTAGGTCTGTTCTGGTGGTGGTCATGAGGATGTCGGGCGGGCAGGACTCCAGAGCGCTTTGCAAGGCGTGCGCATTGAACCCGTACCTGATTGCCATGGCATTCAGGTGATCTGATTTGTATGCGGGGGGCAGTAGCCCTGTCAGAGGATAGAGGGAAAACATAAAGCCACTGATGCTTAGTGTACTTCCAGGTGGAGCGTCTTTCAGGATGGCATCGGCGGCCAGTAAATAGTTGGATTGGGCAACCGCTTCAGGTCTCCAGGCCGTGTTGGCTATGCCTGCAAGATTTTCCTTGGTGCCTGACCATATGTTGGAAAGCAAAACAAATTTGGGCCAGAGCAGAGGCATGCACACAGCAATGAATCCTGCTGAGATTACGACTCTCACTTTTTCAGGTTGCGGGCTGATCAGGTGATGCCAGGCCAGTGCGCAGATACCTGCCAAGCCTGGAAGGCAGACAGCGAAGTGGTAGGGGAAACCTATTTTTGAAATGGGTTCCAGCAAGGGGACGGCTGCAATGACTGCCCAAAATAATAAGCGATTCAAAGATGCTGAACTTCGCTGATGCACAGTATGCACAATCAGTCCGAAAGCCGCGGCTCCTGTAATGCCGAGTGCGATACTTGCCTCTTTGGCTGAAGCCGTGCCATTTGAAATCAGCAGAGGGATCGTCTGATCTTTCATTGAGGCATAAAAGTCACCAGCATGTACGTACGCATCAAGGAGCGCCTGCATTCCACCGCGGGAAATCAGTACCGCGCCAATGATGACGGCACCTGTCAGTACACCACCCATGAAGAATCTGGTAAGTGTTCGCCAGCCATAGGTGATCAGGATGCTGATTGCCCCGACGACCACGAACGGTATGAACGTTTCTCGAAGCAAAACCGAGATCGCGCTCAATGCCCCGATCCAGAGCCAGGACGGCGAGTCCTTCGATATGTTTCGAGCCAATAGCAGTGCGGTGAACAGGGGGATATAGGCCGAAAATATGCTGTTCTTGAATCCTGATTGAATGAACAGTGGCTGATTCATCAAAAAGAGGAATACAGCCGCTATCAGCGTGGCTCCCAGTCGGCTCTGTGATTGCTGCTCGATAACTTTGTAAAAGAGCAGCCCGGCCACCAAGGCGACAATCAAATCGACGAGTCGCAGAAACATCAGATGATTGACTGACAAATCAAAAACCCAAGATAGCAACATTGGGTAAAGCATCAATGTCCCTGAATCGGGTAGCCCATGTCCGGTGGACAAGCTTGCAAAAATGATCTGCGAGAAATAGGCAAATACACCTTCATCTGTCGAAGGCAGTGAGCCTAGAACGCTAAGTCGCGGCAACCCTGTCGCCACGATAACGACGAACCAGCAAAGGCCCTGCTGGCTTGATTTGGTGAAGTGACTCAGCATGACAGCATCTCTACCACTCTGATTTGCTGGGCTTCAGAGATACCGACCCAAAGTGGCAGGCGAACCAAGCGTTCGGACTGGTCATCGGTGACTTCGAGGCTGCCGTGTGTGCGGCCGTATCGCCGTCCCGCAGGAGATGAATGCAGGGGGACGTAGTGGAAGACCGAACTGATCTCCTGGCTCCTGAACTTCTCAAGGACAACTTGGCGATCAATGTCGGGTGCCAGCAATACATAATACATATGAGCGTTATGTTGGCATTCTTGAGGAATTATCGGGCGTCGCAGAATACCGCGCGCCTCCAGAGGCGCCAGTAATTCGTGGTAGCGGTTCCAGCTGGCAAGACGCTTCTGAGTAATGCGATCAGCTTCCTCCAGCTGTGCCCAAAGAAACGCAGCGATCAATTCCCCGGGAAGAAAAGAAGAGCCAACTTCTTGCCAGGTGTATTTATCGACTTCGCCTCTGAAGAAACGGCTGCGGTCTGTGCCCTTCTCACGAATGATCTCGGCGCGCAACGCCATCTGTGGATCGTTGACCAGAAGAGCGCCACCCTCACCGGAAATCACATTCTTGGTCTCATGGAAGCTGTAGGCGCCCAAGTCACCGATGCCACCCAATGCGCGCCCCTTGTACGTAGCCATTACACCTTGAGCTGCATCCTCAACTACTTTGAGATCGTGTCGCCGGGCGATTGTCATGATGCTGTCCATCTCGCAAGCGACGCCGGCGTAATGGACTGGAACGATGGCTTTGGTTCGATCGGTGATAGCTGACTCAATAAGGTTTTCGTCGAGGTTCAGGGTGTCTTTGCGGATATCTACAAAGACTGGGATGCCCCCTCGCAAGACAAAGGCGTTTGCGGTGGAAACAAATGTGTAGGAGGGCATGATGATCTCATCCCCTGGCTCAATATCCAGAAGCAGTGCAGCCATTTCCAGGGCGGCGGTGCATGAGTGGGTCAGCAGGGCTTTGCTGCAACCGGTTCGCTGCCCCAGCCAGTTGTGACAGTGCTTCGTAAACGGTCCGTCACCGGCCAAGCGGCCATTGAAGTGAGATTCGGCAATGTAATAAAGCTCCTTCCCGGTCATGTGTGGCCAGTTGAATGGAATCTTGTTTTTGCTCATTTTGAATTCGCTCCGATCTCAAAGATGCACAGTACTGGCCAGCTTTGAATGAAAACTGGGAAGGCAGCGTGATTAGGGGGCAGTGGGGTGTCATCCACGAGCAGCCACCACTGTACCTATGACAATAAGAGAAACCCCGATTACTTTTTGTAGGGTCATGGGCTCGCTTAAAATCCATGTCCCCAGAATAAGCACGACAACGAAGTTGATGCTCATGAACGGGTAGGCATGGCTCAAGTCGAATTTCGACATGGCAGCCATCCAGGTGATGGAGGCGAGGAAACCCGCTAAAAAACCGGAAAATACACCAGGGTCCATTAGCAAATGGACCATGAACTTGAGTTTTCCGAAAAGATCTTCCGGCAAGGCGCCAAAGCGTGAAATTCTCCATTTCAGCATTAGTTGCCCGTACACGGTAAATATAATTGTGGCGAATATATAAAGGTAGTCGAGCAGGCGAGCCATTAATTGCGCTCCAGAATAGCTAGCCCGAATCCGGATTTTCCGTAGCCATTGCCGTTATACAGCATGTATCTTTTTCCCTTGTGATCGAATACAAACGGGTACTCAATCATTTCGGAGTCCCAACCCTCCGACGATACGTCAATGTTGATTTCATTCAGTGCGAGACGCCATTGAGTGCCGGCATCAGTAGTTGCATATCCGATACGATACTTTTCGCCGTTTCCACTGCGATATGAAAACCACATTTCCAGTCCGCCCAGAGGGTTTTTTGCAATGGTGGGGCGAGAAAAAGCCTGAGCGACTCCCACTTCAAAAGGGATTGCCAGACCGTTACGGTGCCAGTTATCACCGTCAGTGGAGTGAGCCGAGTTGATGATGTGGATCATTTCACCATTGCCGGAATCCCAGGTTCTGGTCGATCCATACCACATGTCAAAGCCTCCATCGGGGTTTTCGACCACCCAGGGATAAGACAGGCTGATGGGGTCGGTCTCATCGATGCCCATGAACGGAGTCTCGCGGTCAATGCTCAGTGTGGCGTCTGAGTTGACAATCAGTCTGCCGACATCCCCTCGCCAGTGTTGCTGTCCGGACGATTGCCAGCCCATGAAAAGCATGTACCGAACGCCGTCGACCGTGTAGCAGTTGCCGATGCTCACACCGTCTGCATAGAAACTTCCCTTTGGACCATGCTCGAAAAACGGTATAGGGTGTTCCTTGACGACTTTTAACTGTTCGATATCGATGTCAACAGCACCGACGGAGGAGCGATTTTGGCTATCCCTCCCGCTGAAAAAAACTCTAAAAGTATCATCGTGCAAAAATACCGGAAGCGGATTGGCTGCATGAGATAGCAACTTAGGATGACGGTTTTCGCCCTCGACGGTAAACAATCGTCCGAGTTTTCGCCATGTCGGTTTCATAATTTTCTCAACTTACTACTTGGCACTCTCGAGCGCTCAGTAGCTTGACCGATATATACACCTTCCGCCTCTGCGTCTGCCAAGAGCAATGTGCCTGCGCCTATCACACATTTGTCCTCTACCTTTATATGGTCGCGCAGTGTTGCGTTGACACCAATAAAACACTGTTCGCCAATATGAACGCCGCCTGAAATTACTACATGCGAGGCGATAAAAGTATGGTCCTGGATCGTGGAGTGATGGCCGATATGGTTGCCACTCCAGAGAGTGATGTTATTGCCGATTGACACGAAAGGCTGGAGGGTGTTGTCTTCAAGAATAAAACAGTTGTCGCCGATACGACCCTCGTTGAGTACAGTTGCACGACTACTGATGTAATTGGCGAGAGTATACCCGAGCACCTTGGCTGCCAGATATTTCTCTTTGCGCACCGCATTGAGTTTGGAGTAGCTCAAGGCGATGAACATGTCATGGGTTTCTACTGGGTAACAGGAAAGAATATCTTCAAATGCAACGACTGGCAGCCCGCAAAAAATTGGGGCTTGAATATACTCGCTGTCTACTGTGAAGGCGACTACTTCAAAGGAGGAATCCGTGCTGAAATAAAAATGTGCCAATTGAGCAATATCGCCTGATCCAAATATTACTAATTTTCTTTTCATCACGTCTTCCTTACCAGAATGGTGAATTCATAAAGTTCATAGTCATGGATCAAGGCGACCTGTCGGGAATAGCGGCGTTTGCACAAGTCAAATAACAGGCAAGGGTCGGAGTAGTACAGGTCGTCGCGTTTTTTATCTTCGTCGGAGTATGAAGTCAGGCAGTTGAAAGCGAAGCCATAGCGACTTGCTTTATCCATTGCATCCAAGGTATTTTCAAGGTAGGCCAGCCACTCTGCGTCGGACTGTCCCAAGCGAACATTGAAGATCCCACTGGCAACAATATAGTCCATCAGGCTGTCAGGTTCGGATGCGGTAATGAATCGCGCTGCCTGCATTTTTGCATAGCGTTGTTTGGCGACATTGATCATGTCGCTGGAAACGTCGATGCCAAGGTAAGAAAATGAGTGGTGTTGTTTATTCAGGTAGTCAATAAGTGCGCCGTATCCGCAGCCAAGATCACCGATTGAGAAGGCCTGCGAATCATTGATTATTTTGCACAGTTGTTCGAATCGAAGCGCCTGGCCCTGTTCACCGTTCCAGTCAACCCCGTTTGGAGTTTCACCATGTAGTGCGAGCTTTTTCGAGTAGTAACTTGCTACTTCGTCGAGCAGTTCAGTCTTGTCGTTTTGCATAAATTTGCCTCACGATGGTGTAGGGGCGCTGTTTCGACTCGGAAAAGATCTTCGAAAGATAGATGCCCACGACGCCAATAAACGAGATGACCATGCCGCCAATTAGCCAGATGGACGCCATGACCGACGTCCAGCCACTCATCGGCGTCGCCAGCACTAGCCAATGAAGGATCAGATAAGCAATATAAACGACGGCAAAAAAAGAAATAGAAATGCCAATATAGAAGATGCCAACCAGCGGGGCATTACTGAATGAAGTCACAGAGTTAACCAATACAGACATTTTTCGTCTGAAGGTATAAGTCGTTTGACTGGTGCTGCCTTTTTTTACCGTTTGCGCTTGCTGGTTAAAACCGGTGATATGCCAAAGTCCTGCCATGAATACTTCACGCTCCTCATGGAGTAGCAAGGCATCCACATAGCGACGAGTCATCAGTCTGGCGGTGATGATGTTTTCCGGCAGTGCCAATCCTGTCAGCGCTTGAAAGAAGCGATAGAACCAGCGGCCGCTCCAGCGTTCGAACCAGCCACCCTTACGTTGCTCCTGTACGCCATAGACCACATCACAGGATTGTTGTTGAAGCTGCTCGGAAAAGCTGGTTAAGTATTCAGGCTCTTCCTCCAGATCGCTGTCTATCAGGAAAACTTTCTCTCCATTGGCGTGTGCCAACCCAGTCATCATTGCTTTGTGATGACCGAAATTACGTGACAGATCAACCAATACAACATGGTGATCTCGCTCGGTAAGCGAGATGGCAATGTCAAGACTGTTGTCGGGGGAACCGTCATTCACCAGGACGATTTCATAGTTCTCCCCTACAAGGCTTATTGCCGCAGCGCTGGCACGTGAATAAAATTCTTCTATATAGTCCGCAGACTGATAAAGGGTGGCTACGATCGAAAGCTTCATCAATTAACATGCCTCATCTGGCGATGGGAATTTTTCCCGCAGTTAAATAATAAATCGAGAATCGTAACGCCATGGGTGAACTCTCCCCATAACTGTGGGTACTCCGGGTAGCCAGCGTAGTCATACCAGGTGAGCTTTATATTTCGCGCGCCGAAAATCTGTTCATCGATATAATCCCTGGCCGCCGGCCCCGAGATGTATTCGGTGCCTCCAGCCTGAGCACAGAGGTCGGCAAGACGCTCGGTTTTGCCTTCGATCAACGTGTAGTCGGAGGAGCGAGTGAGCGTGGTTGCTATTTTAAGATAATCGCAGATGGCCTGAATAAAGTTCTGGTTAAGTTCGGAAATAGTGGCGTAGGAATTATTCATATAGAGTGGCTCAAGCCATTCGGAAACTTCCTGGAAGTGGGGCGCACGACTGTAGTTTTGAAGCAGGGATTTCCAGTGAGCGGCGGCCCATTCGCTTCCATCAATTTCAGTGTCCTTGATTTTCTGGTGGTATTTTCCTTTCACCAGAACGGGCACTGTTAGCCACTGAACACCTTGAGGCGTTTTGATCTGATTGCGGTTTCGCCAGTCACGACGCGTATATTGCATGTCGTCAAATAGAATAAACTCATCTACCGATGCGATCATGTCAAAATACCCTTTCCAAGGGATGTAGTTAGATTGGAGTATCGCAACTTTTTTCAAAGTATCATTCCTTGGTTCCGATAAGGCTTGCTTGAATGGCTCGGCTGATGTGAAATAATAAAGAATGGACTTTTTGTAAGTTAATTGAAAACAAACTATTGGTAGTGCTGCTTCTCCACTTCTTGACGCAGGCATGTTAATCCGCGAAGGAGGAGGCGTCACCCTTTTCGTCGAGATTTTTTCCCTGGAGCATCGCTGGAGAAGGGAGGGCTTGAGCAGTCAGACTGCGTTCTCTGACCTCGGGCAGGGCAGGTCGTCCTACCCTGCTGCCGAGGGTAGTTGAAGCCGGGCACGCCTCGCTCTGGGGGGGCGCTACTATCTAGTGGTTTTGGAAAGCAAGTTGGGTCGTGGGGAAAGTGACTTCGTTGCCGTAAACTCAGCTTGTTATGGCTAAAAGCAGTTCGACATGTTGATTGCATTAAAGGCATTTTGTAGAAAACCCCAGTGCAAAAGGCTGGGGCGTTCTGTTCAGCAGGCGCTTGATCACTCCCATGATCGGGCGGTCATAGTTGGAATTATCCGCTTGTCATTGCAAGTCTATTGCATTCGGCTTGTTGTTCCTGGGCACTTGGCAGAGTTTCTGATTCAGATCTCCTTCACCGGCGTCTCCCCCTGCACACCCTTGATCAACTCGATCACATGTAAACAATCGGCCTTGTTTACATAGGATTCGCCACTGGCAATCGTCTCGTGGTTCCCCGCCCGCAGCCTCCAGCGCCATTGGCCTTTGCCGGTGCTCGGGGTGCCGCGGGATTGCCTGTAGATCTCGAAATACATTCAGTTCGCTCCTTGCGATAGTGTTTGCGCCTACCTGTGTGGCGCATCGTCGCAAGCCTAGCGGAGCGAGGTTTTTTCGCTATCGGGCATTTGTTTCCAATCGTTGGCAGATGTTTCTGAAGAGTGCGGGCTAGAGCGCACGCATTGGCGTCTGGATTGGCCAAAATGTCGCCATTTGCGCCTTGCAAGGCCATCGACGCTACTGCTTAATACGGGACGGCTCATGGCGTCGAAAATCCTTCGGCGACCGACAAACACTATAAAAAGAGCATTCCCTTGACTGAGCATGGAACGGCACAGGCCACACGGGTCACGTTATCACTGGTTGTCCCGGTTTTTAACGAGGAGGACAGTCTCGACGCGTTCATTCTGCGCATCGATGAAGTTTTCCAGTACCAGGTCTCGATTGCTCTGGAGCTGGTGTTCGTCAATGACGGAAGTACCGATGCCACGCTTGAGCGGCTGCTGGAGCGCCAGCAGCTCGACTCGCGTCTGCGCATCGTCGACCTGAGTCGCAACTTCGGTAAAGAGGCGGCGCTGTCTGCGGGATTGCAGATCGCCACCGGGCAGATCGTTGTCCCCATCGATGCCGATCTGCAGGATCCGCCCGAAGTCATTCTGCAAATGATCGAGCGTTGGCGCGAGGGCTACGAGGTGGTGCTCGGTCATCGCATCAGTCGCCGCAGCGACACCTGGGCCAAGCAGACTTCGGCGCACTGGTTCTATCGCCTGCACAACAAGATCGCCGAGCAACCGCTGCCGGAAAACGTCGGTGATTTCCGCCTGATGGACCGTTGCGTGGTTGATGCCCTGCTGACCCTGCCCGAGTCCCGGCGCTTCATGAAAGGCCTGTTCGCCTGGGTCGGGTTTCGTACCACTCACGTTGATTACGAGCGGCCCGAGCGCGTGGCGGGGCAGAGCAAGTTCAACGGCTGGCGGCTGTGGAATTTTGCCTTGGAAGGCATCACCAGTTTCAGCACCGAACCGCTGCGAATCTGGACTTATATCGGCGCGCTGGTCTCGCTGGTGTCCTTTGCCTTTGCCATTTTTATCGTGGTGCGCACGCTGATCCATGGCGTCGACATGCCCGGTTACGCCTCGCTGATGGTGGCCGTGACGTTCCTCGGTGGCCTGCAACTGATCGGTATCGGCGTACTCGGCGAGTACCTCGGCCGCACTTATATCGAATCCAAACGCCGGCCGGTTTTTCTGGTGCGTCGCGTCTACGATCCCAAGGACTGAAACATGGATCTCAAGGAAACCGACATCCTCGGCGACAGCATCGGCGAGCACTGGTATTACTGCTCCAAGGCGGCAGCGACCCGGCGTTTGCTGGGCGATGCGCCGATCACGCGGATTCTCGACGTGGGCGCTGGTTCAGGTTTTTTCTCGCACCACCTGTTGACCCAAACCGCAGCGCAGGAGGCGTGGTGCGTCGACATCAGCTACCCCGCCGATTCGGACGCGGCCACGGCCGGTAAACCGGTGCATTACCGCCGCGATATCGAGGCCATCGACGCGGATCTGGTGCTGCTCATGGACGTGCTGGAGCATGTCGACGACGACCTCGGCCTGCTCAAGGCTTACGTCGATAAAGTGCCGTCCGGCAGCCGTTTCCTGATGACCGTGCCGGCGTTCCAGTTCCTCTGGAGCGGTCACGACGACTTCCTCGAACACAAGCGCCGCTACACCCTTGCGCAGTTTGAAACCCTGGCCCGTGATGCCGGTTTGACTGTGCAGCGCGGTGCCTACTATTTCGGTGCGGTGTTTCCGATCGCGGCGGCCTTGCGCTTGCTGCCCAAAGGCCCGCAGGCTGCGACGCCGCAGTCTCAGCTCAAACGCCATCATCCGTTGGTCAACGGCGTGCTCAAGTCCCTGTGCAGCCTTGAATTGCCGCTGATGGGCATGAACCGCCTGGCCGGCCTGAGCGTGTTTGTGCTGGCGCGTAAACCGTGACCTCAGCCGACAGATCGGCGTTGATCCAGCGCGGCTTGCGCTTTGCCGTGACCGGTCTGTTCGTCACCGCTCTGCATGCCCTGGTGGCGGTGCTGTTCATCAACTTCGTTGCACCGCAACCGCCACTCGCCAACGGTGTGGCGTTCGCCGTGGCGACGGTGGTGTCCTATGTGATCAACACCACCTGGAGTTTTTCTGCCCGTTTGCATGGCAAAACCCTGCTGCGCTTCATGCTGGTTTCCTGCGGGGGATTCTGCCTGGCCATGCTCGTCGCGTGGGCCGCGCAGATTGCCGGACTTCATTACTTGCTGGGCATCGGCGCCGTGGCACTGATCATTCCTGCGTTCACCTTTGTGCTGCATAATTTCTGGACGTATCGATGAAGGGCTTGAACAAGCACCCGACCTTGGCGCTGTTGCCGATCCTGCTGGGAGCGCTGGCGTTTTTTCTGGTGATCGGCCCGCGTGCCCTCGATCCGCAAAACATTGCCTGGCTCAAGGACGGTGATCCGGCGACGCATTACCTGGGCTGGGTATTCTTTCGCCATTCACCCTGGACCTTTCCCCTCGGGCTGAACCCGTCCTATGGGATGGAACTGGGCAGCTCGATCATTTTTTCCGACTCCAATCCGCTGCTGGCGCTGCTGTTCAAACCGTTCAATGGCTGGTTGCCGGAGACGTTCCAGTACTTTGGCATGTGGTTGTTGCTGTGTTTCGTTCTGCAAGCCTGGTTTGCCTGGAAGCTGCTCGGCTTGATCACCGAAAACCCTTTATTGCGCCTGCTCGGTGCCGGTCTCCTGGTGTTTTCGCCGCCGATGTTTTTGCGTACCGGTGGCCATCTTTCGCTGGCCGGGCACTTCCTGATTCTCGCGGCGCTATATCTGGCGTTGCACCCGGCACTGCAGCGCCGACGCCTGGCATGGGGTGTGTTACTGGCCGTGACGGCGTTGGTTCATGCCTACCTGTTGGGCATGGTGGCGCTGATCTGGGTGGCAGATCTGTTTGGCAAACTGCGGGCGGATAAACTGACCCGCCGTCAGGTCGTGATCGAGCTGGGCAGTTTGTTCGCGCTGGTGAGCGTGTGCTGCTGGCAGGCGGGTTATTTCAGTATTGCCGGGGGCGCGGTGAGCGGTGGCTTCGGCTTTTATCGCATGAACCTGTTGTCGCTGGTGGATGCGGACGGTTGGTCGTTTGTCCTGGCTGACATTCCCACGGCCGGCGGCGATTACGAAGGTTTCAATTATCTGGGGCTTGGCGTGCTGTTGCTGGTGCCATTGGCCTTGATTACCTGGTACCGCAACGGTGTTTCGCTGAAGGCGCTGCTGGGCCGTCGCCCGTTGTTGTTCTGGGCGTTGGTCGGGTTGACGCTGTTCGCGCTGTCGAACCAGATCGGCGTCGGCCTGCAGACCTTCAGTTATCCATTACCGAAGTTCGTGGTGGGGCTCTCGAATATTTTTCGCGCCTCGGGACGGATGTTCTGGCCGGTGTTTTACGTCATCGTGATAGTGCTCATTTATCTGGTGGTGCGCGGCTATCGACCGCGTATCGCCATGGGACTGCTGGCCTTGGCGCTGGTGGTGCAAGTTACCGATACCCGGATTGCCTGGGCCGGTCTGAGAGCCGCGAAAATGGTCCCCGAAGCTTCGGCCTGGGCCAGCCCGATGCATGATCCGTTCTGGGACAGCGCGGCGGCACACTACAAGAGCATCCGTGCCGTGACACCGAAAAATCAGCCGGACCAGTGGCAAGCGATTGCCGATTTCGCCAGTATCCATGGGCTGAAAACTGATGCGGCCTACCTGGGACGTACGAGCCCCAAGGCGCTGGACAAGATGCAGCGCATGACGCAAAGCCAACTCGCCAGCGGCCAATACGACACCGACTCGCTGTACATCCTCGATGACGATGCGCTGATGCTGGCGGTAAAAAGCATTCACAGCGACACCGATCTGTTGACCCGGGTCGACGACTTTGTCGTGCTGGCACCGGGCTGGAAGCACTGTGATCAATGTCTGGCGATGGTTGATCAGGGCCGGGCGATGTCGCCGATACCGTTGAGCCAGCCGGGGCTGGTGCAGACGTTCAATCGCAGCACCCGGCAACTGGCCAAAGGCTGGTCCACCCCGGAAGCGTGGGGTACCTGGAGTGACGGGCAGGATGCGGAGCTGCTGCTGCGAGTCTCCCCTGGAACGCGGGCGATAGTGATCGATGCCCTGGCGTTTGCCATGCCGCCGAACCTCAGTCAGCGGGTGATCGTCAGCATCAATGGCGTGGAGGCGTATTCGACACGTCTGACCCAGGTGCAGGGCAATCGGCTGGAAATTCCGCTCAGCGCCGCGCAGGCCGCCGAGGAAAATCTGACTGTCCGGCTACAGTTGCCCGATGCCATCAGCCCGAAAAAACTCGGCTTCAATGACGATGCGCGCGTCATGGGGCTGGGCTTGAAAACCCTGACAGTGCAGTGAGATTGTCGAACAAACGGCCAATCGTCTGATAGACGCCAGTCCCAAGGACTTCATACACTGCCCGCAGTCTGGGGATCGGGGGCAATGGATGAATCGAAATGAACTACGCAAGGCCGACATCAACCTGATGGTGGTGTTCGAAACCTTGATGCTCGAACGCAACGTGACCCGGGCGGCGGAGAAGCTGTTTCTCGGCCAGCCGACTATCAGCTCGGCGCTCAATCGCTTGCGCGCGATGTTCAATGATCCGCTGTTCATCCGCGTCGGCCATCGCATGGAACCGACCGCCCGCGCCGAAGAACTGTTCAAGTACCTGTCGCCGGCCCTCGACTCGCTGTCGGTGGCCCTGAGCCTGACCCATGATTTCGACCCGGCCGTGAGCAACATGACGTTTCGCATCGGCCTGTCTGATGACGTCGAATTCGGCCTGCTGCCACCGTTGTTGCGGGCGTTGCGCCAGGAGGCACCGAGCGTGGTGTTTGTGGTGCAGCACGTCGATTACTGGCGCATCCCCGACCTGCTGGCCGCTGGCGACATCACCGTCGGCATCAGCCAGACCCGTGGCTTACCGGCCAACGCCAAGCGCAAACTGCTGCGGCATATCCAGCCGAGCATCCTGCGCGCCGATGCCTCGGATTCACCGCTGACCCTCGATGAATACTGCTCGCGGCCGCATGTGCTGGTGTCGCACACCGCCAACATCAGCGGCTATGCCGATGAATGGCTGGCGGAAATCGGCCGTACCCGGCATGTGGTGCTGTCGGTGCCGCAATACAGTGCATTGCCGGCGTTGCTGGCCGGCACGGACCTGATCGCCAGCCTGCCCGATTACACCGCCGAAGCCATGGCCGCTTCTGGCCGGTTGTTCAAGGAACCATTCCCGTTCAAGACGCCGATGCTCGATCTGTCGATGGTCTGGCTCAGCCATGTCGACAGCGATCCGGCCGAGCGCTGGCTGCGTTCGCGACTTGAAGCGTTCATGAGTGAGCGGCCGCTGACCGCGCCCTGAATCCCACCACAAATCTCCCCTGTAGGAGTGAGCCTGCTCGCGATGAGGGTGTGTCAGTCGACATTGATGTTGTCTGACACGACTCCATCGCGAGCAGGCTCACTCCTACAAGGGTTTGCGTTCGTCTGGTCGGGCTGCTTTGCTCAATGGCAAAGTCCTCGGCGGAGACCTGACCCATGAGCATTTCCCGTTCGTTGCTGCGTGGGCGCGGCAGTCTCGACAGTGGCAAGGTCGGCATGGTCGAGCTGTTTTTCGATCTGGTGTTCGTCTTTGCCGTGACCCAGTTGTCGCATTCGCTGCTCGCGCATTTGTCGATTCTGGGCGCGGTGCAGGTGGCGTTGCTGATGGTCGCGGTGTGGTGGGTGTGGATCTTCACTTCGTGGATCACTAATTGGCTCGACCCGGAAAAACTGCCGATCCGCCTCGGACTGTTCGGGTTGATGATCGCCGGCCTGTTGCTGTCGTCATCGATTCCCAAGGCCTTCACCGAGCGCGGGCTGATGTTTGCCTCGGCGTTCGTGTTCATGCAGGTCGGGCGTACGCTGTTTGCGATCTGGGCGGTACGCAGTGAATCGCTGGGCATGACCCGCAATTTCCAGCGCATCCTGGCGTGGCTGATGTTCTCCGGGGTGTTCTGGATCGCCGGGGCGTTTCTCGAAGGGCCCCAGCGCTTGTGGTGTTGGGCGCTGGCGCTGCTGATCGAACTGATTTCACCTTCGCTGTATTTCTGGGTGCCGGGGTTGGGGCGTTCGTCGCTGAGCGACTGGAACGTCGAAGGCAATCACATGGCCGAGCGCTGTGCACTGTTCGTGATCATCGCTCTGGGTGAGTCATTGCTGGTGACCGGTGCAACCTTTGCCGAGCTGACGCTGAGCGTCACCGGGATCATCGCGTTTCTGGTGGCGGTGCTGGGCAGCATTGGCATGTGGTGGGTGTACTTCGACAGCGGTGCCGAGCGCGCGCATCACCGCATCGCGCATTCGAGCGATCCGGGGCGTCAGGCACGGATTGCCTACACCTATCTGCACGTGCTGATCGTCGCGGGGGTAATTGTCAGTGCAGTGGCTGACGAGTTGGTGCTGGTGCATCCGGATCACGCCAGTGACGCCGGCACTCTGGTGATCGTGGGCGGGCCGTGGCTGTTTCTGTTGGGCAATGCGCTGTTCAAGTGGGTCATGTCCGACCGGCCGCTGCCGCCGCTGTCGCATCTGGCCGGGCTGGTGTTGCTCACGCTGGCGCTGCCGCTGGCGTTGAACCACTGGTTTTCGGCATTGATGCTTGGGGCGCTGACCACGGCGATCGTGGTGTTGGTGGCGCTCTGGGAAACCCTGGCAGTGCGTCAGACGTCAAGCTCGCTACCGTCAGAAAAACCCGCAGGAGAGTAGGGCGGGGCTGTGGTATATGTACGACCTTTCTGCCACTGATTGGAGCCCGCTCATGCCACACCTGCACATGGAATACACCGCCAACCTGCCGCAGTTGAACGCCGATGTGGCGTTGATCCGGCTCAACAACACGCTGGTGGGTTCCGGTCAGTTCGCAGCGGAGTTCGATATCAAGAGCCGGGCGGTGAAGGTCGAGACGTTCAAGGTCGGTACCGCTATGGGCGAGCGCGCGTTTGTCCACGTGAAGCTGGCGCTGCTCAGCGGTCGTTCGCCACAGATCAAGAAGCAACTCTCGGACAGCCTGCTGGCGGTGTTGCAGGATCTGTGCGAGTGGCCAGCCGGGGTCGAAGTGCAGTTGTGCGTGGAGTTGCTCGATATCGACCGCGATTCCTACACCAAGACTGCCGTCGGCGTGTAGGACTCAGGCCGCTTCCAGCTCACTGCACACTTTGATCACCTGTTCGCGCAGCCAGACGTTGGCGCTGTCCTGATCGGCGCTCTGGCTCCACTGCATGTCGAGGGTGAACCCTGGCAGGCCGTTCGGCGCCTCGCAGTGATTGAACACCGCCTCTTTGGTCAGCAGACGCTGGATACGTCGGGGCAGGGTGAGGATGAAGTCGGTGCCGGTGATCATTTTCAACGCCGCGCTGTAACTGTTGGAGCGCGCGACGATCTGCCGTTTCTGCGCCTGACGCGCCAGCCAGCCGTCGACCATGTTAGTGCTGGACGTCCAGGGTGTCGGGAACACGTGCCGCCGTTCGGTGAAGGCCTGCAGGCTCAGGCGCGGTTCCAGCGGCGTGGCGCGTTTGTCGAAGACACAGACCAGATCGTCCTCCAGCAGCATCCGCGACTTGAGGTCGGTGTGGCTGCGGTGGAAGTTGGGGCCGAAACAGATCACCAGGTCGAGGCTGCCGTCGCGCAGTTCGTCGGCGGGCACGTCGGTCTCGAACTTGTGCATGTTGACCATCACTGGCAAATCGTCGAAGTCGAAACGCTTCAACAGGCGCGGCAACACCAGTTGCTCGAAGTATTCCGGGGCGCAGATATTGAAGGTCACTGCCTGCCGCGTCGGATCGAAGGTTGGAGCGCCGGCATGGCACAGGTTGATGCTTTCGAGGATTTTCTGCACATGGCCATACATGGTGCCGGCCTTGTAGGTGGGGCGCATGCCCGTGCGGGTGTTGATGAACAATTCGTCTTCGAAACTGGTGCGCAATTTTTTCAGGCAATAGCTGACGGTGGACTGGCTGACGCACAACGTCTCCGAGACATCCGTGACGCTGCTCTGCTCATACACGGCGATAAATACCATTAGGTCCTGCATGTCGAGCTTTCTAAGCAAGTTACTGTTCAGCATCCGTTCCGTCTCGCTGTGCTCCTTGCGCTGAATCCGCGCAAACGTGTGCGCATGATCGTAGCGGAACGATGGTGCCAGGACAAAGCCCTGTAGGACGTTTCAATGTCAGTTGTGGGACAGAAAGTTTTACCAACACGACGTTGCCAGACAAACCGCGCAAAGATGGCAAGAAGCCTTTAGCCCGGTGACGAAATTTGCGCTCAGCGGATGTGTCGGGCGTACGCCTGTGGATTGAAGCGCAGCACCATCAGCAGCATCACGACCATCACTGCGGTCAGCGACCACCACGCCCACTCGAAGCTGCCGAGGCGGTCGCGGATGATGCCGGCCAGCAGCGGCGAAAGCCCGGCGATCAAATAACCGATGCCTTGCACGAAGGCGGTCAGGCCGCCGGCGCGCTGCGGGTCGTCGAGGTGATCGAGCGAGACGATCAGGCTCATCGGGAACAGTCCGCCAATGCCCAGCCCCAGCAAGCATGGCCACAGCAGGCTCAGGTGTTGCGGGCTGAGGATCAACCCGCAGAAGCCGGCAATGATCAGCAGCAGCAACGTCGCCAGGACCACGCGGCGGTCACGGCTGCGGTTGGCAATGGCTGGCGTCAGCAACCCGGAAATCACCTCCATGGCCGTCAGCAAACCCAACAGCAGGCCGGCGTGTTGTTCGCTCCAGCCTTGTTCGACGTAGTACGGCGCTAGCCAGGCGAGTACGCAGGTGTAGGACGCCGTACCCAGACCGAAGAAGATAGCGAGTAACCAGGCGCGGGAATTGCCGAAGAACGATTGTTTTCCTACTGGCGTGTTCTGCCTGGATGACATGGTGGGTTGTGTCCACCAGAGCAGCAACGCGAGCAAGGCCAATGCCGCCCAGATTGCCAGCCCGAGGCGCCAGCTACTGGTTTGCACCATTACCAGTGGCGCAAACGAGGCGGCCAGTGCGGCGCCGCCCATGATCGCGGTGACATACAGGCCCATGCACAGCGCCACGTTGTCGGGGAAGCGTGACTTGATCAGCACCGGCATCAGCGCCTGAATCAGGGCGATGCCAATCCCTGCGAGCATTGCGCTGCCAATCAACTGCGCCGCCGAATCGAGCCACAGCCGCGACAGCGTCGCCAGCCCGATAATCAACAGCGACAGGATCACTGTGCGCTGTTCGCCCAGACGTCGGCTGATGCCAATGCCGAAAAACATCGCCAGTCCCATCGCCATCACCGGCAACATGGTCAGCAGCGAAGCCACGCTGAAACTCAGAGGGGTGTCGCCGCGTATGGCCGACAGCAAGGGGCCGACGGCCGCCATGGACGGGCGCAGATTGAGTGCGACGAGGATGATGCCGAGCATCAGCCAGACAGCGGGGCGAGCGGTGGCGCGAACGTGTTCCATCAGCAGACTCTGGATTGCGGAGGCTGTCGATTAGGCGTGCGGTCACGCGGTGCGGGCAAATCAAAATTCCCGAGTACTATTTAAAAACTAAATATGACCCTCCCTTCGGCGGCGCCAGCAAGATCGTTACGCCCGGATTAATCTTGCCCCCCTCGCTGTCAGACTATTCTTTCTCTCTGGCAGGACATTTCGTTACAGCTCTGGCCCAGCGCAGGCGCGTAAAACGCCGGCGGCGATATATACTGCGCGCCATTCTTCAAGGGAGAGCCGTGTGGCCATCGATATTCACTGGATTCGCGACAACGATAGCCTCGCGCAGTTTTGCGCCGAGTGGCAGCAGCTGCCGTTCGTTGCCCTCGACACCGAATTCATGCGGGTCGACACCTTCTACCCGATTGCCGGCCTGTTGCAGGTTGGCGACGGCAAACGCGCCTACCTGATCGACCCGCTGACCATCAACGCCTGGCAACCGCTGGCGGCGTTGCTGGAAAACCCGGCGGTGCTCAAAGTCCTGCACGCTTGCAGCGAAGACCTCGAAGTGCTGCTGCGTCTGACCGGGAGCCTGCCGGCACCGATGTTCGACACGCAACTGGCGGCGGCCTACCTGAACCTCGGGTTCTCTATGGGCTATTCGCGGCTGGTGCAGGAAGTGCTCGGCATCGAACTGCCGAAGGGCGAAACCCGTTCCGACTGGTTGCAGCGCCCGTTGTCCGACACACAAATCAGCTACGCCGCCGAAGACGCCGTGCATCTGGCCGAAGTTTTCGTCCAGCTGCGGCCGAAACTGTCTGACGACAAATTCGCCTGGGTGCTGGAGGACGGCGCCGAACTGGTGGCCAATCTGCGCCGCGAAACCGACCCCTACGAGGTCTATCGCGAAGCCAAACTGGCGTGGAAACTGTCCCGTGCGCAATTGGCGGTGCTGCGTGAGTTGTGCGCCTGGCGTGAAAAAGAAGCCCGCGCCCGTGATCTGCCGCGCAACCGTATTGTCCGCGAGCATTCGCTGTGGCCGCTGGCCCGCACGCAACCGGACAACCTCGTGGCGCTGGGCAAAATCGAAGACATGCACCCACGTACCGTGCGTCAGGACGGCCAATTTCTGCTTGATCTGATCAAGCGCTCTGGCAGTGTGGGGCCTGATCAATGGCCGCCAGCGGTGCCGGAGCCATTGCCGGTCGAAGCCGCTGCGCTGATCAAGCAACTGCGCGCCCTCGGCCAGGTCGAAGCCGAGCGTCTGGGTATCGCACCGGAACTGATGCTACGCAAGAAAACCCTCGAAGCACTGGTCAAAAGCGGCTTCCCCGAGGGACCTTATCAATTGCCTGAGTCGCTGCGTGGCTGGCGCCGCGAACTCATGGGCCAGATGCTGCTCGACAGCCTGGCCACCGCCGGAGAACAGCTTTGAAACGTATTTGTTCCATCTACCAAAGCTCCAAGCGCAGCGGCATGTACCTTTACGTGCTCAAAAGTGACGCGCTTGAGCGGGTGCCGGAAGCGCTGATGCTGGCCTTCGGCAAAGCGAAGCATTCGTTCGATCTGGTGCTGTCGCCCGAGCGTAAACTGGCCAGCGAGGACATCGTGGTAGTTCTGGAAAACCTCGACAGGCAGGGCTATCACCTGCAGATGCCACCGGCCGAAGACGAGTACATCGAACACTTGCCCGAAGAGTTGCTGCGACGCAACGATCCGGTCTGATCTGCGAGGCCCTGTTCTGGGCCTCTTGCCACCCTGGAACTGATTTTACGGCGACGACCGCCACGAAGGAGCGCGACTCCTTCGGCGGTTGCCTGCACGGTTTGCGAAAGGTTTGAAGATGCGCGTTCTGATTGCTGAACACGACCACGCGGTGTACGCCCGGCTGCTGAGTCAGGTGGCCCCCGAACTTGAAGTACTGACCAGCGGCGACTCCGCCGAACTGGCCCGTCAGGCTGCCGATTGCCCGGTGTGGCTGGGGCAGCCGGACCTGCTGGCGACCCTGTTGCGTCAGGGCCACCAACCGCAATGGCTGCAATCGACCTGGGCCGGCATCACGCCGTTGCTCGCCGACGGCTTGCGCCGCGATTACCGTTTGACCCGCGCGGTGGGAATCTTCGGTCAGGTGATGGCCGAATACGTGCTGACCTACATGCTCGGTCACGAGCGTGAAGTGCTGGCGCGCCTGGTCAGCCAGGTCGAGCGCAAGTGGGACAACCGCACCGGCCAGAGCCTGGTCGGGCGCAAGGTGCTGATCGTCGGTACCGGCGACATTGGCCAGAGCGTGGCGCAGTTCCTGCTGCCGTTTGGCGTCGAGTTGTATGGCGTCGCCAGCAGCGCTCGCGAGCAGGCGCCGTTCGTCGAAGTTGGTGCGATGGCGGATCTGCCACGGCTGGTGGGCGAGGTCGATTACGTGGTCAACCTGCTGCCGAACACCGCGCACACCCACGATATCTACGACGCGGCGCTGTTCAAGCAATTCAAGCCGACCGGGTTGTTCATCAACGTCGGACGCGGCGTGGCGGTAGTGGATGCGGATCTGGTCGAAGCGTTGAAGGAAGGGCATCTGGCCGGCGCGGTAATCGACGTCTGCCGTCAGGAGCCGTTGCCGCAACGCCATCCGTTCTGGACCGCCTGGGGCCTGCTGCTGACCGGGCACAGCTCGGCACCGACGTCTCCGGCGTTGATGGTGCAGTTGTTTGTCGAGAACCTGAAGGCGTATCAGGCGGGTGAGGCGCTGCGCGGGGAAGTGGATTTCGCTCGCGGTTACTGACACACCGCAATAAAAAATGTAGGAGTGAGCCTGCTCGCGATAGCGGTGTGTCAGACAACATTAATGTCGACTGACTCGCCCTCATCGCGAGCAGGCTCACTCCTACAGTTGGTTTTGCGGTGTGGTTTAAAGGGTGAAGTCGCCTTCCGCCGCCAGCTCGTTCAGCGGACGACGCGGGCTCGGCTCTTCACGGGCTTGCAGGTATTCAGCCAGCGATGCCTTGTCACCCAGCTTGCCGACAGCGACCGCCGCGTGCAGCGCATAACCTTCAGGGATATTCAGCTCCTTGCGGGTCAGCTCCTGATCGAAACCGGCCATGCCGTGGGTGTGCCAGCCACTGATGCTCGCTTGCAGTGCCAGATGGCCCCACGCCGAACCCGTGTCGAAGGTGTGCCACAGCGCCGGGGTTTCTTCCGTCGCGCCGGGTGCGGTGAAGGTGGTTTTCGAAATCACGATCACCAGCGCCGAAGCGTGTTGCGCCCAGCTGCGGTTGAACTCATTGAGCAGACCCAGATAACGCTCCCAGCTCGGCGTGTCACGACGCGCATAAAGGAAGCGCCACGGCTGCGAGTTGTACGCAGACGGCGCCCAGCGCGCGGCTTCGAAGAAGCTCAGCAGGGTTTCTTCCGGGATCGCCTCGCCGGTGAAGGCGCGGGGCGACCAGCGATCGGTGAATTGCGGGTGAATGGCGTAATCGGCAACGCGAGGGTTGGCACTCATCGAAGATTCCTTGCTGTGTTTGAGTCAGAGAGTCGAATGAAAACCCGGCGGGATCAGTTGCGCTGAACGATGGGATTTTCCGAGCCTTTGGTGTTCACCGGAATGCAACGCGGTCGAGCGTCAATGGCTTCCGGGCAAGGCTCCTTGCGACAGGCAAAGCTACGCGCCGGCATCGAAACTGACAAGCGTTGCGCAACCGGCAGTCGCCAGCGCTTGGCCCGCAAGGCCTGGGGCACTAGACTGGCGGCCTTTTCACCACCTGATGTTGATGCTTGAGCCATGGCCGCCAAAGTCGAACCGTTCTGGATACGCAAAACCCTCGATCAACTGGATCACGAGGAATGGGAATCGCTGTGCGACGGCTGCGGTCTGTGCTGCCTGCAGAAACTCGAAGATGAAGAAGACAACAGCGTCTATTACACGCGCATCGCCTGCAAACTGCTGGACCTGAAAACCTGTCAGTGCAGCGATTACCCGAACCGCATCAAGTTTGTCCCGGACTGCATCCAGCTCACCCCGGGCCAGGCCGAAGAGTTCAAATGGCTGCCGCCGACCTGCGGTTACCGACTGGTCAGCGAAGGCAAGGACCTGCCGTTGTGGCACCACCTGGTGTGTGGCGACCGTGACGCCGTGCACCACGAGCGGATTTCCCAGTCCGGGCGCATGCTTGCCGAAGGCAGCGTGCCGGAGGACGACTGGGAGGACCACCTGATTTTCCGCGCCGGTTAAGCGCCCGCAGATTCAAGTTTTCACCAAGGAGTGTGTATGGCTGTGGGATTGCAGCGTGCGCTGTTCGTCGGACTGCTGGCGTTGAGTGCGCCAGTGTGGGCGGCGAAGAAAGTCGATCTGGACTACCACGTGCGTCTGTTGCCGCAAAGTGATCAGGCCGAGGTGCGCCTGACCCTGGCCAAGGGCGAATCGGTGCGCAGCCTCGATTTTGACCTCGGCGATGGCAGCCACTACAGCGACTTCAAGGCCGACGGGCAGTGGCAGTTGACGCCAGGCAAGCAGGCCCGGGGCGTCTGGCGCCCGACGGGCGACAAGGCCAGCCTGACCTATCGTGTCACCGTCAGCCACGGACGCAAGAGTGGCAGCTTCGACACGCGCATGACCCCGAACTGGGCACTGCTGCGCGGCGATGAGCTGGTACCACCGGCCAAACTCGATCAGCAGGATGGCGTCGAGCTGGTGTCACGCCTGCAATTCGAACTGCCCAACGGCTGGAAAAGCATCGAAACCGCTTGGCCGCGCATCGGCAAGAACACATTCCGCATCGACAACCCTTCACGCCTGTTCGACCGCCCGACCGGCTGGATGCTTGCCGGCCATCTCGGCAGCCGCCGCACACGGCTGGGCGAAACCGAAGTCACCGTGGCCTCTCCACAAGGGCAGGGCATGCGCCGCATGGATGTGCTGACCTTGCTGACGTTCATCTGGCCGCAGGTGCAGGCTGTGTACCCACGGCATCCAGGCAAGCTGCTGATCGTCGGCGCCAACGACCCGATGTGGCGTGGCAGCCTCGGTGCACACGAGTCGATCTATCTCAACACGCGTCTGCCGCTGGTCAGCGAAAGCGGCAGCAGTGCGCTGGTGCGCGAGCTGGCGCAGGTGTTCGGGCGGATCAGCGACGAGCAGCGCAGCGACTGGATCAGCGAAGGGTTTGCCGAGTATTACGCGATCGAACTGGTGCGTCGTGCCGGGGGCATGAGCGATGAGCGTTATCAGGCGTTGCAGGCGAAGTTGACCAGGGACAGTCAGAAAGTCACGACCTTGCGCGGCGAGCAGATCAGCCCGGCGCAGCTTTCAAAAGCGGTGATTGTGCTGCAGGAGCTGGATCGCGAGATTCGCTTGAAGACGCGTAACAAGCGCTCGCTGGATGACGTGTTGCGCGGGGCGATGCATCTGGGGACGGTGAGTACCAAGGAGTTTGTGCAACTGGCCGAGAGCGTTCTCGGTGCGTCCTCAAAAGTCCTTGATACCGCGTTACTTCAGTGACACCGCTATCGCGAGCAGGCTCACTCCTACAAGGGAACGCATTCCAAATGTAGAAGTGAGCCTGCTCGCGATGGGGCCTTTAACCCCACCGCAAATCTTGGATCAAACCCCGGCTTTCGGCGATTTCACCGAATCATTGCCGGTCACGGTAGCGGTTTTGGTCGCCGCCTCGGCATTGGCCTTGAGCTTGCTCAACTCTTCACCGGCGCGTTCGATCTTCGCCCGCACGTTGTTCATGTCCTGACGGCTTTTCTCCAGCAGGCTTTTCACCGAGCTGTGTCCGGTGATGCCTCGGGCCATCGCCACACCGCCAATCGCCACCTGAAGCAGACCGAACACGCCACCACGGCGCAGGCCCTTGCCGACCATGATCACGCCGCCGGCCAAGGATCCGATACGTTCCCAGCCTTCGACATTCTGTTCGGAACGGCTCTGGAACGGGGTGGATTCGATACGTTGGACGCGTTTGAGTTCGGTCATGATCTGTCTCCCAGGCAATGTGCAATAGATAGATAAGCTGACTGCCGCAGCGGCCGGCTCGTTCCATCGGATGTGCGACGTTTCAGCGGAATTTCGGTCCTGAGCGGGTGTTCAGGCCCTTGGCCATGCGGTCGTAGAGCACGACGTTGACCGTGGCGGCGAGGTTCATGCAGCCGGTGGTCGGGATATAGACCACGTCTTCGCACCAGTCGCGGATCTCTTTATCCAGCGAGCCGTCTTCCGGGCCGAAGATGTACAGCGCGCGGTCCGGGTGGGTGTATTCAGGCAGCGGGCGGGCACCCTCTACCAGTTCCACGGCGACCGGTACGCAGTTGAGCGGGAGGATCTTTTTCAGGTCGTCGATGCCGATCAGCGGGATGTCGTAGTGCACGCGCTTGGTGTCGGTGACGAAGTCGGCGGCGCGTTCATAACGCTTGCCGGTGTAGAACACCGACGCTACGCCGTAACAGCCTGCGGCGCGCATCACCGAACCGACGTTCTCCGGTGACTTGGGGTTGTACAAACCAATGCAGCTGTAACGTTTGTCTGCCACGAGCGGGGTGCCTTCGGGAAAAAGAGGGCGATTATACGGGGATTGGGGGAGGGGTGTTCAGTTTGAGATTGGTGGTGTCCAGGACACCGCTATCGCGAGCAGGCTCACTCCTACAGGGGAACGCATTTCAAATGTAGGAGTGAGCCTGCTCGCGATGGGGCCCGTGCGGCCAATGAAGATGGTCAGTCTTCTTTCTTCATCAAACCGGCGAGGGCGGCAAACGGATTGTGCGTCGCCTTGGCAATCTTCGGTGTGCTCAGCGAGCCGTCGTCGAAGTATTGCTGGTCGGTGTAGCGCGAGTGTTCGTTGTCGTGGCAGTACAGGCACAACAGCTCCCAGTTCGAGCCGTCCTGCGGGTTGTTGTCGTGGTTGTGGTCGCGGTGGTGCACGGTCAGTTCGCTCAGGCGCTTGCCGGAGAACTCACGGGCGCAGCGGCCACACACGTGCGGGTACATCTTCAGGGCCTTGTCGCGGTAGCCCATTTCCTTGTCGCGCTGGTTGTCGGCAAGGATGCGATCGAGCTTCGACGTGTTGGTCGGGGTGGACGAACTCATGGGTTCACCTTTGTAAAAAAGACTAATGACGGTTATGACGCCAGTTTAGCTCAGCCCTTGAGCTTCTCGGCAATCCAGATCGTGTGACGGGTGCCCTTGTTGCCGTGGGCGAAGACCTGGACTTCTTCAGCCTTGAAACCGGCCTTCTTCAATTTGTCGGAAAACTGCCGGTCAGCGCTGGCCGACCATACCGCCAGCACGCCTTTGGGCCGCAAGGCCTTGGCGCAGGCGTTGAGCCCGGCAGCGGAATACAGCCAGCTGTTGGCCTTCTGCGTCAGGCCTTCGGGGCCGTTGTCGACGTCGAGCATGATCGCGTCGAAACCATTCGGCTCGCTTTGCAGCACCTTGGCCACGTCGTCCTGACGGATCACCGTGCGTGGATCGAGTAACGGCCGACCGGACTTTTCACCCAGCGGCCCACGGTTCCATTCCACCACGCCCGGCACCAGTTCGGCGACCACCACTTCGGCGCTCTTGCCCAGATGCTTGAGCGCCGAGGCGAGGGTAAAGCCCATGCCCAGACCGCCGATCAGCACCCGCGAATTCGGCCGTCCAGCGACCTTGCGGCAAGGAATCTCGGCCAGCGCATCTTCGGAACCGTGCATGCGCGTGTTCATCAATTGCCCGCCGTCGCCGCCCTGGATCTTGATGACGAAATCCTCGCCATACTCGAACAGGCACAGGGCGCCACCGTTGTCAGGGATCGGCGTGGTGTCGAGCAGAACGAAACGTTTCATGGAAATCTCTACAAGGGGGAAGGCAAGCAGGCCCGTTGGGAGTAGCCTGAGCGCAGACTAGAGGCCAAACGGAGCCCTTGATGAAGCGCACCATTCTAACGGTCATTGCCCTGGCCGCGCTCTCGATTACTGCAGTGCAGGCGCAGCAGACCATTCCGGTCAGCCCGACGCCGCAACCCGGGTCGCCCGGTACCGCCACGCCGACGCCGTATCCGCAAATCACCCCGATCAGCATTCCCAAGTCAGGTGCGGGCAGTGGCAGTCCGCCGCTGGTGCCGATCGAAATGCCCAGCCCGCCGAGCAAGGATCAACCGGTGCCGGGCATCGAACCGGGCGGTACCAAGGCCAAATCCCCCGGCGGCTAGATCTGCTGCGCCGCCAGTTGACCGTCGGCCATGCGCAGGCGTTTGGACAGGGAGACAGCGAGGGCGCGGATGATCTTCGCGGCGATCTTCGGTGCGTCGTTGAGCATCTTTTCCAGCGAGTCCTTGCCCAGGTTGAGCAACTGGCAGTTGCTCGCGGCGATGCAGGTGGCCGAGCGCCGTTCGCCATCGAGCACGGCCATTTCACCGAACGCCCGACCACTGCGCAGGGTGGCCATGGTGATGACCTGGCCGTCGGCCCCGGTCTTCTGCACGGCGACCTGGCCGGTGTGGATGATGCACATGAAGCTGCCGGCGTCGCCCTCGCGGAAAATCGCTTCGCCTTCGGCCACGGTGCTGATGCTGAAGTAGCCAGAGGCTGCGGCAAAGTCTGCCAGTTGCAATTGGTCGAACAGGCCGCAGTCCATCAGCCAGTCGCGGATTTCGTTGTTCAGTAGAGTGGGTTCTGACATGTCATTGCGGTCTTTTTGTTTTCACGGTTTCCAGGCTTAACACGGTTCCTTGCAGGAGTGAGCCTGTGGTGAGGGGATTTATCCCCGATCGACTGCGCAGCAGTCGCAAACCAGCTAATGCGGTCTGTCTGAAAGAATCGCATTGCAGATTTGGGGCGGCTTTGCCTCCCATCGAGGATAAATCCCCTCACCACAAAGGCTCACTCCTACACGGGATCTGTGGGGTATCGGCCCCTTGAGTCTGGAATTAAGACCCAAGTGACCGACGGAGTTCCTCAGGCCAGCCCCAAAACCTTGAACACAAATGCATATTCGAGCGCTACGTCACGTAATCCCTGATAACGCCCGCTCATTCCGCCGTGTCCGGCACCCAGTTCGGTCTTTAGCAGCAGCAGGTTATCGTCGGTTTTGGTCGCACGCAGTTTCGCCACCCACTTGGCCGCTTCCCAGTACTGCACGCGGCTGTCGTTGTAGCCGGCGATCACCAGCGTCGCCGGATAGGCCTGCGCGGTGACGTTTTCGTACGGCGCATAGGCCTTGATCCGTTCGTAGACGTCTGGCTCTTCGGGATTGCCCCATTCATCGTATTCGGTGACGGTCAGCGGCAGCTCCGGGTCGAGCATGGTGTTGAGCACGTCGACGAACGGCACTTCGGCAATCGCCACGCCGAACAGGTCCGGGCGCTGATTGAGCACTGCACCGATCAGCAGACCACCGGCACTGCCGCCGCTGATCGCCAGTTTCTCGGCGGTGGTGATGCCGTTGAGGATCAGGAATTCGGCGCAGGCAATGAAGTCGCTGAAGGTGTTGTGCTTGTGTTCCTGCTTGCCGGCGCGATACCAGGCTTCGCCCAGCTCGCCGCCGCCCCGCACATGAGCAATGGCGAAGGCCATGCCGCGATCCAGCAGACTCAGGCGTGCATGGGAGAACCACGGGTCGAGGCTGGAGCCGTAAGCGCCATAACCGTACAGGTACAGCGGCACCGCTTTGCCGACCATTTCGCGTTTCATCACCAGACTGATCGGCACCTGCGTGCCGTCCGGCGCGGTGGCCCACAGGCGTTGGCTGATGTAGGTGTCGGCGTCGAACGGGCCAAGCACCGGGGTCTCTTTGAGGACGGTTTGCTCGCCGGTGGCCAGCATCAACTGGCGTACCTGTGCCGGACGGTTCAACGCCTCATAGCGCAGGCGGATGCGATCGCTCTCGAACTCCAGGCTGTTTTGCACGTAGAGGCTGTAGGCCGCGTCCGGCAGTTGCACGCGATACGGCGTCAGGCCCTGCGGGTGGACTTCGATGACCGGCAAACCGCCTTCGCGCAGGCTCAGGGTCATGGCCTCGGCGTTGAGGGTCACGCCGTCGAGCATCACGGTGTCGCTGTGCGGGATCAGGTTCTGCCAGTCGGCTTCGCTTGGCGCGACACCGGTGTCCGGCGCCTGATACAGGGCGAAGTTGATGCCGTCGCGGTTGGTGCGGATGAACCACGTCCACGCGCCATCGAGCATGCCGTGGTCGACGTCGTATTCGTGATCCTCGACCCGTGGCGCCAGGCAGGTGAAGGGCAGGTGCGGCTGATGGGCATCCAGCGCCCAGACTTCACTGGTGGTCTTGCTGCCCAGGGTCAGCAGCAATTGCTGCTCGGAGCTTGCGCGGTAGCAATGCAGGAAGAAACGCCCGTCCGGCTCGAGGAACACCTCTTCGGCCGCCGTGCCATCGAGGCGATAGCGAAACAGTTTGTACGGACGGTGGGTGTCGTCGAGCACGCTGAAAAACAGGGTCAGACTGTCGTTGGCCCAGGTCATGCTGCCGTCGCAGTCCTCGAACTCCAGTTCGCTGACCTTGTCGTTGGCCAGTTCCTTGACGAACAGCGTGTAGATCTCGTCGCCCGAAGCGTCGACGCTGTAGGCCAGACGCTGATGGTCGGGGCTGATGCTGAACGCGCCGAGGGAGAAAAAGCCGCCATTGGCCAGCACGTTCGGGTCGAGCAGCAATTGTTCGCGGCTTTCGTCGAGGGTCAGGTTGTCGTCGGCGGGACGCGGGCAGCGGTAATGGCGGGCGTATTCGTCGCCAGCGGTGGTGCGCGTGTAATACAGGTACGGGCCCCACGGCGAGGGCAGGGACAGGTCGGTTTCGAGGATCCGGCCCTTGATCTCTTCGAACAGGCTTTCGCGCAGGGTGGCCTGATCAGCGGTTTGCGCTTCCTGATAAGCGTTTTCGGCCTTGAGGTAGTCGAGCACCGCGTCGGTGTCGCGCTCCTGCAACCAGGCATACGGGTCGGCACCGGCAGCCTTGTGGGCGATCGGGGCGCTGCTGACGTGGGCGGATTGGGGCATGGAAGGCTCTCGGACAATGTTCGGAATAAAGGTTTTCGCGGATCGTGAAACCGCCGCAGCACCTGTGGGAGCGAGCCTGCTCGCGAAAGCGGTGGGTCAGACAACAATGTTTTAACTGACACTCCGTATTCGCGAGCAGGCTCGCTCCCACAGGTCGTGTGTCTATTGGGACAAGCCTGGCGGGCGAAAAGTCGTTACTATAAGCGCCTCTTTGCCTGCCTTGCCATGGACACCATGACCGAGAACGACTATCTGATCGCCTGGGGCCTCTACGCCTTTGCCGCTGTGGGCTGCCTGTTGGTATGGATGCGCCTGACCCGCTGGATGTGGCGCTGGCTGCGCGAGCCGCTGCGGTTGCTGATGGCAGTGTTGCTGTTCAGCCCGACCATCATTGACCCGGTGAAGGCCAAGGTCGCGCCGTCGATCGCCATCACCGCGCTGGATCTGGCCTTCAAGGTCGGCAACAACGCCTGGCGGGCGATTTCCGACCTGTTCATGTACGGCATGATCGCTTTCGGCATCTACCTGATCTTCGTGTTGATCCGCTTCCCGATCGAACGCGCCTCCCGCGGCCGTCGCGAGCAGGCTGAAGCCGCCAAAGCCTCGGCGCGTGCTGATGATCGCGACGACGATCAGCCGTTCGGTGCTGCCGGCGATGACCGCTACGGTCGTCCGCCGGTGCCGAACAATCCGCAGCGCATGCGCGTCGAGCCGCGTCTGTAATCCCGAGAGTCCGCACATGTGTGAATTACTGGGCATGAGTGCCAACGTGCCGACCGATATCGTGTTCAGCTTCACCGGCCTGATGCAGCGCGGCGGGCGTACCGGCCCGCACCGCGACGGCTGGGGCATCGCCTTCTATGAGGGCCGCGGCTTGCGCCTGTTTCAGGACCCGGCCGCCAGCAGCGAGTCGGAAGTCGCCAATCTGGTGCAGCGTTATCCGATCAAGAGCGAAGTGGTCATCGGCCACATCCGCCAGGCCAACGTCGGCAAGGTTTGTCTGTCCAACACCCACCCGTTCGTGCGCGAACTGTGGGGGCGCAACTGGTGTTTCGCGCACAACGGCCAGCTCGCCGACTTCACCCCGATCAAGAGTTTCTACCGCCCGGTGGGGGACACCGACAGCGAAGCGGCGTTCTGCGATTTGCTCAACCGCGTGCGTGCAGCATTCCCGGAACCGGTCGATATAGAAGTGCTGCTGCCGGATCTGGTCGCCGCCTGCGCCGAATATCGCAGCAAAGGCGTATTCAACTGCCTGCTCAGCGATGGCGACTGGCTGTTCTGCTATTGCTCGACCAAACTGGCACAGATCACCCGGCGCGCACCGTTCGGCCCGGCGCGGCTCAAGGATGTCGATGTGATCGTCGATTTCCAGGCAGAAACCACACCCAACGACGTGGTCACGGTGATCGCCACCGAGCCTTTGACCGAAAATGAAACCTGGACCCGTTACCAACCGGGCCAATGGAGTCTGTGGCGGCGCGGCGAATGCGTCAGCCAGGGCACGACCGAATAAAGGATCTCTCCTCGATGTTGCTCAGTTATCTACGGCTGGTGTTGTTTGCGGCGGGCCTGTTGATCGGTGTCCAGGTGCCGGGTTTCATCAACGATTACGCCAAACGCGTCGAAGCCCACTTGATCGAAGCGCAGAACGGTCTGCGTGGCTTCCAGGGCACTGCCGAGCAGTTCTTCAAGGGCGACTTGCAGGCACTGGTCGCGCATTACCGCGCCAGCGACGACCCGGTGTTTCGCAGCGATGCTGACAGCCTGAGCACCTTGCTCAACCGCCAGATCGCATTGGATAAACAGTTCCAGGCCATGCAGGGCCCGTGGTACATCCGCTTCCTGCAAGTGGTGCTGGCCGCTGATCCGGACATTCGCAAGGAAACCTGGAACGGCTACAGCTACCAGATCCTGCTGACCCCGGAAGCGATGATCTGGGGCATGAGTGGCGCGTTGCTGCTGTCGTTCGGCATCGAGTGCCTGATTCGTCTGATTGACTGGGTGGTGCTGGGCGGCCGACGTTTGCGTCAGAGCCGGCCGATTGAAGACCGCGACGTGCGCGGCCTCTAAAGCTTGCAAAGCTCTCTGTGGCGAGGGGATTTATCCCCGATGGGGCGCGAAGCGGCCCTCAACGGTGTGTCAGATAAACCTGCTTGCTCAGGTTTCAGGACTGCTGCGCAGCCCATCGGGGATAAATCCCCTCACCACAGGTGTGATTACGGAGTGAGGGTGATGTACTTTTCACCGACCTTGCGCGCATATCCCTCCAGCACCTGCTGACACAACGTCACCATCTCCTCGACCCACTCCACGCCAACCCGCCACGACACCACCACCTGCAGATTCGGCGGGCGTTGGTCGATGTCGAGCAGGGTTAGTTCACCCCGCGCCAGTTCCTCGGCCACCAGCACCGGTGGCAGCACGCCAATACCAAAACCGTCACGCAACAACCGGGTAATCGCCGACACCGAGTTCACGCAGTTCAGACGTGGCGCCGGCACGCCGTTGGCTTGCATCAGTGCGAGCAGGTCCTGATGCGGTCGGGAGTTTTTCGAGTAGGTGATGATCCGTTCCTGCGCCAGCTCGCCGAGGTCGGCGTAGTTGCGGTTGTAGATCGAGTTGCTTGCGACGATCCAGCCCAGCGGATGGCTGGCCAGTTCCAGGCTGCGCACACTTTCGTGGCGCACCAGGTCGGTTTGCAGAATCAGATCGAGAAAGCCTTTTTGCAACTGATCGCAGAGGTTGAGCGAAGTATCCGCCACCAGCTCGATTTCCACTCGCGGGTACAGGTCGGTCATCTGCGCCACCAACGGGCTGAGCCAGGTGTGAATCACCGTGTCCATCACGCCGATGCGCACCCGGCCGACCTTGCTCGAACGGGTCTCGATCGATTGCTTGAGCGCCTGCATGGTGTCGAGCATCTGCTCGGCGTAATCCAGCACTTTCAAGCCTTCGGGCGTCAGGCTGACGCCGCGTGAATCACGCAGAAACAGCTTCACCCCCAGCTCGCCTTCGAGCACTGCGATGCGGCTGGAAATCGACGCCTGGGTGGTGAACAGCTTGTCGGCGGTCAGGCGAAAACTCTTCAGCCGGGCGACCCAGACAAAGGTCTCGAGAAACTTCAGGTTCATGGCAACGGCTCGGGTGACAAATTTTTCTTATGCCTAAGGCGGGTTTTTATTCGTTGGACGCAGCAGGGCGACGCGCCCAAAAATCGGCGCATCCGGTTCCCACGATAGGCGTCGTCGGAACTTCGAACAAGACCAATAAAAGCCTGCGGAGACTTGCCATGCGTGCGCCCGACACCCTCGACCTCCCCAAGAATACGGCCCGTCCCGGCCCGTTCGACTGGTATCGCAACATCAATCAGCAAGAGCGTCGCACCTTCTGGAGCTGCAAGATCGGCTATGGCCTGGACGGCATGGACACGCAGATGCTCAGTTTCGTGGTGCCGACCCTGATTGCCATGTGGGGCATCACCACCGGGCAAGCAGGGCTGATTCACACCAGCACCCTGATCGCCTCGGCCATCGGCGGCTGGGTGGCGGGGATTCTCTCCGACCGCATCGGCCGCGTACGCACGCTGCAACTGACGGTGCTGTGGTTTGCCTTCTTCACGTTCCTCTGCGGTTTCGCCCAGAGCTACGAACAACTGTTGATCGCCCGCACCCTGATGGGCTTCGGCTTCGGCGGCGAATGGACCGCCGGCGCGGTGCTGATCGGTGAAGTGATCCGCGCCAAGGATCGCGGCAAAGCGGTGGGCATGGTGCAATCCGGCTGGGCCCTGGGCTGGGGGCTGACGGCGATTCTGTATGCGCTGCTGTTCTCGGTACTGCCGCCGGAAGACGCGTGGCGTGCGCTGTTCATCCTCGGCATCGTTCCGGCGATCTTCGTGATCTTCGTCCGTCGTCTGGTGAAAGACCCCGAGATCTACCGCGAAGCCAAGGCCGCGCAAACTCCGGAAAACCCGGCAAAGTTCTACGAGATCTTCGCCCCTGGCATGCTTTTCACCACGCTCCGCGCCTCCTTGCTGACCACCGGCGCATTGGGCGGGTATTACGCGATCACTTCGTGGCTGCCGACCTTCCTCAAGAACGAACGTGGTTTGAGTGTGCTCGGCACCGGCGGTTATCTGGCGATGGTGATTGTCGGTTCCTACGTCGGCTACGTGATCAGCGCTTATCTCACTGACCTGTTGGGGCGTAAAAAGAATTTCATCCTGTTCGCGGTTGGCTCGTTCACCATCGTGTTGTTGTACACGCAGATGCCGGTCAGTAATGGCGTGATGCTGTGGCTGGGCTTTCCGCTGGGCTTCTTCGCCTCGGGGATTTTCAGCGGCATGGGCGCATTTCTCACCGAGCTGTTTCCGACGCGGATTCGCGGTTCGGGGCAGGGCTTCTGCTACAACATCGGCCGGGCGCTGGCGGCGTTGTTTCCACTGCTGATCGGTCTGCTCAGCCAGACAGTGCCGTTGAGCGTGGGCATCGGTGCGTTCGCGGCGGTGTCGTACGGGGTGGTGATTATCGCGGCATTGAGCCTGCCGGAAACCCGCGGCAAGCAACTGGATGCGCAGTAACTGATAACCTGCGGGGGCAGTGCCCAACGGGCATTTGTCCTACGGATAGAAAGACAAGAAGCTACAGGAGTGTTTACCGTGAGCCGCCTGTTATTGAATTGCGACATTGGCGAGAGTTTCGGCAGCTGGACCCTGGGTCTGGACGCCGAGGTCATGCCCTTCATCGACTGCGCCAACGTCGCCTGCGGGTTCCACGCCGGCGACCCAGGCATCATGCGCAAAACCGTCAGCCTGGCCCTGAGCCATGGCGTGCAGATCGGTGCGCACCCTGCCTATCAGGATCTGGTCGGTTTCGGCCGTCGTTCCATGGCGTATTCCGCGCAGGAGCTGCAAGACATCCTGCATTACCAGATTGGCGCGCTCGACGGCATTTGCCGGGCACAGGGTGGGCGAGTCAGCTACGTCAAACCCCACGGCGCGATGTACAACGACATGATGGCCAATCCGGCGCAATTGCGTGCGGTGATTCAGGCCGTCGCCGCTTACGATCGCAGTTTGCCGCTGATGCTGATGGCCACCCGCGACAACTCGGCGGCGCAACAACTCGGTGACGAATACGGCGTGACCCTGTGGTTCGAAGCCTTCGCCGACCGCGCCTACGACAGCGCCGGCAAACTGGTTTCGCGGCAACTGCCGGGCGCGGTGCTCCACGATCCGGAAAAAATCATCGAACAGGCCCTGACCATCGCCCGTGGCGGTGACCTCGTTGCCAGCGACGGCAGCGCGTTGCATCTGCAGGCCAACACCTTGTGTGTGCATGGCGACAACGCCAGTTCGGTGGCCGCCGTGCAACGCATTCGTGAGGCCCTGAATCAGCAGAGTGCGCCATGAACCCACGGATTGAAGTGGTAGCCCTGGACTGCCTGATGCTGCGCCTGTTCGATGAAATCGCTGAAGCCAACATGCCGTGGATGCTCGCCGCCAGTGAGCGTTTGCGGGCGGCGTTCGGCGCGCAGTTGATTGATCTGGTGCCGTCCTACACCACGCTGATGGTGCATTACGATTTGACGGTTTTGAACCCGAATCAGGCGCGGGAATTGATTGCTGAGGCGCTGATTGATTTGTCGCCAAATGTGCGAAGCAGCGGCCAATGTCACGTGTTGCCGGTCTGGTATGACCTCAGTGTCGGGCCGGAATTGAGCTTGCTGGCTGAGCGCAGTGGGCTGGCAGTGGAGGAGGTGATTAGTCGCCACAGTGGCCGCGAATATCAGGTGTTCGCTCTCGGCTTTGCGCCGGGCTTTGCCTTCATGGGCCTGGTCGAAGAGATTCTGGCGGCACCACGCTTGAACACCCCGCGCAAGAAAGTTGCAGCCGGCAGTGTCGGCATCGCCGAACGGCAGACCGCCGCTTACCCGGTGGTATCGCCCGGCGGCTGGAACCTGATCGGCCGCACGCCAGCGAAACTGTTCGACCGCCATCGTGACGGCTACAGCCTGATGCAACCCGGCGACACGGTGCGCTTCGAAGCGGTCAGTCACGCCGAATTCATCCGTCTGGGCGGCGACGATACGCCGCTGGAGGCGCAGGCATGAGCCGACTGACGATTGAGGCAAGTACACCGTTGTGTTTGTTGCAGGACGCCGGACGCTTTGGTGTGCGCCATTTGGGCGTGACCCAGGGCGGCGCGGCGGACTGGAGTTCGATGAGTTGGGCCAACTGGTTGTTGGGTAACGGCCTGGATGTGCCGGTAATCGAAATCACCCTCGGCGGGTTTGCCGTGGTTGCGCAGCAGGATTGCGTGCTGGCGCTGGCCGGCGCCGATCTTGGCGCGCAGATCGATGGGCAGGCGCTGGCGTCGTGGCGCAGTTTCAAACTGCGTAAAGGGCAGACGTTGCAGTTCCCCCAACCACGGCTCGGTGCCCGCGCTTATCTGGCGGCCCCCGGTGGTTTCGACGCGCCGCAGGTGCTGGGCAGCAGCGCCACGGTGGTGCGCGAAGAACTCGGTGGACTTGATGGTCTGGGATTGCCGCTGACCAAAGGGGCGACGCTGAGCTATCGCGGCGAAACGCTGCAGGTGCGTGAAGTGCCGGTAGCGCTGCGACCGGATCTGAAACTCAATACGCCGCTGGATCTGGTGCTTGGCGCGCAGATCGGCCAGTTCAGCGGGCAGAGCCTGTTCGATGTGTTCAACAGTCCGTGGACGCTCGACAGTCGCGCCGATCGCATGGGCATTCGGCTGTTGGGCAAGGCGTTGCAGTATCAGGGCCGGCCGATGATTTCCGAGGGCATTCCCTTGGGCGCGGTGCAGGTGCCGCCGGACGGGCAGCCGATTGTGCTGCTCAATGATCGGCAGACCATTGGCGGCTATCCGCGGTTGGGGGCATTGACGCCATTGGCGCTGGCGCGGCTGGCGCAGTGTCTGCCGGGGGCGCAGGTGCGGTTGCGGCCGGTGGTGCAGGACGTCGCGCACCGCGAGCATGTCGAGTATTTGCGGCGTTTCAGAGATAACTGAAAGCTTCGCGAGCAAGCCCGCTCCCACAGGGGAATGCATTCCAAATGTGGGAGTGAGCCTGCTCGCGATGGCGTCCGTTCGGAGAGCGAAAATTATTTGGACAAAAACCGCATCCCTTCCTCAAGTCCACGCAACGTCAACGGATACATCTGATCCTCGATCAAATCCCGCACGATATTGGTCGACGAGGTATAGCCCCACGTGTCCTTCGGATATGGATTGATCCAGATAAGCTTCTTGTACTTCTCCATGAAGCGCTGCATCCACACATAACCCGGCTCTTCGTTCCAGTGCTCGACGCTGCCGCCGGCCTGGGTGATTTCGTAGGGCGCCATGGCGGCGTCGCCGATGAAGATCACTTTGTAGTCGGCGCCGTACTTGTGCAGCAAATCCTGGGTCGAGGTGCGCTCGGAGGTGCGGCGCATGTTGTTCTTCCACACCGATTCATAAACGAAGTTGTGGAAGTAGAAATACTCCAGATGCTTGAACTCGGTCTTGCAGGCCGAGAACAGCTCCTCGCAGATCTTCACGTGCGCGTCCATCGAGCCGCCGATGTCGAACAGCAGCAACAGCTTCACCGTGTTGCGTCGCTCGGGACGCATCTGGATGTTCAGCAGGCCGGCGTCCTTCGCGGTGTGGTCGATGGTGCCGTCGATGTCCAGCTCTTCCGCCGCACCCTGACGGGCGAATTTGCGCAGACGACGCAGAGCGACCTTGATGTTGCGCGTACCCAGTTCCACCGAGTCGTCGAGGTTCTTGTACTCGCGCTGATCCCAGACCTTGACTGCTTTTCCCTGACGCTTGCCGGCATCGCCGACCCGAATGCCTTCCGGGTTGAAACCGCCAGAGCCGAACGGGCTGGTGCCGCCGGTGCCGATCCATTTGTTGCCGCCGGCGTGGCGTTCCTTCTGTTCTTCCAGACGCTTCTTGAACTCTTCGATCAGCTTGTCCAGGCCACCGAGGGACTGGATCTGCGCGCGTTCCTCATCGGTCAGCGAACGCTCGAACTCCTTGCGCAACCAGTCTTCGGGAATCAGCGCCTGCAGGTGGTCGTCGAGTTTTTCCAGGCCATTGAAGTAGGCGCCGAACGCGCGGTCGAACTTGTCGAAATGGCGTTCGTCCTTCACCAGAATCGCCCGCGACAAGTAGTAGAACTCGTCCATGTCGGCGAAGGTCACGCGCTGTTTCAGCGCGTTGATCAGGTCGAGCAGCTCGCGTACCGACACCGGCACCTTGGCTGCACGCATTTCATTGAACAGGTTGAGCAACATGGCAGCAGCCTCTTAGCGGGTGCCGCGACGGCTCATGAACGCCAGACGCTCAAGCAATTGCACGTCTTGCTCGTTCTTCACCAGCGCGCCGGCCAGTGGCGGAATGGCTTTAGTCGGATCACGTTCGCGCAGTACCGCTTCGCCGATGTTGTCGGCCATCAGCAGCTTCAGCCAGTCGACCAGTTCCGAGGTCGACGGCTTCTTCTTCAGGCCCGGCACCTTGCGCACGTCGAAGAACACGTCCAGCGCTTCGCTGACCAGATCCTTCTTGATATCCGGGTAGTGCACGTCGACGATTTTCTGCAGGGTGGTACGGTCCGGGAAGGCGATGTAGTGGAAGAAGCAGCGGCGCAGGAAGGCGTCCGGCAGCTCTTTCTCGTTGTTGGAGGTAATGATGATGATCGGGCGCTTCCTGGCCTTGATGGTCTCGTCGATCTCGTAAACGTAGAACTCCATCTTGTCGAGTTCTTGCAGCAGGTCGTTGGGGAACTCGATGTCGGCCTTGTCGATCTCGTCGATCAGCAGAATGACCCGCTCTTCGGACTCGAAAGCCTCCCAGAGTTTGCCTTTCTTCAGGTAGTTGCGCACGTCGTGGACTTTTTCGTTGCCCAGTTGCGAGTCGCGCAGACGGCTGACCGCATCGTACTCATACAGACCCTGGTGAGCCTTGGTGGTGGACTTGATGTGCCAGGTGATCAGCTTGGCGCCAAACGATTCGGCCAGTTGCTCGGCGAGCATGGTCTTGCCGGTGCCTGGTTCGCCCTTGACCAGCAGCGGCCGCTCCAGGGTGATGGCGGCGTTGACCGCCAGCTTCAGGTCATCGGTGGCGACGTAGGCCTGGGTGCCTTCGAACTTCATCTGCTAATCCTCGAACGGTAACGCCGACCTGCACGGGCAGGGCGGGGGCGAAAAAATCGGATGCCCCGACTATAACGCGCAGCCCGGTCGACTGTGAACGCAGACGGCTTATTCAGTCTCTGAATGGGGCGTCACATGTTGACTCGGTTTCGGCCCGGGGCCAGACATCGCCCTGGTGGCGAGGGGATTCATCGCCGATGGCTGCGAAGCAGCCCAAACGTCAAAAACTAGCCCGCATCTGGCTTCGGCCGCTCATACCGCGCATTGAAGGCCTGGATGAAGCCATTGCGCAAAATCTGCAAAAACGCTTCGAACGCGCTGATATTTTGCTGGTGCACGTTGCCGCTGAGTTCGACTTTGGTGGCGAACTGGTTTTTCGCCTGGTTCTTCAACACGTTTTCGGTGCCGCCCACCAGTGCCTCCCAGACCGAGCGGAAGATGCTCTTGTTCTTGTTTTCCACGTCCTGCTGCCAGTTGAAAACTTCGACGTCACGCAGCAGCGGCTTGATGTAGCCGTTGACCTGGGCTTTTTTCGCCTGGGCTTCGATCACCACGTCGCCGTGGCCGGCATTGAAGTCGAACTTGCCGTAGGCCGAGGCGAAGTCGTTCATGCTCTTGAGTTCGATGTCGCGGGCGCGCAGGCGGAACTGGAAGTCTTCGAAATTGCTCAGCGGGTCGAAGGTGGCGGTGGTTTCCAGTGGTGCATGCCCCAGGAGCAGGGCCTTGCCTTCGAAGCGGGCATCGCGTTTGCCCTGTTTGTCGACCACGTTGGTCAAGTTGTAGATGCTGGCCTCGACCTTGGTGGCATTCATGTTCACCGGTGGATTGGAGCTGAAGTTGCGGAAGCTGATTTTGCCGTCGTGAATCTGCACCTCGTCGAGGGTGATCGGCAGCAATTTACTGAGTTGCGCGCGCCAGTCGGTGCCTTTACCGGTCTGGGAGTTCTGCTTGTTGGGGCCGCCATCGACGAAGTTGACCTCGGGATTGAAGAACTTCACCTGCGCCACCACGGCATGGTCGTACCACAGCGAGTGCCAACTGACCGCCAGATCGATCAGCGGTGCGTTGACGAACGGCACCGGCACCTTGCCGTCGACCTTGACGATTTTCAGCCCGTTGATCTTGTAGGCCCCGCGCCACAAGGCCAGATCGACGTCGGTGATCTGACCCCGGTAATCGCCCATGTCCGCCAGTTTGTCGTTCAGGTAGTCGCGTACCACGTAGGGCAGGGCGATGTGCAGGGCGACCAGCACCACAACGACGACGGCAAAAATCCCTAATGGCCAGCTATAGCGACGCTTCATGGCGGCAATTCCCGAACGATGTAAGCGATTGACTGTTGCGCGGCGCAGACGTTCGACCTGACTGGACTGCGTCAGGCAACAGGCATACCGTGGAAGGCTGAATTCAACGCTGCATAAGGACCCAGCCATGAGCCGTATTTTTGCTGACAACGCCCATTCCATCGGCAACACGCCGTTGGTGCAGATCAACCGCATCGCGCCGCGTGGCGTGACCATCCTGGCCAAGATCGAGGGGCGCAACCCCGGTTATTCGGTCAAGTGCCGGATCGGCGCGAACATGATCTGGGATGCCGAAAGCAGCGGCAAACTCAAGCCGGGCATGACCATCGTCGAGCCGACCTCCGGCAATACCGGCATCGGCCTGGCCTTTGTCGCGGCGGCCCGTGGCTACAAGTTGATGTTGACCATGCCGGCCTCGATGAGTATCGAGCGGCGCAAGGTGCTCAAGGCGCTGGGTGCAGAACTGGTCCTGACTGAACCAGCCAAGGGCATGAAAGGCGCGATCGAGAAGGCTGCCGAAATCGTTGCCAGCGATACCGACAACTACTTCATGCCATCGCAGTTCGATAACCCGGCCAACCCGGCGATTCACGAAAAAACCACCGGTCCGGAAATCTGGAACGACACCGATGGCGCCGTGGATGTACTGGTGGCTGGCGTCGGCACCGGCGGAACCATCACCGGCGTTTCGCGGTATATCAAGAATACCCAGGGCAAACCGATTCTGTCGGTGGCGGTGGAGCCGGTGTCCTCGCCGGTGATCAGCCAGGCGCTGGCGGGCGAAGAGATCAAGCCGAGCCCACACAAGATCCAGGGGATTGGCGCCGGTTTCGTGCCGAAGAACCTCGATTTGTCGATGGTCGACCGCGTTGAGCAGGTCACCGACGACGAGTCCAAGGCCATGGCGCTGCGATTGATGCAGGAAGAGGGGATCTTGTGCGGTATCTCTTGCGGCGCAGCAATGGCTGTAGCGGTGCGACTGGCAGAGACCCCGGAGATGCAGGGCAAGACCATCGTGGTGATTCTGCCGGACTCCGGCGAGCGTTATCTGTCGAGCATGCTGTTCAGCGATCTGTTCACCGAACAGGAGAATCAGCAGTAAGCCAATTGATTCAGATCAGCCGGGGTTCAGGATCGTTATGCTAATAAATGCTTTATTGCGCAATTCTTAACACTGAATCTTGGGTTGGGCGGGTTTTTCCCGAGGCCGGTAGTGTTTATCATGGCCGGCTGCCATGCCGGGTAAAGGGCATTGCGCAGCGTTGTCTTTATTCAAGGAGTCGTTGATGACCTTTTCGTTAGCCGCCAAGGTGTTGGTGTTGCTGCTGTTTGTGGGCAGCATCCTCTATGTGCATTTGCGCGGCAAGGCGCGTTTGCCGGTCCTGCGTCAGTTCGTCAACCACTCGGCGCTGTTCGCTCCGTATAACGCCCTGATGTACCTGTTCTCCGGTGTGCCGTCCAAACCGTATCTGGATCGCAGCAAGTTTCCGGAACTGGATGTGCTGCGCGACAACTGGGAAACCATTCGCGACGAGGCCATGCACTTGTTCGACGAGGGCTACATCCGCGCCGCCGAGAAGAACAATGACGCCGGTTTCGGTTCCTTCTTCAAGAAGGGCTGGAAGCGTTTCTACCTCAAGTGGTACGACAAACCGCTGCCGTCGGCCGAAACCCTGTGCCCGAAAACGGTGGCGCTGGTCAGTGCGATTCCCAACGTCAAAGGCGCGATGTTCGCGCTGTTGCCGGGTGGCAGCCACCTGAACCCGCACCGCGATCCGTTTGCCGGTTCCCTGCGTTATCACCTGGGCCTGTCGACGCCTAACTCCGACGATTGCCGGATCTTCGTTGACGGTCAGGTCTACGCCTGGCGTGACGGTGAAGACGTGATGTTCGACGAGACTTACGTGCACTGGGTCAAGAACGAAACCGAACAGACCCGCGTCATCCTGTTCTGCGACGTCGAACGCCCGCTGCGCAACCGCCTGATGACCCGAATCAACCGCGCCATCAGTGCCTGGCTGGGCCGTGCCACCGCTCCGCAGAACCTTGATGATGAGCGCGTCGGCGGGATCAACCAGGCCTATGCGTGGAGCAAGAATTTCAGTGACAAGTTCAGCGGCGTGGTCAAACAGTGGAAACGTCGCAATCCCAAGGCCTACCGCATCCTGCGGCCAATTCTGGCAGTGGTGGTGCTGACGCTGTTGGGGTATTGGCTGTTTGGTTGAGGCTGGACGCTATAACTAAAAAACCGCTCCTTGTGAGCGGTTTTTTTGTATGCAGATAAGTCTACAGTCGGCCAGCGGCGAGTACGTTTGGCTCTTCGCTTTCAGTGCCTGTTATCAGTAACTGCAACAGACGCCTCTGACTCGTGGTGAGCGTTACCTCGCCGGATTTTCTGCCGCGAGGAAGTATGTCTTTTCTGGCGGAAGGCTTCTTGGTTGATTTGCTCATTTTTCCACCAGTGTTGATCGTTAATTGAACAGTTTTCACGATACTAGGTTCTCCAAGGTTTTGACAAGGCGGCCTCCAGCGTCGAAGCCGAAACCTAGCTCCTGATAGTGGGAAATTGCCCCCCTTAAAGGTTCCTGAATTTCGAGAACCTTGCTGCCAATGAGCTGGGCGTATTGTTCAATCACAATCATCGCCAGTGCCCCAATACGTTTTTATAACGGATGGGATTCGTAGGGGCGCCCCTCCAAACGCACGATTCGTATTCTGTTTTTGCTGGCATTTGGATTTGCGAAACACAGCCCGCAAAGCTCTTCTTCAAACCAGATAGCGATGTCCAGAGATAACGGCTCCCGCCCCTTCCACTCAATGACCTCATTCCAGCAAAAGTGCTGGTCTCTCCAGAGCGTTGATGCTTGCAGTGCTTGCTGGTCGATAGGCTCGAAACGAACTTTCGATAAATCGACGGCGGTAGAGCCGTGACGTTCCAACTGACGCTGAAGATGGAGGATGACGATGGCAGCCTGCTTCCTCGCCTCTGACCGATACAACTGATACCGCAAATTCGTCCGTTCCCTTGGCATGTGATCTCGAGCACTCCCTGTCTCTCCATCAATGGGCATATCCTTTGCTCATCAGCCTATGCGCCTGTCTTCGGCCTGTCCCTGCTGGCCCTTTGTACAAACCGTTGCAATCCATGTCGGGCGCTGGTTATAGTCGGCGCTGGTGAATCAGGCGATTCACTTTCCAGCCCCTCAAAAAAGATCAGCCTCAATGCCTGCATCCCTCATCAACGCGGTAGTCGATTCAGCGGTCAACGCTGGCGTCGTGCCGTGCGGGAATCAGCAGCCTAGGCAGATCAGTCATTACCCACCACCTGTCAGTAGCACGCCGGTGTGCGCAGTCGTATCACCGCCGGGCGTTGGCGTTTCGGGCTGATCGGCATTCTCTGCCAACCCCTGCGCCCGCCAGAAAAACCTACTGAATTTCAGCCTCGGCTGAGTTGGCTATTTGCCTGACTACAGGTGGTATTCATGTTTGTCCTTTCGAAAAAGTCCGCGCTCGCGGCGACGTCCACGAGCCTGTTCGTTCTGCTGTGGAGCAGTGGGGCGATCTTCTCCAAATGGGGCCTGGCCCACGCGTCGCCCTTTGCCTTTCTGCTGATTCGTTTTGTGATCGCCCTCTGCGGGCTGCTGCTGTTGGCGCCCCTGCTCAAATTGAAGTTGCCCAAGGGCGGCAGGTCGATGCTGTATGCGATCGCCACCGGGGTGGTGCTGTTGGGGGCCTACCAGATTTTCTATCTGCTGGCGCTGAACACCAAAGTTACGCCGGGGGTGATGGCGACCATCATGGGCGTGCAGCCGATCCTCACCGTGGTACTGATGGAGCGCCAGCGCTCGGCGAGCCGGATGTTCGGTCTGGCGCTGGGCCTGGCGGGTCTGATCATGGTGGTTTACCAGGGGATCGGTCTGGCCGGGATGTCCTGGGCGGGTATGCTGTTCGGCCTGCTGGCGCTGGCGAGCATGACTCTGGGCTCGATCATGCAGAAACGCATCACCGATAACCCCCTCGGCACGCTGCCGGTGCAGTACCTGGCCGGACTGTTGTTGTGCGGGATTTTCGTGCCGTTTCAGCCGTTCCACTTTGAACACGGCGCAGGTTTCATCGTGCCGGTCTTGTGGATGGGGCTGGTGGTGTCGGTGCTGGCGACGCTGTTGCTGTATCGCCTGATCGCCCGGGGCAATCTGGTGAATGTCACCAGTTTGTTCTATCTGGTGCCGGCGGTGACGGCAGTGATGGACTATCTGATTTTCGGCAATCGTCTGGCGGCGTTGAGCGTACTGGGGATGCTGTTGATCATTGTCGGTCTGGCGTTTGTGTTCCGTAAATCTGCTGGATAAGCGCAAGTCGGGCCAGGCATTTCCAGTGTCTGGTCCGGCCTCTTCGCGAGCAAGCCCGCTCCCACAGGGTCAGCGCCAATTTGAAAATGGCGCATCACCCTGTGGGAGCAGGCTTGCTCGTGAAGACGGACTGATCAACGCCGCAAAATCATCGGGCTGTTGCGGCAGAAGGCTTCACCACCGCAGGCTTCAGCACCAGCCACAACGCCAGTGCAATCAACACCCCGCCATACAGGTGAGCCATCGACAACGGCTCATCCAGCAGCAACGCTCCCCACAACACGCCGAATGCCGGGATCATGAAGGTCACGGTCATCGATTTGACCGGGCCGATGGAGCTGAGCAGGCGGAAATAAATGATGTAGGCGAACGCCGTGCAACCCAGCCCCAGACCCAGCAGTGACAGCCAGACATTCCACCCACCCCAGCTTGCCGGGGGGGCGGTGATCACGCTGTAGCCGAACAACGGCAAGAGAAACAGCGAGGCGCCGAGCATGCTGCCCACGGCCGAGAGGCGACTGTCGAGCCCACCGCTATGATCCAGCCAGCGTCGCGTGAGAAATCCGGCGAAACCATAACAAGTGGTGGCAAGCAGGCAGGCGAGGGCGCCCATCAGCAATTGCATGTCGAAGGCCACCGGCCCTGCACGCGTCAGCACACCGACACCGAACAAGCCGAGGAACACCCCCGCCAGTTTGGCGACAGTGAGCTTTTCACTGAAAAACAGCCCGCCAATCAACACGCCCATCAACGGCGTGGTGGCATTGAAGATCGCCGAATAACCGGCCGGCAACACTTGCGCCGCCACCGAATACAGCGTCGCCGGAATCCCCGAGTTGATCACGCCCAGCAGCATCACGGTTTTCAGTTTGCCCTTGAAATCCCAGCTGATGCGCATCAGGCCGAGAATCACCAGCAGACCGACGGCAGCAATCGACACGCGAAAGAATGCGGTCGGAATCGTGCCGATCACCGGCGCAATAATGCGCATGAACAGGAAGCTCGCGCCCCAGATGGCGGCCAGCGACAGCATGCGGAAAATATCGACAGCGCTCACGATGGCACTCCTTCCTTGATCGGGACGAGAGTGTTGCCGAGCGCCCGGTCGATGGCAACCGCTAATCGGGCATTTAATTGCGCACGCGGCTTTGCCCAGGGAAAAATCCCGCGACGGACGCCTGCGCTTGGCTTTTGGCAGAAATTGCACTTCACCTGTGCCCTGTTCCGTGGCTAAGCTCAGGCACAGATTTCCACTTGCACGCCGAGGTCTCAATCTATGCCGCAGCAATGGCCAGCCACCGACATCGCCCGCATGATTCTCGATGGCTTTGACGATTACCGCGAGCATTTCCGGCGGATCACCGATGGCGCGCGCGAACGCTTCGAGCAGGCGCGCTGGCAGGAGACGCAGACCGCGTCGGCCGCGCGGATCAATCTCTACGAAGAAAAGGTCGGCGAAACCATCGCCCGGCTGCGCGAGCACTTCGACGACGAGACGCTGATGAATGTCAGTAGTTGGCCGCTGGTGAAAAGCGCCTACATCAGCGTGATCGACCTGCGCTTTGATGATGAGCTGTCCGAGACCTGGTACAACTCGATCTTCTGCGGGCTGTTCAGCCATGACCTGATCAGCGACGGTTGCATGTTCATCCACACCACCCGTCCGAGCCTGCGCCGCGCCCGGGCTGCGCAAACCCGCACCTACAAGCCGCAAGGCCAGCTGTCGTCGATGCTCGCGAGCATCTTTGCCGACTACCGCTTCAGCGAGGACTACGCCGATTTGCCCGGCGACCTGCAGCGCCTCGAAGCGCAGTTGCGCGAGAACCTGCCGGACTGGGTGTGCAAGGATCCGGAACTGGCCGTCGAGCTGTTTTCCTCGGTGCTGTACCGCAACAAAGGCGCGTATCTGGTCGGGCGCATCTACACCCGCGACGAGCAGTGGCCGCTGGTGATCCCACTACTGCACCGTGAGGGCCGCGGAATTCAGATCGACGCGCTGATCACCGATGAAGCCGATGTGTCGATCATCTTTTCCTTCACCCGCTCGTATTTCATGGTCGATGTGCCGGTGCCAGCGGAATTCATCGGGTTCCTGCGGCGTATCCTGCCGGGCAAGCACATCGCCGAGCTGTACACCTCGATCGGTTTCTACAAGCACGGCAAGTCCGAGTTCTACCGGGCGCTGATCAATCACCTGGCCAGCACCGACGACCAGTTCATCATGGCCCCCGGCGTGCGTGGCATGGTCATGAGCGTGTTTACCCTGCCGGGCTTCAATACCGTGTTCAAGATCATCAAGGACCGCTTCTCGCCGTCGAAAAACGTCGACCGGGCAACGGTCATCGAGAAGTACCGTTTGGTGAAAAGCGTCGACCGGGTCGGGCGCATGGCCGATACCCAGGAGTTCGCCGATTTCCGTTTTCCGCTGAGCAAATTCGATCCGGCGTGCCTTGAAGAACTGCTTGAGGTCGCGCCGTCGACGGTCTCGGTCGAAGGCGACACAGTGCTGATCCGCCACTGCTGGACCGAACGGCGGATGACCCCGCTCAACCTCTATCTGGAAAACGCCAATGATGCGCAGGTGCGCGAGGCGCTGGAGGATTATGGTCTGGCGATCAAACAACTGGCGGCGGCCAACATCTTTCCCGGCGACATGCTGCTGAAGAATTTCGGCGTCACTCGGCACGGGCGGGTGGTGTTCTATGACTACGACGAGATCTGTTTCCTGACCGAAGCCAACTTCCGCCACATCCCCGCGCCGCGTACGCCGGAGGACGAAATGGCCTCGGAGCCGTGGTACTCGATCGGGCCACTGGATGTGTTTCCCGAAGAGTTTCCGCCGTTCCTGTTTGCTGATTCGGCGCAACGCAAACTGTTCGATCAGTTGCATGGCGAGTTGTACAACGCCGATTACTGGAAGGGTTTGCAGGAGGCGATTCGGGCGGGGAAAATCATTGATGTTTTCCCGTATCGACGCAAAGGTCTCGATAACGAGTAGCTCTTTTAAAAGCCCCTCACCCCAGCCCTCTCCCAGAGGGAGAGGGGGCCGAGGTGTCTTGGGTCAAACGCCGACCTGAAGACCTTGGCGATTATGGATTCGGTAAAGCGGTTTCAGGTCGCTGAACATCTTCAGCATCCCCCAATCGGTCCCCTCTCCCTCCGGGAGTGTATGTACCGGACACATGGTGGACAGGTGTTCGGAGACATGGTGGACACTTTTAAATAGACACATTGCTCATCGCGAAGGAGATGGCCTGTGTCTTGGGAAGAGGTGTCCACCGTGCAGCTTCGTACAGAATTCGTACTTTTGGCTCGGCAGGAAGGGGCCAATGTTCGGCAGCTTTGCCGTCGATTCAACATCAGCCCAAGCACCGCCTACAAATGGCTCAAGAGGTTTGAAACCTCAGGTGCAGAGGGATTGATCAATCAGTCTCGACGACCAAAGACGTCCCCCAAACGCTGCGCTGACGAGACTGAACAGCAGATTCTGACCGTGAGTCAGGAGTACGCGGCTTGGGGCGCTCGCAAGCTCAAGCGCGTGTTAGAAGACGAAGGCGCAGTGATGCCTTCCGTCAGTACTGTGCATGCGGTTTTACAGCGTCATTCGCGTGTCGACCCAAAGGCCGCTGAGATCAAACCGTTTATCCGACTCGAACATGAAGCGCCCAACGATCTTTGGCAGATGGACTTCAAGGGGCATATCAGCCTGGCTCAGGGGCGTTGCCATCCGTTGACGATATTGGACGATCATTCGCGGTTTTCGCTGTGCATCGCGGCATGCATCAATGAGCAACGTGAAACCGTCCAAGAGCATCTAATCCGGGTCTTTCGGCGTAACGGCCTGCCTTTGCGCATGACGATGGACAACGGTTCGCCCTGGGGTGACCAGACGGGCGTTTATACCGCGCTGGAGGTCTGGCTGATGAGCCAAGGCATCAAGGTCGGCCACTCTCGTCCTTATCATCCGCAAACCCAAGGAAAGCTGGAACGCTTCCACCGCAGCCTGAAAAATGAAGTCCTGCGAGACCGGCATTTTATCGATCTCAACGACGCGCAACGGGCATTTGATATTTGGCGTGATATCTACAACCAGAAGCGTCCGCATCAAGCGTTGGACATGCAGGTTCCTGCCACTCGTTACAGCAGCAGCCCACGGGAATATCAGGAGCAACCCGCGGCCCCGGAGTACGACGAAGGTGATGTGGTCAGGAAGGTTCAGGTGAAGGGCGAGATTTACTGGGGGAATCGTGAATACACAGTCGGAAAGGCTTTTTACGGAAGATCAGTAGTTATCCGGGAAACGACGGAGGACGGCATCCACGATGTCTACTGGAGTAGACATCGTATCGCCCAAATCGACTTGAACTTGCAGATCGTGACGGCAGGTAAGAAGATCTAAAACCGTCCACCATGTCTCCGAACATGTGTCCACCATGTCTCCGGTACATACAGGGAGAGGGCTAGGGTGAGGGCAGCAATCCCCCAGACACGCCACAAATCCGCCAAATCTGCGACAATCCGCCCCCTGCACATATAGACGACCGAATTGCGTACCCGATGACCGACGAATCGCCCTCCATCGACAAACTGCTGAAAAACCTCGATCACGCCATGCTCGCCGACCGTCACCGGCTGCGGCGGCAGTTGCTTGAGCTGCGCAAGAAACCCGACGAGGCCAAACTGGCCCAGTGGGTGGCGCGTATGCAGGCGTCCTGTGATCAGGTGCTGGCACGCCGTGCCAGCCTGCCGGTGATTCGTTACGACGACAGCCTGCCGATTGCCGCCAAGCGCGATGAAATCAAGGCTGCGCTCGAGAAGCATCAGGTGCTGATCATCGCCGGCGAAACCGGCTCGGGCAAAACCACCCAGCTGCCGAAAATCTGTCTGGAAATCGGTCGCGGTCAGCACGGCCTGATCGGCCACACCCAGCCGCGTCGAATCGCTGCGCGCAGCGTCGCCAGCCGGGTTGCCGAAGAGCTCGGTACACCGCTGGGTTCGCTGGTCGGCTATCAGGTGCGTTTCGAAGATCAGAGCGACTCCAATACCCTGATCAAACTGATGACCGACGGCATCCTGCTGGCGGAAACCCAGAACGATCGCTACCTCGAACGCTACGACACGATCATCGTCGACGAAGCCCACGAACGCAGCCTCAACATCGACTTCCTGCTCGGTTACCTGAAAACCCTGCTGCCGCGGCGCCCGGACCTGAAAGTCATCATCACTTCGGCGACCATCGATCTGGAACGCTTCTCCAGGCACTTCGACGACGCGCCGATTGTCGAGGTCTCCGGCCGTACCTTCCCGGTGGACACCTGGTATCGCCCGCTGACCCTGGAGCAGGACGAAGAAGGCAACCGTGTCGAGGACGACCTGACCGTGGATCAGGCAATTCTCGCCACTCTCGACGAAATCGCCGCCTACGAGCGCAGCGAACGTCGTAGCCCCGGTGATGTGCTGGTGTTCCTGCCGGGCGAGCGCGAGATTCGCGACGCCGCCGACATGCTGCGCAAGGCCCAGCTCAAACACACTGAAATCCTGCCGCTGTACGCACGCCTGTCGCCGGCCGAACAGCAGCGGATTTTCCAGTCGCACCCAGGCCGTCGCGTCGTGCTGGCGACCAACGTCGCCGAGACCTCACTGACCGTACCGGGCATTCGCTATGTGATCGACAGCGGTACTGCGCGGATCAGTCGCTACAGCTACCGCGCCAAGGTTCAGCGCCTGCCGATCGAGGCGATTTCCCAGGCCAGCGCCAACCAGCGTAAAGGTCGCTGCGGCCGGGTCGAGCCGGGCATCTGCATTCGGTTGTACAGCGAAGAAGATTTTCTCGGTCGCCCGGAATTCACTGATCCGGAGATTCTGCGCACCAACCTCGCCGCGGTTATTTTGCAGATGCTGCATCTGCGCCTCGGCGAGATCACCGCGTTCCCGTTTATCGAGCCACCGGACGGCAAGGCGATCAGCGACGGTTTCAATCTGCTGCAAGAACTTTCGGCGGTGGATCGCAACAGTCAACTGACTCCGCTGGGTCGCCAGTTGGCGCGCTTGCCGGTGGACCCGCGCATGGGCCGCATGCTGCTTGAAGCGGCCAAGCTCGGCAGTCTGCAGGAAGTGCTGATCGTCGCCAGTGCGATGTCGATTCAGGACCCGCGCGAGCGTCCACCGGAGCGTCAGCAAGCTGCGGATCAAGCCCACGCGCAATGGAAAGACACCGACTCGGACTTCGCCGGACTGGTCAATCTGTGGCGCGGCTTCGAAGAGCAGCGCCAGGCGTTGACTGCCAGCCCGCTGCGCAACTGGTGCCGCAAGAATTTCCTGAACTACTTGCGCTTGCGCGAGTGGCGCGACTCCCATCGCCAGTTGAGCCTGATCTGCCGCGACATGCAGCTGAGCCTCAACAAAGAACCGGCGGATTACCCGAAACTGCACAAAGCGGTGCTGGTCGGCCTGCTCAGCCAGATCGGCCAGAAAACCGAAGACGGCGATTACCTCGGCGCCCGTCAGCGGCGTTTCTGGATTCACCCCTCGTCGGGCATCGGCAAGAAGCGTCCGCAGTGGCTGATGACCGCCGAACTGGTGGAAACCACCAAACTCTACGCGCGCATGGTCGCCAAGATCGACGCCGACTGGATCGAGCCGCTGGCCGGGCATTTGATCAAGAAGAACCACTTCGAACCGCACTGGGAAAAGAAGCGTGGCCAAGTCGTGGCGTTTGAACAGATCACTCTGTTCGGGCTGATCGTGGTCGGCCGCCGCCCGGTGCATTACGGCCCGGTGGATCCGGTGGTCTCGCGCGAGTTGTTTATCCGCGAAGGCCTGGTGCGTGGCGAGATTCAGTCCAAAGCCAGGTGCCTGACGGCCAACAAACAGTTGCTTGAACAGCTCGACGAACTGGAAGCCAAGGCCCGTCGCCGCGACATTCTCGCTGACGAAGAAACCCTGTATGCGTTCTACGACGCACGGTTGCCGGCGGAGATTCACCAGACTGCAACCTTCGACAGCTGGTATCGGGTCAACAGCCAGAAGAATCCGCAACTGCTGATCATGCGCGAAGAAGACGTGCTGGCTCGCGAGGCGAGTGAAGTCACCGCGCGCGATTACCCGGACACGCTGCACATCGGTGATCTGGAACTGGCGCTGACCTATCACTTCGAACCCAATCACCCGCGCGACGGCGTGACCCTGCGCGTGCCGGCGCCGCTGCTGCCAATGCTGCCGCCGGAACGCCTGGAATGGCTGGTGCCGGGGCTGATCGAGGCCAAGTGCATTGCCTTGGTACGTAACCTGCCGAAGGCCTTGCGCAAGAACTTTGTGCCGGTGCCGGATTTCATCAAGGCGGCGTTGCAGCGCATGACTTTCGCCGAAGGTTCGTTGCCGCAAGCGCTCGGTCGCGAACTGCTGCGCATGACCGGCGCACGGGTCAGCGATGAGGCGTGGGCGGAAGCTGAACAAGGGGTCGAAGGGCATCTGCGGATGAATCTGGAGATCGTCGATGGCCAAGGCAAATTCCTTGGCGAAGGGCGTGACCTGGCCGAGCTGACTGCGCGTTTTGCCGAAGCCAGTCAGGCTGCATTGGCGGTGCCGCAGAGCGCGAAAAGTCAGCAACCGGTGGAGGCCAAGGTCTTCGCCCCGGTGGCGGAAAAGACGCAGCAGAAGATCGCCGGGCTGTCGATGACGGTATATCCGGCGCTGGTGGAAGAGGGTGGCACGGTCAAGGAAGGGCGTTTCTCGACCCCGGCCGAAGCCGAGTTCCAGCATCGCCGCGCCTTGCAGCGCCTGCTGATGCAGCAACTGGCCGAGCCGGCGAAATTCCTGCGCGGCAAACTGCCGGGTATCACCGAGTTGGGCCTGCTCTATCGTGAGCTGGGTCGGGTCGATGCGCTGGTCGAAGACATTCTGCTGGCCAGCCTCGACAGCTGCATTCTGGAAGGCGAAGACCCGTTGCCGCGTGACGGCGCCGGGCTCGCAGCATTGGCCGAACGCAAGCGCGGCAGCTGGGCCGAACACGCTGAGCGCGTGGCGCGGCTGACGCTGGAGATTCTCAAGCTGTGGCACGGTCTGCAAAAGCGCTTCAAGGGCAAGATCGATCTGGCACAAGCGGTCGCGCTGAATGACATCAAGCTGCAACTCAGCCATTTGGTCTACCCGGGGTTTGTCCGGGAAACACCGATGCCATGGCTCAAGGAGTTGCCGCGTTATCTGAAGGCGGTCGAGCAGCGTTTCGAGAAACTGGGCGCGCAGGTGCAGAAGGATCGGGTCTGGAGCGGCGAACTGGCCGGTCTCTGGACGCAATACCAGACCCGCGCCGCCAAGCACGCCCAAGAGGGTAAGCGCGATCCGCAGCTTGAGTTGTATCGCTGGTGGCTGGAGGAATACCGGGTTTCGCTGTTCGCCCAGCAGTTGGGGACGAAAGCGCCGATCTCGGACAAGCGCCTGAGCAAGCAGTGGACTCAGGTCGAGGCCTGATCCACAGACATGCACAGGCCCCTGTGTGTGCGGGTTTTCCTGCGACGGCGTCAGTTCAGGCGCCGCTGATCCCGCCCTCGCCAGCCAGTTTGCGATTTAACTGATAACGCCATCGCACATACAGCAGTGCCGAGCAGAACAGCGCCAGGCTCGCGATCATTTCCAGCACCCCAAACAGCTGTCGGCTCGGGTCATAGGCCGCCAATGCGCCTTTGATGAAATACAGGTTCACCACAAAACACATCCACGAATGCCCACGTGCGCTGCCCATGATCATCGCAGGTGCAAGGACGAGCCACGGGATCAGTTCGACCAGCAGAATCACCCACGGTCGGGCGCCGTGCAGGTCGGCGAACACCAGATAGTAAGCGGCAAGCAGCCCGGCAAGGCCAAGGAAACACAGCAGGCTGATGATCCGCATCGCCTTGACGCGGGGTTCGAGCCACCCGACGGAGGGCAGGATTTTCGGTTTCTTCGCCACCCTCAGCCCTCCAGTTTTTGTGCGGTCTTGGCCAGGCGCAGACCCAGTGCGCGGCACAGTGCCATTTCGTGCTGATCGAGACCTTTTTTGCCATCAGCCCCGGCATGATGACTGGCGCCGTAAGGTGTGCCGCCGCCCTGGGTTTCCAGCAGCGCCGACTCGCTGTACGGCAGGCCGGTGATCAGCATGCCGTGGTGCAACAGCGGCAACATCATCGACAGCAGGGTGGTTTCCTGGCCGCCGTGCAGGCTGGCGGTGGAGGTGAACACGCCGGCCGGTTTGCCGACCAGGGCGCCGGTCAGCCACAGGTTGCTGGTGCCGTCGAGGAAGTACTTGAGCGGTGCGGCCATGTTGCCGAAGCGGGTCGGGCTGCCGAGGGCCAGACCGGCACAGTTTTTCAGGTCATCGAGGGTGGCGTAGAGCGCGCCTTCCTCGGGGATGTCCGGGGCCACCGCTTCACACTCGGTGGAAATCGCCGGCACAGTGCGCAGGCGCGCTTCGAGGCCGGCTTGCTCGACACCGCGGGCAATCTGTCGGGCCATCTCGTTGGTCGAGCCACTGCGGCTGTAATACAGCACCAGAATGTACGGCGCGCTCACGGCAGCAACTCCAGGATCTGCTCCGGTGGACGGCCGATCACCGCCTTGTCGCCGACTTCGAGAATTGGCCGTTCCATCAGTTTCGGATGCGCGGCGATGGCGGCGATCAGTTGCGCTTCGCTAAGGCTGGCGTCAGCCAGCTGAAGCATTTTGTATTCATCTTCTCCAGTGCGCAGCAGTTGCCGCGCGCTGATGTTCAGCTTGCCGAGCAAGGCCTTGATCTGCGCGGTGTCCAGCGGGGTTTCCAGGTAACGCACCACGTTCGGGGTCAGGCCTCGGGCCTCAAGAAGTTCCAGCGCACCGCGGGATTTCGAGCAGCGCGGATTGTGATAAAGCGTCAGATCGGTCATGGCGGGTCGCTTCTGGCGTAAAGTGGCGGCTATTCTAACTGTGCAGCGCGCAATCCAGAACCTTCAGAGGCGATGGGTCGCAGGCGCATTCAATTTTTGACCAGGGAACACGACATGACACGGCGATTGGCAGCGGCATTGACGATGATCGGGGCGTTGATGCTGGGGGGCTGCGGGAACGACTACGGCACAGACCAGAACGGTCAGAAGGTGGCGTCCGAGCGTCTGGACAAGCAATGGGTAGTGCTCAATTACTGGGCCGAATGGTGCGGGCCATGCCGCACGGAAATTCCCGAACTGAATCATTTGTCTGACGAGTTGAAGAGCAAGAACATCGGCGTATTCGGGGTCAACTTCGACAACGTACAGGGCGAGGATCTCAAGTCTGCCAGCGAGAAACTGGGCATCAAGTTCACCGTGCTGGCGCAGGATCCGGCGGACCTGTTCGACCTGCCGCGCAGTGAGGCCTTGCCGGTGACTTACATCATCGACAACAAGGGCAAGGTGCGTGAGCAGTTGATGGGCGAGCAGACGGCGGCGGGAGTTTTGGCCAAGCTGGAGGCGTTGCAGGCTGCCAAGTAGAACACGTGAGGTTTTGTGGTGAGGGGATTTATCCCCGATGGGCTGCGCAGCAGCCCTGAAACCCGAGAGCTCGGTTTATCCTGACTCTCCGAAGGGGGTCGCTCCGCGACCCATCGGGGATAAATCCCCTCGCCACAGGGTAGTCTCAGCAGCAGGAGAGGATTAACCCTCTTCCAGCCACCAGCGCAGCGGCTTGCCTTCAGCGGGCCAGAAGCGCATCTGCTCGATCGGCGAGATGTCCCAGCGCTCGACACCTTGCAGCGCCTGCAGGAAGCGTTGTTCCTGCTCCATCAGTGCCGGTGCGCAGAGTTTGCGGGTCTTGCCGATCGGGCCGAAGCTCAGCTTGTCGCCTTCGAGGGTGTACGGTGCGAACCAGTGGTTGCAGCCGCCGTTGCCATACGCGCGGCCATCGTCCCCGAGGGTCACGGTCAGGTGGCTGTAATCCATCAATGGCCGCTCGCCGATCCACTCCAGAATGTAGCTGCGGTTCTGTTGCAATTGCACAGGCTCTGCGGCACAGCCCACCAGAGCGGCACCGACCAGCAGGGGCAGGGCAAGGCGTTTCATCACGCAGGCTCCTGGCATTTCGGGCACAGGTGCTTGTCACCGACGGCTTTCCAGCCCAACTCGGCGATGCGCGCGGTGGCGGCCGGTTTCTCGGCGTTCTTGCCCAGCTTGGCGTCGACCGCGAACTCGAAGTTCAGCTCTTTGGCGCAGCTGTCGCAGTTGACCTGCCAGGTGTGGATCGCCAGTTCGCCGAATACCGGGCCGGTGGTCATCGCGGTCCATTGGCCCGGCGGATTGATCAGGTGTCGCACGGTGTCGACGGTCAGGCGCATGGACAAGTCCTTGCTGCCTTTGAGAGTGACCAACAGGACGTCACCGTTGCGGATCGAGCCACCATTGCCGGTGACCTGATAGCGGCCCGGTACGAGGGCGCGGCATTCGGTGAGGGTGTGTTGCGGGTTCATCAGGGTGTAGCGGAAATCGTGTTCGACCATGGGTCCTCCAAATATGCGCGACATGCTAGCACGGGCTTGATTGCAGGATGGCGAACGCGTGCGACCTTCGATCCGGTTCAAATTGGTCGACGCACATGGCAAACTGCCGCCCTTCACTCTGAGGGAACGGAACATGGCGCTGATCGAATGTTATGAATGCAAGCGGAGCATCAGCTCGGAAGTAAAGGCGTGCATTCATTGTGGTGCTCCGATGGCGCAGCAGCATGGGCATACCCCGGCGCAAGCAGCCGCCGCCGCAACGTCGACGATTTCATTTGGCAGCCTGCCACGTAACAAATCCGTGCCCGAGGCGTTTGTCCTGCCGCCGGCCCCGGAGCCCGCGCCGAGAGCGACACCCGCTGCGGTCGGTCGCCGCCGTCGGCAACCGGAACCAGCGCGAGCACCTCAACTGCAGGTCAACGCCGACGGTTCGCGTCCGGTGGAAGGCTGGTTGAAGATCATGGTGTTTCTGCTGCCGATGGTTTTTGTCTGGTTCCTGCTGCGTAACGGTCACTCGATGAAGCAGCGCTTTTTCGGATTTGGCTGGTTGGCCCTGCTGATCCTGGCCTCCTCGCTGTCGCCGAAGTAAACCGATAAGCCTTCAACCTTCAACCTTCAACCTGGTTCTGCGGCGCGCCTGCGGCCCAGGTCGCGATGTTGTGCAGGGTGGTCGCGGCAATTGCGCCCAGTGCTTCATGGGTCAGAAACGCCTGGTGCGCGGTGATGATCACGTTCGGGAACGTCAGCAACCGCGCCAGCACGTCGTCCTGCAACGGCAGGTCGGAGCGATCCTCGAAAAACAGCTGCGCTTCTTCTTCATAGACATCCAGTCCCAGATAGCCCAGTTGGCCGTCCTTCAAGGCGTCGATCAGTGCAGGTGTGTCCACCAGACCGCCGCGCCCAGTGTTGATCAGCATCGCTCCCGGTTGCAGGTGCGCCAGTGACTCGCGGTTGATCAAGTGTTTGCTCTGCGTGTTGAGCGGGCAGTGCAGGCTGATGATCCGCGACTGCGCAAGCAGCTCCGGCAAGCTCAGATAACGTGCCCCCAAGGCCTCGACTGCGGGGTTCGGGTACGGGTCATAGGCCAGCAATTCACAGCCGAAACCGTGCATGATTTTCGCGAATGTGGCACCGATCTGTCCGGTGCCGACAATGCCGACGGTCTTGCCCACCAGATCGAAACCGGTCAGGCCGTGCAGGCTGAAATCACCTTCGCGGGTGCGGTTGTAAGCGCGGTGCAGGCGCCGATTGAGCGCCAGGATCAGCGCCACGGCATGTTCGGCCACCGCATGCGGCGAGTAGGCCGGCACCCGCACCACGGCCAGCCCGAGGCGTTTCGCCGCGACCAGATCGACATGGTTGTAGCCCGCCGAGCGCAGGGCGATCAGCCGCGTGCCGCCGGCGGCGAGGCGCTCCAGCACTGGCGCACTGAGATCATCGTTGATGAAGGCGCAGACCACTTCGTGCTGCTCGGCCAGCGCGGCCGTGTCGAGACTGAGTCGGGCCGGTTGAAAGTGCAGCTCGATAGTGGCCGGGCAGTCGGCGGCGAGGAAACTGTCGCGGTCGTAGGTCTGGCTGCTGAAAACGATCGTGCGCATGTATTCCTCCTTGGCGCGGGGTGGCGAGTCAGTGTTGACCCGCCCTCACTTTAGCGTGGGACAACGTGCGCGGCATTGCCGTGGATCAGGCGCTGATCCTGGCTTGCGTCGCGAGGCGATTGATTGCTCGCTCCAACTCTTCCAGCGCCGCCACTGCTTTCGGGTCGCCCTGTTTGAGCAGGGTTTCACTGCGCTGGCAGGCCGCGCGCAACTGCGGTACGCCGCAATACCGGGTCGCACCGTGCAGGCGATGCACGCGCTCGATCAGCGCGTTCTGGTCACGGCTTTCACACGCGGCGCGAATGGCTTCGCGGTCGGCCTCCAGCGAAGCGAGCAGCATCGCCAGCATGTCTGCCGCCAGATCGGCCTTGCCCGCGGCCAGGCGCAGGCCTTCTTCGTGGTCCAGTACCGGCAGTTCATTGTTGCCGGTCGTGCTGTCATTGACCCGCTCCGGTCCTTGGTTGCGCAAGGCCAGGCCGGTCCACTTCAGCACCACTTGCGCCAGTTGCCGTTCGCTGATCGGTTTGGTCAGGTAGTCGTCCATGCCGCTTTGCAGCAAGGCGCGTTTCTCGTTGGCCATGGCGTGGGCGGTGAGGGCGACGATCGGCAGCGGCGTGCAATGCCGTTCGCTCTCCCACTGGCGGATGGTTTCCGTGGTCTGGCGCCCGTCCATGCCCGGCATCTGCACGTCCATCAGCACCAGGTCGAAAGATTCGCTTTGCACCGATTTGACGGCGGCATAGCCGCTTTCCACGGCCAGGACCTTGGCGCCCATGTCTTCGAGCAGGGTCTGTACCAGCAACAGGTTGGCCGGGTTGTCGTCGACGCACAGCACTTTCGGCGCGCGGCTCGATAGCGGTTCGCCCGGTTCGTTGCGCGGCTGGCGCGGGTTGGCCAGATCCGCCAGGGCCCGGCGCAGTTTGCGCGTGCAAGCCGGTTTTGCCTGGAGCTGACTGTGCGGATTGGGTACCGAGAGATGGAACAGCGTCTGTTCGGTGGTCGGGCACAGCACCAATACTTTGCAGCCCAGGTGCTCCAGATCCCAGATGTGCTGGTTCAGGCGTTCAGGGAGCATGTCGTTGCTGGTGATGCCGAGCACGGCGAGGTCGATCGCCTGATCGGTCTGGTGGGCGCCGGTGACGCCATTGGTCAGGCTCTCCAGGGTGTTGAAGGGCGTGACGTCGAGGCCACAGTCTTCCAACTGATGCTGCAGGGCCTGACGCGCCAGTTCGTGATTTTCCAGCACGGCTACCCGGCGCCCGAGCAGCGGTGGGGCGGGAAGGTCGTCGGTGTCGTCGCGGGTTTTCGGCAAGCTCAGGCTGATCCAGAATTCCGAGCCTTCACCGGGGGTGCTGTCGACACCGATTTCGCCGCCCATCTGTTCGATCAGGCGCTTGGAAATCACCAGGCCAAGGCCGGTGCCGCCGGGCTGGCGCGACAACGAGTTGTCGGCCTGACTGAAGGCCTGGAACAACGCGCGCACATCCTGACTCGACAGACCGATGCCGGTGTCCTGAATGCTGATGCGCAGTTGCACGCTGTCCTCGTGTTCTTCTTCAAGCATGGCGCGCGCGACGATGGTGCCTTCGCGGGTGAACTTGATCGCGTTGCTGACCAGGTTGGTGAGGATCTGCTTCAGACGCAGCGGATCGCCGACCAGCGACAGCGGCGTGTCGCGGTACACCAGACTCACCAGCTCCAATTGTTTGGCGTGGGCTGCCGGCGCAAGAATCGTCAGGGTGTCCTGCAACAGGTCACGCAGGTTGAACGGAATATGATCGAGCACCAGCTTGCCGGCCTCGATCTTCGAGAAATCGAGGATCTCGTTGATGATCCCCAGCAGGCTGTCGGCGGACTTTTCGATGGTGCCCAGATAGTCAAGCTGGCGCGGGGTCAGTTCGCTTTTCTGCAACAGGTGCGTGAAGCCGAGAATGCCGTTGAGCGGCGTGCGGATCTCGTGGCTCATGTTGGCGAGGAACTCGGATTTGATTCGGCTCGCCTCCAGCGCTTCTTTGCGCGCCAGGTCCAGTTCGATGTTCTGGATCTCGATGGTTTCCAGGTTCTGGCGCACGTCTTCGGTGGCCTGATCGACGCTGTGCTGCAGCTCTTCGCGAGCGTTCTGCAAGGTGCCGGCCATCCGATTGATGCCCGAGGCCAACTCGTCCAGCTCCTGACTGCCGAGCGGTGGCAGACGGGTTTCCAGATGACCGTCCTTGAGCTGGGCGACGGCGTGTTTGATCTGGCTCAACGGGCGGTTGATGGTGCGGCCCATGCGCAACGCGAGCAGGGCGGCGCCGGCCAGGCCCGCGGCAATCAGCAGCAGGCTGGCAAACAGGCTGCGGTAACCGCGCAGCAGCATGCCGTTGTGCGACAGCTCCAGTTCGACCCAGCCGAGCAGGCGCTCGGACTCTGCCGGGATCACGTCGCCGGCAAGATTGCGATGCTTGCCGAACACGGGCATCAGGTAACGGGTGGCGTCATTGCCGCTGCGCCGTTGCAGTAGCGCGCTGTCGCCGCTGGGCGCCTGATTGAGCATGGTCGGGCCGGCATGCGCCAGCGGTGTGCGGTCAGGGGCGAGGAAGGTGACGGCGCGCACGTCGGGTTGTTCGAGGGACTGGGTGGCGATGCGTTCCAGCAGATCGGTGTTGCCGTGGCCCATGGCCGGCGCGACCAGCGGCGCCAGTTGTTCGGCGATCATTTCACCGCGCTGCATCAATTGGGTCTGCAGGTCGGACTGTTGCATCCAGGTGAAATAGCCACCGAGGACCAACGCCATCAGGCTGGTCGGCAACAGGGTCAGCAACAATACGCGACCTTTGATTCCCAGTTTCTTGAGCACACCCATCTCCTGCATCCCGCTGAACTGTTGACTCGCACGTGCGTCCGGCACGCGGTATGGGCGCAGTGTAGCGATTTGCAGGCAGGCAATCTTCGGAAAAATCATCTCGGCATCGGTCGGCGGGGGCAGGCTCGTTTGTCCGGCCGGTCAACCTTGGGTTGCCCGATGACGGGCAATCTTGAATAATCGCTCTCAACTGAGAATTACTTGCAGATACTCATGACTCCTGTTTCCGCTGGCCAGCCACGCATTCTTTCCATCGAAGACGATCCGGTGCTCGGTGCCTATGTCCACGAACATCTGGGCCGCAGCGGCTTTGCGGTGACCTGGTGCCAGAACGGCCAGGACGGCTTGAACATCGCCCGCCACCAGCCATTCGACGTGGTGCTGATGGACATTCTGTTGCCGGGACTCGATGGCCTGAAGGTACTGACGCAATTGCGCCAGAGCCATTCGACGCCTGTGTTGCTGATGTCGGCCCTGGGCGCCGAGGCCGATCGTATCAGCGGCTTCCGTCTGGGGGCCGATGATTACCTGCCCAAGCCGTTCAGCATGGCCGAGCTGCATGTGCGGATCGAGGCGATCCTGCGGCGGGTGGCGCTGGATCGGCGTCCGCCAGCCATTGCGCCGGCTTCGATCAGCGGCGCGCTGCGGTTCGACGATGAACAGTGCGACGTCTTCTATAACCAGCAAGCCGCAGGCCTGACCCGCAGCGAATACCGGCTGCTGGAAACCCTCAATCGCAACGACGAAGAAGTGCTGAGCAAGGCCTTCCTTTATCAGCATGTGTTGCAGCGCGGCTATGCGGCCCACGACCGCAGCCTCGACATGCACATCAGCCAGATCCGCCGCAAACTCAAGGCTATCGGTTACACCGAACGGGAAGTGCGTACGGTGTGGGGCAAAGGCTATGTGTTGAGTGCGTCCGATGAAAGTCTCTGACCTGCCGGGGCGGCATTCGCTGTTCTGGAAACTGGCGTGTCTGTTAGTGGCGTTCTGTCTGCTGATGATCTGGCTGAGCTGGTCCTGGGGCCGTTACATGGAGGAGCGCAATCAGTTCCTCTCCGACGAGGCGCGCGGCACCCTGAGCCGATATGCCGCCGAAGCCGAGCGGGCGTGGCAGCACGGCGAGCGTGACGGGGTCGATAACTGGCTGCAGAGCATGGGGTTGCGCGAGACCGGTTGGGTTGGGGTGATCGACCGCAATCTGCAGTCATTGAGCAGCGATCCGCTGAATGAACAGGAAATCCAGCACCTGACCTTTTTGCGCGGCCTCGACTGGCCGATCCACAAAAAAGGCCGGCCGTGGCTGCGCGTACCGTTTCCCCAGGAACCGTCCGCCGGTAGTCTGGTGATCGAGTTGCCCGAGCGTTTCCTGCCAGGCAAATACCGGGTGTTCTGGCGGGTGATCACCAACGGCGTGATTCCTGGGTTGTTTACCTTGCTGTTGTGTGTCGGCTTGTATCGCTTGCTGGTGGTGCCGCTAAACAACTTGCGCGGGCAGGCCAACGCCTGGCGCGCCGATCAATTGAATGTGCGCCTGTCGAGCGGCATCACCCAGCGTCCGGACGAACTCGGTGAACTGGCCCGGGCCTTCGACTCGATGTCCGAACGCCTGCAATCTACCGTGACCCTGCAACAGCAGTTGCTGCGCGACCTGTCCCATGAACTGCGCACACCGCTGAGCCGGCTGCGGGTGGCCAGCGAGAGCGAACAGGATCTGCGGCAGCTGCGCGAGCGTATCGGGCGTGAAGTTGACGGCATGCAGCGGCTGGTCGAAGACACCCTGCAACTGGCCTGGCTCGACACCGAACGTGCGCCATTGCCGGACGAAGCGATCCAGATTCAGGCGCTGTGGGAAATGCTCACCGACAACGCCTGTTACGAAAGCGGCTGGCCGAGCCTGCAATTGCAGTGCGCGTTGCCGTCGTCGTGCTGGGTGCGGGGCAACCTCAACACCTTGGCGCAGGCGCTGGAGAATATTCTGCGCAATGCCATTCGTCATTCGCCTGACGGCGGTATTGTTCGCCTCGATGGACGGCGTGACGGTGACTACTGGCATCTGTGGCTGGAAGATCAGGGCGGTGGCGTGGCCGAGGGCGATCTGCAGCGGATCTTCTCGCCCTTCACCCGCCTCGACGGCTCGCGCCCGGGGGATGGCGGGTTTGGCCTGGGGTTGAGCATTGCGAGGAATGCGGTGCAGCGCCAGGGCGGGATGTTGTGGGCGGAAAATGCCGGGGCAGGGTTGCGCCTGAATTTGCGGCTGGTGGCTGAGAGCAGTGTCGTCGGCTCTGGCGCCTTCGCGAGCAAGCCTGCTCCCACACTGGACAGGTGTTTGCCTCAGATTGGGTGAGCAGCACCGTCCACTGTGGGAGTGAGCCTGCTCGCGATGAGGCGTTTCGATTCACCGCTGAAAGCCACTGCGGGAGAATTCTCGTATTTTTGTACGACCTTTCCTAAAGGGATTTATCGACGATTTAACCCATCCTTGACCGTTTATGCTCGGGTTCCCCTCGTCCTCAAGGAACTGGTCATGACTGCAAGCGGCATCGACGGCAACACCTCCAATGACCGTTTCAATGAAGTGCTGGCGCTGATTCAGAGCGCCAGACAGCAAGCTGTTCAGGCAGTAAATACCCAACTGATCGATTTGTACTGGCAGGTTGGGGGGTACATCAGTCGCAAGATGGAGAAGGCTGAGTGGGGCGATTCGGTTATCAGTCAGTTAGCTGAACATCTGGCCCAGACACAGCCGGGCTTGCGCGGATTTACCCGGCCCAACCTGTTTCGCATGCGTCAGTTCTACGATACATATCGAGGCGACTCAATTGTCTCACCACTGGTGAGACAATTGCCTTGGACTCATAACATGATCGTTCTAAGTCAAAGCAAACACCCGCAGGAGCGCGAGTTCTATCTGCGCATGGCGATTCAGGAGAAGTGGTCAAAGCGCGAACTCGAACGCCAGCTCAAGGCTGCGCTCTTCGAGCGCAGCGTCACCCAGCCAGCAAAGGCTTCTGCTGTCCTCAAACAGACTCATCCCGCTGCGCTCGAGATCTTCCGTGACGCCTACATGGTCGAATTTCTCGACCTGCCCGGCGTGCACGCCGAAACCGATCTGCATCAAGGGTTGCTGGGGCGACTGAAGGAGTTTCTGATCGAGTTGGGGCGCGATTTCTGCTTCGTCGGCTCGGAGTATCCGGTACAAGTTGGCGGCCGAGATTTCGCCCTTGATCTGCTGTTCTTCCATCGTGGGCTCAACTGTCTTGTAGCCATCGAGCTCAAGGTCGGACGTTTTGAACCTGAATATCTGGGCAAGCTGAATTTCTACCTTGAAGCGCTGGATCGCGGTGTTCGCAAACCTCACGAGAATCCGGCCATCGGCTATTGCTTTGCGCCAGCAAGGAGGACGAGGTCGTCGAGTACGCCCTCAACCGCAGCTTGTCTGCGGCGCTGATCGCGGAATATCAGGTGCAGTTGCCAGACAAACGATTGCTGCAAGCCAAATTGCACGAGTTCTATGCCATGAATGTCGCAGAGGAAGAGGAAGGCTGAGTCATCTGCTTATTCCCAGAAACCATAAGCACCGCACTTTGCGTGATATGGCCTGCGCGGGTTTGCCGGTATGATAGGCGCCCCCGCACGTCTGGATTGCGAATACGCCATGACCCTGCAGTACCCAACCATCGCCGATTGCGTCGGCAACACTCCGCTGGTGCGTTTGCAGCGCCTGCCCGGTGCCACCAGCAACACCCTATTGCTCAAGCTCGAAGGGAACAACCCGGCGGGTTCGGTCAAGGACCGTCCGGCGCTGTCGATGATCACCCGTGCCGAACTGCGCGGGCAGATCCACGCTGGCGACACGCTGATCGAAGCGACGTCGGGCAACACCGGCATTGCACTGGCCATGGCTGCGGCGATCAAGGGTTACAAGATGATCCTGATCATGCCGGACAACTCCAGCGCCGAACGCAAGGCGGCGATGACCGCCTATGGCGCCGAGCTGATTCTGGTCAGCCAGGAAGAGGGCATGGAAGGCGCTCGCGATCTCGCTCAGCAGATGGAAGCCGAAGGTCGTGGCAAAGTGCTGGACCAGTTCGCCAACGGCGACAATCCTGAAGCGCACTACACCACCACCGGCCCGGAAATCTGGCGTCAGACCCAGGGCACCATTACCCATTTCGTCAGCTCGATGGGCACCACCGGGACCATCATGGGCGTCTCGCGCTACTTGAAGGAGCAGAGCGACAGCGTGCAGATCGTCGGTCTGCAGCCGATGGAAGGCTCGGCCATTCCCGGCATCCGTCGCTGGCCGCAAGAGTACCTGCCGAAGATCTATCAGGCCGACCGCGTCGACCGCATTGTCGACATGGCGCAAAGCGAAGCCGAGGACGTCACTCGCCGTCTGGCACGTGAAGAAGGCATCTTCTGTGGTGTGTCTTCGGGTGGTGCGGTGGCAGCGATGCTGCGTCTGTCCAGGGAAGTTGAAAACGCGGTGATCGTCGCGATCATCTGTGACCGTGGCGACCGTTACCTGTCGACCGGCATTTTCGACGCGCCCAACTGATGGCCAGGCACGAGAGAGGCCTGCGCTTCCAGCCCACCGGCGGCAGCAAGGCCCCGCAAATCCCGACCGGCAAAAAACAGCGCTTGAACATCGAGCGCCTGGCCAATGACGGTCGTGGCATCGCGTTTTTCGAAGGCCGTACCTGGTTCGTCCTCGGCGCCCTGGCGGGTGAAGAAGTCGAGGCACGGGTGCTTGGCGCCCACGGCAAAGTGGTCGAAGCGCGCACCGAGCGCGTGTTCAAGGCCAGCGAACTGCGCCGTCCGGCCGCCTGTCCGCATGCCGGCCGCTGCGGCGGTTGCAGCGTTCAACACTTGCCCCACGACGAACAGCTTGCCCTGAAACAACGCATGCTCGCCGAGCAGTTGTCGAAGGTCGCAGGCGTCGCGCCTGAAGAATGGGCCGCGCCGTTGAGCGGTCCGGAGTTCGGCTATCGTCGTCGCGCGCGGATCGCCGTGCGCTGGGACATGAAGACGAAGCACCTCGAAGTCGGTTTCCGCGCCGCTGGCAGCCAGGACATCGTCGCGATCAGCGAATGCCCGGTGCTGGTACAGCCCTTGCAACCGATCATGACCCGTTTGCCGGAGATGCTCCGTCGTTTGAGCAAGCCGCAGGCGCTGGGGCATGTCGAGTTGTTCAGCGGTTCATCGCTGGCCTTGCTGCTGCGGCACATGGCGCCGTTGTCCGAAGCGGACCTGACGATTCTCAAGGAATTCTGCCAGTTCCATGAAGCGCAACTGTGGCTGCATGGCGAAGGCGAGCCGCAACCGGTCGATGCCACGCAGTCGCTGGGCTATCGCCTGGAACAGTGGGATCTGGATCTGGCCTGGCGGCCGGGGGATTTCATCCAGGTCAACGCCGGGGTCAACGAGGCGATGGTGGCGCAGGCGCTGGACTGGCTGAAACCGCGCGCCGACGAGCGCGTGCTGGATCTGTTCTGCGGCTTGGGCAACTTCGCCCTGCCGCTGGCCAAAAGCGTGCGTGAAGTGGTGGCGGTGGAGGGCGTACAGACCATGGTCGATCGCGCCGCTGCGAACGCCGCTAGTAACAATTTGCATAACACAAAGTTTTTTCAAGCCGATTTATCCCAGCCTTTGACCGATGCCAAATGGATCGGAAACGGCTTTTCTGCGGTACTCTTGGACCCACCGCGTGACGGTGCTTTCGAGGTGGTGCGCAAGCTCGCGACCCTGGGTGCCAAACGGTTGGTGTATGTGTCGTGCAACCCTGCAACTCTGGCGCGCGACACGGTCGAATTGATCAAGCAGGGCTACCGGTTAAAACGTGCCGGGATTCTCGATATGTTTCCTCAGACGGCACATGTCGAGGCCATGGCGTTATTTGAAGCGAGCCAGGATGGCTCGTCTGAATCCGTCTGATCTGTCCGTACAGCGCTCGCATCAGCCCCGTGAGCGCAACCGGGCAATAGAGGTCAGCGATTTTGACGCATTGAATCTGCGTCGTAGGGAAGGTAATGCAAGATGGTACAGGTGAGAGCACACCAGCCGATCAACACTGACGGCAGTATCAATCTCGAGGCTTGGCTCGATCACGCGGTCAGTGTCGATCTGGCACTGGATCGCGAAGCCTTGAAAGAAGCCTGCGAGTTCGCTCGCGAGGCCGAACAGCAGTCCAACGCCGCAAAAAATCTGTGGGCCGAGGGCAGCGGCAGTTTCAGCACCGGTCTTGAGATCGCCGAGATCCTCGCCGACCTCAAGCTCGACCAGGACTCGCTGGTCGCGGCGGTGCTGTACCGTGGCGTCCGTGAAGGCCAGATCGAACTCACGGCGGTCAGCCAGCGTTTCGGCCCGGTGGTGACCAAGCTGATTGACGGCGTGCAGCGCATGGCGGCCATCAGTGCCAGCCTCAGTCCGCGCCAGTCGATGGTGATGGGCACCCAGGGTCAGGTGGAAAACCTGCGCAAGATGCTGGTGGCGATGGTCGACGACGTGCGCGTCGCGCTGATCAAGCTCGCCGAGCGCACCTGTGCCATTCGTGCGGTGAAAACCGCCGACGACGAAAAGCGCAACCGGGTCGCCCGGGAAGTCTTCGACATCTATGCGCCGCTCGCGCACCGTCTCGGTATCGGTCATATCAAATGGGAACTGGAGGACTTGTCCTTCCGTTACCTGGAGCCGGATCAATACAAACAGATCGCCAAGCTGCTCCACGAGCGGCGGCTTGATCGCGAGCGTTTCATCGCCGACGTGATGACCCAGCTCAAGGACGAATTGCAGGCCACCGGCGTCGACGCCGACATCAGCGGCCGGGCCAAACACATCTATTCGATCTGGCGCAAAATGCAGCGCAAGGGTCTGGAATTCAGCCAGATCTACGACGTGCGTGCGGTGCGCGTGCTGGTGCCGGAAATGCGCGACTGCTACACCGCGCTCGGTATCGTCCACACCCTGTGGCGGCACATCCCGAAAGAATTCGACGACTACATCGCCAACCCGAAAGAGAACGGCTACCGCTCGCTGCACACTGCGGTAATCGGCCCGGAAGGCAAAGTTCTCGAGGTGCAGATCCGTACACACTCGATGCACGAAGAGGCCGAACTCGGTGTCTGCGCGCACTGGCGCTACAAGGGCACCGATGTCAAATCCGGCTCCAACCACTACGAAGAGAAAATCTCCTGGCTGCGTCAGGTCCTCGAGTGGCACGAAGAGCTGGGTGACATCGGTGGTCTGGCCGAACAGCTGCGCGTCGACATCGAACCGGATCGGGTCTACATCTTCACGCCCGACGGTCACGCCATCGATTTGCCGAAGGGCGCGACGCCGCTGGACTTCGCCTACCGCGTGCACACCGAAATCGGCCACAACTGCCGTGGTGCGAAGATCAACGGGCGCATCGTACCGCTCAACTACAGCCTGCAGACCGGTGAGCAGGTCGAGATCATCACCAGCAAGCACGGTACGCCGAGCCGCGACTGGCTGAACTCCAACCTCGGGTACGTCACCACCTCGCGGGCGCGGGCGAAGATCGTTCACTGGTTCAAGTTGCAGGCTCGCGATCAGAACGTGGCGGCCGGTAAAACCCTGATCGAGCGCGAACTGACGCGTCTCGGCCTGCCGGCGGTGGATTTCGACAAGCTGGCCGACAAGGCCAACATGAAAACCGCCGAAGACATGTTCGCCGCCCTCGGCGCCGGCGACTTGCGTCTGGCGCAACTGGTCAATCTGGCGCAGCAACTGGTCGAGCCGGAACGCGGCAACGAACAGCTGGAGCTGATTCCGCGTAAAGCCACCGGTTACAAACCGGGCAAGCGCGGCGACATTCAGATCCAGGGTGTCGGCAACCTGATGACGCAGATGGCCGGCTGCTGCCAGCCACTGCCGGGCGATGCGATCGTCGGTTACATCACTCAAGGTCGTGGCGTAAGCATTCACCGTCAGGATTGTGCCTCGGTGCTGCAACTGGGCGGGCGCGAACCGGAGCGGATCATCCAGGTCAGTTGGGGCCCGGTGCCGGTGCTCACCTATCCGGTGGACATTGTCATCCGCGCCTACGACCGTTCCGGTCTGCTGCGTGACGTCTCGCAGGTGCTGCTCAACGAGCGCATCAACGTACTGGCGGTCAACACCCGCTCGAACAAGGAAGACAACACGGCGCTGATGTCCCTGACCATCGAGATCCCGGGACTTGATGCGCTAGGGCGGTTGCTGGGGCGGATTTCGCAGTTGCCGAACATCATCGAGACGCGGCGTAACCGTACCCCGTGAAGATGATCACTGTAGGAGTTGATCGTTCCCACGCTCTGCGTGGGAACGATCAAGATCGCAGAAAGAGTTGAGTGAGAGTTTGTATGTACAGCCTTGAAGACCTGCTCCACCTCATGAGCCGTCTGCGCGATCCGCAATACGGTTGCCCGTGGGACATCAAGCAAACCTACGAGACCATCGTCCCGCACACCCTCGAAGAAGCCTACGAAGTGGCCGATGCCATCGAGCGCGGCGACTTCGATCATTTGCAGGGTGAACTCGGTGATCTGCTGTTCCAGGTGGTGTATTACAGCCAGCTGGCGCGGGAAGAAGGGCGCTTCGAGTTCGCCGGCGTGATCGACAGCATTACCCGCAAGCTGATCCGCCGTCATCCTCATGTATTCCCCACCGGTGATCTGTATGCGCCACTGGATGTGCCGGGTCTGAGCGAAGAGCAGGTCAAGCAGCGTTGGGAAGATATCAAGGCCGAAGAGCGCGCCGAGAAATCCGCCGCGCCCGAGCAACTGTCACTGCTCGATGACGTGCCCGCAACCTTGCCGGCATTATCCCGTTCAGCCAAGTTGCAGAAGCGTGCCGGGCAGGTCGGTTTCGACTGGCCGCACGCCTTGCCGGTGCTCGACAAGGTGCGTGAAGAGCTCGATGAAGTCCTCGAAGCGATGTCCGAAAACGATCCGGTGGCCGTGGCCGACGAGATCGGCGACCTGCTGTTTTCCGTGGTCAACCTGGCGCGGCATCTGAAGGTCGATCCGGAAACCGCGCTGCGGGGCGCCAACGCCAAGTTCGAAAGACGTTTCCGATTTATCGAACAGGCATTGCGCGACACCCATCGTCCCATGGAAGATTGCACCCTCGAAGAGTTGGACGCCCTGTGGGGTGAAGCCAAACGTCAGGAAAAGAATGCGCCCAGCTGCGGCTGAGCAACTGCCCAAGTGAGTAAGCCCCATGAGTATTTCCCTTCGCGACCAGTTGCTCAAAGCAGGCCTGGTCAACCAAAAGCAGGCCAAACAGGTCAGCAAAGACAAGCAGAAGCAACAGCGTCTGGCCCACAAGGGGCAGGCCGAGCTGGATGATTCGCAGCAACGCGCCGCCCAGGAAGCCATGGCCGAGAAGGTCAAGCGCGACCAGGAGCTGAACCGTCAGCAGCAAGAGAAAGCCGAGGCCAAGGCCCGTGCCGCGCAGGTCAAGCAATTGATCGAAGTCTCGCGTCTGCCGAAGCTGACCACCGAGGACTACTACAACTTTGTCGATGACAAGAAGGTCAAGCGCATTTCGGTCAACACGCTGATGCGCAACAAGCTCAGCAGCGGCTCGCTGGCGATCGTGCACCATGCCGGCGGCTACGAAGTGATCCCCCGTGAAGCGGCCTTGAAGATCCAGGAGCGCGATCCGCAGCGCATCGTGCAGCTCAACGTGCAGACCGAAGAGGTCAATGCCGAGGACGATCCGTACGCGGCCTATCAGATCCCTGATGACCTGATGTGGTAAATCGATAAAGCTGTAACAACGACAAACCCCGCTCACGGCGGGGTTTGTCGTTTTCAATGCTGTGGTTGATTCAGGAGGAGCGGGCTTCGCGTTGTTGCTCCAGCACTTCCAGTTCGGCCTTGTAGTTGTGGGCATCGATCTCGTTGTGGAACATGCCGACCAGCAAGTCTTGTTGATGCACATCCCAGATCCGTACACCGGCGGCTACGCCTTCATGGGACATGTGTGAATCGTCGCGTTCAGTTACTTTTACAGTCATCTGCTAGCTCCAAATCTCAAGTTATCTGCAGCAAGGCGTGTGCAGGACTCTTTTATATTATTTGTTAGCTTGCTAAGTAAATGGCTGATTCGTGCAAGGTGTTGTTGCGTTTTTTGCAACAGTGCTGCAGCCCACGTAATCCGCGACATTCGGTCGCAGGGGGCAAAGTTTCATGACAGAAGTTTCATTTTCAGAACGCTCTGGAGCCCTGTCTTTTGATCGTTCCCACGCAGAGCGTGGGAACGATCAACAGCACGGGCCAGTAGTGTCCCGGCTAATTTCTGCAGACCAAAAAAAACGCCCCGAACCAGTCGGGGCGTTTTCATGTGTGGCTCAAGCGGGGAGGAATTACTTGCCTTCCCAGCGCTTCAGTACCAGCGTGGCGTTAGTGCCGCCGAAGCCGAAGCTGTTGCTCATCACAGTGTTGATGGTGGCGTTTTCGCGGGTCTTGGTCAGCACCGGCAGATCGGCCACTTCAGGGTCCAGCTCGTCGATGTTGGCGGAACCGGCAATGAAGTTGCCTTCCATCATCAGCATGCAGTAGATCGCTTCGTGAACGCCGGCGGCGCCCAGGGAGTGGCCGGACAGGCTCTTGGTCGAGCTGATCGCTGGCGCCTTGTCGCCGAACACTTCACGCACACCTTTCATTTCCGCAACGTCGCCGACCGGAGTCGAGGTGCCGTGGGTGTTCAGGTAGTCGATCGGGGTGTCGACGGTGGACATTGCCATCTGCATGCAGCGGATCGCGCCTTCGCCACTCGGGGCAACCATGTCGTAGCCATCGGACGTTGCGCCGTAGCCAACGATTTCAGCGTAGATCTTGGCGCCACGGGCCAGAGCGTGTTCCAGCTCTTCAACCACGACCATACCGCCACCGCCAGCGATAACGAAACCGTCACGGTCTTTGTCGTAGGCACGGGAGGCTTGTTCCGGGGTGTCGTTACGCTTGCTGGACAGAGCGCCCATGGCGTCGAACAGGAACGACTGGCTCCAGTGCTCTTCTTCACCGCCACCGGCGAAGACGATGTCCTGCTTGCCCATCTGGATCTGTTCCATGGCGGTACCGATGCAGTGAGCACTGGTGGCGCAGGCAGAAGCGATGGAGTAGTTCAGGCCTTTGATCTTGAATGGCGTGGCCAGGCAAGCGGAAACCGTGCTGCTCATGGTCCGCGTTACACGGTATGGGCCAACGCGTTTCACGCCTTTCTCGCGCAGGATGTCCAGCGCTTCCATCTGGTTCAGCGTGGAAGCACCACCGGAGCCAGCCACCAGGCCGGTACGCGGGTTGGACACTTGCTCTTCGGTCAGGCCGGAGTCAGCGATGGCGTCTTTCATGGCCAGGTAGGCGTAAGCCGCTGCGTGGCCGACGAAACGATAGATCTTGCGATCGATCAGTTCTTCAAGGTTGAGGTCGATGGAGCCGGAAACCTGGCTACGCAGACCCATTTCAGCATATTCCGGGTTGAACCGGATGCCAGGGCGGCTTGCACGCAGGTTAGCGGAGACGGTCTCTTTGTCATTGCCCAGGCACGAAACAATGCCCAGACCAGTGATAACGACGCGGCGCATGCGAATAACCCTTAGAAGTTGTCAGTGGAGGTGAACACGCCGACGCGAAGGCCTTCGGCGGTGTAGATTTCGCGACCGTCGACAGTCACCGAACCATCGGCGATGGCCAGGTTCAGCTTGCCCTTGAGGACGCGTTTGATATGAATGTTGTAGGTGACTTTCTTGGCGGTCGGCAGGACCTGGCCGAAGAATTTCACTTCGCCCGAACCCAGCGCACGGCCACGGCCCGGCAGGCCTTGCCAGCCCAGGAAGAAGCCGACCAGTTGCCACATGGCGTCCAGACCCAGGCAGCCCGGCATCACCGGATCGCCTTCGAAGTGGCACGCGAAGAACCACAGATCAGGGTTGATATCCAGCTCGGCGACCAATTCACCTTTGCCGTACTTGCCGCCTTCTTCACTGATCAGGGTGATGCGATCCACCATCAGCATGTTCGGGGCGGGCAGTTGCGCGTTACCTGGGCCGAACAGCTCACCGCGACTGCAGCGCAGCAGATCTTCCCGAGTAAAGGCGTTTTGTTTGGTCATGCGAGCTCCTCAATAATCCCATGCGGCAGGTGGGGCAAATCTTCCCGACCGATCGACGCGTTCATGCCTCGAATCGGCAGCCTACTCATAGACTATTGCGTTGTGGTGAAAGTCACAGCACCAAGGACATGAATGTACACTTGTGCACTGAAATTTTTATTCAAGCCCGTTTTGCGGCTTGTTCGGGTGCCTAAGACTGCCGCACTTTCGCTTTTCACGCCAGTCGCAGATGGTCGAAAAACCGTCACTACTGCACCCAGCGCTGCAGAATCTGTTGTAGGTCATTGCGTTTGAACGGCTTCGCCAGATAATCGTTCATGCCCGCCGACAGGCAGGTTTCGCGGTCACCCTGCAATGCGTTGGCGGTCAGCGCGATGATCGGCACCTCGCTGCGTCCGGGCAGCAGACGGATCTGCCGGGTCGCTTCATAGCCGTCGATGATCGGCAGACGGCAGTCCATCAGAATCACTTCGAAATCATTACCTTCGGCGCTGCGTACCGCTTGCGCGCCATCGGTGGCGACGCTGACAGTAAAGCCCAGGCTGCGCAACATTGCCTCGATGACCGTCTGGTTGACCGGATTGTCCTCCACCAGCAACACATTGCGCCCTTCACCATGCCCGTTGCCATTGGCTGCGCGCGGTGCCGCCAGTTGCGGCAACGTCTGCTTATATAAAGCCAACGGGATTTCCAGGGTGAATACCGATCCGAGACCTTCTTCACTTTGCGCACGCAACGTCCCGCCCATGCGTTCGGCCAGGGTGCGGGCGATCGGCAGGCCGAGCCCGGTGCCACCATAACGGCGCGAAATCGAACTGTCGGCTTGCTGGAACGCGTCGAACATCAACTCCAGACTTTCCGACGAGATTCCAATGCCGCTGTCGCGCACCGAACAGGTGAACCACAGCAGTTCGTGATCCAGCGACTGCCACTGCGCCTCGATGCTGACCCGGCCGCGCTCGGTGAACTTCAGGGCGTTGCCCACCAGGTTGACCAGAATCTGCCGGATCCGCGTCGGGTCGCCTTGCACCTGCAAGTCGCGCATGTCCTCGGGGATCCGCAGGTTCAGGGCCAGGCCACGCTGCACCGCACTGTGCTGGAACGACTGGGCGCAAGCGCCGATCAGGTCGGCGAGGTTGAACGGGATGTGCTCCAGTTCCAGCTCCGAGCGTTCGATCCGCGAGAAGTCGAGAATGTCGTTGATGACTTTCAGCAGATGCTCGGTGGACTCGGAAGCGAGCGCTGCATACTCGATCTGCTCCTCGGTCATGTCCGTGGTTTCCAGCAACTGCAACATGCCCAGCACGCCGTTCATGGGCGTGCGCAGTTCGTGGCTCATCATCGCCAGGAAGTCGGATTTGGCGTTGTTGGCCTTTTCTGCTTCTTCGCGGGTCTGGATCAGTTGTGCCATCGCCTGATGCTGTTCGCGGCTGGCCTGCTCCAGTGCCTGGGCGAGGTTGTTGATATGCTGCGACAGGGCGCCCAGTTCGGTGTCATCGACAATCGGCAGCGGGGTCTTGTAGTCGCCTTGCTGAATCGCCTTGACCGCGTTGCCGATATCGCGGATCGGCGCCGACAGACTGCCGGCCAGACGTCGCGCCAGAACAAAAGTGAAGAGCAGGGCGAACAACGCCAGAATCCCCGCCTTGAGCAGAATTTCCTGCTGGCGCTGACTGAAGGCATCGTTGGACAGGCCGACGATCACCCGGCCCAGATAATCCTCGCTGGTTACGTTGTTGCTGGCTTTGGCGTCGTGGAAAAAGTCGCTGTTGAGGGCGATCCGTTGCAGGCGCACCGGGGCCTGGAACACTTCGACCTGATGCGGTCGGTTGTGCGCGTCGGCGGCCTGTTCAACGTAGGCCAGAATCCGGTTGGCGCTGTCCTGCACTTCGATAAAACGCACGTTCGGTGTGGCCAGGGTGGCTTTGAGCAGGCTTTCCAGCACGTCGTTGTTGCCGGAAATTACCCCGTACTCGGTGGCCGGGGCCAGTTGATTGGCGATCAGTTGCCCCGTGTGATTGAGCTCCTGACGCAAATCCTGGATGCGCACGAAGGTAAAGAAGCTGATCAGCAGCAGCGTGAGCAGCAGTGCAGGGCCCAGACTGATCAATTGCGTGCGGGTGTTGATATCCCAGCGGCGACGCAGATTCATGGGTGGCTTTCTCCTTCAGCCAACTGGCGGGCAACAGACGCTTCATCGATTGGCTCGATACCCAGGGAACGAGCGACCTGCGCATTACTTGAAACTTTAAAACGTTCGGGATAGAGCGTCCGCGGCCATGTGGCCGAGGGGCGGTCAAGCAATTCGTCGAGGATGGTCAGCCAGTCGTGCTGATCGCTGTAAGTGCTGGCCAGGCTGCCGGCACGGACAAACGCGGCGTTCGGTCCAACCAGTGCGATCTGCCGGGAATAGCTGCTGAGCAGCAGGTTCTTCGCGGTTTTCGGGTTGTACAGGTCCGGGTCGTCGAGGCCCAGCAGCACGTCACTGTTTTTCAGTACCGTCTGCAACGGGCGGCTGTCCTGAATGTTGTCCCAGCGCTGACTGACGATTTGCAGATGCAACGGCGCGGCGGCCAGTTGCAGCTCATTGAGCAGGAATTCGCTGTGCTTATCGAACAGCACGCCGACTCGCCGCGCCTGCGGCAGAATCCGCTGAATCAATTGCAGCTGCCGCCCCAGCGGTGGATCGCTCCACAGCAGACTCAAGTGCGCCGGTTGCGCGGCACCCAAGCGCTGCCGGGCCTGCAGGCGGCTGATGCGCAACACCAGCGTCGCCGGTCCCTGAGACTCCTTAAGGCGCCAATCGAGGCTGGGCAGGTCGAGCAGTATCATCCGCAGATTGCTCGGCAATTTACCCGGCGCCGGCAGGCTCGCCAGTGGCTGGAACCGCACGTTGTCGGTGGGGCGCAGTTCGCTCAGGGCCTCGACGAAGGCCTGCACCCCAGGGCTTTCTTCGGCGCCGGTCAACAGGATGTCGGCGGCTTGCACCGCGACGCCGTGCAGCCACGCGGTCAAAAACAGACAGACACCGGCCAGCCAGTGGCCAAGGGTTGGCGTCTTGTTTGCCGTGCCGTAGCGCACCTTAGAACTCCAGCTCGGCGCTGAAGTACATCACCCGGCGTTCGTCGTAATTGTTGTCGACGAAGGTGGTCGGCTCGTTGTCGAGCCGCTGTTGCAGTACGCCGGCCAGTTGCAATTGAGCCTTGCCCAGAGGGATGCGTTTGGCGATGCGCGTATCGACCCGCTCGAAGCGGTAGCCGTTGAGCGCGTTGTCGCCGTAATAGAAGAGGGCGCTGTTCCAGCCGTGGCCCCAATCGCGCAACCAACCGGCGGAGCCGCTGTTGCGTGAGGTGAATTGCTGATCCAGCGGATTGCTCGCCTCGGCATCGACGAAAGCGTAAGTGAAGCGCAGGCGATCGATCAGGCTCAGGCGCCAGTCGAGCTGGGTTTCGGTGCCGCGAAAACGTGAGCTGTTGGCGTTGCTGGCGATGTACTGGTTGTTGCGTAGCGGCTCGCTGATCATCCCGGTGATTTCGTCGTAGAACAGCTTCACATCGACCGCCAGCCCCAGTTCGGCGAAATAGCCGTTGTAGCCCAACTCGCGCGAGCGCATGTGTTCCTGATCGAGATCGCCCGGGCCACGGGTCTTGACGAAGTAGCGGGCCGAAGACTGACCGTAAGCCGAGGGCCGCAGGTTGCTCACCTGATAGCTCCAGTTGACGTTGTTCTCGAACATGTCCGGCGAGCGGATCGCTTCCGAGTACACCGCGCGCAGCCCATGACGCGGGTTGATCAGGTAGTTGACCGCGAATCTGGGCGTCAGCGAACTGCCGATCAATTGGGTGTTTTCGAACATTGCGCCGCCCTGCAACAGCCAGTGTTCACTGGCGCGCCACTCCAACTGGCCGAACGCACGCCAAGTGGTGTCGTCCAGCGTGCCGTTGAAGTAGGTCTCGGAATCGGCCCGGTCGTAACGATAGTTCATGCCGCTGACCAGTCGCAGACTGTCGGACAGGCTGAGGGTGTCCTGTAATTCCAGGTCGTAGCGCGACTCTCGGGTGCTCTGGTCGATATCGCCGCACAGGGTCTGACTGGCACCGTTGCGCCACTGATCCAGCACCTGATTGGCCAGGGCCATTTCCTGCGGGGTGCCGGGCGCTGCGCCGGGGCCGGTGAAGCGGGTGATGTTGCGCGCCAGGCGCTCGGTGTAGTTCGGGTTGAGTTGCCACAGTTGCGTCAACTGCGGGCTGAACGACACTTCGGCATCGCACGCGCGCCACACTTGCTGGCGATCCCAGTGCTGGGCCGAGCCTTGTATATAAAGGCTGTGTTGCGGATTGATGTCGAGATTCCAGCGCACCGATCCAGCGTAATCCTTGGCCACCACGTCGGAATTGTTCCCGGCGGCGGTAATCCCCGAGAACACCGGGCGGTAGGTGTAAGGCCGCTGATTGGTGCCGTCCTTCGCGTTGACCTGCCAGTCGAGGCTCTGGTTGTCGCTCAGGGTCTGGCTGACGGCGAGGCTGAAGCGGTTCAAGCGGCGGCTGTCGCGATAATCGGCGCCGCTGCGGTCGCTGTCGAAGCCATCGTCTTCCAGGCCGGACAGCGACAGGCGTAGATCGCCGCCATTCCAGCCGGTGCCCTGGCTGGCATAGAAATCGTTGATGCCGCGCTGGCCACGGGTGTACTTCAGTCGCGTGCCGTGGCTGTCCGCCGGGTTGCGGGTGATGATGTTGACCACCGCCATCAGCGCGTTGGCGCCATAGCTGACGGTGTTCGGCCCACGGAAAACCTCGATGCGCTCGATGTCTTCCATGGCCACCGGAATATCACTCCAGTCCACCGTGGCGAGACCTGCGCGATACACCGAACGGCCATCGATCAGCACCTGCATGCGCCGCGCTTCACTGGCGTTGGTCCCGTGATAGTTGACCGCGGCCTGATTGCCGCTGATGTTGCCGACCATCATCCCCGGCACCAGGCGCAGCAGTTCGCTGATGTCGCGGGCGCCACTGGCGTTGATCAATTCACTGTCGATGACGGTCATGCTCCCCGGAACTTCCGCTGGCGTCTGTTTCAGGCGCGTGGCCGTCAGCACCTGCGGCAGCGTTTCGCCGTCGACAAACAGGTCGTCCGCCTGCAACACCGGGCTGAACAGCAGCGCCAGCAACAGGGACGAACGCGAAGGGGGAGCACCAAAAGACACGACACAGCCTTGATCGCAAAGAATTGGCGCGCATGTTAACCGAGGGCAGCGACTTTTCCAGTCAAGATGCGGGCATTTTCCTCGGTTTTATTGGTCTTCTTCCTACAAGTGCCGGTAATTGACGCAGGGGCTGGCCGCGACCCGGTCGCCCCGTATAATGCCGGCATCGCCACTGGTATGGATTAACGGATTGCATATGACTGAACAGCGCCCGATTGCGGTCCTGGGAGGCGGAAGTTTTGGTACCGCCGTGGCCAATCTATTGGCCGAGAACGGCCATCAAGTCCGGCAGTGGATGCGTGACCCCGAGCAGGCCGAGGCCATCCGGGTCAATCGCGAGAACCCGCGTTACCTCAAGGGCATCAAGATTTTGCCGGGGGTGACCGCCGTCACTGACCTGCAGGCAACGCTCGACGCCTGCGAGCTGTGCTTCGTCGCGCTGCCATCGAGCGCCCTGCGCACAGTGCTGGCCGCCCACGCCGAGCGCCTGAGCGGCAAGATGCTCGTCAGCCTGACCAAGGGCATCGAAGCCCACACCTTCAAACTGATGAGCCAGATCCTCGAAGAAATCGCCCCGCAGGCGCGCATCGGCGTGCTGTCCGGGCCGAACCTGGCGCGCGAGATCGCCGAGCACGCGTTGACCGCCACCGTGGTCGCCAGCGAAGACGAAGACCTGTGCAAGCAGGTGCAGGCTGCGCTGCATGGCCGCACCTTCCGCGTCTATGCCAGTGCCGACCGCTTTGGTGTCGAACTGGGCGGCGCACTGAAAAACGTCTACGCGATCATCGCCGGCATGGCCGTGGCGCTGGAGATGGGCGAGAACACCAAGAGCATGCTGATCACCCGCGCCCTGGCCGAGATGACCCGGTTTGCGGTGAATCAGGGCGCGAACCCGATGACCTTCCTCGGTCTGGCCGGGGTCGGTGATTTGATCGTCACGTGCTCGTCACCGAAGAGCCGCAACTATCAGGTCGGGTTTGCCCTCGGTCAGGGCTTGAGCCTTGATGAAGCGGTGTCGCGTCTGGGCGAAGTCGCCGAAGGGGTCAACACCCTGAAAGTGCTCAAGGCCAAGTCCCAGGAGGTCGGTGTATACATGCCGCTGGTCGCCGGGCTGCATGCGATTCTGTTTGAAGGACGCACGCTGGAGCAGGTGATCGGTCTACTGATGCGTGCCGAGCCGAAAACCGACGTCGACTTTATTTCCACCAGCGGTTTCAACTGATTCAACAGGAAGCGAGCCATGAACGATCCGAAAACCGAAGCCAAGTACGAATCCATTCTCCTGCGGGTGCTGTGGATGATCGTCTACGTGCTGGTCTGGCAAGTGGCGCAGTTCATCCTCGGCGCGGTGGTGCTGGTGCAACTGATCTATCGTTTGATTTATGGCGCGCCGAGCGCCGGCCTGATGAATTTCGGCGACAGCCTGAGTCAGTTCCTGGCGCAGATCGGCCGCTTCGGCAGCTTTAACAGCGATCAGAAACCGTGGCCGTTCGCCGACTGGCCAACCCCGCGTGCCCCGGAAGGCGAGACGCCGCACGCCGTGCCGCCAGCCCCGCATCCGGTCCGAGATGAGGAACCCAAGCTATGAAACTCTGGGTATTGCGTCACGGTGAGGCGGTGCCTTATGGCTCGTGCCCCGACTCCGAGCGGGAACTGACCGAGCATGGTCGCAAAGAGGCCTTGAGCAGTGCAGCCCGGTTGATCGGTCAGCCACTGACGGCGATCTATGCCAGCCCTTATCTGCGTGCGCAGCAGACCGCGCAGATTGTCCGCGAGGCCTTGGGTTTCGAGCCGGAGATTCGCACCGTCGAGTGGCTGACCCCGGAGACCGATCCGGACAAGGTCACCGATCAACTGGTATCGGTGAGCAATGTGCTGCTGGTCAGCCACAACCCGCTGGTGGGCAATCTGCTAAGTTATCTGCAGCATGGCGCCGGGTATCCGCCGGAGAAGGTCAGCACCGCTGGCCTGGCTGAGCTGGAAAGCCCTGAGCTGCTGATCGGTTCGATGACGCTTAACAGCCTCAAGCACCCCTGACGCTGATCCCACAGGTGACCTCATTGTCAGTTGAAATTATTTGTTTGAATTTTCCAACCAAGCACTTGCTTGGTTGACTACGCTTGCTCCAGACCCAAAAAACAGGAGCGAGTCGCATGTCTGCCGCATTCCGTTTGCCGCTGGACGTGTTCTACGAACGTGAGGCCCGGCACCCGCGCCAGCGTTTTCTCGTGCAGCCCATCGGCGGCGGGCAGGTCGAGACCCTGACCTGGGCCGATGTCGCTCATCAGGCCCGTTGCGCCGCGCACTGGCTGCGCGCCCGGGAATTGCCGCAAGGCAGCCACATCGCGCTGATCTCGAAAAACTGCGCGCACTGGATCATTGCCGATCTGGCGATCTGGATGGCCGGGCACGTGTCGGTGCCGCTGTATCCCAACCTCACCGCAGACTCGGTGAACCAGGTGCTCACCCATTCGCAAAGCGTGCTGGCGTTCATCGGCAAACTCGATGACTGGCCCGGGATGTCCAATGGGATTGCGTCGGGGCTGCCAACCATCAGCCTGCCGCTGCACCCGCCCGGCGCGTTCGATTTCAGTTGGGACGACCTGCAAAAGAGCTCGCCGATCCAGGACGACCCGTGCCCGGCAGGCGAGCAACTGGCAACCATCATTTACACCTCCGGCACCACCGGGTTGCCCAAGGGCGTGATGCACAGCTTTGCCAATCTGGGGTTCGCTACGACTCGTGGCACGCAGTTGTTCGGCCTCAACGAGCACGATCGGCTGCTGTCGTACCTGCCGCTGTGCCATGTCGCCGAACGGATGTTCGTTGAGCTGGCCTCGATCTACACCGGGCAAACCGTGTTCTTTGCCGAAAGCCTCGACACCTTCATCAACGACCTGCAACGGGCGCGGCCGACGGCGATGTTCGGCGTGCCGCGGATCTGGACCAAGTTCCAGATGGGCGTATACGGCAAGATCCCGGCCAAACGCCTGGATTTCCTGCTCGGCCTGCCGTTGATTGGCAAGCGGGTAGGGCACAAGGTGTTGTCCGGGTTGGGCCTCGATGCCTTGCGCGTCGCCCTGTCCGGTGCGGCGCCGGTGCCACAGACCCTGCTCACCTGGTATCAGAAGCTCGGCCTCGATGTACTCGAGGTCTATGGCATGACCGAGAGTTGCGGCTACTCGCACATCTGCCTGCCGGGCCAATACAAACAAGGCTGGATCGGCAGGCCGTGTCCGGATGTCGAGGTGCGTATCGACGAGTCCGGCGAGGTGCAGGTGCGCAGTCAGGCGAACATGCTCGGTTATTTCAAAGAACCGCAGAAAACCGCCGAAACCCTGACCGAAGACGGCTTCCTGCGTACCGGCGACAAGGGCGAGCAGGACGCCGAGGGGCGCCTGCGCCTGACCGGGCGGCTCAAGGAAATCTTCAAGACCAGCAAAGGCAAATACGTGGCCCCGGCGCCGATTGAAAACCGCCTGGCGGTGCACTCGCGAATCGAGCAGGTCTGCGTGGTGGGTGATGGTCTGAGTGCGCCGCTGGGCTTGTGCGTGCTCTCGACGGTCCATCAGGAAGAGGGCCGGGCGAGTCTGCATTCGAGCCTGGAGAAACTGCTGGAAGAGGTCAACGCCGTGCTCGACAAGCATGAGCGGCTGCGGCGGCTGGTGGTGGTCAAGGACAGTTGGGCGGTGGAAAACGGCTTTCTCACGCCGACGTTGAAGATCAAGCGCAATGTCATCGAAGACACCTACGGTGCGCGCTTTGAAGAATGGAGCGAGCGCAGCGAGGCGGTGCTGTGGCAGGATTGAGTGACGATCAAAACAACAAAGGAAGCCTGCGATGACCTTGTGGCGCACCACTCCGAACATCGAGCAGTTGAACGCAATCCAGAAAAACACCATCGGCGAAGTGCTGGATATCCGCTTCGAGTCCTTCGACGAAGAGTCGCTGACGGCGAGCATGGTCATCGACCACCGGACTCACCAGCCTTACGGTCTGCTGCATGGCGGGGCCTCGGTGGTGCTGGCGGAAACCGTCGGCTCGATGGCCAGTTACCTGTGCATCGACGCCAGCAAGTTCTATTGCGTGGGGCTGGAGATCAACGCCAACCATTTGCGCGGCTTGCGCAGCGGGCGGGTGACGGCGGTGGCCAAACCGATTCATATCGGCCGCACCACGCATGTCTGGGATATCCGCCTGACCAGTGATGAAGGCAAGGCCAGTTGTGTGTCGCGCCTGACCATGGCGGTGGTGCCGCTGGGCGAGCAGCCGCCGGCACGTTGAAGTCCGATGCGCCCATAGCCATGACCGGACTGTCATCATTCCTGGCAGTTACGGTCATTGCTCAGGGGCGCGCTCTTGCGGACAATCAGCGGCATGTTTTCCGCTCATGGATTTACCGGTATGTCGCAACCGATCTTTTTCACCCACGCCAACGGGTTTCCCTCGGGCACCTATGGCAAGTTGTTCGCGGCGCTGGCGCCCGAGTATCGGGTCGCGCATCTGGAACTGCATGCCCATGACCCGCGTTTTCCAGCGGACGACAACTGGTACAACCTCGTCGACGAACTGATCCACCATTTGCAGCAGCAGGATCAACCGGTGTGGGGCGTCGGCCATTCCTTTGGCGGCGTGTTGCACCTGCACGCGGCGCTGCGTTGCCCTGAACTGTATCGCGGCGTGGTGATGCTCGACTCGCCGGTGCTGACCCGCACTGATCAATGGGTGATCCGCGCCGCCAAGCGCTTTGGTTTCATCGACAAACTGACCCCCGCCGGCCGCACGCTTGGCCGTCGTGAAGAGTTTGCCGATCTCGCCAGTGCGCGCAGTTACTTTGCCGGCAAGAGCCTGTTCCGCGGTTTTGATCCGGAGTGCTTCGACGCCTACCTGCAACACGGTTTGCACAAGGTCGGCGACACGTTGCGCCTGCGCTTCGATCCGGCTACTGAAATCAGCATCTATCGCGGCGTGCCGCACACCAGCCCGGGCCGCACCCGGCAACTGAAAGTGCCGCTGGCGGTAGTGCGCGGGCACACAAGTCGCGTGGTGATGCGTCATCACGGCAGTTTCGTTTCGCGCCTGCCGCAGGGAGAATTGCTGAGCATGCCGGGCGGGCACATGTTTCCGCTGGAGCGTCCGCAGGACACCGCGCGCCTGTTGAAGAATCTGTTCAACCGCTGGGAAGGTCGTCAGGACAAGGACTGCGCATGAGCCCGACCGTCGAAGAAGTGCGCCTGAGCCTGCCGCATATCGAACTGGCGGCGCATTTGTTCGGTCCCGAGGACGGTCTGCCGGTGATTGCTCTGCATGGCTGGCTCGACAACGCCAACAGCTTCGCGCGGCTGGCGCCGAAGCTCAAAGGCCTGCGCATCGTTGCCCTGGACATGGCCGGGCACGGTCACTCCGGACATCGTCCCAACGGTGCCGGCTATGCCTTGTGGGATTACGCCCATGATGTGCTGCAGGTCGCCGAGCAACTAGGCTGGAAGCGCTTCGGCCTGCTTGGGCATTCGATGGGCGCGATTGTTTCGCTGGTGCTGGCGGGCTCGTTACCGGAGCGCATCAGCCATCTGGCGTTGATTGACGGAGTAATTCCGCCTACGGACAAAGGCGAAAACGCCGCCGAACGCATGGGCATGGCCCTGCAGGCACAACTGGACCTGCGCGCGAAGCGCAAACCGGTCTACAACACCCTCGACCGCGCCATCGAAGCGCGGATGAAAGGTTTGGTGGCGGTCAGTCGCGAAGCCGCCGAACTGCTGGCGCAACGCGGTTTGATGCCAGTACCCGGCGGCTACACCTGGCGCACCGACAATCGCCTGACCTTGCCATCGCCGCTGCGCCTGACGCAGGAACAGGCCATGGCCTTCGTCCAGCGCATTATCTGCCCGGCGCAACTGGTGGTCGCCGCCGATGGCATGCTGACCAAACATCCTGAGTTGCTGGAACGTCTACCCTTTAGCCAGGAACAGCTGGCGGGCGGGCACCATTTGCACCTGAACGATGAGTTCGGTGCCGAGCTTGTCGCAGACTGTTTCAATCGCTTCTTCGCCATTCCTTGACTTGCACCGGGCAACTGTCGAGGCTGGGCGGGTTGAAATGGGAGACAAACACGATGGATTTCTATACTGCTGCGACCCCGACCCGCCAAGCCATGCCGATCCGATGAGCCTGACTATGCGGTCACTCAGTCTGTTGACGCTGTGCTGTTTCAGTCCCGTTCTATTCGCTGCCGATGTACCGGGCAGCCAGGATCTGCAGATCGTGCCGCGTCTGGCCGATGCGCAGATCGTCGACTATCGCCCTCCCGTGGAGCTCGAGCGCATTTATCCGCTGGGCTCGATCCGCAAGATCAGCGGCCAGTTGCGCTTCGACGGCCAGGTCACCGCGCGCGGCCAGACCACGGCGGTGACCTACGAGTTGCCGCCGGAACACGCCGCCACCGAAGCCTTCACCGCTGCCCGCGAAGCCCTGCAAAAACAGGGCGCCGAGCTGCTGTTCTGGTGTCAGGCCCGCGACTGCGGCGAAAGCAGCCTGTGGGCCAACGAGGTGTTCGGCAATTCCAAGCTGTACGGTGCCGACGAGCAACAGGCTTACTTGCTGTTGCGCCTGGCTGCCCCGAAGGACAACACCCTGGTGGCGCTCTACAGCATCACCCGAGGTAATCGCAAAGCCTACCTGCATGTCGAGCAGTTCGAGGCGAGCGCGCCACTGGGCGAGTTGCTGCCGACCTCGGCCACGCTGTTGCGCCAGCTCAAGAGCACGGGCGAGCTGAACCTGCCCAAACTGGTGGGCGACCCGGATGACACCTGGCTGCGGTTGATTTCCCGTGGCTTGAACCTCGACACCACTCAGCGGGTGACGATTTCCGGGCCGAAGGCCGAGGCCTGGCGTCAGGCGCTGATCGGTCAGGGCGTGCGTGCGGCACGGATGGAGGCAGGGAGTGCCGATAGCGCGGGCCTGCGCATCGATCTGTTGCGATAAGCTGTATCGGGCGAGCACGCGTGGCGTGTTCGCCTACTCTTTGACGGACTGACTTTTTCGAGACTCTACATGCTCAATAATGATCGGCTGTTGGTGCAAATCCTCCTGCTGGTGCTGTTTGGTGCCAGTTTTTGGGTGATGGCGCCGTTCTGGTCGGCGCTGTTCTGGGGCGCGGTGCTGGCGTTTGCCAGTTGGCCGCTGATGCGTCTGCTGACCCGTTGGCTCAATGGCCGCGAATCCCTCGCTGCAGCTATTTTGACCCTGGGCTGGATGCTGCTGGTGGCGGCGCCGCTGGTGTGGCTGGGGTTCAACCTGGCCGATCATGTGCGCGATGCCACAGCGTTCATCAAGGATGTGCAGGTTGACGGACTGCCGGAGGCGCCGGTCTGGCTCGGCTCCGTGCCGCTGGTGGGTGAGCGGCTGGTTGGGGTCTGGAACAGCATCGATCAGCAGGGTGCGGCGCTGATGGTGTCGATCAAGCCGTATCTGGGGCAGGTCGGTAACTGGCTGCTGGCGCGCAGTGCGCAGATCGGCGGCGGTATCCTCGAGCTGACCCTGAGCATTGTCTTTGTGTTCTTTTTCTACCGTGACGGGCCGCGGCTGGCAGCGTTTGTGCACAGTCTGCTGGAACGGCTGATCGGTGAGCGTGCCGGGTATTACATCGAACTGGTGGCTGGCACTGTGCAGCGGGTGGTCAACGGGGTGATCGGTACGGCGGCGGCGCAGGCGATTCTGGCGCTGATCGGGTTTCTGATTGCCGGGGTTCCTGGGGCACTGGTGCTGGGGATTGTGACCTTCCTGCTCAGTCTGATTCCGATGGGGCCGCCGTTGGTGTGGATTCCGGCTACGGCGTGGCTGGCGTGGAAGGGTGAGTATGGGATGGCGGTGTTTCTCGGGATCTGGGGGACGTTCATCATCAGTGGCGTGGATAACGTGTTGAAGCCTTATCTGATCAGCCGGGGCGGGAATCTGCCGTTGGTGATTGTGTTGCTTGGGGTGTTTGGCGGGTTGATTGCGTTTGGGTTTATCGGGTTGTTTATCGGGCCTACGCTTTTGGCGGTGGCTTATAGTTTGTTGACGGATTGGAGCAAGAGTCAGGCTCGGGTTGAGGATCGGCGGTGACGCTGTGATTTGGCGGCCTTTGGGCCGACCATGTTCTTGATTGGGTTGTGTGAATATCCGTTTCTTTGGGTGTGGCGGCTGGCGGTTTCGCCCTGACGGCGAGTCACTTTTCCAGACGCCGAAAAGTAACCAAAAGGCTTGGCCCCGGCGTACGGCCCGCTCGCTAAGGCTCGGGGTTCCTTCGTTCCGGAATTGATCCGGGCGCATCGCCTCCGGTTTGCTTCGCTGCACCTCCTCTCGATGTGTTCGACTTCGTCGAACGGTCGCTGCGCTCCCACTCCCGGATCAATCCCTCCACTCAGCCTGCCGATGGGGCCGGTAAGGCAAGATCAAGAGCTTTCGGCGAGCTGACACTCGGCCATTGAGTGGTGAAGAGCATGTGCTCGGCTTTAGCGCTTTTGTGGGAGCGAGCCTGTTCGCGAAGGCGGCCTACGAGCCGACCAATCTCTAGCTGACCGCACCCGACCCAACGGTGGGAGCGGGCTTGCTCGCGAAGGCGGCCTACGAGCCGACCAATCTCCAACTGACCGCACCCGACCCAACGGTGGGAGCGAGCTTGCTCGCGAAGAGGCCCGTCCAGCCAACCAATTTCCAACTGAATCCCCCGCAAATCCAACTGTAGGAGTGAGCCTGCTCGCGAAGGCGGCCTACGAGCCGACCAATCTCTAACTGACCGCACCCGACCCAACGGTGGGCGCGGGCTTGCTCGCGAAGACGGCCTACGAGCCGCCCAATCTCTAACTGACCGCACCCGACCCAACGGTGGGAGCGGGCTTGCTCGCGAAGAGGCCCTTCCAGCCAACCAATCTCCAACTGAATCCCCCGCAAATCCAACTGTAGGATTGAGCCTGCTCGCGAAGGCGGCCTACGAGCCGACCAATCTCTAACTGGATCCCCCGCAAATCCAACTGTAGGAGTGAGCCTGCTCGCGAAGGCGGCCTACGAGCCGACCAATCTCTAGCTGACCGCACCCGACCCAACGGTGGGAGTGAGCCTGCTCGCGAAGGCGGCCTACGAGCTGCCCAATCTCTAACTGACCGCACCCGACCCAACGGTGGGAGCGGGCTTGCTCGCGAATAGGCCACTCCATTCAATGGAGGTGTTGGATCAGCCGACGCCTTCGCGAGCAAGCCCGCTCCCACAGGGGAATGATGTGTTCTCAGGTGCGCGGCAGACGGATGATGGCGGTCAGGCCGCCACCCTGGGTCTCTTCCAGATTCAACTGGCCACCCAAACGCTGCGCCGCCTCGCGGGCAATGGTCATGCCCAGGCCGACGCCGCCGGAGTTGCGATTACGCGAACCTTCCAGACGATAAAACGGCTCGAACACCGCTTCACGCTTGTCCTCGGCAATCCCCGGGCCGTGGTCGATGACGCGGATCAGCAGTTGCTCGCGCTGATCCTGTAGTTCGATACGTGCTTGCCCGGCATAGCGCAGAGCGTTGTCCATCAGGTTGTTGATACACGAGCGTAGCGCCATCGGCTGCACCGGTAGCGGTGCGCAATGGCCGCTGACCTGGACGTCCGCGCCTTGGTCCTGGGCGTTTTCGCACAACGATTCGACCAGCGCCTGCACGTCCATCAACTGCAGGGCTTCGCTGGTGCGCTGTTCGTGCAGGTAGGTGAGGGTGGCGTCGAGCATGCCGATCATGTCGTTGAGGTCTTGGCGCATCTGGCCTTGCAGTTTGTCGTCGTCGATCTGCTCCAGCCGCAGTTTCAACCGCGACAGCGGGGTGCGCAGGTCGTGGGAGACGGCGCCGAGCATGCGTGCCCGTTGCTGCACCTGTTCGCGAATGCGTTGTTGCATCAGGTTGAAAGTGTACGCCGCTTGCCGCGCTTCACGTGGGCCAGACTCGTCCAGTGGCGGGCTGTCGAGGTTTTCGCTCAGGCGTTCGGCGGCGTTGCTCAGGCGCTGGATCGGTCGACTGAGTAGTTTCGCCCCGTACCAGGCAGCGATCATCAGCGAGATGAACTGGAAGGTCAGCGGCACCAGCGGCCCGCCGAACCAGGGGCGTGGCGGGCGATGGGCGAAGCGTGGATCCGGCGGCGGCCGTTGGCCCTCGACGCCCTCGGCGAATTCCGGCGGGGGCGGCGGTGGAGGCGGGCCGTAGTGGTGAAACCAGGCAAAGGCCAGCAGGTGCGCCAGGACGATCGCCACGAACAGCATGCCAAACAGGCGGCCGAACAGCGTGTCGAAGCGCGCTCGCATCAGCCGATGTCTCGCGCATCGAACAGGTAACCCTCACCGCGCACGGTTTTGATCAACTGCGGGGCTTTCGGGTCGTCGCCGAGTTTTTGCCGCAGGCGCGACACCAGCAAATCGATGCTGCGGTCGAAGGCTTCGATCGAACGGCCGCGGGCGGCGTCCAGCAGTTGTTCGCGGCTGAGCACCCGGCGCGGGCGTTCGATGAAGACCCAGAGCAGGCGGAATTCGGCGTTGGACAACGGCACTACCAGACCATCGTCGGCGATCAACTGGCGCAGGACACTGTTCAGGCGCCAGTTGTCGAAGCGAATGTTGGCGCGCTGTTCGGTGCGATCATCGCGCACCCGGCGCAGGATGGTCTGGATCCGCGCCACCAGTTCCCGTGGTTCGAACGGTTTGGCCATGTAGTCGTCGGCGCCCAGTTCCAGGCCGATGATGCGGTCGGTGGGTTCGCAGCGGGCGGTGAGCATCAGGATCGGGATGTCCGATTCGGCGCGCAGCCAGCGGCACAGCGACAGGCCGTCTTCGCCGGGCAGCATCAGGTCGAGGACCACCACGTCGAAATGTTCGGCCAGCAACGCCTGACGCATGGCCGCGCCGTCGGTGACGCCGCTGGCGTGGATGTTGAAGCGGGCCAGGTAGTCGATCATCAGCTCGCGGATCGGCACGTCATCGTCGACGATCAGCGCGCGGATGCTCCAGCGCTTGTCGTCTTTATGCTCATCAGTCACGGTCGTTTGGGTGTTGTGCATGGGGCTGTTCATCTGCCAGTAGGCCGCCAACCACAAAGATGGGCTGCGAGGTGGTGGTTTCAGCATAGGCGTCCTGCCGTGAGGCGGGAAGTGCTGATGTAAGGGCGTGTTGCGGCTGGCGAGGCTAGCGTGGGCGCTTGTTGGCGGCGTGTCGGTTGTGTATCGGGTTCGACACAATAGCTGCGAGCGCTATGCTGATCACGATTGTGGCGACGATTTTACCGATCATCGGGTGCCGCGCTGGCGCTGCTTCCGCTACAATGCGCGCCGATTTCGACTTGCCTGAGAGCCCATCCATGTCCGCCTGCCAGACTCCTATCATCGTCGCCCTGGATTTTCCCACCCGTGACGCCGCACTGAAGCTGGCCGACCAGTTGGACCCGAAACTGTGCCGGGTCAAAGTGGGCAAGGAACTGTTCACCAGTTGCGCCGCGGAAATCGTCGGCACCCTGCGTGACAAAGGCTTCGAGGTATTCCTCGACCTGAAATTTCATGACATTCCCAACACCACCGCGATGGCCGTGAAAGCTGCAGCCGAGATGGGCGTGTGGATGGTCAACGTGCATTGCTCCGGTGGCCTGCGCATGATGGCGGCCTGCCGTGAAGAGCTTTCCAAGCGCAGCGGCCCGCAGCCGTTGCTGATCGGCGTGACCGTGCTGACCAGCATGGAGCGCGAGGATCTGGCCGGTATCGGTCTGGACATCGAACCGCAGGAGCAGGTGCTGCGCCTGGCCGCGCTGGCCGAGAAGGCCGGGATGGACGGTCTGGTGTGCTCGGCGCTGGAAGCCACTGCACTGAAGTCGGCGCATCCGTCGCTGCAACTGGTGACCCCGGGGATTCGCCCGGCGGGCAGCGCGCAGGACGATCAGCGCCGTATTCTGACGCCACGTCAGGCGCTGGATGCCGGTTCCGATTATCTGGTGATCGGCCGTCCGATCAGCCAGGCGGCGGATCCGGCCAAGGCACTGGCGTCGGTTGTAGCCGAAATCGCCTAAGTAACCCCTGTAAGAGTGAGCCTGCTCGCGATAGCGGTGTATCAGTGACATTTACTGTGACTGATACACCGCTATCGCGAGCAGGCTCACTCCTACAGTTGGTTTGTGGTGAAACTAAACTTTCAGCACCAGCTTGCCGAAATTCTCCCCGCTGAACAATTTCATCAGCGTCTCCGGAAAGGTCTCCAGGCCTTCGACGATGTCTTCCTTGCTCTTGAGCTGTCCCTTGGCCATCCAGCCGGCCATTTCCTGCGCCGCACTGGCGTACTGGGCGGCGTAGTCCATCACCACAAAACCTTCCATGCGTGCACGGTTGACCAGCAGTGACAGGTAGTTGGCCGGGCCTTTGACCGCCTCCTTGTTGTTGTACTGGCTGATGGCGCCGCAGATCACCACCCGGGCTTTCGGCGCCAGGCGGCTGAGCACCGCGTCGAGGATCTCGCCGCCAACGTTATCGAAGTACACGTCGACGCCTTTCGGGCACTCACGCTTGAGCCCGGCCAGAACGTCTTCGTGCTTGTAGTCGATGGCGCCGTCGAAGCCCAGTTCATCGATCAGGTATTTGCACTTGTCGGCACCGCCGGCGATGCCGACGACTCGGCAGCCTTTGATTTTGGCGATCTGCCCGGCAATGCTGCCCACCGCGCCGGCAGCCCCTGAAAGAACCACGGTGTCGCCAGCCTTCGGCGCGCCCACGTCGAGCAAGGCGAAGTAAGCCGTCATGCCGGTCATGCCCAGCGCGGACAGGTACACCGGCAGCGGCGCCAGTTTCGGATCGACCTTGTAGAAGCCTCTGGGCTCACCCAGGAAGTAATCCTGCACACCGAGGGCACCGTTGACGTAGTCGCCGACGGCAAAGCCCGGGTTGTTCGAGGCGATGACTTTGCCGACGCCCAGGGCGCGCATGACTTCACCGATTTCTACCGGCGGGATGTAGGACTTGCCCTCGTTCATCCAGCCGCGCATGGCCGGGTCGAGAGACAAGTACTCGTTCTTGACCAGGATCTGCCCTGTCGCAGGTTCGCCGACCGGTACTTCCTGGTAGGTGAAGGTCTCACGGGTGGCGGCGCCCACTGGGCGTCTGGCGAGCAGGAACTGGCGATTGGTCTGGGTGGTCATGGCAGGCACTCGAACTGAATGAAGCCTTGTTGATAGACCCTCGAGGCCAATGCTGCAAGGTTGGCTGATGCGGCGAATGCGCAATGATCCAGTGCAGTGATAGTCCCCCGGCGGGTTTTATCACTGCGACGGATGAAGGTATAAACAGCCTTCTGATAGTGCTGACGCGGGGCGGTGGCCGGTGGCTATGCTGCGATTCTGCAAATCCCTCCTGCATCTCTCCTTCGAGGACATAACAATGAGCATGACGTTTTCCGGTCAGGTTGCCGTAGTCACTGGCGCGGCCAACGGCATTGGCCGTGCGACCGCTCAGGCGTTCGCCGCCGAGGGCCTGAAAGTGGTGGTGGCCGACCTGGACGCGGCGGGGGGCGAGGGTACGGTGGCGCTGATTCGTACAGCTGGTGGCGAAGCGACCTTCGTGCGCTGCAACGTTACCGTTGAAAGCGAAGTGAAAAATCTGATGGACGAGGTGATCAATACCTACGGTCGTCTCGACTACGCCTTCAACAATGCCGGGATTGAAATCGAACAAGGCAAGCTGGCCGACGGCTCGATGGATGAGTTCGACGCGATCATGGGCGTCAACGTCAAAGGCGTCTGGTTGTGCATGAAATATCAGCTGCCGTTGCTGCTGGCCCAGGGCGGCGGGGCGATCGTCAACACCGCCTCGGTGGCGGGGCTTGGGGCGGCGCCGAAGATGAGTATCTATGCGGCATCCAAGCACGCGGTGATCGGCCTGACCAAGTCAGCGGCGATCGAATACGCGAAGAAGAAAATCCGCGTCAACGCGGTGTGCCCGGCGGTGATCGACACCGACATGTTCCGCCGTGCCTACGAGGCTGACCCGAAGAAAGGCGAGTTCGCCAACGCGATGCACCCGGTGGGGCGTATCGGCAAGGTCGAGGAAATTGCCAGCGCGGTGCTCTATCTGTGCAGTGATGGCGCGGCGTTTACCACCGGTCATTCCCTGGCCGTGGATGGTGGTGTCACTGCTTTCTGACGCTGTGCTGGATCAATTGAGAAAACCCGCCGCCTGCGTGCGGGTTTTTTTATGGCGGGCCGTCAGTTCCGTGTATTTGCTAAACAATGTGTATCAAACGGTTAGAACGGTCGCTTTTGACGGCGTTGTCGCACAGCCTGTACGGCGTGGCTGTGATTTACTGCCGCCAGCAAAACGGACAGGAGTTTGCGTGCTCATGGAATTGAGAATTGACCGACAGGCAATGGTGCCGGTCGTGCAGCAGATTGTTGATGGAATGACTGACTGGATCTTGCGCAGTGGCGTGGCGCCGAGCACGCGTCTGCCCTCCGTCAGGCAAATTGCGCGTTCCAATCTGCTCAGCCAGTCGTGTGTAGTCGAGGCCTGTGAGCGGCTTGTTGCCCAGGGCCTGCTGTCCGCGCGTCAGGGGTCGGGATTCATCGTGGCGGCGCGGCCAGGCGCTGGGTGCAGCAGGGGATTGGCAGCCATCGATGGCGGACAGGCGCAGGACCGGTTACAGCTCGGCGAGGGAGGCTTGCCACAAAGCTGGCGTGAGTCCGATGACCTGAGCTACGCGATCCGTCAGGTGGCCCGAACCGACATGGCGAGTCTGTTCAATTACAGCAGCCCGCTGGGGCTGCTGGCGCTGCGCGAGCAGATCGTCAAGCGTCTCAGGCTGATTGACATCCAGGCTCTCGATGAGCAGATCCTGACGACCTCCGGTGCCAGCCACGCACTGGATCTGCTGGTGCGCACGCTGCTCAAGGCCGGCGACTGTGTGGTGGTGGAAAATCCGGGCTATGTATGCACCGCTGTTCGAACTGTTGCGCCTGCACGGTGTGCAGTTGCTGGAAGTGCGGCGCACCCCGAGCGGGCCGGATCCCCAGGCGCTGGAGGCATTGTTGCGGCAATTCCGGCCGGTCGCGATGTTCATCAACAGTCATCATCACAACCCCACCGGTTCCTGCCTGACCCCGGCCGTGGCGCAACAGATCCTGCAGCTGTGTATCGTTCATGATGTGCAACTGATCGAAGACGATGTCTACGCTGACCTGCACAATGGCAACGGTATTCGCTTGGCGGCACTCGATGAACGCGTCATCTACGTCGGTAGTTTTTCCAAGACGCTGAGCAGCTCGTTGCGCGTCGGCTTCATTTGCGCCGAGTACCCGCTGATTGCGCGTCTGGCCCGGGTCAAGATGATCAGCAGCATGGGCGCGTCGAGTTTCAATGAGGCGGTGCTGGCCAGCCTTCTGGCCAGTGGCGCGTATCGCAAAATGGTCCAGCGCCAGCGTCAGCGCCTGAATACCGATCGGGTCGCCGCGTTGCAGGCGCTGGAAGACGCCGATTGGGAAGTGTTCGGCAAACCCTGTGGCGGGCTGTTCATCTGGGCCCGTTCACCGCTGAGCGATCCGGCCCGATTGCAGCGTCAGGCGCAGAGCAGTGGCGTGCGCCTGTGCGCCCCGGGGGCTTTCAGCCCGAATGGCGAAGCCGGTGAGTGGCAGCGGATCAATGTGACCTATGCTTGTGATCCGCGGGCCCGGCAATTTTTTCGCAGTACCCGTGCCAATCGACCTCAAACGTTCTGAAAACGACGCGGGCGTAGCTTTTTGCCATTATTCCGACGCCAGAGACTTGTGCTGCTCCATGGCCGTTGCGAATCTTCGTCAACAGACTTTGGCAGAGGACTACGCGCAATGATTTCGGCCGTGCAAGGACGTTTTGCCAACCTCGGTATGGCGAAAAAACTGGGTGTCGGGTTTGTCCTGGTGCTGCTGTTGACCGCGCTGGTAGCCGCCATCGGTGTCTGGTCCCTGCAGACCATCAGTCAACGTTTCGACGGGCTGAAACAGATGTCGGCGCTCAACAGCGCGTTGCTCAAGGTGCGGCTGCTGGAGCAGGACTATGCGCTGCACAGCAACCCGAAAACCGTCGATGCCTTGCACGAGGGCGTGGACGGCTTGCTGGCTCTGGCCGGGCAACTCAAGGCGCAGACACCGGCGAACGTGACGGTGATGAGCGATGTCGAGCAGTCACTGGGCGCCTATCGCAAGGCGTTCGACGAGTTCGTCTCGCTGACCCAGGCCAAGGATCTGGCGCTGGAAATGGCCAGTTGGTCGGTGTCCAGCGTGGCCAACAACCTGGACGTGCTGCAAGCCGGGTTGGCTGATGATGGCGCGTATACCTTGAAGGACACCGAAGGCAAGGACGGCGCGCAGTTCATCGAACAGGCCAGCCAGGTCAGCCAAGTGTCGCGGCTGATGTTGCAGGCGATGAACGAGGCGCGGATTCGTCTCGACCAGAGCCGCAAGGGCGATGCCGACAGTGCCGGCAAGGGCAATATCGAACAGGCCGCTCAGGCCCAGGCTCAGGCCGAGCAGTTGAAGACCACGGTCAAGGATGAGGGCTACCTGACAGTCCTCAATGAAGTGTCCGGGCACATCGCCGGTTTCAACGACAAACTGGCCGAATACACCGGCCTGCTGGCTCAGGAAAAAACCGTCTACGAACAGTTGCACCAGCGTGCGGCGCAGGTCATGGCGCGTGTCGATCAAGCGTATGTTGCTGAGGACGGCGCGATGCAGGCGGAGCTGAAAAAGAACTCGGTGTTGATCGTCGGCTCCTCCGCGCTGGCGTTGCTGGTGGGGCTGATTGCCGCGTGGGTCATTACGCGGTTGATCGTCGCGCCGTTGCGCAGTGTGATGCGGGTTGCGCAGCAGATTGCCGCCGGGGACTTGAGTGCGCGGGTCGAAGTGACTCGTCGTGATGAAATCGGCCAGTTGATGCTGGCGATGCAGCAGATGGGCACCGGGCTGAGCACGATCGTCAGCGGTTTGCAGGCGGGCATCGAACAACTGGCCAGTTCTGCGCAATCGCTGTCGGCGGTGACCGAGCAGACCAATCTGGAAGTCAGCAGCCAGAAGGAAGAAACCGATCAGGTGGCCACGGCCATGAACCAGATGACCGCCACCGTGCATGACGTGGCGCGTAATGCCGAGGAGGCTGCGCTGGCCGCGCAAACGGCGGATGGCAAGGTCGAGAGCGGGCAGCAGGTGGTGCGCCAGAGCATGGCGCGGATCGAGCAGTTGGCGGATTCGGCGACTTCGGCGAGTTCCAGCATCGAGAGCCTCAGTGCCGAGATTCAGAATATCGGTACGGTGCTCGAGGTGATCAAGAGTGTGGCCGAGCAGACCAATCTGTTGGCGCTCAACGCGGCGATCGAGGCGGCGCGGGCCGGGGAGCAGGGCAGGGGTTTTGCGGTGGTGGCCGATGAGGTGCGCGCGTTGGCGCGGCGTACGCAGCAATCGACTGAAGAGATCGAGCGGCTGGTCAGTGCGCTGCGCGCGGCGGCGCATTCGTCGGTGCAGCAGATTCAGAGCAGTGGTGAACTGGTGAAGCTTGCCGTCAGTGATGCGCTGCAGACGGAGAGTGCGTTGGGGAGTATTGCGGCGGCGGTGTCGTTGATTCAGCAGATGAATCAGCAGATTGCGGCGGCGGCCGAAGAGCAGAGTTCGGTGGCTGAGGAGATTAATCGCAGTGTGACGAGTATTCGTGCGAGTGCTGATCAGTCTTCGATTGCGATGCGGGGGAATGCGGTTTCGAGTATTGAGCTGGCGCGGTTGGGGGGGGAACTTAAGGGGATGGTTGGGCATTTTCGGCTTTGAGCCTTGAGTCTTGGCGGCCTGTGGGCCGACCAGGTTCTTGGGTTTGGGGTGAATATCCGTTGGTTGGGGTGCTGCTGCTGGCGGTTTCGCCCTTACGGCGAGTCACTTTTTCAGACGCCAAAAAGTAACCAAAACGCTGGGCCCCGGCGTACGGCCCTCGCTTAGGCTCGGGTTCCTTCGCTCCGGGATCCATCCGGGGGCATCGCCTACGGTTTGCTTCGCTGCACCTCCTCTCGATGTGTTTGGCTTCGCCAAACGGTCGCTGCGCTCCCACCCCCGGATGAACCCCTCCACTCAGCCTGCCGATGGGGCCTGCAGATCAAGAGCTGCAGCCGAGCTAGCGCTCATCCTGTTGAGTGGTGAGAAGCGGATGCGGGCTGCTTTTTCTTTCTGGAGCGAGCCTGCTCGCGATGGCGGCCTACGAGCCGACCAGAGTCTAACCGACTACACCCGATCCAATTGTGGGAGCGAGCCTGCTCGCGAAGACGGCCTGACAGCCGATCAATTTCTGACTGAATGCACCCGATGCCTTGCTGTGGGAGCCAACCACCAACAAAAAAGCCACCTCTCCGGTGGCTTCTCTCTACCTATCGACCATCAGTCGTAGATCACTTTCTTTTTCCAGTCCGCATCGGCTTCGACTTCCTTGAGGCCTTCGGTCAATTGGTTCACTTCGCCTTCGACCGGTGCAATCTTGTCCATGACCTGGGCGTTGGCGCGGGCCAGGAGTTTTTCCAGATATTGCAGCTGTTCCGAATACATCTTGGGATCCTGCTGTTTGCGCAGGTATTGCACACCGCGTTCGAACGCAAGGCGGGCCTGGCCCGGTTGGTTTTGTTGCAGGGATTGTTGGCCGAGGTTGTTAAAGAACTCGATGTGCAGCAGCACCAGAATATGGCGGACTTCCTTGATCCACTGTTTGGCTTCGTTCGGTGGCAGGAAGCCGTCATGGGCGGCGCGGGTGATCTGGCCGTGCAGGGCTTCGAGCAGGAAGCGTACGTCCTTGGCTTTGGCTTCGGTGAGGATCGGTGCCGGCGGGTTGTTGACCGGTATCGATTGGCCTTGGGCTACCAGTGCGCTCAGTTCGGTGATGCGTGCCTTGGTGGTGGGGCTGGTTTTTTCCAGGTTCAGCAGGCGCTGGCAGACGTTCAGTTCCAGACGGGTCAGCAGCAGCTTGAGCGCAGGCGTCATGAACTGGCCGGGAAAGGTCTCGGTCAGTTCGCCGCAGCGGCGCAAGCGGTCGTTGAGTTCGATTTTGGTGCGGGCCTTCTCCAGTTTGTTGTTTTCCACCACATGGTTCATGTAGCCAATGGCGATCAGAATTGCGATCCCGGCTATGACAAGCAGGGTGATCATGAGTGGTGTCACCGGTAAGACCTCTTTATAGGGTTCACATGCGAGTGTAGTGGCTGGGCATTTATGCGCCTAGCGCCGCTCGACGAGTTGGATCGGCAGGTGCAATCTGTATCGGCCGCATGCTGCTTATATGAATGCTGGCGCTTGATGTGCAGATTGCCATCACTGTGTTGTGGACTATAACGTCTTGGCGAGTGGCGGAATATAGGCGTCAATCGTCGGGCGACGGAAAACCCCGATTGCTCCTGTAAAGCAGATCGAAGTCATTGATTTAAATAAATTTATATCAGGGGGTTGACGACCTCTCAATCCATCCATAGAATGCGCGCCACTTGCAGCGTAAAGCACACAGCGGAGCGCAGTGGGGAGTGAATGTTGTAGCGTGTCCCCTTCGTCTAGTGGCCTAGGACACCGCCCTTTCACGGCGGTAACAGGGGTTCGAGTCCCCTAGGGGACGCCAATGCGGGAATAGCTCAGTTGGTAGAGCACGACCTTGCCAAGGTCGGGGTCGCGAGTTCGAGTCTCGTTTCCCGCTCCAATTTTAAACAGCACTGCCTTCGGGCGGGGCTGAGTGAAACCAGAACCAAGTCTTCGGATGCGGATCTGGACACCGAAACACACACCATGTGTTCCGGGTAGCGTGTCCCCTTCGTCTAGTGGCCTAGGACACCGCCCTTTCACGGCGGTAACAGGGGTTCGAGTCCCCTAGGGGACGCCATTTGCGGGAATAGCTCAGTTGGTAGAGCACGACCTTGCCAAGGTCGGGGTCGCGAGTTCGAGTCTCGTTTCCCGCTCCAAATTCAAAAACGCCGCTCAGTGATGAGCGGCGTTTTGTTTCCAAACGGCGCTGCTTTTGGGCAGAGCCGAGTGAAACCAGAGTCAAGTCTTCGGATGCGGATCTGGACACCGAAACACACACCATGTGTTCCGGGTAGCGTGTCCCCTTCGTCTAGTGGCCTAGGACACCGCCCTTTCACGGCGGTAACAGGGGTTCGAGTCCCCTAGGGGACGCCATTGCGGGAATAGCTCAGTTGGTAGAGCACGACCTTGCCAAGGTCGGGGTCGCGAGTTCGAGTCTCGTTTCCCGCTCCAATTTTACAAAAACGCCGATCAGTGATGATCGGCGTTTTTGTTTGTGCGCAAGTTGTCGCGCAACAAAAAAGGACCTTCGGGTCCTTTTTTGTTTTCACGTATTCATCAGAGTTTCGGCAGTTGGCCGACACGTCCCATCATTTCAGTGACGATCTGCAGGTCCAGCAGGAACTGGTCAACCGTCTTGAACTCGCCGTCGGTGTGACCGGTGTATTTGACTTCAGGTCGGGCCAGGCCGAATTGCACGCCGTTCGGCAGTTCATGCACCGAGGTCGCGCCGGCCGAGGTGCCGAACTCGTGCTTCATGCCCAGGTTCTCACTGGCCACCGCCAGCAGCGCTTTGACCCATTCGCCTTCCGGATTGCGGTACATCGGTTCGGCGATCGAGTAGGTGAAGTCCACGGCTACATGGGATTTCTTGCTCCAGGCTGCGAGCTTGTCAGCGATTTCCTTCTTCAGGACTTCCGGGGACTTGCCCTTCGGCACGCGCAGGTTGACCGCCAGCTTGAAGGCTTTGTCGTCGACGCCCACGTAGGTCAGCGAAGTGGTCAGCGGGCCCATGAACGAATCAGAGAAGCCGACACCGAGTTTTTTGCCCAGATAATCCAGGCCCCAGTTGGTGGACGCATAACGTGCAGCATCGGTGATCTGGTTGTGCTTGAGCGCCACCTTGCCGTCGAGGCTGTTGATGAAGTCGAGCATGCGTGCGACCGGGTTGACGCCGGACTCGGGTTCGGAGGAGTGCGCGGACACACCGGTGACGCTCAATTTGACGTCTTTGTCGTCAACCTTGGCCGCGATTTCGAAGTCGCCGCCGTGTTTTTTGGCATATTCGCTGCCGGCTTTCTGCAGGCTTGCGGCCAGTTGCTCAGGCTTGTCGGTGACGAGAGTGGCAACCGAAACCGATGGAATCTGGTTGGTCGCCAGGCCGCCGGTCATCGAGATGATTTCCGCGCCGCTGCCTTCACCTTTGCGCAGCGGGAAGTTGGCCATGACCGTGCCGTAGCCTTTTTCGGCGATGACCACCGGGTAGCCGCCGTCCAGCGCCATGTTGTAGTTCGGCGTCGGGTTGTGTTCGAAGTAGTACGGGATCGCGTCGCCGGTGGTTTCTTCAGTGGTGTCCACCAGCAGTTTGAAATTGCGTGCCAGTGGCAGCTTCTCTTCCTTGATCACTTTCATCGCGTACATGGCGACGACGATGCCGTTCTTGTCGTCTTCGGTGCCGCGACCGTACATGCGGTCGCCGATCAGCGTGACTTTGAACGGATCGAGTTTGGTGCCGTCTTTCAGTACCCAGTTTTCCGGGGTGACCGGCACCACGTCGGCATGCGCGTGAATACCCACGACTTCGTCGCCGCTGCCGTCCAGGGAGATTTCATAGACGCGGTTGTCGACGTTGCGGAACTTCAGGTTGAACGATTCGGCCAGGTTCTTGATCTTTTCGGCGATCTTGATGAACTCGGGATTGTCGTGCTGGGCCACACCTTCTTTCTGGAAGGTCGGGATTTCCACCAGTTCGCGCAGGGTTTCCAGTGCAGCCTTGCCGTATTTCACGCGGGTGTAGATGCCCAGCAGGCGGTAGATCTCGTTCTGCTGTTCAGCGCTCGGGGTCTTGTTGTCGAGAAAGGCATTGATCGCCGGGCCGAGGTTGTCGGTTTTACCCAGGTCGCTCTTGCCTACGGCACCCAGAAACTGGCGGAAATCGGTGACGCTCGCATCATCGAAGCTCTTGAGAATGGCTGCGCTCTGTTGCGGGGTGATGTTGGCCTGTGCGGGCAGGGTGAACGCAGAAAAGCTGGCCAGGATCAGGCTGGTCGCCGCCAGGCGCTTGAGAGAAAAATTCATTGCAGTGGGCATTCCTTTGCAGGCAGTTGATTGAGGTGTGTTTCAAAGATGAAACAAATCTTTTCCAAACTAACACCGTGAGGGTGTTGAAGGGGAGCCCGGGAAGTGGGATGCGTCGCACAGAAATGCAAAAGCGACGCACAAACGAAAAAGGCCCGAGCGGGATGACCGTTCGGGCCTTGTTCTATAAGGCAGTTTTACATCGACAAGACCAGTCGTCCGGCGAACAGAATCAGGATCACCCCCATGCTGCGTTCAAACCAATGGCCCATGCGCATAAACAGGTTCCGCACCCGGCTGCTGGAAAAAAACAGCGCGACGATCACGAACCACAGCGCATTGACGAAGCACATCCACACCCCGTACAGCGCCTGAATGTTCAGCGGCGTGCTGGCGCTGATGATCGTGGTGAAGATCGCCAGGAAAAACAGCGTGGCCTTGGGGTTCGTGGCATTGGTCAGAAAACCGGTGCTGAACGCCTTGAACAGCGACTGCTCGACCAGCGGCTCCTCCGTGCTCTGCTCGCCCTCAAGCGTGGTTTTCGGCTTGCTGCGAATCAGGCAGATGCCGAGGTAAAAGATGTAGGCGCCCCCGACGACCTTGGCCACCGTCAGCAACCATGGCGTGGTGTGCATCAAGGCGCCGACCCCAAGCAGGGTATACAACACATGCACGGAAATACCCGCCCCGATGCCCAGTGCTGTGCAAATGCCTACCAGTCGACCGAAGCGTACGCTTTGGCGGATGGTGACGGCGAAATCCGGGCCGGGAGCGACCACGGCCAGAAAGTGGATGGTGGCCAGCGCCAGAAACTCGCCCAGGTAGTTCGATAACATCTCAGCTCCAGAAGGTCAGGGGTGAAGCATTGCCGCGATAGCCGACAAAGAAGGAAAGGCTCAGTCGCGGATCTGCCACACCGGGGGTCACCGAGTGCATGCAACGCGAATTGAACATGATGAAATCGCCTGGCTCCGGCCGCACTTCAAGGGTCGGCGGGCCGAGCAGTGCCGGGTCGATGCCGTAACTGTCGCCGCGCATCTCGTCGAACTGATCCGGGGTAATGTCGTCGTCCCACACCTGCAGCGCACCGCCCTCGGTCGGCATGTTCAGGTACACGTTGCAGGCGAACTGCGCCTCCAGGCTGCGGGCCTGAAAGCTGTCCGGCGCATCCTTGGCAAAAATGTCGTGATGGGCCAGGAAGCACACGCCGGGTTTGACTACCCGCGACAGGCCGACATACATCTTGCGGCCATAGAGGTTTTCCAGATGGGCGCCGGCCGGCCATGATTCGTCGAGCATGCAGCGCAGGGTGTCGATCGGTGAGGAGTAGGGCGCACAACGGTTGCGCAGTTCGGCGATGTTGCTGGTGGCACGCTCGAAATAATCCTCGATCAGCAGCGGCTGGTTTTCCGCCTCGTAAAACGCCATACCGATGCGGCCGATGCTCGGCGCGTTGATATAACCTTCGAATCCCGGAGCAAGAATTTTGTCGCCAATCTGGATCGCCAGCGGTTCGGGCAAAAAGCCTTTGACGCGGATGGCGAGGACATCTTCGTTGGCCAGTTTTTTTATGCACGTCTCATCGAGACGCTCGACGTCTAGCATCATTGTTTTTAGGTCCATCTATCGATAGTCAACGGAACCTGCGAGTGCGGTTCCCCCAGCGTCGGACGTTGCGCTAGGGCAACGTCCGAAATGCTCAATCCACGCTGTAGTGGACGGATAACGTGCCTTTCTTCTGCGAAAGTGACGCGATCGTGACTGTGCCCAAATCCTTCAGGCTGCGTACATGGGTGCCACCACAGCCATAGGCTGGCAGCTCGCCAAAGCCGATTTCCCGCGCGCCCTCGCGCAGCGAGGTCAGGCGCGGCAGATCGTGTTCGATCCACTGACCGATACCGTATTGAACGGTCGGCGCATCGACTTCCTGCGCGGCATCACCTGGTTTGAACTGCACCCGGCCTTCGTCAGGCCAGTGGTGTGCCTTGATCGGTGTCCAGCCCATGGCCTGTACGAAGTGCCCGATCAGATGCCCAGCCGAATGCATGCGAGTGTTGAAGCTGCGACGCTGTTCATCGACGTGAATACAGGTCATGCCGAGTTTTACCGGACAGTCGACGTAATGGACGATCCGGTCTGGTTCCTGCACCACGCGCAGCACTTGGCTTTCGCCGATCCAGCCGGTGTCGCAGGGCTGACCTCCGCCTTGCGGATGAAACAGAGTGGCGCGCAACACCACGGCAAATTCGTTCTCGTGGGGCGTGCAGTCGAGGACTTCCACATTAGCCTTGAGGTCATCACTATGGAAAAAGAGGCGAAGCGTCATATTCCATGCCCTTATTAAAGTTTCTTTTTTTATTATATGAATCGTGCAATAACGTGATAATCCGTTCAAACATCAAAGGACTTGTGCGCTGTGAGCATCAATCTCCCGCTGCCACTGCTCGGTGAAATGGCGATTTTCGTCAAGGTCGTGGAGACCGGCAGCTTTTCCGAGGCCGCCCGCCAGCTGGGTTCTTCGCCGTCAGCGATCAGTCGTAGCATTTCTCGCCTGGAAAAGGCGCTGGCTACGCGTTTGCTGCAGCGCACCACACGCAAACTACGCCTGAGTGACGGTGGTGAAGAAGTGTTCAAGCGCTGTCAGGAGATGGTCAGCGCTGCCAAGTCAGTGATGGAGATCAGCGGCCAGTTCACCCATGAGGCGGAAGGGCTGGTGCGGGTCAGCGTGCCGAAAGCGGTCGGGCGTTTTGTGATTCATCCACACATGCCCGAGTTTCTGCGGCGTTATCCCAAGGTCGATGTCGAGTTGCTGTTGGAAGACCGGCAGGTTGATCTGATCGACGATCATGTTGATCTGGCGATTCGTATCACTGACAGTCCGCCAGCCGGACTGGTCGGGCGTCAGTTGCTGACCATCGATCATTTGCTCTGCGCTACGCCGCAATACCTGGCCGAACACGGCACACCGACGCATCCGCATGACTTGCTCAATCACAGCTGCATTTATCTGGGTGAAACCCCAAGCGATGCGCGCTGGAAATTCAAGAAGGGCAGTAAAGCAGTGACCGTCGGCGTGCGTGGCCGCTATGCCGCCAACCATACCGGCGTGCGGTTGGGGGCGGTATTGCAGCACATCGGCATCGGCAGCCTGCCGTATTTCACCGCGCGTTATGCGCTTGAGCAGAAGCTGATTGTGCAGGTGTTGCCGGAGTGGACGTTCCTGGCTTCGTACCACGGTGGACTGTGGTTGCTGCACTCACCAACGCGCTATCTGCCACCGAAGTTGCGGGTGTTCATCGATTATCTGGTGGAGTGCCTGGAGAAGGAGCCGACGTTGAGCAAGCCGGGCAGGGCGGGGGCGCCAAACAACCTGGCGATGGCGTACGAGCTGCCTGAAAGCGAAGGATTGCTGTAATAGCAGCACAATAAAAAGGCCCGCATGGATCACCATGCGGGCCTTTTCATTACCAGGAGAAAATCAGTGCTTGCTGTCTTGTGCAGACATCGCCAACAGCTGTTTTTCCTGATTCCAGTCGAACGGTTCATCATTCTGTTCGGCGTCGTAGCGACGTTCTTCCAGCGCCTGATACAGGTCGATTTCTTCATCGGACAGGTAGTGCAGGCAGTCACCCGCGAAGAACCACAGCAGATCCCGTGGGATCAGATGGGCGATTTGCGGATAGCGGGTGATCACTTGGGTCAGGATATCCTGGCCCAGATACTGGCTTTCGATCGGATCGATCGGCAGGGACGCCAGCAGTTCGTCGAAACGCTCCAGGAACAAGGCATGGCTCTCTTCGGGAACCTGTTCGGCCTCACCTACGGCGACCAGAATACTGCGCAGGTGGTCGAGTAACACAAGATGATCGGCAACGACGTTGGACACGAGATAAGTCCTCAAGAGCAAAACGGGCGCGGGAGTATAAAGCTCCTGCGCTCGCTTGGACATGGCTGTCGGGATCAGCGGACTTTGCCCTCTGCCTGTTTCAGCTGTTCCTTGTCGAAGTCATCGACGTCGATCACTTTGCGCCGTGCTGCCTCTGCATCGCGCAGGGTCTGTGCTTCCTGCGGTTGCAACACTCCGGCCTCCAGCGCCGCATCGATCGCGTTTTCGCCTGCGATCGGTTTGACCTGACCGCTCTTGAGCGACGTGTGCAGCTTTTTGTGCAGCGGTTGGGCGGCATTCAGCAGATCGCTGGCGTGTTGCAGGGCACCGACGGCATCGTCGGCGGACTGCGGGCGATAGCAGCCGGCGAGCAGTTCTTCCAGGGTCGGGTCGCCTTTGGCCCGGCCGATCACTGCGGCCACTTCGGCGCCGAGCTTGTCCGATGGACCTTTGTGGCGCCGACCGAACGGGAACACGATGACCCGCAACAGGCAGCCAAACACCTTGTTCGGGAAGTTGCTCAGCAGCTCATCCAGCGCCCGCTCCGACTGGCCGAGGCTTTCTTCCATGGCCCAGCGGAACAGTGGTTCCATGTGCGCCGGCGAATCCAGGTCGTGATAACGCTTGAGCGCGGCGGAGGCCAGATACAGGTTGCTCAGCACATCGCCGAGACGCGCCGACAGGCGTTCGCGGCGTTTCAGTTCGCCGCCCAGCAACATCATGCTGAAGTCGGCCAGCATCGCGAATGCCGCCGCCTGACGGTTGAGTGCGCGGAAATAGCCCTGACTGATCTTGTCGCCGGGGGCAGGCTCGAAGTGGCCGAAACCCAGGTTCAGCACCAGGGTACTGGCCGCGTTGCCGACGGCAAAACCGATGTGCTTGAGCAGCAGGCCGTCGAACTCTTTCAACGCCTGATCCTTGTCCTCGCGCCCGGCCAGGGCCATTTCCTTGAGCACGAACGGATGGCAGCGAATGGCGCCCTGACCGAAGATCATCAGGTTGCGCGAAAGGATGTTCGCGCCCTCCACGGTGATGAAGATCGGCGCGCCGTTCCAGCTGCGCCCCAGATAGTTGTTCGGGCCCATGATGATCGCCTTGCCGCCGTGTACGTCCATGGCGTGGCTGATGCACTCGCGGCCGCGTTCGGTCAGGTGGTACTTGAGGATCGCCGACAGCACTGACGGTTTTTCGCCCAGATCCACCGCGTTGGCGGTGAGCATGCGCGCCGCGTCCATCATCCAGGCGTTGCCGCCGATGCGCGCCATCGCTTCCTGAATGCCTTCGAAGGCCGAGAGCGGCACGTTGAACTGTTCACGAATCTGCGCGTACTGACCGGTCACCAGACTGGTGAACTTGGCCGCGCCAGTGCCGACGGCCGGCAGCGAAATCGAGCGCCCGACCGACAGGCAGTTCATCAGCATCATCCAGCCCTTGCCGAGCATTTCCTGGCCACCGATGAGGAAGTCCAGCGGGATGAACACGTCTTTGCCCGAATTCGGGCCGTTCATGAACGCTGCGCCCAGCGGCAGGTGACGACGGCCGATTTCCACGCCCGGGGTATCGGTGGGGATCAGCGCCAGGCTGATCCCGAGGTCGTCCTTGTCGCCCAGCAAGTGGTCCGGGTCGTAGGCCTTGAAGGCGAGGCCGAGCAGGGTCGCTACCGGACCGAGGGTGATATAGCGTTTTTCCCAGTTCAGGCGCAGGCCGATGACTTCCTGACCTTCCCATTCGCCTTTGCAGATGATCCCGGTGTCGGGCATGGCGCCGGCGTCGGAGCCGGCCAGCGGGCCGGTGAGGGCGAAGCACGGAATGTCGTCGCCACGGGCCAGTCGCGGCAGGTAGTGATTGCGTTGTTCATCGGTGCCGTAATGCAGCAGCAGTTCGGCCGGGCCGAGGGAGTTGGGTACCATCACCGTCGAGGCGAGGTCGCCGCTGCGGGTGGCGAGCTTCATCGCCACTTGCGAGTGGGCATAGGCGGAAAAGCCCTTGCCGCCGAACTCCTTGGGAATGATCAGGGCGAAGAAGCCGTGTTCCTTGATGTGGCTCCAGGCTTCGGGCGGCAGGTCCATCGACTGGCCGATCTGCCAGTCAGTGACCATCGCGCAGAGCTCTTCGGTCGGACCGTCGATGAACGCCTGTTCTTCCTCGCTCAGTTGCGCCTTGGGATAGGACAGCAGTTTGTCCCAGTCCGGACGGCCGCTGAACAGCTCGCCGTCCCACCACACGGTGCCGGCATCGATCGCGTCGCGTTCGGTCTGCGACATCGGCGGCAGGGTTTTCTGGAACCAGTTGAACAGCGGCGCGGTGAAGTGTTTGCGGCGCAAGTCAGGCAGTAGCAACGGCGCGGCAACCAGCGCAAGCACGACCCAGAACACCAGCAACAGCCAGCCCGGGGCGCGGCTGAAAATGCCCATCGCCAGCAGGTAAATGGCGACGATACCGAACGCGGGCAGCGGGGCGATGCGCCGGTGGGCGAGGTACGCCACACCGACGATCAGAACCAGTATCCACAACAACAGCATATGTAATCCTCCGTGAACCAAGGCAAACCGACCCTCCAGAGCTTAGACGGCATCTGTAAAACGGGGTGGTCAGAACAAGGTGATTGAACTCGTGAGAAACCCTGGATGGCTTTTGTAGGTTCGGTGGGCAACACCCGTGGGAAAACGTTCGCTATTCCCGCGTCTTTGCGTGCATGTTTGGCCGAAACGTCGTTATCTCTGTGCTTGAGCTGTCGCTAGACTCGGGGCTCACCCAGGAGAAAAACGTCATGCGCGAGTATCTGAGCCCCGGCCGCTTCATCGATAGTGACCACCCGGCGGTGGTGGAGTTCGCCGAACAGCACCGTGGGGCCAGCCGCGACCCACTCGCGCAGGCGATCGGTCTTTATTACGCTGTGCGCGAAGCGGTGCGTTACAACCCGTATACCTTCAGCCTCGACCCGCAAACTCTGTGTGGCAGCCATGCCTTGGCGGCGGGGGAGAGTTACTGCGTGCCCAAGGCCACGTTGCTGGCCGGGTGTGCGCGGCATTGCGGGATTGCCGCGCGCATCGGTCTGGCCGACGTCAGGAATCACCTGTCGACCCCACGTCTGTTGGAATTGCTGCGCAGTGACGTGTTCGCCATGCACGGCTACACCGAACTGTTTCTGAATGATCGCTGGGTCAAAGCCACGCCAGCCTTCAACCAGCAGCTTTGCGAACTGTTCAACGTCGCGCCACTGGAGTTCGACGGGATCAACGACAGCGTTTTCCATCCGTACAACCGCGACGGCGCGCATTTGATGGAGTACCTGGTCGATCACGGCCAGTTCAGTGATGTGCCGGTAACCTTCTTCTTCGAACACCTGGAAAAGTGCTATCCGCATCTGTTCAGCGAACAACAGGCGAAGACCCTGGGCGATATGCAGAGTGATTTGAGCCGTGTCTGATCCGGCGTATGCTGCTCGCCCACGCATTTGAAAAGAGGCGGTCATGCTGAAGATCTGGGGACGGAAAAACTCATCGAATGTCAGGAAACCACTGTGGGCCGCCGAAGAACTTGGCCTGGCCTACGAGGCGATTGATGCCGGTGGTGCCTTCGGGGTGGTCGATACGCCTGAATATCGGGCGATGAACCCGAACGGCCGAGTACCGGTGATCGAGGATGACGGGTTCGTGCTGTGGGAGTCCAACGCCATCGTGCGTTACCTGCTGGCCAGGCATGCGCCGAACAGCGCGTGGTACCCGGCAGATCCACAAGCCCGGGCGATCGCTGACAAATGGATGGACTGGACCACCTCGAGTTTCGCCGGGCCGTTCCGCACCGTGTTCTGGGGCGTGCTGCGTACGCCGGCGGACAAGCAGGACTGGCCTGCAATCAACGCTGGGATCAAGGAATGCACGGCGCTGCTGGCCATGGCCGAGCAGGCGCTTGCCAGCCAGCCGTATTTGTCCGGAAACGAAATCGGCATGGGCGATATTCCCCTCGGCAGTTTCATTTATGCCTGGTTCGAAATGCCCATCGAGCGCGCCTCGCAGCCGCGTCTTGAGGCTTGGTACGCACGTTTGAAGCAGCGTGCGGCCTATCAGAAAGCGGTCATGACCGCGTTGACTTGATAATAACTATCGACACACTTGACTGTACTTGTGTGGCGGCGGCAAGCACCATTGCGCTCATGCGCCGTGGTTGTTTTGTTCGCCGCCCGGCCTGACCTTTCCTTTCTTTCCTTCTTGGTGCGTAAATCAGATATGAGTTCCGCTCTGTCCATCCGGCAGCTAACCAAAACCTACGGCAACGGGTTCCAGGCCTTGAGTGGTATCGATCTGGACGTTGCCGAAGGTGATTTCTTCGCCTTGCTCGGCCCCAACGGTGCCGGCAAATCCACCACCATCGGCATTCTCTCGACTCTGGTCAACAAGACCAGTGGCACGGTGAATATCTTCGGCCATGACCTGGACAAGAACCCGGCGGCGCTCAAGCGCTCGATCGGCGTCGTGCCCCAGGAATTCAACTTCAACCAGTTCGAAAAGACCTTCGACATCGTCGTGACCCAGGCCGGTTACTACGGCATCCCGGCGAAGATCGCCAAGGAACGCGCCGAGCAGTACCTGACCCAGCTCGGCCTGTGGGACAAGCGTGATGTGCCGTCGCGCTCGCTGTCCGGCGGCATGAAGCGGCGCCTGATGATTGCCCGCGCACTGGTGCATGAGCCGCGCCTGCTGATCCTCGATGAACCGACCGCCGGGGTCGACATCGAACTGCGTCGCTCGATGTGGACATTCCTCACCGAGCTGAACCAGAAAGGCATCACCATCATCCTCACCACGCATTATCTGGAGGAGGCTGAGCAGCTGTGCCGCAACATCGGCATCATCGACCACGGCACCATCGTCGAGAACACCAGCATGAAACAACTGCTGGGCCAACTGCACGTCGAAACCTTCCTGCTGGACCTGAAAAACGACTTGAACGCTGCACCGCAACTGATCGGCTATCCCGCTCGCTTGCTCGACAGCCATACCCTGGAGGTCCAGGTCGACAAATCCATGGGCATCACCGCGCTGTTCACCCAGTTGGCGCAGCAGCAAATCGAAGTGCTGAGCCTGCGTAACAAAACCAATCGCCTCGAGGAGCTGTTCGTGTCCCTGGTGGAGAAAAATCTGTCGAAGGTGGCGGTATGAGTTCCGAGTTCCGGCCCAACCTCGTCGCCCTCCAGACCATTGTTTACCGCGAGGTCAAACGCTTTACGCGGATCTGGCCACAGACCCTGCTGCCGCCGGCGATCACCATGGTTCTGTATTTCGTGATCTTCGGTAACCTGATCGGCCGGCAGATCGGCGATATGGGTGGCTTCACCTACATGGAGTACATCGTGCCGGGGCTGATCATGATGTCGGTAATCACCAACTCCTACGGCAACGTGGTGTCGAGTTTCTTCGGCAGCAAGTTCCAGCGTTCCATCGAGGAGCTGATGGTCTCGCCGGTGTCGCCGCACACGATTCTGATCGGCTTCACCATCGGCGGCGTGTTGCGTGGTCTGATGGTCGGGGTGATCGTGACCATTCTGTCGCTGTTCTTCACCCATTTGCAGGTGCATCACTTGGGTGTGACCATTTTGGTGGTGGTGCTGACGGCAACGATTTTCTCGCTGCTGGGCTTCATCAACGCCGTGTTTGCGCGCAACTTCGATGACATCTCGATCATCCCGACGTTCGTGCTGACACCGCTGACCTACCTCGGCGGGGTGTTCTACTCGATCACGTTGCTGCCGCCGTTCTGGCAGACCGTGTCGCTGGCCAACCCGGTGCTGCACATGGTCAACGCGTTCCGTTACGGCATTCTTGGTGTGTCGGATATCAAGATCGGCATTGCGATCACCTTTATGCTGGTGGCGACTGTCGTGCTGTATCTCGGTTGCGCGCGGTTGCTGGTGAGTGGGCGCGGGATGCGGACCTGATCCAAGACCGCGTCGACTGCTTCGCGAGCAAGCCCGCTCCCACACTGGATCTGTGTTACGACGCAGACCTCATGTGGGAGCGGGCTTGCTCGCGAAGGCGTCAGTCCAGACAGCACAAAACAAAACGGCCTCCCTTGCGGAGGCCGTTTTACATTCATGCCTTGCGGTTTTTCTTGCGCCGCGCCCATTGCCGCGCTACCCACCAGCGCCAGTACAGCATCACCGCAAAGTAGGCGAGGGCACCAAGCACCAGGCCACACACCACCGAGCCGAGCAAGAACGGCTGCCACAACGTCGAGAGTTCGCCGCTGATCCATTCCCAGGTCAACGAATCGGGCAGGGTGCGGGCGGGCACATCCATCAACCAGGCCCCGGCCTGATAGGTGCAGAAGAACACCGCCGGCATGGTGATCGGGTTGGTCAGCCACACCAGGCTGACGGCAATCGGCATGTTGCCACGCACGGTGATCGCCAGCGCTGCCGCCACCAGCATCTGCGCCGGAATCGGCAGGAACGCGGCGAACAGGCCAACGGCCATCGCCCGGGCCACCGAGTGACGATTGAGGTGCCAGAGGTTCGGGTCATGCAGCAACTTGCCGAGAAAGCGTAAGGATTTGTGTTCCCTGATGCTCGTCGGATCGGGCATGTAACGTTTGAATAAGCGCCGGGGCATAAGGCTTCTCGGTCGGTTAAGGCGGCAAGTATGTCTGGATTCTACGAAGCGCCCATTCAGACTTTGTGACAATTGTTGACGACGAGCTGGCTTCGCAACGGCTACGCCTAAGGAGTAACTCTCAAGGACGGGCGTATGCGCACAGGGATGATGGCGCTGGCAGCCGGTCTGCTGGTGGTGGTTTTTTTACCGGTTTTACCGCCGGTCGGGTTACTGATGTTGTTGCCCGTGGTGGGGCTGATGTTGCTGCCGTTTCGCAGCTATCCGTTGGCATTTTTGCTGTTCGGTTTCACCTGGGCCTGTGTCAGCGCGCAGTGGGCGCTGAATGATCGGTTGCCGCAACCGCTCGATGGCGAAACGCGCTGGATCGAAGGGCGGGTGGTGGGGTTGCCGCAGTCCAGCGACGGTGTGGTGCGTTTCGAGTTGGCCGATGCCCGCTCGCGGCACGCGACACTGCCGTCATTGATGCGGTTGGCGTGGTACGCCGGGCCGCCGCTCAACAGCGGCGAGCGCTGGCGCCTGGCGGTGAAGCTCAAGCGCCCCGGCGGCTTGCTCAATCCCGATGCCTTCGATTACGAAGCCTGGCTGCTGGCGCAACGCATCGGCGCGACCGGCACGGTCAAGGATGGTCAGCGCCTTGCCGAGGCGAGTTGGGCGTGGCGCGACAGCATTCGTCAGCGCTTGCTTGAAGTGGACGCTCAGGGCCGGGGCGGTGCATTGGCGGCGCTGGTGCTGGGCGACGGTTCCGGGCTCAGCCGCGAGGATTGGCAGACCCTGCAGGACACCGGCACCGTGCATTTGTTGGTGATCTCCGGCCAGCACATCGGACTTTTGGCGGCGGTGATGTATCTGCTGGTCGCCGGGTTGGCGCGTTTTGGGTTGTGGCCGCTGCGCTGGCCCTGGCTGCCCTGGGCCTGTGGTCTGGCGTTTGCGGCGGCATTGGGTTACGGGGTGCTGGCCGGGTTTGAGGTGCCGGTGCAACGGGCCTGCGTGATGGTCGGGCTGGTGCTGCTGTGGCGTCTGCGCTTTCGCCATCTCGGTGCGTGGTGGCCGCTGTTGCTGGCGTTCAATGCGGTGCTGTTGCTTGATCCGTTGGCCAGCCTGCGCCCGGGTTTCTGGTTGTCTTTCGCGGCGGTGGCGGTGCTGATTTTCACCTTCGGCAGCCGCCTTGGCGCGTGGCGCTGGTGGCAGACCTGGACCCGCGCGCAATGGCTGATTGCGATTGGCCTGTGCCCGGTGTTGCTGGCGCTGAACCTGCCGATCAGCCTCAGCGGACCGCTGGCGAATTTGCTGGCGGTACCGTGGGTCAGCTTCGTCGTGTTGCCACCGGCGCTGCTCGGCACGGCGCTGTTACCAGTGCCCTATGTCGGCGAAGGTCTGTTGTGGCTGGCAGGTGGACTGATCGATGTGCTGTTTCGCGGCCTGGCGCTGATTGCCGGACAATGGCCGGCGTGGATTCCAGCCTCAGTCTCGTGGTGGGTCTGGATGCTGGGCAGCCTCGGTGCAGTGATGTTGCTGCTGCCACGTGGAGTACCGATGCGGTCCCTGGGCTGGCCGTTGCTATTGATGCTGGTGGTGCCGCCGCGTGAGCGACTGCCCGAGGACGTGGCCGATGTCTGGCAGCTCGATGTCGGTCAAGGCCTGGCGATTCTGATCCGCACCCGTCATCACGCCGTACTCTACGACGCCGGGCCGCGTTTCGGCGATTTCGATATCGGCGAGCGGGTGGTGTTGCCGGCACTGCGCAAGCTTGGCGTCGAACATCTGGACATGATGTTGCTCAGTCATGCCGATGCCGATCATGCCGGCGGCGCTTTGGCGGTGGCGCGCCGCTTGCCGGTGATTCAAGTGATCAGTGGCGATCCGCCGGGATTGCCCGCCCAACTGAACGCCGGGACGTGTGACAGTGGCCGGCAATGGCAATGGGACGGTGTGCGTTTCCAACTCTGGCAGTGGGCCGACGCGCACGACAGCAACCAGCGTTCCTGTGTGCTGCAGATCGAGGCCAATGGCGAGCGCCTGCTGCTCACCGGCGATATCGACACCCGCGCCGAACGCCTCCTGCTCGACAGCCCGTTGGCCGTCCCCACGCAATGGCTGCAGGCACCGCATCATGGCAGCCGCAGTTCGTCATCCATGGCGCTGCTCAAAACCCTGCAGCCCGAAACAGTGCTGATCTCCCGAGGCCAGGGCAATTCGTTCGGCCACCCGCATCCCACCGTGCTCGCGCGTTATCGCAAACAGCGCCTGCGCATTTACGACAGCGCCGAACATGGCGCCATTCATCTGCAACTGGGGACCTTCAACGCGCCGTGGACAATGCGTCAGCAGCGGCGTTTCTGGCGTGTTCCGCCCGTGTCGGCCCGTTGATCGGCGCAGGCACGCTTGCGACATCACGGTCGTCGGGGCAGCGGGTCTTAATCGCGAACCGGTATGGTAAAGTGGCGCACTTTTTCGAGGGGACTGTCACTGTGTGGGAATTGGTCAAATCCGGCGGCTGGATGATGTTGCCGATCATTCTGAGTTCCATCGCGGCCATGGCGATCGTCGCCGAGCGCCTGTGGACCCTGCGCGCCAGTCGCGTCACCCCCGAGCATCTGCTGGGCCAGGTCTGGGTCTGGATCAAGGACAAGCAGCTCAACAAAGAAAAACTCAAGGAGTTGCGCGTCAACTCGCCGCTGGGTGAAATCCTCGCGGCGGGCCTGGCCAACTCCAAGCATGGTCGCGAGATCATGAAGGAATGCATCGAAGAAGCCGCCGCGCGGGTGATTCACGAGCTCGAACGCTACGTCAACGCGCTGGGCACCATCGCCGCCATGTCGCCGTTGCTGGGCCTGTTGGGTACGGTGCTGGGCATGATCGACATTTTCAGCGCCTTCACCGGCTCCGGCATGACCACCAATGCTTCGGTACTGGCTGGCGGTATCTCCAAGGCGCTGATCACTACGGCGGCGGGCCTGATGGTGGGTATCCCGTCGGTGTTCTTCCACCGGTTCCTGCAACGCCGCATCGACGAGCTGGTGGTGGGCATGGAGCAGGAAGCGATCAAACTGGTCGAAGTGGTGCAGGGCGACCGTGACGTCGATCTGGCCGGGGACAAAGCGTGAAATTCCGTCGCAAACCCCGGGAAACGATAGACATCAACCTCGCGTCGCTGATCGACGTGGTGTTCATCCTGTTGCTGTTTTTCGTGGTGACCACCACCTTCACCCGCGAAACCCAGTTGCGCGTCGATCTGCCAGAGTCGGTCAGCGGATCACCCGCCGAAGACCAGCAGCTCAAACAACTGGATGTCGCGATCAGCGCCGAAGGCGTGTACTCGGTGAACAACAAGGTGTTGCCGAAGAACGATCTGGCGACACTGATGGAAGCCATGCAGAAAGAAGCCAACGGTGACACCAACATGCCGTTGTCGATCAGTGCCGACGGCAAGACCCAACACCAAGCGGTGATCACCGCCATGGACGCGGCCGGCAAACTCGGTTTCAGCCATCTGCGCATGACCACGGTCGAGGCGGCGCCCAAATCCTGATGAGCCTGTCCGATCGCTTGCTCGCCGCGTGGTATCAAGGGCATCCGGCCCTGACATTGCTGCGGCCGCTGGAAATGCTCTACCGCCGCGTGGTGGTCAACAAACGCCAGCGCTTTCTCGATGGCGAAGGCCAGATCTATCAGCCGCCAGTGCCGCTGATTGTGGTCGGCAATATCACCGTCGGCGGCACTGGCAAAACGCCGATGATCCTGTGGTTGATCGAACACTGTCGGCGCAGCGGCTTGCGCGTTGGCGTGGTCAGTCGTGGCTACGGTGCCAAACCGCCGCAAATGCCGTGGCGGGTCGAGGCCAACCAAGGCGCAGACATCGCGGGTGACGAACCGCTGCTGATCGTGCAGCGCACCGGTGTGCCGTTGATGATCGACCCTGATCGCAGCGCTGCAGTCAAAGCCCTGCTCGCCAGTGAACCGCTGGACCTGATCCTCTCCGACGATGGCATGCAGCATTACCGTCTGGCCCGCGATCTGGAGCTGGTGCTGATCGACGCTGCTCGAGGCCTGGGCAATAAACGCTGCCTGCCGGCAGGTCCGTTGCGCGAGCCGATCGAGCGCCTGCAAAGCGTCGACGGCGTGCTGTTCAACGGCGCCACCGCAGACCGCGACGACGGCTTCGCGTTTCGCCTGCAACCGACCGCGCTGGTCAATCTGCGCAGCGGCGAACGCAAACCGCTGGAGTATTTTGCGCCCGGGCAATCGGTGCACGCGGTGGCCGGGATCGGCAATCCGCAACGTTTCTTCAATACACTCGAAGCGCTAGACTGGCGGGCAATCCCCCATGCGTTTGCCGACCACGCCGAATACAGCGTGCAGGCCTTGAATTTCACACCGTCATTGCCGTTGGTGATGACCGAAAAGGACGCGGTGAAGTGCCGTGCCTTCGCGGCTGACGACTGGTGGTATCTGGCGGTCGATGCCGTGCCGTCACCGGCCTTCGTGGCCTGGTTCGACACCCAGTTGATGCGCCTGCTGCCCGATCGTCTTTTGCCTTAACTCTTTATCCAGGGAATGTTCATGGACACCAAATTGCTCGACATCCTCGCGTGCCCGATCTGCAAAGGCCCGCTCAAGCTCAGCGCCGACAAGACCGAACTGATCAGCAAGGGCGCAGGCCTGGCCTATCCGATCCGCGACGGCATCCCGGTGATGCTCGAAAGCGAAGCGCGCACCCTGACCACTGACGAGCGTCTGGATAAATGACCACTGCCTTCACCGTTGTCATCCCGTCGCGTTACGCCTCGACCCGCCTGCCGGGCAAACCGCTGCTGGACATCGCCGGCAAGCCGATGATCCAGCACGTCTGGGAACAGGCGAGCAAAAGCAGTGCCAGCCGTGTGGTGGTGGCGACTGACGATGCGCGCATCGTCGAGGCGTGCCAGGGTTTCGGCGCTGAAGTGGTGCTGACCCGTGAAGACCATAATTCCGGGACTGACCGTCTGGCCGAAGTCGCGGCAAAGCTGGGCCTTGCGCCTGACGCGATCGTGGTCAACGTGCAAGGCGACGAGCCACTGATCCCACCGAGCGTGATCGATCAGGTGGCCGCCAACCTCGCAGCCCACACCGAAGCGCGCATGGCCACACTGGCTGAGCCGATCGAAGACATTGAGACCCTGTTCAACCCGAACGTGGTCAAGGTCGTCAGCGACCTTAACGGCCTGGCGCTGACTTTCAGCCGCGCAACCTTGCCGTGGGCCCGCGATGCCTTCGCCAAGAGCCGCGAGCAGTTGCCCGAAGGCGTGCCTTACCGTCGCCACATCGGCATTTATGCCTACCGCGCCGGGTTCCTCCAGGACTTCGTGAGCTGGGGCCCGTGCTGGCTGGAGAACACTGAATCCCTCGAGCAACTGCGTGCCTTGTGGCATGGCGTGCGGATTCATGTGGCCGACGCGTTGATCGCGCCGCCGACCGGCGTCGACACTGTTGAAGACCTCGAGCGCGTTCGTCGCCTGCTGGGGGCCTGATGCGCGTTCTGTTCGTGTGCCTGGGCAACATCTGCCGCTCGCCCACCGCTGAAGGCGTGTTGCGTCACAAGTTGCGCGAAGCCGGGCTGGCAGACCAGGTCGAAGTGGCCTCCGCCGGCACCGGTGACTGGCACGTCGGCAACCCGCCGGACAAACGCAGCCAGGCCGCGGCCAAAGTGCGTGGTTATGACCTGTCGGCGCAACGTGCGCAGCAGGTCAGCCGCGCCGATTTCGCCAGTTACGACCTGATTCTGGCCATGGACAACAGCAACCTGCGCAACCTCAAGGCCTTGCAGCCATCCACCGGCAAGGCCGAACTGGATCTGTTCCTGCGTCGTTATGCCGGTGTGGTCGATGAAGTGCCGGATCCGTATTACGACGGCGATCAGGGCTTCGAACAGGTGCTGGATCTGATCGAGGCGGCCTGTGACCAACTGTTGATCGAAGTGAAGGGTCGGTTATGAGTTTGCAGCTTCAATCACAGGTTTCGCTGAAACCGTTCAACAGTTTCGGCGTCGACGTTCGCGCGCAGTTGTTTGCCGAAGCCCATAGCGACGCCGATGTCCGTGAAGCGCTGGCGTATGCCACAGCGAACGACGTGCCATTGCTGGTGATCGGTGGTGGCAGCAACCTGCTGCTGACCGCTGATATTCCGGCGCTGGTGTTGCGCATGGCGACTCGTGGCATTCGGCTGATCAGCGACGACGGCGACCGCGTGGTGATCGAGGCGGAAGCCGGCGAGCCATGGCACCCGTTCGTGCAGCACACGCTGGCGCAGGGTTTTTCCGGTCTGGAAAACCTCAGCCTGATCCCTGGTACCGTGGGGGCGGCGCCGATGCAGAACATCGGTGCCTACGGGGTCGAGATCAAGGATGTGTTCGCCGGCCTCACCGCGCTGGATCGTCAGACCGGCGAGTTGCGCGACTTCAGCCTGGAAGAATGCAACTTCGCCTACCGCGACAGCCTGTTCAAGCAGCAGCCGGGGCGTTGGCTGATCCTGCGCGTGCGCTTCAACCTCGACCGCGTAGCTCACTTGCACCTGGAATACGGGCCAGTGCGTCAGCGCCTGACCGAGCAGGGCATCGAGCAACCAACGCCAAGCGACGTCAGTCGCGCGATCTGCAGCATCCGCAGCGAAAAACTGCCGGACCCTGCGGTGCTCGGTAATGCCGGCAGCTTCTTCAAGAACCCGTTGGTGCCGGCGGCGCTGGTGGCGCAGATCAAACAGCTGCACCCGGATCTGGTGGCTTACGTGCAACCGGACGGGCAGATGAAACTGGCCGCTGGTTGGCTGATCGAGCGCGCCGGCTGGAAAGGTTTCCGTGAGGCCGATGCCGGCGTGCATAAGTTGCAGGCGCTGGTGCTGGTCAACTACGGCGCGGCCACCGGCCTGCAATTGCTGGAGCTGGCGCAACGCATCCAGAAAGATATTGCCGAACGTTTCAATGTCGAGCTGGAAATGGAGCCCAACCGCTATTGAGGCTACGCTTCAAGTCGGTATCCAAAGCCCTGCACTGATAAAAAAGTGCAGGGCTTTTTTGTTAATCACGGGTTAACGTAGCCAGCTAACGATAATCCCTTTGCTCCACCAAAGGCCCGGTGCAGACGTTCGCGTTGGCACAAGAGAGCCCATTAGCCTGAGTCGATCTGCGTGAACCACCGCCAGTCTCTGGCGGCAGATTGCTCGACCCCATAACCACCAAGAATATGCGGGCGTGCCCATGATTACCCTGAAACTCAATGGCCAGGACCATCAACTGGATGTCACCGAAGACATGCCGCTGCTGTGGGCTATTCGTGATGTCGCCGGTTACAACGGCACCAAATTCGGCTGCGGTATGGGCCTGTGCGGTGCCTGCACCATTCATATCGATGGCTTGCCGGCCCGTAGTTGCATTACGCCGATCGGCTCGGTGATCGGGCAGAACGTCAGCACCATCGACAACCTGCACGCCGATCCGGTTGGCCAAGTGGTCCAGCAGGCCTGGCTCGACAGCGCCGTGGCGCAGTGTGGTTTCTGTCAGGGTGGGCAGATCATGTCCGCCACCGCGTTGCTCAAGACCCATCCGAATCCGAGCGACGAGCAGATCGAAGAAGCGATGGTCGGCAACATTTGCCGTTGCGGCACCTACAACCGGATCAAGACCGCGATCCGTCAGGCCTCCACTCACCTGAAGGAGGCCAAGGCATGAGCCGCTTGCCGAATGATTTCGCCCTGAGCAATCTCAGTCGTCGAGGCTTTCTAAAAGGCGTCGGGGCTACTGGTGCGTTGGTGCTGGCTGCAAGTTGGGGCTGGCAGGATGCGTTGGCTGAAGACGCCCCGAAGAAATTCGGCGCCGAGGGCATGCCCAACGGCTGGATCGACGATCCGAAGGTCTACGTCAGCATTGCTGCGGATGGCACGGTTACCGTGGTCTGCAACCGCTCGGAAATGGGCCAGGGCGTGCGCACCAGCCTGACCATGGTGGTCGCCGACGAGCTGGACGCCGACTGGGTCAGGGTCAAAGTCCAGCAAGCGCCCGGCGATGAAGTGCGCTTCGGCAACCAGGACACCGACGGATCGCGCAGCATGCGCCACTGGTATGAACCGATGCGCCGTTGCGGCGCGGCAGCCCGGACCATGCTGGAACAAGCCGCCGCCGCGCAGTGGAAAGTGCCGGTGAGCGAGTGCCATGCACAGTTGCACAAAGTCCTGCACAAACCGTCCGGTCGCGAGCTGGGTTATGGCGAGCTCGCCGCCGCAGCCAGTGCGCTGGCGGTGCCGGCGCGTGACAGTCTGCGTCTCAAGCAACCGTCGGAGTTTCGCTACATCGGCAAGGAAGGCACCAAGGCCATCGACGGTGCCGACATCGTCAACGGTCGCGCGGTGTACGGCGCCGACGTGCATTTCGACGGCATGCTGTACGCCACCATCGCCCGTCCGGCGGTGTACGGCGGCAAGGTCAAGTCGCTGGATGACAGCGCGGCGCTGAAAGTCCCCGGCGTGCTAAAAGTCATGCAGATCGAAAGTCGTCCGCTGCCTTCGGAATTCCAGCCGCTGGGTGGCGTGGCAGTGGTCGCCAGCAATACCTGGGCGGCGATCAAGGGCCGCGAGGCACTGAAAATCGAATGGGACGACGGCCCCAATGCCAGCTACGACTCGATCGCCTATCGCCAGGAACTGGAAGCTGCATCACGCAAGCCCGGCAAAGTGGTACGCAACACCGGCGATATCGAAAAAGCCCTGAGTGGCGCGGCCAGCAGCCTCGAGGCTTCCTACTATTTGCCGCATCTGGCCCAGGCGCCGATGGAACCGATGGTCGCCATCGCCCGCTACAACAACGGCGTGTGCGAGGCGTGGGCGCCAAGTCAGGCGCCACAAGTGACCCGCGAGCGCATCGCCGAGCGCCTGGGGCTGCCGTTCGATAACGTCACCTTCAACGTCACGCTGCTGGGTGGCGGTTTTGGCCGCAAATCGAAACCGGATTTCGTCGTCGAGGCGGCGATCCTCGCCAAGGAGTTCCCCGGCAAAGCCGTACGGGTGCAATGGACGCGTGAAGACGACATCCACAACTCGTATTTCCACACCGTGTCCGCCGAGTACCTGAAGGCCGCGGTTGGCAAGGACGGCATGCCGTCCGGCTGGTTGCATCGCACGGTGGCGCCGAGCATTACCGCGCTGTTCGCCCCGGGCATGAACCATGAGGCGGCGTTCGAACTGGGCATGGGCTTCACCAACATGGCCTACGCGATACCCAACGTGCGCCTGGAAAACCCCGAGGCCACGGTGCACACCCGGGTCGGCTGGTATCGCTCGGTGTCGAACATTCCCCACGGCTTCGCGATCCAGAGTTTCGTCGATGAACTGGCGCACAAGGCCGGTGTGGATCCGCTCAAGTATCAGATCAAGTTGCTTGGCCCCGATCGGCAGATTGACCCGCGCACCCTGAGCGAGGAGTGGAACTACGGTGAATCCCCCGAGCGCTATCCGATCGACACCGGGCGTATGCGCACGGTGCTGGAAACTGCGGCCAAGGCGGCCGGTTGGGGGCGCAAACTGCCTGAGGGCCGAGGCCTGGGACTGGCGGTGCACTACAGCTTCGTCACCTATGTCGCGGCGGTGATCGAAGTCGAGGTCAAGGACGACGGCACGCTGATCGTGCACAAGGCCGACATCGCCGTCGATTGCGGGCCGCAGATCAACCCTGAACGCATCCGCTCGCAGTTCGAAGGCGCCTGCGTGATGGGCCTGGGCAACGCGGTGCTGGGTGAAATCAGCTTCAAGGATGGCAAGGTCCAGCAGGACAACTTCCATATGTACGAAGTGGCGCGCATGTCGTTGGCGCCCAAGGAAGTCGCCGTGCATCTGGTGACGCCGCCGGGCGACGTACCGTTGGGTGGCGTCGGTGAACCGGGGGTGCCGCCGATTGCGCCGGCGCTGTGCAACGCAATCTTTGCCGCCACCGGCCAGCGCATCCGCAACCTGCCGGTGCGTTATCAGTTGCAGGGCTGGCAGAAGGCGCAGGCGTAATGGACAGCGCCGATCTCAACGTTCTGCGCAGCGTGCTTGAATGGCGCCGCGCCGGGCAACGGGTGGTGCTGTTCAGCGTGGTGCAGACCTGGGGTACCGCGCCCCGGGCGCCGGGGGCGATGCTCGCGTTGCGCGAAGATGGCGTGGTGATCGGTTCGGTGTCGGGCGGCTGTGTCGAGGATGACTTGATCGCCCGCCTGTACGACGGGCGCATCGCCAGCGACGGGCCGCCGGTGCAACTGATTACCTACGGCGTCACCCGGGAGGAGGCCGCGCGGTTCGGCTTGCCCTGTGGCGGCACGTTGCGCCTGACCGAAGAGCGGGTCGGGGATCCTGCGTGGGTCGCCGAGTTGCTCGCGCGTTGTGAAGCGCATGAGATTGTGGCTCGCGAGCTGAACATCGACACCGGTGAGGTTGTGCTGTCGGCGGCGAGCAAAGCCGATGTGCTGGCATTCGATGGCAAGACCCTGCGCGCGATTTATGGTCCGCGCTGGCGTCTGCTGTTGATCGGCGCCGGACAGTTGTCACGTTATGTGGCCGACATGGCCCGGCTGCTGGATTTCGAAGTGCTGATCTGCGATCCGCGCACGGAATTCGTCTACGGCTGGGAAGAGCACCACGGCCGCTTTGTCCCGGGCATGCCTGACGAGGCCGTGTTGAGTATTCAGACGGATGAGCGCACGGCCATCGTCGCGCTGACCCACGATCCACGTCTGGACGACATGGCGTTGCTCACCGCACTCGATTCGCCAGCGTTCTATGTCGGCGCGCTCGGTTCGCGGGTCAACAGCCAGAAGCGCCGGGACAACCTGGCTCAGTTGGGCTTGTCACCCGAGGCGATCAACCGGTTGCACGGGCCGATTGGCTTGCACATCGGCAGCCATTCACCGGCGGAGATTGCCCTGTCGTTGTTGGCGGAAATTGTCGCGATCAAGAACGGCGTCGAGTTGAAACAGAAGAAAGTCGTGGAGGAGCCATGAGTCGATCCATCGCAGTGATTGTGCTGGCGGCGGGTGAGGGTAGCCGCTTTCGTCAGGTTGCCGGTGCCGATAAAGACAAGCTGCTGGCCGATTGCACCGGGCGCGATGGTGCGGTGCGTTCGGTGATCGAGCAGGTGTTGCTGAATCTGCCAACCGGTCTCGGCAAGCGGGTGCTGGTGACCACCGAGGCGCGGCCGCAGGCGATGCGCATGGCGCAAGCTTATGGCTGTGACGTGGTCTCGATTGAATCGACCGGGATGGGCGACAGCATTGCCGCGGGCGTTGCGACCTGCCCGGACGTGGATGGCTGGTTGATTGTGCTGGGGGATATGCCGTTTATCTTGCCGTCGAGTATTGAGCGGGTAGTGGCGTCGATGGCTGACGACGCCGTGAGCGTGCCGGTGCAGGAGGGTGAGTTCGGGCATCCGGTGGGATTTGGTCGTTCGTTCGGACCGGGGTTGCAGGCGTTGAGCGGTGATCGCGGTGCCAGGCCGTTGTTCAAGCAGGGCAGAGTGGTGGAAGTGGCGGTGGATGATCCCGGGGTGTTGTGGGATATCGATGTGCCTGAATCTCTGGTATTTCCCCAATCCTGAGCCCTGCACATATCTCTTGTAGGGATCGTGGTGATGCTTGAATTGGAGGCAATAAAAAGCCCCGCCTGATTGCTCAGGCGGGGCTTTTTATTGGCTTTCGGAATCAGACGAGCGGTTTAGGCTCGTGTTCTTTTTCCTCGGCCTCTTGGTGATGCTCGACCGCGTCCTGAACGGAGCGCGGTGCTTCGGCGATCACCGACTCAACCACGGCTTCTTCAGTAACGGATGCAGCAGCAACTTCGACCACTTCAGCAACCGGTGCAGCAGCGGCAGCCAGTTCGGCTTCCTTCTGCAGACGCTCGGCTTCACGCTTGCGGCGACGCACTTCACGTGGGTCGTTCGGTGCGCGACCGTTTGCCGTCAGGGCGCTTGCTGGAGCGGCTTCAACCACTGGAGCAGGGGCTTCAGCCACCACAGGTGCCTCAATGACCGGAGCTTCAACGGCTGGTGCTGGAGCAGGTTCAGTCACTTCAGCCACTGGCTCGGCAGCCTTGGCTTCTTCAACTACCGGGGCTTCTACCACTGGTGCTGGCGTTTCAGCGACGGCTGGTTCGGCAACCCAGTTGAACGCAGTCTGCTCTTCGCGAACTTCACGCACGGTTTCGGTCACGGTTTCAGCGACGGTTTCAACAACCGACTCGGCAACCACGACTGGCGCTGGCTCTACCTGAGGCAGGGTTTCTTGAACCGGAGCCACTTCGACTTCCGGAGCAGCAACCACTTCTACCGGAGTGGTTGCTTCAACAACCGGCGCTTCCACTGGAGCGGTTTCCTGAACAGCAGCAGTGGCGCGTTCCGCTTGCTCGTGCGCTTGTGCTTCGGCAGGAGCGCTGATCACGCTGCTGGCAACAGCGGCGGTCACGGCCAGGCCGGCAGCCAGTTCGGCAGTGCTTGGGCCTTCAGCGTTTTCGCCGGACTCGGACTCTTCCGAACCTTCGATCACGTTGCCGTTGGCATCACGCTGACGCTCGCGACGGTTGCTGCGACGACGCTGACCACGGGAGCGACGACGTGGACGATCGCCTTCGGCGTTGTCCTGAGCGTCTTCCGACAGTTGCTCTTCGCCGCTGATGATTTCTTCTTCAGCTACGGCAGCAGCTTGTTCGGCACGCGGTTGACGCTCTTCACGCGGCGGACGCGGTGCGCGCTCTTCGCGTGGCTGACGAGCCGGACGCTCTTCAGCGACGACAGCGGCAGCAGCAACGGCTGGAGCGGCCGGGGCAGCGTCCAGAGGTTCGCGCAGTTCACGTACGCGCTCTTCGCGCTCGCCACGTGGCTTGCGGTCTTCGCGTGGCGCACGCGGTGCACGTTCTTCACGCGGGGCGCGTGGAGCGCGTTCTTCGCGCACGGCTGGTGCTTCGGTGCGGGCTTCACGCGGCTCGCGAACTTCACGGGCTTCACGTGGCTGACGCTCTTCACGCGGCTCGCGTGGTGCGCGTTCTTCACGCGGTGCACGCTCTTCGCGCGGTTTGCGCTCTTCATCGCGGCGACCGTTACGGTTGCGGCTCTGCTGACGACCGTTGCGACGCTCTTCATTACGGGCCGGGCGCTCGGTGGCCGGTTTTTCAACCACAACCGGAGCGGCTGGCTCTTCTTTAGTCGCGAACAGGCTGACCAGCGATTTCACCAGGCCTTTGAACAGGCTTGGTTCTGGCGCGGCAACCGGAGCCGGTGCTGGTGCTGCAGCAGGGGCGGCGACTTCGGTCGGCACCGGGGCATTGGCACGAGCCGGAGCAGTCTTGACCGCAGCTTCCTGGCGAACCAGGGTGCGGGTCGCAGCGGCTGGCTGGACTTCTTCGACTTCGGCAGCGGCAGCAGCGATTTCGTAGCTGGACTGGTTGGTCGCAGCTTCCGGGCTGTCGTCACGCAGGCGCTGAACTTCGAAGTGCGGCGTTTCGAGGTGGTCATTCGGCAGAATGACGATGCGGGCACGGGTGCGCAGTTCGATCTTGGTGATCGAATTGCGTTTTTCGTTGAGCAGGAACGCAGCGACCGGGATCGGCACCTGAGCGCGTACTTCGGCAGTACGGTCTTTCAGGGCTTCTTCTTCGATCAGGCGCAGGATCGCCAGCGACAGCGATTCAACGTCACGGATGATGCCGGTGCCGTTGCAACGTGGGCAGACGATGCCGCTGCTCTCGCCCAGCGATGGACGCAGACGCTGACGGGACATTTCCAGCAGGCCGAAGCGCGAGATACGGCCGATCTGCACGCGAGCGCGGTCGGCTTCCAGGCATTCGCGGACTTTCTCTTCCACGGCGCGCTGGTTCTTGGCAGGGGTCATGTCGATGAAGTCGATGACGATCAGGCCGCCGATGTCGCGCAGGCGCAACTGACGGGCGATTTCTTCGGCGGCTTCAAGGTTGGTCTGCAGGGCGGTTTCTTCGATGTCGCTGCCTTTGGTGGCGCGCGCCGAGTTGATGTCGATGGACACCAGGGCTTCGGTCGGATCGATAACGATGGAGCCGCCGGAAGGCAGTTCCACGACGCGCTGGAAAGCGGTCTCGATCTGGCTTTCGATCTGGAAACGGTTGAACAGCGGAACGCTGTCTTCGTACAGCTTGATCTTGCTGGCGTACTGCGGCATCACCTGGCGGATGAAGGTCAGGGCTTCGTCCTGGGCTTCAACGCTGTCGATCAGCACTTCGCCGATGTCCTGGCGCAGGTAATCGCGGATGGCGCGGATGATCACGTTGCTTTCCTGGTAGATCAGGAATGGCGCGGAGCGATCCAGCGAGGCTTCTTTGATGGCGGTCCACAGCTGCAGCAGGTAGTCGAGGTCCCACTGCATTTCTTCGCTGCTGCGGCCAAGGCCTGCAGTGCGCACGATCAGGCCCATGTCGGCCGGAGCGACCAGACCGTTCAGCGCTTCACGCAGTTCATTGCGCTCTTCGCCTTCGATGCGACGGGAAATACCGCCGGCACGCGGGTTGTTCGGCATCAGCACGAGGTAGCGACCGGCCAGGCTGATGAAGGTGGTCAGGGCAGCGCCCTTGTTGCCACGTTCTTCTTTTTCGACCTGAACGATGACTTCCTGGCCTTCGCTCAGGACGTCCTTGATGTTGACGCGGCCTTCAGGGGCTTTCTTGAAGTATTCGCGGGAGATTTCTTTGAGGGGCAGGAAGCCGTGGCGCTCGGAGCCGAAATCGACAAAGGCAGCCTCAAGGCTTGGTTCGATGCGAGTGATACGGCCTTTGTAGATGTTGGCCTTCTTCTGCTCGCGTGCACCGGATTCGATGTCCAGGTCGTAGAGGCGTTGGCCATCTACCAGTGCAACACGCAACTCTTCGGGTTGAGTTGCGTTAATCAGCATTCTTTTCATGTAGTACCGTCGGTTTCCGGGCTGCCGGAAACGGCGTTCGGCACACACGACTTCTCACGGTCGGTGTCAGGTGCGTCGGGAGTGGTTGGCCATTCCCGTGTCCAGCGATGTCAGGCCAATTGGGCCGATATCGCGACTTACGCGTCCTGCTTGCTGTGGCTACTTAAGCACTCAGTCAGGAGGAGGAATCAACCAGCGGCTGTGGACGAGATGAAGCGTCTTGATAAAGCCTATTGCTACACAGTCCAGCGGTTGTGCATCTCCACCCTACACGTATCCCTGATAATTCGGGTGCTGCCGCGCGCAGAATCCGCAGCGGGTTGGCATTTACCGTGAGCTCCGAAAGGGGAGGTCACGCATCATGGCTAATTCAGGCGATGTTTCCGAAGCCTTCGCTCGGGGTCATCTGCAGCTGACTGCACTTTGTGAACTGGCCTCGAATATTTGCCTGTCAGGCGAGTGAAAACTCTGCTCGACGGTGTAATTCAGGCCTCATGTCACCTGCGCTTGTTACAACTGCAAACTCCACCGTTACGTAGCGAAAGCCCCGTAGGACGGCCTCGCGTCCTGGTGAATTGCGTTGGTCAGGGCCGGTTTTTGACCGTGGTTCCGCTGTCCAGGCCGCTTTTGGCGACGTTCGCGACTATAGCAGCAATGATTAAGTGCTTCAATTCCATAAAAATTGTTATCATCCGCGGCATGACAACTACTGCCCCTTCGACTCCAGGCGTTCAACTGCTTGAAGTCTCGCCGGAGTATGCCGGCCAACGAATCGACAATTTCCTCCTTGCCCGGCTCAAAGGCGTGCCCAAGACCTTGATTTACCGCATTTTGCGTAAAGGCGAAGTGCGCGTGAACAAGGGGCGGATCAAGCCCGAATACAAGCTGCAGGCCGGCGATATCGTGCGCGTACCGCCGGTTCGCGTGCCTGAGCGCGACGAACCCGTGCCTCTGGCTCAGGGTCTGTTGCAGCGTCTGGAAGCCTCGATTGTTTATGAAGATAAAGCCCTGATCGTGATCAACAAGCCCGCTGGCATTGCGGTTCACGGTGGCAGTGGCTTGAATTACGGCGTCATCGAAGCCTTTCGTCAGTTGCGCCCCGATGTCAAGGAGCTGGAGCTGGTTCACCGTCTCGACCGTGATACCTCCGGCCTGCTGATGATCGCCAAGAAGCGCAGCATGTTGCGTCACTTGCACGCCGCATTGCGCGGTGACGGTGTCGACAAGCGCTACATGGCACTGGTTCGCGGCAACTGGGCGACCTCCATCAAGCAAGTCCGTGCGGCGCTCGGCAAGAGCAATCTGCGCTCTGGCGAGCGCATGGTCGAGGTCGACGAGGAGGAGGGCAAGGAGTCTGTGACCGTGTTCAAGGTCCTGCGTCGCTTTGGCGACTTTGCCACCCTGATCGAAGCCAAGCCGATTACCGGCCGCACGCACCAGATCCGCGTCCACACGTTGCACGCCGGGCACTGCATTGCCGGCGACACCAAGTACGGCGATGACGGTTTCAGCAAGGAAATCCGTGATCTGGGCGGCAAGCGTCTGTTCCTGCACGCCTACATGCTGACCGTGCCGCTGCCCGATGGCGGTGAACTCAAGTTGCAGGCGCCGGTCGATGAAATGTGGGCCAAGACCGTGGAGCGATTGAGTGCGCCCATCTGATTACAAACTGCTGATTTTTGATTGGGATGGCACCCTCGCTGATTCCATTCATCGGATTGTCGAGGCAATGCACTCGGCATCCGGGCGCTCCGGTTTCGAGTTGCGCGATGATTTTGCCGTCAAAGGCATTATCGGTCTGGGCTTGCCCGAGGCGATCCGCACCTTGTACCCAGACATCAGTGATGCCGAAATGACCTTGTTTCGCGAGTATTACGCTGATCACTACATCGCCGCGGAAGCCGTGCCTTCGCCGTTGTTCGAAGGCGTAGTCGAGTCGATGGCGTCGTTTCGCGAGCAGGGTTACCACCTGGCGGTCGCGACCGGCAAGAATCGTCGCGGACTGGATCGGGTGCTCAAGGCCAATGGCTGGGAAGATTATTTCGATATCACTCGCGCTGCCGATGAGACGGCAAGCAAGCCACACCCGCTGATGCTGGAGCAAATCCTGGCTCATTGCGGCGTGCGTGCTGAGCAGGCGCTGATGGTTGGGGACTCGTCCTTCGATCTGCTGATGGCGCGTAACGCGGGGATGGATTCGGTGGCGGTCAGTTATGGCGCGCAATCGATCGAATCACTACAGCAGTTCGAGCCACGTCTGTCGATCGACCGTTTTTGTGAATTGCACGCCTGGCTGGGGCAGCAGGCTTAATACGTTTTTGCTGGGGTACAGCGCATGACCGACGAATGGAAAGCACCGGCCAAGGCAAGTGCCGACGACGGTGACGAGAAAAGCTGGAAGCTGTTGGAAAAGACTTTGCTGGCCGGTGTGCAGGAACAGCGTCGCTCGCGGCGTTGGGGGATTTTCTTCAAGCTGCTGACGTTTGTTTATCTATTTGTTGCGCTGATCCTGTTCACCCCGCTGATGGACATGGAAAAGACCGCCACCCGTGGTCCGAACTACACTGCGCTGATCGACGTCACCGGCATGATTGCCGATAAAGAGCCGGCCAGCGCCGACAATATTGTCGGCAGTCTGCGTGCAGCCTTTGAGGACAAGAAGGTCAAGGGCGTAATCCTGCGGATCAACAGCCCGGGCGGCAGTCCGGTGCAGTCGGGTTACGTGTATGACGAGATCAAGCGTCTGCGCGGTCTGCATCCGGATACCAAGGTGTACGCGGTGATTTCCGATCTCGGTGCGTCCGGTGCCTATTACATCGCCAGTGCGGCGGATCAGATCTATGCCGACAAGGCCAGTCTGGTCGGCTCCATCGGTGTGACGGCGGCGGGTTACGGTTTTGTCGGTACCATGGACAAGTTGGGTGTCGAGCGTCGCACCTACACCTCGGGTGAGCACAAGTCGTTTCTGGATCCGTTCCAGCCGCAGAAGTCTGACGAAACCGCATTCTGGCAGACCGTGCTGGACACCACGCACAAGCAGTTCATCAACAGCGTCAAGCAGGGTCGTGGCGAACGCCTGAAGGACAAGGAGCATCCGGAGTTGTTCTCCGGGCTGGTCTGGTCCGGCGAGCAGGCATTGCCGCTGGGGCTGATCGATGGTCTGGGTAACGCCAGTTCGGTGGCGCGCGATGTGATCGGCGAGAAAGAGTTGGTGGATTTCACCGTTCAGGAATCGCCATTTGATCGCTTCTCGAAGAAGCTCGGTGCCAGTGTCGCCGAGCAGTTGGCGATGTGGATGGGTTTCCACGGGCCTGCATTGCGCTAGGCAAGTTGATGCGTTGTAAAAAAACCGGCCTTGATGGCCGGTTTTTTGTGTTTCAGGGGATTTGCACGCCCTCGGCCAGCAGCATGTCGATCAGGCGAATGAGTGGCAGGCCGATCAGGCTGGTGGCATCCGGGCCTTCGGTGGATTTGAAGAGGCTCACGCCGAGCCCTTCCGCCTTGAAGCTGCCGGCGCAGTCGTAGGGTTGCTCCAGGCGCAGGTAGCGCTCGATGCGCGCCGCGTCGAGTTCGCGCATGTGTACGGTGAACGGCACGCAGTCGACCTGGCAGTGGCCGGTCTGGCTGTTGAGCAGGGCCAGGCCCGTGAGGAAGGTCACGCTGGCGCCGCTGGCGGCCAGCAGTTGCTCGCGGGCCTTGTCGAAGGTGTGTGGCTTGCCGATGATGCGTTCACCGAGCACGGCCACCTGGTCCGAGCCGATAATCAGATGAGCGGGGTGGCTGGCAGCCAGTGCCCGGGCTTTCTGTTCGGCGAGGCGCTGGACCAGTTCGACGGCTGATTCGCCCGGCTGATGGCTTTCGTCGATATCCGGTGAGCTGCAGACGAACGGCAGGTGCAGGCGGGTGAGCAATTCCCGACGATAAGTCGAGCTTGAAGCGAGTAATAGAGGCAGCATTGGCGTCTCCTGAGGCAGGCGCGAATTCTAGCGGAGGCACGCAAGTGACGGACAGGGCACAATTTCCTTTGACATGGGTGGGGGCATCCCTATAATGCTGCGCCTATGTTGAATGACCCGATTCCACCTCACGTTGACCCGCGCAAATTGGCTGATCGTGGCACCACCCTTCAAGGTGAACTGCTGCTGGCCGATTTGAAGAGACTCTGCGACCCGCTTTCCGACGATGTCGGTACGGTGCAGGCGAAATTCGTTTTTGAACGAGATGAACGTAAATCTGTGGTGATCCACAGCTTTATCGACACCGAGGTCAAAATGGTTTGCCAGCGTTGTCTTGAGCTGGTCACCCTGCCGATCCATAGCGAATGCAGTTACGCTGTGGTGAAGGAGGGTGCGAATACCCAGTCGTTACCGAAAGGTTATGACGTGCTGGAACTGGGCGAAGATCCATTGGATCTGCAGTCACTGATCGAGGAGGAGCTTCTGCTCGCCTTGCCCATTGTGCCTGCTCATCATCCGGAAGAATGCCAGCAGCCGGCGGGAGCAGATGAGCCCGAACCGAGCGAGGACGAGGTAACGCGGTCCAACCCGTTCAGTGTATTGGCGCAGTTAAAGCGTGACCCAAACGTTTAGGAGTTAATCAATTATGGCTGTTCAGCAGAACAAAAAATCCCGCTCTGCCCGTGACATGCGCCGTTCGCACGACGCTCTCGAGGCTAGCACCCTGTCTGTAGAAAAAACCACCGGTGAAGTTCACCTGCGTCACCACGTATCGCCAGAAGGCGTATACCGTGGCCGTAAAGTGATCGACAAGGGCGCTGACGAGTAATCACTTGTCCGCTCAAGTCATCGCGATTGACGCAATGGGCGGGGACTTCGGTCCCCGCAGCATTGTTCAGGCCAGCCTTGCTTGCCTTTCTGCTACGCCCTCGCTGCACCTGACCCTTGTCGGTCAACCCTCCCTTCTTGAAGAATTGATCAACGGCCAATCGGCTGCCGATCGCGCGCGCCTGACGATTGTCCCGGCGTCAGAAGTCATCACCATGGATGAAAAGCCGACCCAGGCCTTGCGTGGCAAACTGGATTCTTCGATGCGTGTCGCCCTTGAGCTGGTGCGGGATGGCAAGGCTCAGGCTTGTGTCAGCGCCGGCAATACCGGGGCGCTGATGGCGCTGTCGCGATTTGTGCTCAAGACATTGCCAGGCATTGATCGGCCGGCGATGGTGGCGGCGATTCCGACGCAAAAGGGTTATTGCCAGTTGCTCGACCTGGGCGCCAACGTCGATTGCAGTGCCGAGCATCTGTTGCAGTTCGCGGTGATGGGTTCGGTGGCGGCGCAGACGCTGGGTATCGCCCGGCCACGGGTGGCGCTGCTCAATATCGGCACCGAAGACATCAAGGGTAATCAGCAGGTCAAGCTGGCGGCGACCTTGTTGCAGGCGGCCCGAGGCATCAATTACATCGGTTTCGTCGAGGGCGATGGCTTGTATCGCGGCGAGGCTGACGTGGTGGTCTGTGACGGATTTGTCGGCAATATCCTGCTCAAGTCCAGCGAAGGCCTGGCGACGATGATCGCGGCGCGCATCGAGGCCTTGTTCAGGAAAAACCTCGCGTCACGCGTTGTGGGGGCCTTGGCGCTGCCATTGATGAAGCGTTTGCAGGCTGATCTGGCGCCGGCGCGACATAATGGCGCAAGCTTTCTCGGCTTGCAGGGCATCGTGGTGAAAAGTCACGGTTCGGCCGGGGTTCAAGGCTTTCAGAGTGCGATTCAGCGCGCGTTGATCGAGATTCAGGAGAACTTGCCCGAACGCCTCCACGGCCGTCTGGAGGATTTGTTGTCTTAGGCGTTTTCGTCGGACAATGCTTAAATGTGACCGCCCGGTTCAAAGGGCCATCCAACTGTCAGTTTCTTGCGTCCCCAAGCGGGGCGTCATTTTCCGACGACAAGATCATTAGGGGCTTGTTACATGTCTGCTTCCCTCGCATTCGTCTTTCCAGGACAGGGTTCGCAGTCCCTCGGCATGTTGGCCGAGCTGGGCGCGGAATATCCGCTGATCCTCGAAACATTCAAAGAAGCCTCCGCTGCTCTGGGCTATGACCTGTGGGCACTGACCCAGCAGGGTCCGGAAGAGCTGCTCAATCAAACCGATAAAACCCAACCAGCCATTCTGACCGCCTCGATCGCCCTGTGGCGTCTGTGGCTGGCTGAAGGCGGTGCGCGTCCGGCATTCGTTGCCGGTCATAGCCTGGGTGAGTACAGCGCACTGGTTGCTGCTGGCAGCCTGAGTCTGGCTGACGCGGTAAAGCTCGTTGAGCGTCGTGGTCAACTGATGCAGGAAGCCGTTCCGGCCGGGCAGGGTGGCATGGCTGCGATTCTCGGTCTGGAAGACGCTGACGTGCTGGCAGCCTGCGCTGAAGCAGCGCAGGGCGAAGTGGTCAGCGCCGTCAACTTCAACTCGCCAGGCCAGGTGGTCATCGCCGGTGCCAAGGCCGCCGTCGAGCGCGCCATCGAAGGCTGCAAGGCCCGTGGCGCCAAACGCGCCATGCCGTTGCCGGTGAGCGTGCCGTCGCACTGCGAACTGATGCGTCCGGCTGCTGAGCGTTTTGCCGAATCCATCGCCGCTATCGACTGGCAGGCGCCGCAGATTCCGGTCGTACAGAACGTCAGCGCGCAAGTGCCGGCCGATCTGGAAACCCTCAAGCGTGATCTGCTCGAACAACTGTACAAGCCAGTTCGCTGGGTTGAATCGGTCCAGACCCTGGCCGCCAAAGGCGCGACCAGTCTGGTCGAATGCGGCCCGGGCAAAGTACTGGCAGGTCTGAACAAGCGTTGCGCCGAAGGCGTTTCGACTACCAACCTCAATACCCCAGATGCTTTCGCTGCCGCCCGTGCAGCGCAAGCCTGAATCAGGAGAAACTTGCATGAGTCTGCAAGGTAAAGTTGCACTGGTCACCGGTGCAAGCCGCGGTATCGGCCAGGCTATCGCCCTGGAGCTGGGTCGTCAGGGCGCCATCGTTATTGGCACCGCGACCTCTGCCAAGGGCGCCGAGGCGATTGCCGCCACCCTGAAAGAACACGGTATTCAGGGCACCGGTCTGGAACTGAACGTCACCAGCGACGAGTCGGTCAGCAAAGTGCTGGCGAGCATTCAGGAGCAGTTCGGTGCGCCGGCGATTCTGGTCAATAATGCCGGTATCACCCGCGATAACCTGATGATGCGCATGAAAGACGATGAATGGTACGACGTGATCGATACCAATCTGAACAGCCTGTATCGCCTGTCCAAGGGTGTTTTGCGTGGCATGACCAAGGCGCGCTGGGGCCGAATTATCAGTATTGGCTCGGTGGTGGGTGCCATGGGCAACGCAGGCCAAGTAAACTATGCAGCCGCCAAGGCCGGTCTGGAAGGTTTCAGCCGTGCGATGGCGCGTGAAGTCGGTTCGCGTTCGATTACGGTCAACTCGGTAACCCCAGGGTTCATCGACACCGATATGACCCGCGAGCTGCCTGAAGCACAGCGTGAAGCCTTGCAGACGCAGATTCCGCTGGGTCGTCTGGGACAAGCTCAAGAGATCGCATCCGTGGTCGCTTTTCTTGCATCCGACGGTGCGGCATACGTCACTGGGGCTACAATCCCGGTGAACGGTGGGATGTACATGTAAGTAAAATGTGACGGATTGCTTCAAAAAAATGTCATACGAGCTGTCTAAAATCCGTTATAAAGCTGCAATCTATTTATAGGCAGAGGGCCACAGGGTTTGAGGAGTGAAGCTTTCAGTTGAAAAGCTGAAAAGCCTTTCTATACACTTACCCACTGGCCAGCTGCCTGAATTTGTCCATTAGGAGTGAAAACAAGGTATGAGCACCATCGAAGAGCGCGTCAAGAAAATCGTTGCCGAGCAACTGGGTGTTAAAGAAGAAGAAGTGGTCAACACTGCTTCCTTCGTAGAAGACCTGGGTGCCGACTCCCTTGACACCGTTGAGCTGGTGATGGCTCTGGAAGAGGAATTCGAGACCGAAATCCCTGACGAAGAAGCTGAGAAGATCACTACTGTACAAGCTGCAATCGACTACGTTACTAGCCACCAGGCGTAATAGTTTGTAATCGTTGTCTGCTGTCATGGAAAAACCGCACTGCCATCATGGCGTGCGGTTTTTTCTTTAGGCCTGATGCAAAGTCGTCATTTGAAAAAGGAGAGTGCTGTGTCGCGTAGACGCGTCGTAGTCACCGGTATGGGTATGTTGTCGCCACTGGGCACAGATGTGCCGAGCAGTTGGCAGGGCATTCTGGCTGGCCGCAGTGGCATTGGTCTGATCGAACACACCGACCTTTCTGCCTATTCCACCCGTTTTGGCGGCTCGGTAAAGGGCTTCAATGTCGAGGAATACCTGTCGGTCAAGGAAGCACGCAAGCTCGATCTGTTCATTCAGTACGGTCTGGCCGCGGGTTTTCAGGCTGTTCGCAACGCAGGTCTGGAAGTCACCGACGCCAACCGTGAGCGCATTGGCGTGGCCATGGGTTCGGGGATCGGCGGTCTGACCAACATCGAGGAAACCAGCCGTACTCTGCATGAGACGGGCCCTCGTCGAATCTCGCCATTCTTCGTGCCAGGCTCGATCATCAATATGATTTCCGGTTTTCTGTCCATCCATCTGGGTGCACAGGGACCTAACTACGCCATTGCCACTGCCTGTACCACCGGTACGCACTGCATTGGCATGGCGGCGCGCAACATCATGTACGACGAAGCCGACGTGATGATTGCCGGCGGTGCCGAGATGGCCGCGTGCGGTCTGGGCATGGGCGGCTTCGGCGCGTCCCGTGCACTGTCGACCCGCAATGACGAGCCGACCCGCGCCAGCCGTCCATGGGACAAGGGTCGTGATGGCTTCGTGCTGTCCGACGGTGCCGGTGCGCTGGTACTCGAAGAGCTCGAGCACGCCAAGGCGCGCGGTGCGACCATCTATGCCGAACTGATCGGTTTCGGCACCAGCGGCGATGCGTTCCACATGACCTCGCCACCTGCCGATGGCGCCGGTGCCGCCCGCTGCATCACCAATGCCCTGCGCGATGCGAAAATCAACATCGACCAGGTACAGTACATCAACGCCCACGGCACCTCGACGCCGGCCGGCGACCTCGCCGAAGCCAATGCGCTCAAGAGCGTGTTCGGTGATCACGCCTACAAACTGGCGGTCAGCTCCACCAAGTCGATGACCGGTCACCTGTTGGGTGCGGCGGGCGCGGTCGAGGCGATCTTCAGTGTGCTGGCGATCAACAGCCAGGTGGCACCGCCAACCATCAACCTCGATGAGCCGGATGAAGGCTGCGATCTCGATTTCGTGCCGCACACTGCGCGCAACATGGACATCGACGTCGTACTGTCCAACTCCTTCGGCTTTGGCGGCACCAACGGCACGTTGGCGTTCCGCCGGTTCGCCGGCTGATGGACAGCTGGGTCGACGGTCAGCCGGCTGACGCTCTGTCGCTGAAAGATCGCGGCCTGGCTTACGGCGATGGGCTGTTCGAGACCATCGCCGTGCAGGGCGGCCAGCCCATCTTGCTGGACCGTCACCTGATGCGTTTGGCCGATGGCTGCGCGCGCCTGGCCATCGCGACTGATATCGAGCTGGTTCGCCAAGAGCTGCTGAGCTATGCGGCAGCGATGGGCGAGGGTGTGCTCAAGCTCATTCTCACCCGGGGTGACGGCTTGCGTGGCTACGCGGCTGATCCAGCGGCGCCGGGCCGACGCATTCTGCAAGGCAATCCTCCTGCGGTTTATCCTGCCGTGCATGGCGAGCAAGGCATACGCCTGTTTCCCTGTGTCACACGGCTGTCGAACCAGCCATTGCTGGCCGGGCTCAAGCATCTGAATCGTCTGGAGCAAGTGCTCGCCCGTGCCGAATGGCGCGACAGCGAACATGCCGAAGGCTTGATGCTCGATCAGGTTGGACGTGTCATCGAAGGCGTGTTCAGCAACCTGTTTCTGGTGCGCGACGGCGTGCTGATTACCCCGGATCTGAAGCGCTGTGGCGTGGCCGGTGTGATGCGTGCTGAAATATTGTTTCAGGCCGAGTCATTGGCCATCCCCACTCAAATCACCGACATCAGCCTCGAACAGCTGCAATGGGCTGATGAAGTCTTTATTTGCAACAGCGTGTATGGCGTCTGGCCGGTACGCGCCTACGCTGCGCTGAGCTGGCCGGTTGGCCCGCTCACCCGTAAACTGCAAACCATTTCCCGCGCCCTACTGGATGCCTGATTCGTGAGACGTAAACTCTTGCTGCTGCTGGAAACCGGACTGGTTCTGGCAGGGCTGCTGATGGGCACCAGCGCCTGGAAAATTCATTCGGCGCTGGAACAGCCCCTGAACATCACGCAGGAAGAACTGCTGGATGTGCCGAAGGGCTCGACGCCGACCCGTACCTTCCTTGAACTCGAAACCGATGGGGTCATCAAGGACGCCTTCTGGTTGCGTATCTATTGGCGCTTCAATCTGGCCGGTACGCCGATCCATAGTGGCGAATACCGCATGCAGCCGGGCATGACCGTCAACGGTCTGATCGACCTGTGGAAGCGTGGCGAAGTGGTGCAGTACAGCCTGACGCTGGTCGAGGGCTGGAACTTCCATCAGGTCCGCGCCGCCCTGGCAAAAGATGAAAAGATCGAGCAGACCCTCAAGGGCATGAGCGACAGCGACGTGATGGAGAAAATCGGCCATCGCGGACTGTTCCCGGAAGGTCGTTTCTTTCCGGACACCTACCGCTTCGTGCGCGGAGTCTCCGACGTCGAATTGCTGAAGAAAGCCTTCGATCGCCTGGACGAGGTGTTGGCCAAGGAGTGGGAAAATCGCTCGGCCGACGCGCCGTACAGCGAGCCTTATCAGGCGCTGATCATGGCCTCGCTGGTGGAGAAGGAAACCGGCGTTCCACAGGAGCGCGGGCAGATTGCTGGCGTGTTCGTGCGCCGTATGGCGCTGGGCATGCAGTTGCAGACCGATCCGACCGTGATCTATGGCCTGGGCGATCGCTACACCGGCAAATTGACTCGCGCGCATCTCAAAGAGCCTACGCCGTATAACACTTATGTGATTCCCGGATTGCCGCCGACGCCGATTGCCATGGTCGGCCGCGAGGCGATTCATGCCGCGCTCAATCCGGTGGAAGGCAACAGCCTGTATTTCGTCGCCCGTGGCGACGGTAGCCATGTGTTCTCCGATGACCTGGATGCGCACAACAGTGCGGTGCGTGAGTTCCAGCTCAAGCGCCGTGCCGATTACCGCTCCAGCCCGGCGCCGGCGAATGCGCCGGCCGCTCCGGCCACGGCCACCGAAGAAGCGATCCCCGCAGCGTCCCCCGACACCGCGCCGGAATCGCTGCCGCAGGTTCCGCCTCAGGATCCTGCGCCAGCCCCGGTGCCTGCTGCCGAGCCTGGCGCGGCAGCACCGCAGAACGCGCAATGACTTTGACTAAGGACTGCCTGTGACTGGCTTGTTTATTACCCTGGAAGGCCCGGAAGGCGCCGGCAAGAGCACCAACCGCGAGTACCTCGCCGAGCGTCTGCGCGCGCAAGGTATCGAAGTGGTGCTGACCCGCGAACCCGGCGGCACGCCGCTGGCCGAGCGCATTCGCGATGTGTTGCTGGCCCCGGCCGACGAAGTCATGAACCCCGACACCGAGTTGTTGCTGGTGTTCGCCGCCCGTGCCCAGCATCTGGCCGAGGTGATTCGCCCGGCACTGGCCCGTGGCGCGGTGGTGCTGTGCGATCGGTTTACCGACTCGACGTATGCCTATCAGGGCGGCGGTCGCGGTTTGTCGCTGGAGCGCATCGCTGCGCTGGAGACGTTCGTTCAGGGCGACCTGCGCCCGGACCTGACGCTGATTTTCGATCTGCCGGTGGAAATCGGTCTGGCCCGCGCCAGTGCTCGTGGACGGCTGGATCGTTTCGAGCTGGAAGGCCGGGCGTTCTTCGAGGCGGTGCGCAATGCGTTTCTGAAACGCGCTGAAGCCGATCCTGCGCGTTATGTGCGTATCGACGCCGGCCAGCCGTTGGCCAAAGTTCAACAATCGCTGGATACCTTGCTGCCGAATTTGCTGGAGCTGGCCCGTGGCTGAGGCCTATCCATGGCAAGACAGCCTCTGGCAGCAGTTGGCCGGACGTAGTCAGCACGCCCACGCGTATCTGCTGCACGGCCCGGCCGGGATTGGCAAGCGTGCGTTGGCCGAGCGGCTGATGGCCAGCCTGCTGTGTCAGCGCCCGACGCCCGAGGCCTGCGGCGAGTGCAAATCCTGCCTGTTGCTCAAGGCCGGCAGTCACCCGGACAACTACATCCTTGAGCCGGAAGAAGCCGACAAGGCGATCAAGGTCGATCAGGTCCGTGATCTGGTCAGTTTCGTGGTGCAGACCGCGCAGTTGGGCGGGCGCAAGGTGGTACTGATCGAACCGGTGGAGTCGATGAACATCAACGCCGCCAACGCCTTGCTCAAGAGCCTCGAAGAGCCTTCGGGCAATACCGTGCTGTTGCTGGTCAGCCACCAGCCGAGCCGTTTGTTGCCGACGATCAAGAGCCGCTGCGTGCAGCAGGCATGCCCGTTGCCGAGTGAGACGGTGAGCCTGCAATGGCTGGCACAGGCGCTGCCGGAGTGCTCAGCAGAGGAGCGTATCGAGCTGCTGACGCTGGCGGCCGGTTCGCCACTGGCGGCGGTCAGCCTGCAGGCCCAGGGCGTGCGCGAACAGCGTGCGCAGGTGGTCGAAGGGGTGAAAAAGCTGCTCAAGCAACAGCAGTCGCCGACGCAACTGGCCGAGGAATGGAAAAACATCCCGATGCTGCGTTTGTTCGACTGGTTCTGCGACTGGTCGAGCCTGATCCTGCGTTATCAACTGACTCAGGATGAAAGCGGCCTCGGTCTGACGGACATGCGCAAAGTGGTGCAGTACCTGGCGCAGAAAAGCGCGCAGGGCAAAGTCCTCGATATTCAGGACTGGATTCTCGCTCAGCGGCAGAAAGTCCTGAGCAAAGCCAACCTCAATCCAGCCTTGCTGCTGGAAGCGTTGTTGGTGCAATGGGTGAGTTTGCCGGGCCAACGGTAATCGCCTCCCGAAACGACTGTGTGCGCCTAGACTCTGAACATCAGCAGTGGAGGTCAACATGAATGAACCCATGAGCCCGGGGCCGCGCAACGGCATCCTGTCCCTGACCATCAAGGACAAGTCGGTGCTGTACGCTGCCTATATGCCGTTCATCAAGAACGGTGGCCTGTTCATCCCGACCAACAAAAGCTACAAGTTGGGCGATGAGGTGTTCATGCTGCTCAATCTGATGGACGAGGCGGAGAAGATTCCGGTGGCCGGCAAGGTCGCCTGGATCACCCCCAAGGGCGCGCAGGGCAATCGTGCCGCCGGAGTCGGCGTGCAATTCAATGAAGGCGACAACACCGCCCGCAGTCGCATCGAAACCCATCTGGCCGGAGCCCTGAAGTCCGACCGTCCCACTCATACGATGTAAGTTGCAGTCCTTTTATGCTCGTAGATTCCCATTGTCACCTTGATCGCCTCGACCTCGCCGCCCATGACGGCTCGCTGGATGCTGCACTCGATGCCGCCCGCCAGCGTGGGGTAGGGCACTTCCTGTGTATCGGCGTCAGCGCCGACAACGCCGCTGATGTCAAAGCCCTCGCCGAGCGCTATGCCGACGTCGATTGCTCGGTCGGCGTGCATCCGCTGGATGTGCAACCGGGCGCGGCGCCCGCGCTGGATTGGTTGCTGCACGAACTCAATCATCCGAAAGTGGTGGCGATCGGCGAAACCGGCCTGGATTACCACTACGAGCCGCAAGCCGCCCAATTGCAGCAGGAATCCTTCCGTCTGCACCTGCAAGCCGGCCAGCAGACCGGCAAACCGGTGATCATCCATACCCGTGGCGCCCGCGCCGATACCCTGGAACTGCTGCGCGAGGCTGCGCTGCCCCAGGCCGGTGTGCTGCATTGCTTCACCGAAGACTGGGACATGGCCAAGGTCGCGCTGGACATGGGCTATTACATCTCCCTGTCGGGCATCGTCACCTTCCGCAACGCCGACGCCTTGCGTGATGTGGCAAGCAAAGTACCGGCCGACCGGTTGCTGGTGGAGACCGATTCGCCCTACCTGGCGCCGATCCCTTATCGGGGCAAGCCGAACCTGCCGCAGTACGTGCGTGAAGTGGCGGAGTTCCTGGCGATGTTGCGCGGGGAAAGCTACGAGCGATTCGCCGAGCAGACCACAGAAAACTTCAAGCGGTTGTTCCCGCTGGCGAGTGTTAAATCTGCTTGAGTGCGAAATGGCCATCGCGAGCAGCCCAGCTCTCGCAGACAAGCCAAATCGCAGGCAAAAAAAACCCGGGTTCTGGGGGGTGAATCCGGGTTAAGACCATTAGGAGTAAAACAAAGGCACGCGGTCCCTTGGTACCTTTATCGGCACGGCACTTGGGGGAGATGCCGTCCGACAGTTCAAGTATTGATCAGTCTGGCGTTCAGTCCAGTTGAGCGGTCGGGGTTTTTAAACAAATTTGGAATACGTTCGCTTCAGTTGAGTTCTCATTGCACCCTTGGCGTTCGCAAAATGAACAAGAAACACAGATATGGTCGGATGATCCGTGCATTTTTGCGCAAGTTAGGCATAATACGCGGCTTCGAATTTTGACCCCTACAGACCTTTTCTTATGCACAAAGAACCTCGTAAGGTCCGTGAGTTTCGTCGCCGCGAGCAAGAAATTCTCGATACCGCGCTCAAGCTGTTCCTCGAACAAGGTGAAGACAGTGTCACCGTCGAGATGATTGCTGATGCCGTGGGTATCGGCAAAGGCACGATCTACAAGCACTTCAAATCCAAGGCCGAGATCTATCTGCGCCTGATGCTCGATTACGAGCGCGATTTGAATGAGCTGTTGCATTCGGCCGATGTCGACAAGGACAAGGAAGCGCTGTCCCGCGCCTACTTCGAATTCCGCATGCGCGACCCGCAGCGCTATCGCCTGTTCGACCGTCTCGAAGAGAAGGTCGTGAAAGGCAATCAGGTGCCGGAAATGGTCGAGGAGCTGCACAAGATCCGTGCCTCGAACTTCGAACGCCTGACCTTGCTCATCAAGGGCCGGATCAGCGAAGGCAAGCTCGAAGACGTGCCGCCGTACTTCCACTACTGCGCGTCCTGGGCGCTGGTGCACGGCGCGGTGGCGCTGTATCACTCGCCGTTCTGGAGCAACGTGCTGGAAGATCAGGAAGGTTTCTTCCAGTTCCTGATGGACATCGGCGTGCGCATGGGCAACAAGCGCAAGCGTGATCCGGAAACCCCGAGCAGCTGAATCATTCAGCGGCCTTATTGCGCCATGATTTCGCTACATGACGCAGTATCGCAGGAATATACTCAGGCATAGGGCTTGCTAAAACTTGATTTGTGAGTCAAGTTTTAGCGGCTCGAAATTCTATCGCCGGAGTGATCATGATCGTTGACCGTCAAGGCAGGCGTTTTCGCAATTTGCGCATCAGCCTGACTTCAGCCTGCAATTACGCCTGTACCTACTGCGTGCCCAACGGCAAGCGGCTGGTGGCTGCGCAGGATGAGCTGTCGGCCGAGGCCATGGCACGCGGCGTGGCCTATCTGATTGAAGCTGCCGGCATCGAGCGATTGCGGATTACCGGCGGTGAGCCGCTGGTCAGCCCCAAACTCGAATCTTTCATGAGCGCCGTCGGCAAGATGGGCCTGGAAGACATTAGTCTGACCACCAACGGTCAACTCCTGGCGAAAAAACTGCCGCTGCTGGTGGATGCCGGTCTGCGTCGGATCAACGTGTCGCTCGATACCCTCGACGCCGGTGCGTTCCGCAGCATCGCCCGTGGCGGCGATCTGGCGACCGTGCTCGATGGCATGGACCAGGCGAAAGCGGCGGGACTGAAGATCAAGGTCAACATGGTGCCGTTGCGCGGGCAGAACCTGGATCAGGTCATGCCGCTGCTCGATTACTGCCTGGAACGTGGCTACGAGTTGCGCTTCATCGAGTTGATGCGCATGGGCCATCTCGCCACCGACTCCAATGCCTTCCTGCAACAGTTCGTCAGCCTGCAGCAACTGCTCAGCCTGATCGGCGAGCGCTACGAGTACGCCCAGGCCGATGCGCCGGTGGACGCCACAGCCGTGCGCTATGCGATCCCGGGCGTCGGTCATTTCGGCGTGATCGCCAACGAAAGCGTGCCGTTCTGCCGTACGTGCTCACGCTTGCGACTGTCGTCGACCGGCTGGCTGCATGGCTGCCTGTCGTCGAGCAACCGCCACTATGTCGGCGATCTGCTCGACAAACCGCGCCATCAGGCATTACCGGCGTTGCAGCGCTTGCTGGTCAAGGCCTTGGGCGACAAGCAGGAAGTGGCGTTCTCTGGTGGCGCAACCATCATGAAAATCATCGGCGGCTGAACAATAGTCTTCGCGAGCAAGCCCGCTCCCACCCTGGAACGCATTCCAGAGTGGGAGCGGGCTTGCTCGCGAAGGCGTTTTGTAATTCAACGAAAATACTGAGCTGGCGCAAAAGCTGCATCCTACGGCCATTCGCCGGTTTTCCGTCACCGGCTTCTGGAGGATGAGGATGCGTAGCCTGGTTTTGCTGCTGGCCGTTTTGGCGCTTGGCGGCTGTATGACTGTCAGCGATATGGCCGAAGGCACTCGCTATCAGATGAGCGACGCGGGTCTGCTGGATCACAGTGACAGCCGCCGGGTGAACAACTTCCGCATTCAGCCGGATTCGTTCATCTACATCGCCCAGGGCGCGTTCGCACCGCCGGGTGGTTCCTACCCGCGCCCGAACGTGGTCGCCGAAGAAGCCTTCAAGGGCTTTGTCGAGTACTTCCCGATGGTCCGGCGCGCCCGGGCTCCGGAAGGCCTCGATCAAGCCATGGGCGAAGCCCGTGATGCCGGCGCTCACTACCTGCTGTACACCCGTTTCGCCAAGGCTGACGACCGTATCGGCAACTCCGATGAGTGGCTCGATCAGGAAGCCGTGGACCGTCTGGGCATCGACGGCGGCGTGATTCAGATCATGTTGATCGAGACCAGCACCCAGTATTTGATTGATACTGCACGGATCAAGAGTCGTGGCGGTTTACTGACGTTCCACGACAACAAGCCTGAAGACCTGATCGGCCCGCCGCTGGCGCAATACGCGCGCAGCCTGTTGGGAGTCGGCGACCAATAATTCAAAGGAGAACGCCATGAGTGGCCCGCAAAAAGCCAATGACCTGTTGGGACAGATCCCGAAAACCAAAGGCCTGCCGCCGGTGCACTTGTGGAACCCGGACTTCTGCGGTGACATCGACATGCGCATCGCCCGCGACGGCACCTGGTATTACCTGGGCACGCCGATCGGGCGCAAGCCGATGGTCAAGTTGTTCTCCACCATCATTCGCCGCGACGGCGATGATTATTTCCTGATTACTCCGGTCGAAAAGGTCGGGATCAAGGTCGACGACGCGCCGTTCGTGGCGATTGCCGTGGAAGTCGAAGGTGAGGGCGAGGCGCAGGTGCTGCGTTTCACCACCAATGTCGAAGAGACCGCCGAGGCCGGACCGCAACATCCGATCCGCGTCGAGATCGACCCGGCGACCCAGGAACCCGCGCCCTACTTGCATATACGCACTAACCTCGAAGCGCTGATTCACCGCAATGTGTTCTATCAACTGGTGGAGCTGGCGGTCAGCCGCGAAATCGACGGGCAGCGCTGGCTGGGTGTGTGGAGTGGCGGCGAGTTCTTCCGCATCGGCCTCGAACCCTGACACGCCCCCCCCTACAGGGGTTTGTGTTTGAGCAGAAAATCCTGATTGACTGTTAATCATATGATGATTAGCGTGAACACCCATCGCGAACCGCTTTGAGGTCTTCATGTCCAGCAGCTTTCATGCATCAACGGTCGATTGGCTGGGCGGCTGGATCGCCGCCGGCCAGGTCAAACCGGGGCAGGCGATCAAGGTCGAGGCGGATCTGGGCCAGCAACTCGGCGTCAGCCGTACCGTGATCCGCGAAGCGATCAAAACCCTCGTCGCCAAAGGCATGCTCGAAGTCGGGCCGAAAGTCGGCACCCGGGTGTTGCCGGTGCGGCGCTGGAACCTGTTCGATCCGCAAGTCGTCGGTTGGCTGTCACGCAACGGTCTGCCGGAAAACTTCGTCGATGACCTGCTCGACCTGCGGCGCACCATCGAACCGATGGCCGTGCGCTGGGCCTGTGAGCGCGCCAGCCTTGAACAGATCCAGGCCGTGCAACTGGCCTACAACGCGCTGGAGCGAGCTGTCGACAGCGGCATTGATTACAACCGTGCCGACCAAGCCTTCCACGAATGCATTCTGGCGGCCAGCCACAATCAGTTCATCGAACAAATGGTCCCGGCCCTCGGCGCTTTGCTCGCCGTATCGTTTGAAGTGTCCGCCGCCGACCCCGACGAATTGCGCCGCACCTTGCCGATCCACAAGGACATGGCCGACGCCATTGCCGCCCGGGATGCTGCGCGTGGCGTGTGGGCCTGCATGACCCTGATCGACAACGCCGACCTGGCAATCAAACGCTTCTACCCACAGGTGATGGCCGACAAGAAAGCCAGTTGAAAACACAAATCCCGCTGTAGGAGTGAGCCTGCTCGCAATGGCGTCGTACCAGAAAAAGCAACGTTGACTGAACCACCGCCATCGCGAGCAGGCTCACTCCTACAGTTAAAACAACAACATGAAGGATTCAACATGACGTGGACCGCCGTAACCCAACACCGCGCCAGACTCGGTGAAGGCCCATTCTGGGACGCCCCCACCCAGGCGCTGTACTGGGTCGATATCGCCGGCCGGCAGGCGCTGCGGCTGATCGGCAACAACGTGCAGATCTGGCAGATGCCCGAGCACGTTTCCGCGTTCATCCCCTGCGCCAGTGGCGATGCGCTGGTGACCCTGAGCAGCGGCGTGTACCGACTGGACCTTGACTCTCCGGGCCTTGAGCCACGTTTGACACTGTTCTGCATCGCCGACCCGCAACCGGGCAATCGGCCCAACGAAGCGCGCTGCGACCCTCAGGGCCGACTGTGGCTCGGCACCATGCAGAACAACATCGGCGACCACGGCGAAGACCTGCCGGTCGTGCGCCGCTCCGGTGGCTTGTTCCGCATCGATCCAGACCAGCACGTCACGCCGTTGCTGCGTGGGCTGGGGATTCCCAACACGCTGCTGTGGAGCGACGACGGCACCACGCTGCTGTTCGGCGACAGTCTCGACGGGACGCTCAATCGCTATTTCATTCACACCGACGGCAATCTCGGCAACGCCGAGCTCTGGTACGGCGCAGACGGGCAGGGCGGCCCGGACGGTTCGGCGATGGACGCTGAAGGTTATGTGTGGAACGCCCGGTGGGACGGCAGATGCCTGCTGCGCCTGACGCCCGAGGGGCAAATCGACCGCAAAATCGATCTGCCCGTCAGCCGGCCGACCAGCTGTGTGTTCGGCGGCGAAGACCTGAAAACCCTGTACATCACCAGCGCCCAGAGTCCGCACAGTCATGCAATGGATGGCGCGGTGCTGTCGCTGCGGGTCGATGTGCCGGGCAAACTCTGCACGCGGTTCGCGGGTTAAATCCCAGAATATGGGATGCAAAATTATATATTGAGATTATTCGGCGGTCGGGTTTATAGTCGGCTCCAGCAGTAACACGCACTCACACTTAAAAAGAACAAAACAGGTGAAGTGATGCAGCGAATCTCTATCGCACTCCCCAGCGGAGTCAGCGTCTCGCAACGGCCCGGCGTCGCTCGCCGCGCCTGCCTGTTTTGTTTTCACAGTCTTCCAGACCGGACATCGTCAGATGCCCGGTTTTTTTGTGCTTACGAACAGGAGTCCTGATCCATGGCTGAACCTCTTTCCTTGCCTTCGGTGCCCGCGCCGCCGAAGGGCGAGCGTCTGAAAAACAAAGTGGTGCTGCTGACCGGTGCCGCCCAAGGCATCGGCGAGGCAATCGTCGCCACCTTCGCCTCGCAGCAGGCCAGATTGGTGATCAGCGATATTCAGGCGGAGAAAGTCGAGAAGGTCGCCGCCCACTGGCGCGAGCAGGGTGCCGACGTGCAGGCGATCAAAGCCGACGTCTCGCGCCAGCAAGACCTGCACGCCATGGCCAAACTGGCGATCGAGCTGCACGGGCGCATCGACGTGCTGGTCAACTGCGCCGGGGTCAACGTGTTCCGTGATCCGCTGCAAATGACCGAAGAAGACTGGCATCGTTGCTTCGCCATCGACCTGGACGGCGCCTGGTATGGCTGCAAAGCCGTGCTGCCGCAGATGATCGAGCAAGGTGTCGGCAGCATCATCAACATCGCTTCGACCCATTCTACGCACATCATTCCTGGCTGCTTTCCTTATCCGGTGGCCAAGCACGGCCTGCTCGGTCTGACCCGAGCGCTGGGCATCGAATACGCGCCGAAGGGCGTTCGGGTCAACGCCATCGCTCCCGGCTACATCGAGACGCAACTGAACGTCGACTACTGGAACGGCTTTGCCGACCCGCACGCCGAGCGTCAGCGCGCGTTCGATCTGCACCCGCCGAAACGCATCGGCCAGCCGATCGAAGTGGCGATGACCGCAGTGTTTCTGGCCAGTGATGAAGCGCCGTTCATCAACGCTTCGTGCATCACCATCGATGGTGGCCGCTCGGTGATGTACCACGACTGAGCGGATCGGCTTTGCGGCGGATGAATCCGCCTGAAATCCAATCATCATACGATATGACTATTTTTGCTCCAGATCGCAGGAACACGCTTTAACGCTTTTCAAATAACGCTCAAGAAAAATAACAAGGAGTCAGCTTATGAAACGTCGTTTCGGGATTCGTACCCTGTGCAGTGCCGCGCTGGCGGTCACCGCGTTCAGTCTGAGCAGCTCGCTGCTGGCTGCCGACACCGTGAAAATCGGCTTTCTGGTCAAACAGGCTGAAGAGCCGTGGTTCCAGACCGAGTGGGCCTTCGCTGAAAAAGCCGCCAAGGACAAAGGCTTCGAACTGATCAAGATCGCCGTGCCGGACGGCGAGAAAACCCTCTCGGCCATCGACAGCCTCGCCGCCAACGGCGCCAAGGGCTTCGTGATCTGCCCGCCGGACGTGTCGCTCGGCCCGGCGATCATGGCCAAAGCCAAACTCAATGATCTCAAGGTGATCGCCGTGGACGACCGTTTCGTCGACGCCAACGGCAAGTTCATGGAAGACGTGCCATACCTCGGCATGGCCGCGTTCGAGGTCGGCCAGAAGCAGGGCAACGCGATGGTCGCCGAAGCGAAGAAACGCAACTGGGACTGGAAAGACACCTACGCGGTGGTCAATACCTACAACGAACTCGACACCGGCAAGAAACGCACCGACGGCTCGGTCAAATCCCTGGAAGACGCCGGCCTGCCGAAGGATCACATCCTGTTCGCGGCACTCAAGACCCTCGACGTGCCGGGCAGCATGGACGCCACCAACTCGGCGCTGGTCAAGCTGCCCAGTGCGGCGAAGAACCTGATCATCGGCGGCATGAACGACAACACGGTGCTCGGCGGCGTGCGCGCCACTGAAGCCGCCGGGTTCGCCGCGGCCAATGTGATCGGTATTGGCATCAACGGCACCGACGCCATCGGCGAGCTGAAAAAGCCCAACAGCGGTTTCTTCGGTTCGATGCTGCCGAGCCCGCACATCGAAGGCTACAAGACGGCCGAGATGATGTACGAGTGGGTCACCACCGGCAAAGAGCCGCCGAAGTACACGGCGATGGACGACGTCACCCTGATCACCCGAGAGAACTTCAAGCAAGAGCTGGAAAAAATCGGCCTGTGGAATTGATGGCTGCTCGATCGGTGTGAAGAGGTGACTCAGATGCACGCGCAAGTACAGACACATGAAAACAGCAGCGGCGGCAGCCTGCGCTTCAACGGGATCGGCAAGACCTTTCCCGGGGTCAAGGCACTGGACGCGATCAGCTTCGTCGCCCATCCGGGGCAGGTCCACGCCCTGATGGGCGAGAACGGCGCCGGCAAGTCGACCCTGCTGAAAATCCTTGGCGGGGCCTACATCCCCAGCAGCGGCGAGTTGCAGATCGGCGAGCAGACCATGGCCTTCAAGTCGACGGCCGACAGCATCGGCAGCGGCGTCGCGGTGATTCACCAGGAGCTGCATCTGGTGCCGGAAATGAGCGTGGCCGAGAACCTGTTTCTCGGCCACCTGCCGGCCAGTTTCGGCCTGATCAATCGCAGCGCCCTGCGTCAGAACGCTCTGGCCTGCCTCAAGGGCCTGGCCGATGAAATCGATCCGCAAACCAAGGTCGGGCGCCTGTCGCTCGGCCAGCGGCAACTGGTGGAAATCGCCAAGGCGCTGTCCCGTGGCGCGCATGTGATCGCCTTCGATGAGCCGACCAGCAGCCTCTCGGCCCGCGAGATCGACCGTTTGATGGCGATCATCAGCCGCTTGCGCGATGAGGGCAAAGTGGTGCTCTACGTCTCGCATCGCATGGAAGAAGTGTTCCGCATCTGCGACGCGGTGACGGTGTTCAAGGATGGCCGTTACGTGCGCACCTTCGACGACATGAGCCAGTTGACCCACGATCAACTGGTGACCTGCATGGTCGGGCGCGACATTCAGGACATCTACGATTACCGCAGTCGTCCACGCGGCGCGGTAGCGCTGAAGGTCGACGGTTTGCTCGGCCCGGGACTGCGCGAGCCGGTGAGTTTCGAAGCGCACAAGGGCGAGATTCTCGGGCTGTTCGGCCTGGTCGGGGCTGGGCGCACGGAATTGTTCCGGCTGCTCAGCGGGCTCGAACGCAACACCGCCGGACGCCTGGAATTGCGCGGCCATGAACTGAAGCTGCGTTCGCCGCGCGACGCGATTGCCGCCGGGATCCTGCTGTGCCCCGAGGACCGCAAGAAGGAGGGGATCATCCCGCTGGCCAGCGTCGCCGAGAACATCAACATCAGCGCGCGCGGTGCCAACGCCAGCCTCGGCTGCCTGCTGCGCGGGCTGTGGGAGAAGGGCAACGCCGACAAGCAGATCAAGGCGCTGAAAGTCAAAACCCCGCACGCCGGCCAGCAGATCAAATTCCTTTCCGGCGGCAACCAGCAGAAGGCCATTCTCGGCCGCTGGCTGTCGATGCCGATGAAGGTCTTGCTGCTCGACGAACCCACCCGTGGCATCGACATCGGCGCCAAGGCCGAGATCTACCAGATCATCCATAACCTGGCTGCCGACGGCATCTCGGTGATTGTGGTGTCCAGCGACCTCATGGAGGTGATGGGCATTTCCGACCGCATTCTGGTGCTCTGCGAAGGCGCGCTGCGCGGCGAAGTCAGCCGCGATCAAGCCAATGAATCCAACCTGCTGCAACTGGCTTTGCCGCGCCATCGCGCTGACGGCGTGGCGAACTGAGAGGTGAACATGATGACCATCCAAAACAAGGCGCTGCCGACTCCCCGCAAACCGCTGGACCTGCGGCGCTTCCTCGACGACTGGGTCATGCTGCTGGCGGCCATCGGCATCTTCGTCGCCTGCACCTTGCTGATCGACAACTTCCTTTCGCCACTGAACATGCGCGGGCTGGGCCTGGCGATTTCCACCACCGGCATCGCCGCGTGCACCATGCTGTACTGCCTGGCGTCGGGGCATTTCGACTTGTCGGTGGGCTCGGTGATCGCCTGCGCCGGGGTGGTCGCGGCGGTGGTGATGCGCGACACCAACAGCGTGTTCCTCGGCGTCAGCGCGGCGTTGGTGATGGGCCTGATTGTCGGGCTGATCAACGGCATCGTGATTGCCAAGCTGCGGGTCAATGCGCTGATCACCACGTTGGCGACGATGCAGATCGTCCGTGGTCTGGCCTATATCTTTGCCAACGGCAAAGCGGTGGGCGTGTCACAGGAATCGTTCTTCGTCTTCGGCAACGGTCAGTTGTTCGGTGTGCCGGTGCCGATCCTGATCACCATCGTCTGCTTCCTGTTTTTCGGCTGGCTGCTGAACTACACCACCTACGGGCGCAATACCATGGCCATCGGCGGCAACCAGGAAGCAGCGCTGCTCGCCGGGGTCAACGTTGACCGGACCAAGATCATCATCTTCGCTGTGCACGGCGTGATCGGTGCGCTGGCCGGGGTGATCCTTGCCTCGCGCATGACCTCCGGGCAGCCGATGATCGGCCAGGGTTTCGAGTTGACCGTGATCTCGGCGTGTGTGCTGGGCGGGGTGTCGCTGAGTGGCGGGATCGGCATGATCCGGCACGTGATTGCCGGGGTGCTGATTCTGGCGATCATCGAGAATGCGATGAACCTGAAGAACATCGACACGTTTTACCAGTATGTGATTCGCGGTTCGATTCTGCTGTTGGCGGTGGTCATCGACCGCCTCAAACAACGTTGAGTCAAAAGCTACCCTCACCCCAGCCCTCTCCCGGAGGGAGAGGGGGCCGACCGAGGTGTCTTGCGTGATCCGTCGACCTGAAAGTTCTCGTCGATTATGGATTCGGCAAAGCACTTTCAGGTCGATGTATCTCCCAAATATCCCCCATTCAGTCCCCTCTCCCTCCGGGAGAGGGCTAGGGTGAGGGGCTTTTGATTCTGCCGCCTTTCGTCACTACCTCTAAATTTTCCTTGCTCGCCAATGCCCGTTTCGGGTATCACTTTGTACATGATTAGACAGGTACGATTTGACAAGAAACAACGGGTGGTCGACGAGCTCGTCCGGCGCATCGAAAGCGGCCTCATGGAGGACGGCTTTCTGTTGCCCGGCGAGCATCAGTTGGCTCAGGAATTTAACGTCAGCCGTGGCACGTTGCGCGAAGCGCTGGCCGAACTGAAACGGCGCAACTACATCGCCACGCAAAGCGGCGTCGGCTCCATCGTCACGTTCGACGGTGTGGTGCTCGACCAGCGCAGCGGCTGGGCGCAGGCGCTGGCCGACAGCGGGGCGCTGATCAACACCGAAGTGTTGCGTCTGCAAGCCGTGACCCGGCCCGACCTGCTCTCGCGTTTGGGCACCGACCAATTCATCACCCTCGACCGCCGTCGTCGCTCCAACGACGGCACGCTGGTGTCCCTCGAACGCTCGTTGATGCCGGCCACCGGCGGCCTGGAAAGCCTGCCGCGCGTCGGTCTGATCGACAACTCGCTGACCATCACCCTGGCCGCCTACGGCTACATCGGCGAGCGCGGCGATCAGTGGATCGGCGCCGAACCGCTGAATGCCGAAGATGCCGAACTGCTCGGGCGCCCGGTTGGCACCGTTTTCCTCAAGGCCCTGCGCACCACTTACGACCGGCGGAACCGTTTCATGGAGCAGGTCGAAAGCCTGCTCGACCCGGTGCATTTCCGCCTGCACCTGCAATTTGGAGAATCGAAATGACCGCGCTCAACCGTGCCCTCGGTGCGTTTTATGGCCTGGCCCTCGGTGATGCGCTGGGCATGCCGACGCAATCGCTGAACCGCGAAACGATCAAGACCCGCTTCGGCCGGATCACTGATCTGCAGGACGCAGGGCCCCTGCAACCGATCGCCGCCAACATGCCCAAAGGTTCGATCACCGATGACACCGAACAGGCGATTCTGGTCGGCCAATTGCTGCTCGAAGGCAAGGGCCGGATCGAGCCGGCGGTGCTCGCCCAACGGCTGATCGAGTGGGAAGCCGAGATGCAGGCCAAGGGTTCGCAGGACCTGCTCGGCCCATCGACCAAACGCGCCATTGAAATGATCCTCGCCGGCCACTCGCCAGAGGAGGCCGGGCGCTATGGCACCACCAACGGCGCGGCGATGCGCATCACCCCGGTGGGTATCGCGGCGGACGTGGCTGATCCACAGCGTTTCATCGCGGCCGTGGTGCAGGCCTGTCAGGTCACCCACAACACCACGCTGGGGATTTCCAGTGCGGCGGCGGTGGCGGCAGTGGTCTCGGCCGGAATCAACGGCATGGACCTGGGCGAGGCGTTGAACCTCGGCCAGCAGATTGCACAACAGGCCGAGGCACACGGGCACTGGGTCGCCGGCGGGCGTATCGCTTCGCGCATCAGTTGGGCGCGCAGCATCAGCGTCGACAGTGACAAGGCGCTGCTGGCGGACTTGCTGTACGACGTGATCGGCACGTCGGTGGCATCGCAGGAGTCGGTGGTGGTGTCGTTCGCCCTGGCGCAGCAAGTGGCGGTGGGTGAGATGAGCGCGTTCGATGCGTTGTGCATGGCCGCCAGCCTGGGCGGTGACACCGACACCATCGCGGCGATACTTGGCGCCATGCTCGGGGCCTGCCTGGGCCTTGAGAGCTGGCCGGCGCCGATGATTGCCACGGTGAAAGCGGTCAATCATCTGGAGCTTGAGCCGTTGGTGCAGGGGCTGTTGGCTTTGCGCTGATCGGGCTGACGCTTTCGCGAGCAGGCTCTCTCCCACAGGGATTACACGGAACCTGTGGGAGAGAGCCTGCTCGCGAAGGCCGCACCGCAAATTTCGAATTTTCAACCCGCAATGGATCGCGCAGACAGGCCGAGGAAGGCCGGGATGTCTTGTCGTACTGCATCATTGCCACAACCACAATAAAGGCAAACAGGAGCACTGTTCATGAGTTCATCAAACGCCGGGCAAAGCGCCGGGCAACTGGAAACCCGGGGTATCGAACCGGTGCCGGAAGCCGAGTGCAACGGCCATCCGCTGCAATTGTTCTGGGTCTGGTTCGCGGCCAACATTTCCATTCTCGGTCTGCCGCTGGGCGCCACGCTGGTGGCGTTTCGCGGGCTGGCGATCTGGCAGGCGATCATCGTCGCGATCATCGGTGCAGCCGGTTCGTTCGCGGTGGTGGGGATCATCTCGATTGCCGGCCGTCGTGGCCGTGCACCGAGCCTGACCTTGTCGCGCGCGATCTTCGGCGTACGCGGCAACATCGGCCCGACGCTGGTCTCGCTGATGTCGCGTCTGGGCTGGGAAACCGTCAACACCACCACGGCGGCATTCGTGTTGCTGTCGCTTTGCTCAATCCTGTTCGGCTCCCCGGTTGAAGCGAAAAGCGCACCCGTGCTGACGCTGATCTTCATTGCGATTTTCGTTTTGCTGACCCTGTCGGTTTCCGGCCTTGGCCATGCGACCCTGCTAGTAATCCAGAAGTGGGCGACCTATGTGTTCGGTGCGCTGAATATTCTGGTTGGCGGCTTCCTCTGCGCGACCATCGACTGGAGCGCTGTGTTCAACGCTACACCCGCGCCGATGAGCGCGATGATCATCGGCATTGGCACCATGGCTGCAGGCACCGGGATCGGCTGGGCCAACGCCGGTGCCGACATGTCGCGTTATCAGCATCGCAGCGTCAAAGCCGTGCGTCTGGTCGCGTCGGCGGCATTCGGCGCGGGGATTCCGCTGGTGCTGCTGATCACCCTCGGCGGCCTGCTGTCGGTGGGCAACAATGACCTGGCGTCGGCGACGGATCCGATCGTGGCGATCCGCGACATGCTGCCGACGTGGATGGCGGTGCCGTACCTGATCACCGCATTCGGTGGCCTGCTGTTGTCGAACAATCTCTCGGTGTACTCCGCCGGTCTGACCACGTTGACCCTGGGCCTGAAGGTCAAACGCGTTTATGCGGTGGTGGTGGATATCGTCGCGATCTTTGCCGGTTCGATCTACTTCATGCTGATCGCCGACAGCTTTTACGGCCCGTTCATCACCTTCATTTCGCTGCTGGCGGTGCCGATTACCGCGTGGGTCGGGATCTTCGTGGTCGACCTGATTCACCGTCACTACTACAGCTCCAAAGACCTGCTCGACGTCAGTCCGAGCAGCGCCTATTGGTACAGCGGCGGCATCGAGTGGCGCGCATTCGGCGCGTGGGCGATTGCCATCGTGCTCGGTTTCAGTTTCACCACCATCGGTACCACCGCCGAGAACGTCTGGTTCAAGGGTTTCCTGTCCGACTCCTGGCTGGGTCACAACGGTCTGGGCTGGATCGTGACTTTCGTGGTCGCCGGTGGCATTTACTGGGTCCTCGGCGGGGCGAAAGATCGCCGCGCCGCGCAAGTCGAGAATGCTCATGCCTAAGATGTTGCACACCGGCCAGGTCATCATCGACCTGATCATGGCTGTGGATCAGCTGCCGCAAGTCGGCGGCGATGTGCTGGCGAAGTCGGCCGGTTTCGAGGCCGGCGGTGGTTTCAACGTGATGGCCGCTGCCGTGCGCAATGGCTTGCCGGTGGTTTATCTCGGCCGCCATGGCAGTGGGCGTTTCGGCGACCTGGCGCGCCAGGCGATGAATGAAGAGGGCATCCACATCGGGATCAAAACGCCTGCGCAACGCGACACAGGGATATGCGTGGCGCTGACCGATGCGTCGGCCGAGCGCAGTTTCATTTCCTACATCGGCGCTGAAGGCGAGGTCACGCAAGACGACCTGAACAGCGTGGCGGCCGAGGTTGGCGATTACGTCTACGTCAGCGGCTACAGCCTGCTCCACGCCGGCAAGGCGCAGGCGCTGCTGGACTGGACGCTGGCGCTGCCGGATACGATCAACGTGGTGTTCGATCCGGGCCCCTTGGTCGAGTCGCCGGACTCGGTGTTGATGCAGGCCCTGTTGCCGCGCATCGATGTGTGGACCAGCAACAGCGTCGAGGCGCTGCGCTTCACCGCAGCTGCGGACATCAGTGATGCCCTGGATCGCCTGGCCGAGCATCTGCCCGATGACGTGCTGATGGTGGTGCGCGACGGGCCGCAGGGTTGCTGGATCCACCAGCGCGGCGAGCGTCGGCATGTACCGGGGTTCGCCGTGAAAGCAGTCGACAGCAACGGCGCGGGTGATGCCCATGCCGGGGTATTCGTCGCGGGATTGGCGCAGGGTTTGTCTGCCCATGAAGCGGCGCGGCGTGCGAATGCGGCAGCGGCTATCGCGGTGACGCGCTGGGGGCCGGCGACTTCGCCGGGGGAGGCAGAGGTGGATGCGTTTATCCTCGATTCCGGCGGCGCCTGATCTACCGCTTTCGCGAGCAGGCTCGCTCCCACATTGGATTTGCGTCGTTCACAACCCTCCCTGTGGAAGCGAGCCTGCTCGCGAAGGGGCCATAAGCACCAATACAGATATCAGCCAGCCTTGCGCAACGCCTCGATCAACTCCTGCTTACGCATCGACGAACGTCCTGGAATCTGTTTCGCCCGCGCCTCTTTCCTCAAACTGTCCACGGTCTGCACTTCCCGCGAAGCCTTGCTGTCACGCGCATGCCCCTCACGACTGGCCACCGCGCGCCGCGATGATTCCTTGCGATCCTCGGACTTGGCGCTCGCCGGTTTCTTGCGCCCGGAGCCGCCGGCCTTTTCGCCACCGCCCGACTGTTTGTTCACCGTGGCCCAGGCACGGGCCTCGGCAGCGTCCCTGGACAGGCCTTTGTTCTCGTAGCTGTCTTCAATGTGCTGCGCCTTGCGCTTCTGCTCGGCGGTGTATTTGTCTTTGCTTCCACGAGCCATGGGGATTGCTCCTGTTGCAGGCAGATGTGGCCGTTCCCCGCGCAGGCAGCGAACGGCCGGGACGTTACTGCAGATCCAGTTTGCGCGCCGCTTCTACACCGGCGGCGCTAAGCTTGATCGGCAGGTTCAACGAGTGTTCGCCGGCCTCGTTGCAGGTCACATGACCGTGGTGGATCAGCCCGCGATCCTGCAGGGCGGCGAGGGTGCTGGCCACGACTTTCTCACCGCGATAGTTGTCCAGCACCTCTTTGCCCAGTCCGCTCGGATGGGCGTGTAGCAGACGGGTGAGGACTTCTTTTTCCAGGTTTTTATCGACGTTCATGGTTACCTCTTCATGGATGTGAATAGGACGCTCGCGTCGGCGAACTACTGACCGGTGCCTTCGGAGCCCGAACCACCGGTGGTGGTTTTCGAGCCCATGCCAGGGCCGGCGCTATCGGGTGTAGCGGGGGAGTCGGGGGTGTTCATGCCACCCTGGCGGCCGGGATCACTGCCTTGGGTGCGCGGATCAGTGCCCGTGGCGGGCGGTTGATTGATCAAGGGAACGCCGGAGCCATCGGTGTTCATGCCGGGAGCACTATTGATGGCGGGCGCGCGTGGCGGTGGAACCGGATCGGTCGGGCCGGTGCCTGCTGCGGTGGCGGCAAAAGCCGCTGGGCAGAGCAGGGCGCTGAAAACGAGGGCAGTCAACCTTGACGAGATCATAGGGTTTCTCCAGTGATTGGAATCCTTACCTGTCGTTGGTCTGCCCTTGAACTGGATTGGTGCCTGATGAACGACGAACGGTCTAGCTTGCCTGCACAGGGTTGAAAGGAGGGCGCCGCCAGAGCAAACGGCCAACCGTGATCAGCCAGTTCGTCAGCGCCACGCTCAGCACGGTGAGCAACAGCGTCGACAGGCCTTGGTCGACGATGATTTTCCCGGCCAATAATGGGAAACCGAACACTCCAATGAAGTACGAAAGACTGAACAGCAGCAGTGCCTGGGACGTGGTGCCGTGGGGCGCCTCGTTGGCGGCGAGGCCGTTGATCACCGAATATGTCAGGCCATAACCGACACCGAGCATGACCGCCGCCAGCAGATAGCTGAAGCCACTGTGTACGCCGAACGCGAACAGCACGATCGAGCCCAGCATCAACCCCGATAGCAGGCACGAGGCCCACAGCGGATCACGCTTGACCACAAAGCCTGCGATCAACATCCGGCTGCTGATCGCCGCGCTCATGAAACCAAGGAAAAACAACGAGTAGTCCAGCGAGTGGGCGGCGGCGTAACTGGTCTGGAAGCTCGACAGCCCGCCGAACACGCAGCCACCCAAACCGACCATGATGATCGGAAACAGGGCGCGCGATCCGAGCACTTGAGTGGTCGCTTGCCAGGTGATTTTTGCAGCCGTTGTGGCCTGTGCGCTTTTCAGTTTTGCGCCGAGTTGCCAGAACAGCAGCACGCCGATCAGGCTCGCCAGCGCGGCCAGATAAAACGCCGAGGTCAGCGGCAGGCCCAAGGCACTGGCTGCCCGCCCGAGCAACGGCCCGCTGCCGATTCCGGTCATCATGCTGCCGGACAACAAGGCAAAGTATTTCGCCCGTTGCGCCGGACTCACCAGACTGGCGACGATGATCGGCCCCAACGTGTAGAAAACGCCCCAGCCCAAACCCAGCAGTAAACCGAAAAACAGCAGCAGATCACCGAACCCCGGCGTTAGCGCAAAACCCAGACTCGCCGCCACCAGCAACAGGCCGAACAAGGCAATCGAACGCGCCGCACCGAGCAGGTCAGACAGGTGCCCGGACACCAGCACGGCGACGAATGTACTGAGCATCGCCGCACTGATCACACTGCCGGCGTCGTGCTCATTACCGCCGCGCGAGCCGATCAGCAACGACAGCAAAAACGTTGAGCCGTAGGACAGCGACAACAGATAACTGGCGAGGCAGAACAGGCCGAACAGTCGGCCCGAGACCTGGGGTGTTGCTGGCGGCATGACGCGATTCCTTGACCGGAAGAGTTGAGCGTCATCTATCTAACATGCCATGGGCGCGGGTTAGGTCCGAGCTTGCTGAAGTCAGGATCGCTGCGCACCGGAGTAACGGCTTCAGGCGATACCGATTTCCTCCTTGAATTGCTCCATGAAGCCCTGCAGGCGCTGATGACGGATCTGCGCCAGCCGCTGACCGGCTCTGGTCTGGAAACCCTTGGCGAGGTGCAACAGTTTGGTCTGGAAATGATCGAGACAAAAACGTTTGTCGTCGTAGTCGCGTGCTTTGGCTTCGGGGTCGAGCGGGTCGTACAGCGCACTGCCCATGCGCCCGGCGACGTAGAAGGTACGGGCGACGCCGAGCATGCCTAATGAATCGAGCCGGTCAGCGTCCTGGACGAGCTTCGCCTCAAGGGTGAGCGGGGTGATGTTGGCGGAAAAACTGTGGGCTTCGATGGCGTGGGCGACAGCGGCGATTTTGCTTTCGTGCCAATCCAGTTCAGCCAGCACGTTTGCGGCTTTCTCTGCGGCGAGGCGCGAAGCCTGCGAGCGCAGCGGCGAGTTCTTCTCGACAGCCACGCAGTCGTGCAGCAACACAGCGGCGAGCAGCACTTCAACGTCACCACCTTCCTCGGCCTGCAAGGTGCGCACGTTGTGCCAGACCCGTTGCAGGTGAGCGAGGTCGTGGGCGCCGTCGTCGGAGGGTTCGAGGGCGTGGGGCAGCAGTTCGCTGGCGAGGGTGATCAGAGGGGCAAAAACGCTGGCAGGCATAAGTGTTCTTTCAAGTTGAGTTGAGCTTCTGTGGCGAGGGGATTTATCCCCGATGGACTGCGCAGCAGTCCCCTTGGTCAGGGCCGCTTCGCGCCCCATCGGGGATAAATCCCCTCGCCACTGTACTAGACAGGTTGTGTATTGCCATGTGACGAGCGCCGCATCCGGCCTTAGTATGGCGCTTTCCATTTTCCGACAAGGCCCGTCCATGACGATCGAAATCCGCCCGGCGACCCCCAGCGATGCTCCGCAAATCCTCGCCTTCATCACCGAACTGGCAGATTTCGAAAAGGCCCGCCACGAAGTGATCGCCAGCGTCACCGACATCGAGCGCAGCCTGTTCAGCGAAGGCGCCACCGCCCACGGCCTGATCTGCCTGCGTGACGGAGTGCCGATCGGTTTCGCGGTGTTCTTCTTCAGCTATTCGACCTGGCTGGGCAGCAACTGCCTGTACCTCGAAGACCTCTACATCACCCCCGAACAACGCGGCGGCGGTGCCGGCAAAACCCTGTTGCGACACCTGGCGAAAATCGCCTGCGCCAACGACTGCGGACGCTTCGAATGGAGCGTACTCGACTGGAACACCCCGGCCATCGAATTCTACAAATCCCTTGGCGCGCAGCCGCAGGAAGAGTGGGTGCGCTATCGCATGGATGGCAAGGTGTTGCGCGAGTTTGCCGAGGGCTGAGGTAAATGATGGCAATCCAATGTTGAATCGATTGCCGTCACCGCTCTAGTCCGGCATTCTACGCGCCATTTTTGCGCGCTCACGGACGACACCTGCAATGCCTCTGGCACAATTTTTCCACGCCCGTGGAGCCTTCGCTGCGTCAACGAGTGACCAGCGATGAGCGGACTACGGGCGTCGATCCGCCTGTACGGTCTGGTCAGAAACCTCGGCTCAAGCGACAACCCTAATCGCCAACCGGTGGACATCCTCTGCACCGTCAACCGCCTCGGTGGCAAAGCCATCCGTGCGTTTGTCTCGCGGCTCGATGCCGAGCTGATGGCGCGTAGCGCGGGCTACGACGACTACCGCGTGATACCGCTGCGCACGTTCGATCCGAACGGGTTCATCGACGCGCATCAAGGCTGGCTGACCCTGCACGTGTGCTGCGGGTTTATCGCACCCGCCGGGCAATCGATTTTTCACCAAGGCGTGCTGTCGCCGATGGGCTGGTATGTCTACTCGGAAACTGGCCGCTGGACGGCCGAACGCTATCTGGATTTCGGCCCGCAAATGGCCGAACTGCTGCAAACCACCTACGAACTGCATCGGCTGACCGGTTACAACACCTGGCTCAACCAACTCGACGACGCCACCGCCGCCGAATTGCACTGGCATGCCGACGAATCCTGGCAACAACTGCAAACCCTCACCCCCCCGAACAGTCGCGAGCATTGTCACGCGCTGTTTGATTCCGTCGACAACCGCTGGCGTTTCGCCGCGACCGATGTCGACTTCTATCAGCCTCACCCGGAACCTCTGAAGCAAGGAGCTTTGAATTGAGTGGTAAACCCGCTGCCCGCGTCACCGACCCAACCGCCTGCCCACTGCCAGGCCACGGCAACAACCCGATCGTCTCCGGCTCGCCGGACGTGTTCTTCGATGGACTCCCCGCTGCGCGCATGACCGATAAATCGGCGTGCGGCAGCCCGATTACCGGCGGTGTTTCCGCCACGGTATTCATCAACGGCCTGAACGCCGCGATGCTCGACAGCACTGGCGGGCACGGCAATGTCGTGGTCGGTGGGTCGGGGACGGTGATTATTGGACAGAGCGGGGGAGGGGCGGCGTTTAGTGGGTTGTTGCCGATGCCGGTGCATTTCACAGACAGATTGCAAGTAGTGAATGATTCGACCGGAGAGCCTGTTCCTTATCACCCCTACACAATCCAGCGTGGTGACGGCAGTGAAGAACATGGCATTACGGATGCTTCGGGATTTACGCATACCGTCAGTTCGCATTTGGCTGAAACCATTAAATTGTTTGTGGAGTAAATAAAAATGGCTGATGGAGGTGTGGTAGCTGAAGCGCCAGTTGCTCCCGTAGCGAAAAGGGAAGTTAAAAGTCACGTGCTAACTTGCAAGACCGATCAGACAGTCAAGCAGGTCTCAGTTAGTATTCCCGATGTCATGATATTTTTTGTTGGTGGAGCGGGTGATCAAGAGCGATATTATGTCACTGGGCCGAACTATAACGTTGACTACGTTAAAAAAATAACCACTGAAGATGCGAGGCCGCTTGGAGTTACACAGTACTGCAAGTCGCGCTCACTCGGATACAATCACTTTATGAGTGAAGAGGATCTGAATAAGAATGTTATCGAAGAAATTAATAGCTGCGATACCGCAGTTTATATAATTGGTCATAGTCTGGGCGGCTGGAACGGTGCTCATCTATCTGCCGTTTTAACCGATCGTGGTTTTAAAGTGAAAATGCTTGTGACTTTAGACCCCGTGGGGCACGGGAAAATCGTTTATGGAATCTCGAAAATATATAGGCAAGAGCCCAAGCCGAAAGCGGATTATTGGGTGAATATCAGAGCCGCTGCCAAGGACTGGAATTTTTCTGACCTTGTTGCTGATTTTGGGGAACAATGGGAAATCACTGAGGGGCCGGACGTTATGGGGCGGGTTGATATAAATCATGCGGATGCGAACTTGATGTTCGTGCAACCATTATCGAATGGAATGACTGCTCGGCAGATATTTAATGAGTCGATACTTGATAACACCAAGAGGAAAATTTGATGAGAAAAATATTCCTGATGTTTCTGATGTTGGTCGTCTCTGGTTGCTCTTTATATCATGGTCGGCCAATCGCCACGCTCCAGTTTTCGAAAGTTGAAAGGTTTCGTGATACTGATATGTATCAAGTTTATTTTACTTCGGATGTGGAAATTCTTGGGTTGTTCAAGTCTTATATTGGTGAGGGACTGGTTTGCTCGCTCAGCGATGATCTGGATTTTTCTCAAGCACATCATATAAAGCAATCGGGATTTGGTTTGGTTGAGAAGGTGTCGGCTGAGCCAGCGCTTTACAGGGCTAACGTGATTTTTAGTGAGTCTGAAAAAAGTAGTGGTGGTGAGCGATATCTGCAAGGAGATACTTTGGCCCCTTTCTTACTCAAAAAAGACTCTATCGTTTGTTTGTTTCGGGTTCATTCCACAACGTACACGACTTACTTCTCTAACCTTATGCACCTCCCTAGCAAAGAACTGTTGAACGCGAAGGCTCAGTATTGACGGAATGCATTTTGAGAAAATATATAGGTGTGAGTTTGTTGTTTTTGTGCAGTGCTTGCACGCAAAACCCGCCAGTGCCGCCCATAGATATACAGTTTGAGTCTGTAAGCTATGTACCTGGTTACGAACGTTTTAATGTCCGGTTTTCTTCGGATAAGGATTTGCTGAAATTCTTCGACGTCAATGCTGGTAGAAACCAGACCTATGAAGGGTTGGCCTGCTATCTGGGCGCAAAAGTGGAACTCTCTGAAAGGCAGGGTGAGTCAGACTATCTGGATGGCATGATGGTTGAAGTTGATCGCAAGGACTCACAGACCAGGTATCAGTACTCGGCGGAGCTGATTGCGGTTCATACCGACCATGAGTACGGCTCGAATACCTTCATTTCTTCGAAAGAGCTCTTGGGGTTGTTGAATTCTCACAATGCTTTGGCATGCCGGTTTTATGCCTCCGCTTATGGCTATGGGCGTTATTACTCAAGACCAATGGGTGTTCCAGCCTCCGATTTTGTTCGCGTTCTGACTAAGGAGGAGGAACGTTGAACTTACGTATCTACAAATGGCTGCTGTTGAGTAGTTTCTTGATGTGTTCATCCTGCCTGCATCTCGACGTTCCACCTGCCCGGCTTGAATTTGTCTCGATCAATCACGCATTTTCTTCCTTGTACGATCTGCGTTTCACCTCTGACCGAAACCTCATCGATTTGTATGAAGTGCATGGATTGAGGGGCCAGATTGGAACCTCGATTCATTGCTCGTTGAAGGGTGACCTGAATTTTTCCGTCGAACATCAGATCGCTCTGGAAGCTTCGGGGACGGTCAGTGAAATGCGTTTGATCGAAGGCGACCGCCGGTATGAGATGTTTGCAAGGATCAACCTGAAGAATCACGCCCTCAACGACGGCCGGGAGTGGGTCAGGCCCGTTGAATTGGTGCAGATCCTCGAACCGCAGGAATACATTCCATGCAAGGTGGTGATCACCGCGTTTCCGTATGTCGCCTACTACTCAAGAGTCATGTACATCCCCACGTCGCGATTCATTGCCCAGTTGGAAAACCCTCGTGTGGCACCGTCGCGTGTCTCGCTTAAAACCTCTGACCAGCCGCGTTCATTGCTGCCACTTGCGTCGGTGTGCATCGTGCGTTGGCGCTATGAATTGGCAGCAGGATATGACCGGATCGACAGTCTCGGGCTATGCAGTGATTTGCCCTATGCCGGAATGTTGGCCTCCTTTGCGCCGAACAGGACGAAATTGCGGATTGTTTCAGAAGCAGAGAGAACGCCTGCGCCGCAGGCGGCATACATCATCATTCGAGGAGATGGACGTCAGGAGCCAGGCATAGCCGACGAACAGGGTCGTACGCATGAGGTGGGAGCGAGTGAGCATGAATCATTGAGCGTCATCCTCAAAAAGAACCTGGACCCTGTCGAGCGATGGACGCCTTGGATTGAGGGTGTCCCAAAATATGGGATGTAAAATTACATATTGAGATTTCCCGCCTGAGAGGTCTATAGTCCAGCTCACTCACTGCCAATAACAAAACAGGTGAAGCGATGCTGGCGCAATTGATCGCGCTCGATTGGGGGACGACCTCCCTACGTGCTTACAAACTCGCGGCGGGCGGGCAGGTGCTGGCGCAGCGGTCGCTGTCGTTCGGGATCATGCAGTTGCCGAAGACGCCGCGAGTCATCAACGGTCGTGAATGCGCCGATGGTTTTGAACTGGCGTTCGACGAGGCGTGCGGCGACTGGCTCGATGCGCAACCCGATTTGCCGGTGATTGCCTGTGGCATGGTCGGCAGCGCTCAAGGCTGGCGCGAAGCGTCCTACCGCGATACGCCGGCCAACGTCGCCGATCTCGGAAAATCCCTGCAAACCGTTGGCAGTCTTCGCGGTGTCGATGTGCATATCGTACCGGGTGTGATTCAGCGTTCGGCGCTGCCGAACGTGATGCGCGGCGAAGAAACCCAGGTCCTCGGCGTCCTGCAGAATCTGCCGGTCGAGGCGGGCAATGATCTGTTGATCGGCCTGCCGGGCAGTCATTCGAAATGGGTGGAAGTGGCCGACGGCTGCATCACTCGCTTCGACACCTTCATGACCGGCGAAGTGTTCGCCGTGCTCAGTGAGCACAGCATTCTCGGCCGTACTCAACAGCACAGCAGGACGTTCGACGCCGAGGCATTCGATCGCGGCGTGCAGGTGGCGCAGTCGTCGGAAGGCGAGATCGGCGTGCTGTCGACCCTGTTCAGCGCCCGCAGCCTGGGCCTGACCGGTGAACTCGGCGCTACCGCGCAACCGGATTATCTGTCCGGCCTGCTGATCGGCCACGAGTTGGCAGCGTTAGCCACCGTGCAACGGCGCCGTCGCAACAGTGCACAGCTTCCTTCGATCATCCTCATCGGCAACACGCAGTTGTGCGCCCGCTACAGCCGTGCGCTCGACGCCTGCGGTTTCGCCCGGGTAACCCTGGCCGAACAGGCCACCGAGCGTGGGCTGTGGCAATTGGCGCTCGCCGCCGGACTGATCGATTCCTCATCCCGTTAACCCTGACTGGAGGCCTGACATGCTCAAGCAAGCACTGGCGCAAAACGGTCTGATCGCGATCCTGCGTGGCCTGCATCCGCAGGAAGCCGGCGCTGTCGGAGAAGTCCTGTATGCAGCCGGATTTCGCGTCATCGAAGTACCGCTCAATTCCCCTTCGCCGTACGAAAGTATCCGCATTCTGCGCAAGACCTTGCCCGCCGATTGCCTGATCGGTGCCGGCACGGTGCTGACGCCGGAGCAGGTTGAGCGGGTGAAAGAAGCCGGCGGCCAAGTGATTGTCATGCCGCACAGTGATGCCAAGGTTTTACGCGCAGCAAAAGCGGCAGGGCTGTTTCTGTCGCCGGGTGTCGCCACGCCGACCGAAGCCTTCGCGGCGCTGGAGGAGGGCGCGGACATTCTCAAGCTGTTTCCGGCCGAGCAGATGGGCCCGGCGGTGGTCAAGGCCTGGCTGGCGGTGTTGCCAGCGGGGACGGTGCTGGCGCCGGTCGGCGGGATCACGCCGGACAACATGCAGGCGTTTATCGATGCCGGCGTGAAAGGTTTCGGCCTCGGTTCCGGCCTGTTCAAACCGGGCATGACGCCGGAGCAAGTGGCGGTGAGCGCCAAGGCCTACGTGGCTGCGTGGAAGGCGCTTCGCTAAGACTTTTTGGCGCTGCGTGCGCTGCACCTAATAAGAGCTGCATTTACAAAAGAGAGCAGAGATGAAAATCACCAAACTCACCACCTTCATCGTGCCGCCGCGCTGGTGCTTCCTCAAGGTCGAAACTGACGAAGGTGTGACCGGTTGGGGCGAGCCCGTGGTTGAAGGGCGCGCCCACACCGTCGCCGCTGCGGTCGAGGAATTGTCCGACTACCTGATCGGTAAAGACCCACGCAATATCGAAGACATCTGGACTGTGCTGTATCGCGGCGGCTTCTACCGTGGCGGCGCGATTCATATGAGTGCGCTGGCCGGTATCGATCAGGCGCTGTGGGACATCAAGGGCAAGGCGCTCGGGGTGTCGGTTAGTGATCTGCTCGGTGGTCAGGTGCGCGACAAGATTCGCGTGTATTCGTGGATCGGCGGTGACCGTCCAGCCGACACCGCGCGTGCGGCTCAAGAGGCGGTGAGCCGTGGCTTCACGGCGGTGAAAATGAACGGCACCGAAGAGCTGCAGTTCCTCGATTCCTTCGAGAAAGTCGATCTGGCATTGGCCAACGTCGCCGCTGTGCGTGACGCGGTCGGGCCGAACGTCGGTATCGGTGTCGACTTTCATGGTCGGGTGCATAAACCGATGGCCAAGGTGCTGATGAAGGAACTCGATCCGTACAAGCTGATGTTCATCGAAGAACCGGTGCTCAGCGAAAACTACGAAGCACTGAAGGAGCTGGCGCCGCTGACCAGCACGCCGATTGCCCTCGGTGAGCGGCTGTTCTCGCGTTGGGACTTTAAACGGGTGTTGAGCGAAGGTTACGTCGACATCATCCAGCCGGATGCCTCGCACGCCGGCGGCATCACTGAAACCCGCAAGATCGCCAACATGGCCGAAGCCTACGACGTGGCGCTGGCGCTGCATTGTCCGCTGGGGCCGATTGCGCTGGCGGCGTGTCTGCAACTCGACGCGGCCTGTTACAACGCGTTTATCCAGGAACAGAGCCTGGGCATCCATTACAACGAGAGCAACGACTTGCTCGACTACGTGAAGGATCCACGGGTGTTCGATTACGACAAAGGCTTCGTGAAGATCCCGAACGGGCCGGGGCTGGGCATCGAGATCAATGAGGAATACGTGATCGAACGCGCCGCCGTCGGCCACCGCTGGCGCAACCCGATCTGGCGCCATGCCGATGGCAGCTTCGCCGAGTGGTGAGTCCTGCCTGACACACCCGATGAGATCGTTCCCACGCTCTGCGTGGGAATGCCTCAATGGACGCTCTGCGTCCGCTTTTGGGACGCAGAGCGTCCCGGGCTGCATCCCCACGCGGAGCGTGGGAACGATCAGGCCATAGGCCGACCTCAATAATCATAAGAAGAGGCACTCCCCATGCCACCGCAAACCCTCACCGGGCAGGCGTCTTTAGTCACGCCCAGCCGCAAGCGGTTTTTCATCATGGTGTTGCTGTTCATCACCGTGGTCATCAACTACCTCGACCGCAGCAATCTGTCGATTGCCGCGCCCGCGCTGACCAGCGAGCTGGGCATCGATCCCGTTCACGTCGGGCTGATTTTCTCCGCGTTCGGCTGGACCTACGCCGCGATGCAGATCCCCGGCGGTTGGCTGGTAGATCGGGTGCCGCCGCGTATTCTGTACAGCGTCGCGCTGTTGCTGTGGTCGCTGGCCACGGTGATGCTCGGCTTTGCCGCGAGTTTCATCGCACTGTTTGTGCTGCGCATGGCGGTCGGCGCGCTGGAAGCTCCGGCTTATCCGATCAACAGCCGCGTGGTGACCACCTGGTTTCCCGAGCGCGAACGGGCCACGGCGATTGGTTTCTACACCTCCGGGCAGTTTGTCGGGCTGGCATTTCTGACCCCGGTGCTGGCCTGGCTGCAACATGAGTTCGGCTGGCACATGGTGTTCGTCGCCACCGGTGCGGCGGGGATTGTCTGGGCGGCGATCTGGTACGCGGTGTATCGCGAGCCGCGAGATTTCAAGGGCGCCAACGAAGGCGAAATCGAGCTGATTCGCGAGGGCGGCGGGTTGGTGGATATCCAGGCCGACACCGCCAAGGTCAAAGCCAGATTCAGCTGGACCGATCTGGGTATAGTCCTGACCAAACGCAAGTTGTGGGGCATCTACCTGGGCCAGTTCTGCCTGAACTCGACGCTGTGGTTTTTCCTGACGTGGTTCCCGACCTACCTGGTGAAATACCGTGGCATGGACTTCATCAAGTCCGGGCTACTGGCGTCGCTGCCGTTTCTCGCCGCGTTCATTGGCGTGCTGTGTTCGGGGTTCTTTTCCGACTTGCTGATTCGGCGTGGCTGCAGTGTGGGCTTTGCGCGCAAGTTGCCGATCATCGGCGGGCTGTTGATTTCCACCTCGATCATTGGCGCCAACTTTGTCGAGTCGACACCGCTGGTGATCGCCTTCCTGGCGCTGGCGTTTTTCGGCAACGGGCTGGCGTCGATCACCTGGTCGCTGGTCTCGACATTGGCGCCGGCGCGGTTGCTGGGGCTGACCGGCGGGGTGTTCAACTTCATCGGCAACCTGTCGGCAATTGCCACGCCGATCGTCATCGGTTTTCTCGCCAGCGGCGATTCGTTTGCCCCGGCGATCACCTATATCGCCGTGCTGGCCTTGATCGGTGCGTTGTCCTACGTGCTGTTGGTGGGCAAGGTCGAGCGTATCGAGTTGTAGTGGTCCACATCGGGCGACCATAATGCCGCCCGTTCCCTCGCTCAACGGTAAAGGCTGGATATGCAGGAAGACGCCCCGGAAAAAACCAAGGACGCCGCACCCACCGGCACCCAGACGCTGCTTCGCGGATTGGGTGTGGTGCAGGCGGTGGCCAGTGGCGCCCGCGATCTGAAAGAGATCGCCCGGCTGATCGGCACCACGCGCAGCACCACCCATCGTCTGGCCAGTTGCCTGGTGGACGAGCGCTACCTGCGCGTGGTGCCGCAAATCGGCTATCTGCTGGGGCCGAAGCTGATCGAGCTGGGGTTTCAGGCGCGCGAAGAGTTGCCGCTGGTGAGTCTGGCCGGGCCGTATCTGGACGAGTTGTCGGCCCTGACCGGCGACACCGTGCACTTGGGCATTCGTGAAGGCGACGAGGTCTTGTACCTGCTGAAGAATCCGGGGCGCAATGGCCCGGAAATGCGTTCGCGGGTCGGCCATCGCATGCCGCTGGCGCGCACCGGGATCGGCAAGGCCTTGATGCTCGACGATGCGCCGCAGGATTGGCAGCGGCTGTACGACATCAGCCTGCCGGCGGGTGGGAAAAGTCAGTTCTGGCCGCAGCATCCCCAACAGTCGTGGGAACAGCTTGAGCAGCGCATGACCGAGTACGTGGCTGGCGGCTACGCGTTCGATCTGGAAGACAATGAACCGTCGATCCGCTGCGTGGCGGCGCCGATTCGCGATGCGAGCAAGCGCATTGTGGCGGCGATCAGCATCGCCAGCACCGTGCCGTACATGCCGCTGGAAAAAATGGCCGAGCTGATCCCCCTGATCAAAGGGGTCACAGCCCGGCTGTCGGCGGAGCTTGGCTTGAAGGTATAAGCCTTGAAGGTACGAACCTTGAAGGATTAAAGCTTCAGCGTCGCCATGTCGATCACGAAGCGGTACTTCACGTCACCGGCGATCATGCGGGCGTAAGCCTCGTTGATCTGGCGGATGTCGAGCATTTCGATATCGCAGGTGATGTTGTGCTCGGCGCAGAAATCCAGCACTTCCTGGGTTTCGGCGATGCCCCCGATCAACGAACCGGCCAGCACCCGGCGGCCCAGCACCAGATTGGCAGCATGCACCGGCGGGTCGATCGGCTCGATCAGCCCGACCAGAATGTGCACGCCATCAAAGCGCAGGGTTTGCAGGTACGGGTTGAGGTCGTGCTGCACCGGAATGGTGTCGAGCAGGAAGTCGAATTGACCTGCGGCGGCGGCCATCTGTTCGGCATCGGTGGAGATGATCACATGGTCGGCGCCCTGACGGCGACCTTCCTCGGCTTTGCTCGCCGAGCGGGTGAACAGTGTGACTTCGGCGCCCATCGCTTTGGCGAACTTGATGCCCATGTGGCCAAGGCCACCCATGCCGAGAATCCCGACCTTGTCGCCAGCCTTGACCCCGTAGTGCTTGAGCGGCGAGTAGGTGGTGATGCCGGCACAAAGGATCGGCGCGGCGCTGGCCAGGTCGAGTTTCTCCGGGATGCGCACCACGAAGTGCTCGCTGACGACGATGCTGTCCGAGTAGCCGCCCATGGTGTTGCTGCCATCGACCCGATCCGGGGTGGCGTAAGTCATGGTCGGGCCTTCGAGGCAGTATTGCTCGAGGTTCTGCTGGCAGGCAGCGCAGGTGCGGCAGGAGTCGACCATGCAGCCGACACCGACCAGATCGCCTACTTTATGTTGAGTGACGCTGGCACCGACGGCGGTGACTTTTCCGACGATCTCGTGGCCGGGCATCAGCGGATACACGGCGATGCCCCATTCGTTGCGCGCCTGGTGGATGTCGGAGTGGCAGACGCCGCAGTACAGGATCTCGATCGCCACGTCGTCAGCGCGAGGGCTGCGGCGTTCGAATTTCATTGGGGCGAGGGGGGTGGTGGCCGATTGGGCGGCATAACCGATAGCGGTGTACATGAGGAACCTCGCAGAAGCAGTGACAGGTGAGGTGGCGCATTCTGGGCGTCGTCCGCCGCTGCGGCCATGACGATTCCTCCGGCTCTCATGCCTAATCCTCCGGCATGCAGGTCTGGGCGAGCGCATTGGCAAAAGGATCTGCGATGATGCTTGCATGCCTTTTTCCGTGACTTTTTTGAAGACCCCTCCGATGCAGTTGACCCGCCACCTTGATGCCAATGCCACGCTGGTTTCGCTGATCGAACCGCTGGCGCTCCGCGACGGTTACAGCCAGACCGGGCTGCCCGGTGTGCAGGTGTTGCGCGCCAGTTGTGACGTCGCGCGTGGCCCGCACATTTATGAGCCGAGCCTGATGATCATCGCCCAGGGCAGCAAGCTGGCGTTCCTCGGTCCGCGCACTATGGAATATGGCGCCGGGCACTACCTGATTCAGGCGCTGCCGGTGCCATTCGAGTGCGAAACCTTTGCCTTGCCGGATGCGCCGTTGCTGGGGGTGTCGGTAGCGATCGACCGGGTGCTGCTCGGCGAGCTGGTACTGACCATGGGGCTGGCGCCCGGGCGGCATATCCCGGCGCAAACGCCGGAGTCGATGACCTCGGTGGTGCTCGACGATGACATGCGCGGCTGCGTCGAACGCTTGTTACGCTGCCTGCACGATCCGCTGGAGCGGCAGATTCTCGGGCCGGCGCGGGTGCGTGAATTGTTGTTCACTGCGTTGCGCGGGCCGCAGGCCGATGTGTTGCGCGCGCTGGTCGAGCAGCAGGGACAGTTCGCCCGGGTTGCGGCGTCGATCAGTCATCTGCATGCGCATTACACCGAGCCGCTGAATGTCGAGACCCTGGCCAGTTGCGCCAACATGAGTGTTTCGACCTTCCACGAGCACTTCAAGCGCAGCACGTTGCTGTCGCCGGTGCAGTACCTGAAGCGCTTGCGGTTGCTCAAGGCGCAGACCTTGCTGATCGCCGAGGGGCTGGGCGTGGCGCAGGTCGCGCATCGGGTGGGGTATCAGAGCACGTCGCAGTTCAGTCGCGAGTACAAGCGCTACTTCGAGCGCAGCCCGGGTGACGAACGCGTTGCCTGAGTCTGCACAAATCCTTTGTAGGAGTGAGCCTGCTCGCGATAGCGGTGTGTCAGTCAACGATGATGCTGGCTGATACAACGCTATCGCGAGCAGGCTCACTCCTACAGTAGTTTTGTGGTGAAACAAAAAGCTATGAGCAACAAAAAGGCCCCCAATTCGGGAGCCTCGTTGTTCAGCTATACGACTTACATGTTCGGGTAAGTCGGGCCGCCGGCGCCTTCCGGCGTGACCCAGGTGATGTTCTGCGAAGGATCCTTGATGTCACAGGTCTTGCAGTGCACGCAGTTCTGAGCGTTGATCTGGAAGCGCTTCTCGCCGTCTTCCTTGGTGATCACTTCGTACACACCGGCCGGGCAGTAGCGCTGCGCCGGTTCGTCGTACAGCGGCAGGTTCTTGCTGATCGGGATGCTCGGGTCGGTCAGCTTCAGGTGGCAAGGCTGTTCTTCTTCGTGGTTGGTACCGGAGATGAACACTGAGCTCAGTTTGTCGAAGCTGAGTTTGCCGTCCGGCTTCGGATAGTCGATTTTCTTGCAGTCGGCCGCGAGCTTGAGGCAAGCGTAATCCGGCTTGGTGTCGTGCAGGGTGAACGGCAGTTTGCCGCCGAAGATGTTCTGGTCCAGCCAGTTGAAACCACCGCCGACGATCGCGCCGAACTTGTGGATCGCCGGGCCGAAGTTGCGGCTGGCGAACAGTTCGTCGTAGAGCCAGCTCTTTTTGAACGCGTCGACGTAGGACGTCAGCTCTTCAGTGCCGTCCTTTTCAGCGAACAGAGCGTCAGCTACCGATTCTGCGGCAAGCATGCCGGACTTCATCGCGGTGTGGCTGCCCTTGATCTTGGCGAAGTTCAGGGTGCCGAGGTCGCAGCCGATCAGCGCGCCGCCCTTGAAGACCATTTTCGGCAGCGAGTTCAGGCCACCTTTGCAGATTGCGCGAGCGCCGTAGCTGATGCGCTTGCCGCCTTCCAGGTACTGAGCCAGCACCGGGTGATGCTTGAGGCGCTGGAACTCGTCGAACGGCGACAGGTAAGTGTTGCTGTAGGACAGGTCAACGATCAGACCGACCACGACCTGGTTGTTTTCCAGGTGATAGAGGAACGAGCCACCAGTGTTCTCGGTGCCCATGATGTCCAGCGGCCAGCCGGCGGTGTGCACCACCAGGCCTGGCTGATGTTTGGCCGGGTCGATTTCCCAGATTTCTTTCAGGCCGATGCCGTAGTGCTGGGCGTCGGCATCGCTGTCGAGGTTGTAGCGCTTGATCAGTTGCTTGCCGATGTGGCCACGGCAGCCTTCGGCGAACAGCGTGTACTTGCCACGCAGTTCCATGCCCGGGGTGTACAGGCCTTCTTTCGGGTTGCCTTCACGGTCGACGCCCAGATCACCGGTGATGATCCCGCGCACGATGCCACTTTCGTCGATCAATGCTTCCTGAGCGGCGAAGCCCGGGTAGATTTCCACGCCCAGGTTCTCGGCCTGCTGAGCCAGCCAGCGGCACAGGTTACCCAGGGAAATAATGTAATTGCCTTCGTTGTGCATGGTCTTGGGCACAAAGAAGTCAGGGATTTTCTGCGCGCTTTCGGCGTTTTTCAGCACGAAAATATCGTCGCGGGTGACCGGAGTGTTCAGCGGGGCGCCGAGTTCTTTCCAGTCCGGGAACAGTTCGTTCAGAGCGCGTGGTTCGAATACGGCGCCGGAAAGGATGTGTGCGCCGACTTCGGAGCCTTTTTCGACCACGCAGACGCTGATTTCCTTACCGGCTTCGGCGGCCTTCTGCTTCAGACGGCAGGCGGCGGACAGGCCAGCGGGGCCGGCACCGACGATGACCACGTCGAATTCCATGTATTCGCGTTCCACAGGCTATCTCCTACTCAAGGCTCAACAGTTTTTTTTCTAATTTGGAGGTTCGGTGTCGCATCCGTTATTGCCTTTACGTTAACGTCAAGGGTAATAATGGGCAAACCAACTTTCTCTCTAGGCGGCGCATTATATCTACACCACTCCGAGCGTCCAATACAAACGTTTGTTTGAATTGGCTCCAGCCCAGAGAAATCAAAGAAGCGCGGCTTATGAACGACCATTTTGCCGTATTGACCGGAATAGGCGTTCCGGTCAAGATACGGGCGGTTTTGCGCTCGTCGTAGGCAGACTGGCGGTTTCAAGAGCACCTCTAAAGACAGGGCACAGGCAGTTGAAGGTGATGCGCAGCGCAGGTCCGGCGCGCAGTTTACACACCGTGCAGATCCATGACTTGTTGGTCACCACTGACGAACGGTCATCGCCCCCAGCCGGCGTTTTTAGAGGTGCCCTTGTGCCCGATGAGCATCAACCGCCAGGTTCGCCTAGGCGACTTTCTTTTCACCGGAGAGTAACGAGGAATCCATGAAGGTTCTTGTAGCTGTCAAACGCGTTGTGGATTACAACGTCAAGGTTCGCGTCAAGGCGGACAATTCCGGCGTCGATCTCGCCAACGTCAAGATGTCGATGAACCCGTTCTGCGAAATCGCAGTGGAAGAAGCCGTACGCCTGAAAGAGAAAGGTGTTGCGACTGAAATCGTCGTCGTCTCCATCGGCCCGTCCACCGCTCAGGAACAGCTGCGTACCGCACTGGCTCTGGGTGCCGACCGCGCCATCCTCGTCGAATCCGCTGAAGACCTGACTTCGCTGGCCGTGGCCAAGCTGCTCAAGGCAGTGGTCGACAAGGAACAGCCTCAACTGGTGATCCTGGGCAAACAGGCCATCGACAGCGACAACAACCAGACCGGTCAGATGCTCGCTGCATTGAGCGGCTACGGTCAGGGCACTTTCGCCTCGAAAGTCGAAGTCTCCGGCGACAGCGTTGCCGTGACCCGCGAAATCGACGGCGGCGCGCAGACCGTTTCGCTGAAACTGCCGGCCATCGTCACCACCGACCTGCGTTTGAACGAGCCGCGCTACGCGTCCCTGCCAAACATCATGAAAGCCAAGAAGAAGCCTCTCGAAGTGCTGACTCCGGACGCGTTGGGCGTTTCCACCGCTTCCACCAACAAGACCCTGAAAGTCGAAGCGCCGGCTGCACGCAGCGCGGGCATCAAGGTCAAGTCGGTGGCTGAACTGGTCGAGAAACTGAAAAACGAAGCGAAGGTAATCTAAATGACTATCTTGGTTATTGCTGAACACGACAACAAAGTGCTGGCCCCGGCCACGCTGAACACTGTTGCTGCTGCTGCCAAAATCGGCGGCGACATCCACGTGCTGGTTGCAGGTCAAGGCGCTGGCGCCGTGGCTGAAGCTGCGGCAAAAATCGCTGGTGTGAGTAAAGTCCTGAATGCTGACAATGCCGCTTACGCGCATCAGTTGCCAGAAAACGTTGCTCCGCTGGTTGCTGAGCTGGGCAAGGGTTACAGCCACATCCTGGCTGCCGCCACTTCCAACGGCAAAAACATCCTGCCGCGCGTAGCCGCTGCACTGGACGTTGACCAGATCTCCGAGATCATCTCGGTGGAAAGCGCTGACACCTTCAAGCGCCCGATCTACGCCGGTAACGCCATCGCTACCGTGCAGTCGACTGCTCCAATCAAAGTGATCACCGTACGTGCCACCGGTTTCGACCCGGTTGCTGCTGAAGGTGGTTCGGCTGCTGTTGAAGCGGTTGCTGCTGCGCACGACGCCGGCACTTCCAGCTTCGTCAGCGAAGAACTGGCCAAGTCCGATCGTCCTGAACTGACTGCTGCCAAGATCGTCGTTTCCGGCGGCCGCGGCATGCAGAACGGCGACAACTTCAAACACCTGTACGCCCTGGCCGACAAGCTGGGCGCTGCCGTCGGTGCTTCGCGCGCCGCGGTCGACGCAGGTTTCGTTCCGAACGACATGCAGGTCGGTCAGACCGGCAAGATCGTTGCGCCTCAGCTGTACATCGCCGTCGGTATCTCCGGCGCGATTCAGCACCTGGCCGGCATGAAAGACTCCAAGGTGATCGTTGCGATCAACAAGGACGAAGAAGCGCCGATCTTCCAGGTGGCCGATTACGGCCTGGTGGCGGATCTGTTCGAAGCAGTCCCTGAGCTGGAGAAGCTGGTCTAATCCGGCGGCTTCACTTATAAAGAGCCCGGCCTTCTGGTCGGGCTTTTTTTTGTTTCGGATTTGAGTGGAGCGTGTTGCCATGGATCTGCGCCGCAGGTTGTTATTGGGATTGATCCTCTTGCCGGGGATGGCTGCGGCTGCCGGCAAATGCGAGCGCCTCGTCGTTACCGGCAGCCCGGACGCACCGCCGTACCTGTGGCAGGACCCGCAGAACCCTAAACAGTTGATCGGCGCCAGTGCCGACCTGTTGCAGCAAGTGGCCAAGGACCTCGGCATCAAGGTCGAGCTGCTTTACGCCGGCAAACGCGCGCAGGCCCTCGATGAGGTGCGCAGTGGGCGCATGGACATGCTGGCCGACACGCCGCTGATGTTCAACGAGCTGGAAAACCTCGACTACATCTATCCGCCACTGCTGGAAAACGACTACCTGGTGTGGACGCGCAAAGGCTCGACGCTGATCTACCGCGAAGCCAAAGACCTGCACGGGCACACTGGCGGACTGTCGGAAAAGTCTCGAATGACTCACGAATTCGGTACTTTCGCCGAGCAGAATCTGACCCTGACGCGCACGGCAAACATCACTCAGGCCTTTCAGAAACTTCTGCTGGGTGAAGTGGAATATGTACTCGCCGGGCGCTACTCGGGCATGGCTGCCGCGCAGGCATTGGGCATGGCCAATGACCTGCTGGCCTTCGAGCAACCGATCGACCGACCGGGCCTGTTCCTCGCGGTTTCGCACAACTCGGCCTGCAACGATCCGTGGTTGCGCGGACAGCTCGCTAAAAAGATGACAGAATTGCCCGCGTCCGGACTGACCGAAGCCGCGCTGCAACGCAACATCGAGCGCTGGAAGGCGCAGCAGCAACAGCCGCAGCCATCTGTCAGTGCCCCAAAACAGTAGGGATTCTTAGTGAGTATTCGACCTCTTTTCGCGGCCATGGCCGTTCTGGCCCTGGCCGGCTGCGCCAACGATCCGGCACCCAATGAACAAATGCGTCTGACCGAGCAGGCCATCGCCCAGGCCAAGGCCGTGGGTGCGACCGCCGATGAAATGCCGGAAATGAAACTGGCCGAAGACAAGTTCAACCGGGCCAAGGGCAACATGGCCGATGAGTCGTTCAAGAACGCGCGCATGCGTTCCGAGCAGGCCGAGCTGGATGCGCGTCTGGCCGAAGCCAAAGTGCTGACGCAAAAGAGCGAAGAGCAATTGAATGTGCTGAACACCCGCATCATCCGTCTGCGCAAGCAACTGGGAGATGCCCAATGAACCTCAAGTCAAAAGCCCTCGGCGGACTGATTCTGGCCGGTTGCGCGAGCCTCTACGGCTGCGCCGGCCAACACAGCGAAGCCGCCCTGCAGCAGGCCAGCAGCGACTTCCAGAAGGTCAAGGAAGACTCCAACGTGCTGCGCATCGCGCCGAAAGACGTGATCCGCGCGGGTGAGTCGCTGGCCCGGGCCGATCGGCTGTCGACCTATTGGGGCAGCGGCTGGGACGTTGCGCATTACGCTTACCTGAGCCAGCGCTACAGCGAAATCGCCCGCGAGCACACCACTCTGGTGCTCAACGAAGAGCGTGCGGCGAAGCTCGAGCTGGAACGCCAGCGCCTGCAACTGGCCCTTCGCGAGTCCAAACTGCTGAGCGTGCAGCAGCAGGGCAAGTGGCTCGAAGAGCAGATCGTCGCGCTGGCCACTACTCAGACCGATCGCGGCCTGGTGATGACCCTCGGCGATGTGCTGTTCGACACCGGCGAAGCGGAGCTGAAGAACTCGGCTAACCGCGTAGTGTTGAAAATTGTGCAGTTCCTGCAGCTCAACCCGAAACGCGTGGTGCGTATCGAGGGCTACACCGACAGCACCGGCGGCAAACAGGAAAACCTCAAGCTGTCGCGTGATCGCGCACAAGCGGTGGCCGATGTGCTGATGGACCTCGGCATCGAGGACAAGCGCATTCAGGTCGAAGGTTACGGCGACGAGTACCCGGTGGACGCCAACGCTTCCGAGCGCGGGCGGGCACAGAATCGTCGGGTGGAAATTGTGTTCTCCGACGAAAAAGGCCAGCTCGGCGCCGCCCGCTGAGGGCTGCGTCTCTGGAAAGCCCGGGCTGTCATGCAGCGCCGGGCTTTTTTACGTCTGTCGATTGGCGCGCAAATCCATACAGTTGTAGCTGACACCGCACTGTATGGTTGACTAAAGTGGCAACTGTCCCAGTACACTTCTAAACTGTTCCGGTATTGTTTCATACAAGAATAAAATGCCCGTGAAATCGAGTGCTGCGTCATGACCAATCTCTTGCTCTACCAACGTATTGCTCAACAACTGGCTGAAGACATCCGCCGTGGCGTCTATCAGCCCGGGGAACGCGTGCCGTCGGTGCGCAAGATGAGTTCGCAGCTCAATGTCAGCCATGCGACGGTGTTGCAGGCTTACGCCAATCTCGAAGACCAGGGCCTGATCCGTGCGCGGCCGCAGTCCGGTTACTACGTGCACCAGACACCGGCGCTGACGGCGCCGACGCCGGATATCGCCCGGGTCGAACGGCCAGGGCTGGTCACTCGCGCCAGCATCATTCAGCAAGTGTTGGTCGAATCGCGTCGCGAAGGCGTATTTCCCTTGGGCGCGGCGGTGCCGAGTGTCGAATATTTGCCGGTTCGCGCCCTGCATCAGCAATTGGCCAAAGTCACCCGTTTCCATAGCCCGCGGGCATTCAGTTACATGTTCAGCCCCGGTTTTGAACCGTTGCGCCGGCAAGTGGCTATCCGCATGCGCGACGCCGGCGTCGTGGTCGATCCGTCAGAAGTGGTGATTACCCACGGTTGTGTCGATGCGTTGCAGATGTCGTTGCGCGTGTTGACCCGTCCGGGTGACCTGATTGCCGCCGAGTCGCCGACCTATTACGGCTTGCTGCAACTGGCCGACCTGCTGGGCCTGAAAGTGATCGAGATTCCCAGCGATCCAGCCACCGGCATGAGCCTTGAGGCTTTGCAACTGGCCGCCAACCAATGGTCGATCAAGGCGCTGGTGCTGACCACGCGACTGAGTAATCCACTGGGCGGCACCATGCCCGAAGAGCGGCAGAAACAATTGCTGCGTCTGGCCTCGGACTTCGATATCCAGATTGTCGAAGATGACATCTATGGCGAATTGATGTTCGAACAGGGCCGCACCAAAGCCCTGAAAGCCTATGACCGGCTCGACCGGGTGATCTACTGCTCGAGCTTCTCCAAAACGTTGTCGCCGGGAGTGCGTGTCGGCTGGATGATTGCCGGCAAGTATCAGCAGGAAATCCAGCGCCTGCAGACGTTCACCACGCACTCGGCGTGCAGCGTGACGCAAATGGCGATAGCCGCTTATCTGGAAAATGGCGGTTATGACCGGCATTTACGGTACATCCGCCAGGAATACCGAAAAAACCTCAGCGCCTTCCAGCTGGCGGTGCAGCAGTACTTCCCCGAAGGCACGCAAATGACCCGGCCCACCGGCGGTTTCATCCTCTGGGTGAGTCTGCCGGGCAGGGTCAATACCCAGGAATTGCACGTGCGCGCATTGCAGCAGGGCATCAGCATCGCGCCGGGGCTGATCTTCAGTAATACCGAGCAGTTCAATCACTGTATCCGCCTCAATTGCGGCACACCGTGGAATCGCGAGGCGGAAAGGGCGCTGATGACCCTCGGTTTACTGGCGACTCAACTGTGCCAGGAAACTGCTGGCGGATTTTGAACGAGCGGTGCGTCGTGCTTGTCTTGTGACGCTCAACAAGCGAGCATATGGCCCTCTGCCGTTAGTGTTGTTGGGTTCATGAAAGCGATTTTTCCTGCCGCCTGGATTTTGCTTGGTGTGTTGACGATGGGCCACGTGCCCGGTGTCTTGGCAGCCGCCGTTCAGGAAAAAACCGCAACGTCTGCCCCGGTGAGCAAAGCGGTCGCCAGCAAAAAAGCCGCAGCAGATAAGAATGCTCAGGATAAAAAGGCCCAGCAGAAGAAAACCGCCCCGGTGAAGAAACGGCCTCCGGTCGCTTCCAAGTCGAAACCGGCCAGTGAGGTGGTGAAAACCAGATTGCCGCCAGCCAAGCTGGATCTGAGCCTGCCCAAGGACATGGTCCAGCAGCTCAAACCGGCCGGTACCGTGCCGATGCCCAAACACGACGCGATCCTGCCGCAGATGTTTGGCGAGAAGAACAGCGGATTCCAGCTCAACGGCCGTCTGCTCAGCAACGAAATGCAGTTGCAACTGCGCAACGAAGAACGCCGCGAAGTCGAAGGCGCAGCGCTGGATTTCGAGTTCAAGCAGTAAATTCAATCGATCCGTGACCCGCAGACCAGACGCTTTGTCGGAGACTGGTCAGTCACATTCAGTTATCGGTAAAAACCCCGGTTCAGGGAATTTGAAACAACCGTTTTAGCGGTTACTCTGTCCGTGTCTCTTTAACACATTGCCCGTCGCGAGGACTTGCTCGTCATGAAATGCCGTGAAGGCTGTGGCGCTTGCTGTATTGCCCCTTCCATCAGTTCTGCCATTCCGGGCATGCCCAATGGCAAACCCGCCGGCGAACGTTGCGTGCAGCTGTCGGTCGAAAACCTGTGCAATATTTTCGGTCAACCGGAGCGTCCGGCGGTCTGTTCCGGCTTCGCGGCTGATGTCGAAGTCTGTGGCAGCAGCTCGGAAGAAGCGATCAAACTGATCGGCTGGTGGGAGCAGATGACAGCGGCGTGATGTGTCAAACGAACGGAACTTCAACAATAAGGAATAAGACTATGGGTTCGCTGCATCGTATCGCTGTGTTGTGTGGTTTGACGGCCGTGCTGGCCACTTCGGTTGCTCAGGCCGAGGACTGGAAAGTCGCCAAGGAGCAGGACGGGATCAAGGTCTCGCTGGCCGAAGTGCCGGGTTCCGATTACAAGTCCTATCAGGGTGTTGCCCTGATGAAGACCACCGTTGCCAAACTGCGTGCCTTGCAGGAAGACGTGTCCGCAGCTTGCGCCTGGATTCACGAGTGCAAGACCCAGAAGCTGCTCAAGCATGAAGGCGATCAGAGCTGGACCTACACCCAGTTCAATACGCCGTGGCCAGTGACTCCGCGTGATTCGGTGCTGCACATCACCACCGTTGAAGGTGCCGATGGCAGCCTGACCCGCAACCTCGAAGGCGTACCGAAGTACATTCCCGAAGAGAAAGGCTTTGTCCGTGTCGCCCAGGTCAAAGGTTTCTGGAAGTTCGTGCCCAAAGGTGATCAGGTCGAAGTGACTTATCAGGTACACACCGAGCCAGGCGGCAGCGTGCCGAGCATGATTGCCAACAAGTTTGTGGTCGACGCGCCGTTCAACACCCTTAAATCCCTGAAAGAACGCGCCGAGAAGTAATCCTCGCGCTTTGCGCAAAACGCCCCGATCGATTCGGGGCGTTTTTGTTTTGTCGCTATATTGTGTTTCCAGATATGCGTTGAACGAAATTTTCACAAAGCGTTCCAGACAATTCGCCCGCGCAATTCACGTCGTCCCTATGCGGCAGCCGGTATGAAAGAGTCGGGCAGTGGGGCAGTAATCAATGGCAATGCTGCCGTTGATCGTGCAACATTTGCGCACCGCGCACGCCCCGGGGCCTGGATAGGCCAATAGAGGGCATGGCGCAGCTGTATTTTGCAACTTCAACTTCCAATGGGTCCTAAAACGACATGGCAAACCCGGACGCCCTGAATCAGCAGCGATCTTCCACTCGCCTGCTGCAACCGACCGTCAAATCGCATCTGGCCTACACACTGTTGTGTGCCCTGGTCATGATGGTGATGTTTTCCGTGCTGCGCCTCGCGCTGCTGGTCTACAACCGCGAGATGATCCTCGACACCCCGGCTTCGACCTTCCTCGAAGCCTTCGCCAACGGCCTGCGTTTCGACCTGCGCCTGGTGGTCTACATCTGCGTTCCGCTGCTGCTGGCACTGTTCAGTGCGCGGGCGATGGCTGCTCGCGGCTTCTTCCGTCTGTGGCTGACCGTTGCATCCAGTATCGCGCTGTTCCTCGGCCTGATGGAAATGGACTTCTACCGCGAGTTTCACCAGCGCCTCAACGGCCTGGTGTTCCAGTACGTGAAGGAAGACCCGAAAACCGTAATGAGCATGCTCTGGTACGGTTTTCCGGTGGTGCGCTACCTGCTGGCGTGGGCCGTTGGCACTGTGATCCTGACCCTGGCCTTCAAGGGCGCCGACCGCGCGACCCGTCCACGCGGTCCGTTCAGTGGCGGCAACGTCGGCACCCGTCAGGTGGCGCCGTGGTACACCCGCCTCGCGGTGTTCGTGGTCTGCCTGCTGATCTGCGTGGTGGCTGCCCGTGGCACCCTGCGTCAGGGCCCGCCGCTGCGCTGGGGTGACGTGTACACCACCGAATCGAACTTCGCCAACCAGCTCGGCCTCAACGGCACACTGTCGCTGATTGCGGCCGCCAAGGACCGCATGGGCGAAGATCGCAACAACATCTGGAAAGCCACGCTGCCGCAGGAACAAGCGCAGAAAGTCGTGCGCGAGATGCTGGTGATGCCGGACGACAAACTGGTCGATGCCGACATCGCTGCCGTGCGTCGTGACTACACGCCACCTGCCGACAAGACCCTGCCGATCAAGAACGTGGTCGTGATCCTGATGGAAAGCATGGCCGGTCACTCGGTGGGCGCCCTGGGCGCGCCGGGCAACATCACGCCGTACCTCGACAAACTGTCGAAGGAAGGCCTGCTGTTCGACCGTTTCTTCTCCAACGGCACCCATACCCACCAGGGTATGTTCGCTACCATGGCGTGCTTCCCGAACCTGCCGGGTTTCGAATACCTGATGCAGACCCCGGAAGGCAGCCACAAGCTCTCCGGCCTGCCGCAACTGCTCAGCGCGCGCAAGTATGACGACGTCTACGTCTACAACGGTGACTTCGCCTGGGACAACCAGTCGGGCTTCTTCAGCAACCAGGGCATGACCAACTTCGTTGGCCGTAACGACTTCGTCAACCCGGTGTTCTCTGATCCGACCTGGGGCGTGTCCGACCAGGACATGTTCGACCGCGGTCTGGTGGAACTGAAGGCGCGGGAAAACGGCAAGCCGTTCTACGCGCTGCTGCAAACCCTGTCCAACCACACGCCGTACGCCTTGCCGACGCCATTGCCGGTCGAGCGCGTGACCGATCGCGGCACGCTCAACGAACACCTGACCGCCATGCGTTACGCCGACTGGGCACTGGGTCAGTTCTTCGAGAAGGCGCGCAAAGAGCCGTACTTCAAGGAAACCCTGTTCGTGATTGTCGGCGACCATGGTTTCGGCAACGAGCGTCAGATCACCGAAATGGACCTGGGCCGCTTCAACGTGCCGATGCTGATGATCGCACCGGGCATTCAGGAGAAGTTCGGTACCCGTGACCACACCGTGGGCACCCAGATCGACATCGTACCGACCATCATGGGCCGTCTCGGCGGCGAAGTGCGTCATCAGTGCTGGGGCCGCGACTTGCTCAACCTGCCGGCAGGCGACACCGGTTTCGGTGTGATCAAGCCGTCGGGCAGCGAGCAGACCACGGCCATCGTGACTGCCGACCAGATCCTGGTGCTGCCGAAAGAGAAGGAAATGGCGCCGAAGATCTATCAGTACCAACTGGGCGCGAACCCTTCTGCCGAGATCATTCCGGACGCCCCGCGTACCGCAGAATTGAAGCTCAAGCTTGAAGCGTTCCTGCAAACAGCGACCAAGAGCCTGATGGACAACACCGCCGGTGTGGTCAACGGCAAGCCAGACTGATAAACCGCTGCATGAAAAAGAGGCCCCTGAGGGCCTCTTTTTTTGTCTTGGGGTTTTATATCCTGCCCAGTAACAGCAAGACCAACAGCACCACCAATACCACGCCGATAATGCCCGACGGGCCATAACCCCAACTTCTGGAGTGCGGGAAGACCGGCAGACCACCGATCAGCAACAGGATCAGGATAATGATAAGAATTGTGCCCATGTCGATTTCCTTGTTGATAGTGTTCGAGAAGTCTTGGTATTCAAGGGCGACTGGAGATTAATTAAATCCAGACGGCTTACAAATTCCGACTGGCACGAATGACAGAAAATTCAAAGTTTTTTTAATGTATTTAGGCCGCAGGTTTATTTCCTTTTTCCCGCCTCGCAAGTTCAGAACTCTGTCGCTTCAAACGAATCCAACGCGCCACGGTTTGCCCCCACCATTCAGCAATCTGATGGAGCGTGGGTGGTCGCGGATCCTTCGCTACACTCCGCGCATCTCCTACGGAACAACAAGGCTGTCTGCTATGCAAAATCGCATGATGATCACTGGCGCGGGCTCAGGTTTAGGTCGCGAAATCGCGCTGCGCTGGGCCCGTGAAGGCTGGCAACTGGCCTTGTCCGACGTCAGCGAGCCTGGCCTGCAGGAAACCTTGAAGCAGGTGCGCGAGGCCGGTGGCGACGGTTTCACCCAGCGTTGCGATGTGCGCGACTACAGCCAGCTCACCGCGTTTGCCCAGGCCTGCGAAGTGAAGCTGGGCGGCATCGATGTCATCGTCAACAACGCGGGTGTGGCGTCCGGCGGGTTCTTCAGCGAACTGTCGCTGGAGGACTGGGACTGGCAGATCGCAATCAACCTGATGGGCGTGGTCAAGGGTTGCAAGGCGTTCCTGCCGCTGCTGGAGCAGAGCAAAGGCAAGATCATTAACATCGCCTCGATGGCGGCGTTGATGCAAGGCCCGGCCATGAGTAATTACAACGTGGCCAAGGCCGGTGTGGTGGCATTGTCCGAAAGCCTGCTGGTCGAACTGGCGCAACAGGAAGTTGGTGTGCATGTGGTCTGCCCGTCGTTCTTCCAGACCAACTTGCTCGATTCGTTCCGTGGCCCGACCCCGGCGATGAAAGCGCAGGTTGGCAAGTTGCTGGAAAGTTCGCCGATCAGCGCAGCCGACATTGCTGACTACATCTACCAGCAAGTGGCCGCCGGCGAGTTCATGATTCTGCCGCACGAGCAGGGGCGTATGGCCTGGGCGATCAAGCAGAAGAACCCGCAACTGATCTACAACGAAATGACCACCATGGCCGATAAAATGCGCGCCAAGACCAAACAAACCAACGGCTGAACTTGCCCAGTGGGTGTCGCGTCGTTAGGGTGGCCGCAATGGTCACCCTGTCGAGACGCATCAATGCTCAATTACCTGTGGTTCTTCCTCGCGGCGCTGTTTGAAATCGCCGGTTGTTTCGCTTTTTTCATGTGGCTGCGCCAGGGCAAAAGTGCCTTGTGGGTCATTCCAGCGCTGCTCAGCCTGACCCTGTTCGCCCTGTTGCTCACCCGTGTTGAAGCGGCTTACGCCGGTCGCGCCTATGCCGCGTATGGCGGGATCTACATCGTGGCGTCGATCGGCTGGCTGGCGGTGGTCGAGCGCGTGCGCCCGCTGGGTTCGGACTGGATCGGCGTGGCGCTGTGCGTGATCGGGGCGAGCGTGATTCTGTTCGGTCCGCGTTTTTCCGCCGCTTGAGACGAGACTGTTTAGCGATTTGCAGGAAATGTCTGACGGGCGCAGCGCTTTAGGGTGTAGGGCAAGACTGAATTGCTCGCCACGCATTGTCGAGCGGGCGCCGACCGCGCATCTTCAGGGCTGGCTAACCCTGAAGGACGAACTCCATGCTTGTACTCAGCCGTGTTGTGGGCGAGTTGATTTCCATCGGTGACGACATTTCCGTGCGCGTTTTGTCGGTCAACGGTTCCAGCGTGCGCTTTGGTGTCGAAGCACCGCAGAAGGTCAATGTGCACCGCTCTGAAGTCTACGAGCGGATTCAGCGCAAACAGGCCACTGAAAAAGTCCGCTGAAGTCTCAGTCGAACAGATGCTTGGGCACGTCATGTTTGAGCATCAATTGGCATTGCTCGCTTTCCGGGTCGAACACGATCAGTGCCTGGCCTTTGGTCAGTGCCTGGCGCACGCGCAGCACGCGGGTTTCCAACGGTGTGTCATCACCGTTGTCGGTGCCGTCGCGGGTGACGAAGTCCTCGATCAGACGGGTGAGGGTGTCGACTTCAAGAGCGTCGTAGGGGATCAGCATGGGCACCTCGGTTCAATCAATGTCGGGATGCTACGGCGATTGCCGGTTGGCTGCCAGTTTTTGCGTTGACCGCACCAGCCTCTTCGCGAGCAAGCCCGCTCCCACATGGGAACGCATTCCAAATGTGGGAGCGGGCTTGCTCGCGAAGAGGCCGGTACAGACAACAATTATCTATCTAGTCGGAACGCTGCCCGACCAGACTGTCCACCGGCGGCACCCGCGTATCGCTCTCCATCTGCGTGTCGTGTTCAATCTGATGACTGAAGCGATCCAGCGAAGCATTCGCCGGCGCTGCATCGCTGGCGAACACCGGCGGACTCAAAATGTAGGCGCCCAACAACCGGCTCAACGCCGCCAGACTGTCGATGTGCGTGCGCTCATAGCCATGGGTTGCATCACAACCAAACGCCAGCAGCGCCGTACGAATATCGTGCCCGGCGGTCACCGCCGAGTGCGCATCGCTGAAGTAGTAGCGGAACAGGTCACGGCGCACCGGCAGCTCGTTTTCACTGGCCAGGCGCAGTAAATGCCGCGACAGGTGATAGTCGTAAGGCCCGCCGGAATCCTGCATCGCCACGCTCACTGCGTGTTCGCTGGAATGTTGGCCCGGCGCGACCGGTGCAATGTCGATGCCGACGAACTCGCTGACATCCCACGGCAAGGCCGCCGCTGCGCCGCTACCGGTTTCTTCGGTGATGGTGAACAGCGGATGGCAGTCGATCATCAATTCCTGACCGCTGTCGACGATGGCTTTGAGCGAGGCGAGCAACGCCGCGACCCCTGCCTTGTCATCCAGGTGACGGGCGCTGATATGACCGCTGTCGGTGAACTCCGGCAGCGGGTCGAACGCCACCACATCGCCGACGCTGATGCCCAGTGAGTCGCAATCGGCCTTGGTTGCGCAGTACGCGTCCAGGCGCAATTCGACGTGATCCCAACTGATCGGCATCTCGTCCACAGCGGTATTGAACGCGTGCCCGGAAGCCATCAGCGGCAGCACGCTGCCGCGAATCACGCCGTTGTCGGTGAACAGGCTGACCCGGCTGCCCTCGGCAAACCGGCTCGACCAGCAGCCGACCGGGGCCAGAGTCAGGCGGCCGTTGTCCTTCACCGCACGCACGGCGGCACCGATGGTGTCCAGGTGCGCGGAGACGGCGCGGTCGGGGCTGTTCTTCTTGCCCTTGAGGGTGGCGCGGATCGTGCCGCGACGGGTCATTTCGAAGGGAATGCCGAGTTCCTCCAGACGCTCGGCGACGTAGCGCACGATGGTGTCGGTGAACCCGGTGGGGCTGGGAATGGCGAGCATTTCCAGGAGGACTTTCTGCAGGTAGTTCAGATCCGGTTCGGGGATTTGCGTGGTCATGGAAACTCCTGATGGGTTGAGCACTGATCGTTCCCACGCTCTGCGTGGGAATGCAGCCAGGGACGCTCTGCGTCCCAAGAGCGGACGCAGAGCGTCCAGTGAGGCGTTCCCACGCAGAGCGTGGGAACGATCAGGAAAGGGTTAAATGGCCGGCTGACTGTGCGGAAACAACAAATCGACAAACCGCTCTGCCGTCGGCTGCGGTTCGTGGTTGGCCAGTCCCGCGCGTTCGTTGGCTTCGATAAACACGTACTCCGGCTGATCCGCCGCCGGCACCATCAAGTCGAGGCCAACCATCGGAATGTCCAGCGCCCGCGCCGCCCGTACGGCGGCATCGACCAGGGTCGGATGCAGAATCGCCGTGACGTCCTCCAGCGTGCCGCCGGTGTGCAGATTGGCGGTGCGGCGCACGAACAGATGCTCGCCGGCCGGCAGGATGCTGCTGTAGTCATACCCGGCCGCGTGCAGGGTGCGCTGGGTTTCCTGATCCAGTGGGATCTTGCTCTCGCCACCAGTGGCAGCTTGCCGGCGTCGGCTCTGGGCCTCGATCAGCGCGCCAATCGAATGGTGCCCGTCGCCGACCACTTCAGCGGGACGGCGAATCGCCGCCGCTACCACCTCAAAACCGATCACCAGAATTCGCAGGTCCAGCCCTTCGTGGAAACTTTCAAGCAGCACACGGCTGTCAAAATGTTTGGCGGACTCGATGGCCTGCTGCACCTCCTCGATGCTCTGCAGATCCACCGCCACACCTTGACCCTGTTCACCATCCAGTGGCTTGACCACCACCCGCTGATGCTCGTCGAGAAACGCCAGGTTGTCGTCGGCATTGCCTGCCAATTGCTGCGAGGGCAGCTTGAGGCCGGCGGCCTTCAACACTTTGTGGGTCAGGCTTTTGTCCTGACACAAACTCATGCTGATCGCACTGGTCAGGTCGCTCAGCGATTCGCGGCAACGCACCCGACGCCCGCCGTGACTGAGGGTGAACAGCCCGGCATCGGCGTCATCCACTTGCACATCGATGCCACGGCGATGCGCTTCTTCGACAATGATCCGTGCATACGGATTGAACTGCGCCTCCGGCCCCGGGCCGAGGAACAAAGGTTGGTTGATGCCGTTCTTGCGCTTGATGGCGAAGGTCGAGAGGTTGCGAAAACCGAGCTTGGCGTAGAGGTTCTTCGCCTGACGGTTGTCGTGCAGCACCGACAGGTCCAGATAGCTCAGACCGCGGCTCATGAAGTGCTCGATCAAGTGCCGCACCAGCACTTCGCCGACACCGGGGCGCGAGCATTGCGGATCGACCGCCAGGCACCACAGGCTGCTACCGTGTTCCGGGTCATTGAACGCTTTCTGATGATTGAGGCCCATGACGCTGCCGATCACCGCGCCGCTGTCTTCGTCTTCGGCCAGCCAGTACACCGGGCCACCCTGATGATGCGGGGTCAGCCGCGTGGCGTCGATCGGCAGCATGCCGCGAGCTTGATACAACTGATTGACGGCCTGCCAGTCCGCTTCGCTCTGCGCCCGGCGAATCCGGAAGCCGCGAAACACCCGGGTGGCCTGTCGGTAATCGCTGAACCACAGGCGCAGGGTGTCGGACGGATCGAGAAACAACTGAGCCGGTTCCAGGCCCAGAATCTGTTGCGGCGCGGCGACGTACAGGGCGATATCGCGCTCGCCGGGCTGCTCGTTGAGCAGTTCCTGCGCAAGCGTCGCCGGGTCAGGAAAGGTGTGGCCGATCAGCAGCCGGCCCCAACCGCAATGCACGGCGATGGGGTCGGCGCCGAGTTCGCTGCCGTCTTCGGCCAGACGCGCCTGCAAGCGTTCATACGACGGTGTCTGACCGCGCAACAGGCGTTGGCTGATAGCCGTGGCGTGAGGTTTCATCGATCAGATTCCTTGTTCACTGAGCCACAGGTTCAGGGCTGCGAGTTGCCACAGTTTCGAGCCGCGCAACGGCGTCAATTGGCCTTGTGGATCCGTCAGCAGTCTGTCGAGCATGGCCGGGTTGAACAGGCCGCGATCCTGGCTCGGATCCAGCAGCAGTTCACGCACCCAGTTCAACGTGTCGCCCTGCAAGTGCTTGAGGCCGGGTACTGGAAAGTAGCCTTTCTTGCGGTCGATCACTTCACTTGGAATCACCAGGCGTGCCGCTTCTTTCAGCACCTGTTTGCCGCCATCGGGCAGCTTGAACTGCCCGGGAATCCGCGCCGAGAGTTCCACCAGGCGATAGTCGAGAAATGGTGTGCGTGCTTCCAGACCCCAGGCCATGGTCATGTTGTCGACGCGTTTGACCGGGTCATCCACCAGCATCACCGTGCTGTCCAGCCGCAGGGCTTTGTCCACCGCGGCATTGGCGCCGGGTTGGGCGAAATGTTCCTTCACGAAGTCGCCGGCCGCGTCATTGGCGGTCAGCCATTTCGGCTGGACGGTGGCGGCGTAGTCGTCGTAGCTACGGTCGAAAAACGCCGCGCGATAGGCCGCGTACGGATCGGCCGCGCCATCGACCTGCGGGTACCAGTGATAGCCGGCAAACAGTTCGTCGGCACCCTGGCCGCTTTGCACCACCTTGCAGTGCTTGGCCACTTCGCGGGACAACAGGTAGAAGGCGATGCAGTCGTGGCTGACCATCGGCTCGCTCATCGCGCGGAACGCAGCGGGCAGTTGCTCGATGATCTCTTTTTCGTCGATGCGCAACTGATGGTGCTGGGTGCCGTAGTGCTTGGCGATCAAGTCCGAATACTGGAACTCGTCACCGCGCTCGCCGCCAGCGTCCTGGAAACCGATGGAAAAGGTCGACAGGTTTTCCACGCCGACTTCACGCAACAGCCCGACCAGCATGCTCGAATCGACACCGCCGGAAAGCAGCACGCCGACATCCACCGCCGCCCGTTGACGGATCGCCACGGCTTCGCGGGTGCTGTCGAGCACGCGGTCACGCCAGTCTTCGAGGGTCAGGTTTTTCTCGTCGTCGTGTGGGCCGTAGGGCAGGGTCCACCAGGTTTTCTGCTCGGTGCTGCCATCGGCTTCAACGCGCATCCAGGTCGCAGGCGGCAGCTTTTCGATGCCCGCGAGCAAGGTGCGTGGAGCGGGCACCACAGCGTGGAAATTCAGGTAGTGATTGAGCGCCACCGGATCGAGGATCGGGTTGATGTCGCCACCCTTGAGCAGTGCCGGCAGGGCTGAGGCGAAACGCAAACGCTGACCGGTGCGCGACAGGTACAACGGCTTCACGCCGAGCCGGTCGCGAGCGATGAACAGGCGCTGGGCATCGCGCTCCCAGATGGCAAAGGCAAACATGCCGTTGAGTTTCGGCAGTAGTGCTTCGCCCCAGGCGTGGTAGCCCTTGAGCAGCACTTCGGTGTCGCCACCGGAATAGAAGGCGTAACCGAGCGCTTCGAGTTCGCCGCGCAGTTCCGGGAAGTTGTAGATCGCGCCGTTGAAGGCCAGGGACAAGCCCAGTTGGCTGTCGATCATCGGCTGCGCCGAGCCGTCCGACAGGTCCATGATTTTCAGGCGACGATGACCCAGGGCAATCGGCCCTTGGGCATGAAAGCCCCACGCGTCGGGGCCACGAGGGGCCAGGTGATGGGTGATTCGCTCAATGGCTGCAAGGTCTGCAGGTTGATGATCAAAACGTAACTCGCCAGCTAATCCGCACATAAAGTCCTTACCGGTTTTTCCGTTGGGGATGGGTGATTCCGCGTCCGGCCAAAATGGCCGGTACTCAGAAACTGACCCGCTGCAGATGTGGGAGTTTTAGAACGATGAGTTATAAGTGGGCGCGACTGACCAGCGGCCAGCCACGATTTTTCACTTGCCGCGAATCAACTTGCGCAGCGCGAAACGGTTGGGATGGCAGGCCTCGGCGACGCTCCTGGGCAGTGGCAGCGGCTCGTTGTCCAGCCACGCGGCCAACAGCTCACCGGACAGCGGCGCGGTGATCAGCCCGCGTGAGCCGTGGCCACTGTTGATGTACAGACCGTCGAGCCACGGGCAGGTAATGTCCGGCACTTGTCGCGCATCCTTGCTCAACGTCGCGTAGGCCTGATCGAACGCTTCGCGATCCGCCAGCGGGCCGACAATCGGCAGATAATCAGGGCTGGTGCAGCGGAAGGCGGCACGGCCCTCCAGTGTTTCTGCAGACAGTTCGGCGATGTGCAGACGCGCCAGCAGATCGCCGGAAATTTCTTCGAGCATCGCCAGATTGCCCAGATGTTCGGCGGTGGTCGGGGTCAGGTCATCGCTGGTGAAGTCGAAGCTGGCGCCGAGGGTGTGTTCGCCAAGGCGTGCCGGCGCCACATAACCTTCGGCGCAGACCACGGTGTTCAGCGCCTGACTCTCGGCGGTTTGTGGCAGGCGCGTGATCTGTCCGCGAATGCGCTTGAGCGGCAGTTCGGCACTTTGCACAAAGCGTTTGATCTCCGCTGCGCCGGCCAATACCACCACCGGAGCGCTGGCGAGCAGGCGGTCGCCAGCGAAGGCGTGCCATTGGCCCTCGACCTGGCGCAGTTCCAGCGCGTCGTGATGCTTGAGCAATTCGATGTTCGGTTGCGCGGCTTGCGCCCGGCACAGCGCCGGCGGATGCACCCAACCACCTTCTGGGTAGTACAAGCCGCCGTGGGCCAGACCAATGCCGGCCTGAATCTCGGCTTGCGGTTGATCGAGCCAGTGCACCAGATCTTCCGGGAACGCCGCGGCCAGTTGCGCTTGACGCTCGGCTTCCTTGGCATTGAAGGCCAATTGCAGCACGCCGCAATCGTCCCAGTCCCTGCCGCGTTGCAGGGTTTGCAGCAGACGGCGGGTGTAGCCGAAACCGCTGACGATCAGTTGCGACAACGCAGTGCCGTGGGCCGACAGCTTCAGGTACAGCACACCCTGTGGATTGCCCGACGCCTCCTGCGCCACGTCGGCATGCCGTTCCAGCAGGCTGACCTGCCAGCCGCGCGCCGCGAGACTGGCGGCGGTGGCGCAACCGGCCAGCCCGGCGCCGATCACCAGCGCCCGACGTTCACTGGTCAGCGGGGCAGGGCGGGCGAACCACGGTTTGTTAGGCAGCGGTGGCGCGACGTCCTGCGGCCAGCCGAGAAACTCGCCGCGCAGGATTTCCCACTTGTGGCCGATGCCCGGCGTGCGTTTCATCTTGAACCCGGCCGCATTGAGCAAACGCCGTACCCAACCAGTGCTGGTGAAGGTGCTGATGGTCGAGCCGGGCGCGGCCAGCCGCGCCAGCTCGATGAACAGTTCGGCGGTCCACATGTCCGGGTTTTTTGCCGGGGCGAAACCGTCGAGAAACCACGCGTCGATCTGCGCATCGAGCTGCGGCAGTTGCTCCAGCGCATCGCCGATCAACAACGTCAGCGTCACTCGACCGTCAGCGAGCATGATCCGCTGAAAGCCTTGGTGGATGGCCACGTAATGGGTCAGCAACTGATCGGCCAGCGGCTTGAGCTCCGGCCACAAGGCCAAGGCTCGTTGCAGGTCGGCCGGAGTCAGCGGGTACTTTTCGACGCTGACAAAATGCAGACGGGCGCCGGCCACCGCCTGTTGCTCGAACAACTGCCAGGCGCAGAGAAAATTCAGCCCGGTGCCAAAGCCGGTTTCGCCGATCACCAGTCGCCCGTGTGCCGGTAGCGCGGCAAAGCGCTCGGCCAGACGGTTCTGCTCGAGGAACACATACCGCGTTTCTTCCAGGCCCGACTGGTCGGAAAAATACACGTCATCGAACACTCGCGAACGCGGGCGTCCGTGGTCATCCCAGTCGAGTTGGGCGTGGGGCAATACAGGTTTCATGGCAGGCTCGGCAACGACAAGGCGGCCATTCTAGCCGATCGCGGGGAGGCTGCTTGATCCATGGCAAGGCTGGGTTGTGCCGTCTCGAAGACAATCGATGATTTGGGCGCTGATCAGAGCAACCTGTGGCGAGGGGATTTGTCCCCGATCGACTGCGTAGCAGTCGCAATCCCGCTACCGGCATGCATCTGAGCGTTGAATGGCTTTGGGGCCGCTGCGCTGCCCATCGGGGATAAATCCCCTCACCACAGAGTTTTTCTTGAAGCCAAAAGGAGCGGAATTTCTCTGCCGCGCCCATGCCCAATCCGCTAGTCTTGCTGAATCCTGGAAGGAGCCGTCCCCATGTTTGAATCCGCTGAAATCGGTCACGCCATCGACAAAGAGACTTACGAGGCCGCCGTTCCTGCCTTGCGTGAAGCATTGCTGGAAGCCCAGTTCGAGTTGCAGCAGCAGAAGCGTTTCCCGGTGATCATTTTGATCAACGGCATCGAAGGCGCGGGCAAGGGCGAAACCGTCAAGTTGCTCAACGAGTGGATGGACCCGCGCCTGATCGAGGTCCGCACCTTCGATCAGCAGACCGACGAAGAGCTGGCGCGACCACCTGCCTGGCGTTACTGGCGGATGCTCCCGGCCAAGGGGCGGATGGGGGTGTTTTTCGGCAACTGGTACAGCCAGATGCTCCAGGGGCGAGTCCACGGTTTGTTCAAGGATCCGCGTCTGGATCAGGCAATCAACGCCGCCGAGCGTCTGGAAAAGATGCTCTGCGATGAAGGCGCGCTGATCTTCAAGTTCTGGTTTCACCTGTCCAAGAAACAGATGAAGGCCCGCCTCAAGGCGCTGGCCGACGACCCGCTGCACAGCTGGCGCATCAGCCCGCTGGACTGGCAGCAATCTGAAACCTACGACAAGTTCGTCAAATACGGCGAGCGTGTGCTGCGCCGCACCAGCCGCGATTACGCGCCGTGGCACATCATCGAAGGCATGGACGCCAATTACCGCAGTCTGGCGGTCGGCAAGATTCTGCTCGAAGGTTTGCAGAATGCCTTGAAACGCCCGGATGTTCATACCGAGGAAGTCAACGCCGCACCGCTGGGCACCGCAGTCGATCAACTGAACCTGCTCGACAGTCTCGACCTGAACCGGCAGTTGGAAAAGAAAGACTACGAAGAACAACTGATCACCGAGCAGGCGAGGCTGTCCGGGTTGATGCGCGACAAGCGCATGCGCCGCCACGCCTTGGTGGCAGTGTTCGAAGGCAATGATGCGGCGGGCAAGGGCGGGGCAATTCGCCGTGTCGCCGCGGCGCTCGATCCGCGCCAGTACAGCATCGTGCCGATTGCTGCGCCAACCGAAGAGGAGCGCGCGCAGCCGTACTTGTGGCGTTTCTGGCGGCATCTGCCGGCGCGGGGCAAGTTCACCGTGTTCGATCGCTCCTGGTATGGCCGGGTGCTGGTGGAGCGGGTCGAGGGCTTTTGCAGCCCGGCCGACTGGCTGCGGGCCTACAGCGAAATCAATGACTTCGAAGAGCAGATCGCCGACGCCGGGGTGATCGTCGTCAAGTTCTGGCTGGCGATCGACAAGGACACGCAGATGGAGCGGTTCCAGGCCCGGGAACAGATTCCGTTCAAGCGCTTCAAGATCACCGAGGACGACTGGCGCAACCGCGACAAGTGGGACGCTTATCGTGCGGCCGTGGGCGACATGGTCGACCGCACCAGCACCGAGATTTCGCCGTGGACACTGGTCGAGGCCAATGACAAGCGCTGGGCGCGAGTCAAGGTGCTGCGCACGATCAACCGCGCCCTCGAAGAGGCGTTCGAGAAGTCCGACAAGCGCGCGAAAAAGCACAAGGACTGAACCGATGGACACGCATACGCGGGGTGAATGATTGTCGCGGTCGGCGGCGGGGTGGACTTATCCTCGGTTCACTCTCCTGCGACAACAACAATTGAGGTATGCCATGCGTGAAGTGGTGATCGTCGACAGCGTGCGGACCGGCTTGGCCAAGTCCTTTCGCGGCAAGTTCAACCAGACCCGTCCCGACGACATGGCGGCCCATTGCGTCAACGCGCTGCTGTCGCGCAACGACATCGACCCGGCCAGCGTCGAGGACTGCATCGTCGGTGCCGGCTCCAACGAGGGCGCGCAGGGTTACAACATCGGCCGCAACGTGGCGGTGCTCTCGCGCCTGGGCACGAATGTGGCCGGCATGACCCTCAATCGCTTTTGCTCTTCGGGTCTGCAGGCGATTGCGATTGCTGCCAACCAGATCGCTTCCGGTTGCAGCGACATCATTGTTGCCGGTGGCGTCGAGTCGATCAGCCTGACCCTGAAAAGCGTCAACACCGATCACCTGATCAACCCGCTGCTCAAGCAGCAGGTGCCGGGCATCTATTACACGATGGGCCAGACCGCCGAAGTGGTCGCGCGCCGTTATGACGTCAGCCGCGAGGCACAGGACCGCTACGCGCAGCAAAGCCAGCTGCGCACCGCCCAGGCGCAGGCCGCCGGGCTGTTCAATGATGAAATCGTGCCGATGGCGGTCAAGTACCGGGTCGAGGACAAAAACAGCGGTGAGGTGCAGATCCTCGACAGCATCGTCGATCACGACGACTGCAACCGGCCGGACACCACCTACGAAAGCCTCGCTGGACTGAAACCGGTGTTTGCCGAGGACGGTTCAGTGACGGCCGGCAACTCGTCACAGCTGTCTGACGGTGCGTCGATGACCCTGGTGATGAGCCTGGAAAAAGCCCTGCAACTGGGACTCAAGCCCAAGGCGTTTTTCCGCGGTTTCACTGTGGCTGGCTGCGAGCCGGACGAGATGGGCATCGGTCCGGTGTTCTCGGTGCCGAAACTGCTCAAGGCCAAAGGCCTGCAAGTGGCGGATATCGACCTGTGGGAACTCAACGAGGCGTTTGCTTCGCAGTGTCTGTACGCCCGCGACCGTCTGGAGATCGATAACAACCAATACAACGTCAACGGCGGCTCGATTTCCATCGGCCACCCGTTCGGCATGACCGGGTCGCGGCAGGTCGGGCATCTCGTGCGTGAGTTGCAGCGGCGCAATTTGCGCTACGGCATTGTGACCATGTGCGTGGGGGGCGGGATGGGGGCGACGGGGTTGTTTGAGGCGGTGCGCTGACCCTGCAGATTTGTATTGCCTGTCAGGACGCCTTCGCGAGCAAGCCCGCTCCCACATTAGTACGGTGTACACCGATCAAAATGTGGGAGCGGGCTTGCTCGCGAAGGCTTCAACTCGGTTCATCGGTTGGAATCCAGAACCTGCATCCGCGCGATATACGCCTTTATTTCCTGCTCGGCTGTCTCCGGCCTGTCGAACGGCCCCTCAAGGGTGTTCTCCCGCGTGCAGAAAAACAGTTCGCCATTGACCCGACACATCCGGTCGCTGCGAAAGTGCGTGGCGGGGGCGCTGTCCTGGGCGCGCATTCCGTACATGATCGGCCTCCTTGAGTGATGCGCTGAAAGGGTTTCAATGAGCTTATGCCTGAAGCACTTGGCACGCCCGGGCAAGCGATCAACGGTGATTCGTCAATTTAATGCTGCGACCTGCACAGTTTCATTCGCGGCCTGGCCCGAACTGTCCCTGTGTTGCGCCTGCGTGCGGGCCTAGAATGACCGCTCTTGTCAGCAGGCATTGGGGTTCGCATGCACATTTCATCCGGTCGCTGGGTCTACGGTCTGTTCCTGGCGCTGCTGACGGCGTTTCTGTGGGGCATCCTGCCGATCAAGCTCAAGCAAGTGCTGCAGGTGATGGACCCGATCACGGTGACCTGGTTTCGCCTGTTGGTCTCCGGCGGTTGCCTGTTCATATATCTGGCCTCGGTCAAGCGCCTGCCGAGCCGTAAAGTGCTCGGCCCCCGGGGCGGCTGGCTGGTGCTGATGGCGGTGCTCGGGCTGGTGGGCAACTACGTGCTGTACCTGATGGGCCTCAACCTGCTCAGCCCCGGCACCGCGCAACTGGTGGTGCAGATGGGGCCGATCATGTTGCTGATCGCCAGCCTGTTCGTGTTCAAGGAGCGTTTCAGCATCGGTCAGGGGATTGGTCTGGCGGTGCTGCTGATCGGTTTTGTGCTGTTCTTCAATCAGCGGCTGGCGGAGCTGCTGACCTCATTGTCGGATTACACCGCAGGCGTTTTGCTGGTGCTGTTGGCGTCGACGGTGTGGACCTTCTACGCGCTGGGCCAGAAGCAATTGCTCACGGTGTGGAATTCGCTGCAGGTGATGATGGTGATCTATCTGTTCTGCGCGCTGTTGCTGACGCCGTGGGTGCATCCGCTCGAAGCGCTGGAACTGAGCCCGGTGCAAGGCTGGCTGCTGCTGGCGTGCTGCATGAACACGCTGATTGCCTACGGCGCATTTGCCGAAGCGCTGGCACATTGGGAAGCGTCACGGGTCAGTGCGACATTGGCGATCACGCCGTTGGTGACGTTTGGCGCGGTGGCGATTGCGGCGGGGATCTGGCCCGAATATGTGCATGCCGAGCAGATCAATGGGCTTGGGTATGGTGGGGCGGTGCTGGTGGTGTTGGGGTCAGCGCTGGTGGCGTTGGGGCCTTCGTTGATTGCCGGGTTGAAAGCGCGGCGAATGAAGATGGCAGCCAGTTAGACCGCGTCATCGTTCTTCGCGAGCAAGCCCGCTCCCACATTGGATCGCATTCCCCACATGGGATTGCGGTCAACTGTGGGAGCGAGCCTGCTCGCGAAGACGGACTTTCAGGCGCTACAAATCTCAGCCCTTGGCGCCGGCCTCGATCATGTTCTCCGGCCGCACCCAGGCGTCGAACTCTTCATCGGTCAGATACCCCAACGCCAACGCCGCCTCACGCAAGGTCAGGCCTTCGCTGTAAGCCTTCTTGGCGATTTCTGCCGACCTGTCGTAACCGATGTGCGGGTTCAACGCCGTCACCAGCATCAGTCCGCGTTCCAGGTGTTTGGCCATGACTTCGGCGTCGGGCTCAAGACCGGCGATGCAGTGCTGCTGGAAGTTGCTGCAACCGTCGGCGAGCAGGCGGATCGATTGCAGCAGGTTGTGGATGATCACCGGTTTGAACACGTTCAGTTGCAGGTGGCCCTGACTCGCGGCGATGCCGATGGTGACGTCGTTACCCAGCACTTGGCAGGCGAGCATCGACAGCGCTTCGCACTGGGTCGGGTTGACCTTGCCGGGCATGATCGAGCTGCCTGGCTCGTTCGCCGGCAGTCGCACTTCGGCAAAACCTGCCCGAGGGCCGGAGCCGAGCAAGCGCAGGTCGTTGGCGATTTTCATCAGGGCCACGGCGAGGGTCTTCAGGGCGCCGGACAGGCTGGTCAATGGTTCATGTCCGGCCAGTGCGGCAAACTTGTTCGGCGCGGTGACGAACGGGAGGCCGGACAGGGCGGCGAGTTCTGCGGCAATCGCTTCGCCAAAACCGTGCGGCGAATTCAGACCGGTGCCGACCGCGGTGCCGCCCTGCGCCAGTTCGCACACCGCTGGCAGCGCTGAGCGGATCGCCCGCTCGGCGTAATCCAGCTGCGCGATAAACCCGGACAGTTCCTGACCGAAGGTGATCGGCGTCGCGTCCATCATGTGCGTGCGGCCGGTCTTGACCAGTTTCATGTGGCGTGCCGCCAGTTCGGCCAGACCGCCGGACAGCTCGGCGATGGCCGGCAGCAATTGCTCCTGCACGGCTTTGGCGGTGGCGATGCTCATGGCGGTGGGGAAGCAGTCGTTGGAGCTTTGTGAGCGGTTGACGTGATCGTTGGGGTGCACCGGCGTCTTGCCGCCGCGCGGGTTGCCGGCCAGTTCGTTGGCGCGGCCGGCGATCACTTCGTTGACGTTCATGTTGCTTTGGGTGCCGCTGCCGGTCTGCCAGACCACCAGCGGGAACTGGTCGTCGTGCTGGCCGTCGAGGACTTCGTCGGCGGCTTGTTCGATCAGGCGGGCGATGTCGGCGGGCAGGTCGCCGTTGCGGTCGTTGACCCGGGCGGCGGCTTTCTTGATCAGGGCCAGGGCGTGCAGTACCGGCAGCGGCATGCGTTCCTGACCAATGGCGAAGTTGATCAGCGAGCGTTGCGTCTGAGCACCCCAGTAGGCGTCGTCCGGGACTTCGATCTGGCCCAGGCTGTCGGTTTCGATACGGCTCATCGTGCACACTCCTGTTGGTCTGTTTGCGCAGTTTAGGCCCGGTCAGGCCCAGGTGGTTCCCTCGAACCGATTGTTGACCGGTAAAACCCCGTCAATCAAGCACGGCAAGGGCTGGGGGTTGAGCCACGAGGTTTTTTAGGCGCAGAATGGTCGCCCTTGGGGTTTTACCTCGCCTAGCTGAAAAGGAAACTCGATGACTCGTCTTCGTGCCATCTGCACCGCGGTTGCACTGGTTTGCGCCAGCGGCCAGGTGCTTGCCGATACCGCCAGCCACAACGCCAGTGCTGAAGCTTTCTTGACCCTGGCGCACGCTGACAAGCTGGGCACTCCGGTGTACATGCAAGTGCAGCAAATGTTCGCTCAGCGTTTTGAGCAGACCAAAGCCCCGGAAGCCAAGAAAGCCGTACTGGAAACCTATCAGGCCAAGGCCAACGCTGCGCTGGACCAAGCCATTGGCTGGAACAAGCTGAAACCGGACATGGTCAAGCTCTACACCAGCAACTTCAGCGAATCCGAGCTGAAGGATCTGGTCGCGTTCTACCAGTCGCCACTGGGCAAGAAAGTCCTCGAAAAAATGCCGCAGCTGACTCAGCAATCGGCCCAGATGACCCAAGCCAAACTGGAAAGCGCCGTGCCGGTCGTCAACAAGCTGCTCGACGACATGACCAACGAGCTGGCACCGAAAGGCGCTGCACCGGCCAAGAAGAAGTAAGCGGAGTTCGTGATGACCATGCAACAACGCATCGAATCGACGCTGGCGCTGCTTCAGCCCGAACATCTGCAAGTGCTGGATGAAAGCCACATGCACAGTCGCGGGTTACAGACCCACTTCAAGGCTGTGGTGGTCAGTGCGCAGTTCGATGGCCTCAATCGGGTCAAGCGCCACCAGAAAGTCTACGGCACGCTTGGCGAGCTGATGGGCGAATTCCATGCGTTGGCGCTGCACACCTACACGCCGCAGGAATGGGCAGAGATCGGCGCCGCTCCGGCGTCGCCGACCTGTGCCGGCGGAAGCAAACATTAAGATCAAAAGATCGCAGCCTGCGGCAGCTCCTACAGGAGACTGCCGCTGGTGGTGATGTTTTTGCTAGAATCCGCAACGCGCCGCTCATCCGGCGCGTTTTTTTTTGAATCCGGTTCACCCTTTGCGAGGGTAGCCACCTGGAGAAATACCCATGACACAACCGATTGTCGTGGCGGCACTGTATAAGTTCGTCACCCTCGAAGATTACGTCAACCTGCGCGAGCCACTGCTGCAAGCGATGGTCGACAATGGCATCAAAGGCACCCTGCTGATCGCCGAAGAAGGCATCAACGGCACGGTGTCCGGCAGCCGTGAAGGCATCGATGGCCTGCTCGCCTGGCTGAAAAACGACCCGCGCATGATCGATATCGACCACAAAGAGTCGTACTGCGACGAGCAGCCGTTCTACCGCACCAAGGTCAAGCTGAAGAAAGAGATCGTCACCCTCGGCGTCGAAGGCGTGGACCCGAACAAAAAGGTCGGCACCTACGTTGATCCGCAAGACTGGAACGCGTTGATCAGCGACCCCGAAGTGCTGTTGATCGACACGCGCAACGATTACGAAGTGTCGATCGGTACCTTCGAAGGCGCCATCGATCCGAAAACCACCAGTTTTCGTGAATTTCCCGACTACATCAAAGAGCACTTCGACCCGGCCGTGCACAAGAAGGTCGCGATGTTCTGCACCGGTGGCATTCGCTGCGAGAAAGCCTCGAGCTACATGCTGGGCGAGGGTTTCGAAGAGGTTTACCACCTCAAGGGCGGCATCCTGAAGTACCTCGAAGAGGTGCCGCAGGAAGAAACCAAATGGCAGGGCGACTGCTTCGTGTTCGACAACCGCGTGACCGTGCGTCACGACCTCAGCGAAGGCGACTACGATCAATGTCATGCCTGCCGCACACCGGTCAGTGTTGAAGATCGCGCCTGCGAGCACTACGTCGCCGGCATCAGCTGCCCGCATTGCTGGGACACGCTGAGCGAGAAAACCCGCCGCAGCGCCATCGATCGGCAGAAGCAGATCGAACTGGCCAAGGCGCGCAACATGCCGCACCCGATCGGCTACAACTATAAGCAAGCATCCACCGAGGTCTGATCATGTCTGCGCGCCTGCTCTATGTGATGGATCCGATGTGTTCCTGGTGCTGGGGGTTCGCTCCGGTCGCCAAGGCATTGGTCGAGCAGGCGCAGGCAGCCGGGGTCGAGCTGCACCTGGTGGTCGGTGGGTTGCGCACCGGCAGCGGTGCGGCGCTGGAACCGACCACGCGGCGCTACATCCTTGAGCACTGGCAGGCGGTCACCGAGGCCACCGGTCAGCCGTTCAAGTTCGACGGCGCGTTGCCCGACGGTTTTGTCTATGACACCGAGCCTGCCTGCCGGGCGATCGTCACCGCGCGCAGCCTCGCGCCGGATTGCGCGTGGACACTGGTCGGCCTGATCCAGCAGGCGTTCTACGCTGAAGGTCGCGATGTGACCCAGGCCGGTGTGCTGGTGGAACTGGCAGAGCAGGCAGGCGTACCACGTATCGAATTTGCCGCGCTGTTCGATCATGCCGATCAGCACAAGGCGACTCAGGCCGATTTCAGTTGGGTGCAGGATCTGGGCATCGCCGGTTTCCCGACCTTGCTCGCCGAACGCAACGGCCAACTGGCGCTGCTGACCAACGGCTACCAACCACTCAGTGAACTCTCGCCGTTACTCGGTCGCTGGCTGGAGCGCGCAGCCTGTGCCTGACCGGGCCGATGACACGCCAGCCGTAAAGCGTGTCGACCGGCTGAGCTGGGCAGAAGTCCGGCGACTGGCACTGCATCACAAAAAATCCCTGTGGATCGCCAACGGCGTCGCCGTCCTGGCGACGCTGTGCAGCGTACCGATTCCGTTGTTGTTGCCATTGCTGGTGGACGAAGTCCTGCTCGGGCATGGCGATGCTGCACTGAAAATCATGAACCACGTGTTGCCGTCGATGTGGCAGCAGGCAGCGGGTTACATCGGCCTGATGCTGGTGGTCACCCTGACCCTGCGCTGCAGTGCCCTGTGCTTTGGCGTGTTGCAGGCGCGACTGTTTGCACGGTTGGCCAAGGACATCGTCTACCGCATTCGTGTGCGTCTGATCGAGCGCCTCAAACGTATCTCCCTCGGTGAATACGAAAGTCTCGGCAGCGGCACCGTGACCACGCACCTGGTCACCGATCTGGACACTCTCGACAAGTTCGTCGGCGAAACCCTCAGCCGTTTTCTGGTGGCGATGCTGACCCTGGTCGGTACCGCGAGCATCCTGATGTGGATGCACTGGAAACTGGCGCTGCTGATCCTGCTGTTCAACCCGTTGGTGATCTACGCCACGGTGCAGTTGGGCAAGCGGGTCAAGCACCTGAAGAAACTGGAAAACGACAGCACCTCGCGCTTCACTCAGGCCCTGAGCGAGACCCTCGATGCGATCCAGGAAGTGCGCGCCGGCAACCGTCAGGGCTTCTTTCTCGGGCGACTCGGATTGCGCGCGCAGGAAGTGCGCAATTACGCAGTCAACTCGCAGTGGAAGACCGATGCGTCGAACCGCGCCAGCGGTCTGCTGTTTCAGTTCGGTATCGACATCTTTCGCGCCGCAGCCATGCTCACGGTGCTGTTCTCCGACCTGTCGATCGGCCAGATGCTCGCGGTGTTCAGTTACCTGTGGTTCATGATCGGCCCGGTCGAACAACTGCTCAATCTGCAATACGCCTACTACGCAGCGGGCGGTGCGCTGACGCGGATCAACGAACTGCTGGCGCGCGCCGATGAGCCGCAATATCCCGGCGGCGTCGATCCGTTCAAGGGCCGCGAGACCGTGGGCATTCAGGTTCAGGGTTTGAGCTTCGGGTATGGCGATGAGCTGGTGCTGGATCAACTGGATCTGTCGATTGCACCCGGTGAAAAAGTCGCAATTGTCGGCGCCAGTGGCGGTGGTAAAAGTACCCTTGTGCAGTTGCTGTTGGGGCTCTATACGCCAGTGTCCGGGACTATCCGCTTCGGTGGTTCGACCCAGCAGGAAATCGGCCTGGAGCTGGTCAGGGAAAACGTCGCCGTGGTGCTGCAACACCCGGCGCTGTTCAACGACACCGTGCGCGCCAACCTGACCATGGGCCGCACCCGCAGCGACGATGCCTGCTGGCAGGCACTGGAAATCGCCCAGCTGGAACCGGCAATTCGCGCACTGCCGGACGGCCTCGACAGCATTGTCGGCCGCTCCGGTGTGCGCCTTTCCGGTGGTCAGCGCCAGCGCCTGGCGATCGCGCGGATGATCCTTGCCGAGCCGAAAGTGGTGATCCTCGACGAAGCCACCTCGGCCCTCGATGCCGCCACCGAGTACAACCTGCATCAGGCCATGGCACGCTTTCTCAATGGCCGCACCACGCTGATCATTGCCCACCGCCTCTCAGCGGTGAAGCAGGCGGATCGGGTGCTGGTGTTCGATGGCGGGCAAGTGGCCGAGGACGGCGACCATCAGCAACTGATCGCTGATGGCGGCTTGTACGCCAAGCTGTACGGGCATCTGCAGCGCCTTTAGGTCAGCCCCACAAAACCTGCAGGGCATCGGCCGCGCCGTCGTAACCAAACTCCTTGATCACCACTGAACACGATTCGCACGGGCGCATGGTCGTCGCGATGTCGACTGCGCGTATTTCTTTCGGGTCCGGGTATTTTTCGCGAATCACTCTGATCAACTTGCTTTCGCTGTCCAGTGAAGTGGGGCGGCTGGTCTGGGTCGGCTGATAGGTTTTCAACTCCTTGATGGTCAGCGGCACCGCCAACAGTTGACCCTGTTCGGTCACCTCCAGCGAAGTGCGCGGGAAGGCCGGGTTGTAATCGATGTTGATGTAGGTGGTCTGACCGATCCGCACGTGATTGGCGCCCATGTGCCGAAACAGCGGCAGGCGCTGCGTGCTGCCTTGCGCGCCGGAGACGCTGACGTAGATTTCACGCTGGCCGCTGGCGGTGGTGACTTCGGCGAACGCGATGTTGCGTGCGTTGACCGGGCGCTCGCGCACGGGCAGCAGGTTCTGCAATTTCTGCATGGCGCCATCGATGCGCAGCGCCGCGTTGGCATTGGCCGGCTGCACGGTGGGTGACAGGAACAGTGTGTCGAAAATTTCCGCGGTTTTTTCTCGAAAGGCCTGCGGTGCTTCTTTGCTGCGTGCCCAGGTGGCGGCACCTTCGGGCAGGCGCGTGACGATCATCCGGGTGGAGTGATCGAACATCAGCGCCTCGCCCGGACTGGTGTCGACTTTCAGCCATTTCATGTTGTTCGCAGGGTTTGCCTGGGTGCCGATGGGAATCGCGATCTGTTCCATGGTGTGCATGGCGCGTTGCACGGCTTCGAGGCCATGGATATGCGCGACATTGTTGGCATGCAGCGAACCGGTGTAGACGGTCAGCAGTTCCGCGCCCAACGTGCCGTCGGCCAGTTCGGCAGGTGTCAGGCGTGTGAAGGTCAACGGGTTGCCGGGAATGTCGCCCTTGGCAATGCTGGCGAGGTAGTACTCATGGTGGTTCACCCGAAAGAACACGTGAGCGCAGGACTCGTCGAGGGCCGGCACGAGCACCGCACCGACCTGATGCGAATCGTTGATTCCATCGTAGGTGCCACCCGTCTTGATGCGGGCGAAAATCCCTTTGCGAAACTGTAGCGTGGCCTGAATCTGTTGCCGCGGCACCAGCCTGCCACGACTGAACCCCAGGCGATACAGGTCACCGGTGAACAGTGTCGGGCGGTTGTCGACGATGCGATAGAGCTTGGCGTCGACGGCCAGGAACGTTCCATTTTGCCGGGGCAGCGGGGCCGGTTCCGAGACTCGCTCGCCGAACCATGGTGCATAGCCTTTTTCCTTGTCGATCGTGCCAAGGGGCGGTGTTGGTGCCGGCTCTGCGGTGATATAGCTGACGCGGCAGTCGCCTGCTGGCCCGGGTGCGCGCCGGATACGGCATGGCAACAGCTTCCAGTGCTGACTCTCGTCGAGAAGATCGACGCGGCGCAGTTCATCGCCGTCGAGTCGATAGGGCACGTCGTCGATCAGCACCGTGGTCCGTCCACTCATTTCGGGCAGATGTTCCACACGGGTGTTCTGCGGCAGATCGATGACGATTTGATCGTCGGTTTTCGTCACCCCACGGTAGTACGAGCGCCCGAGTGAAAACTCATGTTCCTGCGCTATCAGTCGCGGCCCATAGGGGCGGTTGGAGAATGGGTCGAGCAGGTGATGCCGGATCCCGCTGACGGCAACGTTGCGCACCGGTACATCGTCAATGCCCCTGACCACGGCCAGGTGATCGGCCGGGCTCAGGGGTTTCCAGCTTCCGGCATCCAGCGTTTGCGGCAGGCTGTGCAGCAAATCGTATTCACCGCTTCTGCCGGCCAGTCTTTTCAGGCGCAATAGCGCACGGTTTTCCAGGTGTGCAGCGGCCCGCACCGCGCTGATCACGCCGCGGCCACCGAGCTTGAACAAGGCCGGCGCCGCGTCCAGCGGGTTGAGATTTCTCAGGCTGGCAACCACCAGGTTTTTCGACAGTTGCGCCATGCGCGGCAGGGCGACACGAATCGCCATTTTTCCTGCCACCGCGGCCAGGCGAATGCTGCCGGCGATGAACTTGCCCAATGGAATCGCGAATGAAACGATGTCGAGCAGCAGCCCGAGCACGCCCATCAAGCGTGTGCCGGGGCTGTTTGATTGCAGGTCGTCGAGACTGCCCCAGAACGGGATGAATGCCTTGAGCCCGAAGATCCAGTGTTGCTTGTTGTATTCCCGCTCGAAGCGGGTTTCGCCCCAGGCTTCGCGGCGCAGCGCCTGTTCATCGACATAGAACAACCGGGTGGCGACGAAAGAGGCGATCTGTCCGGTTCGCGCCGAGGTGAAGTTCAGGTTCGGTACGCCTGGGTGAAGGACCGACGGCAGCGTTGACGGTGCGAGTGCATTGCCCAACGGTTCGAGGATGGCGACGCACCTGGCCTGCGGTTTGGGTATTGAGCCGTTCCGGTGTGCATCGTGATCGAACGGCAGCGGGCGAGCGGCGATACGACTGATGCTCTGGCCCTTGGTTCTCCCGCGTTTTGGTGGCAGTGGCGGCAACAGAAACCCGCCGACATGCCCGACTGTCAGGTCCGAACGTTTGCGGATCATGCCGGCGCGCGGCAGGCACTCGTAGAAGCTCGATGTCCCCTCATAAGTGGCCTGTAACACAAACCCCATGCGTGTCCTGTGGGGCAGGATGTTTTCCGGTGTTTCCAGATGAGCCTCGATGTGACGGGTCTGCTTCCTGAGGCTCAGGATTCTCACTTCACCCTGTTCCAGCGCCTGACGATCAGCCGATGGCAGTGTGACCAGTTGACTCTTGATCAGGTACTCATAGGCACTTTTGGTCTTGGCCAGATAGGTATCGAACTGCGAGTCGAACACGGTCTTGATATCGGGCAAAGTGCAATCGGTCGGGAACCTCGACAACCGTCGGCCAGGGGGTTGGCTCGGGCCTGTGCTGTCGACAAATCCGCTTTGCAGTTTGCGTTGTGCACTCAGGCTGATCCATTCGCTGGCACGCCTGCCATCGTCGCTGACGTACCAGCGGGCATCGGCGGTCAGCCCGCCGCCGGCATACACCTCCAGCAACGGCCAAGTGGGTAGCGCGACGTCGGGGGTGTCGAGAATGTTGCGTCGATGACGGCTGGCGGATTGATGATGGTGGCGCTTGAGGTGGATTTTCCTGTGGTCGTAAAGGTCATTGGCCAGCGCGCGCTCCAGCAACTGTCTGGCCAGTGGCAGGCGTTGCGGTGGCTCGACATCCAGTTGCAGGATTGCCTTGTTCAGTTGCGCCTCGTGATCCTCCAGCGCTTGCATGGCAGGCTGCACGGTTTGTGGCTCGTCCGAGGGCGTCAATGCGCCCGTCGCCAGCGCCCAGGTTTGCGCCGCTGGCGCACGCGTCGCGGCAATCAGGGCTTGCAAGTCGGCGCTGGCGTTTGCGCTTTTCGTCAGGGGCAGGTCAAGCAACTGTTGAAACGTCAGATAACGCAGCAGCTCTGGATCAAGGGCGTGGGCGAGGTGGGTGCCATGCACGAAGTTCACCCAGACCGTCGAACTGGCATAGGGCAAGTCTTCAGGAATGTCGCGGACTTGAAACTCCAGTGGGAAGCGCGTCAGACATATCCATCCCAGCAGGTGTTTCTCAATCGCCGTCGACGTGCGGCGGGAGTCTTCCAGATGTTGCAGGAAATCCCGGCGAAGGGTGGTGTAGCTCCTTCCGTAGTGAGCCCGTTGTTCAAGTGCAAAACCAGCCACTGTGGTCGAGCTGCCGTCGTGGGCCGCCTCGTACCACAGGCACAATGCTTCAAGTAGCAGGCGTGCGCCGACGTCAGGAAGAGTCTGCTCATCAGGCTGTGCGCCATACCACTGCAGTTTTTGCAGAATACGCAGGCCCAGATCCTGCGCCTTGGGCGTATCGAGCAGGCGTTCCAGGCACGTGGCAGGCTGATCCTCCAACTGCTTGCGGGTAAACGCAGGCGTGACCTCAGCGGCCAGGCTGTCGATGGCCGACAGGGTTTTGCCGGTGAGCCAGTCGCCAATCAGGTCCTGGACTGCGGCTTTTTCGTCGTCGCTCATCAGTAGCGTCAGCGCCGGGTTCTGACGCAGATTCAGTCGGTGGCTGGCGCGGTGTTCTTCTACCTCGTTGATCAGTCGGCCCAGGCTCGCGGCGTCAGGCGTGCTGGGCAATGTGAACCCGGACTCACGCAGCAGTTGTGACAGCGGCAACACTCTGTCGGAACGCAAGTGTGCGCCTATACTCAGCAACGCTAGCTGAAACTCTTGAATTCTGGCGGATGCCTTTTTGACATCCTCGATGGTGTGGTGGGCGACGCTGTCATCGCGACGGCTGAACGTAAAGCTACACTGATCGCCCACGGCACTGACTTGTAACAGCCGGTCTTTGGAGGCTTGCAAATACTCGCTCAATGGCCGATTGCCCGCCTCTTCGAACAGCGCTTGCAGAAGGGTTTGCGTCCGCTCGTACGCCGTGCCGAGGCGCGAATGCGCTTGGGGTGACAGGTAGTAGCTGTCCAGCGAGGTCGAGGCCGCGAGAACAGCGCGAAGTGCGGTGTTCATCGAGCGGTATTCAGCCTGTTGGGCAATATGCCGTTGCAGCGTGGATATCGGTGATTGCATGGGGGAGATGGCTCTGAAATGATCGGAAGCCGTCAGTGTCGAAGCATCGAGAACCCGGGGTGCGGTATATAGGTATCGCAGGTTGAAAGTATCCTGGCTTGCCGGAAGGGGGATCGCCCCCTAGGCTAGCTCCAGCGGTCTCCTCTTGATGATGGCAGTGCGTGCACTAAGGACCTCATGAAGCAAAAAAGGACTCTCGGAACGCCACGGCTGTTGGGCATCGTCTGGCCATTTATTGCCGTCGTGTTATTTCAGGCGTTATTGGGGGGCGTGAGTCTTTACGTCTTGTCGGCCGTGCGTGGCTATGTCGCCGGTGAGAGTCTCTGGTCCAAGGGCCAGAAAGACGCGATCTATTATCTGAATCTCTACGCTGACAGCCGCGACGAGGCAATCTTTCTCAAGTACAAGCAAGCGATTGCCGTGCCACAGGGCGGGCATGAGTTGCGTCTGGCCCTTGATCGACAGCCACCGGATCTGCAGGCGGCGCGGGACGGAATTCTGAAGGGCGGCAACCATCCCGATGACGTCTCCAGCCTGATTTGGCTGTATCTCAATTTTCGTCATTTCAGCTATCTGGAAACCGCGATCGATCGCTGGACGATTGGTGATGGCTATCTGGTTCAGCTGGATAACGTCGCGCGCGAGATGCATCAGCGCATCAGCGAAAACGTCGCGACACCGGCTGATATTCAATATTGGAAAGCGCGGATTTTCGCCATCAACGACGGTGTGACACCAGCGGCCAAGGCGTTCAGCGATGCCCTGGGCGAAGGCTCGCGGATGATTCTGCGTCTGCTGCTGTTCACCAACCTTGCCACGGCGCTCGGGCTGATCGTGCTGGCCCTGTTGCGCACGCACAAGCTGCTCAAGCAGCGCCATGCCTTTGCCCAGGCGCTGCAGTTGGAGAAAGATCGGGCGCACATCACCCTGCAATCGATCGGCGACGGGGTCATCACCACCGATGTCGACGGGGCCATCGAATACATGAACCCGGCAGCCGAAGCCATGACCCACTGGAAGGCCGAGCACGCGGCAGGTCTGCCGCTGGCGGCGTTGTTCAATCTGCTGGATGACAATGCCCAGGCTGAAGGACTGACGCTGATCGAACATATTCTCAGCGGCAAACTGGTCGGTGGCAGCGAGCACTCGAAGCTGATTCAGCGCCTGGACGGCAGCACGGTTTCGGTGACACTGGTGGGCGCGCCGATCCGCAATGCCGAAAAGATCAGTGGCACGGTGCTGGTGCTGCATGACATGACCCAGGAGCGGCAGTACATCGCCAACCTGTCGTGGCAGGCGACCCACGATGCCCTGACGGGTCTGGCCAACCGCCGCGAATTCGAATATCGCCTGGAGCAGGCTCTGCACAATCTGACGCGGCAGCCCGGGCGGCATGCGCTGATGTTCCTTGACCTGGACCAGTTCAAGCTGGTCAACGACACCTGCGGTCACGCCGCCGGCGATGAGTTGTTGCGCCACATCTGCACGTTGTTGCAATCGGGCTTGCGCGAGGGCGACACCCTGGCGCGGCTGGGCGGGGACGAGTTCGGTATCTTGCTGGAGAGTTGCGCTCCGGAGGCTGCGGAGAAAATCGCCGAGAGTCTGCGCCAGACCGTGCAGAACCTGCATTTCGTGTGGAAGGGGCGACCGTTCCTGACCACCGTGAGCATCGGCCTGGTGCACATCGCCCAGACTCCGGCCACCCTCGAAGCTTCGCTGCGCGCCGCCGACATGGCCTGCTACATGGCCAAGGAAAAGGGCCGGAACCGCGTGCAGGTCTACCATGCCGATGATTCCGAACTGTCCTTGCGCTTTGGCGAGATGGCCTGGGTGCAGCGGCTGCACATGGCGCTGGAAGAAAACCGTTTCTGCCTCTACGCCCAGGAAATTGCCCCGCTGAGCCCTGCTGCGAGTGGCGCAGGACACATCGAAATACTCCTGCGCCTGCATGATGAGTCCGGACGGATGATTCTCCCGGACAGTTTCATTCCGGCTGCCGAACGTTATGGCCTGATGAGTCAACTCGACCGCTGGGTAGTCGAGAATGTTTTTAAAGTCATTGCCCAATGTATTGCCGAACAACATGAAGGCCCGTTGGCAATGTGTGCGATTAATCTTTCAGGCATTACTATCGGAGATGAGGCGTTCTTGCACTTTCTGCGGGAACAGTTTGTTAGTTACTCCATACCACCTGAAATGATTTGTTTTGAAATTACCGAAACCAGTGCAATTGCAAATCTTGGGAGTGCAATTCGATTTATTAATGAACTCAAAGGCTTAGGATGTTACTTCTCACTTGATGATTTTTGTGCCGGAATGTCTTCATTCGCTTATCTGAAACATTTGCCTGTAGACTTCCTGAAGATCGACGGGAGTTTCGTAAAGGATATGCTGGACGACCCGATTAACCGCGCAATGGTCGAAGTGATCAATCACATCGGGCATGTCATGGGTAAGCAGACAATTGCCGAGTTTGTTGAAACAACCCAGATCGAGCAGGCATTGCTTGAAATCGGGGTGGATTACGCTCAGGGTTATGTCATCGAACGCCCGCAATTGTTTACCTGTGACAGTTTGCAAAGTCGGCCCGCCAGGCCGCAGCCGTTGTTGTTCAAGGCGCCTGGCACGTTCCGTTGAAATCTCTTGCCGATCCTTACAATCACAAATCAAAAGGAGCCGAACAGTGATCGACACATTCAACCGAACCGGACCACTCATGGAAGCTGCAAGTTATCCTGCCTGGGCACAACAGCTCATTGTGGATTGCAGCGAGAGCAAGCGCCGGGTTGTCGAGCATGAACTGTACCTGCGCATGCGCGATAACAAGCTCAGCGCCAAGACCATGCGTCAGTACCTGATCGGGGGCTGGCCGGTCGTTGAACAGTTTGCGTTGTATATGGCGCAGAACCTGACCAAGACCAAATTTGCCCGCCATCCTGGGGAGGACATGGCGCGCCGCTGGCTGATGCGCAACATCCGCGTCGAGCTCAACCATGCCGACTATTGGCTGAACTGGAGCCGCGCGCATGGGGTGAGCCTGGAGGATCTGCAGGCCCAGCAAGTACCGCCCGAGCTGCATGCCCTGAGTCACTGGTGCTGGCATACAAGTTCGGCGGATTCGCTGATCGTTGCCATTGCCGCCACCAACTATGCAATCGAAGGCGCGACCGGGGAATGGTCGGCACTCGTCTGCTCCACTGGCGTATACGCCGCGGCGTTCCCTGAAGAGGAGCGCAAGCGCGCCATGAAGTGGCTGAAGATGCATGCCCAGTATGACGACGCCCATCCCTGGGAAGCGCTGGAAATCATCTGTACGCTGGCGGGGATGAACCCGAGCAAGGCATTGCAGACCGAACTGCGTCAGGCGGTCTGCAAGAGCTACGACTACATGTACCTGTTCCTTGAGCGCTGCATGCAACTGGAAACCTCGGAGCGTCTGTTGGTCGGCCGAGAGCGTCGGGTTGTAGTCGAGAGCTGATCAAGCGGCGAAACACAAAGCAAAAATGTGGGAGCGGGCTTGCTCGCGAAGGCGGACTTTCAGTCAACTGGATGTTGAATGTCAGATCGCATTCGCGAGCAAGCCCGCTCCTGCATTTGTTTTGCGGTGGTCAACAGACGTTAGCCAGCCATCGCCAGGCGATTACGACCTTCGCGCTTGGCCACATACAACGCGCTGTCGGCGCGGCGCAGCAGGCTGTCGGCCGATTCCCCCGGCAGCAGGGTCGAGCATCCGAGGCTCACGGTCAGGTCAATCAAATGGCCGTCAGCGAAGTATTCCGCGGCTTGTGCGGCATGGCGCAGGCGCTCGCCGACCATTGCTGCCGCCTCCCGCCCGGTGTTGGACAGCAGGATCAGAAACTCTTCCCCGCCATAGCGAAACACCATGTCGACGTTGCGCAACTGGCCCTTGATCGACGCTGCCACCGCCTTGAGCACGTCGTCCCCGGCACTGTGTCCGTGGCTGTCGTTGACTCGTTTGAAGTGGTCGATGTCGAGCATCAGCACCGACAACGGTTGCAGGTGCCGCCGGGACATGTCGATCTCGCGTTGCAGGGTCTGTTCCATGGCGATCCGGTTGCCGGTTCCGGTTAACGGGTCGCGCAGTGCGCTTTGCGTCGCGGCGCGGTAGAGCAGGGCGTTGCGCATCGGGAACAATAGCGACGACAACAGCGATTCGAGGTTGCCCTGTTCCTGCTCGCTGAAGCGCTGGTTGCGGCGAAACACCAGCTCGCCCAGATGCTCGCCTTCATGGCTGAGGCTGTAGCTGACCGAGTGGTGACCGCGGGCGCCGAACTCCAGGCGCAGGTCGCTGCCCTGATGCACATAGCTCAAGGCGTCGAGCGGCACGAGACGCTGAACTTCGCGAAAGAACAGACCGAGGATGCGTTGCGGTTCAAGACTGGTTTGCAGTTGCAGGCTCATTTGCTGGCGCAATTGCGCCAGACTGGCCGGGCGTTCCAGAAGTGGAGGCAGCAGACCAAAGCCCAGGCGTTGCAATTTGGCACTGTCAAAGTCAATTGCATTGGTCTGGGAGGGTGATTTCATATGGCGTGAGCCCCTAAGCAGTAAGTCTGTCTTACAGGCTGGGTGAGAGCGGCTATGGGCTGCGCGTCATACTGATCCATCAGTCCCGTAGGACATTTGGCGTAAGTTTAGTCTGCCTGATGACGATTAGTCAGCTATCGAAATCGGCCTGGCCCCAGTGCTTTCACACGGCATGCTTTGAGGAAAATTAGAGCGAAAGTCATGCCATTCGGTTCATGTAAATTTAAACCGTTGTAAATCAATGGGATGGCGTTTTGCTTTGAGCTTGGGTGGCGGATATTTGACTGAAGTGTGATGACGGGAAGCGGCAATTGTGTGCCGCGACGGTAATCCGCCACGGCAACAAAAGCGACGTATGGCAGTTATTGCGCGTTGAATGCCTGGCCATTGATGCCCGTGCTGTCCGGGCCCATCAGGTACAGGTACAGCGGCATGATCTCTTCCGGGGTCGGATTGTTCAGCGGATTTTCTCCCGGGTAAGCCTGGGCACGCATGCTGGTGCGGGTGCCGCCTGGGTTGATGCTGTTGGAGCGTACCGGTGCCACGCCGTCGACTTCATCGGCCAGGGTTTGCATCAGGCCTTCGGTGGCGAACTTCGATACCCCATAGGCACCCCAGTAGGCCCGGCCCTTGCGTCCGACGCTGCTGGAGGTGAACACCACCGAGGCGTCCTGCGACAGCTTGAGCAACGGCAGCAGGGTGCTGGTCAGCATGAACATGGCGTTGACGTTGACGTGCATGACCCGCATGAAGTTCTCGCCCGACAGCTGTTCGATCGGCGTGCGCGGACCAATGATCGAGGCGTTGTGCAGCAGGCCGTCGAGATGGCCGAATTCGGTCTCGATCATCGCCGCCAGCTCATCGTACTGATGGGGCAGAGCGGTCTCGAGGTTGAACGGGATCACTGCCGGTTGCGGATGGCCTGCCGCTTCGATCTCGTCGTAGACCTGCGTCAGATTGGCTTCGGTCTTGCCCAGCAACAGCACCGTGGCGCCGTGGGCGGCATAGGTTTTCGCGGCCGCCGCGCCGATGCCGCGACCGGCACCGGTGACCAGAATGACCCGGTCCTTGAGCAATTCGGGACGAGCGGAGTAATCAAACATAAAAACCTCACAATCCATTCATGAAGACCTGCTTCCCTGTGGTGAGGGGATTTATCCTCGACCGGCTGCGAAGCAGTCGTGAAACCTGCATATCGAATCGACCTGAAAGAATGCGGGGGCTGCTTGGCAACCCATCGGGGATAAATCCCCTCGCTACAACGGCCGTTTTCAGCAGCTGCAGAGCGCGCTATCAAGCACCTTGCGCAATTCCAGCGGATGATCCACCACCACATCTGCGCCCCAGTACCGCGGGTTGTCGTCCGGATGGATGTAGCCGTAGGTCACGGCGGCCGTTTTAGTGCCGGCATCGCGCCCGGATTCGATATCGCGCAGATCATCGCCGACAAACAGAACGGTCGATGGATCCAGATCAAGCATCTTGCACGCGAGGATCAACGGTTCCGGGTCCGGCTTGCTGTTCTTCACGTGATCCGGGCAGATCAGCAGCGCCGAACGCTCGGCCAGCCCCAGCTGTTGCATGATCGGCTCGGCAAAGCGCAGCGGCTTGTTGGTGACCACGCCCCAGATCAGGTTGGCCTTTTCGATATCTGCCAACAGTTCGCCCATGCCGTCGAACAGTTTGCTGTGCACCGCACAACCCACTAGATAGCGCTCGAGAAAATCCAGGCGCAGTTCCTCGAACCCCGGCGATTCCGGGTCCATCGAAAAGGTCACGGCGACCATGGCTTTGGCGCCGCCGGAGATCTCGTCGCGGATGTGCTGGTCATTCATCGGCGGCAAGCCACGATCCGCGCGCATCGCCTGGCAAATGGCGATGAAATCCGGCGCGGTGTCGAGCAGGGTGCCGTCCATGTCGAAAAGAACTGCTCTGATGGCCATCGGCTTACTCCTCGCGCAGGGTCTGGATCATGTAGTTGACGTCAACATCGTTGGCCAGCTTGTAGTGCTTGGTCAGCGGGTTGTAGGTCAGGCCGATGATGTCCTTGACGGTCAGGCCGGCGATGCGGCTCCAGGCGCCCAGCTCGGAAGGGCGGATGAATTTCTTGAAGTCGTGGGTGCCGCGCGGCAGCAGCTTCATGATGTATTCGGCGCCGACGATGGCGAACAGATACGCCTTCGGGTTGCGGTTGATGGTCGAGAAGAACACCTGGCCACCCGGCTTGACCATGCGGAAGCAGGCGCGGATCACCGACGACGGGTCCGGCACGTGTTCCAGCATTTCCAGGCAAGTCACGACGTCGAACTGCTCGGGCATTTCCTCGGCCAGGGCTTCGGCGGTGATCTGGCGGTATTCGACGCTGACGCCGGATTCCAGCTGATGCAACTGTGCGACCGCCAGTGGCGCTTCGCCCATATCGATACCCATCACGGTTGCGCCGCGTTGAGCCATGGCTTCGCTGAGGATGCCGCCGCCGCAACCGACGTCGAGGACCTTCTTGCCGGCCAGATTGACCCGCTCGTCAATCCAGTTCACCCGCAGCGGGTTGATGTCGTGCAGCGGTTTGAACTCGCTTTCGCGGTCCCACCAGCGATGGGCCAGGGCTTCGAATTTGGCGATTTCGGCGTGGTCGACGTTGCTCATGATGTATTCCTCTAAAACTTGAAAAAGGCTGTAGCCCCGGAGTCTGCGCCGGGGTGTTTACGATTCGGTATGGCCGCTGATGCGCTGGCCCCAGGCTCGGGCGGTAGCGCCCAGCTGTTGTTCATCCAGGCGGGTCAGGCGCCGGTCGTCGAGTAACTGTTTGCCGGCGACCCACAGGTGTTTCACGCAATCGCGGCCGGTGGCATATATAAGCTGCGAGACCGGGTCGTAGACCGGTTGCTGGGCCAGGCCGGACAGGTCGAAGGCGACGATGTCGGCGGCTTTGCCAATCTCCAGCGAGCCGACCTGCGCTTCGATGCCCAATGCGCGGGCGCCGTTGAGCGTGGCCATGCGCAGCGCGCGATGGGCGTCCAGCGCAGTGGCCGAACCGGCGACGGCTTTGGCCAGCAGGGCGGCGGTACGGGTTTCGCCGAGCAGGTCGAGATCGTTGTTACTCGCCGCGCCATCGGTGCCGACTGCCACATTGACCCCGGCCTGCCACAGGCGCTCCACCGGGCAGAAACCGCTGGCCAGCTTGAGATTCGACTCGGGACAGTGGATCACGCTGGTGTTGCTTTCTACCAGCAATGCGAGATCGTCATCGCTGATCTGGGTCATGTGCACCGCCTGGAAGCGCGGACCGAGCAAGCCCAGACGACCGAGACGGGCCAGTGGCCGCTCGCCGCGCTGTTCCAGCGATTGCTGCACTTCGAAGGCGGTTTCGTGGACATGCATGTGGATCGACGCGTCCAGCTCTTCGGCGATCACGCGGATTTTTTCCAGGTTCTCGTCGCCCACGGTGTAGGGTGCATGAGGGCCGAAAGTGATCTTGATCCGGTCGTGATGCTTCAGATCGCCGAACAGCTCGACGCCCTGACGAATGGCCTCATCGGCACTGCTGGCGCCCGGGATCGGGAAATCGAGGATCGGAATCGCGATCTGCGCGCGAATACCGCTGTTGTGCACGCGCTCGCTGGCGACTTTCGGGAAGAAGTACATGTCCGAAAAACAGGTGATGCCACCCTTGATTTGCTCGGCAATCGCCAGATCGGTGCCATCACGCACGAAATCTTCATCGACCCATTTGGCCTCGGCCGGCCAGATGTGGTTTTCCAGCCAGGTCATCAGTGGCAGATCGTCGGCCAGGCCACGGAACAGGGTCATCGCCGCATGGCCGTGGGCGTTGATCAAACCTGGGGCGAGGAGCACGTCCGGCAATTCACGGATTTCAGTGGCGTTACACTTCAGTGCTTCGGCGCGTGGGCCGATAAACACGATGCGACCGTCGCGGATGCCCAGGCCGTGCTCCTTGAGCACAACGCCTGCGGGTTCGACGGGTACCAGCCAGGTTGGCAGCAATAGTAAGTCGAGCGCAATGGCAGGTTTCGGCATCGAGGGTCGGTTCCAGTGCTTTTGTAAAGGATGGCGAAGTATACCCGAGCGTCTTCGCGGGGGGATCGCTATAATCGGCGGCTTTTGTTCATGAGTGCGGGGTGAGGGATGCGCGATCGACTGTTGGCTGCGGAGAAAGTAAAGGCCATCGATTGGCGAGATGGCGCGCTCCACCTGCTGGATCAGCGTATTTTGCCGTTCGAGGAAACCTGGATTGCCTACACCAGCGCTGCCGGCGTGGCTGAGGCGATTCGTTCGATGGTGGTGCGAGGCGCGCCGGCCATCGGCATCAGTGCGGCCTATGGCATGGTGCTGGCGGCCCGAGCCCGCGTGGCGCAAGGCGGGGACTGGTACGCGGCGCTGGAAGAGGATTTCGCGCTGCTGGCGGATTCCCGCCCGACCGCGGTCAACCTGTTCTGGGCACTGAATCGTATGCGCGACCGACTGGATCGACTGAAGGGCAACGCCGATCCGTTGGCGGCGCTGGAAGCCGAGGCCATCGCCATTCATGAAAGCGACCGCGAAGCCAACCTGACCATGGCCCAGCTTGGTGTCGATCTGATCCGCAAGCATCAGGGCAATGCCCAGGCGATCCTGACCCACTGCAACACTGGCGCGCTGGCCACTGGCGGTTTCGGTACGGCGCTGGGGGTGATTCGCGCGGCTTACCTTGAAGGCATGGTCGAGCGGGTCTATGCCGACGAAACCCGGCCGTGGCTGCAGGGCTCGCGTCTGACTGCGTGGGAACTGGCGAACGAAGGCATTCCGGTAACGCTCAATGCCGACTCCGCCGCCGCGCACATCATGAAAACCAAGGGCGTGACCTGGGTGATCGTCGGCGCTGACCGCATCACCGCCAATGGCGACGTGGCGAACAAGATCGGCACCTATCAACTGGCAGTCAACGCCATGCACCACGGCGTGCGGTTCATGGTGGTGGCGCCGAGCTCGACCATCGACATGAACCTGGCCAGTGGCGACGAGATCCCGATCGAGGAGCGTGACGGTGCCGAGCTGCTGGAAGTGGGTGGCAAGCGGGTCGGCGCGGATGTCGAGGCATTCAACCCGGTGTTTGACGTGACCCCGGCGGATCTGATCGATGCGATCGTGACGGAGAAGGGCATCGTCGAGCGTCCGGATACGGCGAAAATGGCCCAGTTGATGTGCCGTAAGCGCCTGCATTGACGGGCTTGAATCCTGCGTCGCCCCCTTCGCGAGCAGGCTCGCTCCCACAGGTTTTGTGACCGCCACAGAACATTGTGGGAGCGAGCTTGCTCGCGAAGGGTCCCTAAAAGTCAATAAACATCGGTAAATTAACCCCCGATTCTGCATTCGCAGCGGCTCTGAGCCTCTCTCGTCCCCTTTACGCCTGTCATCGGTCAACTAACTATGCTCCATGCGCATCTGGGGGATAGGTGCGTGGCGGCTCTTGTGATAACATCCGGCGTTTTCCGAGGCAGCTTCACGGAGCTGTCTTTACTGCGCAAATCCACGGTTCAACCAGTTGATTTGTCGTAAGTCGGCGCACGGCACTCAGCCTGCCCCGACGAGCTTCGTTCATCCCATATGGACATGACGAAGTTTCACCAGAAAAAGGAATCAGGCTTCTCATGGGCGAACTGGCCAAAGAAATCCTCCCGGTCAATATCGAAGACGAGCTGAAACAGTCCTACCTCGACTACGCAATGAGCGTAATCGTCGGCCGTGCACTGCCGGATGCGCGCGATGGCCTCAAGCCCGTGCACCGTCGCGTACTGTTCGCGATGAGCGAGCTGGGCAACGACTTCAACAAGCCGTACAAGAAATCTGCCCGTGTTGTCGGCGACGTGATCGGTAAGTATCACCCGCACGGTGATACTGCGGTGTACGACACCATCGTTCGTATGGCTCAGCCTTTCTCCCTGCGCTACCTGCTGGTCGACGGTCAGGGCAACTTCGGTTCGGTCGACGGCGACAACGCTGCGGCCATGCGATACACCGAAGTGCGCATGACCAAGCTGGCGCACGAGCTGCTGGCTGACCTGCACAAAGAAACCGTGGATTGGGTGCCGAACTACGACGGCACCGAAATGATCCCGGCGGTCATGCCGACCCGTATCCCCAACCTGCTGGTCAACGGTTCCAGTGGTATCGCCGTGGGCATGGCGACCAACATTCCGCCGCACAACCTCGGTGAAGTCATCGACGGTTGCCTGGCCCTCATCGACAACCCTGAGCTGACCGTCGATGAGCTGATGCAATACATCCCCGGTCCGGACTTCCCGACTGCCGCGATCATCAACGGTCGTGCCGGCATCATCGAAGCCTACCGCACCGGTCGCGGGCGCATTTACATGCGTGCCCGCTCGATCATCGAAGACATCGACAAAGTCGGTGGCCGTCAGCAGATCGTCATCACCGAGCTGCCTTACCAACTGAACAAGGCGCGTCTGATCGAGAAGATCGCCGAGCTGGTAAAAGAGAAGAAGCTCGAAGGCATCACTGAACTGCGCGACGAGTCCGACAAGGACGGTATGCGCGTCGTGATCGAACTGCGTCGCGGTGAAGTGCCTGAGGTGATCCTCAACAACCTCTACGCCCAGACCCAGCTGCAATCGGTATTCGGCATCAACATCGTGGCGCTGATCGACGGTCGTCCACGCATCCTTAACCTCAAGGATCTGCTGGAAGCCTTCGTCCGTCACCGTCGCGAAGTGGTTACCCGCCGTACCGTGTTCGAACTGCGCAAGGCTCGTGAGCGTGGTCACATTCTCGAAGGCCAGGCCGTTGCCCTGTCGAACATCGACCCGGTCATCGCCCTGATCAAGGCTTCGCCGACCCCGTCGGAAGCAAAAGAAGCGCTGGTCAGCACGCCGTGGGAATCCTCGGCCGTGGTGGCGATGGTGGAACGTGCCGGTGCCGATTCGTGCCGTCCGGAAAACCTCGATCCGCAATACGGTCTGCGCGAAGGCAAGTACTTCCTGTCGCCAGAGCAGGCGCAAGCCATTCTGGAACTGCGTCTGCACCGTCTGACCGGTCTGGAACACGAGAAGCTGCTGGCCGAGTATCAAGAGATCCTCAACCAGATCGGCGAGCTGATCCGCATCCTCAACAGCGCTGTGCGTCTGATGGAAGTGATCCGCGAAGAACTGGAAGTGATCCGTGCCGAATACGGCGACGTGCGTCGCACCGAAATTCTCGATGCGCGTCTCGACCTGACCCTGGGTGACATGATCCCGGAAGAAGAGCGCGTCGTGACCATTTCCCACGGTGGCTACGCCAAGACCCAGCCGCTGGCTGCGTACCAGGCTCAGCGTCGTGGCGGCAAGGGCAAGTCGGCGACCGGCGTCAAGGATGAGGACTACATCGCTCACCTGCTGGTTGCCAACAGCCACACCACGCTGCTGCTGTTCTCCAGCAAGGGCAAGGTTTACTGGCTCAAGACCTACGAAATTCCGGAAGCATCCCGTGCTGCCCGTGGCCGTCCGTTGGTCAACCTGTTGCCGTTGAGCGAAGGCGAATACATCACCACGATGCTGCCGGTCGATCTCGAAGCCATGAAGCGTCAGGCTGACGAAGAAGAGGCTGAAGGTGCCGAGACTGACGTAGAAGAAATCGAAAACAGCAACGAGACCGACGAAGAGCGTCGTGCGCGTATCAAGGCTGCTGACCGCAAGAAGGCTCCGTTCATCTTCATGTCGACCGCTAACGGTACCGTGAAGAAGACTCCTCTGGTGGCCTTCAGTCGTCAGCGCAGCGTCGGTCTGATCGCGCTGGAGCTGGACGAAGGTGACATCCTGATTTCCGCAGCCATCACTGATGGCGAGCAGGAAATCATGCTGTTCTCCGATGGCGGTAAAGTGACGCGCTTCAAGGAATCTGAAGTTCGTGCCATGGGTCGTACCGCTCGCGGTGTGCGTGGCATGCGTCTGCCGGAAGGGCAGAAGCTGATCTCCATGCTGATCCCGGAAGAAGGCAGCGAGATCCTCACCGCTTCCGAGCGCGGTTATGGCAAGCGTACAGCCATCACCGAGTTCCCTGAATACAAGCGTGGCGGTCAGGGCGTTATCGCCATGGTCAGCAACGAGCGTAACGGCCGTCTGGTCGGTGCGGTTCAGGTGCAGGACGGCGAAGAAATCATGCTGATCTCCGATCAGGGCACCCTGGTGCGTACCCGTGTCGACGAAGTGTCGAGCCTGGGTCGTAACACGCAGGGCGTGACCCTGATCAAGCTGGCCAAGGATGAAACCCTGGTCGGTCTGGAGCGGGTTCAGGAGCCTTCGGAAGTCGAAGGTGAAGAGTTTGAAGGTGAAGAGGGTGAGGAATTCGAAGGCTCTGTCGTGAACGACGATGCTGCCGAAGACCAGCAACTCGACGCCGCAGCTGACGAAGAGCCGCAGGAATAAGCGGATAAGCGAGGGGGCGGATGAAAATTCGCCCCCTTGTTATTTGTCCGGTATGAAACATCGGAGATCTCTTGTAGGAGTGAGCCTGCTCGCGATGCAGGCGCCGCGGTGCATCTGAAACACCGCAGTGATGCAATCGCGAGCAGGCTCACTCCTGCAGGGGGATGCGCTTCAGTGCCGTTCCGGTGTCGACGATTAATGCGATTTAATGCGTGATATCAAATCAGAGCGAGATTGGATGTGAGCAAGCGAGCCTATAACTTCTGCGCCGGTCCTGCGGCGCTTCCTGAAGCTGTCCTGCAACGTGCTCAAGGTGAACTCCTTGATTGGCACGGCAAAGGTTTGTCGGTCATGGAAATGAGCCATCGCAGCGATGAGTTCGTGTCCATTGCCACCCAGGCCGAGCAGGATCTGCGTGACCTGCTGAATATCCCGTCGAACTATAAAGTGCTGTTTCTGCAAGGTGGCGCCAGCCAGCAATTTGCGCAGATTCCACTGAACCTGCTGCCGGAAAACGGTTCTGCCGATTACATCGACACCGGTATCTGGTCGCAGAAAGCCATTGAAGAAGCCTCGCGTTACGGCCGCGTCAACGTCGCCGCTACCGCCAAGCCTTACGATTATTTCGCCATCCCGGGCCAGAACGAGTGGAACCTGTCGAAAGACGCCGCTTATGTTCACTACGCGCCAAACGAAACCATCGGCGGTCTGGAATTCCAGTGGATCCCGGAAACCGGTGATGTGCCGCTGGTGGCCGACATGTCCTCGGACATTCTCTCGCGTCCGGTCGATATCTCGCGTTTCGGCATGATCTACGCCGGCGCGCAGAAGAACATCGGCCCGAGCGGCATCGTCGTCAACATCATCCGCGAAGACCTGCTGGGCAAGGCGCGTGCGCTGTGCCCGACCATGCTCGACTACAAAGTCGCGGCCGATAACGGCTCGATGTACAACACCCCGCCGACCCTGGCCTGGTACCTGTCCGGTCTGGTCTTCCAGTGGCTGAAAGAGCAGGGTGGCGTCGAAGCGATCGCCAAACTCAATGACGCCAAGCAGCGCACGCTGTACGGCTTCATCGACGCCAGCGGCCTCTACAGCAACCCGATCAACAAGTCGGATCGCTCGTGGATGAACGTGCCGTTCCGTCTGGCTGACGATCGTCTGGACAAGCCGTTCCTGGCCGGTGCCGACGCGCGCGGTCTGCTCAACCTCAAGGGCCACCGCTCCGTGGGCGGTATGCGCGCCTCCATCTACAACGCCGTCGACATCAACGCCGTCAACGCGCTGGTGGCGTACATGGCTGAATTCGAGAAGGAACACGGCTGATGTCCGAGCAAGAACTCAAGGCACTGCGCGTTCGCATCGACGCTCTGGACACCAAAGTCCTCGAGCTAATCAGTGAGCGTGCGCGTTGCGCCCAGGAAGTCGCGCGAGTAAAGATGGCCTCGCTGGCCGAAGGCGAAGTGCCGGTGTTCTATCGTCCCGAGCGCGAAGCTCAGGTGCTCAAGCGCGTGATGGAGCGTAATCAGGGGCCGCTGGGTAACGAAGAGATGGCGCGGTTGTTCCGCGAAATCATGTCTTCGTGTCTGGCGCTGGAGCAGCCGCTTAAAGTGGCTTACCTCGGCCCTGAAGGCACCTTCACCCAGGCCGCGGCCATGAAGCACTTCGGTCACGCGGTGATCAGCAAGCCGATGGCGGCGATCGACGAAGTCTTCCGTGAAGTGGCAGCCGGTGCGGTGAATTTTGGCGTGGTGCCGGTGGAGAACTCCACCGAAGGCGCGGTCAATCACACCCTCGACAGTTTCCTCGAGCACGACATGGTGATCTGTGGCGAAGTCGAGCTGCGTATTCACCATCACCTGTTGGTTGGTGAAAACACCAAGACCGACAGCATCAGTCGTATCTATTCCCACGCCCAGTCGCTGGCCCAGTGCCGCAAGTGGCTGGATGCACATTATCCGAATGTCGAGCGCGTGGCGGTGTCCAGCAACGCCGAAGCGGCGAAACGGGTCAAGGGTGAGTGGAACTCGGCGGCGATTGCCGGCGACATGGCCGCAGGTTTGTATGGCCTGACGCGTCTGGCCGAGAAGATCGAAGACCGTCCTGACAACTCGACGCGCTTCCTGATGATCGGCAACCAGGAAGTGCCGCCGACTGGCGACGACAAGACCTCGATCATCGTCTCGATGAGCAACAAGCCTGGCGCGCTCCACGAGTTGCTGGTGCCGTTCCACGACAATGGCATCGACCTGACTCGTATCGAAACCCGTCCGTCGCGCAGTGGCAAATGGACGTATGTGTTCTTCATTGACTTCGTCGGCCACCACCGCGACCCATTGGTCAAGAGTGTGCTGGAAAAGATCAGTCAGGAAGCGGTAGCACTCAAAGTGCTGGGTTCCTACCCGAAAGCAGTTCTCTAAGGGGCGGTAGCAAATGAGTGGCAACTTCCTCGCTCTGGCACAGCCGGGCGTGCAACAACTTTCGCCGTACGTTCCGGGCAAGCCTGTGGACGAGCTGGCGCGCGAGCTGGACCTGGATCCGGCCAAAATCGTCAAACTGGCGAGCAACGAAAATCCGCTGGGCGCCAGCCCGAAAGCGCTGGCGGCAATCCGCGAAGCGCTGACCGAGCTGACCCGCTATCCGGACGGCAACGGCTTCGCGCTGAAATCCCTGCTGGCCGAGCAGTGCCGCGTCGAGCTGAATCAGGTGACTCTGGGTAACGGTTCCAACGACATTCTCGAGCTGGTGGCGCGCGCCTATCTGGCGCCGGGCCTGAACGCGGTATTCAGCGAGCATGCGTTCGCCGTTTACCCGATCGCGACCCAGGCGGTGGGTGCTGAGGCCAAAGTGGTTCCGGCCAAAGATTGGGGGCATGACCTGCCGGCAATGCTCGCGGCCATCGATGCCAACACCCGCGTGGTGTTCATCGCCAACCCGAACAACCCGACCGGCACCTGGTTCGGCGCCGAAGCGCTGGACGAGTTCCTGCAGGACGTACCGGAGCACGTGCTGGTGGTGCTGGATGAGGCGTACATCGAGTACGCCGAAGGCAGTGACCTGCCGGACGGTCTGGACTTCCTCGCGGCGTATCCGAACCTGCTGGTTTCGCGCACTTTCTCCAAGGCTTATGGTCTGGCGGCGTTGCGCGTGGGTTATGGTCTGTCGACTCCGGTTGTTGCTGACGTGCTGAACCGCGTTCGTCAGCCATTCAACGTCAACAGTCTCGCTTTGGCGGCAGCCTGCGCGGCGTTGAAGGACGAAGAGTATCTGGCGCAAAGCCGTCAGCTCAACGAATCGGGCATGCAGCAGCTGCAAGCCGGTTTCCTCGAGCTGGGCCTGAGCTGGATCGAGTCCAAAGGCAACTTCATCTGCGTCGACCTCGGTCAGGTAGCTGCGCCGGTTTTCCAGGGCCTGCTGCGCGAAGGCGTGATCGTGCGTCCGGTGGCCAACTACGGCATGCCGAACCATTTGCGGGTGACCATCGGTCTGCCGGCGGAAAACAGCCGCTTCCTCGAAGCGCTGCGTAAGGTTCTGGCTCGTGGGTGATGTCACTGCTCTGCAATCTGCTGCACCTATGATCGGTCGCCTTGTGGTGGTCGGTCTGGGGTTGATCGGTGGTTCGTTTGCCAAAGGCTTGCGTGAAAGCGGTATCTGCCGCGAAGTGGTCGGGGTCGATCTCGATCCGCAATCGCGCAAGCTGGCAGTCGAGTTGGGTGTGGTGGATCGTTGTGAGGACGACCTGATCGCTGCCTGTCAGGGCGCCGACGTGATTCAACTGGCGGTGCCGATCCTGGCCATGGAGAAAGTGCTGGCCCGTTTGGCGAGCGTTGATCTGGGTCAGGCGATTCTGACCGATGTCGGCAGCGCCAAGGGCAATGTGGTGCGTGTGGCGACCGAAGCGTTCGGCGGCATGCCGGCGCGTTTCGTCCCGGGCCATCCGATTGCCGGCTCCGAGCAGAGCGGGGTGGAAGCTTCCAACTCCGAGCTGTTCCGTCGGCACAAGGTGATTCTGACGCCGCTCGAGCAAACCGACCCGGCCGCACTGGCGGTGGTTGATCGCTTGTGGCGCGAATTGGGCGCCGACGTCGAGCACATGCAGGTCGAGCGTCACGATGAAGTGCTGGCTGCGACCAGCCATTTGCCGCACCTGCTGGCTTTCGGTCTGGTCGACTCGTTGGCCAAACGCAATGAAAACCTTGAGATCTTCCGTTACGCTGCGGGCGGTTTCCGCGATTTCACAAGAATCGCCGGAAGCGACCCGGTGATGTGGCACGACATCTTCCTCGCCAATCGCGAGGCTGTCCTGCGCACACTCGATACATTTCGCAGCGACCTCGACGCCTTGCGCGACGCGGTCGATGCAGGGGATGGGCACCAATTGTTGGGCGTCTTCACGCGCGCCCGGGTTGCCCGCGAGCATTTCAGTAAAATCCTGGCCCGCAGGGCCTATGTGGACGCTATGAATTCCAACGATCTGATTTTCCTGGCTCAACCTGGTGGCCGCCTGTCCGGTCGGATTCGCGTACCAGGTGACAAATCGATTTCCCATCGCTCGATCATGCTCGGCTCACTGGCCGAAGGCGTGACCGAAGTCGAAGGTTTCCTTGAGGGCGAAGACGCTCTGGCGACCTTGCAAGCGTTCCGTGACATGGGCGTGGTCATTGAAGGTCCGCACCACGGTCGCGTGACCATTCACGGTGTCGGCCTGCACGGTCTGAAACCTGCGCCGGGCCCGATCTATCTGGGCAACTCCGGCACCTCGATGCGTCTGCTGTCCGGCCTGCTGGCTGCACAGAATTTCGACAGCGTTTTGACTGGCGATGCCTCGCTCTCCAAGCGTCCGATGAACCGCGTGGCCAATCCACTGCGCGAAATGGGCGCCGTGATCGAAACTGCTGCCGAAGGTCGTCCGCCGATGACCATCCGCGGCGGCCACAAGCTCGAGGGCCTGACCTACACCATGCCGATGGCCAGTGCGCAGGTGAAATCCTGCCTGCTGCTCGCCGGTCTGTACGCTGAAGGCAAGACCACCGTGACCGAGCCGGCTCCGACTCGCGACCACACCGAACGCATGCTGCGTGGCTTCGGCTACCCGGTCAGCGTTGAAGGCGCTACGGCTTCGGTTGAAACCGGCGGCAAACTTACCGCAACTCACATTGAAGTGCCGGGCGACATCTCGTCGTCGGCGTTCTTCCTCGTCGCGGCCTCGATCGCCGAAGGTTCGGAACTGGTGCTCGAGCACGTCGGCATCAACCCGACCCGCACCGGCGTCATCGACATCCTGCGTCTGATGGGCGCTGACATCACTCTGGAAAACCAGCGTGAAGTCGGCGGCGAGCCGGTGGCTGACCTGCGCGTGCGAGCAGCTAAACTCAAAGGTATCGAGATTCCTGAAGAGCTGGTTCCGCTGGCTATCGACGAATTCCCGGTGCTGTTCGTGGCTGCTGCCTGTGCTGAAGGACGTACCGTACTGACTGGCGCCGAAGAGTTGCGGGTCAAGGAATCGGATCGTATTCAGGTGATGGCGGACGGTCTGTTGGCGCTGGGCGTGAAATGCCAGCCAACCCCGGACGGTATCATCATCGACGGCGGCCAGATTGGCGGCGGCGAAGTGCATGGTCATGGCGATCACCGTATCGCGATGGCATTCAGTGTGGCCTCCCTGCGTGCCACCGCACCGATCCGCATCCATGATTGCGCCAACGTCGCGACGTCGTTTCCGAACTTCCTCGCGCTGTGCGCGCAGGTCGGTATTCGTGTGGCGCAAGAGGCTCAGTCGTGAAAAACATTGCACCGGTCATCACCATTGATGGGCCAAGCGGCTCGGGCAAAGGCACCGTAGCCGGGATTCTGGCCAAGCGTCTGGGCTGGAACCTGCTGGATTCCGGTGCGTTGTACCGCTTGCTGGCATTTGCTGCGCACAACCACGGTGTGGATCTGACCAATGAAGAGCTGCTGAAGAAACTCGCCGCTCATCTGGATGTTCAGTTCATTGCGGCGACCGAAGGTCAGTTGCAGCGAATCATTCTGGAAGGCGACGAAGTCAGCGATGTCATCCGCACCGAAAGCGTCGGCTCCGGCGCCTCGCAAGTGGCTGCATTGCCCGCCGTGCGCGAGGCGCTGCTGCAGCGCCAGCGTGCTTTTCAGGAAGCGCCGGGCCTTGTAGCCGACGGTCGCGACATGGGAACGGTGGTTTTTCCTGATGCGCCGCTGAAGATTTTCCTGACCGCCAGTGCCGAGGAGAGGGCGCGCCGTCGATATTTGCAGTTGAAGGGCAAAGTCGAGGGTGTTAGTCTGTCGAGTCTGCTAGATGAGATCCGTGCACGCGACGAGCGTGATACCCAGCGCGCAGTAGCCCCGCTCAAGCCGGCGGCTGATGCGATACAGCTGGATTCCACGGAGTTGTCCATCGATCAGGTGCTTGAACGCATCATGAGCGAGATCGCCATTCGCGATATCGCCGGGTGACCAAGAAGGCCGCAGGGGACCAGTCATAGTCCTGCAGCGCTTCTTTTATATGAAACTAACCCACACCGTCTGGGGTGTGGAGATGGGCGTATCCTTCGCCCTCATTTACAGGAATTAAAATGAGCGAAAGCTTTGCGGAACTCTTTGAAGAAAGCCTAAAAACCCTGAACCTTCAGGCAGGCTCCATCATCACCGGTGTTATCGTTGATATCGATTACCAAGCTCGCTGGGTAACCGTTCACGCTGGCCTGAAGTCTGAAGCACTCATCCCGCTTGAGCAGTTCTACAACGACGCTGGCGATCTGACTATCAATGTCGGTGACGAAGTTCACGTTGCTCTGGACTCGGTTGAAGACGGTTTCGGTGAAACCAAGCTGTCCCGTGAAAAAGCCAAGCGCGCTGAATGCTGGATCGTTCTGGAAGCAGCCTTCGCAGCAGAGGAAGTGGTCAAGGGCGTTATCAACGGTAAGGTTAAAGGCGGCTTCACTGTCGACGTTAACGGCATCCGTGCGTTCCTGCCAGGTTCCCTGGTTGACGTCCGTCCAGTGCGCGACACCACGCACCTGGAAGGCAAAGAGCTGGAATTCAAGGTCATCAAGCTGGACCAGAAGCGCAACAACGTTGTCGTTTCCCGTCGCAGCGTCCTGGAAGCCGAGAACTCCGCCGAGCGTGAAGCTCTGCTGGAATCCCTGCAGGAAGGCCAGCAAGTCAAAGGTATCGTCAAAAACCTCACCGATTACGGCGCATTCGTCGATCTGGGTGGCGTGGACGGCCTGCTGCACATCACCGACATGGCCTGGAAGCGCATCAAGCATCCTTCCGAGATCGTCAACGTTGGTGACGAAATCGACGTCAAGGTTCTGAAATACGATCGCGAACGCAACCGTGTTTCCCTGGGCCTGAAGCAACTGGGCGAAGATCCATGGGTTGCTATCAAAGCCCGTTACCCAGAAAGCACTCGCGTTACCGCTCGTGTAACCAACCTGACCGACTACGGCTGCTTCGCTGAGCTGGAAGAAGGCGTTGAAGGTCTGGTACACGTTTCGGAAATGGACTGGACCAACAAGAACATCCACCCTTCGAAAGTCGTACAAGTCGGCGACGAAGTGGAAGTCATGGTTCTGGACATCGACGAAGAGCGTCGTCGTATCTCCCTGGGCATCAAGCAGTGCAAGTCGAACCCGTGGGAAGACTTCTCTGGCCAGTTCAACAAGGGCGACAAGATCTCCGGCACCATCAAGTCGATCACCGATTTCGGTATCTTCATTGGTCTGGACGGCGGCATCGACGGTCTGGTTCACCTGTCCGACATCTCCTGGAACGAAGTTGGCGAAGAAGCTGTTCGTCGTTTCAAGAAGGGCGACGAGCTGGACACCGTTATCCTGTCGGTTGACCCAGAGCGCGAGCGCATCTCCCTGGGCATCAAGCAACTGGAAAGCGATCCGTTCTCCGAGTACGTCTCGGTTAACGACAAAGGCGCAATCGTTACTGGCACCGTGAAAGAAGTTGACGCCAAAGGCGCCATCATCGTTCTGGCCGACGATATCGAAGCGACTCTGAAAGCCTCCGAAATCAGCCGTGACCGCGTTGAAGACGCGCGCAACGTTCTGAAAGAAGGCCAGCAAGTAGAAGCCAAGATCATCAGCGTTGATCGCAAGAGCCGCGTAATCCAGCTGTCGATCAAATCGAAAGACGATGCTGAAGAGAAAGAAGCTATCCAGAGCCTGAACTCTGTTCAGGAAGCTCCAGCCGATACCACTATGGCTGCTCTGCTGAAGCAAGCAATGGCCAAACAGAACTAAGTTCTGCTTGATCATGAAAAAGGGCGACTTCGGTCGCCCTTTTTTGTGCCTGCGATTTGGCGGGTGTGGTGCGACCTGGATGTATTGGGTTGGAGGTGAAACCAATCCCGTTGCCTGGTTGTCTGTTTCTTTAATCGGATCAATCGCCTATTCGCGACTAAGCTAGGTGTTAGTCGTGCAGTAGTCGGGCGTTGCCTGGCATAAGGAAGTGGATGAACAGATTTATAGTCTTCATGGCGGTGTTGGTATTGGCTGGCTGTACCACGAGTGCCAAGACGCATGCGGTGCGTGGGGTCAGCGGTATCGAGATCGACTGTTCCGGCTTGGGCTCGGGGTGGGAGAAGTGCCAAAGGCGTGCGGCGAAGGAGTGCAAGGGGGCGGGTTATAAAGTGATCACTCGATCAGATGACGCAAAGGATGACGATGAGTTTCCATTTGGCTTCAATCCCGCAGGCTATGTAACCCGAACCATGCTGGTGATGTGTCGCTGACTGCGCGCTGATCCGGTTTGGTGCTCTTGTGTCCTGAAAATGGGCGTTTCGACGCCGAGGAAGATATGTCAATCCCTGGGCTGTTCAAAATCTTCCGGGCGTGCTAAAACCTTTCAAGCGCTGATCTAGCTGCTTGAAAAAGAAGGGAAAAATATGACGAAGTCGGAGTTGATCGAACGAATTGTCACCCATCAAGGGCTGCTCTCATCCAAGGATGTGGAGCTGGCCATCAAGACCATGCTTGAACAAATGTCCCAATGTCTGGCCACTGGTGATCGCATCGAGATCCGTGGGTTTGGCAGCTTCTCTCTGCATTACCGTGCGCCACGCGTCGGTCGTAACCCGAAGACTGGGCAGTCTGTCAGTCTGGACGGCAAGTTTGTTCCGCATTTCAAGCCGGGCAAGGAATTGCGCGATCGAGTGAACGAGGAAGAGGAGGAGGGGGTTTGACAGTCGCTATTTCTCAAGGAGTTACTCATGCGTAACCTCAAGCGCATACTTCTTGGTGTTTTCATTTTATTGCTGGTGTTGGTGATTCTGGCGTTTGTGCTCGAGAATCAGCAATCCATTTCGTTGATGTTCCTCGGCTTGGCTGGGCCACAGCTTCCTGTTTCTGTTGTGGTGGTAGTTGCATTGCTGATCGGCATGCTGATTGGTCCGATTCTGGGGTGGTTTCTGAGGCGTTCGTCGAGAGCTGCGCGCAAGCGTCTTGTCTGAGGTCGGTGCTCGCAAGGCATCTATCGAATTTGCGTCAACGCTTGTCCATATCCATTAGTAAAACCTTCATTAAGCTGTAAAATGCAGCCCTTGTTCGATTGTGGAAACATATCCACATCGATTCAGACTGACTCTGACAGAGGCCGGTTTTTTTGACGGCTTTTGCATTCATGGATTAGGCCGCGCTCGTTGGGGGCGCAGTCCGCAGCTCAAGGGTATGCTTTCGCGTGAAAATTCTAGTTACCGGCGGCGCCGGATTTATCGGCTCGGCAGTCATCCGACACATTATCTCCAACACCGCCGACTCTGTCGTTAACGTCGATAAGCTGACTTACGCCGGTAACCTGGAATCTCTGGCTGAAGTGAGTCAGAACTCGCGTTACGCATTCGAGCGGGTTGATATCTGTGATCGCGAGCAAGTGGATCGTGTTCTGCGTGAGCATCAGCCGGATGCCATCATGCACCTTGCCGCCGAATCACATGTAGATCGTTCGATCTCAGGTCCTTCCGAGTTCATCCAGACCAACATTATCGGCACTTACAATTTGCTGGAAGCGGCTCGTCATTATTGGGCGGCGTTGGGCGACGCGCGTAAAAACAGCTTTCGCTTCCATCATATTTCGACCGATGAAGTTTACGGTGATCTTGAGGGACCGGAAGATCTGTTCACTGAAACGACGCCGTATCAGCCAAGTTCGCCGTACTCGGCCAGCAAAGCCAGTTCCGATCACCTGGTGCGTGCATGGACGCGCACTTATGGTTTGCCGACGCTGGTCACCAACTGCTCTAACAACTATGGTCCATGCCACTTCCCCGAGAAGCTGATCCCGCTGATTATTCTCAATGCGCTGGAAGGAAAGCCTTTGCCGGTCTATGGCAAAGGTAATCAGGTACGTGACTGGTTGTATGTCGAAGATCACGCGCGAGCGTTGTACAAGGTCGTGACCGAGGGCGTCATCGGCGAGACTTACAACATCGGCGGCCATAACGAAAAGCAGAACATCGAAGTTGTCCATACCCTGTGTGCACTGCTGGATGAGTTGCGACCGGATTCCGCTCACCGCCCGCACGCGAGCCTGATCACTTATGTGCAGGATCGCCCAGGCCATGATCAGCGCTACGCGATCGATGCGAGCAAGATCCAGCGCGAGTTGGGCTGGACGCCAGAGGAAACCTTCGAAACGGGTATTCGCAAGACCGTCGAGTGGTACCTCAATAACTCTGAATGGGTTGCTCATGTGAAGAGCGGCAGTTATCAGCAGTGGATCGATCAGAACTACTCCGGTCGTTCGGGCAAGGCATGAAGATTCTCCTGCTGGGGAAAAATGGCCAGGTTGGCTGGGAGCTGCAACGCTCTCTGGCCCCACTTGGGGATTTGGTTGCCCTGGATCGGCACCCGGTCGATGGTTTGAGTGGTGATCTGTCTGACCTCGATGCACTGCGCGCGACGATCCGGAAAGTAAAGCCTGACGTTATCGTCAACGCAGCGGCCTACACGGCTGTCGATAAAGCCGAGTCCGAGACCGAATTGGCTGACTGTGTAAATGGTGAGGCCAGTCGAGTCATGGCGCAGGAGGCGGTATCCCTGGATGCCTGGCTGATCCACTATTCGACCGATTACGTATTCAGTGGCGAAGGCTCGACGCCTTGGCAAGAATCCGATGCCGTCGCACCGGTGAACCACTACGGCGCGAGCAAGCTGGCCGGTGAGCAGGCAATTACTGCCTCGGGCTGCAAGCATCTGATCTTTCGCACCAGTTGGGTCTACGGCGCTCGCGGCAACAATTTTGCCAAAACCATGTTGCGTCTGGCCAAGGATCGCGAATCGCTGAGCGTCATTGCCGATCAGGTAGGCGCTCCGACGGGCGCGGACCTCATTGCGGATGTTACCGCTCTGGCGATCCAGCAGGTCGTGCATCGCCCGGCGCTGTCGGGCATCTATCATCTGGCGGCTGCCGGTGAAGTGTCCTGGCACGGTTACGCGAGCCTGGTGATCAGCTTTGCCAAGAACCATGGCGAAGAGCTCGCTGTTACGGCGGTCAATCCGATTGATACCACAGCCTATCCAACACCGGCGCGCCGCCCGTTGAATTCACGTTTGAATACACAGAAGCTGCGCGACAATTTTTCTCTACACTTGCCGGATTGGCAAAGTGGCGTAACCCGAATGCTTAGGGAAGTTCTGAATAAATGACCACGACAAATCGTAAAGGCATCATCCTCGCTGGCGGTTCGGGTACTCGATTGCACCCGTTGACCTTGGGTGTGTCCAAGCAGATGCTGCCGATCTACGACAAGCCGATGATCTTTTATCCGCTGTCGGTGCTGATGCTCGCGGGGATGCGTGAAATTCTGATCATCTCCACACCGCAAGATCTGCCTTGTTTTCGCAAGTTGCTGGGCGATGGCAGTCTGTACGGCATCCAGATTACCTATGCTGAGCAGCCGAGCCCGGATGGTCTTGCGCAAGCGTTCATCATTGGCGAAGAGTTCATTGGCAGTGATCCGTGCTGCCTGATTCTGGGCGACAACATCTTTTATGGTCAGCACTTCTCGGACAACCTGCGAGCAGCAAGCAATCAGGCTGATGGGGCGACGGTTTTTGGTTACCACGTCTCCGATCCGGAGCGTTTTGGTGTTGTCGAGTTCGATGCGCAAGGGCGAGCCTTGAGCATCGAGGAAAAACCATTGAAGCCGAAGTCCAACTACGCCGTTACAGGGCTGTACTTCTACGACAACCAAGTAGTTGATATTGCCAAGAGCATAAAACCCTCGGCCCGCGGTGAACTGGAAATCACCGACATCAACCAGGCTTACCTCGACAAGAAGATGCTTAGCGTCGAAATGTTGGGGCGTGGTTTTGCTTGGCTGGATACGGGAACCCATGACTCGCTTCTCGAGGCGAGTCACTTCGTGCATACCATTGAACAGCGTCAGGGGTTGAAGGTGGCGTGCCTGGAAGAGATCGCCTACCACAATGGCTGGATCACTGCGTCGCAGCTGGCTTCCCAGGCTGATGCGTTGAAAAAGACCGGATATGGGCAATATCTGCAGAAACTGCTGGACTCACCTTCTCGCTGACTGGAAGGGAGACCCCTTCAAGATGAAGCGCTCAATTGGTGCGGCAGGAATTGCATGTCAGTAAAACTTCCTCGAATTGCGGTTTTACTGGCGGCCTACAACGGTATGCATTGGATCGAAGAGCAATTGGCTTCGATCCTTGCTCAGACAGGCGTCGACCTCACTGTTTATATCAGTGTGGATACTTCCGCAGATGGTACGCAAGTCTGGTGCGAGCAGTATGCGAGCGATCACGCGTCTGTGATCGTTTTACCGCCAGCGGGCACTTTTGGGGGGGCGGCTCGCAACTTTTTTCGGCTGGTTCGCGACGTCGAGCTGGAGCGCTTCGATTTCGTGGCGTTTGCTGATCAAGATGATATCTGGCATCCAGATAAATTGATGCGAGCGACTTCTATCATCCGTAACCGCCACATTGATGCCTATTCCAGCAATGTCACGGCATTCTGGTCGAATGGCAGCACTCATCTATTGAACAAGGCTCAGCCGCAGGTTGAATGGGACTTCCTGTTCGAGGCTGCCGGGCCTGGATGTACTTACGTGATGAGCAAAAAAGTCATCGAAGCGCTCAAGTCCTCCATGCGTACCAATTGGCAGCAGCTGCAAAGTGTCAGTCTGCACGATTGGTATTGCTATGCCTTTGCCCGCAGTTATGGTTTCAGCTGGTTTATCGATCCCGAGCCGTCCATGGAGTATCGCCAGCATGAGCGTAACCAGGTTGGTGCCAATAAGGGGCTTAGCTCCCTGATATCTCGTTACAAAACGATTCATGACGGATGGTGGTTCAGTCAGGTTCAACTGATAGCTCAGCTGGTGGGGCGGGAAGCTGATCCATTTGTGCGGGGGTGGGTGGGTTTGCGTCGCGCACAACTGTTGCGTCTGTCATTTAGTGCCTGGCGCTGCCGCCGACGGCGGCGTGACAAGGTGTTTTTCTTCTGTATTTGCTGGGCAACAGCTCTCATAGGAACGAAGGTCAGATGACGCCCCTGAATGTTTTGGTGACTGGGGCCGGCGGGTTTGTGGGCGAGGCCCTGGTTTTGCATTTGCTGGTAGGCAAGCGCTTTTGTCCTGTGGCGGCCGCGCGTGGTGCTACTCGCTTGCAGGGATTGTGTCGCGTGTTGCCCTTCGATCTGACTCGTAGCAACGTCTTGCCTGTTTTTGAAAATATCCAGGTTGTGGTTCATGCGGCGGCCAGGGTGCACGTCATGCGTGAGGATGTTGCTGATGCGCTGGCTGAGTTTCGCCACGTCAATGTGCAGGGAACGTTGAAGCTGGCCCGGCAGGCGGCGGAGTCGGGGGTCAAGCGCTTCATCTTCATCAGCTCAATCAAGGTGAATGGTGAGAGCACGCCGTCGGGGGGCGTTTTCAGGGCGGATGATCTTCCTTCTCCCATAGATCCCTACGGTATCTCCAAGTGCGAAGCCGAGGAGGCGTTGAAGCTGCTGGGGCGTGAAACGGGTATGGAAATCGTCGTCATTCGTCCACCGCTGGTGTACGGGCCGGGTGTCAAGGCCAACTTCATGAGTATGTTGGGGTGGCTGCGCAGGGGGATTCCGCTGCCCTTGGGGGCTGTGCGGAATCGGCGAAGTCTGGTGTCGATAGGAAATCTGATCAGTCTCATCGTCACTTGTATCGATCATCCGGCGGCAGCCAATCAGGTTTTTCTCGTCAGTGATGGGGAGGATCTGTCCACCTCGCAGCTGTTGAGTCGATTGTCCCGGGCATTCGGGAGGCGGGGCCGACTGCTGCCGATCCCTGAATGGTTGCTCAGGCTTGCGGCTTCAATGTTCGGCATGCAGGCAGTTGCTCAGCGCTTGTGTGGGTCATTGCAGGTCGATATCGACAAAAATCGTGAGTTGTTGGGTTGGCTGCCACCGGTCAGTGTAGATCGTGCGATGCGCCAAACTGTTAATCATTATCTGGATGCAAACACCCAATGAATGTGTGGTGGCTGTTGGCGGCAGTATTTATTGTCTCTTGGGGGCTGACCTTCGTTTTGCGCCGTTATGCGCTGGCCAAGAGCTTGATGGATATTCCCAATGAGCGTAGTTCTCACGCGGTTCCTACTCCTCGCGGAGGAGGGGTGGCAATTGTAGTTGCCTTTATTCTGGCTCTTCCCCCGCTTTACAGTTCCGGGTTGCTTGACCTCAATCTCTTTTGCGCTTTGCTTGGCTCTGGTCTGTTGGTGGCGCTTATCGGTTTTGCCGACGATCATGGGCATATCGCGGCCAGATGGCGTTTGCTGGGGCACTTTGTTGCGGCTGTCTGGGCTTTGTACTGGATGGGAGGAATAGCGCCTGTCTCCATGTTTGGCATGGAATTCCAGCTTGGCTGGGCGGGCAGTGTGCTGGCGGCGATTTATCTCGTCTGGATGCTGAACTTATACAACTTCATGGATGGTATCGACGGGATTGCAAGTGCTCAGGCTATTTTTGTCTGTCTGGCAGGTTGTCTTGTTTCCCTGATGGCTGGAAATCAATCTGTTTTATGGGTGAGTTTGTTCTTGTCCAGTGCGGTGGGGGGGTTCCTGCTTTGGAACTTTCCACCCGCCCGTATCTTCATGGGGGATGCAGGAAGCGGATTCCTGGGTGTTGTCCTGGGAATTCTTTCGCTTTATGCCGCGTGGGGTAATTCTGCGTTGCTGTGGAGTTGGCTCATCCTTTTGGCCGTTTTTACAGTGGACTCAACTGTTACTTTGTTGAGACGGCTGGTGCGAGGAGAGAAGATCTACCAGGCTCATCGTAGTCACGCTTATCAATATGCAGCCCGGCATTTTTCCAGTCACAAGGTTGTTACATTGGGTGTGACTTGTATAAATGTTTTCTGGGTATTTCCCATGGCGGTTCTGGTCGGGAATGGCTACCTCGATGGCCTCACAGGTTTGGTCGCAGCCTATTTGCCATTGGTCTTTCTCGCTTTCAGATTTACTGCCGGGAAAGCCGAATTACAGAGATGAACTCCTGCGGGGCTCGTCTGTGTCACGGAACAATGATTATGCCAGGACGGCGACCACTGCCCGTCCTGCCATTGTCCGTGGATGGCCAAACCTGTTAGGATTGCCGACTATTTTGCTGCTGTGGATGGCCCCGTTCATCGGGGTTTGTGCACGAAGATTCGCGGGTTTTCTTTTCTGCTCGCATCGCAAGGGCGTGCGGTGGAAACGTTTCGGCGAGGTTGATCCTGTTGCTCATGAGTCTTGTCGTTAAAGTTGTAGGATGTTCGAATTTTGGTCAAGGAAGCTAATATCGGTCACATTTTATGCCCTGGGCCGGTTCCCATGCAGGGAATGGCTTCCAGGAGCCCCCGATTTCGGTGTGTTTGCGTAGCGGTTGCTGCTGTTAACCTGCCTCGATGGTCGAAAGAAAAAATGAAATTGACAGAAAACACAAAGGGCTACGCATGAACCCGCACGCTGTTCGCTCAACATCCCCCCTTACATTGTATCGGTCTATCCGTCAAAATCGCGGTTTGATATACAGCCTGATTAAAAGAGACATCGCCGGAAGATACAGTGGCTCGGTTCTGGGGTTGTTGTGGTCTTTTTTTAACCCTGTCCTTATGTTGGCTGTTTACACTTTTGTATTTAGTGTTGTGTTCAAGGCTCGTTGGGTGGGTGGAAGTGATTCAAAGGCTGAGTTTGCACTTGTTTTGTTTGCCGGTCTGATGGTGTTTAACTTGTTCTCTGAGTGTATCAATCGCGCGCCAAGTTTAATTCTGTCGAATGTCAACTATGTAAAAAAAGTAATATTTCCATTGGAAATATTGCCAATTGTTACACTGGGGTCTGCACTTTTTCACCTGATGGTGAACTTTCTGGTTTGGCTGGTTTTCTATGTGATCTTCTACGGTGTGCCTCATCTGGGTGTGCTGTTCTTCCCGCTAATACTTTTACCGCTGGCCCTTTTGACGCTCGGGGTCACTTGGTTCGTGGCTTCCCTGGGGGTATACCTGCGTGATGTGGCGCAGGTGATCAGTACCCTTGTTCCCGTCCTGATGTTTCTGTCGCCGGTTTTTTATCCACTGAAAAGCCTGCCTGAGCGATTCCAGGCAGTGGTGCAAGTCAGCCCCATCACTGTTGCGGTCGAGCAAACACGAGGCCTCATGTATTGGGGAGAGTCTATGGACTGGCGGGTTTGGGGGCTTTATCTGTTGATCTCCTGCGCAATTGCATGGTTTGGTTTTGTTTGGTTCCAGAAGACACGAAAGGGGTTTGCAGATGTCCTCTGATGAGTACTCGATCCGCGTAAATGGTCTTGGTAAATGCTACGAGATTTATGCGACGCCGCGTGACCGCTTAAAGCAGTTCATTATTCCTCCGATTCAACGGTTGGCAGGATGTAAGCCGTCGTCGTTTTGCCGCGAGTACTGGGCTCTGGAGAACATTTCGTTCGATATTCGCAAAGGCGAGGCTTTTGGTATTGTCGGTCGCAACGGTAGCGGGAAAAGCACACTTCTCCAGTTGATCACAGGAACCATCGCGCCGACGGTAGGTACTGTTGAAACCCGTGGCCGAGTCGCCGCACTTCTTGAGCTGGGATCGGGCTTCAACCCCGAGTTCACCGGCCGTGACAATGTCTATCTGAATGCCATGCTGCTCGGTATGACCCATGATGAGGTCGACGAGCGCTTTGACAAGATTGCCGCCTTTGCCGATATCGGCGACTACCTCGATCAGCCGGTCAAGACCTACTCCAGCGGGATGCTGGTACGTTTGGCGTTCGCAGTACAGGTTCAAATCGAGCCTGACATTCTGATCGTCGACGAGGCGTTGGCTGTTGGTGATGCGCTGTTTCAGAAACGCTGCTTCGGCCGGATCGAAAAGCTGCTTTCTGATGGCGTGACCCTGTTGTTTGTCTCCCATGATCAGGAGTCGGTTCGAACGCTGACCAATCGTGCGATCCTGCTCAAGGGTGGCCGAGAGGTTTCGATGGGGTCCGCCTCCCAGGTCCTGCTCGATTACCGCAAGCTGCTGCATCAGGAAGAGTCGGATTATTTCTCCAAGCTGATGCAGCCTGCTGCAGACAAGGCTCCCGCTCCGGCTTCGGCTCCTCAGTCCGCTGACTCGGACGCTTCCAGCGAAGGAACCGCGGTACCTGAGTCGAGCGAAGTCTCGGAACAAAGCCAGGCGCCTGCCGTCTCGGGACGCGCTGATCAGATGTCTTTCGGCGATGGCGGTGTTGAAGTGTTGTCCGTCGGTACGTTTGGTGTTGATGACGAACCATGCGCGGTTTTTTATCCGGGCGACGTCATTCGCATCCGGGTCAACTGTGTTTCACACATTGATACCGACAGCATCAACGTCGGTGTGCGTATCCGAAGTCGTGAAGGGATAAAAATATATTCCTGGGGCACCTTGAACCAGGATATGCAGATTCTGGCCGGACTGCGTGAAGGCGAGCTGTTCTGGAAGCGCCAGCTCAAGGCCGGAGAGCAATTCCATGTCTGGCTGGAATGCGACTGCTCCCTGGGTTCGAATCTCTATGAGATTCAGGCATCCATTTCCTATGAAGGCAAACCTGACTATACCGCCCAAAGAATTTTGCACTGGAAAGATGAAGCAGCATTTTTCCAGACACTGATGCGGCAGGATGAATACTTTTTCGGTGGAATAGCCGACTTACACATGGCCGCCAGGTGGTAATGATGAGTCCAATGAATTCGATTGATTACAGCTTGCTCAACAACGATTACTGGAAAGCCGTCATTGCATCGGGTGAGAGCAATGGCGATTTTCGCGAGACATCCAGATGGGTCGCTAAAACCTGCGGTACCGGCTCGGTGCTGGATATCGGTTGCGGTCTGGGTGGACTGGTTTCAGAACTCCTGTCGTTGGGCATCAATGCAGCGGGGGTGGATGTCTCGTCCCTTGCCGTGGCAACTGCCAACAAACGTTTTCCTGATCGGTTCAGCCAGGGCTCCGCGGTATCGTTGCCGTTTGCTGACGGCCAGTTTGACACCGTAGTCTCCACCAACTGTCTGGAACATCTTGATCCTGAAGATGTGCCGCAAGCCTTGCGCGAGATGTACCGCGTATCAGCCCGGTACGTTTTTCTGCAGATAACGACATCTGCTGAAGCGGGCGAGCCTTCTCTGTTGACGACGGCCAAGCGTGACTGGTGGGAAGCCCAGTGTTTCGAGGCCGGGTTTCGAAAGCATGAGTTGTACTACCAGATCAATCCTTATGAAGCATTGAACGAAGACGGACGGCAGATATTCGTATTGCTGGAGAAGGTGCCTGCCGAGGCGCTGCGCCACTACGATTTGTCGGTTCTGGTTGAAGAGCGGCTGCTCCATACGGACATGCTGCGTGAAGTCGGGCGACGCGGTGACGCGCACTGTATTCGCTATCAGAAGGCCGCCGAGTTCGTGCGCCCGGGCGATCGTGTGCTGGACGTTGCGTGCGGCCTTGGTTATGGCAGTTACATGTTGTACGCGGCTTCGCAGGCCAAATCGGTATTGGGCGTTGACCTGAGTGATTTTGGTATCGCTTATGCGAATGCCCATTACGGTCGCCCTGGCAAGGTCGAGTTCGAGGTTGGTGACGCTCAGGCGCTCAGTTCGATCGCAGACAATAGCATCGACTTCATTGCTGCATTCGAAACCATCGAGCATGTTCCCGAGCCAATGGAGTATCTGCTCCAGTTGAAACGCGTGCTCAAGCCGGGTGGTCGCGTGATGGTCTGCGCCCCGAATAACTGGGCGGACGAAACCGGTAAAGATCCTAACCCGCACCATCTGCATGTTTATACCTGGGATCGGCTGGTAGAGGAGTGCGGCACGCATTTCCTGCTGGAGCAAGGCATGTTGCAGACGGCGGGCGGCGCCATGAAGTGCCACCATTCCCCGCGCAAGTGGGAGACTGTACCGGTCGATCGCACTCCGGAACAGGAAGCGGAGTGGGTCCTGCTATTGGGTATGGCCGATCCGCTTGAAGGGGTGTCGGTGCCGTACGAGGAAACTCAATGGCAACTGCCGGACTCGCCAGAGTTCTCGGTCAGTGCATTTGCCCGCGACTACCAGAATCCATGGCTGATACGGGGAATGGTTGCTCAGGGCCAGCGCGCGCGTTCGGCGTCTTTGTTGCAGTCGATGCAGGATCGGGTGTTGGCCACGGCTGCCCTGGATTCGGTTGATTACGGTGCAGCGCTGTGCGGAAAGGTCTATACCCAGTCCCAAGTGGTTGATTTGCCCATCGAGCGCTACCAGGCGCTTTTGGCCGAAATTCGACGCTTCGCTGCTATTGCCAATCCGTCGCCACACCAGTTGCGCTGGCAGGTCTCCTTGCTCTTTGCCGGTGGTGAGCTTGCACGGCTCCACGGACGCTTTGAGGATGCTATCGAGTGTTTCACTGCGTGTGCCAGCATTGATGTGCTGGCTTACAGCCCATTGCTGGGCAACAAGGTCGTCGATGCATTGCACTGGTTGTCGGAGTTTGCCGTCGCTCGTGGTGATGAGCCCGCGGCACGAGCCTATCTGGTTCGCGCGGTAGCCGAGGTGCAACGTCTTGTCAGCGGCACATGGCTGAATATCAGCGGTGATCCTCAGTCGCCACTGCCCTTTGGTCTGGCAGAAGCGGCTCAGTTGCTGGACAAGGCGTCGCGAGCCGCTTACAGGCTTTCCGTTCTGGACAGTGTTGCGCTGCGCCCTGGCATGGTTTTCCAGGAATCCAGCGGCTTCTTTGAGCGCCAACTTGTTGAGCGTGACCGGAAGCTGGACGATGTAGGCAACTCCGTTAGTAGCCTCATTGCTGCATTGGAGGAGAAAGATGCAGCGTGCAGGAGCCTGGTTGAGCAAGTCAACACGCTGGAAAGTCGAACTCACGAACTGGCCGGGGAAGTCGTCGCACAAGACAAGCACGCCCAGAGTCTTGCTCAGGAAGTGATGAGGCTGGATGCGCATGCTCAGAGTCTTGCTCAGGAAGTGATGAAGCAGGATGCCCATGCCCAGAGCCTTGCTCAGGAAGTGATGAAGCAGGATGCCAGTGCCCAGAGCCTTGCTCAGGAAGTGATCAAGCAAGATGCCCATGCCCAGATGCTTGCAGGCGAAGTTGTCAAAAGAGATGCAGAAATCGTTCGTCTACTGACTGAGGTCAGCGTAGACGAGGGACAAGTCTCGCAGGATCTTCTGCAGGAAATTACGAAAAGAGATATCGAGATCAATCGTCTGCTGACGCTAAGCAGCCAGGGTTCGTTGCGGTCGTTATGGAAGAGAGTCCTGCGTGGGACTGTTCGGAGAGTCGGGAAATGAGTAACAAAGTCACGAAAACCGGGATTGTCATTGTTTCCTACAATGCCTCCGAGGCAGTCAGGATCACGTTGGCGAGCATGCGACGTGCCTATAACGAATCCGCCTACAAAGTAATACTGGTCGATAACGCTTCGGAGTCTGGCGAGCGAGACAAGATTCGCGAAGCGATGACCCATCACATTGCTGAAGTAGGCCCCTCGTGGCGCTATGTCGAGCAAGATACCAATCTGGGTTTTTCCGGCGGGAACAACGTCGGTATTTCCGAGTTTCTTGCCGACGAAGAAATTACTCATATCTGTTTGCTCAACAGCGACGTCATCGTTACGGATTTCTGGCTGGACAATCTGCTGGCAAGCGGTTCGGACCTTATCAGTGCGGTCACTAACAAGGCTGACGGCGAACAATGTGTTCCTGTCGACTATCAGTTGGAGTTTGCTGAGTGCCTGGATCATCGCACAGAGACTCTGCACGATAAGGTATATCAGCGCGTTTCCAATTTTGCCGAGCGCTGGAATGCAGCCTGGAAAGGCAATCTGGTTGAAACGGACGTAACGTTCTTTTGCGTTCTGGTGTCCAAGGCCGCCTTTGAAAAAATCGGTCTGCTTGACGATACGTTCTTCCCGGGCGGATTTGAAGATGACGATTATTGCCTGCGCGCACGTAACGCCGGCTACGAAATTCATTTGGCGCGAGATGTGTTTATCCACCACTGGGGATCGGCATCTTTCGGCCAGTTGCAATATGAGTATTTCAGCGAGAGAGCACAGCGCAACAAGGCATACCTGGAGCAGAAACACGGTATAACCTGGCGCCGCCGACCGGAGAAACCGATTGTCTCTTTTGCAATGGACGTCGAATTCGCGCTGTCGCATCAAGAGCTGCTTTCTCAGCAGGCTCCTTTTTTTGAGCTGTATGTAGACAATCTTGGCAAACAGATCAGCTACTTCGAGTCAGAATTCAGCAAACTGACCGAGGCGTTGGCCGCTCAGGGGCGTGTTGTGCCTGAGGCGCTGCTGAAGGCCGTGTCTTCTGCACGTTCCTATGGGGATTTGATCTCGCTCTGGGATAAAGTCGTCGCGCGTATTCAGCGTGCATTGACGGGTGGGGTCGTTGACGCTGACGAGGCAGCGGCACTCAAATCGGACCTTGGTACGATCGCGAGCGGTGTCTACGAACGGGTTGATTGCAACTTCGCTATTCACACGTTCATCACTTCCCCGGCCGAGGACGGTACCAGCGGCGTCGACCTCCCGCCGCCGGCCACTTCTGCGGCATTTTCTGCACGCCCTGAAACCCGCTTGGGTCGTTTGCTGTGGTTCGTGCGCCGCAGCCTGGATTTCATTCTGAAGTTTGATGGCATCGTCTTCTTTGGCGGGTATTTCTACCCTGAGCGTCAAAGCGATGGTTACTTTCAGCGTATTCAGATTGTCGATCGCATGTTTGCTGATCGGTGGCGCGTCTATGTTGAAAGTGACGAGCTGAAGGGGCGCAACATTTGGTTTGATCGGCCTGAGCCTAATGTGCTGGTGCTGCGAATCAATGGTTCCAAGAAGCGCAGAATGCTCGTGCGCATGCTGGCCCTGATGGCCGTTCTGCGTTGCCGGAAGATTTACTTCCACAGTGTGTTGCGTATGTACGACAACCGCTTCGGCAAACTCATGCATCTGCCTTTCATTCGCAAGGCTATAGATATTCACGGTGTGGTGCCTGAAGAATTCCGTATGCACAACGATTTCTTCAGTGCTGTTCTTTACGAGAAGGAGGAACGGCTTGCCGTAGAGAAGGCCGGTATCGTCATCGTTGTAACCGAAGCGATGAAGAACTATCTCCAGCAGAAGTTTCGAGGAGCACTGAAAGCTCGTTCGGTTTCTTTCCCGATCTTCCCTCGCTTCACCCCGACACACGCAACCCGTCCGCTTATCGACGGCAAGCCGGTCGTGGTTTATGCGGGTGGCCTGCACAAATGGCAGCAAGTTCCAAAGATGATTGATGCAATCATCCGCACTGCCGATCGGTGCAATCATCGCTTTTATTGCCCGGAGCCTCAGATTGTCAAAGACATGCTGCCGGCAGAGTTGCTGGGGTCTGTGGTTGTCGAGGGTAAAACCCACGCTGAACTGATGACGCTTTATCCGCAGTGCCACTACGGGTTCATCCTTCGGGAAGACATCATCGTCAACCGTGCGGCCTGTCCGACGAAGCTCGTCGAATACCTTGCAATGGGTATCGTGCCGATCGTCGACTGCGAAGATATCGGCGATTTCAAGACGCTCGGTATGCGCTACATCACCCTGGAAAACTTCCTCGCCGGGAACTTGCCCGAAGAAGCACAGCGTGTGGCGTTGGCAGAAGCCAACCTTTCGGTTTACGAGCGATTGAAGGAAGTGCGCCAGACCGGTGCGGATGAAATCTTTAGCTATTTCACTCCGCCGGTCAGTAACACGCGCAAGTTGAATATTGGAACGCTAAATGTGCGCCAGTTCGTTGCCGACATCGCGCGCCGCGTGCTGCCAGCAGGCACCCTTCGGGGGCGTGCCGCACGCAAGGGGTGGCGCGTTTTGCGTCCAATGCTGGGAAAGTCCCAACCGCTGGTCCAGACAGTAGACGTTAATCCTGCGTACGACGTTGCGCATGAGACGCTGCCAACCTGCGACGTCCTGGTTCAAGTTGATAACTTTGAGGCTGGCGGACTGGAAAATGTTGTACTTGATCTGAACGAGACAATGATCAAGGCCGGACTGCGCGTTGTGCTGCTCGTTCAGGGCACACAGGGCGCTGCGGTCCAGCGGGCTCGTGATATGGGGCAGGTGGTGGTGTGTCGCCCTTACTCGGCGCAATCCCACAGTGAGTTGATCGATCAGTTGCAACCCAAACTTGTTTTGGCTCATTACTCTTTTAGCGGTACGGATGTCTATCGCGAAAAAGGCATCGGTTTTGTGCAGGTCATCCACAATATCTACATGTGGTTGAACGATCAGCAGCGTCAGGAGTTCGCTTCGGTAGCGCAGAAGACCCGTGCCTTTGTGGCGGTATCGCAGCAAGTGAAGGATTACAGCGTTTCGCGTCTGGGCGTGCCCGCACAGAGCTGCGTGGTCATTCCTAACGGCATTGACTTCAAGCCATTCGAAGAACTCGATCGGGACGCCGCCCGTGCTCGCTTGCGTGCACAGTATGGTATTACTGACGATGAATTTGCATTCATCGACGTCGGGTCGATCAACCACCAGAAAAACCATCTGGGTGCGATCAAGGCCTTCGAGATCGCGATACGTTCGAGTGACAAGCTCCGCCTGCTCATTCTGGGGCCGGTTTACGAACCACAGTTGCTCGCCGAGATGGTTGCTTATATCGAGGCGCATGGTTTGCACAATCGCGTGACATATGTCGGTACGACGAACAATGTTCCTGAGTACCTGGCCATGGCTGATGCTTTTGTCTCGGCAACCTTTTTCGAAGGGGGGCCACTGACTTTGCTTGAGGCGATCAAGGCGGATATCCCGGTTGCCATGTCCAGCGTTGGCTGTGCGTCGCACTTTGCAAAGCATGCTGGTATTGAGCTTGTCGATCCTGTTTATGACATGACGCAATTCACCGGAAGCGTTACCGAGATGCGCTCCAGCGCGCAGTTTGAACAGCGTCTGGCCGAGGCCATGTTGCGTGTCTTGAACAATGGCGCTCGTCCGCAACTGTCGGGAGCAGAGCTTGGCGCACTCGACAAAGAGCGTACCTATCAAAGTTATGTGAATCTGGTCCAGCAACTGATCGGTGGTCAAACACTCCAAGTGACTGAATCTCTCGCGGTGAAGCTCGGTTAAATGGCCAATCGTTCGCGTATTTCAGTGCACTCACTGGCTCGCCGTTGTTTCTGGTTGTTGCCGGCTACCTTGCGTAACCGGCTGCACGGTGTCCGGCATGCGATTGTTCGCTGGCTGCGCAGCCGGAGCGTTCGCACGTCGATCCGAGCCGGAGATCTGACGGGCGCCGAGTTTCAGAGTCAGGTGCTGAGCGCGGCCAGTGATCGTCTTGTCATCATTTTCGAAGCGAATGTCGATTGGGGGATAACGCTGTTTCAGCGTCCTCATCACATGGCAATGGCACTGGGACGTCTCAACTGTCTGGTGGTTTTTCAGACCATGGGTGATGACGTCCTCGGTTTCAGGCAAGTGGCCGAGAATGTATGGATCGCCAATGATGCGGGCGTGAATGCCATTCCCGATGCGGTGCGCTGCTTTTACAGCACATCGCTTTTGGCCACGCGTGAGGCGATGGCGGCCGCGCGTACTCGGGGCCGGGTGGTCTACGAGTACATCGACCATATAGACGCCTCGATTTCCGGTGGCAAGGGCGCTATCCGTCGACTGCTTGACCTGAAAGCTGCAGCATTTGAAGGGGAGGCCGATGTCATCGTGTCCTCGGCTACGGCTCTCCACAAGGAGGCGCTGGCGGAGTGCGGGGACAAACGTTGTGTGTGCGTCCCCAACGGCGTAGATGTGGCGCATTATCGTGCTGCACAACAAGACGTCTCTGTCCCCCCGGCACTCACTCAATTCAGAGGCCGTTACAAGCACATCGTCGGCTACTTCGGTGCCATTGCCCCCTGGCTCTGGTATGAAGTAGTGGAGCAGGTGTGCGCGGGCATGCCGGATGTGGGGTTCGTGTTTATCGGACCTGACTACAGCGGTTGCGTCCCGTTGTTGCCGCAGCGCGCGAATGTGCTTTATCTTGGCCCGGTCAACTATGCCCAGCTACCTGCGTCTGCCCGTTTGTTTGACGCCTGCTTCATTCCGTTCAAGCCGGGCGATGTTGCGCGATCTACCTCTCCACTGAAACTTTATGAGTACTTTGCGCTCGAGAAACCGGTCGTCGTGACTGCCGATATGAATGAGTGCACGGTTTATCCTGAGGTGTTCTCCGGTGGTGACGCTGCCGAGCTTATTGCAGCGATCCGCCTGGCTCTCGGTGCCTGCAACGACCAGGCGTATCGTGAGCGGCTACGGACATTGGCTGACCAGAACAGCTGGGATGTCAGAGCTGCTGTCTATGCGGAAAAACTCCAAAGTCTCTAAAGCTAATAACTGATTTGTGGGAATACTCTTGTGAAACGAAAAATACTTTGCGTTGTTGGAACCCGTCCGGAAGCGATCAAAATGGCCCCGGTCATTCTGGCGTTGAAAAATGAGCCTTGGGCGGATGTGCGGGTTCTCGCCACAGCCCAGCATCGCCACATGCTTGACCAGGTCATGAGCTTTTTCGGTATTGAACAAGATATCGACCTGAACATCATGCGTCCAAACCAGGCCCTGACCACGTTGACTGCTCGTCTCCTGCTGGAAATGGACGACGTGCTGAGCGCAGAGAAGCCGGAAATCGTGCTGGTTCAAGGTGATACAACGACTGTAATGACCGTTGCTCTGGCCTGTTTCTACCACAGAATCCCTATTGGTCACGTAGAGGCCGGGCTTCGCACCTGGGATATGCAGAACCCGTTCCCGGAAGAAGCCAACCGCGTCATCGCCGGCAAGCTGGCTCGCTGGCACTTTGCGCCCACCGAGGGCTCGCGCCAGAACCTGCTGCGTGAAGGTGTTCCCGATGCCGATATCATTGTCACTGGCAACACTGTAATCGATGCACTGCTGATGACCGCTGCAAAGGACCTGGATCTGGGAATCGAACTTGATCCGGGCAAGCGACTGGTGCTCGTGACCTCGCACCGCCGTGAAAACTTCGGTGAACCGTTTCTCAACATCTGCCGTGCATTGCGCACCTTGGCTGAGAATAACCCGGACGTGCAGTTCCTTTATCCGGTGCATCCAAACCCTAACGTCAAGGACGTTGCTCACGAACTGCTTGGTCCGGTAGCCAATTTCGTGCTGTGCGATCCATTGGAATATGCGCCGTTCGTAGCCGCCATGAAGCGTGCTTACCTGATTCTGACCGACTCCGGTGGTGTGCAGGAAGAAGCGCCTGCATTGGGTAAACCGGTTCTGGTACTGCGTGAAGAAACCGAGCGTCCGGAAGCTGTCGAGCATGGTGTTGTCAAACTGGTTGGCTCCAATTACGACATGATCGTCGCCGAAGCGCAGCGCTTGCTGGATGATGAAGACGCGTATCGCGAGATGGCCCGTGGCGTGTCTCCTTATGGTGACGGGCATGGTGCAGAGCGAATCGTGAATTCGCTGCGCGAGTACTTTAGCTGATGAGTTTGATTTACTTGTCGCCTGTTCCGTGGGCCAGTTTTTCCCAGCGCCCTCACAAATTTGTCGAGTGGTTTCACCGGCGCACCGGGCGACAAGTAATCTGGATCGAACCCTATCCAACCCGGTTTCCCAAACTGAGCGACTTAAAGCGTTCGGGGATGAACCAGCAAGCTCAGGTCAACGTACCGCAATGGCTGACATTGCTGTCGCCACGTGCGCTGCCTATTGAGCCGCTTCCTGGCTCGGGGTGGTTGAACAGCGGTTTCTGGGGACCGCTGATTAACGAGGCGAAGCAACAGCTGGGCACGCAAGAGCCTCTGATCGTGGTTGGAAAACCTTCGGTCTTGGCGTTGAAGGTCTTGAAGGCGTTCAACCCCAAGCATTCCATCTACGATGCAATGGATGATTTTCCTGCGTTCTACAGCGGATTTTCTCGGGTGGCGATGGCGCGTCGGGAGCGTCAACTGATTCAAACCGTGGAGAAGCTTTGGGTCTCGAGCACTGCTCTGAAAAACCGCTGGTCACCAGAAAAGGCAAGTATCTCATTCGTGCCGAACGCACTGGATGATGCTCTGTTGCCTCCACCACGCAACGCCAGCGGGGTGCGGGAGCGAAAGGTTCTCGGCTACGTCGGTACGGTGGGTGCATGGTTTGACTGGGACTGGATGCGAACACTGGCCCGGCTTCGTTCCGGTGACATTATTCGCATTATCGGTCCGGTGTTTTCACCGGCGCCTTTTGAGTTGCCTGCGAATATCGAGTTTTTGCCACCCTGTGCTCACGATGTCGCCCTGTCAGCGATGTGTGAGTTTGATGTCGGACTTATTCCCTTCAAAAAAAGCGATCTGACCATTTCCGTCGATCCGATCAAATATTATGAGTATCGGGCACTTGGCTTACCGGTCGTTTCAACGGACTTCGGAGAGATGAAATTTCGCGAAGAGGCGGCAGGAACGTTTATCAGCAAGTCGCTTGGCGATATTGGTGAAAAGGTCGCCGCCGCAATGGAATATCGTGACTCATGTGAAAGTGGCATCACGTTTATCGCTGATAATACCTGGACTACTCGTTTTGAGCGTGCGGATATAGAGCTGTAGTTATTTTAATTCTTGTTGTTTGAAATATTTATATCGCTCCTGTTGAGCGGTCGTGAGTGTGACATGTTCGGGGAGGAATGATAGTCGAGCGGGAGCAGGGCTGTGGTAAGGAATCTAAGCGTCGATGTGTTGCGAGGGATAGGGATACTCTCGGTTGTTGCGGGACATGCCAGCAGTGGTGTTGCATTGTATCCGTTCACGCCATATTCGTTTCATATGCCGTTGTTTTTCTTTCTGTCGGGTATTTTTTAGTGAGCAGCGCATTGAAAAAGTTGGTCCGGTCATCGTAAAAAATGTAAGGGCGCTATTGTTGTACTCGACATTTTTCTATTTTGCATATGCCTGTCTCTGCCAGATTTTGGCTTATTATGGGTTTACAGCTTTCGCTGAGCCGTTTTCCGTTCAAAAGATATTCATGAATCAGTTCGGTGGTTCGGGAGCGTACCTCTTCACTGCCGCGTACTGGTTTATTCCCTGTCTGTTTTTTGTGCGGGTTTATTTCTCGGTCGTTCATGCACGGTTGTTCGTGCTTTTAAGTCGCGGAGGCAGCGGCCTGTTCGTCTCTACGGCCTTCTTGCTGTCTTATCTGCTGGTGGGACTCGCTGCTGTCGGCTATAGCGTCAATATGTATGATACTCAGACAGTAGATTGGGACAAGATTCCTTATTTGCGTTTTGCGTTTGCATTGTTTTTTTACTATCTCGGAGCTTTGTTCCAGAAATATAACTGTCAACGGTTTCTTAAGTATGTGGTGGTGCTGGTGTCTTTGTACGTTATCCAGCAGCAGTTTTGGGTCGCGGCGGGTAATCTTGACTTCTGGATGCAGGCATCTAAATACCAGAATGCATATTTGCCGGTGGTCAGCAGTGTGCCAAGTATTGCTTTTTTCTACGGTGTTTCCGACATTCTGGCAAAAAATGAGTCTTGCAGTAAGCTGCTCGGTTATATAGGTCGAAATTCTTTTCCTGTATTGCTTCACCATCTTTTCGGTTTCTTTCTGATCAATGTGGTGTTGTGCATGGTCGGGGCCATTAAACCAGCCGATGTGACGGGGCCTTATTATCAGTGGGATACTGTGCACTCGTGGCCGTTTTACATTGCTATCGGAATTTTGATTTCTCTCGCGATTGATCGATATCTGGTGCAACCTGTTACTCGCTCGTCAAAGCAGTTGCTGGCGTCGAAATGGAAAGCCCTCAGAGCTGGACGCTGCTGACGTTCCCCCATGGCCGGCGGCGGGAGTGCCTGCCGCGCCATGGCTGTTCAGGTGTGTGATTGACGAACGCTGGTCGTGTCACTGGTGTCCTGCTCAGTCAAAAGAGCGGGGCCGCCGGAGGCGGCACGCGAACCTCCGGCCCGGACAGTTGTCTTTACTCCGCTGACTCCTGTTTTTGCGTTACCCAAGGTAGTGCAGGGCATTGTGCAGGGGCCAGATGTCATGCCCCTTGAATCTACATCCAGCCCGGCCCTGCCCAGTGCTAAGCTACCCTGTCGAGACGGGAACGATTCCTGCTAGCTCTTGAAATGATTGCAGACCTTTGAACGAGTAATGCCGTTGGTTGGGATTTATGGATAAATTACGCACCTTTTTGTTGAATCTGCCTCGTCGCCAGAAGCGGCTGATTCAGATAGCCACTGACATTCTGTTGGTCTGGGCGTCGCTTTGGCTGGCGTTCATCGTCCGATTGGGCCTGGACGATATGTACAACCCCTTGCGCGTTCATTTCTGGCTCTTTGCCTGCGCTCCAGTCATTGCCATTCCGCTTTTCATCCGCTTCGGTATGTATCGTGCGGTCATGCGCTACTTTGGCAACGACGCGCTGATAGCGATCATCAAGGCTGTGAGCCTTTCTTCGTTGATCCTCGCGTTAGTGGTTTATTGGTACAGCAATCACGAAACGGTCGTTCCTCGTTCTATCATCTTCAACTATTGGTGGCTCAGCCTTGTCATTATTGGCGGCTTGCGGCTGTGCATGCGTCAGTACTTCATGGGCGACTGGTTTAACGCAGCTCAACATGTCCCCTTTACCAGTCGAGACGATGGGCTGACCAAAGTTGCAGTCTACGGTGCGGGTGTCGCTGGCAATCAATTGGTGGCCGCCTTGAGAATGGGGCGAGTGATGCGTCCGGTGGCGTTCATCGATGACGACCCAAGTATTGCCGATCGCTCTATCTCCGGCCTGCACGTTTACAAGCCCAAGCATATTCAGCAAATGATCGACGTGACCGGAGCACAGGAAATTCTCCTGGCGCTACCGTCCTCGACGCGTGCGCGTCGCCGGGAAATTCTCAACCTGCTGGAAGGGTTTCCGCTGCACATCCGCAGTGTTCCAAACTTTACTGATCTGGCCAGTGGCAGGGTAAAGGTCGATGACATCCAGGAAGTCGACATTGCCGACTTGCTTGGGCGTGATGCGGTTCCGGCTCAGGCAGAGTTGCTCGAGCGCTGTATCAAAGGCAAGACCGTCATGGTGACGGGGGCCGGCGGTTCGATCGGGTCGGAGCTTTGCCGTCAGATATTTTCATTGTCGCCAACCACACTGATTTTGTTTGAGCACAGTGAATTCAATCTTTACAGCATCCTGTCAGAGCTGGAACAGCGCGGTTGCCGCGAATCCCGGCCGCTTCGTCTGATCCCGATACTTGGTTCTATCCGCCATCAAGGCAAGCTGCTCGATGTCATGAGAACCTGGAACGTCGACACGGTTTACCATGCTGCCGCTTACAAGCACGTACCGATGGTTGAACACAACATTGCCGAAGGGGTGTTGAATAACGTGATCGGAACACTCAACACCGCTCAAGCGGCGTTGCAGTCAGGGGTCTCGAACTTTGTATTGATCTCGACCGACAAGGCCGTACGCCCGACCAACGTCATGGGCAGCACCAAACGTCTGGCTGAAATGACACTCCAGGCACTCAGTCGTGAAGTGGCTCCAGTGTTGTTTGGTGATAAGGCCAACGTGTCTCGGGTCAACAAGACACGTTTCACCATGGTGCGTTTCGGCAACGTGCTGGGTTCGTCCGGTTCGGTGATTCCGTTGTTCCACAGCCAGATCAAATCCGGCGGACCGTTGACCGTCACTCATCCGAAAATCACTCGCTACTTCATGACTATCCCCGAATCGGCACAACTGGTTATCCAGGCCGGATCCATGGGGCAGGGCGGGGACGTATTCGTTCTGGACATGGGAGAGCCGGTAAAAATCGTCGAGCTGGCGGAAAAAATGATCCATCTGTCCGGCTTGAGCATCCGTTCCGAACGTAATCCGCAGGGCGACATTTCAATCCAGTTCACGGGTTTGCGTCCGGGTGAAAAGCTCTATGAAGAATTGTTGATCGGCGACAATGTCGCGGCAACTCCCCACCCGATGATCATGACGGCCAACGAAGATCACTTGCCATGGGACGTGCTCAAAGCCAAGTTGAGTGAGTTGCTCAACGCAGTTGAACAAGACGACTACTCCCGAGTCCGCCAACTCCTGCGCGAAACCGTCAGCGGCTACACGCCCGATGGCGAAATCGTCGACTGGATCTACCAGCAACGCCGTCTCGAACCCTGATTGTTTCACATCCTGTAATAGACACATTTTTGACACCTGCCAACCATGGCCTAAGTTTGGAGAGCAGCTTGGGAAAAGCTGCTTTCTCAATCGATGTCATGGAGCGTCATTTATGCGTAACGGTTTTTTCTACTCTCTGTTTTTTGCTCTGCTCACCAGTGCTTCAATCGCTGTAGTGGCGGCGCCTGCCGTTGTCCCTGATACGAATAGTGCAACGATGGTGAGCGACGTCGTGGCCGCGTCTCCGAGTGAAAAGGTCGATCTTAACGGCGCGGATGCAATAACGCTGCAAAAGCAGTTGTCCGGGGTAGGCGAGGCGAAGGCCAAAGCGATTGTTGCGTATCGTGATGCTAATGGGCCATTCGCCTCGGTGGATGAGCTGTTGGAAGTCAAGGGCATCGGCAAGGCGATCCTGGATCGCAATCGCGAGAAGCTGGAAGTGAACTAAGCTGATTATTCAACGCCAAGGGGCCGGTCATTGACCGGCCTTTCTGTTTTCTGGCGCAGAGATTTGGCAAAGGGAGCCCGGTTGCGTTTATCGGCGAGCTGAAAATTATGGGTATCATATTGTTTTTGGATTATGCATATAATAATTTCCGTCACCTCCAGGCCAGTGAGCATTGGAGGCCCATATCCCAATGTGTTTCAGGAGCGCCCTAATGAGTTCAGTTCAGTCTCAAGGTACAGCCGTCGTCACCGGTGCTTCGTCCGGGATAGGTGCCATTTACGCGCAGCGGCTGGCAGCGCGTGGTTTTGATTTACTGTTGGTCGCCCGTGATCAGCAGCGTCTGGAAAGCGCCGCGAGCCAGTTGCGCGAGGCCCATGGGGGTCAGGTCGAAGTGCTCAAGGCCGATCTGACGCAAAAGGACGATCTGCTGAAACTCCAGCAGCGTCTGCGCAGTGACTCGAGCATCAGCCTGTTGGTGAACAACGCCGGGGTGGCGGCCGATGGTCTGCTGGCCAATTCCGATGCTGAGCAACTGGAGCGCCTGATTCAGTTGAATGTCACCGCCGTGACCCTTCTGGCTTCGGCGGCTGCCGCCAGTTTTACGAAGGCCGGTCGCGGCACGATCATCAACATTGCCTCGGTGGTGGCGCTGTTTCCGGAGCGTTTCAACGCGACCTACAGCGCCAGCAAGGCTTATGTTCTAAGCCTGACTCAATCGCTGAATACGGAGCTCGAAGGCACCGGCGTCAAGGTACAAGCGGTATTACCCGGCGTTACCCGCACCGAAATCTGGGAGCGCTCGGGCATCGATGCCAATGGCATTCCGGCGGAGATGGTGATGGAGGCCGGTGAAATGGTCGATGCGGCGCTGGCCGGTCTGGATCAAGGCGAGTTGATCACTATCCCGTCGCTGCCTGACGAAGGTGAATGGCAGGCCTTTGTGCGTGCCCGGCATGTCATGGCTCCGAATCTGTCGCGCAGTTCGGCGGCCCAACGCTACAAAAACTGATCAGAGGTAACTGCGGTATGAGTCAGCGTCGAATTGTTGTCACCGGTATGGGCCTGGTTTCTCCCTTGGGCAGTGATGTCGAAATGGTCTGGCAGCGATTGCTGGCCGGGCGCTCGGGCTTGCGCAATTTGCCGGACGCGGTGAGCGCAGATTTGCCGACCCGGGTCGCCGGGATGGTGCCAACGGCGGCGGAGGACACCGAGGCCGGCTTCGATCCGGACCTTGCCACGCCACCCAAAGAGCAAAAGAAGATGGACCGCTTCATTCTGTTTGCCATGGAAGCGGCGCGCCAGGCATTGACGCAGGCCGGATGGCATCCGGCCGAGGAGCAGGATCAGGTGCGCACCGCGACCATCATCGGTTCCGGTGTTGGCGGATTCGGCGCGATAGCTGACGCGGTACGCACCACCGACAGTCGCGGCCCGCGTCGTCTGTCGCCGTTCACCATTCCATCGTTTCTGGTCAATCTTGCCGCTGGACACGTATCGATCGGGCACGCTTTGAAAGGCCCGTTGGGTGCACCGGTGACCGCCTGTGCTGCCGGAGTGCAGGCGATTGGCGATGCGGCACGGATGATTCGTGCAGGTGAAGCGGACATCGCGGTGTGCGGCGGGGCGGAGGCGTGCATCGATCGGGTCAGTCTGGCCGGTTTCGCGGCAGCGCGGGCGCTGTCCAGCGGTTACAATGACACCCCCGAGCGTGCCTCACGACCGTTCGACAGCGGGCGCGATGGCTTTGTCATGGGCGAGGGCGCCGGTCTGCTGGTGATCGAGTCACTGGAGCATGCGTTGGCCCGCGGTGCGCAACCTCTGGCCGAACTGGTCGGTTATGGCACCACCGCCGATGCGTATCACCTCACCGCCGGGCCGGAGGACGGTAGCGGAGCACGTCGCGCCATGGCGCTGGCATTGGCTCAGGGCGGTATTGCGCCCGATCAGGTGCAGCATCTCAATGCGCATGCGACTTCCACACCGGTCGGCGATCTTGGCGAGCTGGCAGCCATCAAGGCGTTGTTCGGCACCGAGAATAAAATCGCCGTGACGTCGACCAAGTCGGCCACGGGGCATTTGCTGGGGGCCGCAGGCGGGCTGGAAGCGATTTTCACCCTGTTGGCAATCCGTGATCAGGTTGTGCCGCCGACACTCAATTTCGACAATCCCGATCCTGCGAGCGCGGGTGTAGACATCGTTCACGGCCAGGCGCGTTCGATGCCGATCGAATATGCGCTGTCCAACGGTTTCGGCTTTGGCGGGGTGAACGCCAGCGTGCTGTTCAAGCGCTGGCAGGCTTAGTCTTGCGACTGCTTGAGGTGATCGCGAGTGACGTCGAGGATGCGTTGGGCCAACTCGGCGTCGGCGACACTGCGTGACAGCAACAGCGCGCCGACCAGCGTCGACATGATGACAATGGCCTGGTCGGCGCTGTTGTCGTCTTTCAGGGTGCTGGCGATCTGATCCAGGCGATTGCCGAGCACCTGATCACTGGTCGGGCTTGGTTGTCCGCGCAGGCCCAATTCTGAAGAGATGGTCAGCAGCGGGCAGCCTTCGTGTGGGGAGGTCTGATGCCATTCGGAGAGATAGGTATCGATAAATACGTGCAGCGGGTTTGCCTGGGCAAAGATCTCGGCGCATAAACCGTCGACTTGATCGCTCGCCTCCTGCAAGGCCTTTTCGACCAGTTCGTCCTTGGATTTGAAGTGTGAGTAAAAGCCGCCGTGGGTCAGCCCCAGTGCTTTCATCAGGGGTTGCAGACCGGTGCCACCGATGCCGTCCTTGCGAAATCGCGCCGAGGCTTCCTTGATAATCCGTAGATGGGTTTGAGCTTTATGATCTTGCGAGTAACGCATGTGGAACTCTCCGCAACAAGACCGCCATCTTAACCAAGGTAAATGACATGGTGACTGTACTTCTATTTCTTAAAAGCACGCTGCTCAGTCCGACCTGATCCTTGCAGTCAGTAAAATCCTTTACAAAAACAAACCCCGCCTGTTCCGGCGGGGTTTTTCGTTCAGCGATCCTGCGCGTCCTTGATGTCCGCTTCGGCATTGCGCTGCGCTACGCGCTTGCGTTCTTCATCGGTCAGTTCGACCTTGTTGGCGGTGTCGCGCAACATCATCAACCCACCCACGATCGAGCCGATTGCAACGACCAGAATCAACCAGGCATACCAGGGCATAACGGCTCTCCTTAATGGCAGCTCGACGGGCGAGGATTTCGCCAGCGACGCTGCATACCACTTTGAGCGAAGTGAGTTCGCAGTGGTTCCATTCTAGGCCGGTTATGCCCGGTGTACCCGAAATCCCTCAGCGGCCGGTCAGCATCGCATCGGCCGGAGCGTTGGCGCGCAACTGGCCCGTCAGCAGGAAGTAGCCGAAGCCGACCGCCATGAAACCAAGGAAAATCAGCCCGATCAGCGCATTGAACCAAGCCATGGCGATCAGGCACACCACTGCCAGCACCAGCGCAATCATCGGCACCAGCGGATAGCACGGGGCGCGGAAAGTACGCTCCAGATTGGGTTCGGATTTACGCAGTTTGAACAGGCTGAGCATGCTCATGATGTACATCACAATGGCGCCGAACACGGCCATGGTGATCATCGCTGCGGTCAGGGTCATGCCGCCGAGGTTGATCAGACCGTCGCTGTAGATCGCGGCGATGCCGATCACGCCGCCGGCGATGATCGCCCGGTGCGGGGTCTGGAAGCGCGACAGTTTCGCCAGCGAGGCCGGCAGGTAGCCGGCGCGGGCGAGGGCGAAGAACTGCCGCGAGTAGCCAAGGATGATTCCGTGGAAACTCGCGACCAGGCCGAACAGGCCGATCCACACCAGCATGTGCAGCCAGCCGGAGTTGTCGCCGACCACGGTTTTCATCGCCTGCGGCAACGGGTCGTTGATGTTCGCCAGGGTGCGCCAGTCACCAACGCCGCCCGCGAAGAACATCACGCCCATTGCCAGCAACACCAGGGTCAGGATGCCGCTGATGTAAGCCTTGGGGATTGTGCGCTTGGGATCCTTGGCTTCTTCGGCGGCCATGGCCGCGCCTTCGATGGCGAGAAAAAACCAGATCGCGAACGGAATCGCGGCGAACATCCCGGCAATCGCCGGGGCACCGAACACATCGGAACCGGCCCAGCCATTGAGCGCAAAACTGCTGAAGCTGAACGCCGGTGCGACCACGCCCATGAACACCAGCAATTCGATCATCGCCAGCACGCAGACGATCAGCTCGAACGTCGCAGCCAGTTTTACCCCGAGGATGTTCAGGGTCATGAACACGATGTAGGCACCGACTGCCGCGTGTTTCGGATCGAGCGCCGGAAACTGCACATTCAGATAGGCGCCAATGGCCAGCGCGATTGCCGGCGGTGCGAAGACGAATTCGATCAGCGTCGCCAGCCCGGCGATCAGCCCACCTTTTTCACCAAACGCGCGACGGCTGTAGGCGAACGGTCCGCCCGCGTGAGGTATCGCGGTGGTCAGTTCGGTGAAGCTGAAGATGAAGCAGGTGTACATGGTGGCGACCATGAACGAGGTCACCAGAAAGCCCAGCGTGCCGGCCACGCCCCAGCCGTAACTCCAGCCGAAATACTCGCCGGAGATCACCAGCCCGACGGCGATGCCCCACAGGTGCAGGGTGCCCAGCGTGGGTTTGAGTTGTGTGTTCATGCGCATGCTCCCTGAACGGTTTGGAAAGCTCGGGGGAGGGCGTGTGCAGTGGGCGTGCCATTGCTGTGAAACAAGTCGTAATGAGTTGAAAGCTGTCGTATCGGGGATGTTCGCGGCGCAATAACTGCTTTTTGTGCGCCAGTTGGGTGCGATGTTGATCGTGCTGCCGTCTTCGCGAGCAAGCCCGCTCCCACATTTTGAAATGCGGTCGCCCAAACAACGCATATCCCTGTGGGAGCGGGCTTGCTCGCGAAGAGGCCCGTCCAGACACCACAAGACTCACCTGTAACGCCCGCATAAACCCACTCTTTACGCTTTCTTTATGCCCAGCCAACACCCTCGGTCTCGTTCCTTTACAGCCTTCTTTCCGACAATGCCTCCACACGCGGCAATAAGCCGTAACACGGAGATCTTCCATGAGCGTTCTGGACGGGGTGTCCCTGCTGCTGGCAGTGGGGCTGTTCATTTATCTGTTGGTTGCGCTGTTGCGCGCGGATCGGAACTAGGAGCGGCTATGCACAGTTATGACTATTGGCTGATCCTCGCGTTTTTCGCGGTGGTCTTGCTGCCGGCGCCGTTCCTCGGGCGCTTCTACTACAAAGTGATGGAAGGCCAGCGCACCTGGTTGACGCCGATTCTCGGCCCGGTCGAGCGCGGCTGCTATCGCATTGCCGGGGTTGATCCGCAGGCTGAGCAGAGCTGGCAGAAATACACGCTGGCCCTGCTGGCGTTCAACCTCGCCGGTTTCCTGCTGCTGTTCGCGATCCTGTTGTTCCAGGATCACCTGCCGCTGAACCCGCAAAACCTGCCGGGCCAGGAATGGACTCAGGCGTTCAACACCGCGGTCAGTTTCATGACCAACACCAACTGGCAGTCGTACAGCGGTGAAGCGACCCTCAGCTACCTGAGCCAGATGGTCGGTCTCACCGTGCAGAACTTCGTCAGCGCCGCCACCGGCCTCGCCGTGCTGGTTGCGCTGTGCCGTGGCATCGGGCGCAAGTCGGCCAAGACCCTGGGCAACTTCTGGGTCGACATGACCCGCGCCACCCTCTACGGCTTGCTGCCACTGTGCCTGCTGCTGGCGCTGTACCTGGTGTGGCAGGGCGTACCGCAGACCTTCGCGCAATATGTGAATGCCGTGACCATGCAGGGCGTCGATCAAGTGATCCCGCTCGGCCCGGCCGCCAGCCAGATTGCGATCAAGCAACTGGGCACCAACGGCGGTGGCTTCTTCGGTGTCAACTCGGCGCACCCGTTCGAGAACCCGACCGCGTGGAGCAACCTGTTCGAACTGGCGTCGATCATTCTGATCCCGGTGGCGCTGGTCTTCACCTTCGGCCACTACGTCAAAGACCTGCGTCAGAGCCGCGCGATCATCGCCTGCATGCTGGCGCTGTTCCTGATCGGTGGCGCGACTTCGTTGTGGGCCGAATATCAGCCTAACCCTGCGTTGAACAACGTTGCCGTCGAGCAGACCGCGCCGCTGGAAGGCAAGGAAGCGCGCTTTGGCACCACCGCCACTGTGCTGTGGTCAGTGACCACCACGGCGGCGTCGAACGGTTCGGTCAACGGCATGCACGACAGCCTCAACCCGCTCAGCGGCATGGTCGCGCTGGTCAACATGATGGTCGGCGAAGTGATCTTCGGCGGCGTCGGTGCCGGGCTCTACGGCATGCTGCTCAACGTGCTGATCGCGGTATTCCTCGCCGGCCTGATGATCGGCCGCACCCCGGAATACCTCGGCAAGAAACTGCAGGCGCGAGAAGTGCAATTGCTGGTGGTGACCTTGCTGGTCATGCCGGTGGGCGTGCTGGTACTCGGCGCCATCGCGGCGACGTTGCCCGGCCCGGCGGCGACCATCAGCAACCCCGGCCCGCACGGTTTCAGCCAGTTGCTCTACGCCTACACCTCGGCCAGCGCGAACAACGGTTCGGCGTTCGGTGGCCTGAGCGCCAACACGCCGTTCCACAACCTGATGCTCGGTCTGGGCATGTTGATCGGTCGCTTCGGTTACATCCTTCCGGTACTGGCCCTGGCCGGCAGCCTGGCAATGAAGAAAACCGCACCGATCGGCCAGAACAGCTTCCCGACCCACGGCCCGCTGTTCGTGACCCTGTTGACCGTGACCATTTTGCTGGTGGGCGGCCTGACCTTCCTGCCGACCCTGGCGCTGGGGCCAATCGCCGAACACCTGAGCTTGGGCTTCTAAGGAATCCATCATGAATATGCATGTTCCTGCAAAACCTGCGGTGCCGACCAAGTCGGCAGAAGCACCGAAAACCGCGATCTCAGCCCTGTGGCGCCCGGCGCTGGTGCAAGCGTTCGTCAAGCTCGACCCGCGTCAGTTGGTGCGCTCGCCGGTGATGCTGGTGGTCGAACTGACGGCGATCTTCACCACCGTGCTGTGCTTCATTCCGGACAACCTCGTGCCGACTTTCGTCGCCGCGCAGATTGCCCTCTGGCTATGGTTCACCGTGCTGTTCGCCAACTTCGCCGAAGCCTTGGCCGAAGGTCGCGGCAAGGCCCGCGCCGACAGTCTCAAGGCCGGTAGCGAAGGCCTCAGCGCACGGCGCAAAATGGCCAATGGCAGCTTCCAGGTGGTGCCTGCCGCCAGTCTGCGCAAAGGTGACGTGGTGCGCGTCGAAGCGGGGGAGATGATCCCCGGTGACGGCGAAGTCATCGAAGGGATCGCGGCGGTCAACGAAGCGGCGATCACCGGTGAATCGGCGCCGGTGATTCGCGAGTCCGGTGGCGATCGCTCGGCGGTCACCGGCAACACGCGCCTGGTGTCCGACTGGTTGTTGGTGAAGATCACCGCCAACCCCGGTGAATCGACCCTCGACCGCATGATCGCGCTGGTCGAAGGCGCCAAACGCCAGAAGACCCCGAACGAAGTGGCGCTGGACATCCTGCTGATCGGTCTGACTCTGATCTTCCTGCTGGTGGTGGTGACCCTGCAGCCGTTCGCCCACTTCGCCAACGGCAACCTGCCGCTGGTGTTCCTGGTGGCGCTGCTGGTCACGCTGATTCCGACCACCATCGGTGGCCTGTTGTCCGCCATCGGTATTGCCGGGATGGATCGACTGGTACGGCTGAACGTGATTGCCAAATCCGGGCGTGCAGTGGAAGCGGCCGGTGACGTGCACGTGCTGCTGCTGGACAAGACCGGCACCATCACCTTCGGCAACCGTCGTTGCAGCGCGGTGTATGCCGCACCTGGTGTGAATGGTCGGGAACTGGCCGAAGGCGCGTTGTTCGCTTCGCTGGCGGATGAAACCGCTGAAGGCAAATCCATCGTTGAATACCTGCGCGGTCTGCACCCACAGCCTGAGCCGACGCTGGACAGCCTGACCGCCGTGCCATTCAGTGCGGAAACCCGTTTGTCCGGTGTCGACTATCAGGGCCGCGTTTACCGCAAGGGTGCAGTGGATTCGCTGCTGGCCTTCCTCGGCCAACAACGTGCCGATCTGCCGCCTGCGCTGTCGCGGGAAATCGACAAGATCGCGCAGAGCGGCGGTACTCCGTTGCTGGTCTGCGCCGACGGCAAACTGCTCGGTGCGATCCACCTCAAGGACGTGGTCAAGCCGGGCATTCGCGAGCGGTTTGCCGAGCTGCGCAAACTGGGGATTCGCACCGTGATGGTCACCGGTGACAACCCGTTGACCGCAGCGGCCATCGCCGCTGAAGCGGGCGTCGATGACGTGCTCGCCGAAGCCACTCCGGAGAAGAAACTGGCGCGCATTCGCCTTGAGCAGAACGACGGTCGTCTGGTCGCCATGTGCGGCGACGGTGCCAACGACGCGCCAGCGCTGGCCCAGGCGGACGTCGGTATGGCGATGAACGACGGCACGCAAGCCGCACGCGAAGCGGCGAACATGGTCGACCTCGACAGCGACCCGACCAAGCTGCTGGACGTGGTGCAGATCGGCAAGGAATTGCTGGTGACCCGTGGCGCGTTGACGACCTTTTCCATCGCCAACGACGTCGCCAAATACTTCGCGATTCTGCCGGCACTGTTCGCCGCGATTTATCCGCAACTGGGCGTGCTGAACATCATGCACCTGACCAGTCCGCAGAGCGCGATCCTCTCGGCCATTGTCTTCAATGCCTTGATCATCGTGGTGTTGATTCCACTGGCATTGCGCGGCGTGCGGGTGCAGGCGGCGAGTGCCGCGGCATTGCTGCGTCGCAACCTGCTGATCTACGGACTGGGCGGGATTCTGGTGCCGTTCGTGGGGATCAAGGCGATCGACATGCTGCTGACGGCGCTGCATCTGGTTTGAGACTGAAAGAACCCCTCACCCTAAACCTTCTTCCTGGGGTAGAGGGGACCGACCGAGGTGTTTGCGGGAGCTGGATCGACCTGAAATACCGAGCCGAGCTCAGGTCTTGAACAACACCAGGATCGGCTCCCTTTCCCCTCTCCCCCCTTGGGGGAGAGGGCTGGGGTGAGGGGGAAGAAATCTCCCTGACACTCCACCCAAGTTGCCCAACGAATTCGAGGATTTTGCAATGTCCACAATGATACGTCCGGCCCTGAGCCTGCTGGTGCTGATGACCCTGATCACCGGCGTGGCTTATCCACTGGTGGTGACCGGCGTTGCGCAGGTCGCTTTCCCTGAACAGGCCAACGGCAGTCTGGTCCACGATGCCGACGGCAAGGTGCGCGGCTCGGCGCTGATCGCTCAGGATTTCGTCGGTGATGCGTGGTTCCATCCGCGTCCTTCGGCGGGTGCTTTTGCCACCGTTTCCAGCAGTGCCAGCAACCTGGCGCCGAGCAATCCGGCGCTGGCCACACGGGTGATCGACGACGCCAACAAGTTGCAGGTGCCCGGCCAGGGGCCAGTGCCCTTGGCGTTGCTGACCACCTCCGGCAGCGGTCTCGATCCGCACTTGCCTCCGGCGGCAATTGCCTATCAACTGGCGCGTGTCGCGGCAGCTCGCAACCTGCCGGTGTCGACCTTGCAGCAACTGCTCGATGCGCACATCGAACAACCGCTGGTGGGGCCGCCGGTGGTGAATGTGCTGGAATTGAACATGGCGCTGGAAAAGCTGTAGTCGATGCTCGTTCCCACGCTCTGCGTGGGAATGCATCAATAGACGCTCTGCGTCTGCTTTTATGGGACGCAGAGCGTCCCGGGCTGCATTCCCACGCAGAGCGTGGGAACGATCAATCAGGAAGAGAGAACTCCCAGCATGAGCGACTCCGGCCGCGCCGACGCACTGTTAGCAGACCTGCCCCGAGACGGCCGTGGCCGGCTGAAAGTCTTCCTCGGCGCCGCCCCCGGTGTCGGCAAGACCTACGCCATGCTCCAGGCCGCGCACACGCAATTGCGCCAAGGCGTGAAAATCATCGCCGGCGTCGTTGAAACCCACGGCCGGGCGGAAACCGAAGCACTGCTCGGCGGTTTGCCGCAGCAACCGCTGGTGCGCTCGGAATACCGGGGTGTGATGCTCGAAGAAATGGACCTCGACGGCCTGCTCACGGCCAAACCGAAACTGGTGCTGGTGGACGAACTGGCGCACACCAACGCCCCCGGCAGCCGCCATGCCAAACGCTGGCAGGACATTCAGGAACTGCTCGCCGCCGGTATCGATGTCTACACCACGGTCAACGTCCAACACCTGGAAAGTCTCAACGATCAGGTGCGTGGTATCACCGGTGTGCAGGTGCGTGAAACCCTGCCGGACTGGGTGCTGCAGGAAGCCTACGAACTGCTGCTGATCGACCTGCCGCCGCGCGAATTGCTGGAGCGACTGCGCGAAGGCAAGGTCTACGTGCCGGAACAGGCGCGGGCAGCGATCGATGCGTTTTTCACCCAGACCAACCTCACGGCGCTGCGCGAACTGGCGATGCAAACGGCGGCCGCGCAGGTCGATAACGATCTCGCGCAAGGCTATCGTCAGCTCGGTCAGGCTGCTCCGGCGGTACGCGGGCGTTTGCTGGTGGGCATCGACGGTGATGCGCAGGCTGAACGCCTGGTGCGGCACGCCAGCCGCGTGGCCCAGCGTCGGCATTTGCCGTGGAGCCTGGTGCATGTCGACAACGGCACCGTGCGCGATGAACAGTCGCGCCTGCGCCTGCAAAATGCCCAGCAGTTGGCCGAACGCCTTGGCGGCGAAGTGGTGTTGCTGCGTGCCGGTGAAGTGGCGAAGACCTTGATTCAGCATGCCGCCGAACGCCGCGCCAGTCTGGTGCTGGTGGGCCAGTCGCGACCGAGTCTGCGTCGCCGCCTGTTTGGTGGCGGGCTCGCCGCGCGTTTGCTGCGGCAGGCTCACGGGCTGGAAATCAACGTCCTCGACAACGACCACGAACACCCGCAACCGCGCCTGCGGGCGACGCCGACGCTGGTCTGGTTCGACTATGTACTGGCACTGGTTGCCACGGTGTTGGCCAGTGCGCTGGCGTGGGCGGTGTCGAGTGTGTTGCCGCTGCCGAACATCTCGCTGGTGTTCCTCGCGGCGGTGTTGCTGGTGGCGGTGCGCAGCAGCCTGGGGCCGGCACTGGCCTGCGCGGCGTTGTCGTTTCTGACATACGACTTTCTGTTCATTCCGCCGAATTTTTCCTTCGCCATCCAGCGCGAGGAAGACGTCCTGACCTTGCTGTTCTTCCTGCTGATGGCCGCACTTACCGGTAACCTGGCCGCCCGCCAGCGGCGGCAGTTGCAGGCCCTGCGCGACACGCAGGAAGAGACCACCGAACTGCTCGACCTGTCGCGCAAACTCACCGCCGCCACCGACCGTCAGGCGGTGGTCAGCGCCGCCGCGCAACACCTCAATGGCTGGAGCGATCTGCAGTTGTGCCTGCTCAACCGTGACGGCCAGGGCGGCTGGAAAGTCGAGACCGGCGGGCCGCTGGAGTTTACCGAATCCGAACGTGCCGCCGCCGACTGGGCCTGGCAACACGATCAACCGGCGGGTATGGGCACCGGCACGCTGCCGCTCGGTCGCTGGTGGTGGTGGCCGCTGTCGGTGGAGGACGGGCCGCTGGCGCTGCTCGGGGTCTGCGCCAAAGAAGGCCAGACCTTGAGCGGCCAACGTCGACGCCTGCTCACCGCGTTGAGTCAGCCACTCGCTCAGGCGCTGGCCCGGGCGCAACTGGCGGACGATCTGGAAGCCGCACGCCTGCACGGCGAAACCGAGCAATTGCGCAGTGCGCTGCTGGCCTCGGTGTCTCACGATCTGCGTACGCCGCTGACCGCCATGCGCGGCAGCATCGATAGTTTGCTGGCGCTCGGCGAAGCGATCCCGCTGGAAGATCGCCGCGAGTTGCTCGAAGGCACTCGTGATGAGGCCGAACGCCTCGATCGCTACATCCAGAACCTGCTGGACATGACCCGTCTCGGCCACGGCGCGTTGAAGCTGGCGCGCGACTGGGTGGCGCCTGCCGACATTGTCGGCAGTTCGCTCAATCGTCTGCGTGCAGTACTGGCGCCGTTGCAGGTCAGCACCGATGTGCCCGCCGAGTTGCCGTTGCTGTTCGTCCATGCAGCGTTGATCGAGCAGGCGCTGGTCAATGTGCTGGAAAACGCTGCGCGGTTCTCGCCTGCCCATGGGCGTTTGCAACTGAGTGCCGGGGCGAATGCCGAAGAGATCTTCTTCACGGTCAGCGATGAAGGGCCGGGGATTCCTGAAGACGAGCGGGCGAAAATTTTCGACATGTTCTACACCGCCGCCCGTGGTGATCGCGGTGGCCAGGGTACCGGTCTGGGGCTGGCGATCTGTCAGGGCATGGTCGGCGCGCATGGCGGGCGGATCAGCGTCGCCGACGGCATCGGCGGACGCGGCACCAGCATCACCCTGCACCTGCCATTGCAGACGCAACCGGGGATGGACAATGAAGCCTGAGCCCGGCTGCGCTACTCTCTTGCCAATCTTTTGTGTTGATGTGAATTCATGAGCCAGACCGCGACCATTTTGGTCATCGATGACGAACCGCAGATCCGCAAATTCCTGCGCATCAGCCTTGCCTCACAAGGCTACAAAGTGCTGGAAGCCGGGACCGGCGCCGAGGGCCTGGCCCAGGCCGCGCTGAACAAACCCGACTTGCTGGTGCTCGACCTGGGCCTGCCGGACATGGACGGCCAGCAGGTGCTGCGCGAGTTTCGCGAATGGGCCACCGCGCCGGTACTGGTGCTCTCGGTGCGGGCCAGCGAAGGGCAGAAAGTCCAGGCACTGGATGGCGGCGCCAACGACTACGTGACCAAGCCGTTCGGTATTCAGGAGTTTCTCGCCCGGGTCCGCGCCTTGTTGCGTCAGGCGCCGGCCGGCGAGGCGCAACAGGCGGCCCTGACGTTCGGCCCGTTGACGGTTGATCTGGCCTATCGGCGGGTATTGCTCGACGGCGTCGAAGTGGCGCTGACCCGCAAGGAGTACGCGGTGCTGGCGCAACTGGCGCGGCACCCGGGGCGGGTGATCACCCAGCAGCAATTGCTCAAGGACATCTGGGGGCCGACGCATACCGAAGACAGTCACTACCTGCGGATTGTGGTCGGGCACTTGCGCCAGAAGCTGGCGGATGATCCGACGCGGCCGCGGTTTATCGTGACAGAAGCGGGGGTTGGGTATCGGTTGTTGAGTGAGGGCAGCCTGTAGTTTCTGTGTTGTCTTTTCTGGCCTCATTGCGAGCAGGCTCACTCCTACATTGAGTCGGCGTCGTTCGCAGATCCCTTGTAGGAGTGAGCCTGCTCGCGATGAGGGCACTGCATTCAACAGCGATCTTTCAGGCCTTAACCCTGTTCACTCTCATACCGATCCAGCGTATCCCGCGCAATCTCGCGCCCCAGCGCGATCAGTTCCGGTGCCTTGTAGAACTCGAAAAACCGGCACACGCGCTTCGGCACGTTGATCAGGATGTCCGGCGGATACCCGGCGATCTTGTATTGCGCCAGCGAGGTCTGCATCACCTCGAAACTCTGGTTGATCAGGTCCAGCAGTGACGCCGGCCCGACGTTGTCGATGATGAACGAACCGGTGGCGGATTTCGGCGCACCTTCGCGCTCGGGGGCCGCTGCCGGTTGCTGACTTTCCGGCTCGCTGCCTTCCAGCCACGGATTGATGTCCGCCGCTTCCGCGCGTAAGGCTTCCTGCTCGAGCAACAACAACTGCTCGGCCTGTTTGCGGCGGAACGGCATCTTCGAACCGAGCGAACTGAGCAGGCTGTCGAAGCGCGAGCGAAAGGCTGGCGGGCGCTGAATCACCGGCAATTTGTAATGCCGCTGGTTGGTCGCGTTGAGGTTGACGGCGATGATCAGGTCGCAGTGGCTGGACACCACCGGCACGATCGGCAGCGGGTTGAGAATGCCGCCATCCACCAGCATCCGGTTACCCTGCATCACCGGGGTGAACAGGCTGGGAATCGCTGCCGAGGCGCGCATCGCCTGATGCAGGCAGCCCTCCTGAAACCAGATTTCCTGCTGGTTGGTGAGGTCGGCGGCGACCGCGGTGTAGGGGATGCGCAGGTCTTCGATGTTGATCTCGCCGACGATCTTGCGGATCTGCCCGAAGACCTTTTCGCCGCGAATTGCACCGAGGCGGAAGCTCACGTCCACCAGCCGCAGCACATCCAGATAGTCGAGCGATTCGATCCAGGTGCGGTACTCCTCGAGTTTGCCCGCCGCATAGATTCCGCCGACCACCGCGCCCATCGAACAACCGGCAATGCAGGCAATGTCGTAACCGCGTCTTTCGATCTCCTCGATGACCCCGATATGGGCATAGCCCCGGGCGCCACCGGAGCCCAGCACCAGTGCGACACGCTTTTTCATCAAACTTCCTCCCGACAAGGCTCCACAATGCACCCATCCGGGGGCGGGCGACAATCGGCAGGGTCGTTCAGGGCGCCTGCGGCGTCGTTTTTTCGATACTCCGTGACCGCTCGGCGCTATCCTTGGGGCACCGCAGATTCATCGGGCGCCAAGGCACTTTTTGCTCGCCGCACCGTCTTAACTGCACGACTGTTGACCTATTTTGAGGTGTAAGTGATGAAAGCCTGGATCTGTGTGCCGTTGATCGCGCTGGCGTTGGCCGGTTGCGCCGGCAAGACTGCTTATCGTGACAGCTGTGGCAGTCAGCTCGATGCGGCGTGGCATGAACTGGACCTGGCCAAGGCCGAAGGTTTTGCCGGTACGGTCAGCTACTCCAAGGCGCTGTCGTTGCTGACGGCCGCCAAGACCCAGCAGCAATTCGAAGGCTTCGAGGGCTGCAGCAACAAGGCCGAGAAAGCCCGTTTCTATATTCGCGAATCCCGCGCCGGTCGCTAAGCTGCTGACTTGACGCAAGGATGTGGCCGCCTTCTCACGGCAGACTCATCCTTCAAGCCATGTGAATCAGGAGCAAGTGATGTCTGCGTTGGTCGATCGGTTGGTGGCTCATGTCCTGAGCCTGGAAGTGCGGCTGCTGGCTTGTCAGGCGCGCTTGACCGCGCGCACCGACCCTGAAGCGCTGCATGATTTGCGCACCACGGTGCGGCGCTTGCGCAGCCTGCTACGGCCATTGCGCGGCTTGCCTGGCGTGGAGCAACTGGAAGGTGCCGCATCAGCGGTGGGCCAGTTGACCACGCCGTGGCGTGACCGCGAGGTATTGGCGGCGTATCTGCTCAAGCACGATCAAGCGCAGGCGGCGCAACGGCGCATGGCGCAAATGGCCGACGCCTATCCGACGCTGGCGGCGAGTGCTGAAGTCAATTCGTTGCTGATGATGCTCGACGCATTCCCGCGTTTCCTGCGCGCATCTGAGCGTCAGGGCCTGCTCAAGGGCTTGGCCAAGCGCATCGAAAACCGCCTGCACAAACAATGGAAAAAACTTGATGAGGCGCTGCATGATCCAGCCCACGACCGCCATCGCCTGCGCTTGCTGATCAAGCGCGTGCGCTATGGCATCGAAGCTTATCCGGAGCTGGATCGTCTGCCTGCAGCGGCGCTGGCGCGGTTGAAGTCGGCGCAGGGCGCGCTCGGTGACTGGCACGATTGCTGGCAATGGCTGGCGCGGGCCGAGCAGGAAAGTGATCTGCAACCGTGCGTTGCGACTTGGCAGGCAGGCCTGATCAAGGCCGAAGCCAAGGCGGATCGGGTGCTCGAAAAACTCAGTTCAAGCTGCTTCAAATAACCCCGATATCAGCACATATCTTCTGTAGGAGTGAGCCTGCTCGCGATAGCGGTCTGACAGCCAACGCTACTGTTGAATGTCAGACCGCTATCGCGAGCAGGCTCACTCCTGCAAGGGATCTGCGGTGTGGTTGATATCGGTGTAAGGCCTTTCTGTCAGTCCATTTGACCGGAATAGACGCTGCGGCGCTCTGCCATGCTGGTTAAGATCGCTGCATTCACTTTTGCTTCCCGAGGTTGTCATGCGCTTTTCCGATTTGCTCGATGCGGTCCGCCGCGATCCAGAACTGACTATTCCTGCCGAGTGGGGCCAGGGCCGGGCCAGTTTTGGTGGCCTGGTGGCGGCGCTGCAATATGAAGCCATGCGCGCGAAGGTGCCCGCAGATCGCCCGGTGCGCTCGCTGGCAATCACCTTTGTCGGCCCGGTGGAGCCGGAAGTCCCGGTGCGTTTCGAAGTCGATGTATTGCGTGAAGGCAAGGCGGTCAGCCAGGTGCTGGGCCGTGCGGTGCAGAACGGTCAGGTGGTGACGATTGTGCAAGGCAGCTTCGGTGCTTCGCGACCGTCGGAAGTGGCCGTTGCCGCCTATCCGGCAGCCGAAATGAAACACTGGGACGAATGCCAGGAATTGCCCTACATCAAAGGCGTGACCCCGGAATTCATGCGTCACTTGTCGATGCGTTGGAGTGTCGGCGGCATGCCGTTCACCGGCAACACATCGCGGCAGATGGGCGGTTGGGTGCGGTTGCGTGGAGACGTCAAGGAAGAACCGGTCAATGAGGCGCATCTGCTGGCGCTGGTGGATGCGTGGCCGCCGGCATTGTTGCCGTATCTGAAGAAACCGGCACCGGGTAGCACGTTGACCTGGACCATTGAATTCGTTCAGCCGCTACGCGACTTGAGCACGCTGGACTGGTGCAAATACCTGGCCGACATCGAATACGCCGCCGATGGTTACGGGCATGTCGCCGCGAAACTGTGGAGCGCGGAAGGGGAGTTGATCGCCATGAGCCGACAGACCGTCACGATCTTCGCCTGAATCAATGCCGACGGTGGCGCTCACGCCAGGCGCGCCACCAGCCGCCGCTGAGGAAAAACCGTGGAAAGGTCAGGAACTGCTCGACCAGCAAGCGTGACATGGCATCTTTGCGATCACTGAACGGCTCGGAGGCTTGCGCCTCCAGGCTGTGGCCGTGGCGCTGCAGACCCAGCGCCGCGACGATACCGATCACGCCAATGGCGACGCTGGCCAGGCTCAGGCTGAACACCCCGGACACGATCAACAGAAACGCGACGATGAACAACGGCACGGCAATCAGGTGCAACACCAGATTGGTCGGGTGCTGATGATTGTTCGGGTACGCGCGCCATTGCCACGCGGGAAGATTGGGGTGACGTTTGCCCATGTTTGCTACTCCTCGATCCATGTTGAACACATGATTGAAGAATAGGCCGGGGCGGGTGACGCGGCGAATCAAGGTTGGCTATTGCGGTGATAGGCACAATGGCTGGGTTCGATGGTGCTTCAACTGACGCCTTCGCGAGCAAGCCCGCTCCCACAAGAGATTTGTGGCGTTCACCTATCCCCTGTAGGAGTGAGCCTGCTCGCGATGAGTCCCTTACAGCTTGAGCTGCCCAATCGCCTTGTTGAGTTCCCCGGCCAACGTCGCGAGTTCATTACTGGTCGTTGCCGAATCCACGGTCTGCTTCACGGTGTTCTCGGTCACATCACGAATGCTCACCACCGCTCGATTCATCTCCTCGGCCACCTGACTCTGCTGCTCGGCCGCCACTGCGATCTGGGTGTTGCTCTCGCGCATCTGCGCCACGGCGCCGGTGATTTGCGCCAGCGCCTCGCCGGCCTCCTGCGCCTGTTGCACGCAGTCATCGGCCTTGTATGAACTCTCCTGCATGAAGTCCACCGCATCGCGGGTGCCGGCCTGCAGCGCCGAGACCATGGTGGTGATTTCATCGGTGGAGGTCTGCACGCGTTTTGCCAGGTTGCGCACCTCATCGGCGACCACGGCAAAGCCTCGGCCCATCTCGCCGGCCCGGGCCGCTTCGATGGCGGCGTTGAGGGCCAGCAGATTGGTCTGCTCGGCGATGCTGTGAATCACGCTGACCACGCCGTTGATCTTCTGGCTGTCTTCGGCCAGGCGCTGGATCATCTCGGCGGTCTGCTGCACACCGCTGGAGAGTCCGGCAATCGACTGCTGCACGCGGCTGACCACATGCTGGCCGCTGCCAGCGAGACCATCGGCGGTCTGCGACAGATCGCGGGTGGCGCCGGCGTGCTGGGCAATGTGATAAACCGTGGCGGTCATTTCGTTGATCGCGGTGGCGGCCTGATCGGTTTCGCTCTGCTGGCCGAGCATGCCGTGGCGTACTTCATTCATGCTTGAGGCCAGGCGTGCGGCGCCGACGTCCAGTTGTCGCGCGGTGTTGGCGACCGTCGTGACCACGCGCTGATAACCGGCCTGCATCGCGTTGAACGCATTGGCCATCTGCCCGACTTCATCCTTGGCGGCCAACGGTACGCGGGCCGAGAGGTCGCCGCTTTTCTCGACATGCAGCATCACGTCTTTCAATGTGTTGAGCTGGCTGAGCAGGAAGCGGATCAGCAGTTGTGAAGCGCCGAGCATTGCCAGCATCAGGATGAACACCGCCACCGCGTAGTTGGCAAAACGCTCGCTGAACACCTGCGCCAGGCTTGGACCATAGGCGATCACCGCGACCTGTTGGCCGTCGGCGCGGCTGAATACTTCGGCGCCCATCAATGGGTTGTCGCCGAACAGCGGCAGGTGATTGATCTCGTTCCAGCCGTTGCTGTCGCTGATCTCCAGTACGGGTTGATCGTTGAGGCGCGGCGCTTCCCCGCGTTTGAAGGTCAGCACCTGGTCAACCTTGGGCAAGGCCTGCCCGTCCGGCCAGGCCTTGAGCAATTGCGCCTGGGCTTGAGCGGAGGCTTGTGAGGCGTGGCTGCGGGCTTGCTGCTCCAGTTGCACGGCGTACAGAACCAGCAGCAGGGTGGTGACGAAGGCGACCGCGTTGACCGCCCAGAATTTGTATTTCAGCGAGATATTGCTAAGCCAGGCACCCATGGAGGTCTTCTCTGATAGCGGAAACAGTTTTGGCAAGGTGCCAGCATTGTGCCGCTATACAGGTCGGAAGATCTTGATATGGGTCAACAAGCCACGCTGCACCGCTTTTGTAGGAGTGAGCCTGCTCGCGATGAGGGACGGTCAGTCGATATAAATATTGGCTGATCTACCGTTATCGCGAGCAGGCTCACTCCTACAAGGGATTGTGCGGTGTCAGGGGAGGGTGGGCAGGTTGAAGAACGCACGGGCGCACGCCGTGGTGTGCGCTGCCAGTTCGTCCTCGCTCTCGCCCCGATGCAGCGCTACTTCGCGCAGTACTTCGGTCAGATACGCCGGCTCATTGCGGCCGTTTTTCGGCTTCGGTCGCAGAGTGCGCGGCAGCAGGTACGGCGCATCGCTTTCCAGCATCAGCCGTCCGCGCTTGATCTCCTTGACCAGCGGGTGCAGATGGGTGCCCCGGCGCTCGTCGCAGATCCAGCCGGTGATGCCGATGTGCAGGTCCAGATCCAGATAACTGAACAGGGCTTTTTGCTCGCCGGTAAAGCAGTGCACCACGGCAGCGGGCAGTTGATCGCGGAAGTCCCGGAGAATTTCCAGCAGGCGCTGACTGGCATCACGCTCGTGCAGGAACACCGGCAGTTGCAGCTCTGCGGCCAGCGCCAGGTGTTCTTCCAGAACCCTTTCCTGTTGCGGGCGCGGGGAGAAATCGCGGTTGAAGTCCAGCCCGCATTCACCCACGGCAACCACGTTTTTCTCATGCAGCAGGCTGCGCAAACGACGTGCGCTGTCAGCGTTCCAGTCACTGGCCGAATGCGGGTGAATGCCGGCGGTGGCGAACAGTCGTTGCCCGCTGTCATCCAGTTGCTGGCACAGTTCCAGCGCCTGCTCGCTACCCCCGACGCTGGTGCCGGTCAGCACCAGTTGGCAGACCCCGGCGGCGTAGGCGCGGTCGAGCACGGCCTGATGTTTTTCGGCGAAACTTGGGTTGGTCAGGTTGACGCCGATATCGATGAGTTGCATGGTTCTACCTCGGACCGAAGGCCGGAAAGCATACCAGAGCTGTAGATTTATAAGAAAAGCCAAGAACTACAAAGAGTTATAGCTGTCTTTTGATGCCGTGACGCAGCCCGGGTTGGCATAAATGCCATCACTGTGCCAGTCTCTCGCACTTTGCCAGCGCTCAAGGCGCTCTGTTTTCGTCGGTGTTTTTGACCGTTCAGCGGTAAAAAACGCCCCGTATTCTTTCCGGAGAGTGGATGCATCGTCCCTCGGTTTTGCTCCTGTTGTGTGCGTCGCTGCTGCTGCCGATAACGGCGGTAGCGCGCCTGCCCGGGCCATTGCAAGCCGTGCCGGCCGCCAAGGTCCGCGACCTGTCGGAGATCCGCAGCAGCCGCGTGCTGCGAGTGCTGGTCAACCAGAGCCGCAACAGCTCCGGTGAAGTCCAGGGCCAGGCCATCGGTGTCGAATACCACCGCCTGCGCGCCTTCGAGCAATACCTCAATGGCCATGCCCGTGATGGTCAGGAAGTCACCCTCAAGATCATTCCCAAAGCCAAGGATCAACTGCTCGGTGCCTTGCAGCGTGGTGAAGGTGATCTGGTAGCGCCTGGAGAACTGCTTGATCTGCAATCGGGACATGCGGTCGCCAGCAGTGAGCCGATTGCCCGCAATGTGCCGCTGGTGCTGGTCGGTATCAAGGGCGAGCGCCGCTACACCAAGGTCGAACAGCTGTCCGGCAAAACCCTCGCTTTGCCGACCGGCAGTGCGGCGGGGGAGGCGGTCAGCCAGCTCAATCAGAAACTTGCGTTGCACAAACTGGCGCCGATCAAGATCGAGTGGGTCGATCCCACGCTGGCCGTCGAAGACGTGCTGGAGATGGTCCAGGGCGGGATATTTCACCTGACCATCGTCGAGCAACCCATCGCCGAGCGCTGGGGCAAGATCCTGCCCAAACTGCGTCTTGACCGGCAGTTGATGATCAGCGAGCCGGGTGAGGAATACTGGTTCGTGCGCCGCGATGCCTCGATGCTGCGGGCGAGCATCGATCGTTTCCTGGTTGGCTACAAGAAGCCGTCGAACGAAGATGCAGAGTTTCTGCGGATCTATCGGCGCCTCTATCAAGTGCACTATCCGTTGGCCAAGGCTGACCGTCAGCGTCTGGAAAAACTGCGCCCGACCCTGCAAAAGCATGCTGACGCGCAAAACATGGACTGGTTGAATCTGGCGGCGCTGGCGTTCAAGGAGTCGGCCTTGCAACCCAACGCCCGCAGCGGCAGCGGCCCGACCGGGCTGATGCAGATCACCCCGTCTGCGGCGCAACGGGTCGGGGTGAACAACATCCAGAATCTCGATGCGAATGTGCAGGCCGGGGCCAAGTACCTGGCGATGATTCGCCGCAAGTTTTTCAACAGTCCGAAACTCAATGAGCGCGAGCGCATGGCGTTCACCCTGGCGGCCTACAACATCGGCCCGGAGCGTGTGCAAGGCATGCGTGCCGAGGCGCGGCGACGTGGGCTGAACCCGAACCAGTGGTTCTTCCAGGTCGAGCGCATCGCCATGGAGCAGGTGGGCATGGGGGCCGTCAGCTATGTTAATAGCGTGAACAAGTATTACTTGGCGTTCGACCGGGAACGGGAGTCACTGGAGCCCCGGGGACAGAAAGTAGCCTCACGCAAGTGATCTAATAATTTGATTGTTATGGCGGAATAATTGCGCTTTTAACATGAAATTAACTGATTAATATAGCGGCCAATCCCAACACACTTCTCGCAAAACAAGGAATGCCCCATGAGCTCTCTGATCAACAAGGTTTTGTTCACCCGCGCCGGTTACGGCCTGACCATTCTGCGCATCGCGGTTGGCGTGATCTTCGCCGCTCACGGTTCGCAAAAGCTCTTCGGTCTGTTTGGCGGCTACGGCCTGGCGGGCACCGCGCAGTACATGGAAAGCCTGGGGCTGACACCGGGCTATGTCATGGCAATTCTGTCGGGTGGCACTGAGTTCTTCGCCGGTCTGGCGCTGATCATCGGTCTGCTGGTGCGTCCGGCGGCGCTGGGACTGACCTTCCTGTCGCTGGTGGCGATCTTCTCGGTGCACATCCATAACGGCCTGTTCCTGACCAACAACGGTTATGAGTTCGCGCTGGCATTGCTCGGTGGCAGCATCGCGGTGCTGATCGAAGGCGCCGGCAAGCTGTCGGTGGATCGTGCCATCTCCGGTTGAGTGCTCTGGATCAAGCAAAAGGCCCGCATTGTGCGGGCCTTTTTTGTTGTGGCTGATTCTTGACACTCATCGGTCACGTTCTCTAGGATGTTGCTCATGCGCCGATTTAAACAGCTACTTGCGGGGCGCCAGGTGACTCAGACAGTTGCCGTCAGAAGCCGGAACAGGGCTTCGAAATACCGCTAAAGCGCTGGTTCGGTGTTGCCTCTCACCTGCCATGCAGACTTTTGAGGCAGAGACACGACACGATGAATGCACTACGCCCTCCAGCACGTCCCGCGCCGATCACGGCACATATCACCCAGCGCAATCCAAAAATCCTGCTTGGCGGCAAACATCAGCCGACGCTGTTGCGTTATCTCGATGGCTGGCCACGCCGCAGCGGCGGTCCTGCCGCGTTCCTGATCCAGTTTGTCGAACACGGCGAGTCCCTGGCACGCTTTGCCAGCGACAGTTTCGATCTGGCAGTGATTCAGGCGCCGAGCGCCGAAGAGGCTCCGGAAATGATCAAGCAGCTGACCCGTGTTGCGCGTCAGGGGCTGATCACCCGTCGCTGAAACGCGTTACGGGTAATCGATCGCCACGATATAGACAAACTGCTCACCGGTTGGCGTCTGCACCCGAACCTCGGCGTCCAGCGCCTTGCCGATCAAGGCGCGGGCCAGCGGCGAGTCGATGCTGATCAAACCCAGCTTCAGATCCAGTTCATCCGGGCCGACGATGCGGTAGCGTGATTGCTTGCCGTCCTCGTCCTCGATGGTCACCCAGGCGCCGAAGTAGACCTTGTTCGGATCGCTGGGTTTTTCGCTGACGACCTTCAAGGCTTCGAGACGCTTGGTGAGAAAACGCACGCGGCTGTCTATTTCGCGCAGCATCTTCTTGCCGTAGGTGTACTCGGCGTTTTCCGAGCGATCGCCCTGAGCCGCGGCTTCGCTGACCGATTGCGTCACCTGCGGGCGACGCACATGCCACAGCTCATGGAATTCAGCGCGCATCCGCGCTTCACCTTCTGGGGTGATCAGCGCGGTGCCGGCGGTGCGGGGAGGGCGATAACGGCTCATGGCAACTTCTTGTGGTGACGAAGGCAGGAGTCTATCAACCCTCGCGCAAGACTGTCAGCGGACTCGCATTCAACGCCCGGCGTGTACCGAACACGCCCGCGCCGCCAATCAGCGCCGCGCCAATCAATGGCAGCACCAACAACCATGGATGCGGGTGCCACGGCAGATCGAACGCATAGCGATACAACACCAGACTCACCACTTCCGAACCAATGGCCGCGAGCAAACCGCTGACCGCGCCGAGCAAGCCGAACTCGATGCGCCGGGCCTTGACCAGCAACTGCCGTTCCGCACCCAACGCGCGCAACAGCGCGCCTTGGCGAATGCGTTCGTCCAGCGTTGCCTGCAAGCCGGAGAACAGCACTGCCATCCCCGCCGCCAACACAAACAACAACACATACTCCACCGCCAGGGTGACCTGGGCGAGGATGCTGCGCAGTTGTTCCAGCAGCGCTTCGACCTGAAGAATGGTCACGGCCGGAAATGCCCGCGACAACTCGACGATCTGCTGATCATGACCGGGCGCCAGGTAGAAACTGGTCAGGTAGGTCGCTGGCAGATCCTTCAGCGTGCCGGGCTGGAAGATCATGAAAAAGTTCGGCTGGAAATTGTCCCAGTTGATCTCGCGCAGGCTGGTGACCTTCGCTTCACGATTGACCCCGCCAACGCTGAACACCAGGTGATCGCCCAATTTGAGCTTGAGGCTCTCGGCGACTTTGCCTTCCACTGACACGCCCGGTACGTCATCCGAGGGTTGCTCGGTCCACCACGAACCGGCCGTGAGCTTGTTGCCCGCCGGCAGGTCGGCGGCCCAGGTCAGGCTCAAGTCACGCTGAACCGCGCGGTCGCCGGCCGAATCCTTGCTGACGATCTGCTGCACCGGTTCGCCATTGATGCTGATCAGCCGCCCCGGCACCACCGGATACAGCGGCGCCGCTTGTGCGGATACGTTGACCAAATGATCGGTGAAGGCCTGCTTGTCCGCCGGCAGGATGTTCAGGGCGAAATAGTTCGGGGCGTTTTTCGGCAGTTGGTTTTGCCAGGTGTCGAGCAGTTCGCCGCGCAGCAGGGCAATCAACGCCATCGACAGCAGGATCAGACCGAACGCCAGCGATTGCCCGGCGGCGGCCAGCGGGTGACGCAACAACTGGCCCAGACCCAGGCGCCACGGCAGCGATGCCCGGGCCAGCAGACGACGCAGGCTGTTCAGCAGCAACAGCAGCAGTCCGCCAAGAATCAGCGCTGCGACGACGCCGCCACCGAGCAGGGCGAAGGTCAGCAGCAGGTCGAGGCTCAGGCGCCACATGATCAGGCCGAGTGCGCCCAGCGCCGCGCCGTAGACCATCCAGGTGCTGGAGGGAATCGGCAGCATGTCACGACGCAGCACCCGCAGCGGTGGCACCCGGCCCAGCGCAGCAAGCGGCGGCAAGGCGAACCCGGCGAGCGCCACCAATCCGGTACCGATTCCGGCCATCGCCGGAAACAGCCCGCCCGGCGGTACATCTGCCGGCAGCAGATCATGCAGCAGGGCAAACAATCCCAATTGAGCCAGCCAGCCGAGCAGCGCACCACTGAGGGCGGCGCCCAAGCCCAGTACCGTCAGTTGAATACTGAACAACAGCATGGTTTCCCGACGCGACAAGCCGAGGCAGCGCAGCAGTGCACTGGCATCGAAGCGGCGACTGGCAAAGCGGTTGGCCGACAGTGCCACTGCCACACCGGCCAACAACACCGCGACCAGACTGGCCATGTTCAGGTAGCGCTCGGCCTTGCCCAGCGCACCACCGATCTGCCGATTGCCATCGCGGGCATCCTGAATGCGCTGATTGGCGGCCAGGCCGGGTTTGATCAGCTGTCGATAGGTTTCCAGTGCTTGCGGTTCGCCGCGCCACAGTTCGCGGTAGCTGACCCGGCTGCCGGGCTGCACCACGCCAGTGGCGGCGAGGTCATCAAGGTTGATCATCACCCGGGGCGTGAGGCTGTAGAAGTTGCCGGCGCGATCTGGCTCATAAGTCAGCACGCGGGTCAGCTTCAGGGTCTTCATGCCGACGTCGATACTGTCGCCGATCTTCAGGTCCAGTGCGGTCAGCAGGCGCGCTTCGACCCAGGCTTCGCCGGGTTGCGGTTCGCCGCCAGAGGTTTCAGTGGCAAACGGGGCGGGGGCACTTTTCAGTTCGCCGCGCAGCGGATACGCGCGGTCAACCGCTTTGATGCTCGATAACTGAATGCCGTTGTCGGTGGCAATGACGCTGGAAAACTCGACGATCTGCGCATGAGCCAGCCGCAGCTCGGTGCCGCTCTTGATCTGTTCCGCCCGCGCCGGCGAGCTGCCTTCAAGCACCAGGTCGGCGCCGAGGAATTCGGTGGCGCGCAGCATCATGGCGCCGTTGAGGCGGGCGCCGAAATAGCCGATGGCGGTACTCGCCGCCACTGCGACGACCAGAGCGAAGAACAGCACACGCAACTCACCGGCGCGGGCATCGCGCAGCAATTGGCGGAGGGCGAGGCTGAACAGGCGCAACAGCGGCAGACGTGCCATCAAGGCTCCAGAGGGGCGACCAGCAGCCCGGCTTCAAGTCGGATCAGGCGCCGGCAGCGATGGGCCAGGCGTTCGTCGTGGGTCACCAGCACCAGCGTTGTGCCGCGCTCCATGTTCAGCTCGAACAGCAAATCGCTGATGCGCTCGCCGGTGTGGCTGTCGAGGTTGCCTGTGGGTTCGTCGGCGAACAGCACGTCCGGCTCGGCAGCGAAGGCCCGGGCAATTGCCACGCGCTGTTGCTCGCCGCCGGAGAGCTGGCGTGGCGAGTGCGTCAGGCGCTGGCCAAGACCGACCCGTTGCAACAGTTCGGTGGCGCGTTCGCGGGCGTCTTTGCGACCGTCGAGTTCCAGTGGCAGCATGACGTTTTCCAGCGCGTTGAGGCTGTCGAGCAACTGGAACGACTGAAAGACGAAACCCACATGTTCGGCGCGGATGCGCGCGCGCTGGTCCTCGTCGAGATTGCTCAGGCCTTGCCCGGCGAGGATGACTTCGCCGCTGCTCGGCAAGTCGAGGCCGGCGAGCAGGCCGAGCAGGGTGGATTTGCCGGAACCCGATGCGCCGACGATGGCCAGGCTGTCGCCCTTGTTCAGTTCCAGGCTGAGTTCGTGCAGGATGGTCAGTTCACCTTCCGCGCTGGGAACCACTTTGCTAAGGTTCTTCGCGGTGAGAATGCTTGCGCCCATGGAGAATCCGATGCGTGTGTGGTTTTTGAGTGCTGGCCTGGCCTTGATGTGCATGGCCCAGAACGCAGCGGCGGGTACTGTCCTGATCGTTGGCGATAGTATCAGCGCCGGTTTCGGACTGGATACCCGGTTGGGGTGGGTATCGCTGCTCGAACAACGGCTCAAGCAGGAGGGTTTTGACGATAAAGTAGTCAATGCCTCGATCAGCGGCGACACCAGTGCCGGAGGCCAGGCGCGCCTGCCGGCGCTGCTTGCAGAGCATAAGCCGGAACTGGTGATCCTCGAATTGGGCGGCAATGATGGCTTGCGCGGAATGCCGCCAACGCAATTGCAACAAAACCTTGCGGCGATGATCGACAGCTCCCGCCAGAACGGCGCCAAGGTGCTGTTGCTCGGCATGCAACTGCCACCCAACTACGGCAAGCGTTACACCGATGCTTTTGCCGAGGTCTACGGCAAACTCGCCGATGAGAAAAAGATCCCGCTGGTACCGTTTTTCCTCGACGGCGTGGGCGGCCATCCCGATCTGATGCAGGCTGATGGTCTGCACCCGGCTGCCGGGGCTCAGGGCAAGTTGCTGGAAAATGTCTGGCCGACACTAAAACCGCTGTTATGAGGCTTTTCTAGTGACAGGCTTTCGGCTAATGTGGCGCCCCCTTATTTGGAGCCCCCGATGCCGCGTTCTGCCTGGTCCCTGTTTGCCTACCAACTGATCGAGCCTGACGAGCAGCTGGATCTGTTCGCCTGCCAGGAAGTGCGGGTGCATCTGGTGACCCGTCAGCTCGAACTCGGTGGCTCGGCAGACCGGACGTTGTGTGGCAGCCTGCTGCCGGCGCAACCGCGCTGGTCGAGTGTCGATCGCCGGGTGTTTCAGGATCAGCGCCTGTGTTCGTTGTGCCGGGCAATCCTTGAATCGCAGAAGCGTGGCACCTCGCCGATCTGGCCTGAGCTGCGTTTCGAGCTCTGACCTTGTGGGAGCAGGCTTGCTCGCGAATGCGGTGTTTCATTCAACGAATGCTTTGCCTGACACACCGCATTCGCGAGCAAGCCCGCTCCCACCCAAAGCACCTTGTCGCCTGCAGCAGGGTGGTCTCCCCGAATTCCCGAGGTGCGGTGTACAATCGCGCTCCTATACCCTTGTTGATCATGCGAAGGATTTTCCGGATGTTGCCGCGCTTTCCTGCCGTCACCCGCTGCCTGTCACTTGCCGCCCTGTGTGTGGCCGGTCCCGTTGCTGCATTGGAGTTTCCCCTGCCACCACCCGGTGAGGACATCATCGGCCAGGTGCAGGTGATCAAGGCCAAGTACGAAGATACCTTCGCTGACCTGGGCACCACCTACGATCTGGGCTATTCGGAAATGGTCGCGGCCAACCCGGGCGTCGATGCCTGGCTGCCGGGCGCCGGCACGGAAATCGTGCTGCCGACGCGGTTCATCCTGCCGCCGGGTCCGCGTGAAGGCATCGTGATCAACCTCGCCGAATACCGCCTCTACTACTACCCGAAAGGTCGGAACGTGGTGTACACCTTCCCGCTGGGTATCGGCCGTGAAGGCTGGGGGTCGCCGATTGCGCACACCTCGATCACTGCCAAGACACCGAACCCGACCTGGACCCCTCCAGCCTCGATCAAGGCCGAGCACGCCGCGGATGGTGATCCGCTGCCGAACGTGGTGCCGGCCGGTCCTGACAACCCGCTGGGCCCGTTCAAATTCACCTTGGGTACTCCGGGCTACCTGATCCACGGTTCGAACAAGAAGTTCGGCATCGGCATGCGCACCAGCCACGGTTGCTTCCGCATGTTCAACAACAACGTGCTGGAAATGGCCAGCATGGTGCCGGTCGGTACCTCGGTGCGCATCCTCAACGACGCGTACAAGTTCGGCAGCAGTGGCGGCAAGGTCTATCTGGAAGCGCACACGCCGATCGACGACAAGGGCAACCCGTCGGTGGTCGACAAGCACACGGCGGTGATCAACGCGATGCTCAAGCGTGAAGACATCACCAATAACCTGCGCGTGAACTGGGATGTGGTGCGCGATGTAGTGGCGGCAGAGGATGGCTTGCCAACCGAAATCGGCACGCCGAATACCTCGGCACCGATTGTCTCGACTGCGCCGATCGATCTGCAACAGTAAGGTCGGATTCGGACCCGCCGACGCGTGCAGCGTCGGCGGGTTTTTTATTGCCTGGACAAAAGCTGCAGGCACAAAAAAGCCGACCCAGAAACTGGGTCGGCTTGATAACAATCCCGAGGGATTATTACTTGCGGCTAGCTTTGTCCAGCATACGCAGAGCACGCTCGTTAGCTTCGTCAGCAGTCTGTTGTGCTTTTTGAGCAGCAGCCAGAGCTTCATCAGCTTTACGGTATGCTTCGTCTGCACGAGCTTGAGCGCGAGCAGCTGCGTCTTCAGTAGCGGTCAGACGTGCTTCGGTTTCTTTCGATGCGCTGCTGCAACCGGTAGCCAGAACTGCGGCCAGAGCCAGAGCAGAGAATTTCAGAACGTTGTTCATCGTGTTCCCCTTCAAGGACTTTCAATTAAGTGGCTTTCTCCTCCGATTGAGGAAATAGCCGGCGTACATACTACCCATTACTTGTAGTAAGTAAACTGACGTAGCGCAAGAAGCAAAAAAAATTGTAGGCGTTGATTCTTTTTCGAGCAACTTTTAACTGGCCTGTTTAAAAAATATCCAGCTACAAGCCCCGGCTTGAGCCAGCTAATGAGAAAAAGTTCCCGTTGCCCTGTGTAGTTTTTCCGGTCTTGCACCAAGTCTGTCTAGATGAATTCGTCTACACTTTTGTTCCGATTTTGCATGACGCCTCACATATCTTTGTCCCTCTTGAGGTGACTTTAAACAAGACGCTGCGTCTTAAGTCTCGACATTCGGCAATGTTCAGGTGAGCGTTTCGGGAAGATCTTCCCCACGCCTGCCACTACGCCCATCGATGTCACCCGGTCAACGAGCATGATGACGAGCGCACCTTGAGCATTTTCGCCAATGGTGCCTACTATTTATCACGTGCTCGATTGCGCGAGATCGGTGTGGCTCTTCTCGGTGTCCATCAGGCACGGGGTGGCGTAGATGTTCCTTCGCCGGAAAAACATCGGTAAGGTAGGGGTCAGAATTCAAGACCCGCGAGGAGTAGTGATGAGCGAGGCGTTGTCCATCCACCATGACCAGGCTGGTCATCAGTTCGAGACCAATGTGGACGGTCATCGTGCCTACCTGACCTATATGGATCTGGGGAAACAGACCCTGGATATCTATCGCACCTTCGTGCCCAACGCCCTGCGTGGCCGGGGCATCGCGGCGGCGCTGACTGAGAGCGCGCTGCAATACGCCGAAGAAATGGGCTACACGGTGATTCCGTCGTGCTCCTACGTCGAGCGCTACATGGAGCGCCATCAGAAGCGCGCCGCGAAAATCTGATAAAACCCTACACACAAAAACGCCGGGCTGAGCCCGGCGTTTTTTTATGCCTGCGAAACGCTGATCAGCTGCGTTGACGCTTCGGCAGAACATCCTTGAGCTTGGCGTGCATGCTGCGCAGGGTGTTCTCGGTGGCGGCCCAGTCGATGCAGGCGTCGGTGATCGACACGCCGTATTGCAGGTCGGCGAGGTCTTTCGGGATCGCCTGGCAGCCCCAGTTCAGGTGACTCTCGACCATCAGGCCGATGATCGACTGGTTGCCTTCGAGGATCTGGTTGGCGACGTTTTCCATCACCAGCGGTTGCAGGGCCGGATCCTTGTTGGAGTTGGCGTGGCTGCAATCGACCATGATGTTCGGCTTGATCTTCGCCTTGTTCAGCGCCTGTTCGCACAGGGCGACGCTGACCGAATCGTAGTTCGGCTTGCCGTTGCCGCCACGCAGCACCACGTGACCGTAGGCGTTGCCCTTGGTGGTGACGATCGACACGCCACCTTCCTGGTTGATACCCAGGAAGCGGTGCGGGCTGGAAACCGACTGCAGGGCGTTGATCGCCACGGTCAGGCCGCCGTCGGTGCCGTTCTTGAAGCCGACAGCCGAGGACAGACCGGAAGCCATTTCACGGTGGGTCTGGGATTCGGTGGTACGCGCGCCGATGGCCGACCAGCTGATCAGGTCCTGCAGATACTGCGGGGAGATCGGGTCGAGGGCTTCGGTGGCGGTCGGCAGGCCTTTCTCGGCCAGGTCCAGCAGCAACTGGCGACCGATGTGCAGACCGTCCTGGATCTTGAACGAGTCGTCCAGGTACGGATCGTTGATCAGGCCTTTCCAGCCGACGGTGGTCCGTGGCTTCTCGAAATACACGCGCATGACCAGATACAGGGTATCGGAGACTTCCGCCGCCAATTCCTTGAGGCGGTCAGCGTATTCGTGGGCAGCCTTGATGTCGTGGATCGAGCACGGACCGATCACTACGAACAGACGGTGGTCGGTGCCATCAAGAATGTTGCGAATGACTTCGCGGCCCTTGGTGACGGTGCGCAGGGCAGTGTCGCTCAGAGGGATATCACGCTTGAGCTGATCAGGAGTGATCAGGGTCTCGTTAGAGGCGACGTTTAGGTCGTTGATCGGTAAATCAGCCATCGTTTACTCGTCAGGTCACGGGTGCCGGCCGCCAGCGATCCCCGCGCGGCGGAGCACAGCAGATTTAAGCGCGTCGGGGAGCCGAACCTTAGCGCGTCAGACGCGGCTCGACAATGGGCAAACGCCGCTTTAATCCAGCACTGGCTGGGCAAAAGCCTTGCGAACGCTGTCGTGAGAGAACTCGTCGGCGTGTTGTTCGACCCATTGCAGGGCCAGCGCCTGAATATCCTGCAGGTCGTCGTGGGCCTCGTTCATGCGGCAATAGCGTTCGATCTGGCACACCTGTTCGCCCATCCGGGCGCTGAACAGCGTCTGCTCATCGGTGAACGCGATCCCCAGCAGATAGCCCTTTTTGCGCCGCAGGCACCACGCCACATAGCCCGGGTAACAAATGTCGGTGTTGAGCGTCGGCATGCGCACTTGCAGGGCGGTGCCGTGGCGCCAGGCACGGTGATAATTGCAAGCGATCCCGCCGAGGCTGATAGTGTGCAGCTGTTGCCTGGAAATGCACTCGGGCTTGAGTAACGTTAATTCGACAGGCACTTCGTCCGGATGAGGAATGAAACGTCCCATGAGCACAGACTCCCTGTGTCGGCCATTTGACATTGTTTCCCCCAGTATAGTGGTCGAATCGCAGCTGACCGATTTCGACGCCGACCAGCGGCTGCTGGCGATGAGCGGCGTTTCGCTGGTGATTTTCACCAATGTCGGCTGCTCCAGTTGCCGGTTTGCCCGTGAGGTGCTGCCCGGGTTCGAGCTGGCGGTCGATCGCCTGTGCTGGATCGATGCCGTCGACAACGGCGGGTTGGTGGAGCGCTATCAGGTCTTTCATTTGCCGGCGCTGTTCGTGGTGCGCGACGGCGAGTTCTTTGGTGCATTGCACACGCGCCTGACAGCCGCTGCGCTGAATACGGCAGTGGCGCAGGCGCTGGGTCGAATTGCAGAGGAGTTGCCATAGATGGTGAGAGCAGACAACAAACCGGTGATCGGGATTATCGGCACCGGTGCAATTGGCGGGTTCTACGGATTGATGCTGGCGCGGGCCGGTTTCGATGTGCACTTTTTACTGCGCAGCGAATTCGTTGCGGTGGCCGAGCGCGGTTTACAGGTGGACAGTGCGGTCCACGGCACCCTGACGCTGAACCCGGTGCAAGCCTACGCAAAGGCTGACGACATGCCGGCCTGCGACTGGTTGCTGGTGGGCGCCAAGACCACCAGCAGCGCCGGGCTGGCACCGGCGATCATTGCTGCGGCCAAACCCGGCGCGAAAGTGCTGGTGCTGCAAAACGGTCTGGACGTCGAAGACAGCTTGCGGGAGTTGCTGCCCGACTTCCTGCATCTGCTCGGCGGTCTGTGCCTGATCTGTGTGCACCGCGAAGGCCCGGGGCACATTACTCATCAGGCGTTGGGGGCGGTGAACGTCGGCTACCACAGCGGCCCGGCGGCGGATGACGCGGTGCGCATGGCGATCGTCGATGAGGGCGCCGGGCTGTTCCGTGCCGCCGGCATCGATTCACAGGCGATGCCCAATCTGCATCAGGCGCGCTGGCAGAAACTGGTCTGGAATATTCCCTACAACGGCCTCTCGGTGTTGCTCGGTGCCAGCACCACGCCGCTGATGGCCGACGCCGACAGTCGCGCACTGATCCAGGCCTTGATGGCCGAAGTGGTGCAGGGCGCCAGGGCCTGTGGCTACGACATGCCGCCGGGTTACGCCGAGTACCTGTTCATGATGACCGAGAAAATGCCCGACTATTGGCCGAGCATGTACCACGATTTCCTGCACAAGCGGCCGCTGGAGCTGGAGGCGATTTATGCCCGGCCATTGGCGGCGGCCAAAGCGGCAGGGTGTGAACTGCCGCGTATCGAAGCGCTGTATCGAACGTTGAGTTTCATCGACCGACGCAACACCTGAGTCGGTTTTTTGGGGGAGTGGGGAAAGGCATGGCCAAGAACATCGATGACAAGCTGGTGCTGGCGATTTCGTCTCGCGCCTTGTTCGACCTGAGCGAGAGTCACAAGATCTATCTGTCGAGCGGCGTCGAAGCCTACCGGCAATATCAGATCGAACACGAAGACGAGATTCTGGCTCCCGGCGATGCCTTTCCCCTGGTGGAAAAACTCCTGAGCCTCAACAGTCGCCTCGACCGCGCCCGGGTCGAGGTGATTCTGGTCTCGCGTAACAGTGCCGACACCGGCCTGCGCGCTTTCAACTCGATTCATCACTATGGGCTGGACATCTCCCGGGCGGCATTCGTCGGCGGGCGCAGTCCGTATCCGTACCTCAAGGCCTTTGGCTGTGATCTGTTTCTGTCCACGCACGCCGAAGATGTGCGCGCCGCACTGGACGCCGGATTCGCTGCGGCGACGATCTTGTCCGGTGGTGCCAGTCGTGCCGCCAGCGATGAGCTGCGTATCGCCTTCGACGGCGACGCGGTGTTGTTCTCCGATGAGTCCGAGCGCATTTATCAGTCTGGCGGGCTGGAGGCGTTTCAGGCCAAGGAGCGTGAGGCGGCGCGCGAGCCATTGCACGGCGGGCCGTTCAAAGGCTTTCTGGCGGCGCTCAATGCGCTGCAGCGCGAGTTCCCCGAGGACGATTGCCCGATCCGCACGGCGCTGGTGACCGCACGTTCGGCGCCAGCCCATGAGCGGGTGATCCGCACCTTGCGCGAGTGGGACATTCGTCTCGACGAGTCGTTGTTCCTCGGCGGGCTGACCAAATCGGCGTTCCTTGAAGCCTTCGCTGCCGATGTGTTTTTCGACGATCAGGCCGGTCACTGCGAGCTCGCCCGCGAAGTGGTCGCCACCGGCCACGTGCCGCACGGCATCAGCAACGAACCGTCGATCTAAAGCCCCAGTGCTTCAAGACGTTGGGTCGCACGTCGTACTCGCCAAGGCACTGCTAAGCTGAATCAAATCTCCGCCATGTTGGCACGCGAGGAGGTCATATGATTCGTTCGATGCTGTATGCCACTGACCTCGGTCTGTACGCACCGTTAGTGATGCAGCATGCCCTGGCGTTGGCGCGAACATTCAATGCCGACTTGTATGTGGTGCATGCGGTGGAGCCCATGGGACTGTTTGCCGAGTCGGTGTTGCAAAGCTATCTCGACGAACAGGCATTGAACGAATTCCAAAGTCAGGGTCTGAAAACTGTCATCGCCAGTATCGAGCAGCGGGTCCTGGACAGTTTTCGCGAAGAGCTGGGGGAGGAGGGCGAGCAGGATCTGCAGCGGATTCGCGCGGTTCGGGTACTGCAGGGCGATCCGGCGCAGGTGATTCTCGACCAGGTGCAGAAACTCTCGGTGGATTTGCTGATCGTCGGCACGCATAGCCACGGTGTGGGGGCGGAAACCCCTTTGGGGCGCACCGCAACGCGAGTCCTGCAATTGGCCAAGGTACCGGTCTATCTGGTGCCGTTGGTGGAGCGTCGGCGCCTGGGGGATCGCTGAAGCGGGAATAATGGCGTTTTGATAAAAAAGTTCTAGATTTATTAATCAAACCATTAATATAGTTATATACCGTCGCTGATGCCCGTGGCGTCTACCTGCTTTGAGGGATACATATGAAGCTTCAACAATTGCGCTACATCTGGGAAGTGGCGCACCACGACCTCAACGTTTCCGCTACAGCCCAAAGCCTTTACACCTCGCAACCGGGCATCAGTAAACAGATCCGCCTGCTGGAAGATGAACTTGGCGTTGAAGTGTTCGCCCGCAGCGGCAAGCACCTGACCCGCGTCACTCCGGCCGGCGAGCGCATCATCACCACTGCTGGCGAGATCCTGCGCAAAGTCGAAAGCATCAAACAGATTGCCCAGGAGTTCTCCAACGAGAAGAAAGGCACCCTGTCGATCGCCACCACCCACACCCAGGCGCGTTATGCACTGCCGCCGGTGATCAGCAACTTCATCAAGCAATATCCGGACGTGGCGCTGCACATGCACCAGGGTTCGCCGATGCAGATCGCCGAAATGGCCGCTGACGGCACCGTCGATTTCGCCATCGCCACCGAAGCGCTGGAGCTGTTCGGTGATCTGGTGATGATGCCGTGCTACCGCTGGAACCGCTGCGTGGTGGTGCCGCAGGGCCACCCGCTGACCAAGCTGCCGAAGCTGACCTTGGAAGCGCTGGCCGAATACCCGATCGTGACTTACGTGTTCGGTTTCACCGGCCGTTCGAAACTCGACGAAGCCTTCAGCCATCGTGGCCTGACGCCGAAAGTGGTGTTCACCGCTGCCGACGCCGACGTGATCAAAACCTACGTGCGCCTCGGTCTGGGCGTGGGCATCGTCGCCAAGATGGCGGTCGACACCAAACTCGACAACGACCTGGTGGTGCTGGATGCCAGCGAGCTGTTCGAGTCGAGCATCACCAAGATCGGTTTCCGTCGCGGCACCTTCCTGCGTGGCTTCATGTGCGACTTCATCGAGAAGTTCGCACCGCACCTGACCCGCGAAGTGATGGCCAAAGCCATCCAGTGCCACAACAAGCAAGAGCTGGAAGAGCTGTTCGACGGCGTCGAACTGCCGGTCCACTAAGACCCTGCCTCAGAGCACCTCGGTGACAGCGAACTGTTGCCGGGTGCCCGCCACCAGAATCTCCACCTCATCACCTTCGAGCTTGCCCAGCAGGCTTTTGCCCAGCGGCGAGCGCGGGGTGATGACGGTGATCGGCTGACCCACCACATCGACTTTCAGGCCTGCTGCATCCGGCGCCAGGAACAGCCATTGCTCGCGACCCTTTTCGTCTTCCAGACCGAGCAGGGCGCCGATCTCGATACCGCGATTTTCATCGTAGGCGTGCAGCGTCAGGTTCTGGCACAGCGCCAGTGACTGACGGATTTCCTCGACCCGTTTCGCCTGACCCGCCGCCAGATAAGACGCCTCAAGCCCGAGCGTGTCGTACTTGTTCTCGGCGATGTTCTCTTCGTGGGTCGCGGTTTCGTAAGCGGTCTGCGCGGCGCGCTCGGCGATGTCGAGATCGACACGCAGTTTGTCGAGGATCAATTGGTGGACGGTGTGCTTGTTCATGATCAATCGCAGAATTGCAAAACGTTGGCGCGGCTCTTCTCGCTTGGCGCGGTCTGATCCTGTTGCAGCCAGAACTGGCACTTGGGGTTCGACTGATTGCGCGTGCTGCTGCGCGCCTGATCCAACCGTGCCTGCTGCTCGTTCTTGCGCAGGTTCTCTTCGTACTGCTCGAACAGCGGGCTCTGTGGTGGAATGTCCGGTTGTACCTGGACCGCCGCCGGCGGCTTGGCCAGTTGCTGCACAGCCTGGGCGACAGGCGCCAGTTGTGCGGTGAACACAAGGCGCGAGAGCAGCCAGCAGGTCAGCGCGATGGCCAGAAAGCCCAGCCACATGCCCAGGGCAATGCTACCGGTCAGGCGCAGCGCGCTAAGCTGAACAGGCAACGGACGACGCGGGTTGGGGCGATAGGGCATGGCTGCCTCCTGGCGGATGATTGCGGGCAAGTGGCGATTGTCGCACGAAGATTAATCGCCGTCGGCTCTTCTGCACGACGTCATTTATGCGGACAATCAGCGCTTTTGCCAACGGGAGTCTTGCATGCCGGTATTGAAAACCCGCTGGGATATTTTTTGTACCGTGGTCGACAACTATGGCGACATCGGCGTGACCTGGCGTCTGGCCCGGCAACTGGTGGCCGAGCATTCACTGACGGTGCGCCTGTGGGTCGATGACCTGCGCGCCTTCGAGCGCATCTGCCCTGAGATCGATATCAACCTTGCGCAGCAATCGCAGCAGGGTGTCGAGGTGCGGCACTGGCCGAGCGACTGGGCGCAGACGGAAGCCGCGGACGTGGTGATCGCCGCGTTTGCCTGTCAGTTGCCTCCGGCGTACATGGACGCCATGGCCGAGCGCCAACAGCCGCCGCTGTGGATGAACCTCGATTACCTCAGCGCCGAAGACTGGGTCAGCGGTTGTCACGGCTTGCCCTCGGTGAAATACCAATCGGTGCAGAAGTTCTTCTTCTTTCCTGGGTTTCAACCGGGGACGGGGGGCTTGCTGCGTGAAAGCGGTTTGCTGGAGAGGCGTCGGCAATTTCAACGGGATGCCGTTGCGCAGCGTCAGTTTCTGGAAAGTCTGGGCATCGAACGCGCTCCGGGCGCACAGCTGATTTCACTGTTTGCCTACGAGAACGCCGGTCTCGCCAGTTGGCTGGATGTGCTGGCCGCCGATGACAAACCAACCCATCTGTTGGTGCCGGAAGGGCGGATTCTTGGCGATGTCGCGCGCTGGCTTGGGGTCGATTCGCTGGCGGTCGGCGACCTGAACGTACGTCAGGCGCTGACGGTGCAGGTGCTGCCGTTCGTCCGTCAGGATCAATACGATCAATTGCTCTGGTGCTGCGATTTCAATGCGGTGCGTGGAGAGGACTCGTTCGTGCGGGCGCAGTGGGCCGGGCGGCCGATGCTCTGGCACATCTATCAGCAGGACGAAGACATCCATCTGGATAAGCTCGACGCTTTCCTTGCGCTGTATACGAAAGGTCTTTCGTCGGCAGCTGCCGAGGCGATGAACGGTCTGTGGCGAGCCTGGAGTGCCGGGCAACCGATCGGCGAGCACTGGCTAGAGGCCCGTAAACACTGGTCGGAACTGCAGAAAAACGCCGAGCAATGGTGTCTGGAACAAGGCTTGCAGGCGGATCTTGCCACGGCGCTGGTACAGTTTTACCTAAATTGGATATGATACGCGGCCTAGATTTTTGTAAATCCCATCCAAATTCGGATATTCGCAATGAAAACTGGTAAAGAACTGAAACCCGGTACCGTGATCCGTCTCGAAAACGATCCTTGGCTGGTTCAGAAAGCTGAATTCACCAAATCGGGCCGTAACAGCGCGATCATGAAGACCAAGCTGAAAAACCTGCTGACCGGTTACAAGACCGAGATCGTTTACAGCGCTGACGACAAACTGGACGACGTAATCCTCGACCGCAAAGAAGCGACCCTGTCCTTCATCAGCGGCGACACCTACACGTTCATGGACACCACTGACTACACCATGTACGAGCTGAACGCTGAAGACATCGAAGCCGTTCTGCCTTTCGTTGAAGAAGGCATGACCGATGTTTGCGAAGCGATCTTCTTCGAAGAGCGTCTGGTTTCCGTAGAGCTGCCGACCACCATCGTGCGCGTAGTTGACTACACCGAAGGTTCGGCTCGCGGCGACACTTCCGGCAAAGTCATGAAGCCAGCCAAGCTGAGCAACGGTACTGAGCTGCAGGTTGCTGACTTCATCGAAATCGGTGACAAGATCGAGATCGACACCCGCGAAGGCGGTTCCTACAAAGGCCGTGCCAAATAAGCACTGCTTTTCGCGGAAAGAAAAAGCCCGACCATTGAGTCGGGCTTTTTTGTGCCTGCGATTTCATATTCACCGCTGAACCCTGTGGGAGCGAGCTTGCTCGCGAATGCGGTGGGCCATCCAGTGAAGTGTTAACTGTCAGGACGCCTTCGCGAGCAAGCCCGCTCCCACAGTGGTTTGGCGTTGATCTCAAACGGTGGTGTGCAAGCGCACATCAACGTTGCCACGGGTCGCGTTGGAGTACGGGCAAACCTGGTGCGCCGCGTCGACCAGACTCTGTGCATCTGCCTGTTCCAGCCCCGGCAGGCTGATGTACAGGTCGATGTCCAGACCGAAACCGCCAGGGATCTGGCCGATGCCGACGTGCGCGGTGATCGAGGCGTCGTCGGGGATCTTGCGTTTGGTCTGGCTGGCGACGAATTTCAGCGCGCCGATGAAGCAGGCCGAGTAACCGGCAGCGAACAGTTGCTCAGGGTTGGTCGCTGCACCACCGGCACCGCCAAGTTCTTTCGGGGTGGCGAGTTTGACGTCGAGGATGTTGTCGCTGGAGATCGCACGACCGTCACGGCCGCCAGTGGAGGTTGCGATTGCGGTGTAGAGAGTTTGCATGGTATGGGCCTCGTCGGGTGTTTATTTTGCGCTAATTATTTGCGCGCTAAGTAAGTGCGAAATGAATGTAGCTCGCTAATGTTTAGTGCGCAAGATAATTTTTTGAGAAAGCTGAATCTCATTCCTGTAAAGGCACTGTCGATCAGCTTGAAAGTGAAGATTTAGAGCGGATGGTGGGGGGGGCGGGGGCTGAAGAATATTTTTCCTGGTGAACCGATCCTTTGTAGGAGTGAGCCTGCTCGCGATAGCGGTGGGACAGGCAATACGCAAGCCGACTGAACCACCGCTATCGCGAGCAGGCTCACTCCTACAAGGGACAGCGTTGTTATCCGGGCAGGCTGTCTTGCAAATGACTGCGCAGGGCTTGCAGCTCCGATTGCAGATTCTGCAGGCGCTCGACGGTAAAACCGCTGGCGCCAAGGATGCATTGCGGAACGCTCTTGGCCTGGTCACGCAGGGCGCGGCCCTGTGCGGTCAGTTCGACGATCACCACCCGCTCATCCTCGCGACTGCGGGTGCGGCTGAGCAAACCTTCACCCTCCAGGCGCTTGAGCAACGGTGTCAGCGATCCCGGATCGGTCAGCAACCGGGTGCTGATTTCGCCCACGGTCAAACCGTCCTTTTCCCACAGCACCATCATCGCCAGATACTGCGGATAGGTCAGGCCCAGCGCTTGCAACAGCGGTTTGTAGACCTTGGTCATCATCAGTGAAGTGGAATGCAGGGCGAAGCAGGCCTGGTTGTCCAGCCGCAGGTGATCGCAGTTGTCGGTGGTGTCGCGTTCGGTGGTCATGGCAAAGCCTTGTTCGATGATGGGCTTGAATCTAGCGCCCGAATGTTTAATGCGCCAGATAATTATCCTGAATCTAGTGCCGGCCCAGCTCGCGTTGCAGCGCCAGATCCCATGGTGGCACCGGGCTGAAACGGGTCTTGAGGTATTCCAGGAGCAAGCGACTGCGCGAGTTTGTCTGCTGTTCCATGCGCAGCGCATAGATGCCGGTGGTCTCCGGTTGTGGCAGGCCGTTCTCGCAGAACAGCGGCAACAGCTCGCCGCGCAGCAGGTATTCACTGGCCAGCCAGGTCGGCAAATGCGCGATGCCCAGCCCAGCCAATGCGCCGCATACCAGCGCCTCGGCATTGTTGGCGCTCATGCGGATACGCGAGGGGCGATGCAGTTGCATCTGCCCGTCCCGTTCGAAGCGCCAGGCGAAGGGCGGGGCAAGGCCTTCCCAATCCAGTCCGTCATGGTCATTCAACTGTCCGGGATGGTTTGGCGTGCCACGGCGTTTAAGGTATTCGGGGCTGGCGCAGGCGATGCGCACCATGCTTGCCAGCGGGGTGGCGACCAGCCGCGTATCGGCCATTTGCCCGGCACGTAATACCAGATCAACCTTGCCCAGGTTCGAACCCTGCATGTCGATGAAACTGTCGATCAGGTGCAACTGCACGTCGAGCCCCGGATACAGCACCAGAAAATCGGCAATCACCGGTGCCAGATGCCGCCGACCGAAAGCAGCCGGGGCGTCGACGCGGATCAAGCCTTCCGGCGCACTGCTCAGCGACACCGCTTCAGCGCGGGCCAGTTGCAGCTCGGCAACGATGCGCCGCGCGCGTTCGGCAAAGGCCAGACCGGCCGGCGTGGCGCGCACGGCGTGGGTGCTGCGGACGAACAACTGGCTGCCGACCGCGCTTTCCAGGCTGTCGATGCGTCGTGCCACGGCGGAGGGTGTCAGCGGATGACGGCGCGAAGCCGCAGAAAAGCTGCCGCTTTCCAAGACATCGAGAAACAGCCCGAGCTGGTCGGTCAATTGATCGGGATTCATGAATGTTCAGTGCTTGTGCGAAGTTGGCATAGCCATTGTGCGTTGCTATGCGTTTCCCCGCCAGCCTCGACTGCGTAGGATGAATCGCCTGACGGATGAGGAAATTGCTGTGATCGAGTTTTTGTTGTACCTGCTGTTTGGCGCCGCCCTTGGCACATTGGGCGGCATATTCGGCATCGGCGGTGGCTTGATCGCGATCCCGCTGCTGGGCGTGTGGTTCGGCCTTGATCAGCAGATCGCCCAAGGCACGGCGCTGGTGATGGTCGTGCCGAACGTGATGCTGGCGCTGTGGCGCTATCACCAGCGCAATCGCATCGAGCTGCGTCATGCATTGCCGTTGGCGCTCATGGGCTTCTGCTTCGCCTGGATCGGTTCGATCTGGGCGGTGGGCATCGATGCGCAAACCATGCGCATCGGGTTTGTCGCTTTTCTCGTGGTGCTCTCGGCGTACAACCTGCTGAAGATGTTCGGCAAGCAACCCGCTGCGACTTCCGAGATGCGTTATTCCTGGCCTTGGCTCGGCGTGCTCGGCGCGGCGTCCGGGACCATGGGCGGTCTGTTTGGTGTCGGCGGGGCGGTGGTGGCGACGCCAGTGCTGACCAGCCTGTTCGGCACCACCCAAGTAGTCGCCCAGGGCCTGTCGCTTGCCTTGGCGTTGCCGAGCACCGGCGTGACGCTGGTGACGTACGCGGTGCATCACGAGGTGGACTGGATGATCGGCCTGCCGCTGGCCATCGGCGGTCTGGCGAGCATCAGTTGGGGCGTGAAAGTTGCCCACGCCATGCCGGAAAGGCTGCTGCGCGGGCTGTTCTGCGGTTTTCTGGTGCTGTGCGCGGTAATGCTCGCCCTTAAAGTTTGAAGCCTTCGACGATGTGCTCGGCCAGGCATTCGGTGATCGGCGACGGATTGTTCAGGTTGCGGATCAGCATGATGCTGGCCTCGGGTAGCAGCGGCAGGTCTTCGTTGGCGCCGAGAATGCGCATGTCCGGGGTGATCAGGCTTTCCAGTTGCGCGGTGATCGCCAGCCCCGCGCTCACCACCGCCATCAGTGCCGACAGGCTGGTGCTGTTGTAGGCGATGCGGTAGTCGCGGCCCATCGCGTCCAGCGCATTGCAGGCCCACAGGCGGCAGAAACAATCACTGTTGAACATCGCCAGCGGCAGCGGCGTCTGCTCGTGGGCGCTGAAGTTTTGCGCTTCGGCCCAGACGAAACGCTCCTTGCGCAGCAACTGGCCTATCTCGTTGCCCGGTTCGCGGGTGACGATCGACAAGTCCAGGTCGGTGCGTTGCAACAACTGCTTGCTGGATTCGCAATGCACTTCGATCTGGATCAGCGGATAGAACTGGGCGAACCGCGACAGAATCCCCGGCAGAAACCGCATCACGTAATCATCCGGCGTACCGATGCGCACGGTACCGACCATGTGCGGCTCGCGCAGGGTGTTGAATACCTCGCTGTGCAACTTGAGGATGCGCCGCGCGTAACCCAGTAGCACCTGGCCCTCGGCGGTCAGGCGTACCTGACGGCCGTCACGCTCGAACAACTGGCGCTGCAGCACGTCTTCTTCCAGACGCTTCATCTGCATGCTCACCGCCGATTGCGTGCGGTTGACCATTTCGCCGGCGCGGGTAAACCCGCCCTGATCGGCAATCGCAACGAAGGTGCGCAGGACATCGGTATCGATACTGGGGTAGGCCGACAATTGATGAATCTCCGTGATGAATGCCATCAGAAACATTCGTTGGATTGATCTTAGCGCCAGCGCGAGACTTGAGCCATCCACAAGGAGGGCAACACGATGAAAGGTCAAAGAGAGTATGTAGACGACACAAAATTTTCCGGCCACGGCCATATCGTTTCCGACCTGCTGCACAAGTTTAGCCGCTGGTATGAATTGCACCGTGAACGCGAGTTGCTCGCCAGTCTGAGCGATGAAGCGCTGAAGGACATCGGGGTCAGCCGGGCCGACGTCGAACATGAGGCCATCCGGCCGTTCTGGGACGATCCGATGCATAAATGACCAGGGCCTTACTACACAAACCACTTTCAAGTGAGGTAGGTTGCGAGCAGACAAGGATATGTTCATGCCCGCGACTCTGGCCTTTTCCCTCAAACAGGCGCGACGCCTGGCGCTGGCTGCCCAAGGGTTCAACGGGCGCCAGCCGCCAACCGTCAAGGCGCCGCAGCTCAACCGGCTGATCGAACGGCTGGGCCTGCTGCAGATCGACTCCGTCAACGCCGTGGTGCGCTCGCACTACCTGCCGCTGTTTTCCCGTCTGGGTTTCTATTCCGCTGATTTGCTCGACCAGGCCGCCTGGAGTTCGGGGCGACGTCGCACGTTGTTCGAATACTGGGGCCATGAAGCGTCGTTGCTGCCGCTGTCGATGTATCCGTTGCTGGGTTGGCGGATGCAGCGCGCCAGACGTGGCGAGGACATCTACCAGCAATTGGCTAAATTCGGGCGCGAGCAACAGGAGACGGTTCGTCGGGTTCTGGCCTCGGTCGAGGAGCAGGGTGCATTGGGCGCCGGCAGTCTGTCGACCCGCGAAGACAAGGCCGGACCATGGTGGGACTGGAGCGCGGAGAAGCATGCGCTGGAGTGGTTGTTTGCTGCCGGTGAAGTGACCGTGGCCGGGCGTCGCGGCTTTGAGCGTTTGTATGATTTGCCGGAGCGGGTCATCCCTGCGCCGATTCTGCAGCAGCCGCTGCCGGATGAAGCAGAGGCCCAGCGCGGTTTGCTGCTGCACGCAGCCCAGGCATTGGGCGTGGGGGTGGAGAAGGATCTGCGGGATTATTTTCGCTTGAATCCGGCTGATGCCCGACCGCGTCTGGCGGAACTGGTCGAGGACGGGCAGTTGCAGACTTGCGAAGTCGCTGGCTGGCGGCAGATCGCCTACTGCCTGCCGGAGCCGAAAGTGCCGCGCAAGGTCGCCGCCAGTGCGTTGCTGTCGCCGTTCGATTCGTTGATCTGGGAGCGCAGTCGCACCGAGCGGTTGTTCGATTTCCGCTATCGACTGGAGATCTACACGCCACAGGACAAACGGGTCTACGGCTATTACGTGCTGCCGTTTTTGCACAACGAGCGGATTGCCGCGCGGGTCGATCTGCGCGCCGAGCGGGCGTCGGGACGTCTGGCGGTGCATGCGGTCCACGAGGAACAGCCGGGACTGGAGGATGAGGGAATGCTGGCGCTGGCGTTGAATTTGCGGCGTATGGCCGATTGGCTGGGGCTTGCGCGGGTGCAGCTCAATTGTCAGCGCGAGAGTGCGGGGCGGTTGCGGGAGGCATTGGCGAAAATTGAGGTCGTCTGAGCGGACGCCTTCGCGAGCAGGCTCGCTCCCACATGGGTTTGTATACGACACAGATCCAGTGTGGGAGCGAGCCTGCTCGCGAAAGAAGCGACGCGGTCTAGCGGCGAACCTGCTTCAGCGTCTCGGCAATCAAAAACGCCAGTTCCAGCGACTGATCGGCATTCATCCGCGGATCGCAGTGGGTGTGATAACGGTCCGACAATCCGTCTTCAGTGATCGGCCGCGCACCGCCGATGCACTCGGTGACATTCTGCCCGGTCATCTCGATGTGAATCCCGCCGGCATAGGTGCCTTCGGCTTCGTGCACCTGGAAGAACTGCTTCACTTCGCCAAGAATCTGCGCGAAGTCGCGGGTTTTGTAGCCGCTGCTGGCCTTGATGGTGTTGCCGTGCATCGGGTCGGAACTCCACAGCACCTGCTTGCCTTCACGCTGCACTGCGCGGATCAGCGCCGGCAGGTGATCGCCGACCTTGTTTGCGCCCATCCGCGCGATCAGGTTCAAACGGCCCGGATCGTTGTCCGGGTTGAGCACGTCGATCAGGCGGATCAGGTCGTCCGGGTTCATGCTTGGGCCGACCTTGACGCCAATCGGGTTGTTCACCCCACGCAGGAATTCGACGTGGGCGCCGTCGAGCTGACGGGTGCGGTCGCCGATCCACAGCATGTGCGCCGAGCAATCGTAGTAATCGTTGGTCAGGCTGTCGCGGCGCACGAAGGCTTCTTCGTAGTTCAGCAGCAGCGCTTCGTGGGCGGTGAAGAAACTGGTTTCGCGCAGTTGCGGCGAGCTGTCCATGCCGCAGGCGCGCATGAACGCCAGGGTTTCATCGATGCGGTCGGCCAGGTGGCTGTATTTCTCGGCCAGCGCCGAGTTGGCGATGAAATCCAGGTTCCACTTGTGCACCTGATGCAGGTCGGCAAAACCGCCCTGGGCGAAGGCGCGCAACAGGTTCAGGGTGGCGGTGGACTGGTGATACGACTGCAGCAGACGCTCAGGATCCGGCACGCGGCTTTTTTCGTCGAAACCGATGCCGTTGACGATGTCGCCACGGTAGGCCGGCAGGGTCACGCCGTCGATGGTTTCGTCGTTGGCCGAGCGCGGTTTGGCGAACTGGCCGGCCATGCGCCCGACCTTGACCACCGGGCAGCCGGCGGCGAAGGTCATGACGATCGCCATCTGCAGCAACACTTTGAACGTGTCGCGAATCTTCGCTGCGGAGAACTCGGCGAAGCTTTCCGCGCAATCGCCGCCCTGTAGCAGGAATGCCCGGCCCTGAGTCACTTCGGCAAACTGTCGACGCAGCTCGCGCGCTTCGCCGGCAAACACCAGCGGCGGGTAGCTGGCCAGGGTCTGCTCGACCTGGCGCAGATGCGCAGCGTCGGGGTATTGGGGTTGCTGCTGGATCGGCAGGGCGCGCCAGCTGTCAGGGCTCCACGGTTGGCTCATCACGGTCTCTAATTGGTTCTACGCACGGGAAGCCCATGGTAGCAGCAATTAGTGCGTGACCTGCTCCCGCCCCATCGCCGACAATCGCCGCTTTGCCACGGCGCCTGAGCGGTGCCATCGCGTCACCGCGCCCGGTGACCATCAGGAGACGAAATGACTGAGGAGCGCGTCGAGCTGTTGCTCGCCGAGGTACAGGATGAGTACGGCGTGATTCGCGTGCTGGAAGTGGCCGATTACCGCTTTCTGGAGTTCGGCGATGCGATCGAGCAGAGCTGCGTGTTTACCGCCGATCCGAGCTGGCTGGAATACGACTACACCCGGGCGATGCTGATCGGTGCGTTGTGCCATGAACAGCCGGAGAGTGCGCTGTTTCTCGGCCTCGGTGCCGGCACGCTGACCCAGGCCTGCCTCAAGTTCCTGCCGCTGGAAGACGTCGAAGCCATCGAACTGCGCCCTGATGTACCACGGCTGGCCATCGAATACCTCGGGCTGGATGACGATCCGCGCCTCTATATTCGCGTCGGCGATGCGCTGGAACTGCTGCCGACGGCCGAGCCTGCGGATCTGATCTTTGTCGACCTGTACACTGATGTCGGTCCAGGTGTCGGGCATCTGGCCTGGAGTTTCCTCGGTGACTGTCAGAAACGCCTGAATCCGGGTGGCTGGCTGGTGATCAACCAGTGGGCCACCGATGACGGCAAACCACTGGGTGCCGCGTTGTTGCGCGGGCTCTACCACCGACATTACTGGGAGCTGCCGGTGAAGGAGGGCAATGTGATTCTGATTGTGCCGGCGGATCTCGATCAGGCGCTGGACATGCAGGCTCTGACGGCCCGTGCTGAAGCGCTGGCGCCGAAGTTGGGGTATTCGTTGCAGTCGTTGATCAACAGTATTCGCCCGGCCACTTGAGGCTGTTGCCTTGCTGGCCCTATCGCGAGCAGGCTCACTCCTGCATTGAAATGCGTTCCCTTGTAGGAGTGAGCCTGCTCGCGATGGCGTCATAACAGGCGCCAAACGTTTCAGATCCCTTTGAAAATGCCAGGTCGCCGCTCCACCAACGAGCGCACCCCTTCCTTCGCATCTTCACTCGCCAACAACTTCTTCACCAGCGCCGGCAACCCTTGCGCCGCCGCTGTCTCACCCTCATACCTTGCCTGCCGCGCTGACATCAATGTCGCCTGCACGCCCAACGGGGCCTGCCGGGCAATCCGCTCAGCCAATTCAATCGCCCGGGGCAACAGATCCTCACTGGCCATCACTTCCTGTACCAATCCCAGGTGCAACGCATCGTGCGCATCAAACTCATCGCCGGTCAGCAACCAGCGCATTGCATTGCCCCAGCCGGCGATTTGTTGAAAACGTAACGTCGCGCCACCAAACGGAAAAATCCCACGTTGCACTTCCATCTGCGCGAAGCGGGTATTGCTCGCGCACAGGTTGATATCCGCTGCGAGCATCAACTCGATACCGATGGTCAGGCAGTAACCCTGCGCGGCGACAATCACCGGTTTGCTGACCCGTGGCCCGACGAAAACGCCCCACGGGTCGCAACCACCGGTCGGAACCTGCCAGCCCTCGGCCAGCGCAGAACTTGCATTCACCAAATCCAGACCGGCGGTAAAGTGCTCGCCATGCCCGAATACAACGGCCACCCGCGCCTCGCTGTCGGCCTCGAATTCACCGTAGGCCAGGCTCAGCTCGTTGAGCAGGTCGAGGTCGAACGCGTTGCGTTTGGCGGCCCGGTCGAGGCCGATCAGGTGGACATGACCACGACGTTCACGGCTGACGCGGCCGGGGCAGGGCTGATTCATGGGAAATCCTCGGGCGGGAAGGGCGGGTGCAGCGACGGTATGCCGCACATCGGTGAATCGTTTAAGCGTCATCGCTCGCAGGGCCGGGCCTTTGAAAAATAGACCTTCGCACGATTATCCGCAAAACCCCGTTACACCGCGGTGACACACGGATTCAGACGATAAAAAAAGCTCCCTTTTTGGGCAAAATCCGGTATAGTGCGCGCCGGCCTTTAACCGGGCCGCGTTTAGGTAGCGCAATTTCCCGAAGTCAGCTTCGGCTGCACGTCCGCATTGCGGGCTCTTCCCGGACGATTCTTTTTTTCATTCATTCGTTTTCGCAAATCCCCGCCGACAAAGCTGCCAGGGCGACTCTTGAGTCTCAACACGGCATGCGCAGCTTTGGAGCATGGGTCTTTGCGGATGCACTTAGAGGCAGACCCATGACCCAGGAAACCGGCGGATTCGCCGCTTTTAATCTTAACCCGAATATTCTTGCAGCCGTCGCAGCGACCGGCTACGAAGAGCCTTCGGCGATTCAGCAGCAATCGATCCCGATCATCATGGCCGGCCAGGACATGATTGGCCAGGCGCAAACCGGTACCGGTAAAACCGCCGCGTTCGCACTGCCTATTCTGCACCGCATCGATCCTGCCAAGCGCGAACCGCAAGCCCTGATCCTGGCGCCAACTCGAGAGTTGGCGCTGCAAGTAGCAACCGCTTTTGAAACCTACGCCAAGCAAATGCCTGGCGTCACCGTTGTCGCCGTTTACGGCGGCGCGCCGATGGGCCCGCAACTGAAAGCAATCCGTAATGGCGCACAGATCGTTGTCGCCACTCCGGGCCGTCTGTGCGACCACCTGCGTCGTGACGAGAAAGTTCTGTCGACCGTGAACCACCTGGTTCTCGACGAAGCTGACGAAATGTTGAAGCTGGGCTTCATGGATGACCTTGAAGTCATCTTCAAGGCTCTGCCAGCGACCCGTCAGACCGTTTTGTTCTCGGCTACCCTGCCGCAGTCGATCCGCGCCATTGCCGAACGCCACCTGCGCGATCCGCAACACGTGAAGATCCAGACCAAGACCCAGACCGTTACCGCGATCGAACAGGCTCACCTGTTGGTTCACGCTGACCAGAAGACTTCGGCGGTTCTCAGCTTGCTGGAAGTGGAAGACTTCGACGCGCTGATCATGTTCGTACGCACCAAGCAAGCGACCCTGGATCTGGCCAGTGCCCTGGACGCCAAAGGCTACAAAGCCGCGGCGCTGAACGGTGACATCGCCCAGAACCAGCGTGAGCGCGTTATCGACTCGCTGAAAGATGGCCGTCTGGACATCGTTGTGGCGACCGACGTTGCTGCTCGTGGTCTGGACGTTCCGCGCATCACTCACGTGTTCAACGTTGACATGCCGTACGACCCAGAGTCCTACGTTCACCGTATCGGCCGTACTGGCCGTGCCGGTCGCGAAGGTCGTGCACTGCTGCTGGTGACTCCACGTGAGCGCCGCATGCTGCAAGTGATCGAGCGTGTAACCGGTCAGAAAGTGGCTGAAGTTCGCCTGCCGGACGCTCAAGCCGTTCTCGATGCGCGCATCAAGAAACTGACCAACAGCCTGTCGCCGCTGGTTGCTGATGCCGAATCGACTCACGGTGAGCTGCTTGATCGTCTGACTGCAGACATCGGCTGCACTCCGCGTGCTCTGGCTGCAGCCCTGCTGCGCAAAGCCACCAACGGTCAAGCGCTGAACCTGGCTGCTATCGAGAAGGAACGCCCACTGGTGCCGAACAACGCACCGCGTGGCGACCGTCCTGAGCGCACCGGTGATCGTCCTGATCGTGGTGATCGCGAGCGTCGCGCGCCAATGCCTTTGGGCGAAGGCCGTGCTCGTTGCCGTACCGCGCTGGGTGCGCGTGACGGTATCGCCGCGAAAAACCTGCTGGGTGCCATCCTCAACGAAGGTGGTCTGGCCCGTGAAGCGATCGGTCGCATCCAGGTGCGTGACAGCTTCAGCCTCGTCGAGCTGCCGGAAGATGGTCTGGACAAACTCCTGACCAAGCTGAAGGACACTCGTGTCGCTGGCAAGCAGCTGAAACTGCGTCGCTACCGCGAAGATTGATCCGCCCCCGGGCTGATTGATCGAACATAAAAAATCCCCGACTGGTTCGGGGATTTTTTTTGCCTGTCTTTTGGGTCGCCACCCCCCCTGTGGGAGCGAGCCTGCTCGCGAATGCGTCAGCCGAAACGATAAATATCCATACCCAGCGCCCCCATGGTGAACCCCTGGTGCGCCACGCTGAACTCACCCCCGGCACCGCGCGCAAAATACAACGGCAGCAAATGCTCGTCACTCGGATGGCTGCGTACCGCGTTCGGCGCCTGCTGACGATAATCGTGCAGTGCCGCCTCATCGTCGGCCGCCAGCTTCTCGATCATCCAGTCACGGAAGTCCCGTGCCCACGGCTCGACGCTTTCCGGGCCGGCGTGCCAGTCCAGTTCACGCAGGTTGTGGGTAATGCTGCCCGAGCCAATCAGCAAAATGCCCTGATCGCGCAGACTCGCCAGCGCTTGCCCTACGCGGGTTTGCAGCGCTGGGCCGCCGCGACTCGGCAGCGACACCTGCACTACCGGGATATCCGCCTGCGGATACATCAGTGACAGCGGGACCCACACGCCGTGATCGAACGGTCGTTGCGGATCGAGGCGTGCTGGCAGATGGGCAGCTTGCAGCAATTGGGCGACTTCGGCCGCCAGTTGCGGATCGCCCGGTGCCGGGTATTGCACGTCGAACAGGGCGCGCGGGAAGCCGCCGAAGTCGTGCCAGGTTTCGGGTTGCGGGTGGCTGCTGACCACCAGATCGTGGCTTTCCCAATGTGCGGAGACGATCACGATGGCTTGCGGTCGGGGCAGCTCGGCCGCCAGACGCCTCAGGGCCGGGCCACTGGCGCCTGGCTCCAGAGCAAGCATGGGTGAGCCATGGGAAATAAACAGGCTGGGAAACATGATGGGTTCCTGAGCGGTAAGATGGCTTCATCTTCAGTCAGATCATTGATCTAAATCTAATATAAGTTTTAACGCCTTTTGATCGAATTTATTGGAGGGATACATGCAGCCTGAGTTTTGGCACAAGAAGTGGGAATCCAATCAGATCGGCTTTCATTTGCCAGAAGTGAACCCGTATCTGCAGCGCCATTGGTCGCAACTGACCCTCCCGACCCAGGCGCGAGTGCTGGTGCCGTTGTGTGGCAAAAGTCTGGACCTGTTGTGGCTGGCCGGGCGTGGTCATCCGGTACTGGGGGTTGAGTTGTCGCAGAAGGCCATCGAGGACTTTTTCAACGAGCATCAGGTAACGCCACGGGTCAGCGACAAAGGGCCGTTCAAGGTCTATCACGCTGACGCCATCGAGTTATGGTGCGGTGATTTCTTCGCATTGACCGCAGACGATGTGGCCGATTGCGCGGCGCTGTATGACCGGGCGGCACTGATTGCCTTGCCGCCCCCGATGCGTGAGCGTTACGCGGCGCAGCTGCAGCGGATCCTGCCGCCGACTGTGCAAGGGTTGTTGATCACGCTGGATTACGATCAGGCGCAGATGTCCGGGCCGCCGTTTGCGGTGGGTGATGATGAGGTGCAGCGTTTGCTGGGTGGTGTCTGGCAGGTGCAGAAGCTGGAAGAGCAGGATGTGCTGGGGGAGAGCTGGAAGTTTCTTCAGGCGGGTGTGACGCGGCTGGAGGAGCGGGTTTACCGCGTTTCTGCTCGATAGATTTTTGCTGGCAGCGCCGGCCCTATCGCGAGCAGGCTCACTCCTACAATGATTCGTGGTGAGTCGCGAAGTGCGTGGGCGCCACAGAACACTGTGGGAGGGGGCTTGCTCACGAAGAGGCCAGAACAGGCGCCGCATAATCCCGAGTATAAAAAAGGCCCGCATCGCTGCGGGCCTTTTCTTTACTGCATCAAACCGATCAACCGCGACGACGCAGGGCGTCAATACGCTCTTCCAGCGGCGGGTGGCTCATGAACATGCGGGCAAAGCCCTGCTTGATGCCACCGTTGATGCCGAAGGCGTTCAGGGTGTCCGGCATGTGCACCGGCAGGCCCTGTTCGGCGCGCAGGCGTTGCAGGGCGCCGATCATCGCGTTGGTACCGGCCAGGCGTGCGCCGGCTTCGTCGGCACGGAATTCGCGTTTGCGCGAGAACCACATGACGATGGCGCTGGCGAGGATGCCCAGTACCAGTTCGGCGAAGATGGTTGCCACGTAGTAGGCGATGCCCTGGCCTTCTTCGTTCTTGAAGATCACCTTGTCGACGAAGTTGCCGATGATCCGCGCAAAGAACATCACGAAGGTGTTCACCACGCCCTGGATCAGTGCCAGGGTGACCATGTCACCGTTGGCCACGTGACCGATTTCGTGGGCCAGTACGGCCTTCACTTCGTCCGGCGAAAAGCGCTCGAGCAGGCCCTGGCTGACCGCAACCAGTGCGTCGTTCTTGTTCCAGCCGGTGGCGAAGGCGTTTGCTTCGTAGGCCGGGAAAATACCGACTTCGGGCATCTTGATCCCGGCTTCGCGGGACAGTTGCTCGACGGTTTGCAGCAGCCATTGCTCATGCCGGGTACGTGGCTGGCTGATGATCTGGGTGCTGGTGCTCATCTTCGCCATCCACTTGGAGATGAACAGCGAGAACAGCGAACCGGCGAAACCAAAGACCGCACAGAAAACCAGCAGCTGACTGAGGTTGAGATCAACCCCGTTGGCCGCCATGAACCCGTTGAAGCCGAACAGGCTCAGGGTGATGCTGGCTATCAGCACGACCGCCAGGTTAGTGGCCAAAAACAGCAGGATGCGCATCATGGTTGTAGAAATCTCCTCAAGCTAAAGATGTAGCGTACTGCGGGGTATATAAGGTGCGGCACCGGGTGATTCAACCGAGTGACTATTTCAAACTGTGTCCTACAGCGGATTCCGTGGCCTGCAGGTCATTCCCCACGAGCGAAACCGAAAGGGATGACAGACAGCCGCCACCCGCCAGCATTACGTCAGATGCGTGCAAGCCACATGAATCGCAAGTGTAGAAGGCGCGGCGAGGCGGGGAGGGCAGAAGTGTTGCTGAATCAGACAGTGCGCAACGTTCGGGCCGTTGCGCACTGTTGACCGGTTACTGGCGGTAGGATTTGAGGAAGTTGCCGATGCGTCCGATGGCCATCTCCAGGTCGTCGACACGCGGCAGGGTGACCACCCGGAAGTGATCCGGCCACGGCCAGTTGAACGCTGTGCCTTGCACCACCAGCAGCTTCTCGGAGAGCAGCAGGTCAAGCACGAACTTCTCGTCGTTGTGGATTGGGCAGACCTTCGGGTCGATCTTCGGGAACGCGTACAGCGCGCCCATCGGCTTGACGCAGCTCACGCCCGGAATGTCGTTGAGCAACTCCCAGGTGCGGTTGCGCTGTTCCAGCAGGCGACCCTGCGGCAGCACCAGATCATTGATGCTCTGATAACCGCCCAGGGCGGTCTGGATCGCGTGCTGACTCGGCACGTTGGCACACAGGCGCATGTTGGCCAGCATGTCGATGCCTTCGATGTAGCTCTGGGCATTGTGTTTCGGCCCGGAGATAGCGATCCAGCCCGAACGGAAACCGGCCACGCGGTAGGATTTGGACAGACCGTTGAAGGTCAGGCACAGCAGGTCCGGGGCCAGCGAAGCGGTGCAGATGTGCACGGCGTCGTCGTAGAGGATCTTGTCGTAGATCTCGTCGGAGAACACCACCAGGTTGTGCGCGCGGGCGATTTCCAGCATGCCCAGCAGCACTTCCTTCGAATACACCGCGCCGGTCGGGTTGTTCGGATTGATGATCACCATGGCTTTGGTGTTCGGGGTGATCTTGGCCTTGATGTCGGCCAGATCGGGGAACCAGCCGGCACCTTCGTCGCACAGATAATGCACGGCGTTACCGCCGGCCAGGCTCACGGCGGCGGTCCACAGCGGGTAGTCCGGCGCTGGCACCAGCACTTCGTCACCGTTGTTGAGCAGCGCCTGCAGCGACATCACGATCAGTTCGGACACGCCGTTGCCCAGGTAGATGTCTTCGATGCCGACACCTTCGACATTTTTTTGCTGGTAGTACTGCATCACCGCTTTACGGGCGCTGAACAGACCTTTGGAGTCGCTGTAGCCCTGGGCGGTCGGCAGGTTGCGGATCACGTCCTGGAGAATTTCGTCCGGCGCCTCGAAACCAAACGGTGCCGGGTTGCCGATGTTCAGCTTGAGGATGCGCTGGCCTTCCTCCTCCAGACGTTTGGCGTGCTTGAGCACCGGGCCGCGAATGTCGTAGCAGACGTTGGCGAGCTTGTTCGATTTGCTGAACTGCATGGCGATGTGATCCCGAAAATGAACGATCCAGACGGTGGATGGCCAACCGTGCTGGGATTCCTGCGTCTTCGCACAGGCGGAGTCTTGCGCCGTGGCGCCGAGAATCCGTTTGAATGCGCCCGGTCTGGCTGCCAGACTGGCGTGTGACGAGGCGCAATCATACGTGCCACCCGATCCGTGGAAAAGATACAGATCGGGCTTTTTCAGCCACTGAGGTGTGATGATGGAAAAGTTGGAAAAAACCCTGGAAGAATGGCGTGCGATGCTCGACCCCGAGCAGTACAACGTTTGCCGACTCAGTGCCACCGAGCGCCCGTTCTCCGGTAAATACAACGCCACCAAAACCGATGGCGTCTATCACTGCGTCTGCTGCAATGAAGCGCTGTTCGACTCCGGGACCAAATTCGATTCCGGCTGCGGCTGGCCGAGCTTCTACGCGCCGATTGGCGAAAGCGCCATGACCGAGATCCGTGATACCACCCACGGCATGATTCGCACCGAGGTCAAGTGTGCCCGCTGCGATGCGCATCTGGGCCACGTGTTCCCTGACGGTCCGCCACCGACCGGCCTGCGTTATTGCATCAACTCGGTGTGCCTGAATCTCGAGCCACGCGAGTAATCGAACGGGCGACCTGCGGGTCGCCTTTCGGATAATTAAATTGCACGCAATTTAATTGCTCGCTATGTTTGGTCTTTCCCGATAACCCGCGGAGCCGACCCATGAGCGACAACCTGCTGAATATCCCTGTCACGAACATCAAGGGTGAGCAAAAGACCCTTGCCGAATACGCCGGCAAGGCGGTGCTGGTGGTCAATACCGCCAGCAAATGCGGTTTCACCCCGCAATACAAAGGTCTGGAAGAACTGTGGCAGACCTACAAGGATCAGGGCCTGGTGGTGCTGGGCTTCCCGTGCAATCAGTTCGGCAAGCAGGAGCCGGGCAACGAGGGCGCAATCAGCGAGTTCTGTGAGCTGAACTACGGCGTGAGTTTCCCGTTGTTCAAGAAGATCGACGTCAACGGTGCCGACGCGCATCCGCTGTTCGTGCAGTTGAAAAAGCGCGCCCCGGGTCTGCTTGGCTCCCAAGGCATCAAGTGGAACTTCACCAAGTTCCTGATCGGCAAGGATGGTCAACTGGTCAAGCGTTTCGCTCCGGCCACCAAGCCGCAGGACCTGACCAGCGAGATCGAAGCATTGCTCAAATGAACAGCCTGCCCGTCGATTCGCTGAAGCTCGACAGCCAGTTGTGTTTCAAGTTGTACGCCGCGTCCCGGGCGGTGATTCGTGCCTACAAGCCGATGCTCGATCAGCTCGGCCTGACCTACCCGCAGTACCTGGCGATGCTGGTGCTGTGGGAATGGCAGGACAGTGCGCCGGAGCAACCGACGGTCAAGGCGCTGGGCGAGCGCTTGGTGCTGGATTCCGGCACCCTGACGCCATTGCTCAAGCGCCTCGAGCAACTGCAGTTGGTGCAGCGCCGGCGTTCGGCGCGCGACGAACGTGAAGTCCACCTGAGCCTGACAGCGCAAGGGCAGGCGCTGCGCGAGCAGGTCGGGCCGCTCAAGGCCCGATTGTTGTGCGACAGCGGGGTAGACCTCGATCGGCTCAACGATTTGCGCAACGGTCTCGATCACCTGCTGGGGCAGATCAAAGCGCTGTCGTAGTCGGGATCCACTGGTCGAGCAGGGCCGCCAGCTCTTCGCGGCGGAACGGCTTGGCCAGGTAATCGCTCATGCCGGCGGCACGGCAGCGCTCACGCTCCTCGGACATGGCGTTGGCGGTCAGCGCCACGATCGGCAGATGTGGCCAGCGCCCGCTCTGGCGGATCTGCCGGCTCGCTTCGTAACCGTCCATCACCGGCATGTTGCAGTCCATCAGCACCAGATCGAACTCATCGTGCTCCAGTTGATCAAGCGCTTCGGCGCCGTGGGCGGCGACCACCACGTCGCAGCCCAGCTTGCCGAGCATGCCTTTGGCCACCAGTTGGTTGACCGGATTGTCCTCCACCAGCAACACCTTGCCGCGTCGCTGAACCGGCAGGCTCTCGAGGCGTGCGTCGTTGATCGTGGTGAGGTCGGCCAGCAGGATGCGCCGCAGGGTCTGATACAGCGCGTTGCGCGCCAGCGGCCGGGCCTGTTGTTGCAGCGGGGCCAGCGCGGCGGCTTCTTCACCGGGCATGAAGCTGCCATAAGCGGTCACCACCAGGATCGGTGCGCTGAGGGTCGGGCGCAGACTGAACAGGCATTCCGGGCAATCGGTGATCACCAGGTCAGGGGACAGGCCCAGCAACGGGTCGTCCATCGAACGCTGTTCATAGGTCACGCCCCACACTGGCAGTAAGGTCTTGAGCAACTCCGCCAGCCCGCTGCTGGCGGCGGTAATCGCCAGGACCTTGCCGTGCAGCGGTGGCGGTGCGATCGCGCGGGTGTGACACGGCAGCGGCAGTTCGGCACAGAACTGACTGCCGAAACCGGCTTCGGAACTGATGGTCAGCCGGCCCTGCATGGCTTCGCACAGGTTGTAGGTCAGCGCCAGGCCGAGGCCGGTGCCGCCGTACTGACGGGTAATGCCGGCACCGGCCTGGGTGAACGGCTGGAAGATTTTCACCTGGGCTTCCTGGGCGATCCCGATGCCGGTGTCGCAGACTTCGATACGCACCCCGTCCTTGTGGGCGGACAGACGCACATCGACCCGGCCGAACCGGGTGAACTTCAGGGCGTTGGACAAAAGATTGCTGACGATCTGCCGCACCCGGGTCGGATCCCCCAGCACCAATGCCGGGAAGTGCGGGTCGATCAGGCATGTCAGCTCGACGCTGGGCGCTGCGTTCTGCGACAACAGGTTGGCGGTGTCCTCAATCAGCGAGCCGAGGTCGAACGGGATGTGTTCGAGCTCCAGCTGCCCGGCATCGAACTTGGACAAGTCGAGAATATCGTTGAGCAATTCCACCAGGACCTTGCCCGAGTCATGGGCAATCGACAGCTGTTGTTGCTGCTCGGCATTCAGTGGCCCGTCGAGGGAGAGGGCGATCATGCCCAGCAAGCCGTTGAGCGGGGTGCGGATCTCGTGGCTCATGTTGGCGAGGAACGCCGAACGCGCTTCAGCCATGTCCAGGGCGGTGCTGCGGGCCACTTCCAGCTCCTGGTTGGACTGGCTGAGCCGGGCGTTGATCGCCTTGAGCTCGGCGGTGCGCGCGGAGACGATGTGCTCCAGTTGCCCCAGGTAGTCGGTCAGGCGGTTTTCGGCGTTGCGCCGTTGCTGGATTTCCGTGGCAATGTTGTCGAACTGCTGGTTGGCAACCCGGACCAGTTCGCCGATTTCGTCGTTGGCGTGTCCGGCCGGACATTCCAGCATCGTCGGCTCTGCACTGCGTGCGTCGCGGCCGCTGAGTTCGCGGATCAGCCGCACCAGTGGTTTGGTCAGCATCACGTAGAACAATGCCAGCAGGATCCCGGTAAGGATCAGGCTGCGGGCAAACCCGTTGAGCAGGGTGATCTCTGCTCGACGCAGGAACCGGCTGCCGAACGCGTAAGTGTCGACTTCAAGGCTCAGAATGCCCAGCGATTCGTTGGGCAGGTGGTCGAGGTACAGGCGGTCTTCGAACTCGCGCTTGGCGCCGAACAGGAAGTCGCTGATCACCCGATAGCCGCTCTGCAGCTCCGGGCGTTTGACGTTGGCCAGAACGTTGCCATTGTTGTCGGTCAGTTGCGCCGAGATGATCGCCGGCGAACGCAACAGGCCCAGGGTCAGTTCCTGAGCCAGTTCCGCGTCGATGTTGTAGGCGATCCGCGACGCCGGATTGTGGCTGATTTCCAGCAAAGACAGGATTTCACGGTTGATGGAGGCGTCTTCGCTGGCATAATCGATGCCGATTTGCAGCAGGCTGAGCAGCGTGCCCAGAATGAACCCGACCAGCACAGTGAATCTGGCTTGCTTGTAAGACAGCCGGTGGGTGAATTTGATATCCATGGGGTGTTGAACCACTTCCGTTTCCCTTCGCTGCTCAAGCATAGTCGATCATGTATGGATACCGAGGTTCCCGAATCGCCTTGTAACAAGGCCTGATCGGGGATTGTTGATCTGATTGTCGTCGCTGAAGCACCATCATCACTTTGAACGTGCCCGAGGAGAAGACGTGGATTCCCGATTGAATGCTTTTCTTGAACGCGCCGAGTCGGTTCTGGCGCGGATCGAACCGCTGTTGCCGGCCCCGCGTCCCGTTATTGACTGGAACACCTGCCTGGCGGCGCGCTGGCAGCGCGATGGGCGCAGCGGGTTTCTGCTGCCGCTGGACGTCAGCCTCGACATGCGCCTGTCCGACCTGATCGGTGTCGACCGGCAACTGGAACAACTGGGGCGCAACACCCAACAGTTCCTCGACGGCATGCCGGCCAACCACGCGCTGCTCTGGGGTTCGCGCGGTACCGGTAAATCCTCGCTGGTGCGGGCGTTGCTGGCCGAGCACGCCAAGGTCGGTCTGCGTCTGATCGAGATCGAGCGCGACCACCTGGCAGACCTGCCGCGAGTAGTGGAGCAGATCGCCAAACTGCCACAGCGCTTCGTGCTGTTCTGCGATGACCTGTCGTTCGAGTCCGGCGAAGGCGATTACCGCGTGCTGAAGAGCGTGCTCGACGGCTCGCTCGAACAGGCCCCGGAAAACGTCTTGCTGTACGCCACGTCCAACCGTCGCCATCTGGTGCCGGAGAAGGAAAGCGACAACGAAAACTGGAAACGCGTCGACGGTGAACTGCACCCCAGCGAAGCGGTGGAAGACAAGATCGCGCTGTCGGATCGTTTTGGCCTGTGGCTGTCGTTCTATCCGTTTACCCAGGAACACTTTCTCAACGTCGTCGAACACTGGATCGGCCAGTTGGCGGCCAAGGCCGGCTTGAGCTGGCAGCGTGACGAAGCGCTGGATATCCTCGCCGTGCGCTGGGCAACCGGGCGCGGCAATCGCAACGGACGTTGCGCGTACCAATTCGCCCGTTACTGGGTGGGACTGAAATTGCTGGAGCACAAGGCATGATTGATTTGCAACACAGCGGCCAGGGGCTCGAAGGCTATGGCATGTTGGCTGCGCAGCTGGAGTCGCTGCTGGCGGACGAGCGCGATTTCATCGCCAACGCCGCGCAGTTTTCGGCGTTCCTGTTCAACCAGCTCGATGACCTGAACTGGGCTGGCTTCTACCTCAATCGCAACGAGGAGCTGGTGCTTGGCCCGTTTCAGGGGCAGATCGCCTGCGTGCGCATTCCATTCGGGCGAGGCGTGTGTGGCGCGGCGGCAGCCAGCCTGCAGACCCAGCGGGTCGAAGATGTGCATGCGTTTCCCGGGCACATCGCCTGCGACAGCGCCTCGAACAGCGAGCTGGTGGTGCCGCTGGTCAAGGACGGTCGGCTGATCGGCGTGCTCGATCTCGACAGCCCGAAACTGGCGCGTTTCGCTGCGCACGATCAGGCCGGTATCGAGCATCTGGCGGCGATCTTCCTGCGTCTGACCGACTGCTGATCAGGCGCTCAAGCCAGCCTTGCGCAACAGGCTGGCCGGTTCCACCGCATCGATTTGCCGTGGGTCGAGAAACCGCGCGGCGTACTGCATGTACACCCCGTCATTGATGAACAGCCCAAACAGTTCGGCATCGATGTGCGCCTCGCGGCACATGGTGGCCATGATCCCCAGTGCCTCGTTCAGGGTTTTGGCCTTCTTGTACGGCCGGTCAGCGGCAGTCAGTGCCTCGAAAATATCGGCAATCGCCATCATCCTCGCCGGCAGGCTCATGTCTTCGCGTTTCAGGCGTTTGGGGTAGCCGCTGCCGTCCATCTTCTCGTGATGCCCACCGGCGATTTCCGCGACGCTGTCCAGGTGTCCGGGGAAGGGCAGGTGGCTGAGCATCAGGATTGTCTGCACCATGTGGTGATTGATGATGTAGCGCTCTTCGCGGGTCAGCGTGCCCCGGGCAATGCTCAGGTTGTAGTGTTCGCCGCGATTGTATTTGTAACGCGGTACATCCAGCTTGAACCCCCACGGGTTGTCTTCCGGAATCAGCTCGCTGTCGGCGCGCTCGATCAGGTGTTCGGGCTTGTCCGCCAGCAGGGGTTCGCTGGCTGGCAGCGTCGGTGCCGGGGTTCGCTGCTGCCGGCGGTTTTCCTCCCATGACACGCCCAGACGATCATCGAGGGTGCGCGTCCAGCGGCGTTCGGCGATGCGCTCAAGGCGCTGCAGATCGGCCGGCGCCATGGCCTCGCCACCCAGATTGCTGCGGGCGACAAACGCAAAGTCGTCGTCCAGCTCGGTCAGTGTGGCGTCACGCCGTTCGCCCAGTTGCGCCTCGTTGCCGCCCATGGCCAGCGCCTGCCAGTAGCTGATCCAGGCATCGCGTTTGAGTACCTCGAAGCGGGTGCGGATTTCGTGGATGCGGTCGTTGAGGGTTTCCAGTTTGGTGGCTTTGTCGACGACATATTCCGGCGTCGTGACCTTGCCGCAATCGTGCAGCCAGGCGGCGATGTGCAGCGCCTCCCAATCATCTTCTTTGGGTTGGTAACTCTGGAAGGCCGGCGCCTGACTGGCGGCAGCGGCCTGCGCGAGCATCAGGGTCAGTTCGGGTACGCGCTGGCAGTGGCCGCCGGTGTACGGACTCTTGGCGTCGATGGCGCCGGCCAGCAACTGGATGAACGCGTCGAGCAGCTGCTTCTGTTTCGCCTGCAGGCGCTGGCTTTCGATGCTCACCGCGGCGGCGCCGGAGACTGCCTGGAGGAAGGCGATGCGATCCGGGCGCAGTTTCTCCAGGTCTTGTGTGGTGCCGCTGTCGTTGACCAGCAGAATCAACAGGCCGATGGTTTCGTTGTGCCGGTTGCGCAGGCGAATACCGATCAAGTGGATACGCGGTGACTGCATCGCCAGCAGCACTTTCTGCAGATCCGCGGCCTGTTCGAAGCCAAGGCCGGTCACCACGTTGTCGGCATGCGCCAACTGCTGGAACCACCCCGGCCCCTGTCCCGCCAGCAGATCCTGGCCCAGCACATTGAACTCATCCGGCTCCTGCGAGACGCCATCGATCACCAGTCCGTAGGGCTCCATCCGGTTGCCATCGCTTTCGCGCAAATAGATCAAGCCTGCCTGGGCCTGGGCGATCTGCACCGTTTCGAACAGCACCCGTTGCAGCAGCGGGACGAAGCGGGTTTCGGCGCACAGGCTGTCGGTGATGCGGAAGAAACTGGCAAGCGTGTCCTTCATGCGGGCCATCGACACGCTCAACTGGTCGACCTCCAGCACTGGCGAGCGGCGGGTGACCGGAAAGTTGAAATCGAAACTGCGGATCGCGTCGGCTTCCTTGACCAGCGCATGCAGCGGCTTGACCAGAATCCGTGAAATCAGCCAGCCCAGCGGCAGGCACAACAACAATGTCGTCAAGGTGATCAGCGCACCTTGCCAGCGCATGCGGTAAGCGTCGGCGAGCAACTCGTCCTCTGGTACCAGCAGGGCCATCTGCAGACCTTTTGGCCCACCTTCCTGCAGGTTACTGCGGGCAACGATCCAGTGGCGTCCATCAACGTCGAGTCGCTTGTCCGGGTGCGCCGAGGACAGCAATGCACGCAGAGTCGGGCTCAGGTCGGCGGCCTTGGCCAGGCGTGCGCTGCTGTCATCGACAATCAGCCGGCTGCTGTCCGGGTAGGCCACGGCATTGCCATCGGCATCGAACAGCACGATTTCGGTGGAGGGGGTGACCACGTGTTTGGTCAAGGTGGCCGAGAGCGCGGCCAGAGTCAGATCCGCACCGATCACCGTCCTTTCGCTGCTGCGTCGGGCCAGGGTGGTACCGACGTTGTGCGTGGAGAAAAACACGTAGGGTTCGGTGGTGATCTGATCGCCTTGTTGCAGGGCGTTGCTGTACCAGTTGCGGGTACGCGGGTCGTAGCGATCATCGGGGTTGTCCTGACGACCGAGCGGGTTCAACGCTTCGTCGAAGAACAACGACTGTGAAGACGCGGTGCCGCTGGCATCGTGCTCGATGCTCCAGACTTGGTAGGCCGCTGTCGGCGGCGCCTTGAGCAGTGTTTTCAGGGCGCTGGTGCGCAAGGGGCGCACCATGAAGAAGTCGCCGTTGCCATACCCCAGATACAGTGAGGCGAGGTCGGTGTTGTCCTTGAGCGACTGGCTGAAAGGCTTGAGCAGTGCCAGACGCTGTTGCAGATCCGCCGCCTCGGCCGCCTGGTTGACCGCCAGCAGGCTCAGCAAATGCCGGATCGGTTGGTAAGTGGCATGCAGGTCCAGGCGCACGTCCTGTTCAATGCGATTGAACAGGTTTTCGCTGCTCGACAGGATGACTTTGGTGGTCTGGCGATAATTGAACAGGCCCAGCACGATGCCCGTCAGCAATAGCAGAAAGGTGAACATGACGCTGATATGCACGTGCAACGGGAACCGGCGTTGATCCGGGCGCAGTGGGCTGGGCATTGCTGACTCTCCATTGAGATAAACACACTGCTCAGCGTCCAAGCATAGTTAAGGCTCGGTCATTGTGCTTTTTTCAAACGACTCCAGTTGTTGCTGCAGTGCCTGCTCCAGTTCGACCATGGCGCAGTCAGTGGCCTGGACACAGCGTACGATGACGGGGATGGGGGACGTTGGCGTGCAGGCTTGTTCGAGGGCATCGCAACAGGCGATCAGGCGCGAGGCCTGGGCGATCCGCGCAGCCCCCTTGATCTTGTGTGCAACCACTGCCAATGCTTCACGGTCATTGTGCGGGGCCAGGGCCAACAGTTCCTGGCGGTCAAGACGGCTGCTCTTGAGCAATTCGCTGAGCAGGCGCCGGGCCTGAAGCGGATTGCCGCCAGTCAACTGATGCAGACCCTGGAGATTGAATGCGGGCTCTGGCGTTACGGGCTGCAACCCGTTGACCCACTGACTCAGCGCGCTGAGGCTCAGGGGTTTGAACAGGCAATCGTTCATGCCGGCCTGCTTGCAGCGCTGCACTTCTTCAGGCTGCGCGTTGGCAGTGAAACCCAGCACGGTACAAGGGGGGCGCCCGGTGCGCTGTTCCTGCTGGCGGATGGCGGCAGTCAGTTCGTAGCCGTTCATCAGCGGCATGTTGCAGTCGGCAATCACCAGGTCGAATTCGCCGGCCTGCCACTTTTCAAACCCGCTTCGACCTTCCTCGGCAAGGCTGAAGCGGTGTCCGAGAAACTCCAGTTGCTGGCACATCAGCAGACGATTGGCGGGGTGATCGTCGACCACCAGAATATTCAGCGGCGTAAAGGATGCGCGGATCGGTGGCTCGGATTTCGTTGTGGCCACCTTGCACGGTAGCGTTTGCAGCGGCAGTGACAGGCTGATCTGAGTACCGATCCCGGGCTGGCTGCTCAATTGCAACTGGCCGCCCATCATTTCACAGAGGTTGCGGCTGATGACCAGTCCCAGTCCCGCGCCACTGCGGGCCTGCTGACGGCCGTTTTCGGCCTGGGCGAAAGGTTCGAACAGACGCTGTTGATCTTCGATGCTGATCCCGACGCCGGTGTCCTGAACCGTCAACTGAACAAGCGAACAACTGCCAGCCCCTCTGGGCAGTACGTCCAGCGTGACCCGCACCTGTCCGCGCTCGGTGAATTTGATGGCATTGCTGATCAGGTTGGAGAGGATTTGCTTGAAGCGTAACGGGTCCAGCTCCACATCGGCTTCCAGACCCGGAGGGGTGACGGTCAACGGCAGGGCGAGGTTTTTCTGGCGGGCCAGGCCATCGAAGATCCTGACCACCGACGTCACCGTTTCGACCAGATTGACCCGCTCCGGACTCAGGCTCAGGCGTCCGGACTCGATCCGGGCAATATCGAGGATATCGCCGATCAGGCCCAGCAGTTCCTTGGCCGAACAGTAGGCAGTTTCGATGGATGTGCGGTCCGGGTGTTGCTGCGTCATGCGCTTGAGTGTCAATTCAAGCATGCCGATGATGGCGTTCATCGGTGTGCGGATTTCGTGGCTCATGGTCGCCAGAAAAGTACTTTTTGCGCGGTTGGCGTTGTCCGCCTGTTCCTTGGCCGTGCGCAACTCATCGAACAGTTGGCGGCGCTCGCTGATATCGATCCAGCCGCCAATGATCCCTTGCACATCGCCGCTGGAGTCGCGGTACGGCAGGATCCAGTGATAGATCGTCAGACGCCTGCCACCGATGTGCAGCGGTCGGTCCAGCACCAATGGCGTGCCTTCGGCCACCACCCGCTGGTAATCGGCCTGATAGGCCTGCGCTTCGAAGGCATTGCTCAGGGTGCCTTGCATGACACTTTTACCGATCACGTCTTCGCGTTTGGCATTGAAGGCTTCTAGGTAGCTGTCGTTGCAACTTTGCAGCAGGCCACGACGGTCACGCACGTAGATCGGGTGCGGTGTGCCGTTGACCAGCGAGCGCATGAATTCGAACTGATCGTTCAAGGCCCGCTCGGCCGCCTGGCGCTGCTTGATCTGGCGCCGCATGTAGGCGTTCCACAACAGTGACAGCACCAACAGCAAACACGCCGCGCCAATCAGTTGGTAGAACAGTCGTTGATAGTGATTCCAGTTGCCTTGCGCAGCGTTGGAAAAACCACGCCAGCGACTGTTGATGACCCCCAGCTCCTCGGGGGTGATGCTCAGCAGCGCCTTGTCGAGGATCGACCCCAGTTCGGTGTTGTCGCGGGCGGTGGCCAGTGAAAAGGCAGCCTGGCGGGTGCCCAGGGTGGTGGTGATCTGCAACGGGTGTTCGAAGACCCGCGATGCAATCAGATAGTTGGCGATCACCAGCGAGGTGACGGCGCCATCGGCCTTGCCTTCGGCGAGCAGGGTCGCGGCACCAAAGGTGTCGGCGGTTTCGGTCAGGTGAATATTGGGGAACTCGCGGCGCAGGTAATCGGCCATGGGATTGCCTTGAGCAATTGCCAGGTACTTGTCCTTGAGCTGGGTCGGATGCGTCGGGCTGTCGGCGGCTTTGCGAGTCAGCAGGACAAACGAGTTTTCCAGATAGGGCCGACTGAATTGCAGCGTCTTTTCGCGTTGGGGGCTGGGGAGCAACGCGGCGATCAGATCGGCCTGATGCTGATTGATCTGCTCGATCATGTCGCCGTCGCTGCGGCTGCGCACCAGTTCGAAACGCATGCCGGTGCGCAGGCGCAGCAATTCGAGCAGGTCGGCGGTGATGCCCCGCAGATTGCCGTCGCTGTCAAAAAAGGTCATCGGGGCGAACGCTTCGTTCACCACGACACGCAGCACCGGATGTTGCTTGAGCCACTGCTCTTCATGATGGGTCAATTGCAGCTTCTGGTCGGTCAACAGAATGTCGCTGCCGGCGCTCCAGCGTTTGGCGATGCTGTCCCGTTCGCTGGCCGGAACGGCCCGGAGCACGGTGTTGATGATGGTCAGGAGTTGCGAGTTGTCTGCACGCACGGCAAAGCTGAAACCGTGGGCTTCCTGTTTGCCGAAATTGGCCATGCGGATGTTATTCAGATAGCCCTTGTTGATCATGTAGTGGGTGGAGATGGTGTCGCCGAGAAACACGTCGGCCTGATCGAAAGCCACCGCGTTGATCGCGTTTTGATAAGAGGGGTAAGACGTCAGGATGGCTTTGGGGTACAACGCCTTGACCTCATCCTGCGGCAAATAGTGATAGACCATGCTCAGCCGCAGTCCGGCCAGGCCTTCGGTGAGTGTGCGGGTCTCGCCTTCGCGCGTGACCAGTACCGGCTGATCGATAGCGTAGGGGATGGAAAGCAGGACCTTTGCGTTGCTCGCTTCGAAACCGTTGGCGGTACCGAGCATGTCGACCTGACCTGTTACCAGCGCTCGCAGGGCCGCGTCCCGTGAGGCAAAACGCATGACCCGGATCGGCCGATCGATGGCCCGACCTAGGAGGCCGGCGTAGTCGGCGGTGAAGCCTTCGTAATCGCGACCGCTGGCGGTCATGTCGAAGGGCGGATAATCCGGTGCGGAGGTGCCCAGTACCAGTTCGCTGCGAGTCTGCAACCACTGGCGTTGCGCCGGTTCCAGGGACACGGACAGCGTTTCGTGACCCGAACGGCTGCGCAGCACGTAATCTTGAGCCGTAACGAGTTCGGCATTTACCTGATTCGTCAGGCACAGGCTCGCGCACAATCCAGCGAGATAGATCTTTAAACGACTGGGCATTCAGGCTCTCACACTAGCGCGTTGCGTTTGGCCATCTCGATAAGTTCCACCAGGGATCTGGCTTTGAGTTTTTGCATCAGGCGTTTTTTGTAGGTGCTGACGGTCTTGTTACTGAGAAACATGCCCTTGGCAATTTCCTTGTTGGTGCGACCTTGTGCAAATAACTGCAAGACCATAAGTTCGCGGTCATTGACAGACTTGAACAATTCCAGTTCGGCATAACGCGCGTCATCGCTGCGTACCGGATTCAATGCCTGACTGGGGAAATAGTTGTAACCGGAAAGAACAGCCTTGATGGCGCTCACCAGTTCGCTCAGATCTTCTTCCTTGCATACATAACCGGATGCGCCGGACTGCATGCAGCGAATACCGAACAGCGTAGGGCATTGCGCGGTCAGTACCAGAGTCTTGAGCGGCGTGCCCATGGCGTTGAAGCGTGCGAGGACTTCCAGGCCGTCGAGTTTGGGGATGCTGATATCGAGGATGATCAGGTCAGGCATGCATTCGCGGACCATTTGCATGGCATCGACCCCGTTATCGGTTTCGCCGACAACCTTGTAACCTTCATGTTCGAGCAGCATTCGAACGGCGAGTCGGATGACGGGGTGATCATCGACAATAAAAACGGAGTTCATAATCAAATCCCATACGTGCGCGAATAAAGCGCGCACCTTAGCTCAGAAAAATGAGCGGCCGCATGAACTCGTATGGCTCTAGCGGCAATATAGGATAAGTCCTACACACTAAAGAGAAATCTACTACGATCAAACTCTGTGCCGCGTAAGGAAGTGTTGCGGTTGTTTGTTTATCTGGATGTTTTAAGTCGCTTGCGAGTGTCGCGTATTCAGCGTGCTGGTTTGAGTTTTTATTCGTTGTTCAATGGATTATCAAACACTGCAGAACCAGTTTAATTGGCAAGCCGCTCGACCGGGCAGTCGTGCTGGCCGGTCGAGCAAAGCGTCACTGTCAGTGACTGGAGCGCCCGGTCATTTCCAGCGCCATGTCACTGGCGTAGCTGTCGGTCATCCCGGCGATGAAGTCGATCATGCGCAGAAATGAAGTGTGCAGCGGTCCGTGGGGATCGGGGGCATTGTTGCCCAGCAGATCGAGAATACGCCGGCTCTTGAACGACGGCGTGCGGCCGCCATGTTGCTCCAGCGCTGCGCCGCAGAAGGCATTGAGGAGGATTTCCAGGGTGGTGTAGGCGCCGATTTCGTGCAGCGTCTTGCGCTTGTCCTGGAAAATTTTCTTGCGGGCGATGTCCTTGGCATTCAGCACGCAGCGTTTGGCCGGGCCGTGCATGTGTTCGACGAGGTCACCGTGCAGGGTACCGGCCAGCAGCGCATCCTGTTGCTCGACGAATGCCCGGGCGGCGGCATTGGTCAGGTGCTCGATGGCCTTGCCGCGCAGGATCGCCAGTTTGCGCCGACGTGAATCCAGCGGGCCGAGCTGACGATAGGTTTCCGGCAGATCGTCACCCACCAGACCGAGCAGCAGCGATTCGACTTCCGCGTACTCCAGCAGCTCCATTTCCAGGCCGTCTTCGAGGTCGATCAGCGCATAGCAAATGTCGTCGGCAGCCTCCATCAGGTACACCAACGGGTGACGCGCCCAGCGCTGGTCTTCCAGCTGTGGCAGGCCGAGCTTGTGGGCGATCTGCTCGAGCAGCGGCAGTTCGCTCTGGTAGCAGCCGAACTTGTGTTTCTTGTAACCCAGCGAGTCGGCGTGGCGGGCCGTCCACGGGTATTTCAGATAGGTGCCGAGAGTGGCGTAGGTGAGGCGGGTGCCGCCGTCGAACTGGTGATACTCAAGTTGAGTCAGTACCCGGAAGCCTTGCGCATTGCCTTCGAAATTGAGGAAGTCTCCGCGCTCGGCTTCGCTCATTGCGTCGAGCCAGCCGCGCCCGGCCGCCTGCTGGAACCAGTGACGAATCGCGTCTTCACCGGAATGGCCGAAAGGTGGATTGCCGATGTCATGGGCCAGGCAGGCCGACTGCACCACCATGCCCAGGTCGCTGGGATCGCACCAGTCGGGCAGGGCGCTGCGCAAGGTTTCACCGACGCGCATGCCCAGCGAACGACCCACGCAGCTGACTTCCAGCGAGTGGGTCAGGCGCGTGTGGATGTGATCGTTACTCGACACCGGATGCACCTGGGTCTTGCGTCCCAGACGCCGGAAGGCGCCGGAGAAGATGATGCGGTCATGGTCTTTGTGGAACGGGCTGCGGCCAAGCTCTTGTGGGCTGTGCAGCGGTTTTCCAAGGCGTTCGCGGTTGAGCAGGGTCTGCCAATCCAAGGCTGGTTCTCTCCGTCGGTGACTGGGATGACTGTTGCCCTAGCTTCCCGGTTCGGGCCCTGAGCTGCAAGCGGAACTACAGACCCGCGGCATCAATATCGATCAGCAGCAGTCGTTCGCCGTTATCGAAGAACTGGCCGGCGGTCAGGCAATACTGGTTACTGGTGGCATCGCGGTAGGTGTTGGACAGGGTCAGGCGGCGCTCCTCCCAGCCTTCGGCCAGCAAATGATAGAAGTACGGGCGCCATGACCAGTTGTGCCCCAGGTAACGGTTGTCGGCCACCCAGGCGCTCTGGCGCCACTCAAGGTTCGGCGTCAGTTGCGTGCCGTGGCGATCACACTGATAGAACCGCAGCAGCCACGGAAAAGCATCCAGCTGTGGCAGCGCACTGAGTGGTGCGTGGGCCTGAGCCCAGGCCTGGAGGATCGCCATCAGCTCGCCGAGTTGCTGGCGCATCTGCATCAAGCGCCCACGTTCGGCCAGTTTTTGGCGCACATAACGCTGGCGCAGTTCAGCAAAGCGCTGCACGAAGGCGTCAGTCGGATAGAAGGCTTCCTGCGCCCGGGCGAACAAAAAGCCCTGGACGTAACGCGACCCGCATTCCAGAGCGAAATTGAGTTGTGCCTCGGTTTCCACGCCTTCGGCAATGATCCAGCAACCGGTCTTCTCGGCCATTTGCGCGAGAGCCTTGACCACGTCACTGCTCGGCCCGCCCAACGCTGCGGCCTGAAACAGGCGCATGTCGAGTTTGAGAATGTCCGGCTGCAAGGCCAGCACCCGATCAAGCTGCGAATAACCGGCACCAAAATCATCGATGGCGATCCGTGCACCAGCCTCGCGATAACGAGTGACCACTTCGGCCAGGCGCTGACTGTTGCCGCCCAGTTCAGTGATCTCGAAAACGATGCGTTGCGGATCGACGCCGTGGCGCAGCATCTGCTTGAAGCTGGGCAGGGGCTGATCCGCGCGCAGGCGACTGATCCAGCGCGGCGACATGTTCAAGCTGAGAAACCACTCGGCGGGAGCTTCATGCAGTCGGCTCAGGGCGTTGTCGCGGATCTGGCGGTCGAGGCGCCGCAGGGCGATGGCGGGTGTGCGCGAGTCGGCGAACAGCGGGCCGACCGAGGCCAGTTGACCGTCAGCCTGGCGCAGGCGTCCCAGCGCTTCGACACCGGCAATACGTCCGGTGGCGGTATCGATGAAAGGCTGAAAGCAGGCGAGCGGTTGCCCGTCGATCACGGGGCCTCCTTAGTCGTTCTTGTTCTGGGGGAACCGCGTCAACCGGGTAGGCGCGCGGGATTGAACCTCCGGATAAAGCGGTTCAATCCCGCGGGTATTGCAAGAATGCAGCCAGATGCGCGGGCTCAGCGTTTGCTTGAGCTTTGCATCACCAGTTTGATCAGCGGCCCGAGGCTGGTGCCCAGACGAATCAGCCGGGTCAGACCGCCGACGCCACCGCTTTTCGCGCCTTTGCCGGTGATGAAACCCAGCAGCGTGACCGCCGCCACGCCCCACAGCGGCGCGTGTTTGATGCCGAAACCGTCTTGCAGGTTTTGCGTCATGCCGCGCATGCGCTGCAGGGGTTGCAGCACTTGTCCGGCTTCATGGCGGATTTCCTGGCGATGCATTTCCATGCGCAGGCGGATCAGCGCCTTGCGCATTTCCCGGCGCGAGCTGTTGTGTGGCAGTTCAGGCAGGCTCATGGCAACAGGCGCTCCCGATCGTTGGCCAACTCTTCCAGGGTGCCGTGGAAGGGCGAGGATTCATCGAAGACCGCGGCCTTCAGACGCAATCCACAGAAAGCGGCCGCCAATGTGTAGAACACGCACAGGCCGATGATGGCGGGGAGACGGTAGGTGTCCCAGAACACGATCAGCACCAGTGTCGACAGACCGACCAGCAACAGTAGCGCAAACACCAGCGCCAGACCTGCAAACAGCAACAGGCTGACGGTGCGTGCTTTCTGCTCCTGCAACTCGATGCCGAACAGTTCGACATGGCTGTGCAGCAAACCAAGAACAGCGGCGCCCAGACGCCGCGTGGAGGAGGTGGTGCCCGACCCCGGGCCGGATTCGCCGATCGACATGATCAGCGCCGAGTGGCCAGCAGGCCAATCAGAAATCCTACCCCGGCGGCGATGCCCACCGACTGCCAAGGGTTGGCCGAGACGTAGTCTTCGGTGGCGGTGACGGCGGCCTGGCCGCGATCACGCAGAGTGTCTTCGGTCAGCTTCAGGGTTTCGCGGGCGCGCAGCAGGCTGTCGTGGATCTGTTCGCGCAGCTCATCGGCCTGATCGCCCGCCAGCGTCGCGGTGTGCTCGAGCAACCGTTCGGTGTCGGCGACCAGAGTCTGGAAGTCGTTCATCAGGATTTCTTGAGCGGTCTTTGCCTTGATGCTGGGCATGGGTGGATCTCCGTAAGTGACGTCTGAAGCGTTCGAGTATGAGCCTTGCGCGAAGGTTCAGTACAAATGACTGGTACAGCTTTTGCTATGTCGTGGTGCGTCTTGCTGCCGCCGTGCGCTGTTGGCGGGCGTAGATGCAGGAAAACCTTAACTCAAATAATCCTGGTTCGTGTCAGGACATCGACCATGTGCGCCAAAGCGGTTCATCGCAGCTCCAGCGCGGTGCCCGCAAAGGCGCAACTTGGTGCATGAATTGTCCGCGCGAACCGCTTTGGTGCCTTTTTAGCCTTCAGGTCTGCCTCTTTATGGAAAATCTGCAAAGCGCTGTGGACACGCTGGTTCACAGCTCCAACACGTTGTTCATTCTGATCGGTGCGGTGATGGTACTGGCGATGCACGCCGGTTTCGCCTTCCTTGAAGTCGGCACGGTTCGCCAGAAGAACCAGGTCAACGCGCTGTCGAAGATTCTCAGCGACTTCGCGGTCTCGACCCTGGCCTATTTCTTTATAGGCTATTGGATCTCTTACGGGGTGACCTTCATGCAACCGGCGGCGGTACTCAGTGCCGATCACGGTTATGGGCTGGTGAAGTTTTTCTTCCTGCTGACCTTCGCTGCAGCGATCCCGGCAATCATTTCCGGCGGCATCGCCGAGCGCGCACGATTCGTTCCGCAACTGTGCGCGACGGCGCTGATCGTGGCGTTCATCTACCCGTTTTTCGAAGGCATGATCTGGAACGGCAACTACGGTCTGCAAGCCTGGCTGACGGCGCGGTTTGGCGCTGCGTTCCATGATTTCGCGGGTTCGGTGGTGGTTCACGCCATGGGCGGCTGGCTGGCGCTGGCGGCAGTGTTGTTGCTCGGCCCGCGCAATGGGCGTTATCGCGACGGGCGTCTGGTGGCGTTTGCGCCGTCGAGCATTCCGTTTCTGGCGCTGGGTTCGTGGATTCTGATTGTCGGCTGGTTCGGCTTCAACGTGATGAGCGCGCAGACCTTGCAGGGCGTCAGCGGCCTGGTCGCGGTCAATTCGTTGATGGCGATGGTCGGCGGCACGGTGGCGGCACTGATCGTCGGGCGCAACGACCCGGGCTTTTTGCACAACGGCCCATTGGCCGGGCTGGTGGCGATCTGCGCCGGTTCCGACCTGATGCATCCGGTGGGGGCCTTGGTCACCGGCGCGATTGCCGGTGCGCTGTTTGTCTGGTGCTTTACCGCGGCGCAAGTCAAATGGCGCATCGACGATGTGCTGGGCGTCTGGCCGCTGCACGGACTGTGCGGGGTGTGGGGCGGGATCGCCTGCGGCATCTTCGGCCAGAGCGCGCTCGGTGGCCTGGGGGGCGTCAGCCTGATCAGCCAGTTGATCGGTACCGCGCTGGGTGTAGTGGTCGCGTTGATCGGCGGATTCGCCGTCTACGGTTTGATCAAGGCGTTGCACGGCCTGCGCCTGAGTCAGGAGCAAGAGTATTACGGCGCCGACCTGTCGCTGCACAAGATCGGCGCGGTGAGTCAGGATTAGGTTTCCTCATCGTCGGTGCCGGGGTAAAACCCGTGCAGCAGGCGATAACGGTCACTGCGCACCTGATCGACTCGTTCTTGTACCTGGCGCGCCGGCAGACCGAGCATGATCAGTGCGTGGGAGCCGAGCATCAGGCTCGATTCCAACAGCTCCGGCACCACTTCGGTGGCGCCGGCAGCCTTGAGTTCCGCCCATTGGCTATCGTCGCGGGTACGCACCAGTATTGGCACCTGATCATTGTGGCGGCGGGCTTCCTTGAGAATGCGCAGGGCAACCTCGCCTTGATCCACCGCGATCACCACCAGCCGTGCGCGCAACAGTCCGACGGCGATCAGCAGATCGGCGCGGGAGGAATCGCCGTAATGCACATTGCTTTCACCGACAGCGGCTTCCTGGATCCGCACGGGATCGTTGTCCAGTGCGATGTAAGGCTGATTGGCATTGCGCATGAAGCGGCCGATGGACTGGCCGACCCGCCCGTATCCGCAAATCACCACATGCTTGTCGAGGTCGGCGTTGAGCGCGCTGATCTCTTCGATTTGCGCTTCCTGGTTCGGCTTGCGGTGCAGGCGCAAGGCAATCTTCGGTGCCGCGCGCAGCAACAACGGGGTCAGCAGCATCGAGCAGAACGTTGCTGCGAGCAGCAGGCCGCCCAGCTCGGCAGGCAGCATCTGGTTTTGCTGCATCTGTGCCATCAACGCGAAACAGAACTCACCGCCCTGCGCCAGGGCCAGGCCGCTGCGCCAGGCGGTTTCGTGATCGCTGCCGCGCCACTTCACCAGTAGCGCCACGACCGTGCCCTTGATCAGCATCAGGCCGAGGGTCAGGCCGATGATCAGCACGCTGTGGCTGACGAACAGTTGCAGATCGATCAGCATGCCGATGCTGACGAAAAACACCCCGAGCAGAATGTCGCGAAAAGGCCGGATGTCGGCCTCGATCTGGTGGCGATAGTGGCTCTCGCCCAGCAACATGCCGGCCAGAAATGCGCCGAGGGCAGGGGACAGGCCCAACAGGTGCGTCAGCCATGCAGTGAGCAGCACAATCACCAGCGCCAGCAGCACGAACAATTCCGCCGAGCGCGAAGCAGCCACTTCATGGAACAGCCGTGGCAGCAACCAGCGGCTGGCCAGCAGCAAACCGAAAAACAGCACCACGGTTTTCGCCAGGGTCAGCGGCAGTGCCCAGTACCAGGCTTGCGCGCTGCTGCCGGCGAACACCGGCACCAGCGTCAGCAGCAACACCGCGACCACGTCCTGAAACAGCAATACGCCGACCGCGTTCTGCCCGTGACTACTGAACACTTCGCCGAGGCTGCTCAACTCCTTGGTGACAATCGCCGTCGAGGACAACGACAGCCCTGCGCCGAGCAGCAGGGCCGGAGTCACCGGCATGCCCAGCAGGATCAACACCAGCCCCAGCAACCCGGTGCTGAGCAACACCTGTTGGCTACCCAGACGAAATACCACCTGGCGCAGCGCAATCATTTTCGACAGGGAGAATTCGAGACCCAGCGAAAACAGCAGGAACACCACGCCCAGTTCGGCCACGTCAGGCAGGTGTTCGCTCTCGTTGACCCAGTCGAATGCGGTCGGCCCCACCATCAGGCCCACGCAGAGATAGCCCAGCACTGGCGGCAAGCGCAGGCGGCGGAACAGGGCAATCATCACCAGGGATGAGGCGAGGATGATCAACAGGTTGGCAAACACAAGACACTCCGATGTCAGGCTCTGGCTGTTCAAGCGTAGAGGCAAAAAGCGCGGGAGCATCGCCTGATTGGCTTTTCTGCGGACTGATTTGCGTCAGGGTTTACGTATTTGGTGTCGCGTCCGGTCCTTTGGACAGTAGCGGCTCGACGGGTTTTCGAGGCGGGCCTAGAATGAACTCTCATTTTTCCGGTTGAGCGATCATGCCTCCTGAATGTCAGTTGTTCGGTACGCTTGGATGCCATCTGTGTGAGTTGGCAGAAGCCGAGTTGATGCCTTTTGTCGAGCACGGTCTGCTGGTGGAACTGGTGGATATCGCCGACGATGAATCCTGGTTCGAGGCTTACAGCCTGCGGATTCCGCTGCTGCGCCGGGTCGATACCGGAGCAGAGCTGGGCTGGCCGTTCAATGCTGACCAGGTGGTGGCTTTCTTGCGCTGAGCCGTTTCTTCGGTGACGCACCACTGCTTTCCGCCGGTCGCGACCGTGCATCCTACCCTTGGCACTCTGCGGTTTATTCGGTTACTGTATGTCTATACAGTAATTGGGTTGGCCTGCTGCTTTTCATGACTTGAGCAGGTGAAACCGGCAGTCAGAGGGACGAACCGTGGTCAATGTCGAACAGTTGAAGAACAGCGTGAACCGGATGTCGGTTGACGTGGTGCGCGAGGCGGTCCTTGAGCTGCGTCTGGACGGGCTGGTCACGGAGGGCAAGACGCCATTCAACAAGCTGCATTTCAACACCTGTTTTGCCGAAATCGAAGCGCTGTTCCAGCGTGCCGGTTATCACAGACAACTGGATGTTGTCGGCTATCAGGGGTTGCTGTACGCCTTGTATGACCCAGGGCGCTGGGAAGCGGTCGACGTGCTGCGTTGGCTCAAGGAGTTCACCGAAGCCGCAGCGCTCAAGTCGATCCCGGCCTGAGGCTGGCGGCGGAATCTGCACTAGGTTCGTATCGTTCAGTGTTGGATAATGCCGACCTGCATTGAGGGTTCGAATTTCCGTATGTCCACACCAACATTTTCCGCTGCTCAGAATCAGGCCAGCACCCTTTATCTGCCGCCAGGCGCCTGGCTCACCGTGCTTGATTGTCTGTGTGAGCATTTCAGTGCGATCAGTCGCGAGCAATGGCTGGACCGGATCGCCCGGGGGCGGGTGCTGGATGGTCAGGGCCAGCCGATTGCACTGGACCTGGCGTACAAGGAAGGTCTGCGCATTCACTACTTCCGTGAAGTGCCGGATGAAAAACCGATCCCGGTGCTCGAGTCGATACTCTATGCGGACGAACATCTGGTGGTGGCGGACAAGCCGCATTTTCTGCCGGTGACGCCGGCCGGCGAGTATGTCGAGCAAACGTTGCTGCGCAGACTGATCCGGCGCCTGGACAATCCGCACCTGGTGCCGTTGCACCGCATCGACCGGCACACGGCGGGGCTGGTGATCTTCTCGGCCAATCCGCAGACCCGTTCGGCTTATCAGTCGCTGTTCCCGACCCGGCAGATCGATAAACGCTATGAAGCGATCGCCCGTGCGCTGCCGGAACTGGAATTTCCCCTGGTGCACAAAAGTCGTCTGATCGATGGCGAACCGTTCTTCCGCATGCAGGAAGGGGCCGGTGTCGCCAATACCGAAACGGCGGTGGAGGTCCGGGAAAAGAACGGCGGTCTGTGGCGCTATGGGCTGTACCCGGTGACCGGCAAGAAGCATCAGTTGCGGGTGCACATGACCGCACTCGGGGCGAGTATCTGCAACGACCCGTTTTACCCTGACGTGTTGAAAGACGTTGAGGATGACTACGCCAATCCATTGAAGCTGCTGGCGCAGGGGTTGCGGTTTGTTGACCCGGTGACGGGCGAAGAACGGTCATTCGAGAGCCAGATCACCCTGCAGTGGTGACGCCACCTACTTTTCCCGCGCCCATGAAAAAGCCCGCAGCAATGCGGGCTTTTCTGTATCCGGTGTCGACGTAAAGCTTACAGCTCTTTAACGGTGCGAACCTGATCCTTGTTGATACGGGTATGTTTGCCATCCAGTTGCTTGAACTCGTAGAAACCCGAATCTTCGTCATATTTAGGGGTGTCGACGGCCTGGATTTCGCGACCGTCATTCAAGGTGATCACTGTTGGCGAGGAGCAACCTGCGAGAGTTGCCAGGCCCAGTGCGAGCATGAAAGTGGCGAGGGTCCGTTGAGTCATGGGTGTGTCTCCGAATGGGAATACTTTTGGTTACTGAGCTTGAGACGTATACAAGGCGTGAGAGTTCCTTGAATGATTTCAGTCTGACACAGTGTTATGCGCATTTAACAGTTCAGGGGTGTTCAGGTTGGCCAGTCGCGGGTCATTGTCCGGGCATTGCAGGGCAGTGGCGCCGAGGTTGCGCATGACCCGGCCGGGGCTTCGTTCGCCGGCGTTCCAGGCGGTTTCGAACGCAGACAAAAGGGCCACCGGAATCACGCACAGCAGGGGTTCCCAGTGGTCGTCATGACGCAACATTAAAGGTTTGTCAGGAAACTTGCCGGCTGTTGCACGCATGTCGTGCAACAGCGCGGCGTCGATGCGCGGCACATCGCAGGGCAAGATCAGCACGTGCGGCAAACGCGCGGCCTTGAGTCCCGCGAGGATGCCGGCCAACGGGCCGGGAAAGTCGCCTTCCTCATCGCTCACCAGTTGGTCGGCGTATTCGGCATAACGCTCGCGATTACGATTGCAGGAGATGATCAGATCGTCGGTCAGTGGCCGTACCTGGCGCTGCAAATGCGCAATCAGCGGTTCACCTTGCCATTCGACCAGGCCTTTGTCCTGGCCGCCCATGCGCTGGCCGCGTCCGCCCGCCAGGAGCAGAATGGAGCAGGGGGGCAGTGGCGTGTTCAAGGTCATGGCAGCTCTCCAGCAGGGCGGCGAAAAATTCAGGCGCTGTGATATAACACCGGGCTGTTTCTCCTACAACTGGACGAGCCTAATGAAAGCCAAGGCCGATGTACCTTTTGTACCGCTGAATATTGCGGTGCTGACTGTCAGCGATACCCGAACCCTGGAAACCGACACCTCAGGCCAGGTCTTTGTCGACCGCCTGACCGCTGCCGGCCACCGACTGGCCGAACGGGTCTTGCTCAAAGATGACCTGTACAAGATCCGCGCGCAAGTTGCCCACTGGATTGCCGAGGACGTGGTGCAGGTCGTGCTGATTACCGGCGGCACCGGTTTCACCGGGCGTGACAGCACACCGGAAGCCGTGGCATGTCTGCTCGACAAGCAGGTCGACGGCTTTGGCGAATTGTTCCGCCAGATATCGGTGGCCGACATCGGCACCTCGACCGTGCAGTCGCGGGCACTGGCAGGGCTGGCCAATGGCACGCTGGTGTGCTGCCTGCCAGGTTCGACCAACGCAGTACGCACCGGTTGGGACGGCATTCTGGCCGAGCAACTGGATTCGCGGCATCGTCCCTGCAACTTCGTACCGCACCTGAAACAGGCGGCGCCTTGTGAATCCCGTGGGTAAGCCGGGCAAGACTGGCAGCCTGATGCCTGTCGAAGACGCGCTGGCCCGCCTGCTGGCAATGGCCGAAGCCGCACAGATTGTCGAGCGTGAGTTCCTGCCGTTGGCTGAGGTAGAAGGGCGAGTGCTGGCCGAAGACTTGATTTCGACCCTTGACCTGCCGCCCTGGCCAAACAGTGCCATGGATGGTTATGCGCTGAATCTCGCTGACTGGACGGGCGAGCCTTTGCCGGTCAGCCAGAAAGTGTTCGCCGGGCAGGCGCCCGAGCCTTTGAAACCCGGCACCTGTGCACGAATCTTCACCGGTGCACCTGTGCCTGCCGGAGCGGATTGCGTGGAGATGCAGGAAAACGCCGAGGTTCAGGACGATGGCCGGGTGCGCTTTACCGAAACCATGACCGTTGGCCAGAACATTCGCCCGCAGGGCCAGGAAACCACCGTCGGAGAGTTGATCCTGCCGGCAGGGACGCGGTTGGGGCCGATCGAGCAAGGTTTGTCGGCGTCGCTGGGTTGCGCCGGACTCAATGTGGTGCGCAAGGTGCGGGTGGCGGTGCTGTCAACCGGTGATGAACTGGTCGAGCCAGGCCAGGCGTTGGGCCCAGGCCAGATCTACAACAGCAACCGGGTGGTGTTGTGCAGTTGGTTGCAGCGCCTGGGTTGTGAGGTGATCGATGCCGGTATTCTTCCGGACAATCTGGATACCACCCGTGCACGTCTGGGAGAGTTGCAGGATGTCGACCTGATTCTCTCGACGGGAGGAGTCTCGGTTGGCGAAGCGGATTTTCTTGGCATCGCGTTGAGGGAAGAAGGTGAGCTGGCGCTGTGGAAACTGGCAATCAAACCAGGAAAACCGCTGACGTTCGGCCATTTTCGCAATGTGCCGGTCATCGGTCTGCCCGGTAATCCCGCCTCGACGCTGGTGACCTTCGCTTTGCTCACACGGCCTTACCTGTTACGGCGTCAGGGTGTGCAGGACGTCGAACCGCTGAAGTTCACGGTTCCGGCCGGCTTCGTCTGGCCTGTCGCGGGCAATCGGCGTGAATACTTGCGCGGTCGACTCGAGCAGGGGCGAGCAATCGTCTACCGCAATCAAAGTTCAGGAGTACTGCGTAGCGCGGCCTGGGCAGATGGATTGGTAGAAGTGCTGGAAGGACGCACGCTGGTCGAGGAGGATCGAGTTGTCTTCATTCCTCTGAGTGATCTGCTCGGCTGATCCCCGCCCTCCAAGTGCAGGCTCGACCGATCAGCGTCGAAGCCTGCGTTCCCCAATCAATGGCTCATCAGTGTGACCAACTGATCGAACCGGCTATTGGCGACCCACCCAAGCAGCCCCAATACCACCGCTGTTGCACCCGCCGAATAGGCGAGGCGGTGCTTGATGGTTTTGACATCGCCGCGGACTTCATCCATATCCCGGCGAATGTATTTGAGGTGGGTTTCCAGTTCGGTCACGCGCGGCTCCATATCAACTTCTCCAGTGGTTCTGGCGCTCTTTTTGAAATCGGATTTGTGACTGACGCGACTTTCGGTGAGAGCTTCCACCGGACTGGTTGAGATTCTGGCTTCATGGCTGTGCATGGAAATGCCCGTCGGCTGTTTCAAATGTAAGCTCGCTAACCTCTCCATGATTCAAACTGTTACCCGCTACGAGGGTGTATCCACTCATGACCTGCACATCCTTGTGTTGTTAAATCGAAGATTGATACCACCTGCACACGGTGAATCAATGATCGCGGCGGGTCAATTGAGCCGATTCCTCACATGTTGTAAGAAAAAATACCGCTGTGTAGGACGCAACAGATCAGTCGCTTGAATTAAAAGTGATTCTTGCGGCTTTTTTGCGTGCGCCAGTGGTCAAGATGTTTCAGACCGATTCAGCCGTGGGGAGTAATCGTTATGAGTGAACGCAGGGCGCTGTTGATTCTGCATGGCAAGCAGGCACTCAATGAGGCGGTTCGCGCCGCCGTCGAAGGCAAACGCAAGCAGGGCTGGGAGTTGGCGGTGCGCCTGACCTGGGAGGCTGGTGACGCTCAGCGTCTGGTACAAGAGGCATTGGCGGACGGGTACAGGCAGATTATCGCCGGCGGCGGGGACGGTACGTTACGCGATATCGCCGAAGCGCTCGCCGCGCATCCGCATCAGGCCAGCCTGGTGCTGTTGCCGCTGGGGACCGCCAACGATTTTTGCCGCGCAGCGGGGATCCCGCTGGAGCCGGCCGAGGCGCTTGAGTTGCTGGATGTGCCGCCGCGAGGCATCGACCTGGGCGAAGTCGGCGGGCAGATCTTCCTGAACATGGCGACGGGCGGTTTCGGCAGCCAGGTCACGGCCAATACGTCTGAGGATCTGAAAAAAGTGCTCGGCGGGGCCGCCTATCTGTTCACCGGCCTGTCGCGGTTCAGCGAGTTGCACGCGGCCTACGGCGAACTGCATGGGCCGGATTTTCACTGGAGCGGTGAACTGCTGGCGCTGGGCATCGGCAATGGCCGCCAGGCCGGCGGTGGACACGTATTGTGTCCGCAGGCATTTGCCGACGATGGTCTGTTGGATATCAGCATCCTGCCGGCGCCACAAGAGTTGGTCGGCACGCTGAAGAATCTGCTCAGTGATGGTTTCGGCCTCGACAATATGTTTGTGCGAGCCCGCTTGCCCTGGGTCGAAATCAAAGTTGCCGAGGGGCTCTACATCAACCTTGACGGCGAGCCGCTGGAGGGTGAAAGCCTGCGTTTCGAGGCGCGCCCGGCAGCTTTGCAGGTGCATTTGCCGGAGCACTCGCCGCTGTTGGGCGGTGCTCGGTCGATCAGTCGTCGAGGCTGATGATCTGTTCGCGCACCGCGAACAGCACCAGACCCGCCACGTCGTAAATCTGCAGGCGTTTCATGATCTGCGAGCGGTGGGTTTCGACGGTCTTGATGCTCAGGCCCAGGCCGTTGGCGATTTCCCGAGTGGATTTGCCGCGCACGATCAATCGCAGAATCTCCAGCTGACGGGCCGTCAGGTTGTGCGAGTCGGCCACTTCCGGCTGGTTTTTCTGCGTGCGGGTCAGCGCCTGGTTGATCACCGTATGGGCGATCGCCGGGCTCAGGTAGCGCTCGTTGTTACGCAGCGCTTCAAGGGCATGTTCAAGCTCGGTGGCGGTGGTGTCCTTGAGCAGATAACCGTGCGCACCGGACTCCAGTGCCTGCATGATCAGCGCCGGGTCGGTGTGCATCGACAGGATCAGCACCTTGCTTTGTGGACGTACCCGCTTGAGCCGTTGCAGGGCTTCCAGGCCACCGGTTTCCTTCATCGAGATATCCAGCAAGACGATGTCGGGCGTCAGTTGCTCGACCATTTCGAGCAGCTGCGAGCCATCGCTGGCTTCGCCAATGACCGCGTAACCGGGAATATCGAGCACCAGAGCGCGTACGCCGGCCCTGATCAGCGAGTGGTCATCCACCAGAAGTAAGTTACAAGTCAACGCATAACCTTATTCGTACTGGCCCGCTCGAGTGCACGGGGCGCCCAGGGGAATAGTGCTTCGATTTGAGTGCCTTTGCCCGGCTCGCTGATGACGTTCAACGTGCCGCCCAACTGTTCGATTCGTTCGGCCATCCCGGCCATGCCACGTTGTCCTTCGCGGCCCGGATCGGCGGCAGGCGCAAATCCCAGTCCATCGTCACTGATAAACAACGTCAGACCTTGCGGCAGGCGTTGTACGCGAATCAGCAGGTTTTTTGCCTGCGCGTGACGCAGAATGTTGGTGACCGCTTCCTGGGTAATGCGAAAGGCCGCGACCGCCATTTCTTCCGGGATGCCAGTGAGCCGTTGCTGGCAATCGAGGCTCCAGTGCACCGGGGTGTTCGCCAGGGTCTTGAGCAAGTGCGCGCGCAGGCTGGCCTCCAGGCCGAGGCTGGTCAGTTGGCGCGGGTTGAGAATGGCTGAAACATCGCGCACTTTGTTGAGGGTTTCTTCAAGCGTTTCGCAAAGCGTCGAGCACTGTTCTTGCAGGTCTTGCGGCAGACGTCTCTTCAGCCATTCGCTTTGCAGCTTGGCAGCGGTCAACAACTGGCCGATATCGTCATGCAGTTCGCGACTGAGCCGGTGCCGCTCGTTCTCCTGGACTTCGAGCAGACGGTCCGCGAGTTCTTGAGGCTGGAACTTGATCGATTTGCGTGACAGTCGATATTGCACCCAGACACAGGCAGTGGCTGCGATATTCAACAGCAGCAAACCCAGTGACAGTGGCGCTGAAAAACCATAGGTCAGCAGGCTGCCGACGGTTGCGATGACACACAATATAAGTGTGAACCGGCGTGCATTTTCCCGGGAGGGTGGCCATGTGCTGATTGACTTGAGACTGGCGTACATAACGGATGGAGCCAATGGATGTTCGCTGCGGGCAGACCGGCCGGTGGCGGGCAGATCTCTGTCTGAAAATGCTGTCAATTATGTTATTGATTTTAACCAGGTTCAGTGAACGATACTTGACCGCCAAGTATCGGTGGATACCTGTCATTGAATCAATGTGCCATTAATTGAAAGCAACTAATGGCCGGCATAATACCACTTAAGATACCGTTGGTCGCGTTGCCATATATGTCCAATGAGTCAGGAAAGACGCCTGTTGGACGCGAGTTCCATAATGGAAAAAGTCGCTTTGTTGTGCTCGATAGATATCGATGTCACTCGAAGTTGCTCGTTATGCGGGCACAGGAAAACCCTGAGGTTGCGGGAAAATATCCGCTTCGGTCAGGTGTGATTATTTGATTCGCCTTGTCGCTGGCAGGTATGAACTATTCAATTGCGACATTCGGCGATTCGGATCCACAGCCTCGGTTTGCGTATTAACAGTGGCCAATCAGGCCTGACGCTCCGAGTAGGGCGTGAGCGACAGCGATCGGGTCGAGAGCGGCGGCTGAAACTGGCTTTGGCCTACCTGAAATGCAAAGGCTTCGATCAGAGAGGTCTGTTCGCTGTCATCAAGGCTCAACTGGCCGGTGTTCTGATCAACCAGTTCGATTTGCCAGGCCATCAGAGTGAAGCAGTCTTTGAGCGCATCCAGTGCCTGTGCGTGCAGATCGATATGATCCGGCGCATGGTTGAGCAAGCTGTGAATGTGCAGGGAAAACCCGGAAACCGCTTCCAGCGCCAACGCTTGAGCCCGGCCTGCGAGTTTTAGCAGGGTGTTGAGCATGCAGTCGATCGCGTCCTTGTCGTTGCTGATCAGTTGCAGGTGGCTCAGGCATTCTTCGGATTTGGCCAGGAGTGTTTCTGCCTCGACGAGAAATTCGGGAAAGCGTTGCGCCCAGTCTTTACGGTCGATTGGCATGCTTATCTCCACAGCGTCATGTCTGATGAGGGAATGCCGTGTGTGTCGACGATCGTGAATCGTCGCGAGATCGCGCCCCGGCGTGCAAGTGCACAAGCTGAGGGTTTCGAGAGGATGCGTTTCCACCGAACTGCGATCGCACACAATAGCCTGACTCCGTTCATGCAATGAGAATGGCGTCACATTAATGGCTATTGGATATTGCGAACATCAGGTTAGGCCTGATTGTTACTAGGGGATTCCCTTACGCGCGGGAACCTGTGGCGCAAACCGTGGTCGCGCCAGAAGAGAATGTAGCAGATGAAATCACCGAGCCAGTAAAGCATGATGTTAATGTGACATCAATGCCCGTGTGTGGCATTTTGATAGTGATTTGTGCGGGGATCAAGATTCGCCATAAACAGCCGATAACCCCTCTTAATGAATTCATCAGAACAAGCCCAGGAGTCATTGATGGCCGGCATTCTCGACACGGTAGACCAACGCACGCAACTGGTGGGTGAGAATCGCCTGGAAATTCTCATGTTTCGACTGGCCGGACGCCAATTGTTCGCGATCAACGTGTTCAAGGTTCAGGAAGTTCTGCAACTGCCGAAGCTGACCCTGATGCCCCAGCGCCACCCGTTTGTCTGCGGCGTGGTCAACCTGCGTGGCCAGACGCTGCCGGTGATCGACCTGTCCCAGGCGATCGGCATGCGTCCGCTGGTGCCGGGCCCGAACAGCACCATCATCGTCACCGAGTACAACCGTTCGGTGCAGGCCTTCCTCGTCGGTGGCGTGGATCGCATCGTCAACATGAACTGGGAAGCCATTCTGCCGCCGCCAACCAGCGCCGGTCGCCAGCATTACCTGACTGCGATCAGCAAGGTCGACGAGCAACTGGTGGAAATCATCGACGTCGAGAAAGTCCTCGCCGAAATCGTCCCGTACAACGCCAAGGTCTCGCGCGACAAACTCGACGATCCGGTGCTGGAACGTGCCCGTGGCCGCGAAGTGTTGCTGGTGGACGACTCCAATGTTGCGCTCTCGCAACTGCGCGACACCCTCGGTCAGCTCGGGGTGAAAATGCACATTGCCAGCGATGGTCTAAAGGCGCTGAACATGCTCAAGGCCTGGGCCGATACCGGTGTGCACATGACCGACAAGCTGCTGATGGTGTTCACCGACGCGGAAATGCCGGAAATGGACGGCTATCGCCTGACCACCGAAATCCGCAACGACCCACGGCTGCGTGGCCTGTACGTGGTGTTGCACACCTCGCTGTCCGGCAGCTTCAACGACTCGATGGTGAAGAAGGTCGGCTGCGATAACTTCCTCTCCAAGTTCCAGCCGGACAAGCTGGTCGACGTGGTGCGTCAGCGTCTGATGCTGGATGAAGTGCCGGCCTGACGAAACCCTGTGGCGAGGGGATTTATCCCCGATGGGCTGCAAAGCGGCCCCACTTGAATCAACGAAGCGGGACGGCTGCGCAATCCATCGGGGATAAATCCCCTCGCCACAACAATATTTGCAGGGGCGTGCATCAGGCTTTGATTCACAGATAAAGCTCGTATAGGGTAGTTTTTTTAGCCACCAGGGAGCTGGCCATGCTGCGTCTGAGCGCGCTTTATCGTTACCCGTTGAAATCCGGCAAGCCGGAGATTCTGCAATCGATTGGCCTGGACAAGCTGGGCCTTGAAGGGGATCGACGCTGGATGCTGGTGGACGAGGCCAGCGGGCGCTTTCTGACGCAGCGGGCCGAGGCGAAAATGAGTCAGCTGTCGGCGCTGTGGAATGCCCAGGGCGGGCTGACCCTGAGCGCGCCCGGGCATGTGGCACTGGATGTGCCGTTGCCGGAGGAAGATACCGACCTGCGCGGCGTGACCATTTGGCGCGACACCTTGCGCGTACCGGATGCCGGTCACGCAGCGGCCCGTTGGCTCAGCGATTTCATTGGCAAACCTACCCGGCTGGTGCAGGTACCGTTGAACCGCGCCCGCATGACTCAGTCCGGTTATGGCCATGAGGACGATCAGGTCGCGTTCGCCGATGGTTTCCCGCTGTTGCTGATCGGCGAGGCGTCGTTGCAGGATCTGGTGCAAAAGGTCGGGCGACCGCTGGAGATGTTGCGTTTTCGGCCGAATCTGGTGATCGAAGGCGGCGCGGCGTTCGCCGAAGATGGCTGGAAGCGGATCCGTATCGGCGATGTCGAGTTTCGGGTGGTGAAGCCTTGCTCGCGCTGCATTCTGACCACCATCGATCCGCAGACTGGCGAGCGCAGTGCTGATCGCGAACCGCTGGCAACCTTGCAGAAATACCGCGCCCAGGCCGATGGCGCGATGTTCGGCCAGAACCTGGTCAATGACAGTAATGGTCAGTTGGAAGTCGGAATGCCGGTGGAAATCCTCGAGTAACCGTTCCTGAAATGAAAATGCCCGTGTCCATGGACACGGGCATTTTTTTGCGCCGGGGAAACCTGCAGCGTTAGCCGCGGTATTCGCACAGGTAAGCGGTGTCGACGGCGACTTTCAGCTGGAACTTGCTGTTGGCCGGTACGTTGAACTGGCTGCCGGCGGCGAAGGTTTCCCAGTCGCTGCTGTCCGGCAGTTTGACAGTCAGTGCGCCGGAGACCACGTGCATGATTTCACGCTGAGCGGTGCCGAATTCGTATTCGCCCGGGGCCATGACGCCGATGGTCGCCGGACCTTCAGCGGTGCCAAAAGCGATAGACTTGACGGTGCCGTCGAAGTACTCGTTGACTTTGAACATGGGCGATTCCTCTCGAAAAGGGCAAAAAAAGGGTTAAAAAGGCTGGCCAGTATGCACAAGGCGCCTGGCGCCGTCACCTGCCCGGGGCGTGTCCGGCGAGTTCCCGCCCTGACGCTAGAGTGGCAACACCAACGGCAACAACCGCGCGGTATTGCGTGCGTCCTCCAGCGCTCGGTGCTGTTGACCGCTGAACTGCATGCCAGCCAGTTGCAGCGCACCATTGAGCCCCAACGGCCGGTCCAGTCGCCGGGCCTTGGCAAAGCGCTGTTTGAGGTTCATGTGTGGCACCCGGCTTAACACGGTGTCGAGTTGCAGGCGCTGCCATTCCTGGAGCAACTGCTTGCGGTCGTAGTCGCCCCAACTGGCCCAGCCTTCGAGGCGCGTCTGGTGTTGCGCGAGCCAGCGTTCGAAGGCCGGCCAGACCTCGGTCAACGGCTGCGCAGCGTCGATATTGGCCTGGGTGATGTGCGTGAGCTCACGACAGAACGGCGTCAGCAACGGCCGTCGTGTCGGTTTGACAAAACGTTGAAAGTGATCCTGCTCGCGACCGGCACGATCGACCAGCGTGGCACCGATTTCGATGATTTCCATTTCCGTAACCGGCCAGCCACCTTCATCCGTGGTGGCCTCCAGATCAATCACCAGCCAATGGGGCATCGCAGGTTTCCTGATTTACGCGTCCTGATAGATCAGAGCGTAGTCAAACCTTGCGTTTGCGCCTGGCGACTCACTCGACCTGCAACAGAACCTGACGATTTTTTACCTGATCGCCGACCTTGACCTGCACCCGCTTGAGCACGCCGTCGATGCCGGCCTTGAGCGGGTGCTCCATTTTCATTGCCTCCAGCACCACCAGCAACTGACCCTTGCTGACCGGGCTGCCTTCGCTGACCAACACGTCGACGATAGCACCGTCCATCGGCGCCTTCAGCGTGCCGGAGCTGACGCTGCTCTGACTGCTGATCAGTGCATGAGTTCGATCCTCCAGCCGCAGGTTGCCTGGATGGGTGAACAACCAGAGCGCTTCGCCCTCCAGCCGATAGGCGTGACGCTGGCGCAGGCCGTCGATTTCCAGTGTCATCGAGCGCTCGTCGCCATCGATAACCTGCAACGCCAGCGAGCGCTGCATGACGGTCACGGTGAAGTGGCCATCGCTGCCCGCCAGCAGTTGCAGCGTCCAGTCCTGATCTTCGAGGCCGAGGCGGTAGTTGAGTGGCACCCCGGCATTGTTGCGCCAGCCCTTGAGCGATGCGCGATGCGCCTGCGCTCCGGCCTGGTAAAACAGCACGGCAGCAATGGCCAGTTGCTCGGCGCCGGGGGCGTAGGCGTGCAGGCAAGGGTGGTCAGTGAAGTGTTGGGCGATGAACGCGGTGCTGAATTCGCCACGGATGAATTGCGGATGTTGCAGCAGGCTGACCAGCAAACGCTGGTTGCTCTGGACGCCGAGCAGCACGCTGTCCTGCACCGCACGCAGCAGCTTGCGCCGCGCCTCCTCGCGGGTGGCACCGTGGGCGATCAGTTTGCCGAGCATCGGGTCGTAGAAAGGGCTGACCGACTGGCCTTCGAGCAAGCCATGGTCGATCCGCGCCCCCGCGCTCAATGCCGGTTCCCAGGCCTTGATAAGCCCGGTCTGCGGCAGGAAATTCTGCGTCGGGTCTTCGGCATACAGACGCACTTCCATGGCGTGGCCGTTGAGGGTGACCTGATCCTGGGTCAATGGCAGTCGCTGCCCCTCGGCGACAGCCAGTTGCCAGGCGACCAGATCCAGCCCGGTGATCAGTTCGGTGACGGGATGCTCGACCTGCAGTCGGGTGTTCATTTCCAGAAAGTAGAATTGCCCACGGGTATCGAGCAGAAACTCAACCGTGCCGGCACCCACATAATTCACCGCGCGGCCAGCCTTGAGCGCCGCTTCGCCCATGGTCTGGCGCAACGCCTGAGTCATGACCGGGCAGGGGGCTTCCTCGATGACTTTCTGGTGGCGACGTTGCACCGAGCAATCGCGCTCGCCCAGATAGATCAGGTTGCCATGGCAGTCGCCGAACAGTTGCACCTCGACGTGCCGCGGTTCGATCAGCGCCTGTTCGAGGATCAGTTCGTCACTGCCGAAACCGTTCAACGCCTCGGAGCGCGCCGTGCGCAATTGCGCCGGCAGCTCGTCGCTGCTGTGCACCAGACGCATGCCGCGTCCGCCGCCCCCGGCACTGGCTTTGATCATCAGCGGATAGCCGATGCGTTCGGCTTCGCGCAACAGCGTTGCGTCGTCCTGGGCGGCGCCTTGATAGCCGGCGACGCACGGCACACCGGCGTCGAGCATGGCGATTTTCGACAGACGCTTGCTGCCCATCAGCTCGATCGCGTCGGCACTGGGACCGATAAAAATCAGACCGGCCTCTTCGCAGGCGCGGGCGAATCCGGCATGTTCCGAGAGGAAACCGTAACCGGGATGGATCGCGTCGGCACCAGTACGGCGCGCGGCGTCGAGGATCGCCGGGATGTTCAGGTAGGACTGTTGCACCGGTGCCGGGCCGATGTTCACCGCCTGATCGGCCATCTGCACGTGCAAAGCCTGGGCATCGGCGTCGCTGAACACGGCGACGGTGCGATAGCCCAGGGCTTGGGCAGTGCGCTGGATGCGGCAGGCGATTTCACCGCGGTTGGCGATCAGGATCTTGTGGATGGCGGGCATGGTCTTGTTCCTGAAATTGTGGCGGTGAATGTGCTGGCCTCATCGCGATCAGGCTCACTCCTACAGGTTTTGTGAACGACGCAAATCCCCTTGTAGGCGTGAGCCTGCTCGCGATGCTTTAAACGGCCCACTTCGGTTTACGCTTTTGCACAAAAGCCATGGTGCCCTCGACCCCCTCGGCCCCGGTCACCGCCTCGCTGAACCACTGCGCCGCCTCGTCCAGCAATTCACTCGACGGTTGCCCGGCGCTGGCCAGCAATAACTTCTTGGTCATGGCATTCGCCTCCGGTGCGCAACACAACACATGCTGCAGAACCTCATCGAGGCGTTCGGCCAGTGCCTGCGGATCCTGTTCGACAAAATGCACCAGCCCCAGACGCCGCGCCTGATGGCCGTCGAAGCGCGCAGCGGTCAGCGCCAGTCGGCGGGTTTCGGTGAGGCCGATGCGCTGCACCACGAACGGTGCGATTTGCGCCGGCAGCAGACCGAGGCTGGTTTCCGGCAGGCCGAACTGCGCCTGATGATCGGCGATGGCGATATCACTGACGCAGGCCAGTCCGAGCCCGCCACCCAGCACCGCACCTTGCAGCACGGTGATCACTACTTGTGGCGCGTGCTGCACTTCTTCCAGCAGAGCGCCGAAAGCGCGGTTCAATTCGCGGTAGGCATCAGCGCCCTGAGCGCGGGCGTTGGCCATGTCCTTGATGTCGCCGCCGGCACAGAAATGGCCGCTGGCGCCGCTGAGCACCAAGGCGCGAACCCGCCGCTCCTCACGTACTGCCGCGAACACTGCACGCAGTTCCGCGACCATTTGCAGGCTCATCGCATTGCGGCTGTCGGGGCGATTGAGGGTGATGTGCAACACGCCGCCATGTTGCTCGAGCAGCAAAGTCTGGCAGTCGGGCAGGGTGTTCATTTCTTTTTCCCCGGCAGGATGCCCATCAGTTTGCAGATGATCCCGAGCATGATTTCGTCGGCGCCACCGCCAATCGACACCAGCCGCACATCGCGATAGGCGCGGGCCACCGGGTTGTCCCACATGAAGCCCATGCCGCCCCAATATTGCAGGCAGCTGTCGCTGACTTCGCGCCCGAGACGCCCGGCCTTGAGCTTGGTCATCGACGCCAGGCGCGTGACGTCCTGGCCTTTCACGTACTGCTCGGTGGCCTGATAGACCAGCGCGCGCAGGCATTCGATTTCGGTCTGCAATTCGGCGAGGCGGAAATGGATCACCTGATTGTCGATCAGCGCGTTGCCGAAGGTCTTGCGTTCCTTGCAGTACGCGATGGTGCTGTCGACGCAGTATTCCAGGCCCTTGATCATGTTCGCCGCGCCGAACAGGCGTTCCTCCTGGAACTGCAGCATCTGCATCATGAAACCGGCGCCTTCGTGGCCGATGCGGTTGCGCTGCGGCACACGCACGTTGTCGAAAAACACCTGGGCGGTTTCCGAGCTGCGCATGCCGAGCTTGTCCAGATGCGAGCTGAGGCTGATCCCCGGCGTGTTCATCGGCACCATGATCAGCGACTTGTTGATGTGCGGCTTGTCGTCCGAGGTGTTGGCCAGCAGACAGATGAAGTCGGCGCTCGGCGAGTTGGTGATCCACATCTTGCTGCCGTTGATCACGTAGTCGTCGCCATCCTTGCGCGCGGTGGTCTTGAGCCCGGCGACATCGGAACCGGCACCGACCTCCGAGACTCCGATGCAACCGACTTGCTCACCGCTGATGGCCGGACGAAGGAATTCTTCGCGCAACTCATCGGAACCGAAGCGGGCCAGCGCCGGGGTGCACATGTCGGTCTGCACACCGATCGACATCGGAATGCCGCCGCAATGGATGGTGCCGAACTCTTCAGCGGCGACAATCGAGTAGCTGTAGTCGAGGCCCATGCCGCCGAATTTTTCCGGTTTGGAGATCCCCAGCAGGCCGAGGTCGCCAGCCTTGCGGAAAATCTTGTGGATCGGAAAACGCCCGGCCTTTTCCCACTCATCGACGTGCGGGTTGATCTCGTGTTCGACGAATTGGCGGACGGTGCGGCGCAGTGCTTCGTGTTCCGGGGTGAAGATCATTTTTATTGTTCTCCTTGGGATCCGTGGCCGTCAGAAGCGGCTGACGCCGAAGCTGTTGGGTTGCAGCGTGCGGATGTCGGCTTCGTGGCAGATATCCAGCAGGTAACCGAGCAGGGTGCGGGTGTCGCGCGGGTCGATCAGGCCGTCGTCCCACAGGTTGGCGCTGCCGTAGAGCGCGGTGGACTGGCTGTCGAGTTTCTGCGCGGTGACCTGTTCGAGCATGTCGAGCATTTTCGGATCCGGCACCAGTCCCTCCTTGAGCTGTTTGGCCTCGGTGACGATGCGCAGCACCTTGCCGGCCTGTGCCCCGCCCATCACCGCCGTGCGGCTGTTGGGCCAGGCGAAGATGAACCGGGGGTCGAGACCGCGCCCGCACATCGCATAGTTGCCGGCACCGTAGGAGCCACCGACGACAATCGTCAGTTTAGGCACTCGTGCATTGGCCACTGATTGAATCAGTTTCGAGCCGTGCTTGATCACGCCTTGCTGCTCGGACTCGGTGCCGACCATGAACCCGGTGGTGTTGTGGAAGAACAGCAGCGGCGTCTGGCTCTGGTCGCACAGCTGAATGAACTGCGCCGCCTTGCTTGCACCGGCCGGGGTGATCGGGCCGTTGTTGCCGATCAGCCCGCAGGCGCGACCCTGGATTTTCAGTTGGCCGCACACGGTCTGTTGATCGAACTCGCCCTTGAATTCGAGAAACTCCGACTCATCGGCGATCCGCGCAATGATTTCGCGCACGTCGTAGGGTTTTTTCGGGTCGTCGGGAATCAGTCCGAGCAATTCGTCAATCGGGTAGAGCGGCTCTTTGTATTGTGGCTCCGGCAGCCACGGCAGTTGTTCGTTCCACGGCAGCATGCGCAGGATCTCGCGCACCAGGCGCACACCGTCGGCATCGTTCTCGGCCAGGTATTCGGCGGTGCCTGCGACCTGCGCGTGCATCTCGGCACCGCCCAGTTCTTCATCGGTGGCGATTTCGCCGGTCGCGGCCTTGAGCAGCGGCGGCCCGGCGAGAAACAGCTTGGCCTTGCCACGCACCACCACCACGTAATCCGACAGCCCCGGCTGATACGCGCCACCGGCAGTGGCCGAGCCGTGCACCACGGTGATCTGCGGCAGGCCCATGGCTGACATCCGTGCCTGATTGGCGAAGCTGCGCGCGCCTTCGACGAAGATTTCGGCGGCGTAGTTGAGATTGGCGCCGCCGCTTTCGGCGAGGGTGATCACCGGCAGTTTGTTGTCCTGAGCGATCTGCTGCAGACGCAAGGATTTCTTCAGGCCGCTGGGGGAAATCGTACCGCCCTTGATCGCGCTGTTGTTGGCCACCACCAGCGCCCGTACGCCGGAGACGTAACCAATGCCGGCGATCAAACCCCCTCCGGCGGCGCTGCCGTCCTTGTCGTCGTGCAGTTTGTAGCCGGCCAGGCTTGCCAGTTCGAGGAACGGTGCGCCGGGGTCGAGCAACAGGTTCAGGCGTTCACGGGGCAGCAGTTGTTCGCGTTTGTCGAATTTGCCCTTGGCTTCGGCTGCCTTGTTCAGCAGGTTCTGTTCCAGTTGCTGGACTTGCTCGATGGCCGTGAGCATCGCCGCACGGTTGCGGGCGAAGGCATCGCTGTGCGGATCGAGTTGGGAGTGGATCTGCGGCATGGCTTACTCCTTGTCCTTGAGGACGTCGGGCAAGTACGCCCGATGGAAACCGTTGAACGACTCGCTGTGGCTCGCCTTGTGCAGCGGCCACGCGCGGCTGCCGAGGCTGGCCGCGCCATCGATCTTCAAGGTGCTGCCACTGATGAACGCCGCCGCCGGACTGAGCAGGAAAACGATCGCTGCGCTGACTTCCGACTCGGTGCCGATGCGCTTGAGCGGCACGTGTTCGCGCAAGGTCGGGATCACCGCTTTGAACGCGCCTTCGTAGGTGTCCATGCCGCTTGAGGCGATCCAGCCCGGCGCCACCGCATTGACCCGCACGCCGGCGTGACCCCATTCGAAGGCGGCGGTCTTGGTGAAGTTGTCCATGCCCGAACGTGCCGCACCCGAGTGCCCCATGCCGGGCATGCCACCCCACATGTCGGCGAGCATGTTGACGATGTTGCCGCCGTGCTTGCTCATCGACTGGTTGAACACTTCCCGGGCCATCAGGAAGCCGCCGACCAGATTGGTCCGCAGCACCGTTTCAAAGCCTTTCTGATTGATCGAGGCCAACGGCGATGGGTACTGGCCGCCGGCATTGTTGACCAGACCGTGGATCGGCCCGTGTTCGGCGATCAGCTCGGCGACCCGTTGCTTCACCGCTTCTTCGTCACGGATGTCGCAGGCTTGCCAGTGGGCGCGGCCGCCGTCTTCGGTGATTTCGGCGGCGACTTTTTGCAGTTTTTCCGGCTTGCGTCCGACCAGCAGCACAGTGGCCCCGAGCGCCGCCAGTTCATGGGCGGTGCAGCGCCCGATGCCACTGCCACCACCGGTGACGATGACGGTCTGGCCGCTGAACAGATCGGCTTTGAAAATCGATTTGTAAGCCATGAAGCCCAACCTCTAGTCGAGTTGTTCGGCGATGCTCTGCGGCACCGGGATCTGGATTTCCAGCAATTGCTGGGCGAAGGCCTTGCCCTGTGGGTCGATGCGCAGGCTCGCGACACCGCCGCCACCGAGGGCGTTTTCCAGCAGGAAGTTCAGGCTGTGGGTGCCAGGCAGATACCAGCGTTCGACCCGGCCGTGAATCGGGTCGAGCACATGGCGCATCCAGTCGACGATCACTGCCGGGGTCAGCGCTTCGGCGATCCACGGCAGGTATTCGGGCCGGCGCGGCAGGACGCCGATGTTGCTGTGATCGCCCTTGTCACCGGAACGCGCCACCGCCAGTTTCACCAACGGCACACTGGCGTCGGCACAGCCCTGGGGTTTGGGCGGCTGGTCGGGGGTGGGCAGGTCGTGGCTGTCGAGCGACCCCTGCGCGGGCAGGGCGCAGGGGTGCTGCTCACCGGCCATGTCGACTTGCAGGGTGCAGGCACTTTTATCGATCAGGAACGAGAACAGACGGATCAGCGGGTACACCGTCGGCCGTCCGCCGACGATGCCGGTCAGCCCCGGCGCCATGCCGGTGGCGGCTTGAGCGATTTCCCGGGAGAACAGCACCAACGCCTGTTTCTGTGGGTGGCGCACGGCGATTTTGATCACCACCTCGCGGCTGTCCCGGCGCTGACCGTGGGGGCCGTAGGTGGCTTCGCTGCCGAGCAGTTCGATGTCGACTTCGCTGTAGGGCAGCCAGCCACGTTGGCTGAACAGCTCCGAGGTCTTGTCGATGATCGCCTGGCTCACGCGCTGTGCCTTGTCCACCGCATCGATGCCGGCGATCAGGCAACTGGCGGTGCAGCGAAAGCCGTCCGGCCAGGTGGCGCTGACCTTGTATTTGTCGCTGGGCGGCAAGCCTTTGGCGCCGTGCACCTGTACGGCGTTTTTGCCTTGTTGCTGCAATTTGACCTGGGTGAAATCGCAGACCACGTCCGGCAACAGGTACGCCTGCGGGTCGCCGATTTCGTAGAGCATCTGCTCGCCGACGGTCAGTGGCGTCACCAGGCCGCCGGAGCCTTCAGGTTTGCTGACGATGAACTGGCCGTCGGCGCTGACTTCAACGATGGGAAAACCGATGTGTTCGTAATCCGGCACGTCGCGCCAGTCGGTGAAATTGCCGCCGGTGCATTGTGCGCCGCATTCGATGATGTGCCCGGCCAGCGCGGCCTGGGCGAGCTTGTCGTAGTCGTGCCAGGCCCAGCCGAACTCATGCACCAGCGCCGCGCTGACCACCGCGCTGTCGACCACGCGCCCGGTGATGACGATGTCGGCGCCCAGGCGCAATGCCTCGACGATGCCAGGCGCGCCAAGGTAGGCGTTGGTCGACACGCATATTGGCGGCAGCGGGGCGCCGTTGAACATCTCATGGATGCCCTGGGAGGCGAGTTGCTTGAATTGCGGTTGCAGGTCATCGCCCAGCAGCACGGCGATTTTCAGCGCCACACCGGCCTTGTCGCAGATTGCTTGCAGAGCGGCGGCACACGCCTGTGGATTGATTCCGCCAGCGTTGCTGATGACACGGATGTTCTGTTCGGCCAATTTTGGCAGCAGCGGGGCGAGCACCTCGATGAAGTCCCCGGCGAACCCGGCCTGCGGGTCTTTCAGGCGGGCGCCGGCCATGATCGACATCGTGATCTCGGCCAGGTAGTCGAACACCAGATAATCCAGGCGCCCGCCTGCCACAAGCTGCGCGGCGGCGGTACTGGTGTCACCCCAGAATGCGCTGGCGCATCCGATGCGAACGGTGGTTGGCATTGTTATCTCCGACTCAGGAACCTGCGACAGAAGTGTCTGGAGGCTACCAAGCAAGCGCTTGGTTTGTAAACAGCTGAAATATCTTCTGCCCAAGCGCTTGCTTGGTCGCGGCCTGCGGCTTAAATTGCGCGCAACCCTGCGTGTTCAGGGGGCAACAGACTGATCGACTGTAGGAGAGAACGGGTGGACGAGCAAAAAGCCCTGCGGGTCATGCGCGAACTGGTCGACCAAGGCCAACTGACCGACCCTGACAGCGCTCGCGGCAAACTGCTGCAAGTGGCCGCTCACCTGTTTCGCAACAAGGGCTATGAACGCACCACCGTGCGCGATCTGGCTGGGGCGGTGGGGATCCAGTCCGGAAGCATTTTTCATCACTTCAAAAGCAAGGATGAAATCCTCCGGGCGGTGATGGAAGAAACCATCCGCTACAACACCGCGCTGATGCGCGCCGCGCTGGCCGACGCGACCAGTGTGCGCGAGCGGGTGCTGGCGCTGATCCGTTGCGAATTGCAGTCGATCATGGGCGGCAGCGGCGAAGCGATGGCGGTGCTGGTCTACGAATGGCGCTCGTTGTCCGAAGAAGGTCAGGCCAAAGTGTTGGCCCTGCGTGATGTTTACGAAGATATCTGGCTGCAGGTGCTGGGCGAAGCCAAGGAGATCGGGTTCATCCGTGGCGATGTATTTATAACCCGACGTTTTCTCACTGGCGCGTTGTCCTGGACCACCACCTGGTTCCGTGCCGGCGGCAGTCTGAGCCTCGACCAGTTGGCCGATGAAGCGCTGATTCTGGTGCTTGAAGAGCGCTGACCCACTTTCTAACGGGTCGGGAAACTGGCTAACTGGGCGAAACCGCCTAGCTTGAATGCATTGATCGGTATTTTTTCGGGGAGTGGGGTGTTTTGAAGTCTTCGCCAATTCGGACGGCCACGGGTCTGGTACTCGTCGCGCTGACGGCATTTTCAGGGTCGCCTGCGCAGGCGGCGCAACAGGTTCGAGTGGGCGCCGCACATTTTCCGCCTTACACCATCCGCCCGGAAAGCGGTGCCGATACCGGACTGCTGCCGGAATTGGTCGAAGCGCTGAATGCGTTGCAGACGGACTATCAGTTTGTCCTGGTACCGACCTCGATTCCCCGGCGTTTCGGCGATCTGAAGGAAGGTCGCACCGACATGGCGATTTTCGAAAACCCGGAGTGGGGCTGGAAGGACATTCCACACACCACGGTCGACATGGGCCTGGAAGATGCCGAGATTTTCGTCGCGCAAAGCAAAGACGGTCGGCAGGAGAACTATTTCGCCGATCTCAAGGGCAAGCGCCTGGCGCTGTACAGCGGTTATCACTATGAGTTCGCCAACTTCAATGCCGATCCCAAATACCTTGCTGAGACGTTCAACGCAACGCTGACCTATTCCCACGACAGCAACCTGCTGATGGTGCTGCGCGGGCGAGCCGACATTGCCTTGGTGACGCGCTCTTATCTGTTCGATTATCTGAAGCGCAATGAAAAGATTAAAGACGAGCTGTTGGTGTCGCAGCGTATCGACCAGATCTATCACCACTACGCCATTCTGCGTCCGACCGCACCGATCACTGGCGAGGCATTCGGCAAGTTGCTGCAGGGTTTGCGCGACAACGGCCAGATGCTGAAGATCTTCGACCCTTACAAAATTGCCGTGGTGCCAGTGCCGCATCACTGAGTGATTTCACCCGGGCGGCTAAATTTTCGCTCTCGGCTCACGTCCCATCGTTGAACTGTCGACGATTATCGTGAGCCCGCCCCATGTCCAATCTGAATGACCTGACTGCCCTGGCCCTGCCTTCGGGCAGCCAACTGATAGCCGATGCAACTGAAAGCCGTCTGAGCCTGAGCCTGGATGGGCAACCGCTGATTCGCCTGCGTCTGGACCGTGAAGGTAACGGCCCGATTCAGCTCGATGAGCGTTTTGCCTTGCCGCCAGGCCTGGCGCTGTGGGCGGCCTGTTATTGGTTGTTCGCCCGCGAGCCGGCGCGCCAGCAATTGATCTGGCAACTGGATCAGCCACCCACCGAAGCCTTGCTCAGCGGTCTGCTGGTCAGCACCGAGGTGGCCGGCGAATATCGCTGCGAGCGTACGCTGTTCTGGCAACTGCCACAGCCATGGCTCGGTACTTCACTGAGTGGCGCCTACCCGCAACAAATGGTGATCAGCAGTGGCAAGCGCCACCCGCTGCGCCCGGTGAAACCGCGCGGTGAGGTCTATCGACGTTTCGATGCGCGTCTGGGCGCGTGGATTTCCCTGCGTACGGTGGAGATCGAGCAGGATCTGGCGCGTTTCAACCGCTGGCAGAACAGCCCGCGGGTCGCCAGTTTCTGGCAGGAAGAGGGCAGTCTTGAGCAGCATCGCGACTACCTGAGCAAGCTCGATGCCGATCCACACACCCTGACGTTGATCGGCTGTTTCGACGATCAGCCGTTTGCCTATTTCGAAGCCTATTGGGCCAAGGAAGATCGTATCGCGCCGTTCTACGACGCCGACAATTACGACCGCGGCATTCACATGCTGGTGGGGGAAGAGGATCACCGTGGCCCGCACAAGGTGGCGAGCTGGTTGTCGGCGCTGGTGCACTACCTGTTTCTGGATGATCCGCGCACCCAGCGCGTGGTCGCCGAACCGCGTGCCGACAACGCGAAGATGATCGGCCACATGCACAACCAGTGCTTCCACTGCGAAAAGGAATTCGACTTCCCGCACAAGCGCGCGGCGTTGATGATTCTGGGGCGTGAGCGGTTTTTTGATCGGTGCAAGTTGGCTTGAGGTGACAAGACTTGGGATCTATTGCGGTTTCAAGTCTGCCTTCGCGAGCAAGCCCGCTCCCACATTGACCTTTGTATGCCGGTCAAATGTGGGAGCGGGCTTGCTCGCGAATGGCTTGACGCCCAATTAAGAACTTACCGCCGACCGGCGATCACCGAATCCCCACGACTGCCCGACACCTTGCGGCAGTGCACCAGCGCATCGCGGATCATGAAGTTGACCAGGGTTGGCGAGACGCCGAGTTCCTTGGCGATGTCTTTCTGCGGCACGCCATGCAGGCGGTACATCTCGAAGGCGTAGCGGGTGCGGCTGGGCAGTTCGGTCAGCGCGTCGGCGATGTGTTCCAGAGTCGAGAAGTTGATGTGCGAGGTTTCCGGCGAAGCGCCTTGAATGACCACGTTCAACCCTTCCTCCTCGGGGCCCGAGTACTTCTGCTCCAGCGCCTGTTTACGGTAGTGATCGATGGCGAGGTTGCGCACGATCTGGAACAGGTAACTCAACTGCGCCTTGATCGACGAGGTGATCGGTGGCGCCGACTGCAGCCGGAAGAACGCATCCTGCACCACGTCTTCGGCGCGTGAACGGCAGCCGGTAATGCGCGCTGCAATCTTCACCAGAATCAGTCGGTTGTCGACGAAGGCCTGAAGTAGCGGTGAATCGCACCTGCTTGTGGATACTTGTTCCGTCATGGAAATCACCTTGCTGCCAATAGGTTAGTGGGACGCCTGGGGGACGGGGCCGTCCTACACATCGAGCGACAAATTATGTTGAATGATAATGATTGTCAATTGAGAAAGAGAAGTAATGCGCCACAAAGGTGCATTCTGAGAACTGCGACACGCCGCCACACCCCAGTCCCATTGGCGCTCCGGCCGGGCGACTAATTATTTCAAGACGTCATCCGTTCTCATTGGTGAATGGTTCCGGGTACACAACCCCGGCCAGACAGCATTCCGAAGCCTTGCGCGGTCGGCACAGACCGCGCCCTGCATGCCCTTCGAGGGGCGTGACGCAGCAACCCGATTCCATTAGCAAGCCGAATTCAGGCAGGAAACCTCATGACCGACGCGTTCGAACTCCCCAGCACCCTGGTCCAAGCCCTCCAGCGCCGCGCGGCCCTGACGCCGGATCAACTGGCCTTGCGTTTTCTCGCCGAAAACCCAGAGCAGGCTGTGGTACTCAGTTATCGCGAACTCGATCAGCGTGCCCGCAGCATCGCGGCCGCGTTGCAGGCTGAAGCCGAATTCGGCGATCGCGCGGTGCTGCTGTTTCCCAGCGGCCCGGATTACGTCGCGGCGTTCTTCGGTTGCCTGTACGCCGGGGTGATCGCGGTGCCGGCCTATCCGCCGGAGTCCGCCCGGCGTCACCATCAGGAGCGCCTGCTGTCGATCATTGCCGACGCCGAACCGCGTCTGCTGCTGACCAGCGCCGACCTGCGCGATGCCTTGCAGCAAATCGAAGGGGCACCGCCGTTGCTGTGCGTCGATACGCTCGACAGCACACTGGCCGAGAACTGGGTCGAACCAGAATTGCCCGGCGATCACATCGCCTTCCTGCAATACACCTCCGGCTCCACGGCACTGCCCAAAGGCGTGCAGGTCAGCCACGGCAACCTGGTGGCCAACGAGCTGCTGATCCGCCACGGTTTCGGTATCGACGTGAACCCCGACGACGTGATCGTCAGCTGGCTGCCGCTGTACCACGACATGGGCCTGATTGGCGGATTGCTCCAGCCCATTTTCAGCGGCGTGCCGTGCATCCTGATGTCGCCGGCGTACTTCCTCGGTCGGCCGTTGCGCTGGCTGGAAGCGATCAGCGAATACGGCGGAACCATCAGCGGCGGCCCGGATTTCGCCTACCGTCTGTGCAGCGAGCGCGTCAGTGAATCGGCGCTGGAGCGTCTCGACCTGAGCCGCTGGCGCGTGGCCTATTCCGGCTCGGAACCGATCCGTCTCGACACCCTTGAACGCTTCGCCGAGAAGTTCACCGCGTGCGGCTTCAGCGAGACCAGTTTCATGGCCTCTTACGGTCTGGCCGAGGCAACCCTGTTCGTTGCCGGTACACCGCGTGGCACCGGCATTCCTGCACTGCGCGTGGACGATCAGGCGCTGGCGCAAAACCGCGCAGAACCGGGCGATGGCAGCCCGATCATGAGTTGCGGCGTCAGCCAGCCAGAGCACGCGGTGCTGATCGTGGAGCCAACCAGTCTGCAGGAACTCAATGACCACGCGGTCGGCGAAGTCTGGGCCGCCGGGCCGAGCATCGCCCATGGCTACTGGCGCAATCCCGAAGCCAGCGCCAAAACCTTCGTCCAGCACGCCGGCCAGACCTGGCTGCGCACAGGCGATCTGGGGTTCATTCGCGACGGCGAACTGTTCATCACCGGGCGCCTGAAAGACATGCTGATCGTGCGCGGCCACAACCTGTACCCGCAGGACATCGAGCAAACCGTCGAGCGCGAAGTGGAAGTGGTGCGCAAGGGCCGGGTCGCGGCATTCGCGGTCAGTCAGGACGGTGAGGAAGGCATCGGTATCGCCGCAGAAATCAGCCGCAGCGTGCAGAAAATCCTCCCGCCCGATGCGCTGATCAAAGCCATTCGCCAGGCGGTGGCCGAGGCGTATCAAGAGGCGCCGAGCGTGGTGGTGCTGCTCAATCCGGGCGCGTTGCCGAAGACCTCCAGCGGCAAACTGCAGCGCTCGGCCTGCCGCAATCGTCTGGCCGATGGCAGCCTCGACAGCTACGCGGTGTTCCCGTCCGCCAGCAAATCCACTGAACACTCAGACGCCTCGGCGTCCGAACTGGAAGCCCTGATCGGCAAGATCTGGGCCGAGCAACTCAACGTCAGACAGGTCAGTGCCGACGACCACTTCTTCCTCCTCGGCGGCAACTCGATTGCGGCTACTCAGGTGATCGCCAAGGTGCGCGAAGAGCTGGGCCTGGAGCTGAACCTGCGTCTGCTGTTCGAAGCGCCGACCCTGGCGGCGTTCGCCGCTGCCATGGCGCAACAGCAACAGGACGGTGGCAGCGCCCAAGGCGAAATCACCGCGTTGCCGCGCACGGAAGCGCTGCCGCAATCACTGGCGCAAAACCGTCTGTGGATCACCTGGCAACTCGACCCGCACAGCAGCGCCTACAACATCCCCGGTGCTCTGCGTCTGCGTGGTGAACTGGACGAAGATGCGCTGCGCGCCAGCTTCCAGCAGTTGATCGAACGCCACGAAGCCCTGCGCACGCGCTTCTTCGAGCAGGACGGCGTGGCGCTGCAACAGGTCGAGGCGGCGACTGAATTCAACCTGCAACTGATCGACATCAGCGACCTGCCGGCCCATGAGCGTGAAGCCCGCGCGCAACAGGTCCGCGAAGATGAAGCCCGCACCCGGTTCGATCTGGAAAAAGGCCCGCTGCTGTGGGTGACGCTGGTGCGTCTTGACGACGAAGATCACCAGTTGCTGGTGACACTGCACCACATCATCGCCGACGGCTGGTCGCTGAACGTGCTGATCGACGAGTTCTCGCGCCTGTACGCCGCAGCATCCCAAGGCCAGCGCGCCGAACTGGCGCCGCTGCCGACCCAATACGCCGACTACGGCAGCTGGCAGCGTCAATGGCTGGCGCAAGGCGAGGGCGAGCGGCAACTGGCCTACTGGAAGGCGCAACTGGGCGATGAACATCGCGCGCTGGAACTGGCCAGCGATCATCCGCGCTCGGCCAGGCAAGTGCACAGCGCCGCCCGTCACAGCGTGCGTCTCGGTGTCAGCCTCAGCGATGCGATCAAACAGACCGCCCAGGCGCACCAATCGACGCCGTTCATGCTGTTGCTCTCGGCGTTCCAGAGCCTGCTGCACCGCTATAGCGGTCAGCGCGATATTCGCATCGGCGTGCCCAACGCCAACCGTCCGCGCCTGGAAACCCAGGGCCTGATAGGCTTCTTCATCAACACCCAGGTGCTGCGCGCCGAGGTTGATTCGCGCCTGCCGTTTGTCGAGTTGCTGGCGCAAACCCGCGAGGCCGCACTCGGTGCTCAGGCGAATCAGGATCTGCCTTTCGAACAACTGCTCGAAGCCTTCCCGCAGGCGCGTGAGCAGGGTTTGTTCCAGGTCATGTTCAACCACCAGCAGCGCGACCTCAGTGCGCTCAAACGCCTGCCGGGGCTGCTCGCCGAAGAGCTGCCGTGGCACAGCCGCGAGGCCAAGTTCGACCTGCAACTGCACAGTGAAGAAGATCGCAACGGACGCCTGACCCTGTCCTTCGACTACGCCGATGAGTTGTTCGAAGCGACGACCATCGAGCGTCTGGCCGAACACTTCAGCAACCTGCTGCGCGCCGTCTGCGAGCAACCGCTACAAGCGATCGGCGATCTGCAGTTGCTCACTCCGTGCGAGCACGATCAGCAAGATGCGTGGAGCGTCGCGCCGTGCACCCCAGCGCAACAATGGCTGCCGGAACTGCTCAACGAACAGGCGCGCCAGACCCCGGAACGCACCGCGCTGGTGTGGGACGGCGGCAGCCTCGATTTCGCCGAACTGCACGCCCAGGCCAACCGCCTCGCGCATTACCTGCGCGACAAAGGTGTCGGCCCGGATGTCTGCGTGGCGATCGCTGCCGAGCGTTCGCCGCAACTGCTGATCGGTCTGCTGGCAATCATCAAGGCTGGCGGTGCCTATGTGCCGCTGGACCCGGAATACCCGGCCGAACGCCTGACCTACATGCTCAGCGACAGCGGTGTCGAACTGTTGCTGACCCAGACCGCATTGCTCGACCGTCTGCCGGCCAGCGACGGCGTCAGCGTGATCGCCATGGATGCGCTGCACCTGGAGAACTGGCCGAGCCAGGCGCCGGGTCTGCACCTGCACGGCGACCACCTCGCCTATGTGATTTACACCTCGGGCTCCACCGGCCAGCCGAAAGGCGTCGGCAACACTCACGCGGCATTGGCCGAACGACTGCAATGGATGCAGAACACTTATCGCCTGAACGACACCGACGTGCTGATGCAAAAGGCGCCGATCAGTTTCGACGTGTCGGTGTGGGAGTGCTTCTGGCCGCTGATCACCGGCGCACGATTGCTGATTGCCGCACCGGGCGAGCACCGTGATCCGCATCGCATCGCCCAACTGGTTCAGACATACGGCGTGACCACGCTGCACTTCGTGCCGCCGTTGCTCTCGCTGTTCATCGATGAACCGCTGAGCGCTGAGTGCACCAGCCTGCGCCGGGTATTCTCCGGCGGTGAAGCGCTGCCGGCGGAGCTGCGTAACCGGGTGCTGGCGCAACTGCCAGCGGTGCAATTGCACAACCGCTATGGCCCGACGGAAACCGCGATCAACGTCACCCACTGGCACTGCACCAGCGCCGACGGCGAGCGTTCGCCGATTGGCCGCCCGCTGGGCAACGTGATCTGCCGCGTGCTCGACGCCGATCTCAATCCCGTACCGGCCGGTGTGCCGGGTGAGCTGTGCATCAGCGGCATCGGTCTCGCTCGCGGTTACCTTGGCCGTCCGGCACTGACGGCTGAACGTTTTGTTGTCGATCCATTGGGCGAGCAGGGCGCACGTTTGTACCGCACCGGTGACCGCGCACGCTGGACCTCGGACGGCGTGATCGAATACCTCGGGCGTCTCGATCAACAGGTCAAGCTGCGTGGCTTGCGCGTTGAACCGGAAGAAATCGAAGCGCGTCTGCTGGCCCAGGATGGCGTCGCCCAAGCCGTGGTGCTGGTGCGCGAAACCGCCGCCGGTGCGCAACTGATCGGCTATTTCACCGCGCTGGATGCCAACGAAGATCAGGACGCGCAGAGCGCCCGCCTGAAGACCGCACTGGCCGCCGAGCTGCCGGAATACATGGTCCCGGCGCAACTGATGCGTCTGGAACAAATGCCCCTGAGCCCCAGCGGCAAACTTGATCGCCACGCATTGCCCGAACCGCAGTGGCAAGTGCGCGAACACGTCGAGCCGGTCACCGAACTGGAACAACAGATCGCCGCGATCTGGCGTGAAGTGCTAGGCCTGAAACAGGTCGGTCTGCGCGACGACTTCTTCGCCCTCGGCGGACATTCGCTGCTGGCCACACAAATCATCTCGCGCAGCCGTCAGGCCTGTGACGTCGAACTGCCGCTGCGCGCCTTGTTCGAACACAGTGAGCTGGGCGATTTCGCCGAGCAGATCCGTTTGATCCAGGCCAGCGGCCGCACCAACAAACAACCGCCGATCGACAAGGTTGATCGTAGCCAACCGGTGCCGTTGTCGTACTCGCAACAGCGCATGTGGTTCCTCTGGCAGATGGAGCCGGACAGCCCGGCGTACAACGTCGGCGGTATGGCGCGCCTGCGTGGCGTGTTGCATGTCGAGCGTTTCGAGGCGGCCTTGCAGGCGTTGATCCTGCGCCACGAAACCCTGCGCACCACCTTCCCGAGCATCGACGGCGTAGCCCGGCAGCAGGTGCATGCCGATACGGGCGTGCGCATGGACTGGAAGGATTTCTCCAAATTCGCGGCAGAGGTACGCGAGCAAAAGGTTCAGCAACTGGCCGACGCCGAAGCGCATTTGCCGTTCGATCTGGAGACCGGGCCGTTGTTGCGCGCGTGTCTGGTAAAGACCGCCGAGTACGAGCATTACTTTGTCCTGACCCTGCACCACATCGTCACCGAAGGCTGGGCGATGGACATCTTCGCCCGCGAACTCAGTGCGCTGTACGAAGCGTTCGTCGATGACCGCGACTCGCCGCTGGAACCGCTGCCGGTGCAGTACCTCGACTACAGCGTCTGGCAGCGCAACTGGCTGGAGTCCGGTGAGCGTCAGCGTCAGCTCGACTACTGGACTGCGCAACTGGGTCGCGAGCATCCACTGCTGGAGCTGCCCGGCGACCGTCCGCGTCCACCCGTGCAAAGCCATCAGGGCGAACTGTTGCGCTTCGACCTCAGTGATGACCTCGCTGCCCGTGTCCGTGCGTTCAACGCGCAAAACGGTCTGACTCTGTTCATGACCATGACCGCCGCGCTCGCCACCTTGCTCTATCGCTACAGCGGCCAGACCGATCTGCGTATCGGCGCACCGGTGGCCAACCGTATCCGCCCGGAAAGCGAAGGGCTGATCGGCGCGTTCCTCAACACCCAGGTGCTGCGTTGCCAGCTCGACGGCCAGATGTCGGTCGGCGAGTTGTTCGAGCAGGTGCGCCACACCGTCATCGAAGGCCAGTCGCATCAGGACCTGCCGTTCGATCATCTGGTTGAAGCCCTGCAACCACCGCGCAGCGCCGCGTATAACCCGCTGTTCCAGGTGATGTGCAACGTGCAGCGCTGGGAATTCCAGCAGAGCCGCATGCTCGCCGGGATGACCGTCGAGTACCTGGCCAACGACGCGCGGGCGACCAAGTTCGACCTCAACCTGGAAGTCACCGACCTCGACCATCGCCTCGGTTGCTGCCTGACGTACAGCACCGACCTGTTCGACGAACCGACCATTGCGCGCATGGCCCGGCATTGGCGCAATCTGCTGGAAGCGTTGATCGCCGATCCGCAGCAGCGCCTGAGCCAATTGCCGTTGCTGGCTGCCCCGGAGCAACAGCAACTGCTCGACAGCCTTGGTGTCGAGCCGGGCGAGCATCGCCTCGACCAGTGCATCCATCACCTGTTCGCCGAGCAGGCGCTGGCACGCAAAGACGCGCCGGCCCTGACGTTCGCCGGGCAGACCCTGAGCTACGCCGAACTCGACGCCCGCGCCAATCGCCTGGCCTGGGCCTTGCGTGAACGCGGCGTAGGTCCGCAAGTGCGGGTCGGTCTGGCGCTGGAGCGCTCGCTGGAAATGGTCATCGGTCTGCTGGCGATTCTCAAGGCCGGCGGCGCTTACGTGCCGCTGGATCCGGAATACCCGCTCGACCGTTTGCACTACATGATCGAAGACAGCCGCATTGGTCTTCTGCTCAGTGATCGGGCGATGTTCAACGCCCTCGGCGATCTGCCGCCGAGCGTGGCGCGCTGGTGCCTGGAGGAGGACAGCGCGGCGCTGGCCGATTACCCGGCCAGCGAGTTGCCGTTCATCAGTCTGCCGCAGCATCAGGCCTACCTGATCTACACCTCGGGCTCCACCGGCAAGCCGAAAGGCGTGGTGGTGTCTCACGGTGAAATCGCCATGCATTGCCAGGCGGTGATTGCGCGTTTCGGCATGCGTGCGGATGACTGCGAACTGCACTTCTATTCGATCAACTTCGACGCTGCCACCGAGCGTCTGCTGGTGCCGTTGCTCAGCGGTGCGCAAGTGGTGCTGCGGGCGCAAGGGCAGTGGGATGCGCAAGAGATCTGCGGCTTGATCCGTACTCACCGGATCAACGTGCTTGGTTTCACCCCGAGCTACGGCAGCCAGTTGGCGCAGTTCCTCGCCACGCAACACGAGATTCTGCCGGTGCGGATGATCATCACCGGCGGCGAAGCGCTGACCGGCGAACACCTGCAGCGGATTCGCGCCGCGTTCAAACCGAGCCTGTTCTTCAACGCCTACGGCCCGACCGAAACCGTGATCATGCCGCTCGCCAGTCTGGCGCCGGAGGTGCTGGAAGAGGGGGCCGGCAGTGTGCCGATCGGCAGCGTGATCGGCGACCGTGTGGCGTACATTCTCGACGCCGATCTGGCGCTGGTGCCGCAAGGCGCAACCGGAGAATTGTTCGTTGGCGGTGCCGGTCTGGCGCAGGGCTATCACGACCGTCCGGGCATCAGCGCCGAGCGTTTTGTCGCCGACCCGTTTGCCGCCAATGGCGGGCGCATGTACCGCACCGGCGACCTGGTGCGCCAGCGTGCCGATGGGCTGGTGGAATACCTGGGGCGGATCGACCATCAGGTGAAGATTCGCGGTTTCCGTATCGAGTTGGGCGAGATTGAAACCCGTCTGCTCGATCACGCTTCGATCCGGGAAGCGGTGGTGCTGGCGCTGGATGCGCCAAGCGGCAAACAACTGGTTGCCTATCTGGTCAGCGAAGTCGCCGAGCAAGGCGAAGCACAACAGGCCGAACTGCGCGAAGCACTGAAGTCGCATCTCAAGACGCTACTGCCGGACTACATGGTGCCGACGCACCTGATCCTGCTGGCGAGCATGCCGCTGACCGCCAACGGCAAACTCGACCGCCGCGCCTTGCCGGCGCCGGACCCTGAGCTCAATCGTCAGGACTACGTCGCCCCGAGCAATGAGCTGGAACAGGCCCTGGCGCAGATCTGGTGCGAAGTGCTCAACCTCGAACAGGTCGGCCTCAACGACAACTTCTTCGAACTGGGCGGTGACTCGATTCTGTCGATTCAAGTGGTCAGCCGTGCGCGACAGCAGGGCATCCACTTCAGCCCGCGTGATCTCTTCCAGCATCAGACCGTGCAGACCCTCGCCGGCGTCGCCAGCCGCAGCGAACAAGTGACGGCCGAGCAAGGCCTGGTCAGCGGTGAGTCGGCGCTGACGCCAATTCAGCACTGGTTCTTCGACACTGAAATCCCGCAGCGTCAGCACTGGAACCAGGCCTTGTTGCTGGAGCCGAGCGTGGCGCTGGAGCCGCATTGTCTGGAGCAGGCGCTGCTGGCAGTGATCGAGCAGCACGACGCCCTGCGTCTGCGTTTCACTGAGGTGGGCAGTCAGTGGCAGGCGGCGCATCAACCGGTCTCGGATGCCGCTGTGTTGTGGCAGGTGCGTGTGGCGGCGATGGACAAGTGCGAAGCGCTGTTCGCCGATGCACAGCGCAGTCTCGACCTGCAAAGCGGCCCGCTGATGCGCGCGTTGCTGGTCGATGGGCCCGAAGGTCAGCAACGCTTGTTCATCACGATCCATCACTTGGTGGTCGACGGTGTCTCGTGGCGCGTGCTGCTCGATGATCTGCAAACCGTGTATCGCCAACTCGACGCCGAACAGTCGGTGAAACTGCCGGCGAAAACCAGTGCCTTCAAGGACTGGGCGGCACGCTTGCAGGCCTATGCCGGCAGCGAATCGCTGCGCGAAGAACTGAACTGGTGGCAGACGCAACTGGCTGGGCCGAACGCCGAACTGCCATGCGAAAACCCGCAGGGCGGACGGCAGAACCGCCATGCACAAACCGTCAGCGTGCGCCTCGATGCCGAGCGTACCCAGCAACTGCTGCAACAGGCGCCGCGCGCCTATCGCACTCAGGTCAACGACCTGCTGCTGACCGCACTGGCCCGCGTCTTGTGCCGCTGGAGCGGTCAGCCGTCGGCGCTGATTCAGCTGGAAGGCCACGGCCGCGAAACCCTGTTCGACGAGATTGACCTGACCCGCACCGTCGGCTGGTTCACCAGTGCCTATCCACTACGCCTGACCCCGCACAACATCGAAGAGGCTGCCGGGCAGGGCGCTTCGATCAAGGCGATCAAGGAGCAATTGCGCGATGTGCCGCACAAAGGCCTGGGCTATGGCGTGCTGCGTTATCTGGCCGATGACCTCAGCCAGCGCAGCATGGCGGCGTTGCCGAACGCACCGGTCACCTTCAACTACCTCGGCCAGTTCGACCAGAGTTTCGGCAGCGATGCGCTGTTCCGTCCGCTGGATGAGCCGGTCGGTGCCGCCCACGATCCGCAGGCGCCGCTGCCCAACGAGTTGAGCATCGACAGTCAGGTGTATGGCGGTGAACTGCTGCTGCGCTGGACTTTCAGTGCCGAGCGTTATGACGCGCTGACTATCAATGAGCTGGCCGACGCCTACCTCGGCGAACTGCAAAGCCTGATCGCCCATTGTCTGCAAGACGCCGCCGGCGGCCTCACGCCGTCGGACTTCCCGCTGGCGAAACTGACCCAGGCGCAACTCGATGCGTTGCCGGTGCCAGCCGCGCAGATCGAAGACGTTTATCCGCTGACGCCGATGCAGGAAGGCATGTTGCTGCACACCCTGCTTGAACCGGGCACCGGCCTGTACTACATGCAGGATCGCTACCGCATCAACAGCGAGCTCGATCCCGAGCGTTTCACCCAGGCCTGGCAAGCGGTGGTCGCCCGTCATGAAGCGTTGCGCGCGTCGTTCTGCTGGAACGTCGGCGAAGACATGCTGCAAGTGATTCACACCCCGGGACGCACGCCGATCGAGTACCTGGACTGGAGCGCTGTCGCCGAAATCGAGCAGGAACCGCAGCTGCAAACGCTGCTGAAAAACGAGCGCGAGGCCGGTTTCGATCTGCTCAATCAACCACCGTTCCACCTGCGCCTGATCAAGGTTGGCGCCGCGCGTTACTGGTTCATGATGAGCAACCACCACATCCTGATCGATGCCTGGTGCCGTTCGCTGCTGATGAACGATTTCTTCGAGATCTACACCGCCCTCGGTGAAGGTCGCGAAGCGCAGTTGTCGCTGCCGCCGCGTTACCGCGATTACATCGGCTGGCTGCAACGCCAGAGCCTGGCCGAGGCGCGCCAATGGTGGCAGCAGAACCTGCAAGGCTTCGAACGCACCACGCCGATCGCGAGCGACCGGCCGTTCCTGCGGGAACACGCCGGTGAAAGCGGCGGGATGATCGTCGGTGACCGCTACACCCCCCTCAATGTCGAGGACGGTGCGCGTCTGCGTGAATTGGCCCAAGCCCATCAATTGACCATCAATACCTTCGCCCAGGCGGCGTGGGCCTTGGTCCTGCGACGCATGAGCGGTGATCGCGACGTGCTGTTCGGCGTCACCGTGGCCGGGCGCCCGGTGGACATGCCCGAGATGCAACGCACCGTCGGCCTGTTCATCAACAGCATCGCGCTGCGGGTGAAAATGCCTGAAGACGATCAACGCAGCAGCGTGCGGCAGTGGCTGAGCGCTTTGCTCGACAGCAACATGCAACTGCGCGAGTACGAATACCTGCCGCTGGTGAACATTCAGGAGCAGAGCGAACTGCCCAAAGGCCAGCCGCTGTTCGACAGCCTGTTCGTGTTCGAAAACGCGCCGGTGGAAGTCTCGGTGCTGGACCGCGCGCAGAGCCTCAACGCGACTTCGGACTCCGGCCGTACCCACACCAACTTCCCGTTGACGGCGGTGTGCTACCCGGGCGATGACCTTGGGCTGCATCTGTCGTATGACCAGCGTTACTTCGACGAATCGACCATCGAGCGCATGCTCGGCGAGTTCAAGCGGCTGTTGCTGGCGCTGGTCGATGGCTTCCATGGCGACATGGCCGAGCTGCCGCTGCTGGGTACCGAGGAGCAGGAATTCCTGCTACACGGTTGCAACCAGAGCGCGCACGATTATCCGCTGGAGCAGAGCTACGTTGCGCTGTTCGAAGCGCAGGTTGCAGCGCATCCGCAACGCATCGCCGCCACTTGCCTCGATCAGCAACTGAACTATGCCGAGCTGAACCACAACGCCAACCGCCTCGGCCATGCACTGGTCGCCGCAGGTGTGCAGATGGATCAACCGGTGGCGTTGCTGGCGGAGCGTAACCTCGACCTGCTGGGCATGATCATCGGCAGCTTCAAGGCCGGTGCCGGTTACTTGCCGCTGGATCCGGGCCTGCCGAGCCAGCGCCTGCAACGCATCATCGAACTGAGCCGCACGCCGCTGCTGGTGTGCACTGAAGCCTGCCGCGAACAGGCGCAGACCTTGCTCGATGAATTCAGCTGCGCCAACCGCCCACGGCTGTTGGTCTGGGAAGAGGTTCAGGCGCTGGCGACGGCGCTGCAAAATCCGGGCATCTACAGTGGCCCGGACAACCTCGCCTATGTGATCTACACCTCGGGTTCAACCGGTTTGCCGAAAGGCGTGATGGTCGAGCAGCGCGGCATGCTCAACAACCAGTTGAGCAAGCGTCCGTACCTTGATTTGAGCGACGCCGATGTGATCGCGCAGACCGCATCGCAAAGCTTCGATATTTCGGTCTGGCAGTTCCTCGCCGCGCCGTTGTTCGGCGCGCGAGTGGACATCGTGCCGAACACCATCGCCCACGATCCGCAAGGTTTGCTGGTGCACGTGCAAGCCCAAGGCATTACCGTGCTGGAGAGCGTGCCGTCGCTGATTCAGGGCATGCTTGCCGCTGAGCGCCTGAGCCTCGAGGGCCTGCGCTGGATGCTGCCGACCGGCGAAGCGATGCCGCCGGAACTGGCGCACCAGTGGCTGCTGCGTTATCCGCAGATCGGTCTGGTCAACGCCTACGGCCCGGCAGAATGTTCCGATGACGTGGCGTTCTTCCGCGTCGATCTGGCCTCGACTCGCGGCAGCTACTTGCCGATCGGTACGCCGACCGACAACAACGTGCTGTACCTGGTCGATGGTGCGCTGGAACTGGTGCCGCTAGGCGCGGTGGGTGAGTTGTGCGTGGCCGGTACCGGCGTCGGTCGCGGTTACGTCAGCGATCCGCTGCGCACCGCGCCGGTGTTTGTGCCGAACCCGTTCGGCGCGCCGGGCGAACGTCTGTATCGCACCGGTGACCTGGCGCGCCGTCGCAGTGACGGGGTGCTGGAATACGTCGGCCGCGTTGACCATCAGGTGAAGATTCGCGGTTACCGCATCGAACTGGGCGAAATCGAGGCGCGTCTGCACGAGCAACCGGAAGTCCGCGATGCGGCGGTCGGCGTGCAGGAAGGGGTCAATGGCAAGCACTTGGTCGGCTACCTCGTCGCGGCCGACACCGCGCTGAATCCGAGCGAACGCCTGGAGCGGATCAAGCAACGCCTGCGCAGCGAACTGCCTGAGTACATGGTGCCGCTGCACTGGCTGTGGCTGGATCAGTTGCCGCACAACGCCAACGGCAAACTCGACCGCAAGGCCCTGCCGACGCTGGAGATCGGCCAGTTGCAGAGCCAGGATTACCTGGCCCCGCGCAACGAGCTGGAGCAGACCCTGGCGGACATCTGGGCCGAGGTGCTCAAGGTCGACAAGGTCGGTGTGCGCGACAACTTCTTCGAGTTGGGTGGTCACTCGTTGCTCGCCACGCAGATCGCCTCGCGGGTACAGACAACCCTGCAACGCGACGTGCCGCTGCGGGCGATGTTCGAGTGCAGCACGGTGCAGGAACTGGCCGAGTACATTGAGGGCTTGGCGGCCAGCGACATCACCGAGGACAAGGCGGATCGGTTGAATGATCTGATGGCGGAACTGGAAGGCTTGTAATCTCCGTCAACGGTTGCGGCCTCATCGCGAGCAGGCTCGCTCCTACAATGGGATTGCATTCCCCTGTAGGAGTGAGCCTGCTCGCGATTGGGGGCGGCACATTTTCAGACATTTACACGGTTGACGATCCAGAACCGGCAGCTCAGTCTGCCGGTTCTCTTTTTCATCGCGGGGGTGGTCGATGCCTTTCTTCACGGTTGACGGACAAGCGCTGCACTACATTGATCAAGGCAGCGGCCCGGCCGTGCTGCTGGCTGGCAGTTATCTGTGGGACAGCGCCATGTGGGCGCCGCAGATCGCTGCGCTGGCGCCGCACTATCGGGTGATTGCGCTGGACCTTTGGGGCCATGGTGAGTCGGGACGGTTACCTGAAGGCACGGCATCACTGGATGACATCGCCCGTCAGGCGCAGGCCTTGCTCGATCATCTGGGTATCGATCAGGTCACTCTGGTCGGACTGTCGGTCGGCGGCATGTGGGGCGTGCGCCTGGCGTTGTCGGCGCCGCAGCGGATCAATGGCCTGGTGCTGATGGACACTTACGTCGGCGTGGAACCTGAGCCTACCCGCCAGTACTACTTCTCGCTGTTCAAGCAGATCGAGGACAGCGGCGAGATCTCCGAGCCGCTACTGGACATCGTGGTGCCGATCTTCTTCCGCCCGGGCATCGACCCGCAGTCGGCGCTGTATCAGGGCTTGCGCGCCAAACTGGCGGCGTACACCACTGATCGCCTGCGCGACAGCATCGTGCCGATGGGGCGTATCACGTTCAGTCGGGATGATCGGTTGCCGCGTCTGGGCGAGTTGAATGCCGCGACCACGCTGGTTGTGTGCGGTGATCAGGACAAACCGCGACCGCCGTCAGAGGCAAAGGAAATGGCCGAGCTGATCGGTTGTCCGTGGGTGCTGGTGCCGGAGGCGGGGCATATCTCCAGTCTGGAGAACCCGGAGTTTGTCACCGAGGTGTTGTTTACCTTCCTCAGCGAGCGCCACCGGCGCACCGAGTAATCGTTCTTTGCTGGAACGCTGCCCCGCAAACAAGCTCGCTGCCACTATGGTTCTGCGTATACAGAACCAAGTGTGGGAGAGAGCCTGCTCGCGAAGAGGCCGCTTCAGACAATAAAGAATCCGACGTTACTTAGGCCCAAGAATCTTCGCCAGCTTCTCCGGCGACGGCGCGCCTTGCTGCTGTTGCAGCTCACCCTTGTCGTCCATGTAGAAAATCGCCGGAGTCGCCTGCAACTCCAGGTCTTCCATCAACTGCATGTTGGCCGCCAGTTTGGCCTGCACGGCCGGTGGAATGTTCTTCAATGGCTTGAGCGAACTTTCCTTGCCAGCCTTCTCGTGTTCTTCCAGGGCTTTGGCCGGATCCTTCGCTGCCAGCAGCGCGGCGGATTTCGCCGGACTGTCTTCGCGGATGATCCCGACCATGATGTGCCGCAACTGCACCTTGCCGGCCTTGACCCACGGCCGCGCCTGCTCCCAGAACATGTTGCAGTACGGGCAATTCGGATCGCTGAACAGGTACACGGTGCGCGGTGCATCCTTGTTGCCGTCCTGAATCCAGTTGCTGGCTTCGAACTTGCCCCAGATTTCCTTGGTCATCGGTGCGTAAACCAGTTTCTGCAACGGCTCGCTGCTCAAGTCCTTGCCGTCGGCGTCATACAGATTGCCCAGCAACACGTGTTGGCCGTCCGGCGTCAGGTACAACGCCATGCCACGGTTCTGGTACTGCGCCGCGTAACCGCGCAAGCCGTCCGGGGCGTCGAACTGGCCGACGATTTTTGCGCCCTTGGCTTCGATCTGCTTGATCGCGGCGGGCAATTCTTCGGCGGCCTGTACCGACGGCAGGTGCAGCAGGGCAGTGCCCAGAGTCAGCGTCAGCAGGTGGCGGAGGCGGGGCATGGCAGTTTCCTTGCAGAGGTGGCCGGTGCGGCGGATGGATTCGGACTGTCGAAGTTTTCCAGGGCGCGGGCCAGACTGGCGTTCGACAGCTCGCCCAGATGGCTGGTCAACAGTCGTCCGTCAGGGCTATAGAACAGCGTAGTCGGCAACGCCATGGAGCCCACGGCCTGACCGAGTCGGCCGCTGCGGTCGAACAGTACGTTGTTCAGGCTCAGGCCCTGGGTTTCGAGAAAGGTGGCAACGCTTTGCATGCTCTCGGCCTGATTGACGAACAGAAAGGTCAGGTCCGGGCGTTGTTGCTGGGCGTTTTCCAGCACCGGCATTTCGCGCCGGCACGGTGGGCACCAGGTCGCCCACAGGTTGATCACCAGCGGACCGCCCTGATAATCGCTGAGCTGGATGGTCTCCCCGGCGGCGTTGCGCAGGGTGATTTCCGGCAGGCGCGTGCCTTGTTCGTAGATATTCAACGACAGGGTCGCCAGCAGCCAGAACAGCACACCGCTGGCCACGCCAAAACCCAGTGGCCGGCGCAGGCCCGGGCGGCGCCAGCCACGATACAACGCCGCCAGCAACAGCACGATCACCCCCGGCCAGGCGAGAAAACCGCCATCGCGCAGGTCGATGATCTGCCACGGATCGTTGCGATAGTGGCCCCAATACAGCGCGACAAACGCCACGCGTGCCGCGAGCATGCCGAGCAGAAACAGACTGAACAGCGCCGACTCGGGGTTATCGCCGCCACGCTTGGCCACCCGCCAGCCGACAAAGGTCGCCAGCGCCAGGGCACTGATCAGCAGCAGGTGGTTAAGCGCGATGGCAAAGGTGCCGAGGGTAAACGTCAGCATTAATTGGCGTCTCGGGTGGTGGTCCAGCGTTGCAGGAACGTATCGGCATCAACCTCACCGGTGATGCGCTGGCTACGCCGCTCTTCGCCGTCAGTGCCGATCCAGACAAAACTCGGTGGCCCCGGGACTTTGTAGCGGCCGAGCAGCTCGCGGCTGGCGGCATTGTCGGCGGTGACATCAAGGCGCAGCAGACGCACATCGCCGAGTGCCTGCATGATCTTGTCCTTGCCGAACACTTGTTTCTCCATGACTTTGCACGACACGCACCAGTCGGCGTAGTAATCGAGCAATACCCACTGACCCCTGGCCCTGGCGGTATCCAGTTCACGTTGCAGCGCTGCCGGGTTCTTGATCGTGGTGAATGCGTCATGCCCGCTTGGCGTAGCGCTGGCAACACGGCCGGCGCTGTACACCTGCAGCGGCTGATAAGGGTCATCACCGCCACCGGCGGCACCGATCAGCAGCAGGCTGCCCCACAGACCGAGCAACAAAGAACTGGCGCCGAACACCTGGGCGACGCGCCCGAAGCCTTCCGATTGCTTCCAGGCGCAGAACGCCGCAATCAGCAGCAGCGCGCCGCACAGGCCCAGCCACAGCGAGGAGTCCAGTACCGGACGCAACATCAGCAGCGCTGTCGCCAGGAACAGGAAGCCGAAGATGCCCTTGAGCAGGTTCATCCACGCCCCGGGTTTTGGCAGGAAGCGGTTGCCGACGGTCACCAGCAGTAACAACGGCACTCCAATGCCGATGCCCAGCGCGAACAGAATCAGCCCGCCGTGCAACGCATTGCCGCTCTGGGCGATGTACAGCAAGGCGCCGGCCAGCGGCGCGGTCATGCACGGGCCGACCAGCAGCCCCGACAGCGCGCCGAGCACCCCGGCACCGATCAGGCTGCCGCCGTTGCGGCTGCGCGAGGCGTGTTCGAGGCGATCTCGCAAGGCCACCGGCAATTGCAATTCGAAGAAACCGAACATTGGCAACGCCAGCACCACGAACACCGCCGCAAACGCACCGAGCAGCCATGGATTTTGCAGCCATGCCTGCAAGTTGGCGCCGAGCAGAGACGCGATCACCCCCATCGCCGCATACACCAGCGCCATGCAGATCACATAGCTGCTGGCCAGAGCGAAACCACGGCGTGGCGTGGCACCACTGCCGACAATCATCCCCGCCAGAATCGGTAGCATCGGCAGTGAACATGGAGTAAACGCCAGCAGCAGGCCCAGGCCGAAGAACACCAGCAGGCTCCAGCCCAGCGCGCGTTGCTCAAGACCGCTGGCCAGGGCTTGGTCCGGCGCTTCAGCGCTGCTTGACGGCGTCGCTTTGCCACCCAGATCGATGACCCGGGTTTGTGGCGGATAGCACAAGCCAGCATCGGCGCAGCCCTGGTAACTGACCTTGATCTGACCGCTGGCCGAGGCCGGGACTTTCACCTCCAGCCCCTGGCGGTATACCGGTTGTTCACCGAAGAATTCGTCACTGTGGGACTCGCCCTCGGGCAGAACCGGCTGTTGTTCAGCCTTCAGACCGTCGAATTTCAGGCGTTTCTGATACAGGTAGTAGCCGTCGGTGATTTGCCAGAACAGCTGGGTTTCCCCGGACTCCAGGCGTTCGGAGGTGAGCACGAATGCTTTGTCGACCGGCAAAAACTCCGGTTTGGTCTCGAATGGATTATTTCCCGCCTGTGCCAGGCCGGAGATCAACAGTGCAAAGAAAAGAAAAAAATGACGCATGGAGGAGCCTTGTCCCTGTGCAAGTGTGGTGCACAGTGGCGGGTGGCGATTAACCGATGATTAACCGCCCCGCACGATGTCGGATGGGCGACCCGACGCCGATTCACTGGTGCCTGCGAGTGGCTCAGTCCTTCAGCAGCCCGGGCCAGGTGGATTCGGAGATTGTATACGGGCCAAATACTTTTTTCGCGCCCTGCTCATAACGCAGGTAGCGGTTGTCGTTCAGGAAAACGTAAAAGTAAGTATCAAGTGTCGGGTAGTCGTTGGTGACGGCCGTCATCATTTTGTCTTTATATTCTTCCAGTGGTGCCCAGGACGAACCTTTTAGAGGTAGTACTTCCAAGGTGTTGGAGTATGTTTCGTAGATCAGGTAATTTCCGTCATTCAACAATAACCAGTAGCTCTCCCTTTGTGCAGTGTTTTCACTCCACATTACGCCAACTATTTTGTAGTAGTAAGGCAATAGTTTTTCCCACTTTGATTTTGCGATGGGGGTTTTGGAGAGCGCCTTGTCGGCTTGTTGGCTGAACTCACAAACGGATGGCGTTGCTCCTTCGTCGTAGAACAGCCAGAGCGTGTCGACACCGCCGTTCCAACTGGCGCTCGTCGTGGTAAAGCCAAAGCGCAAGTCGGCAGCAGTCTTGTCGAAGCCTGCCCATTTGCCATCCACCGGCTTGGGGAAACCGGAAAGTACTTTGTCATCCTCGAAGTCGAAACGGGAATAGTTGTTTTTCTCGGGGAAAAAGAAATAAATGCGGTCGTGGCCGGTGCGCCAGTCAACAGCAACGAAGTTTTTTGTAATGCTCATTTATACGATTCTTCCATTGTTTTTTCGGTTTTTTGAATGTTTGTTTTGTGTTTGTAAAAGTCGTGTGTTTTATGTCTGCTTTTTTGTAATTTGTTAGCTGTTTCTAGTTTGTGTGGGACAGCGTGGGTACCTCTGTCAAGTCGGTTGTGGTCCTGGCATGGTGGTGGCTTGAACCTGATCGTCTGTGTGTTTCAGGTCGCGAATTTTCAATAGCGCAACAGTCCGGGCCAGCTTTCGTTATCGATTTTTATCGGTTCGGATACAACACGGTTTTCCTGGATGTTGTAGCGGATATATTCATCCTTATTCAAAAACAGATACCAGTAACTGTCGGCAAAAGTACGATCGTTTTGCGCAGCGGTCATGATCCGGTCTTGATACTTGGCCAACCCTGGCCATGTTTCATCATCAATGGGTTCTTCGATAAGTGTTTCATAGCCGAAATCAAGCTTGAGCGCCTTTCCATTGTCCAGCAGGAAGCGGAACAAGTGCGCTCGCCCCGGAATGGTTTGCCACCATGTGCCGGCAACGATCCGGTCGAAGTAGGGCGTCAGTTGTTTCCATCGTGATTCACTAACTGGAACAGTGCTGATGCAGTGATCATTGTCCTGATCATATTTGCTGACGCAGGGAGTGAATCGATCCTCGTGGTAATGGAACAGCCACAAAATGTCACCGTCAAATTCTTCAGTGTCGAATCCAGTGGTGGTGAAGCCAAAACGCAGATCGTAGGCGTTATGGAAGTTGCTCCAGTTACCGGATACCTCCCGCGGGTAGTTTCTGGGTACTTCATTGTCAGGGATGCTGAAGCGTGAATAAATGTTGTAGTCCTTGAAGAAGAAGTAGATCTGGTCTTTGCCAGAGCGCCAGTCAACCGTGACGACATTTCCTAAGCGAGACATTGTTCAATCCTTTGAATGGTTGTTTTGAGAAAGAGTTGTTGCTGATCGCGTGCGACCTGGTTTGTTCAGGGTGCACGCGATGCGATGGGGTGAAGTATTAATGAGTTGCTGTGTTTTTGTTCTCTGGTTTGATTGTCGGTCTGTTGGTTTTTGTTTGCCTTTGATTGTTTGGTCGGGTTGATGCTAGTTGTTAAGTTTGTTTTTTAATATGCCCGGTGTGTTTCAATTTGAAAGTTGCGTCGTCGCTATTGTTAATAAGACTGGCAGGCGGGCAGGCGCCCGGGCTATTTGCCTGGCAGGCTGCTACCGTGTGCAGCGTCGCATCGCGCTTCTCGTGAGTTGGTACACTTGGCATAATTGCGGCTTAATCTTCGGTTGCTTGAATCGCGTTTTTGCTCATGGAGCTCACATGCACGTACTGGTTTGCGAAGACGATGAGTTGATCGCCAGTGGCATCGTCGCTGGCCTCACCGCTCAAGGCCTGACCGTCGAACACGTCAATACGGCTTCGAAAGCGCGGGCGATGCTCAAGGTCGCCGAATTCGACGTGATGGTGCTCGATCTTGGCCTGCCCGACGAAGATGGCCTCAAGTTGCTGCAACAGTTACGGCAGCAGGGCCTGGAAATTCCGGTGCTGATTCTGACCGCGCGGGACTCGGTGACTGACCGGGTCGATGGTTTGCAGGCGGGGGCTGACGATTACCTGCTCAAACCGTTCGATCTGCGCGAACTGTTCGCTCGTCTGCAAACCTTGTTGCGCCGGGTTGCCGGACGCAGCGTCAACCTGATCGAACACGGCGCACTGACCTACGATCCGAGCAGCCGTGAAACGATGCTCGCCGGGCAACCGGTGGACCTGTCGCGGCGCGAGCAATCGTTGTTGCAGGCGCTGCTGCACAACCGTGGCCGGGTGCTGTCCACCGAGCAATTGAAAGACAGCGTCTATGGCTTCAATGACGAACTGGAGAGCAACGCCCTGAACGTGCATATCCATCACCTGCGCAGCAAGCTCGGCAAGGGAATTGTTGAAACCGTGCGCGGTCTGGGTTATCGCCTCGGGCCGGCCGATGGTGGAGAGCCACAGAAGTGATGAGTCTGCGTCTGCGCCTGAGTCTGACCCTCGGCGCCGCGTTCGCCCTGATCTGGGCTTTGGCTGCGGCCTGGATGCTCAGCGACTTGCGCAATCAGATGATGTTTTCCCTCGACCAGCGGCTGGTGGCGTCGGCGCGCATGGTCGCCGGGTTGCTCGAGCAACTGCCGGCGTTGCCGAGCAAGGGCGAAGGCACGCATTTCAGTGCCGAACAGTTGAACATTCCCGGTGGCATGGCCTGTCAGGTCAGTTCGTTGCGCGGGGAGATTCTGGCCCGCAGCCACAGCAGTCCCGAGCAAACCCTGGAAGCCGAGAAAATGGGCTTCCACGACCAAATGATCGACGGCGCACCGTGGCGCAGTTTCACCCTCGCGCGCGGTGACGTGCGCATCACCACCGCCGACCGGCAGATCGAACGCGAAGCCCTGAACATGTCGATTCTGCTGGCGGCCTCGGTGCCGGTCGGCGTGGCGTTGCTCGGTTGTCTGTGCCTGTTGTGGCTGGGCATCGGTCAGGGCCTGGCACCGCTCAATCGGCTGCGCGAAGCCTTGATGCGGCGTAACGCCGACTCGCTGGAGCCGCTGCAACTGCAGTCGTTTCCCAGCGAACTGAAACCGCTGCTCGACACCCAGAACCAGTTGTTTCAGCGCATCGGCAAGACCATCGAACGTGAACGCCGGCTGACCGGTGACGCCGCCCATGAACTGCGCAGCCCGCTGACGGCGATCAAGACCCACCTGCAAGTGGCGCGCATGACCGAGGGCAGTGCCCGCGATCAGTCGCTGGCCCGGGCCGAAGAGGGCGCCGACCGCATGCACCGCACGTTGGAGCAACTGTTGTTGCTGGCGCGGGTCGAGGGCAGCCTGTCGTTTGACGATGGCGTGCAGTGCAGCGCCGAGCAGGTGGCGAAACTGGCGATGCAGGATGCGGCCGGTGGCGAGCGCCAGCGCATCAAACTGCAATTGCCGACGCCGCTGTCCAGCGCGCCGGTGCAAATGCCGGCGGTGCTGTCGATTGCCGCGCTGCGCAATCTGCTCGACAACGCCCTGCGCCATACCCCGGCGGACGCTGAGGTGGAGCTGAGTCTGGAAACCGTCGGTCAGCGCGCACATTTTGTGGTGCGCGACCATGGCCCGGGGATTGCCGCAGAAGATCTGCAGCACCTGACCCAACGCTTCTGGCGCAACGGCCAGAGCACCGGCTGCGGCCTCGGCCTGGCGATTGTCCAGGCCATCGTCCAGCGTTGCGCCTGCACTCTGCATTTCGACAGCCGCCCGGATGGGCTGCGCGTCGAGCTGACCATGCCGCTGCAGTCCATGTAACACCACAAATCCTGTAGGAGTGAGCCTGCTCGCGATAGCGGTGATTCAGCCGATGAAGATGTCGACCGGCACGACGCTATCGCGAGCAGGCTCACTCCTAAAGTGGATCCGTGGGTGTGGCACATCAAATGTAACGTCTGTGCATTAGTCATTCGCCAGTCCCGGCGTTATGGTCGGGACTGCTCTGACTCAATGGATTGAGGGACCGCAGCATGGAAGCAGCAATCTGTATCTGCCCGGCGAAACCCGCCGACGCCGGCATCATCAGCCGCATCATCGAGCGTTCGATCCGTCTCGGTTGTGCGCTCGAACATCGCAATGACCCACAATTGGTCAACCGCTGGATCGCCCGGCAATCCTCCGACTTCATCAGCGCTCGGCTTGCCGACTCGCATTGCTACCTGAATATCGCGTTGTTACAGGACAAACCGGTAGGTGTCGGGATGGCCACGGCCAGCGGGGACATCGGTTTTTGTCATGTGCAACCGGAATGGTTTCGCCGTGGCGCGGGGCGGGCGCTGATGATGGACCTGGAAGGCTGGTTGCGGATTCGCGCAGTGCCGCAGGTGAGCATCGTCAGTACACGCACCGGTGCGGCTTTTTATCGGCATCTGGGCTACCGCGAATCGGCGCCAACCTTCATCGATCAGGGCTTGCAGCGCGTGGCGATGCACAAACCGTTGCCATTGCCCGACTGACAACTCGATCAAGGGTCTAAATCCTCGCCCCGCTTAAGCGTTTCCAGAACAGGAAAACCTGCATGTGCGCCCCGCGACCGGAACGCGCACCTGTGCGGTGTGCTGTTTTGGTCACTATCCATAGCGTATTGAGGGGTCGAGAGATGTCAGTCGCCACCAGCCTTATCGAAGAGCCGTCGGCCCGGATTGCCTCCGCGCCGGCAGAAACCCTGTATCAGTTCAACGAATCGCCACTGCTGGCCCGTCAGAGCCAGCAGGAGTCCAATGCCCGCAGTTACCCGCGACGCATTCCGCTGGCGCTCAAGCGCGCCAAGGGCCTGTATGTCGAAGACGTTGAAGGCCGTAGCTTCATCGATTGCCTGGCCGGTGCCGGCACCTTGGCCTTGGGGCACAACCACCCGGTGGTGATCGAGGCGATCCAGCAAGTGCTTGCCGATGAGTTGCCGCTGCACACCCTCGACCTGACCACACCGGTCAAGGATCAATTCGTCCAGGACCTGTTCGGCTTGCTGCCGCCAGCGCTGGCGGCCGAGGCGAAGATCCAGTTCTGCGGCCCGACCGGCACCGATGCGGTGGAAGCCGCGTTGAAACTGGTGCGCACCGCCACCGGGCGCAGCACCGTGCTGTCATTCTCCGGCGGTTATCACGGCATGAGCCAGGGTGCGTTGAGCCTGATGGGCAGCCTGGGGCCGAAGAAGCCGCTGGGGGCCTTGCTCAGCAATGGCGTGCAGTTCATGCCGTTCCCGTATGACTACCGCTGCCCGTTCGGCCTTGGCGGCGCGGCCGGGGTGAAAGCCAACCTGAGTTATCTGGAAAACCTGCTCAATGACCCCGAAGCCGGGGTGCAGTTGCCGGCGGCGGTGATTGTCGAGGCGGTGCAGGGCGAGGGCGGGGTGATTCCGGCCGACATCGAGTGGCTGCGCGGCTTGCGTCGGATCACCGAGAAGGCTGGTGTGGCGCTGATCGTGGACGAGATCCAGAGTGGTTTCGCCCGCACCGGCAAAATGTTTGCCTTCGAACATGCCGACATCATCCCGGACGTGGTGGTGCTGTCCAAAGCCATCGGCGGCAGTCTGCCATTGGCGGTGGTGATCTATCGCGACTGGCTCGACACCTGGCAACCGGGCGCCCATGCCGGCACCTTCCGTGGCAATCAGATGGCAATGGCCGCCGGTTCTGCGGTGATGCGTTATCTGCTTGAGCACAAGGTCTGCGAACACGCTGCCGCCATGGGCGAGCGTCTGAGCGAACACCTGCGCATCCTGCAACGAGACTTCCCGCAACTGGGCGACATTCGTGGTCGCGGCTTGATGCTCGGTGTCGAACTGGTGGACCCGAACGGTACGCCGGATGCCCTCGGCCATCCGCCGGCCTTCGCCCGCCTGGCACCGCTGGTGCAGCGCGAATGCCTCAAGCGCGGGCTGATTCTGGAGCTGGGCGGCCGCCATGGCGCGGTGGTGCGTTTCCTGCCGCCACTGGTGATCAGCGCTGCGGAAATCGACCGCGTTGCCGAGATCTTCGGCCGTGCCTTGGCCGCCGCCACGGCCGCCGGGTAAATTTTTCTCAGCGCCCAACGTTCTTTCTACATACCCGGCTGCACCCCGTGTGCAGCCCACCCCTACTGTGATGGAGAACCAGCATGACGTCAGTATTCGACCGCGAGGACATCCTCTTTCAGGTCGTGGTCAACCACGAAGAGCAATATTCGATCTGGCCGGATTACAAAGCCGTGCCGCAAGGCTGGCGCACCGTGGGCAAGAGCGGCCTGAAAAAGGAATGTCTGGCCTACATCGAGGAAGTCTGGACCGACATGCGTCCGCTGAGCCTGCGCCAGAAGATGGAAGGGCAGGCGGCTGCTCAGTAACTCGTCGGCCAAAAAGAAACCCGCTGGACTGGTGACAGTCAGCGGGTTTTTTCATGGCCGGCATTTGTGGTGTTTTGGCGGGCCTCTTCGCGAGCAGGCTCGATCCCACAGGGGATTTATGAGTGACACAGATCCAGTGTGGGAGCGAGCCTGCTCGCGAAGAGCGATAACGCGGTGCAACTGAAACTACGCCCCGCTCAGCCCCTTGAGCAGCAAATCCACATTCCCCTCCAGCTCCGCCACCGGATCCTCGGCATCGGTACTCAACACCAGCAAGCGACTCCCCGACTCGGCAATCGCCGCTTTCACCGCTTCCGATGGCTGACGATGATGCAGCACCAGCGCCACGTCGTTGTCCTTGAGCGTCGCCGTGAGTTTCTGCAGATCCTCCGGAGTCCATTCGGCATCCGGTCGTGGATCCTCGCCGATCAGCTCCAGATTCAGGCTGCCGATCAGGTAACCGAAGTGATCGCTAAGGCTCATCACGCTCAGGTTGTCGGCCTCGGCCAGACGCGCTTCGCTGTCGGCACTGAGCCTGAGCAAGCGCTGTTTCAATGCCGCCAGGTTGGCCTCGATTTTCGGTTTGGCGGACGGCGCCAGGCGCACCAGATCCGCCGCCATCACGTCGGCCATGCGCCCCATGTTGTTGCTCGCCAGCCATGGCTGACTGTTCAAGCCATCGACCTTGATTCCCGGTTGCACGGCAATCCCGGGCAGGGCGCCATCCACTGGACGCGCCGCGTCGACCTCGACAATGCGAATGTTGCTGCGCCTCGCAATCGGGTACAGCGGATCGTCGGCCCACAGCGAGCGTACGCCGATCACTGCATCGGCGCCGGAGGCCAGCTTGCCCAGTGCCGGCGCACCGCGACCGGTGAAATACGCGGTCTGGCGGCTGCCCGGCAGATTCGCCGGAGCCGCGCGTTCGAGGCTGACGTCAGTGCCTTTGAGCAGCACTTCGCCCAGGCCATAGGTGATGGGCAACGAGGCCAGTACGCGCAGCGGTTTAGGGTTTTCAGCCGCCAGCAACGGGCTGCAGACCACGCCGCACAGGGCCATGGCCAGGGTCAGTTTGCGCAATGAGAAAGCCATTTATCCAAGGTTCCCTTTCAGACTCGGAACAACCCCGCGCGCAATCGCGGCGAGGGCGAAGGCAATGCCGGCGACCAGAATGATCGCGGCGCCGGACGGAATCGGCAGATCGAAGATGATCGGGGCGAGAATTCCGCACAAGGTGCTGACGGTGGCAATCAGCACCGAACACCAGAAAAAGCCCTTCAGCGACTGGCTGAGCAAGCGCGCCGCCGCTGCCGGAATCACCAGCAGCGCGCCGACCAGAATCGCGCCGATGACCTTCACTGCCGCGACGGTGATCAGCGTCACCAGAATCACGAACAGGTAGTCCAGGGTCTTCACCGCGACGCCACGCACCGCCGCCAGTTGCGGATTGAAACTGGCGAGCATGATGCGGTTGTACAGCGGCAGCGCCAGGGCCATGACCAGCGAACCGACGATCGCCAGCACCAGCAGGTCGTTGCCGTTGACCGTCAGCACTGAACCGAACAGCACGTTCTCCAGAATGTGCACGTTGATCTTGCCGGCCAGAATCAGCAGCAGGCTCGCCCCCAACGCCAGCGACACCGAGAGAAACACGCCAATCAGCGTATCCGGCGCCAGACCGGTGCGGTTGCGCAAGTAGTTGAGCAGGATGCCGAACAACAGACAGTAGCCGAACAGGCTGCCGTACGGCCCGGTGTAGGGCTCGCCGAGCAGAATGCCGATGGCCACGCCGGTCAGCGCCGCGTGACCGACCGCTTCGGAGAAAAACGCGAAACGCTTGACCACCACCAGTGTGCCGAGGCCGCCGAGCACCGGGCCGATCAACAGGCCGGCGAGCAGTGCATTCACGACAAAACCATAGGCCAGCGCTTCCGGCAGATAACCGGAGGAGGCCCAGCCCTGAACCATCAAACGAAAGGCTTCGTAACTCATCAGACAGCGCTCCGTGGATGCGTCGAAAACAACGTCAGCAGCCGCTCCGGGGTCAGCGCCTGTTGCGGCGTGGCGTCGAACAGCACGCGACGGTTGAGGCCGGTGACCCGATCGGCCAGGCGCTTGACCGCTTCCAGATCGTGCTCGATCCACAGCACCGTGATGCCGGCAGCGCGCCAGTCGCCGAGCAGGCGTTCGAACACCTGAATCCCGGCTTCGTCGAGCGCCGACATTGGCTCATCCAGCACCAGCAGTTGCGGCGGCGGAATCAGTCCCTGGGCGAGCAGCACGCGTTGCCGCTCACCGCCGGACAGCGCGCCCATGCGCCGCTTGCGTTTGTCCTGCATGCCGACCCGTTCCAGCGCTTCGCCGATGGCCTTGGCGTAGTGTTTGCTCAGGCCAAGAAACGCCGGACGGCGCTGGCACATGGCGGCCATGAAATCGTCGACGGTCATCGGCAGGCCGCGATCGAACTCCAGCGCCTGCGGCACGTAACCGATGGTGCCGGGCTCACCGGGCCAGTGCAGGCTCAGTTGACCTTGATGCGGCATCTGCCCGAGCAAAGTCTTGATCAGCGAACTCTTGCCGCCGCCGTTGGGGCCGACCAGTGCGTGCACGTGGCCGGGCTGAACCTGGAAGCTGACGTGGTCGAGAATCGTCGTGCGTCCAAGCGTCAGGCTGACCTGCGCAAAATCCAGTGTCGGCCCGCTCACCCTTTGTAGGCCTTCGCCTGCTCGCGATGGCGGTGTGTCATTCAACGATGTGGTTGAGTGGCCAGGCGCTTTCGCGAGCAGGCTCGCTCCCACAGGGGATTGGGGGGTGTCAGAGAGGGTTTCTTTTACCATCATGCCCCGGACTCCTGAATCGCCCGCACCACGGTGTTGAGGTTGCCGGTCATTTCCTTTTCGTATTTGTCGGCGCTGTATTCGCCGTAAGAGATGTGCGACAGCGGGTACAGCTTCACGCCCGATTCACGCTGAATGGTTTCGACGTAGGTGGACGGGAAGTCCATCTCGGAGAAGATCACCTTCACGTCGAGTTCGCGCAGTTGGTCGATGGTCTTTTTCAACTGGCTCGGGCTGGGTTCGATGCCATGGGCTGGCTCGACCACGGCGGTGACTTCCAGGCCGAATTCGCGCAGCAGATAGTCGTACGCCGCGTGTACCGTGGCCACACGCAGTTCGGCGTTGGGGGCCTGGGTCAGTTTCGCCAGGGCATCGGCGCGCATCTGCCGCAGGCGTTTGCCGTAGGCACGGGCGTTCTGCGTGTAAGTCCTGGCGTTGTCCGGGTCGAGTTTGCCCAGCTCGCGGGCGATGTTGTTGACCTGGGCAATCGAGGCACTGATCGACAGGAAGGTGTGCGGGTTGACCACTTTGCCGGCACCACGCGCGGCGGTACCGGTGGCCGCCAGCAGCGGCACATTCTCGTTGGCTTCGATGGTCTTGATGTTCGGCGTTTCGCTGGCGGCGATCATCCGGTCGGCGAAGTCGTCATGGCCGACCCCGTTGAGCACGATCACGTCGAGCCCGCTGATGCGTTTGATGTCTTCGGCCCGTGGCTCGTAGGCGTGCGGGTTGAAGCCGGCGGGAATCAGCGGCACCACGTCGGCCTTGTCGCCGACGATGTTCGCCACATAGCTGTAATACGGGTGCAGGGTGATGCCGATGCGCAGGCGTTTGGCTGGATCGGCGCTGACCAGCGGGCTCAGCAGACAGGCGCAAAGGCCAGCCAGCAGCAAGCGCAGGAAGGGACGGCGAGGCGATGAAATAGACATGGGCAAGCGGTCTTCTCTGGGGTGAAGGCGAAGGTTCAGTGGCGATGCTCGCGGGTCACGCCGGCATCGAATTGCGCGACGATCTGCTTCCAGCCTGCGGCCGACAGCGCGGCGTCGGTCAGTTCGGCGGGCGTCTGCAGATCGGCGGCGCGGTTGAGCCAGATGTCCGGCGCGGCATTGGCATCGGCGCTCAGCAGCATCACGAACGATCCGGCCACGGCGGACGACTGGCTGTGGCCGAAATAGGCGGTATCCGCCAGCAACTGCCAGGCATGTCCGCCACGGCTGACCGAGCTGGCGTCCTCGGCAAACGGGGCGAAACCTTCGTCGGCCAGGGTCTGTGGCGTCGGCAGGATTTGCTGCTCTTCGCGCAACAGGCGGATTTCGTCGAGGGTCACCCGCAGGTCGGCGTAGATGCCTTGTTCGGCGGCGCTGAGGTCGCGCCGGGCATCGAGCTGATGGCTGGCAACCGGCTGCGGTTCATGGGACACCCCGCGCCACGCCACCACCGACCCGGCAACCGCGAGGATCAGCAGGCACAGCAGCAGGATATTGAGGGTTTCATGGCCGGCACCGGCCGGGCGGACGACTTGCGTGGTGGGCGTACTCATGGGGCTTCGATGTCCGCTTGGTCGATTTCCACGACGTGGCCGGGGCCGGCGTCGAACAGCACGTAGAACTCGGCCGCCGGTTTCTTGAAGGTCAGGCTCGAGTCGGCGCCGAGCTTGCCCGGCACCAGAATGGTTTCGTCGTAGCCGATAACGTCCAGGGTCACCCCGGGGGCACCGCTGCCGTCGGAAAAACCACCGGTGCATTTGATCTGCTCGGCATCGACGGCCTTGCATTCGCACATCGGGTTGTGGGCCAGGGCGCCGGCGCTGAAACCGCTGCACAACAGCAGCAACGCGGCGCGCAACCGCAGGCGGGAGGGGCGTTGAACGCGGTTCATGGTTTGGCTCCTTGTTTGTTCAGCCAGGCAATGGTGGCGGGGGAGGCCTGGCTCAGGGGAATCGAGGCTTGATGCAGGCTGCCGTCCCAGCCTTCCATGGTGATCCACAGCTCGGCGTCGGCCTGGGTCTTTTCCGCTACCGGCAACTGCGCGCCCATGCGGTACGGTGTGCCGAAGAAGATCACCCCGGCGGCGCGCAGGCTGCGGGGTTTGCCGATGCGCAGGTAGGTGGCCTTGACCTGTTCGACGCAGGTGTCGCACAGGGCAGCATTGAAATCCTTCATGTAACCGGCGGGGCCACTGAGGCGCGGCGCTTCGTTACGCAGTTCGGCCAGGCGCAGGCTCCACGGGCCGACCTGCACTTCGCCAACCTCGTGCTCGCCGAGGCCGATGTCGCCGCGAAACAGCGCGGCGTCGGCGAAGTACTTGGGCATGAAGCCCAGCGGAATCAGCAGCAGCAAGGCGTTCAGGTGAAAGCGCCATTTGCGCCAGAAGCGGCGCAGTGCGGACGGTTGGGCAATGCGGTTGGACTGGCTCACAGGCTGACCTCCGCCGGTTCACGGCTGACGCGGGTGCTGCGGACCTTTTTATTCTCGCGCTTGAGTGCGTTGGCGGTGGCCAGCGCGGTGCGCTTGGTCCAGATCAACAGGCCGCTGAGCACCATCATGCTCAGCAGCAGGCCGAAGAAGAACCAGATCAGCTTGATCCACAGGCCGCCGAAGTCACCGGTGTGCAACGGACGCATCGACTCGGTGACGAACTCCAGCGAGGAGCGGTCAGTGATCAATCGCGTGGCGGCCATGTCGCCGGTGTAAGGGTTGAGCGTGGCGGTCTGGAACATCAGCGGATACCAGCCGCGACCGCCGACACTCAGGTGGCTGTAGGCATTGCCCGGCAGGCTGATGAAGCTGACTTCCAGCCCGGGGATGTGCTGTTCGGCGATCTGCACCGCGCGATCGAGGCTGATCCGTGGCACAGGACTGGCGTTGCTCGACATCGGAACGCTTTCCCGGGACATGGCGGGAATGATCGGCTCGGTGGTGATCGACACCTGATTGTCGGCCAGAATGGCCTGGATCAGAAACCAGGTGCCGGTGATGGAGATCACCGCGATGAACCAGATCGACCAGATGCCGCTCAGTCGATGGAAATCGCCCCAGAAAATACGCGCGCCGTGGCGAAAACGCAGCGTAGGTTTGAAGAAGCCTTTCCAGAAGCGTTTGTAGACCACCAATCCGGTGACCAGCGACGCGAGCATCGGCAGGCCGAGGAACGACACCAGGTACCAGCCCCAGCTGAAACCGTTGGTGAACGGCACCAGCCACCAGCCGTGCAGGGCACGGGTGAATGCCTTGAAGTTGAAGTCTGGCGCCGGGCCCTGGATCACGCCGGTGTAAGGGTTGACGTACACCGTCTGCGCGCGGCCGTCGGGGTAGCTGACCTCGACGTCGAGGGCGAAATGCGATTCGTCAGGGCGGCTGATGCTTTCGACCAGCAATTGCGGTTCGGCCTTCTTGATCGCGGCCAGCACTTGCTCGTAACTGAGCAGCGGTGCGTCGTCCGCCGGCTGACTGGCGCGCATCTGCGGGTTGGCCAGCCAGACGATTTCCTGGCTGACCACCGCCAGCGTGCCGGTGACACACACGATCAGGACAAAAAACCAGATCGGCAGCGCGAGCCAGCTATGCACCAGGAACCACAGTTTGGAACGGGATTTCTTCGACATGATTGCGCGTCTTGATTTCGATGAGAGGGCACGTGGCTACGGGCTTCGCAGCGCGGGTGTCCCCGAAAGGCGCGGTCGTGGCTGTTGCCTACGCGAGCGGCCTGCATCTCTATAGGACGGATGAGCCGGGCAAATCCCGATGGCATATATGAAAGTAAATGTTTCGCACTTCCCCTAGTCACCACCAACCCCCTGTAGGCCTTCGCCTGCTCGCGATAGCGGTGATTCAGTCAATGAAGACGTCGAATGACACGACGTTTTCGCGAGCAGGCGCGCTCCCACAGGGTTTCATTGGTGTGCAGAAGATCGAACACGATTCATGAACGCCGCGCTCACTGCCTGCCAATTGATGGCCGCCACCTGCTCCCTATGATGGACATCACCGAACGAGCCTGAGCGAGCGCCTTGATGAGCCCCAGAACCCTCTACGACAAACACATCGATTCGCACACCGTGTGCCGTCTCGACGAGCAGGGCCATGTCCTGCTGTATATCGATCGCCAGGTGATCAACGAATACACCAGCCCTCAGGCGTTCAGCGGTCTGCGTGCCGCCGGGCGCGAGGTCTGGCGACCGGGCACGGCGTTGGCGGTGGTCGATCACGTCAACCCGACCACGCCGCTGCGGGTCGCGGCGATGCCCGATGCCGGCGGTGCGCGGCAGGTGTCGTATCTGGCGGAAAACTGCCGGGACTTCGGCATCGAACTGCTGGACGTCCTCGACAAGCGCCAGGGCATCGAGCATGTGATCGCCCCGGAGCAAGGCTTCATTCTGCCGGGCATGGTCATCGCCGCCGGCGATAGCCACACCACCACCTACGGTGCACTGGGGGCGTTCGGTTTCGGCATCGGCACCTCAGAGATCGAACACCTGCTGGCCTCGCAGACCCTGGTCTACAAACGCCTGAAAAGCCTGCGCGTGACTGTCGACGGTGCGCTGGCGCCAGGCCTGACCTCCAAGGACGTGATCATGGCGCTGATCGGCCAGATCGGTGCGTCCGGTGCCAGCGGTTACGCTATCGAGTTCTGCGGTTCGACCATCGACGCGCTGAGCGTCGAAGCGCGCATGACCATTTGCAACATGGCGGTCGAGGCCGGTGCGCGCGGTGCGTTCATGGCGCCGGACGAAAAAGTCTTTGCTTATCTCAAGGGCAAACCCCGAGCACCGCAGGGCGAACTCTGGGAACGCGGGTTGCAGAAGTGGCGTGAACTGCGCAGCGATCCCGACGCCGTGTTCGACCGTGAAGTACACCTCGACGCCAGCCTGCTGGAACCGATGGTCACTTGGGGCACCAGCCCGGATCAGGTGGCGGCGATCGGCGCGCAAGTGCCGGACCCGCAAGGCATCGACGATCCGATTCTGCGTCAGGACATGCGCCGGGCCCTGCATTACATGGGCCTGGAGCCGGGGATGGCGCTGCGCGATATCGTCATCAGCCATGCGTTCATTGGTTCCTGCACCAACGCGCGGATCGAAGACCTGCGCGATGCCGCCCGTGTCGTGCGCGGGCGACGGGTGGCCGGGCATGTGCGAGCGATGATCGTGCCAGGTTCCAGCGAGGTCCGTGCTCAGGCTGAAGCGGAAGGTCTGGCGCAGATCTTCATCGACGCCGGGTTTGAATGGCGCCAGTCCGGCTGCTCGATGTGCCTGGCGATGAACGATGACGTGCTCGCGCCCGGCGACCGTTGCGCCTCCAGCACCAACCGCAATTTCGAAGGCCGGCAGGGTGCTGGTGCGCGCACCCACCTGATGAGCCCAGCGATGGTCGCCGCCGCCGCGATCAGTGGCCACCTGACCGACATCCGCCACTTTGGAGAACGCCCATGAGCCTGCAACCCTTCACTCAAGTTAGCGGCCAGGCCGCGCCGCTGCTCGCGGCCAATGTCGACACCGACGTGATCATGCCCAAGCAGTTTCTCAAGGGCATTGATCGTCGTGGACTGGATCGCGGGGTGTTTTTCGACCTGCGTTTTCTTGCCGACGGTACGCCCAGCCCTGAGTTCGTATTGAACCAGCCGGCCTGGCAGCGCGCGAGTTTTCTCGTGGTCGGGCCGAATTTCGGCTGCGGCTCCAGCCGTGAACACGCAGTGTGGGGGCTGCAGCAAATGGGCATTCGCGCGCTGATCGGCAGCAGTTTCGCCGGGATCTTCTACGACAACTGCCAGCGCAACGGGGTGTTGCTGATCACTCTGGACGAGGCACAGGTGCAGCGTATTGGCAGGTTGGTAAGTCAGCCTGAAAGTGCGCGGATCAGCATTGATCTGGACGCTCAACAGATTCGTCTGGCGGACGGTGAAGCGCTGGGTTTCCATATTGATGGCTTGCGCAAGACCGCCCTGTTGCTGGGCCTTGATGCGATTGGCAGTACCTTGCAGCGGCGCGAGCAGATCAAGGCGTTCGAAAGCGAACACCTGGCTGCCAACCCCTGGCTAACCTGACACCCCTGACCCTGTGGGAGCAAGCTCGCTCCCACAAGGGACTGTGTTTACAGCGAAAGATCCTTGAAATGCCCCTGCAAAAACTCCACACACGCGCGCAGCTTCCCCGAGCTGGCCAGCCGCGTCGGGTACACCGCCCAGACATTTGCGCTCTGGCTGTAATCGGCCAGCACTGGCATCAACCGGCCTTGCTCCAGCAGCGGTTTCACATCCCACAATGAGCGCAGCAACACGCCGCGTCCGTCGAGCGCCCATTGCAGGACGATCTCGCCGTTGTTGGACGACAACGGCCCGCTGACTCGCACGCTTTCCTGCGCGCCGTCGCGATCCAGGTGCCAGATGCCGAAGGCGTTGTCGCGCTCCTTGATCACCAGGCAATCATGCTGTTGCAAGTCGTCCAGCGCTTGCGGCGTGCCGTGGCGTTGCAGGTACTCGGGCGCTGCGCACAGCACCCGGCGGTTGCTCACCAGTTGCCGGCCGATGTGCTGACCGGGCAGGTCATCGCCGACACGGATCTCCAGATCGAAGCCCTCGTTGACGATGTCCACCGCGCGGTCGAACAGGTCCAGGCGAATCTGCAACTGCGGGTGACGCTCGGCCAGCAGCGAAACGGCGGGCGCCACATGGTTGCGGCCGAAACCGAAACTGCTGCAGATGTGCAAACGCCCGCGCGGGCTGTCGTGGGCGTCGGCGAGGTCATCGCGCAGTTGCTGGAAGTCATCGAGGATACGCAAGGCCCAGCGCTGTACCCGTTCACCGTCCTCGGTCAAAGACACGCGGCGACTGGTGCGGTGCAGCAGGCGAGTGCCGAGGGTCGATTCGAGAATCTGGATGCGCTTGCTGACGTAGGCCGGGGACAGGCCCAACTCGTCGGCAGCGGCCGCGAAACCGTTCTTGCGGATCACGGTCAGCAGTACGCGCAGGTCTTCGGGCAGGGGCACGGGGTCTTGGTTCTGGGACATGTCGGAGCGAGCATTGGCGGCACAAGCCGCCAGCATAGCATCGGCAGGGAACGCTCGATTCAGCGCAGGAAATCCAGGGCTTCGGCGAGCAGCAGATCAGGCACTTCCTCGGCCAGATAATGCCCGGCCGGCAGCGCCTTGCCGCTGACATTTGTTGCCACTTGCTGCCATTCGTGCAGCGGATCGAAGCAGCGCCCGACCGTGCCGTCGGCACCCCACAGCACCCGCAGCGGCAGATTCAGTTGATGGCCGGCGGCAATGTCGGCGCGGTCATGTTCCAGATCGATCGCGGCACTGGCGCGGTAGTCTTCGCAAATGCCCCGGGCGCTGCCGGGACGTTGCAGGCAACGCAAGTATTCGCTGAACGCCTCATCGGTGAACGGCTTGAGCCCGGCGCTGCGGCTGCCCATCACACTGCGCAGGTAGGCTTCGGGATCGGCCTCAATCAGGGTTTCCGGCAACGGCGCCGGGCGGATCAGGAAGAACCAGTGCCAATAGGCGCGGGCGAAGGCTTCGTTGGTTTGCGCGTACATCGACAGGGTCGGGGCGATGTCGAGCAGCATCATCCGCTGCACGGTTGCCGGGTGATCAAGGCCCAGGCGATGGGCGACCCGCGCGCCACGGTCATGGGCCAGCACCGAAAACTGCTCGAAGCCCAGCGCTTGCATCAGCTCGACATTGTCCCTGGCCATTTCGCGTTTTGAATAGTTGCGGTGCAGTTCATCGGCGGCGGGCCGGCAGCTGTCGCCGTAACCGCGCAGGTCGGCGGCGACCACGGTGAAGTGCTCGGCCAGTTGCTCGGCAACCTTGTGCCAGATCACGTGGGTCTGCGGGTGCCCGTGCAACAGCAACAGGCCCGGGCCGCTGCCACCGAGGCGGTAGGCGATGTCGACGCCGTTGACGTGGCGCTGGTCTTTGACGAATCCGGCTAACATCGGGCTGATCCTTTTTTCAGTCGTTGTCGGCATGCTGAAATTGTTTACGTTCGGGAGCAACAGGCGCAGCGTGGTGTGGTGGTTCATGAAGTGTGATGTGTCCGCACTGGCCCCTTCGCGAGCAAGCCCGCTCCCACAGTGTTCTGCTGTTTGACCACGATAGTGTTCACACCAGAGATCCCTGTGGGAGCGGGCTTGCCCGCGAAGAGGCCGGTCCAGACGCTGAAGATCTCAACCCTGGCTGAACATCTCGATCGCCCGCTGCTTGATCTGCTCCTCGGTCAGATCTTCTTTACGCGTAGCGAGAAACCACAGATGCCCATACGGATCCTTCAGCGTCCCGCTGCGGTCGCCATAAAACTGATCCTTGACCTCGGACACCGTTTTCGCCCCGGCATCCAGCGCCCGTTGAAAGGACTTGTCGACATCGGTGACATACAGATGCAGACCGACCGACACGCTGTTGTCCGGACCGCTCAGCGGTCCTTGATCGCATGGCGTACCGAGCATGATCGCGCTGTCGCCAATCCGCAGTTCGGCGTGGCCGATGCGGCCGTCCGGCATGTCGAGGCGCATGACCACCGTGGCGCCGAAGGCTTTTTTATAGAATTCGATGGCTTCGGCGGCCTTGAGGATGCCGAGGTACGGGGTAATGCTGTGATACCCCTCGGGAATGGGTTTGACGCTCATGACGTTCTCCCTGTTCTTTGTTTGGCGAGGTGTGTGGCTCCACCGGATTTGTGGAAGGTTCACTATAGAGCTGTCTGCGCGGCCACGATTTTTGCCCGACGAGCAGTCAGCCGAGGAAATGCGCGCCTGGCCCCTGTTCACCGAGTACATCGCCCTGATTGCGCAACGGGCAGGCTTCCATCGACAGGCAGCCGCAACCGATGCAACCGGTGAGCCGGTCGCGCAACAGGGTCAATTGGTTGATCCGCTCGTCCAGCTCGCGGCGCCATTGCTCGGACAGCACTTTCCAGTCCGCCGCGGTCGGCGCGCGGTCGTCCGGAAGTCTTTTCAGCGCCTCGCCAATCTCCGCCAGCGGAATGCCCAGGCGTTGCGCGACCTTGATCAGCGCCACCCGACGCAGCACTTCCCGTGGATAGCGGCGCTGGTTGCCGGCATTGCGCTGGCTCTTGATCAGGCCCTTGGCTTCATAAAAGTGCAGGGCAGTGACCGCCACACCGCTGCGGGCGGCGACTTCGCCGACGGTGAGCGGCTTGTGCAGGGTTTCTTTAGTAATCATTGGCAAAAGGCTCTTGACCTTGACTTAACTAGAGGTTTTACCCTGCAGGCCTTCGAGTCGCAAGACTCGTCTTACGGTGAGTGGGGACTTGTCATGCAAACGTCAGCGAAAAATCGCAGCTTTACCCAATTGATCGAATTCGAAATCGAACCACGCCAGCAACCGTCGCTGGTGACGGCGCTGTCGCAGCAGACCGAACATCTGGCGCAGCGCTACGCAGGCTTCGTCAGCGCCAGCGTCCAGGTCAGCGACGACGGTCGGCGGGTGCTGAGCCTGCTGCAATGGCAGACTCGCGAAGCCGGAGAGGCGGCGTTCAGCCGTTTTGAAAGCGGCGAGCAGGATTTCTGGCAACTGATCCGCGCCCATCAGGCGAAAACCGTGACCTTCAATTCATTCCAGGTGCTGAGCAGCATCGCCCGCAGTCATGACGATGCGCTGCACTGCAACCTGGTGGGCTAGATCGACAACTGAATCAGGCGTTCGCCTTGCAGGTTCTCCGTGAGTCGCCGCTTGTTCACCGCTAGCTCGCCGATCTTGATCAGCCGCGTACGGGTGACGTTGCGGCTCAGTCCGAGCAGGGCGGCGGTGTGCACCTGGTTGTAATGGCAGAAACGGTACGCGGCGCGCAGCAGGGCATCTTCGACCTTTTCGTGGAGGGCGCCGGCCTGTTGTTCGAAGAGTTTTTGAAAGGCCCGTTCCAGTAGCGCTTCCGGTGAATCGTCGGCGCTCGCCTGCTGATCGTCCGGGCGCTCGATGCGCAGGTTCGACAGGCGCAAATCATCGCGCTCGATCACGCCGTTGCGGCAGATCAGCAGGGTGTGATGAATGACGTTTTCCAGTTCACGGATGTTGCCCGGCCAACTGTAGCTGCGCAGTTTGTGCTCGGCGCCGGGGCTGATGCTGACCCGCCCGTAACCCAGGCGCTGGCTGTAGGCCTCGATGAAATGCCGGGTCAGCGGCAGGATATCGCCGGGGCGGTCGCGCAACGGGCTGAGTTCCAGATTGACCACGTTCAGGCGATAGAACAGGTCTTCGCGGAAATTCCCGGCATTGATGGCTTTCTCCAGTTGCACGTTGGTCGCGGCCAGCACTCGCACATCGATGGAAATGCTCTTGCGCGAGCCCAGGCGCACCACTTCGCGCTCCTGCAACACCCGCAGCAACTTGACCTGAATCGCCATCGGCAAATCACCGATTTCGTCGAGGAACAAGGTGCCGCCGTCCGCTTCTTCGAACCAGCCGGCCTTGGCGCTGAGCGCGCCGGTGAAAGCGCCTTTTTCATGGCCGAACAGTTCGGCTTCCACCAGCGATTCGGAGAACGCGCCGCAGTTGACCGCGACGAACGGCCGATGGCGGCGGTTACTCAGATTGTGGATGTGCCGCGCCACCAACTCCTTGCCGGTGCCGGTCTCGCCGATGATCAGCACGCTGGCTTCGCTCGGCGCGACCTGTTGCAGATGCGCGAGCAGGGCCTGGGATTTCGGGTCTTCGAAGACCTGCGCGGTGGCGCGGATCGACGTCGCCAGGGCGGGTGAGGGTGGAAGGGTCAGCAGTTGCATGGGCTCGCTCCATTAAAGGCAAGATCAGGAATAGAACGTCGGCACCGGCAGCGCCTGATTCAGCGCCCAGTCGCCCAGCTCATGGAGTTTGTAATCGAGCGGGTCGTGTAGGGTCTGCGTGCGCAGGTTGCGCCAGTACCGATCGAGGCGCAGCGAGGCGTGGGTCGAGCGCGCGCCGGTGACTTCGAACAAGCGGCTGCAAATCTCCAGGCCCTGACGACTGGCGGCGACCTTGGCCGTGGCAATCGCCGTGGCCAGATGCCCGCGTTCTTCAGCGCTCAGATTCGGGCCTTTGGCCCAGGCGTCGTCGAGCAGCGCCGCGGCCCGTTCGACCAGCAGGCGAATGCCTTCCAGCGCGACCCAGAACTCGCCGTAATGCGCGAGCACGTACGGGTCTTCGCGCACATCGCGGGCCGCGGATTTGTGCCACAGCCGGGTCTCGCTCAGCGTGTATTGCCGGGCTTCTTCAAAGGCACCTTCGGCGATGCCGAGAAACATGTGGGTGAAGGTCAGTTGCGCGATCAGCGGACGCAGGCAGGCGAACGGTGTGCTCAACGGGCCGGGATCGAGCAGCAGCTCGGATTCTTCGACGCGCACCCGTTCGAACGTGGCGCTGCCACTGTCGGTCTGGCGCTGGCCGATGTTGTTCCAGTCATCGTGCAGGGTGATGCCGCTGCGCCCACTGGGGATCGCCGCGATCAACAATTTGCCGCCGACGCTTTCGTCCACCGCCGAGGCGATCAGCATCTGCGAGTCGCTGGCGCCGGAGCAGAAACTCTTCTTGCCGGAAAATTCGCGCCAGCCGCCGCAGTCCTTGACCACGGTGCGGATGTCGAGCGGGTTGAGCGCGTTGCCCCAGAACCAGTTCTGCCGTGCGGTTTGTTCGAACCACGGCTGCCATTGTTCCGGGCGCGAGAACAGGCGCACGGTGGCGAGCATCAGGTGATGAAAACCGAAGACGTGGGCGATGGAACTGTCGACCTTGGCGAACTCGCGCACGATCTGCAGGGTTTCGCTCCAGCGCGCGCCGAGGCCGCCGTAGCGCGTTGGGATGCTCAGGCCCAGCAGGCCGCTGTCGCGCAGGGCATCGCGCTCGGCCTTCGGCGTGCCACCGCGCTCGTCGCGCTCGACGGCGGTGAGCGCGAATTCGGCGGCTAGCTGGCGGGCGGTCTGCAAGGGGGATATCAAAGTACTTTGTGGTTTGGCGGTCACACGGTGTTCCTCATCAAATCGACTCGATCCCCTGTAGGAGTGAGCCTGCTCGCGATGAGGTCAGCACAGTCGACATCACCGCCGCAGACACACCGCTTTCGCGAGCAGGCTCGCTCCCACAAGGGGATCGGCTTCAAGCCTTGGATTGGTTGGGCAACACATCGTTGGAAATCATTTCGCCAAACGGCCCGGTGAGGTTGGTCACGCCGCGTCCGGCCAGGCTCGCGTACGGTTCCGGCAGCAGCGGGAACACCAGTTCGGCAAAGCGGTAAGCTTCTTCCAGATGCGGATAACCGGAAAAGATGAAGCTCTCGATGCCGAGATCCGCGTATTCCTTGATGCGCGCCGCCACTTGCTGCGGATCGCCCACCAGCGCGGTGCCGGCACCGCCGCGTACCAGGCCGACACCGGCCCACAGGTTGGGGGCGATTTGCAGGTTGTCGCGACGCCCATCGTGCAATGCCGCCATGCGCCGCTGGCCTTCGGAGTCGAAACGCGAGAAGGACTTCTGCGCGGCCTCGATGGTTTCGTCGCTGATGTGCTCGATCAGTTTGTCCGCAGCTTTCCAGGCCTCTTCGGCGGTCTCGCGGACGATCACGTGCAGACGAATACCGAATTTCACTTTGCGTCCATGCCGTGCGGCGCGTTCGCGAACATCGGCAAGTTTTTCGGCCACAGCGGCGGGTGGTTCGCCCCAGGTCAGGTACACGTCGACTTGTTCGGCAGCCAGGTCATGCGCCGCGTCGGAGGAACCGCCGAAATACAGCGGCGGATACGGTTTCTGCACCGGCGGATACAAGGCTTTGGCGTTCTGCACTTTCAGGTGTTTACCCTCGAAATCCACAGACTCGCCTTGCAACACCCGGCGCCAGATCTTGAGGAATTCGTCGGTGACTTCGTAGCGTTCGCTGTGGCTGAGGAAGCTGCCGTCGCCACGGTTTTCATCGGGGTCGCCGCCGGTCACCACGTTGATCAGCAAGCGGCCGTTGGACAGTCGATCGAGGGTCGCCGCCATGCGTGCCGACACCGTTGGCGAGATGATTCCCGGGCGGATCGCCACCAGATAACGCAGGCGCTCGGTCAACGGCACCAGCGCCGAGGCGATCACCCACGAGTCTTCGCAGGAGCGTCCGGTGGGAATCAGCACGCCGTGGTAGCCGAGGCTGTCGGCGGCTTGCGCCACTTGTTTCAGATAATTCAGGGTGACCGGGCGCGCGCCTTGCGTGGTGCCCAGGTAGTGGCCGTCGCCGTGGGTCGGCAGGAACCAGAAAACATCCATGAACAGCTCCTTAAGCGATTTTCAGCAACGGTTTGATTTGCGTGCCGAACAGTGGCGCGGCGCGTTCGGCGGCCAGGCGGATGCGCGCTTTCAGCGGCTCGCTGGTGATCTGGTAGTCGGCGAAATCGGCCTCGGTGGCGTACACCCCGATCGGCAGGGTCACGGCCTGGAAGAAACTCAATAGCGGACGCAACTGATGATCGAGCACCAGCGCATGACGCTCGCTGCCCCCGGTGGCGGCCAGCAACACCGGAGTGTCGATCAACGCATTGAGGTCGATCAGGTCGAACAGATGCTTGAGCAGGCCCGGGTAGGAACCGCGATACACCGGCGCCGCAACGATCAGCAGATCGGCCTGTTCGATGGCTTGCAGTTCGGCTTCGACGTCGCTGCTCAGTTCCTGACGCGACAGCGCGGCGCCCAGCGCACGGGCGATGTCGCCGAGTTCGATCAGGTGGCTGTCGATCGACAGGTGCCCGGCCAGTTCGGCCAGCAGGGCCTGAGTCAGCACCAGCGTGCGGGAGGGACGCCAGGTGCCGCCGGACAAGGCGACGACTTTCAGGGGACGCGACATGATGAGTTCCTTTTTATCAACAGTTGCTCAGCGAGCAGTGAGTAAGTGCCAAGGCTTGAGCAAGCGCTGTACCAATTCCTGAGAGCCCCGGTTTACCGGGCGTTGAGCGTTTTGACGCGAGTGCGTTGTGCAGATATCAGGCGGGTTTGTTGATCTGCTGTTGCCTGGGCAACAGTTGCTGGGGCAACAGTTGTTCGCCGTGTGAAGGGATTTATAGCGGCTGCCTGTTATTCCGTAAAAGAACGTTAATCGATATTTATAGATCTTTAAGAGATATAAAGGGCGATAAGCTGAAATCCTGATAGCCACTATTGAGAGCGTTGATTTTTGCCCGGGCGGGCGCGGGCGTAGCCTTTGTCCATCGACTAACACCGCTCGCCAGGACGCTCCCCATGAATCGTTTACTGACTGTTTCGCTGCTGCTCGCTGTCTCCGTGCTCGCCGGTTGCGCCACCCACGTTTCCCCCGAACTACGACCGTACACCGCCGAAGAAAGCCGCGAACTGGCGATGGAAGCGCTGAATCGCAGCGGCTTGTCCTTCGACGAATACCACGCGAAAAAATCCGCGCTGCTCGGCCAATCGTCATTCGACAAGAAAGCTGAAATGAGTGCCGGACGTGCCATACAGCTGCACGGTCGTCCAAGCTGATAGCAAACTGTACTGCTCGAAGTTTTACCCAACTGTCCGTGGGTTTGCGGGCTGCCGTGCGATAGGGTCAACACCTGAATGACCCTCGACGGATTACCCCCATGACCCTCTCGCTTGATCTGCTGTTGGGCTTTGCCCTGTTTGCTCTTGTCACCTCGATTACACCGGGGCCGAACAACACCATGTTGCTGGCGTCGGGGGTCAACTTCGGTTTCAACCGCACCATTCCCCATATGCTCGGCATCACCTGCGGTTTCTTCGTATTGGTGGTGGCGGTGGGCTTTGGCCTGGGCGCGGTGTTCCAGACTTACCCGCTGCTCTACACGGTGCTGCGCTATGTCGGCGCCGCGTATCTGTTGTACCTGGCGTGGAAGATCGCCCATTCGGGGCCGGTGGGCGAGGGTGTGGAAGGCGAGGCCAAACCGATCAGTTATCTCGGCGCTGCTGCGTTTCAGTGGGTCAACCCCAAGGCCTGGATCATGGCCATCGGTGCCATCAGCACCTACACGCCGATGCAGGGCTATTTCACCAACGTCGTGGTGATTGCTGCGGTGTTCGCCATCATCAACCTGCCCAGCGTCGGCGTCTGGGCGGCGTGCGGCACGCTGCTGCGCAACGTGCTGAAGGACCCGCGCTGGTTGCGCGTATTCAACTGGGGCATGGCCGCGCTGTTGGTGATTTCGCTGTACCCGTTACTTCTCGAAAGCTTTCACTGACGCATTGCTTCAACCGCCGGCCCGATGCCTGTTAAGCTCGGCTTCAGGAGCGTTCCTACGCACTTTTAAATGAAGTTGTTCTTCTTTAACGGCATCCGATCAGGTATTGATGACGCTCTCCAACCGACGCGCAGCTCACAAGGCTGCGCTGTGCCGTTTGCAGATACGAGCCTCCTGATCCCGGAACACGCTCTGCGAGTCTTTTATGAATAAGCGTCCGTTGTATTTCGATTACGCCGCCACCACCCCGGTGGACGAGCGGGTCATCCAGGTGATGATCGACTGTCTGGGTTTTCACGCCAACTTCGGCAATCCGGCGTCCAGCTCTCACGCCTTCGGCCAGCAGGCCCGGCAAACGGTCGAGCACGCTCGTCGGCAAGTCGCCGAACTGGTGGGTGCCGAGGCCGCGCAGATCGTCTGGACCTCCGGTGCCACCGAATCCAACAACCTCGCCCTCAAAGGCGTGGCCCAGGCGCGCGGCGTTGCCGGCGGACACATCATTACCAGCCAGATCGAACACAAAGCCATCCTCGATACCGCCCGGCAACTGCAGGACGCCGGCGTTGCGGTGACCTATCTGGTGCCGGACGCCGAGGGCCTGATCACCCCGCAGGCTGTCAGCGAAGCAATGCGCGATGACACGTTTCTGGTGTCGCTGATGCTGGTCAACAACGAACTCGGCACGCTCAACGACATCCCGGCTATCGGTGAAGTCGTGCGCAGCCGTGGGGCGTTGTTCCATGTCGATGCGGCGCAGGGCGCCGGCAAAGTGGCGATCGATCTGCAGCAGTGGCCGGTGGATCTGATGTCGTTTTCGGCGCACAAGCTCTACGGCCCCAAAGGCATCGGTGCGCTGTATGTCGGCCCCCGCGCGCAACAGCGTTTGCAAGCGCAGATTCATGGCGGGGGACACGAAGGCGGCTTGCGCTCCGGGACTTTGGCGACGCATCAGATCGCCGGCATGGGCACCGCATTTGCCCTGGCTGCCGCCGCGTTCGATGAGGAGAAAAACGCCATCGTGGCCCTGCGCGAACGCTTGCTCGAACAGTTGCTGAGCCTGCCGGGCGTACGCCTCAATGGCAGCGTCAACCAGCGCATCCCGCATACCTTGAGCCTGACGTTCAGCGAAGGCGAGTTCAACAGTGCAGCCTTGAGCCATTCGCTCGCGTTTTCCGCGACTTCGGCCTGCAACTCGGCGAGCGACGCGCCTTCCCACGTGCTGCTGGCACTGGGGCACGACGCTCAGCTGGCCGGTCGCACCATTCGCCTGAGCCTCGGCCGTTTCACCACCACCGACGATATCGATCAGGCGGCAGAACTGATCAAAGGCGCCTGCACCAGTGCCCCGGCATTCTGGGCGACAGGGCGTTAACCAGCCGACTTCCACGGCTACGAACAATAACGATGAAGTGATTGGCAGGAGACATGATGAGTACCCAGACTTTGACCGAAGGAACGGTTCCCCAGCGCCTGGCGCACACCCGTGAACTGATGCGCCGCGAAGGCATTCATGCGTTGCTGGTGCCATCGGCCGACCCGCACCTGTCGGAATACCTGCCGGGATACTGGCAGGGGCGGCAATGGCTCTCGGGGTTCCACGGTTCGGTCGGCACTTTGATTGTCACCGCTGATTTCGCCGGGGTCTGGGCCGACAGTCGTTACTGGGAACAGGCGACCAAGGAACTCAAGGGCAGCGGCATCGAACTGGTCAAGCTGCAACCGGGGCAACCGAGTCCGCTGGACTGGCTGGCCGAGCAGACACCGGAAGGTGGCGTTGTGGCGGTCGATGGTGCGGTGATGGCCGTGGCCGCGGCGCGTACGTTGATTAGCAAGCTTGAAGCTCGTGGTGCGCGTCTGCGTACTGACCTCGATCTGTTGAATGAAGTCTGGGCCGATCGCCCGAGCCTGCCGAACGCGCCGATCTATCAGCATCTGCCACCGCAGGCGACGGTCAGCCGTGGCGAGAAACTCGCCAAATTGCGTGAGACCTTGCAGGAGCGCGCCGCCGACTGGCACTTCATCGCCACCCTCGACGACATTGCCTGGCTGTTCAACCTGCGGGGCGGGGATGTCTCGTTCAACCCGGTGTTTGTGTCGTTCGCGTTGATCAATCAACAGCAAGCGACCCTGTTTGTGGCATTGAGCAAGGTCGATACCGAGTTGCGTGCGGTACTGGAGCAGGATGGCGTGACCCTGCGTGATTACCGCGAAGTGGCCGACGCCTTGCGCGCCGTGCCAAACGGCGCGAGCCTGCTGGTGGATCCGGCGCGCGTGACCAGCGGTTTGCTGGACAACCTGGACGACGGCGTGAAACTGGTCGAAGGCCTGAACCCGACCACTCTCGCCAAATCGCAGAAGAGCGAGGCCGATGCGCAGCACATTCGCAAGGCCATGGAGCAGGATGGCGCGGCGCTGTGCGAATTCTTCGCCTGGCTGGAGTCGGCCTGGGGGCGCGAACGCATCACCGAATTGACCATCGACGAGAAACTCACCGCGGCCCGCGAACGTCGTCCGGATTATGTGTCGCTGAGCTTCAACACGATTGCCGCGTTTAACGCCAACGGTGCAATGCCGCATTATCACGCCACCGAAGAAGAACACGCGGTGATCGAGGGCGACGGCTTGCTGCTGATCGACTCGGGCGGCCAGTACCTGGGCGGCACGACCGACATCACCCGAATGGTGCCGGTCGGTACGCCAACGGACGAGCAGAAGCGTGACTGCACGCGCGTGCTCAAAGGCGTGATTGCACTGTCGCGGGCACAATTCCCGAAAGGCATTCTGTCGCCGCTGCTCGATGCCATTGCGCGTGCGCCGATCTGGGCTGAAAGCGTGGATTATGGTCACGGCACCGGTCATGGAGTCGGCTATTTCCTCAACGTTCACGAAGGCCCACAGGTGATCGCCTATCAGGCCGCACCGGCACCGCAAACGGCGATGCAGCCGGGGATGATCACGTCCATCGAGCCGGGCACTTACCGTCCAGGCCGTTGGGGCGTGCGGATCGAGAACCTGGCGATGAATCGCGAGGCGGGCAGCAGCGAGTTTGGCGAGTTCCTCAAGTTTGAAACCTTGACCCTGTGCCCGATCGATACGCGCTGCCTGGAACCGTCCTTGCTGACGCAGGAAGAGAAACAGTGGTTTAACGCCTATCACGCCGAAGTGCGTGAGCGTCTGAGTCCGTTGCTTGAGGGCAGTGCGCTGGCGTGGTTGAACACGCGGACAGCGGCTATCTGATGGCTGAAACCCGGGCGCTGTTGCCAGCGCCTGGGTTCTATTCTGGGTTTAGGCCTGACGCAGGGCTTCTTCGACGAAGTCGAGGCGGTCCTGGCCGAAGAACAACTGATTGCCGATAAACATACTCGGCGCACCAAACACGCCGCGTTTAATGGCTGTCTCGGTGTTGTCCTTGAGTGCTGCCTTGACTGCTTCGTCATTGGTCAGGGCCAGGACTTCATTGGGATCGAAGCCATGTTCGCTCAATACCCCTGCGACAGTCGCTGGCTCATCGAGAGGGCGTCCCTCCACCCACAGTGCCTTGAACAGACAATCGATAAACGCCTGAAAACGCTCCGGCTGCCGAAGTTGTATGCCGGTGACGGCGCGCATCAGCATCAACGTGTTGATCGGGAAGTGCGGATTGAACTTCAGTGGCACACCATAGCGTTTGGCATAGCGATCCAGATCCTGAAACATGTAGCGCCCCTTGGCCGGGATCATCGCCGGTGAGGCATTGCCGGTCGCCTTGAACACGCCGCCCAGCAGCATCGGGATGTAGCTCAGTTCGCTATGGGTGTCGGCACAGATTTTCGGTAACTGGGTGTAGGCCAGATAAGTGGCCGGGCTGCCGAGGTCGAAATAGAACTCCACGGTTTTCGTCATCTTCGCTGCTCTCTATTTATTGTTATGGAGGAGGCGGGGCTTACCAGCGTTCGTTCCACGGGCGCAGATCCAGCTCGAATGTCCAGGCATCCCGTGGCTGACTGTGCAGATACCAGTAGTTTTCGGCGATGTGCTCGGGGTTGAGAATACCGTCCTCATCCTTGGTCGCGTACTTCTCCGGGAAACTGTTTCGAATGAAGTCGGTGTCGATAGCGCCATCGACCACTACATGCGCAACATGGATGTTCATCGGGCCCAGCTCGCGCGCCATGCTTTGTGCCAGTGCGCGGATACCGTGTTTGGCACCGGCAAATGCCGCAAACCCCGAGGCGCCGCGCAACCCGGCGGTGGCGCCAGTGAACACAATAGTGCCGCGCTTGCGGGTGACCATGCGCTTGGCCACTTCGCGGGCATTGAGGAAACCGGAGAAACAGGCCATCTCCCAGATCTTGAAATACTTGCGCGCGGTTTCTTCAAGAATGCTGCAAGGCACGTTGGCGCCGATGTTGAAGACAAATGCCTCGATCGGGCCGAGGCGGGTCTCGATCTCTTCAATCAGCGCAATCACGTCTTCTTCCTTGCGCGCATCGCAGGCAAATCCGTGTGCTTCTCCACCCTCAGCCTGAATCGCCTCGACCAAAGGCTGCAATTTGTCGGCACTGCGTCGCGTAACGCACGCGACAAAGCCTTCTCTGGCAAAGCGCTTGGCAATCGCTCCCCCGGTGGCATCGCCAGCACCGACAACCAATACGACCTTCTTGTTATTCATGGGTAGATCCCTTTGGTAAACGATCGTTAAGTGAACGAACGTTATGCTAGGATTCGGGCAACGTCAAGGCGCTGGATCAAGAGGACAAACACATGCGGTATTCCGCCGGTCACAAGCTGGAAACCCGGGAAAAACTGCTGAACA